>CAVPTL010000008.1:0-886593 GCA_963708725.1 uncultured Actinomycetes bacterium | reverse complement strand
CCTGATACCCCCTCCCCGGCACGAACTCATGCCACTCCGCCCGCGTCAGATTCCGATGCGCGACCGAGCACGCGTGCGCCGTCAGGCTGGCGAGTGAGATCGGCCATACCGTCGCCGCGCCGCTCAGAGACACGGTGAACAGCTGATCACGCGCCGCGAACATCGACGAGACGGCGCTCGTCTCAAACGAGACCGGCTCGAGCAGCGGTGACCCGATCACGCGCCATGAGGCGACGTCGATCAGATTCGTCGCGGCGTCGGTGCCCGACTCGGCCAGGACTGTTCCGTCGTGGTTGAACGACAGCGAGATGGCCGGGCCGGCCGCGGTCAGAAGCGGCGGCTCGACGGGGCGAAGCGTCTTGGCGCTCAGGAGGTGGACGAGGCCATTGCCATCGCCAAGCGCGACGAACCGCCCGTTCGGTGAGACCGCGAAGCTCCAAACGCCGTCGCGGGCGACGACCGCCGACGTCCTCAAGAGCTTCAGCTGCGGCAGCGAGTACACCCGTACCCGGCCGTCGAACTGGACCGTGATCACGTCGTGGCCGTGGTCACTCACGACCGAGGACAACGTGCCGCTCGGCTGTTTCACAACGCGACTGACGAGCCTGCCGGTGCCGGCATCGAACACTCCGAGCAGCCCGGCGGCCTGCGTCGGGCCATACACCTCAGGCCAGACGATCCGGCGCCCGTCGGGGCTGAATGCCGGCGCGGCGAATGACGGACGCGATTCGGCGGGATACCCCGTGGGCGACGCGGTCTCGTACGGCGTCCGCCCAGCGACGTGCCAGATGCGGGCACCCGGCAAACCCACGCGATTGGGATTGTCGCCGGCAGAAACAGCCACGGTCGTGCCGTCGGGCGAGATCGCCGACGAACCGATCGCCCGATGATCCGGGAACACCGCAAACGAGCGGTGCCGCTGCCAGCCCGCGCCGTCGACCAGCTCGATCCGGCCGCGGTCGGCTGTAACCGCGACCCTGGTGCCGTTCTGTGAAACCGAGAAAATCGGGACATTGAAGAGCTTCATGACGCTGGCCCCGACGCTGAATGGCGTACCGAAGCTCCGGTGTCCCGTGAGGTCATACGCGATCACCGAACCGTCCAACGCGGCGCTGTAGACGGTCCGCCCTTGCGAGTCGATCACCACCGCCTGTTCTCCCGCGGAGTGCCCGAGATCGGTGGTCAGCAGCTTGTGGTCAGCCACCGACCAGACATCCAGCTTGTTGTCCTGACCCGAGGTGGCGAGCTTCGATCCGTCGGGCGTGAACGCCCCTCCGCCGATGGCGCCGGTGTGACCGTTGGGCATATGCACCACCGCTCCGGTCGCGATGTTCACGAGCGCGACGTCGCCGGAGTTGGAGCCAACCGCCAGCGTCCGTCCGTCGGGCGAGAGCGCGATCGCGCGATGCCGAAACGGCAGTCGGAACTGCTCGACCTGCCGCAACGTACGGGAGTCCCAGATCGTCTGCTTGACGCCCTTGTTGGTGGTGGCCGAGACCTCATCGCCGTTGCCGGTGGCCAGCACCGGCGAGTCATCTACCCCGTTGTTGGGGAACCTGACCGCCCGTGATCGGCCCGTTGTGAGATCCCAGCGGACGAGCCACCCGTGCGAGCTGTTGGAAAAGACGCTCCAGGCGTACCGACCGCCTCCCGTGATCACCAGCGCCCGGTCGTGTTCTGCGGGGGCGTCGCTCGAACTGTCGGGCGGCATCCCCGCCGGCATCGGCAGCATGCGCTGCTCGCGCCCGCTGGCAGCGTTGTAGAGGTAGAGGCCGGTCGTGCCCGCCGGCCCGAACGCCAACACCGCCGCCAGCGTCTTGCCGTCGGGCGTGTAGGCCAACGATGCGGCAGCCGCCCGGATCTTGGGCGCAAGGATTCGCTTGCGCGTGACGGTCGAGTAGGTCAACAGTCGTTGCCCATTGAACTCACTGATCGCGAGCCGCTTGCCGTCGGGCGACACCGCCACCGCATCGGGCCGCAGGCCCGGCCCCGGGTAGTACGACGCCAGCATGTCGGGAGCACGCAGGATCGTGGCGAGCAGATCGCTGCGCGTGATCGGCGAGTCGGCCAGCTTCGCGCCCTGCACGGCCAGTAGCAGCGCCCGCCCGATCTGGGGCTGGCTGACCGCCTCGGCGCCAAGGCTCTGGGCGAGCGCCGATGTGGCCGAGCGGTCGGCTGCCGCAGAGGCGTGGTCGGCGTCGGAGCGCTGGATGGCAGCCACGGTGCCGGCAATCACCGCCAGTACCAGCAGGGCGGCCACCCCGACGAGCAGCGTTCGCAGGCGCCGGTTTCGCCGCTGCTCACTCACGATCTCGCGTCGCGACGCCTCGTGGCTTTGCTCGACGAAGTCACGCTCGACCGTGTTCAGCTCCTGCGGGTGGGCTGCACTCCAGTCGAGCGCCGCGGCCAGTCGCGCTCCGCGGTAGAGCTCGCCCGGATCGCGCCCGTTGGCATCCCACTCGGCCGCCGCGTCCACCAGGTGCAGGTGCAGCCGACGGCCCGATCGGTCCTCGTCCATCCATTGCTCGAGCCGCGGCCACTCGTGCAGGAGCGCCTCATGCGAGACCTCCACCGCGTCGTCCGACACGGTCAAAAGCCGCAGACCGGCCATCACGTCGAGCGCCCGCTGGCGGGCGGGATCGGCCGCGAGGTCGAGCTCGGCCAGCGGGGCGCGGCGGCGGACGGCGGATTGCCCGTCGCCGGTCACCAGCCGCAAGAAGATCGCGCGAGCGGCCGCGCGCTCCTGCCTCGTCGAGCTGGGTGTAGGCGCGCTCGGCCAGACGGGCAACGGCTCCGCGCACGCCGCCGAGCGAGCGGTAGGTCTCGATCGTCAACCCGCTGCCCGCGCGGGCGGCCCACAGCTCGAGCAGTGCGGTCGAAAGCAGCGGCAGGCTGCCGGGCTCATCACCGAGCTCATCCACCACCAGCGCCGAGAGTCCCGGCTCGAGCTCCAGGCCGACCCGAAGCGCCGGAGTCTCGATCGCGCTCAGCATGTCCTGCGGTCGCATCGGCACGACCAGCGTGTGGTCGCTACTGAGCAGCTGCGCGAAGTCGGGGCTGGCGGCGCAGCGGCCGTAGAAGTCGGCCCGAAGCGCGACCACGACGGTGGTCTCGATCCGCGGGTCAAGCGCAAGGTCGACCAGCTCCGACATGAACGCGGCTCGCCTGTCGGCGTCATGGCAGGCCGTGAACACCTCCTCGAACTGGTCGATCGCAAGCAGCGTCCGGCGGGTCGTCGCCCGGCCCGAGAGCGCCTGGGCGAGCGCCCGGGAGGGATCACCGCCGGGCCGCACCAGCACGTACTCCCATGTCTCGCTGCCCGGCAGGGCGCCGGCCGCGAGCGCCGGCATCAGGCCGGCACGAAGCAGCGACGACTTGCCCATCCCCGATGCCCCCACGATCCCCACCAGCCGTCCTTCGGCCACCCGCGCGATCAGGTTGGCGACGATCTGCTCGCGCCCACAGAAGTACTCGGCATCGGCGGCCTCAAAGCTCGCAAGCCCCTTGTACGGGCAGACAATCACTCGCCCACCGACGCCGTTGGGCGAGCGTGGCGGCGCCGCCAGGTCGGGGTCGTGACAGAGAATCTGACGCTCGAGATTGACGACCCCCGGCCCGACCTCGAGGCCCAGCTCGTTTCGCATCACCTGGCTGTGACGGCGGTAGGCGGCCAGCGCATCGGCCTGTCGCCCCGAGCGGTAAAGCGCCAGCATCAGCTGGCCGAGCAGCCGCTCCTGGCTGGGATGGCGTGCGATCAGGGCCTCGAGCTCGGGCACCAGCTCCGCGTCGGCGCCCAGGGCGAGATCGGCGTCGAGCCGATCCATCAGCGTCGCCAGCCGCAGCCCGTCGAGCCGCAACACCTCGCGCTGGGCGACCTCCTCGAGCGTGAGATCGCAGAAGGCCTCGCCACGCCACAACGACAGCGCCCGGCGAAGCAGCGTCGATGCGGTCTCGGCGTCGCCGCGCAGAAGCGCATCGCGGCCCTCCTCCGACAGCTGCTCGAACACCAGGTAGTCGAGCTGATCGGGCGCGACCATCAACGCGTAGCCGCCGGGTCGCGACACGAGCACCGAGTCCTCCGGGCTACCGGCACCGCCGTCGAGCGCGGCTCGCAGCCGCGAGATCCCCACCTGTAGCCGGTTGACGGTGGTGGCGGAGTGCTCGGCCGCGAACACCTCCTCGATCAGGCGGCTGGTCGAGACGACCTGGTTGGCGTCGATCAAAAGCACCGCCAGCAATGCGCGCTGTCGCGTCCCGCCCAGTGACAGCGTGCGCCCATCACGCGCCGCCTCCACCGGCCCGAGCACCCGAAACTCGACATGCGAGCGCACCGCAGTTTCCGACATTCGACCACGATTATGGACCGCCCACGTGCGAATTGCCACACGACGACTCACAGTGCCATCCTCCGGTTAAAGAGTGCGACCGTTGCGGCGCTCCCACTCGCCGCAACGGTCGCGGTGCAACCCCTAGTTGCGCGGCTGCCAGGCCGGCACGTACTCGTTATGTCCAGGCAGAGGCGTGGTGACGTCGCTGCCGTCGGCGTTCATCACTTCGACGGGGCGATTGCCGTTGCCGAAGTCGGCGACAAAGGCGATCCTGTCGCCACGCGGTGACCAGGTGGGCCCGAACTTGTCGCCAGGGCCACTGCTGATCTGATGCTGATCGCTGCCGTTGGCGTTCATGACCCAGATCTCACCGGATCCGACATCGCCAACCTCAAACACGATCTTCTTGCCGTTGGGGCTCCAGTCGGGCACCTCGTCATGGGTGACCAACGCGGTGGTGAGAGCATGCTGATGCGAGCCGTCGCAGTTCATGACCCACACCTGCTCGATACCCGTGCGATCGCTGATGAAGGCGATCTTCCTGCCGTTCGGAGACCAGGCCGGGAAGTCGTTGTTGCCCTGCGACTCGTTGGTCAACGCCCGCACATGCTTGCCGTTTGAGCTGTTGAACACCAGGATCTGATCGACCGTGTCGGAGCCGATCGTGCCGCCCGCGGCGATCTTCTTACCGTTCGGCGACCAGTCGGGGAAGATCAGCGAGCCACCGAGGTGGGTGACCTGGCGCTGATGGCTGCCGTTGGCGTTCATCGCCCAGATCTCAAACGGGCCCGAGTTGCTACTGCAATAGGCGATGTGCTTGCCGTCGGCCGAGTAGGCGGCACACACGTTGAACGCGCTATGCGTCAGCTGGCGCAGGCCGTTGCCGTTGGCATGGATCGAGTACACGTTCTCGGTGGTGCCGTTGGCGTCGGTCATGCCGAACGCCAGCCGGCCGTTCACCGACCCCGGATACGCGGCCTGGGCCGACCGTACCGAGCCTCCGATCACCGCCAGCGCGACGCACACCGCCGCGGCGACCCACCATGTTCGTCGTTGCTGCATCTCAGCTCCATCCGTCGCTCGATAGGACGGGATGGAGCATGCGCCCGGGCTCTGACAGATGGCTTACAAGGGAGCGCGAAGCCTCTGGCCAAGCCGCTTTCGGCTACGGATCGAGCACCTTGTACACGTCCGAGGAGTTGAGCGCGCAGCGGACCTTGGTGAAGTAGACGTCGGTGCCGCTGACCGGGTTGGCGGCAGCCGTCAACTCACCGAGTCCAACACCGTTGTTGAACGCGGTGAGAACCGTCTCGGGTGCGCCCACCCCGTGCTTCACCAACCTGGTTCGCTGCCCGCAGTAGGGCCCCGCATGCACGTAGTAGGCAGTGCCGTCGGCCGCCACCGCGGGGTTGAACTCATACGTATCGCGCTGGAGGGTGTTGACCAGCTTGTTGCCGGCCTTGGTGGTGAGGTTCCAGCGAAAAACGCTGCAGGAACTCGGCCCGCAGCGGCCCCACACCACCCAGTTTCCGTTGATCTGGCCGGGGTACACGACGTCTCCCTTGGTGCTGACGTCGGCCAGCACGAACGACGTCTTGGAAGTGAGACTTCGCAGAATCACCTGGCTTCGGCGGTAGTTTCGACCGCTCTGGCGCCCGAACAGCAGCCACTTGCCCGAGATCGTCGGATTGAACTCCCAGCTCGGCTTGTTGACGCCCGCCGGCGGGGCACTGCGTGTGTGGGTCAGCGCGTCATACATCATGATGCTTGACTGGGTGGACGCCGCGTTTGCCTGCTGATACACGATCGTGGTGCCGTCGATACCGCCGCTCCACGCCCGCGTGCCGATGGGATTGAGGCGCGTGGTCACGCCGTTGAACCGCATGAACGCGTTGAAGTGCTTTTTCTGGCCCGCCGAGTTCTGATCCCAGACGAGGTAGTCGCCCGAGACGGCGGGATCCTCCTCGGAGACGCCCGCGGTGAGTACGGGCGTCTGGACGAGGCTCGCCGACGCCCCACCCGCTGCAACCAATGACGCCGCCGCGGAAGCACCTGCGAGAACCCATCGAGCTCGTGACGAACGGATCATGCGAGCAAGAGTACCCCCGCCGCCGGACGAACAGGATTGCGCCCTACGTCACGATCAGGTGGTTCCGCATGCCAAGCGCCGAATGCCCCGGCAGGTGGCAGTAGAGCGTGTAGGTGCCCTTCGGCAGCGTCACCTTGAACGTGATGCACGACTGCGGGCACATGCCGCCCTGGCCGCCCGGAATCCGGTTGGTCGTGTGGTAGAGGCGGCCATGGCCGTTTCCCACATAAAGGTTATGGTCATCGGCCCCAAAATTGTCGACAGTAATTGTAACGAGGCCGTGGGGCACGGTCTTTCGGGAGAGTCCAACGGAGTATTCACGCT
Source organism: uncultured Actinomycetes bacterium (assembly GCA_963708725.1). GTDB lineage: Bacteria > Actinomycetota > Thermoleophilia > Gaiellales > JAICJC01 > CAVPTL01. Next base: position 879,852 of record CAVPTL010000008.1, on the reverse strand, counting down.
CCGTCACCGTGAGGTTGATGCGCGTCGCTGCCCGGGCGCCGTGGTGGTTACCCGATCCGAGCAAGACAAAGGCGGCCAGCGCCGCCGAGACGAGAAGGATGTTGATTCGACCCATGTCTTACCAATACCCGAAAGTTCCGCATCCCGCCACCCAAGCTCACTTCGAGCGGCTGCTGTGGCGTGCAGGCTTCTCCGGATCGGCAAAGCAGGTCGAGGCCTACCAGAAGCTCGGGCTCGAGCGGGCCGTGGTGAAGATGCTTTCACCGGCCGGCTCGCCCAAGCTGGTCGGCCCCGCACCCAAGGACGGCAGCTCGCCGATCGACCCGATCAACACCTGGGGCCACGACTGTCTGTGGTGGCTGGATCGGATGCTGCGCTCGCCCAACCAGTTGCAGGAGCGGATGACGCTCAACCTGCACGACCACTTCGCCACGTCCAACTCGGGCGTCGGCAACACCCGCCACATGCTGCGCCAAAACCGGCTGCTGCGAAGCCACGCGCTGGGGAACTTCGCCGAGCTCTTGCTGAGCATCACCCACGACCCGGCGATGCTCCTGTGGCTGAACGGCGCGGACTCGAACAAGTGGTCCGTCAACGAGAACTATGCCCGCGAGGTGATGGAGCTCTTCTGCCTCGGCAACGACCCGACGCTCGAGCACCAGACCTATGGCCTTTGGCGAAACTCGCGGGTGTACACGCAGAACGATGTCCACCAGGCGGCTCGCGCTCTCACCGGCTGGCGGTACGACTGGACGAAGGGATCAAACGGCGCCGAGAACCCGACCTTCTACGACCCCACCTACCACGACACGGGGACGAAGACGCTCTTCGGCAAGAAGGGCAACTGGGCGTGGCAGGACGTGTGCAAGATGATCGTCGCCCACCCCAACCACGCGCCGTTCATCTGCAGCAAGATCTGGAGCTACTTCATCCCGACGCCGCCGTCCAAGGCGGCCCTGGAGATGATGATCGCAAACTACAAGGCGTCGGGCCACTCGCTGAAGCCGGTGCTGGGAGTGATCCTGCGGGCCTCGTCGCTTTACTCGAATCTCTCCTCACCCGACCTGGTGAAACCGCCGATCGTGTTCGTCGCGGCAAACATGCGACACCGCGGCGAGTTCATCGTCAACAACAACTGGTCGTGGCTTTTGGAAGGCATGGGCCAGGTGCCGTTCTACCCGCCCAACGTGTCGGGCTGGAACCAGAACACCGCCTGGCTCAACACCAACTCGACGCGGGCCTACTTCCGCACCACCAGCTACCTGCTGCCGAAGCCACCCGACCCGGGTGAGCAGTCCGCCGCGCAGGCCTTCGCGACCGCCCACAAGGCCGTCGGCAGCCAGTTTGTGGCGGCAACCACGCGCAACCGGCTCGAGGCCTACGCCACCACGTTCTTCAACAAATACAAGTACCTCTCCAACGGGAAGTACGTGCTGCACGACTACCACCGGATCGAGCGCCAGCAGGTGCTGCGCGCGCTGATCATGTGCGGCCCCGACGGCTACCTCCACTAACGACAGGACCCTCATGAACGAGTGCGGCTGCAACGACTGGATGACCACGCAACGAAGCGCGATGCTCCGCGCCCAGGGCCAGCGCGTCCCGCTGCCCCGGGCGATCCTCGAAGGCGCGAACGCGGCCGTGTGCCGGCGCGACTTTCTGCGAAACGGTGCCATCGGGTTCCTGACGGTGTACGGCGCCAGCTCGCTGTCGTGGGGCAAGGTGTGGGAGGCCGCCTCGGCGCAGGCCGCCGCCGGCCCGACCACCGATCCGATCATCGTCTCGATCTTCCTCGACGGTGGCAACGACGGCATCAACACGCTCGTCCCGATCGATTCGACCAACTACCCGGCCTATCTCCAGGCGCGCCCGAACATCGGCTTCAAGGACCCGTCGAAACTGCTGCCCCTGGGCGGCGCGGCCGCCAACCCCGACTACGCCTGGAATCCGGCGGCCACCGGCCTTCAGTCGCTGTATGACGCCGGCAAGATGGCCGTGATCCCGGCGGTCGACTACAGCCCGCCGGATCTCTCGCACTTCCACTCGCGAGCGTTCTGGCAGGCCGGCGACCTGGTCACCGACCCGACGTCGGGCTGGCTGGGGCGCTGGATCGACCAAAACGGCGATCCCTCGAACCCGCTCCAGGCGCTCTCGGTCAACTGGACGCTCGAGGAGTCGATGCGCACCGAGAAGCATCCGGTGGCCGTGCTGACGAGCCCCGACGACGCTCAGTTCGGGATGAACCAGGTGTGGCAGGACCCCGATCTGATGACCGAGACGCTGGGCAACCTGGCGAACCGAAGCGGCGGCAATCCCGCCATGCAGGCCGCCAACACCTCGGTGGGCGGCGCGGTCTCGGTCGCCAACCGGCTGAAGTCGCTTGGCACCACCACCATCCCGCCGACCGGCTTCGGCTACGGCACGAGCGACTTCGACAATCAGATGTCGACGCTCTCGTGGATGATCCGCTCGAACCTGGGAATCCGGGTCGCCTGCCTCTCCTACGACGGCGGCTTCGACTTCCACGACACCCAGGTAACGCGCCAGGCCGCGAACCTCGCCGGCCTCGGCCAGACGCTGAACGCGTTCCAGGCCGACCTCGAGGCCAACGGTCTCGGTGATCGCGTGATCACGCTGGTGTGGAGCGAGTTCGGGCGCCGGATCGAGGACAACGACTCCGGCGGCGGCGGCACCGACCACGGCGCCGGTGGCCTGGCGATGGTGATCGGAAAGGGCGTCAAGGGTGGAGTGACCACCGAGTTTCCGGGACTCACCGACCTGGACGGCAACGGCAACCTCAAGGTGCCGACCGACTACCGCCAGATCTATACCGAGCTGCTGGGAAGCTGGATGGGCACCGACCCGGCGGACGTCATCCCCAACGCGGGCAACTTCGCCCCGCTGGCGCTGGTGGCCTAGCCGCGGGCCGACGTAGCATCCCAGCCATGCGCTGGGTAACGATGGCACTGGTGGTGCTGGTGTGCGGCTGCTCGCACCAGTCGGCCGCGACGACGAAGACATCGTCCCCGACCGAGCCGACCGCAACCGGCACCACCTCGCCCCCCACTCAGGCCACCACCACGTCTCCGCCGCCGACCTCGGCGCCGACCACCACGACCGCGCCACCGGTGAAGCCCAAGGTGCGGGTGCCGCGGCCGCCGATCGTGTGGAAGCCAATCCCGTTCGGCGCCACCCGGCGGGCCGAGACCGCCGCGTATGCCGAGCGCCACTACGGCATCGACACCTGGCGACTGCGACATCCCCACGTGATCGTCGAGCACTACACGGCGGGCACCACCTTCGAGTCGGCCTACAACACCTTCGCCCAGGACGTGCCCGACAGCGAGCTGCACGAGCTGCCCGGCACCTGCGCCCACTTCGTGGTCGACACCGACGGCACCATCTACCAGCTCGTCCGCACCGACATCATCTGCCGTCACACCGTCGGGCTCAACTACACGGCGATCGGCATCGAGCACGTCGGCACCTCGGACGGCGAGATCCTCTCCAACCCGCGCCAGCTCAAGGCCTCCCTGGCGCTGACCGCCTGGCTCCTTTGGCGACACCACATCCAGCTACGAAACGTGATCGGGCACAACGAGAGCCTCACCAGCCCCTATCACCACGAGCTCTACCCGGCCTGGCGCTGCCAGACCCACGGCGACTGGGTCCACGCCGACATGCAGATCTACCGGCACAAGCTCGCGGCGCTCCTGCGCCACTACGGCGTGCCGCTGGGACCGCCGGCCAGGCCGCGATCCACCGGCTGCTGATCGCCGCGGCTTCGGCGCGGCAGGTGAGCGCCGGTCGCCGACCACAGGATGATCCCGGCGCCGACCACGATCAGCACGTCGCCGACCGAGAAGATGCTCGCAAACGGCACCCACTGCGGGGTGGCGAAGCGGTCGATCAGCCACGGCAGGTTGGGATGGGCCAGCGCGACGCTGTTGAGATGCACACCGTGAAGCGTCTTTCCGACCGCGTGGAGTGCCGAGGTGGTCGCCGGCATGTGACCGCCGTTGGTGGTGATCGCGGCCAGGTTCAAGAGCATCCCGAGGCCGAGTACCAGGGCGCCGGGAAGCCGCCGGTTGGCGACGGTGACGGTGATCAGGCAGGCATACGAGCAGTACTGGAGCCAGACCGCGGCGCTCTCCCCGGGATTCCAGGGGAGGCTGCCGATCGGAAACGCGATCACCTGGATCGCGAGCGCCGCGTACAGCAGCCACACCCACCGGATCCGCAGATCCGCCAGCCGGCCGAGGCGCCCACCGAAGGCCAGCACGATCAGGATCGCCACCCCCAGCCCGGACAGCAACACCATCAGGCGGCCTCGGAGTGCTGATCGCTTTCGGGCCGCTCAACCGCAGCGACGTCGGTGCGGCCCAGGTGACACATCTCGGATTTCAGGTAGGTCTCCAACGCTGCAACCACGCGGGCGTCGAACTGCGTCCACGACCGCTGGTGCAGCTCCTCAAGCGCCGCCTGGGGAGTCCCCGCGGCGCGATAGCAGCGGTCGGAGGTCATCGCATCAAACGCGTCGGCGACCAGGATGATGCGCGACCCCAGGGGAATCTCCTCGCCCGCCAGCCCCAGGGGATAGCCCGAGCCGTCCCACCACTCGTGGTGATGGCGGATCCAGCGATCCACCGGCGACACGCCCAGGCCCTCGAGCAGCCGGTAGCCGAGGTCGGAGTGCTCGCGCATCGTGCGCAGCTCCTCGGGATCGAGCCGGCCGGGCTTCTGGAGGATCGCATCGGGGATCGCGATCTTGCCGAGGTCGTGCAGAAGGCCGGCGAGTCGCATCTGGTCGACCACGTCCTCCTCCAGCACCATCGCCCGGGCGATGCCCTCCACCAGCCGCGAGACCGACTGGGAGTGCTGGCCCGCGTAGGTGTCCTTGGCGTCGACCACGCGGATCAGGCCCTCGGCCGCGCGCAGCCGCGCGTTTCGCTCCGCGGTCTGGGCGAGCTCGGCGGTCGTGTACACCCGCACCAGCGACGGTGAGTAGATGCACGAGCGATTCTTGCCGTGGTTCTTGGCCCAGTAGAGGGCTGCGTCGACCACCTTCAAAAGCTCGTCTCGATCGGGGCCGCTGCTGGGAAAGCTCGCGATCCCGACCGACACCGACACCTGCTCTCCATGCACGAACTGCGACTGCGCCAGCCGGTGGTGCAGATGCTCGAGCTCGGAGTAGGCCTCCTGCTCGAACCGGCCGGCCATGATCACCGCGAACTCCTCACCGCCCACCCGATAGGCGCTCTGGGCGCCCACCTCGGCACGCAGGATCTCGGCCACGGTCACGAGCACCTGGTCGCCCACGGGGTGACCAAACCGGTCGTTGATGCTCTTGAAGTTGTCGAGGTCGATCAGGCACAGGGTGACCGGAGTGCGCGTCGAGGAGGCGAGCGCCAGCGCTTCGCGCAGATCGGTGTGGAACCCGCGATGGTTTCCAAGGCCGGTGAGCCCATCGGTCTCGGCGTCTCGAGTCGCCAGCACGCTGCGGTAGGCGTAGCGCTGGTAGAGGATCAGCGCGAACAGCGGCCCGGCCAGCAGCACCTCGAGCTGCGGGCGGATCACCCAAAGCGACGCCGCCAGGCCGGCGATGAAGGCCATGATCACAAACACCGGCCCCGAGTGGCGGATGTTGTCGATCAAGAGCTGTCGCAGGTCGCTTCCCGTGGCGAGCCACACGACCGCCGACACGAGCACGACGTTGACCGCCACGTAGGCGGCGCCGCCCAGGAATGCGAGCAACGTCAACCTGTCGGTCTGGACCGGATCGAGACTGGTGGATTGAATGCCCAGGAGCATCCCCGGTATCGCCGAGGCCAGCACCGCCAGTGCGTACACCGAGGCGTTGAATCCGCGTCGCACCAGCGGTGTCGACTCCACGGTACCCACGACGCCGATCGCGATCACCGCCGCGAGCACGCCCAGCTCCCACCCGAACACGAGCTGGGCGGACAGCAGAAACACGAACGACAGCGACACCATCCGCGAGCCGCTCTCGTCCAGCGGGACGGGCTTGAACTCGGCAGCGATCGCGGCCAGCGTGAACACCAGTGCGCCGGCCAGCACCGAAAGCGGCGGCGGGTTGGATACGACGCTGATGATCGCGGCGACCACCACCGGCACGGCTGCCGCCATCACGGCGGTGACGAACCGATGGAGTCGCTGCGAAGAAATCTGAGACGAAGATGTGTCGGACATCGGGGGTACGTGCTCTATCGGCGCGCCGATGCCCGATGCTGAGCGTCTGGCCCGGCGCGCTCAGCCGGAGCGGGTTACCACCAGCGCATTGAGGCGCCGGACGTCACAACGTAGGCCGAAATGGCGGACAGAGCCAGGGCCGCGCGCAGAGCGCGATTGTTCCACTTGATCATTGGGGCGCACCTCCCTTCGGGGGTTCAGACGAGGCAGCAGCAAACGTGGCTACGGTCACGTCATAGGCGGTGGGAGGGTTTGTCTCGTCCCCCATTGGGGGGGTCAGAAACAACGAACCGGGTCAGGGCATGTGCGCCCTGAAAGGGGACGCGTGACCTATATTCCGGCGGTGGGTTTGGAAAAGCGCATGACGGGGGCGGGCGCTTGATGTCTGCCACCTCAGTCCGGTTAGCCACCTCAGCGGACGCCGATCAGGTGACCGAGCTGCTGCGCGCATTCTTCAGCCATGAGGGGCGGGTCGTTCCGGGGCTGGGTGGAAACGTCGACGCGATCCTCGAGCATCCAGGCCGCGGCTTCTTCACCGTCTCTGACCACGCCGGCGTGGCCACCACCACGATTCACATCTCGACCGGCGGCGGCTGCTCGGCAATGGTCGAGGAGATCTGGGTGCAGCCCTCGGCCCGCGGCGCCGGGTTGGGGTCAAAGCTGCTGCGGGCTTCGGTCGCGGAATGCCGGCGGCGCGGGATCGAGACGATCGAGCTGCGCGTCTCTCCCGCCGACCAGGAGATTGGTGTCCCCGACTTCTATACCAAGGCCGGGTTCCGGCACGGCGGGCGCCTGATCTACGAGTTTGCCGAAGACGACTGAGCGCGCGGTAGACTCGCCTCCCCAACGTCGGGAGGACGACATGAGCGTTGCGCAGGGCACCGGCTGGAAGATCGAGCTGGTCGACGACGTCCCACCGGTGAAGCCTGACTGGCCGGCGACCTGGAAGTCGATCCGAAGCCACTTCGGAATCACCGCCTTCGGCATCAACGCGGTCACCAAGGACGCGGGCAACGTGCTGATCCCCGAGCACGACGAACGAGCGTCGGGCCAACAGGAGATCTACTTCGTGCACGTCGGCTCGGTGACGGTGACCCTCGATGGCGAGCAGACAACCGTCGGGACGGGCGGCCTGATCGCACTCGAGCCGGGCGTTCGCCGAAAGATCGAGTCGACAGCGTCACCGACAACAGTGCTGGTGGTCGGTGCGACCCCGGGTAAGGCCTACGAGGTCGGCGCCTGGGAGAAGTAGACGAGCGGACGCACGCACTCGACCAACCGATCGGCGAGTGCTTCGCGCACCGCGCGGTGGTCATCCGAATGGAAGGCGGTGATCTCGACACCGACGACCGGGCCACGGTCGGCGACCGAGCGCAGGAGCTCGGCGACCGCAGCCAGCGAGAGCCCTCCGGGTCGGGCATACGGCACCGGGTTCTCGGCCGGGTCGAGCACGTCGGGATCGAAGTGGATGTACACCGGCGCGTCGCCGAGAGCGGCGAGCGCGTCGGCCGCGAGCGAGGTTGACGGCCCGATCACCGTCATCGGCGAGGCGTCGGCGGCCGCCCGTCCGGCACCGTCGAACTCCTCGAGTCCTCCGCGCACCCCGGCGAGCACGACCCGGTCGGCGGGAAACGGCGTCCCCACGCCCGCGTCCCAGGCACCCGTCGCCCCCGCGAGGCTCATGCAGCCCAGAAAACCGATGGTGCTGGTCTGCGGAGTGTCGTAGTCGGAGTGGGCATCGAGCCACAGCACCCGCGCTTCGGGGAGCTCGGCGTACACGGCGGGCAGGGTGCCAAGCGCCAATGAGCAGTCCGAGGCGACCGTGAGCGTGGGCGCGCCGCGTCCGATGCGCGCTCGCAGCTCGCGCCCGGCGGACTCGAGCACCGCCCGCGACGCGGCCAGATCGTCGACCCAATCGGTCTCGCCAAACGGCGAGCGACGACCGGCGATCTCGAACTTCCCCCTCCCGAGATCGCGAAACCGGGCGGCGAGCAGGTCGACGCCGCGGAGATCGCGCGGGGTGCGCTCCGAGATCCGTGCCCGCACGGCGATCGCGTCGGCCACTACTCGACCCCCAGGAAGACGTCGGTCCAGCCCTCGGCGCCGCCGTCCACGATGGGATGCAACGGTTTTGGGAGGCCCGCGGCCAGCCGGTGGTAGGTGAATGCGCGCGTGAGCCGGCCGAGCTCGACCGCGGCGGCCAGCTCTCCGGCCAGCTGCTGCGGATCGCCGTAGCCGCTCCAGGGCTCGAGGTAGGCCGCCCGCAGACGGTCGAACACGGGATCGTCGGCGGCCAGCTCATGGCTCCAGGCGATCACGCGAAAGGTGACGGTGAGCGTCATGAACGGGTGGGAGATACACGAGTCGCCCCAGTCGAACACGATCGGGCCGGCGTCTGAGATCAGGATGTTTCCGCCGTGCAGGTCGTCGTGCTGCACCGAGTCGGGGACGCGGGCGGCCTCGAGCTGTGCCCTGAGTGGCACCACCCGCCGTTGGATCAGCTCGCTGCGATCGGGGGCGAGCTCTGCGATCAGCCCGTCGAAGCGGGCGAGCCGGAAATCGGGCACGCCGTCGGCGACCAGCGCGTCGGCTCGCGGCGCGGCCGCGACCTGGAGCCGGGCGTAGTCGCGAAGCGTGCGCTCCCACAGGTCGAACTCACGCGCCTTGCTCGATTCCTGCCGCAGCTCCGAGCCGCCGTCGGGCAGGAGCATCCAGCCGCGAGCGGGATCAACCGCGATCGGCCGAAGCACCGCCGGCGCGCCGATCTCGGCGAAGGCCGCGAGCAGCACCGGCTCGTGCCGGGTAACCGGAGCCGCCGCCTTCATGAACACCCGCCCCTGTGAGGTCGGCAAGGCCAGCACACACGACCATGGGCGATTTTTCACCATCTCGACCGGGCCGGTGGGCGTGATGCCGGCGCCATCCAGCTCGGTGGCGATCCAGTCGCACGCCGCTTCGAGCCACTCGGGCTCGTCCCACGGGTTCACGACACGAACGGCAGGGGACGAACCGTCGCGGCCGCACCCCCGGCCTCGACCGTGTCGCCGTCGGCCACTTCGCGGCGCAGCACCCCCAGACCGATCGTGCCGAAACGCGGCGATCGAACGACCGAGGTCACCCGCCCCACCTCCCGGTCACCGGCGACGACCGGCGCCCCCGGCGTCGGCAAACCGTCGGCCAGCTCGAGCCCGCGTACGCCGCGGTTGGCGTGCCCGCGGTAGTGCAGGCGGGCGACGGGCTCCTGTCCCGGATAACACCCCTTGGTGAAGCTGACGGCGCGCTGCTCGAGGCCCGCCTCGGCAGGCATCGAGTCGGTGGTGAACTCGTTCCCAAACCGCGCCATCCCGGCCTCGATCCGGGCGATCTCAAACAGCTCCTCGGGCTCGACCTGCGCCGGACGGCGGTCGACCAGGTAGAGCGGTCCGGCCGGGGTGTCGAGCGAAGCGAGCGCGTTTTGGGCGCCACCCCACACCAGCCACCGTTCGGTCGGTTCGAGTTCGACCTTCTTCCGAAACCGTGCGCGCACCAGCGTCTGAAGCACCGATTCGGCCGCTTCGGGGGGCGCACTCAGCACCAGCTCCTCGCCGGTGTTGAAGATCTCGAGATCGGCGATCACGCGCGCCTTGGGCGTCAGCAAAAGCGCGTACGTCCCGGCCCCGGGCGCGACGGCCTCGACATCGTTGGAGACCATGCTCTGGAGGTAGCCGACGGCATCGGGGCCGGCGGCCCTGATGAACGCCCGAGGAAGCACAACGGCCATACCCGCAGCGTAGCCAAACCCGGTCGGGCAGACTATGCCGATGCCACTGCCCGCCGTCACCGAGGTCTTCGTCGAGCGACTCTCGCGGCTGGTCGGCATCGACTCACCGTCGATGGGCCGCGAGCAGGAGCGGGTGGCGATGGAGATCGCCTCGTGGCTGGTTCCGCTTGGCTGCACCACGAGCTGGGTGGACGAGCCCGACGGGCCGGCCCGCAGCCTCGTGATCACGCTCCCCGGAACTCTCGGAAAGACGGTGGCGCTGCTCGGTCACACCGATACGGTGTTTGGGCTGGGCGAGGCGCTGGCCCGTCCGTTCGCGGTGTCGGGAGATCGCGCGACCGGCCCTGGAGTCGCCGACATGAAGGGCGGCCTGGTGCTGGCCGCCATGGCGATGGAGCAGCTTGCTTCCGAGGGCATCCCGTTTCCCGAGGTGCGGCTGTTGGTATGCGCCGACGAGGAGGTGCGGCTGCGCGCGCCGGCGGTCGCCCGACATGCGGTCGACGCCGCGGCGGCGCTCGTGTTCGAATGCGCGCGGGAGAACGGCGATCTGGTCTCGTCGCGAAAGGGCGCGGTGTGGCGAACACTCGAGCTGACCGGCCGCCCGGCACACGCCGGCGCCGACACTGCCCGAGGCCGAAGCGCCGTCTCCGCGCTTGCCGGCGAGATCACGCGAATCGAGGCACTCGCACATGGCCGACCCGAGATGACCTCGGTGATCACCACCGTCAGCGGCGGCGACGCGGCCAACACCGTGCCCGGACATGCGCGGGCGACGATCGACATCCGCTCATCCGACCCGGCCGACCTGGCCTACGCGCTGACCGAACTCGGCCAGCCGAGTGGCCACGACGGCGTGCGCCTCCACGATCGTGGACCGCGGCACCTGGCCGCCGATGCAGCGCGCCGACGACCTGGTCTCATCGGCGCTGGGGATCGCGTCGGAGCTGGGGCTGACGGTCGGCGAGCAGCTCTCGGGAGGAGTGTCCGACGGATGCTGGACATCGCACTGGGACATCCCCACCATCGACGGCCTGGGTCCATGCGGCGCGCTCGATCACACGCCCGACGAGTGGATCGAACTCGCGACCGTACCCGCCCGGATCGATCTCGCGGCCCGGCTGATCCGCGCGGTGTAGCTACGGCACGAACGTGTGCGTGCCAAACGCCATGAACATCACGGCGGCGAGCAGCGCGGGCGCGGCCATCTTGACGACGGTATCGATCCGGGGATCACGCAGGCTCCACTCTGCCAATGCCCAGAACAGCGGGAACGCGACCAACCCCATCCGTCCCATCGACAGCAGCGAGCCGCCACTCGACGGCAGCAGCACGACCAGCGCGGCATAGATCAGGTACTCGCCCGGGAGCCGCATCACCCACCACGCCCGCCACCAGAGTACGCACCAGGCGATGGTGAACGAGACGTCGGCAAGCGAACGCAGAAGACCGTTCGAGAGCACATCGACCCACAGCGCCCGGCCGACCTCGAATGGCAACGGCACGAACCCCCGCCCCCATCCGCGTGACTCGGCACCGAGGCTCGCGAACACATCGCCGGTGCGCCAACCCAGGAACAGGAAGAAGCCACCCTCGGCCGCGACCATCAAGAGCAGCGGGAGGTACGCCCGCCAACGCCAGCCCTGCTCGCGGTAGATGCGCCATCCAAGCGCGGGAATCAGGGCGACTCCGACCGGGCGGGCGAGCACCGCCAGCGCGCCGACGGCCGATCCCGACCACCACCTGCCGTGCCAGGTGAGGGCAAACGCGCCCAGCGAGGCGAGCAGGAAGAGGCTCTCCGAGTAGGGCATCGAGAACACGAACGCGAGCGGCCAAAATGCGGTGAAGAGCACCGTGCGGCGAGCCATCGCCACGTCGTAGCGTCCCAGCGTGATCCGGTAGAGCAGGCACAGCGCCACGCCAAAGAGCGCCGTGGCAAGCAGGCTGCCGGCAAGGTAGATGGGTATCGGCAGCCACGAGACCGAACGCCACGCGGCGGGCCACAGCGGATAGAACGCCGGCAGGTTTCCGTGGGCGATCGCGGGGTCGTACCCGTGGGCTTCGATCCAGTGGTACCAGACCGCATCCCAGCTATCGAGCGGGCTCATCACCGCGCCGTAGCTGAGCCCGGAGAGGCGCGGCCGGCGGTGGTTCCAGGCGATCATCGCAAACAGCAGGTAGACGAGCAGCCGGCTGGTCACGAACACCGTCAGCGGATAGCTGTAGGTCGACCACAGGCGGCGACCGCGGGACGGCGCACCCGCGAGCCCGGCGTTTGCCGGAGGGTTCACAGAACTGGTTTTGACTGCCACTGCGCCTCAAAGGCTACCCGGTCGGTCGGGTTAGCCGCCTTCGGGCAGAAGCAGATAGTGCACCGCGAGGTTCGCATGCCGGCCGAACGGCGCGATCGCCTCGCGCACCCTGTCCTCGGGCCAGATCGGCTCGTCCGCGAACCACTGTGCGACGGCCTTTCGGACGGCCAGGTCTCCCGGAGCAAAGGCGTCGGGTCGTCCCAGACAGCGCGCGAGGAACCAGTCCACCGTCCACGGCCCGATCCCTGGCAGCAACAGCAGGCGCTCGCGAACCTCGACGTCGGAGAGCCCGGTCACGTCCAGGTCGGCAAGCGACAGCGCGGCGATCGTGCGGATCTTGGCCCGGGAGAGCCCGACGCCCTCGAGATCCCGACCGGCCACGCGCGCCTGCTGCGGGAACCGATACCACTCGAAACCGCCCTGCTCGACCCGCTCGCCGAACCGCTGGATGAAGCGATTGCGGATCGCGGCCGCGGCCCTCAGCGACACCTGCTGCGCGGTCACGGCGGTGACCAGCATCTCGAACGGATCGGCCAGCAGCGGGGGGCGAAACCCCTCGGCGCGGGCGTACACATCGGGATAGGCGGCGTGGAATCCCTCGAGGTCGAAGCCCATCCCGAGCAGGTGCCGCAGCTCCGCCTCGTCGGCGGGGGTGGGATCGCCGTACCAGGTCGGCCCGCCGGCGGTTATCCGCACCGGCAGGCCCGAGCGCAGCACCCGGTGCAGGCCGCCATCGTGCCAGCGGCTGGCCAGGTCATCACCAAACACCCGAAACCGAAACGTCGAACGCACAAAGTCATACCCAGCGGGAAACATGTGCCAAAACAGTAACGAAAGAGCCCGGTGAATAAATGGTGCCTGGCACCATTTATTCATTAACGACGAAGGGCCCGGGGGTGCCGGGCCCTTCGAAGTCGATCGGACGTGATGGTTACATCATGTCCGGCATGCCGCCGCCACCCATGGGAGCCGGGGAGTTCTTCTCCGGCGCCTCGGCCACGATGGCCTCGGTGGTGAGGATGTTCTTGGCGATCGACGCGGCGTTCTGCAGCGCCGAGCGGGTGACCATGGCGGGGTCGATGATGCCCGACTTGACCATGTCCACGAGCTCGCCGGTGTCGACGTTGAGGCCCTGGCCAGCCTTGGCCTTGCGGACGTCATTGACGACAACCGAGCCCTCGAGGCCGGCGTTGTAGGCCAGCTGGCGAAGCGGCTCTTCGAGCGCGCGGGTCACGATCCGTGCACCCGTCGCCTCGTCACCCTCGAGCGTGTCGAGCTTGATCGACTTGACCGCGTGCAGCAGTGCCACGCCGCCACCCGGGACGATGCCCTCCTCGAGGGCAGCCCGCGTTGCCTGAAGCGCGTCCTCGACGCGATGCTTCTTCTCCTTCATCTCGGTCTCGGTGGCAGCGCCAACCTTGACCACCGCAACGCCACCGGCCAGCTTGGCCAGTCGCTCCTGCAGCTTCTCGCGATCGAAATCGGACTCGGTCGACTCGATCTCGGCCTTGATCTGCTTGATCCGGCCCTTGATCGCGTCGGAGTCGCCGGCACCGTCGATGATGGTGGTGGAATCCTTGTCCACCACGACCTTGCGGGCGCGGCCGAGCTGAGACACCGAGGTGTTCTCGAGCTTGAGACCCATCTCCTCGGTAATGACCTCGCCACCGGAAAGGATGGCGATGTCCTCGAGCATGCGCTTGCGGCGGTCGCCGAAGCCCGGGGCCTTGACCGCAACAGCGGTGAAGGTACCGCGGAGCTTGTTGACCACGATCGTCGCGAGCGACTCGCCCTCGACGTCCTCAGCCACGAGCAGCAGCGGACGACCGGCCTGGATGACCTGCTCGAGCACGGGCAGGATGTCCTTGACAGCGCCGATCTTCTGGTTGGCGATCAGGATGTACGGATCGTCCAGAACCGCTTCCATGCGCTCGGAATCGGTGATCATGTACGGCGAGAGGTAGCCCTTGTCGAACTGCATACCCTCGGTGAACTCGAGCTCGAGGCCAAAGGTCTGGCCCTCCTCGACGTTGACCACGCCGTCCTTACCGACCTTCTCGATCGCATCGGCGATAACGTCGCCGATCTCGCGATCGCGGGCCGAGATGGTGGCGACCCGGGCGATGTCTTCCTTGCCCGAGATCTCCTTGCTCTGCTTCTTGATGTCCTCGACAACGCTCACCACAGCGGACTCGATGCCGCGCTTGAGCGCCATCGGGTTGGCTCCGGCGGAGACGTTCTTGAGACCCTCGCGAACGATGGCCTGGGCCAGCACGGTCGCGGTGGTGGTTCCGTCACCGGCGACGTCGTTGGTGGCAGTGGCGACCTCGCGAACGAGCTGTGCGCCCTGATTCTCGAAGACGTCCTCGACCTCGATCTCGCGGGCGATGGTGACACCGTCGTTGGTGATCGTGGGCGCGCCGAACTTCTTGTCGAGCACGACGTAGCGGCCCTTGGGGCCGAGCGTCACCTTGACAGCGTCGGCCAGGATGTCGACGCCGCGCTGAAGCGATCGCCGGGCATCCTCATTGAACTTCAGTTCCTTGTGTGCCATTCAGCTCTCCCTACGCTTTCGAGGCGACTTTGCTGGAAACAACCTTGGCCAGAATGTCCGACTCACGCAGAATCAGATACTCGTCGCCACCGACCTTGATCTCAGTGCCGCCGTACTTGGAGAAGACGATCTCGTCGTTCTTCTTCACGTCGAGCGGGACAAGCTTGCCGTCCTCGTAACGACCGGGACCGGTCGCCAGGACCTTGCCGCGCTGCGGCTTCTCTTTGGCCGTATCGGGCAGGACGATGCCGCTGTACGTGACTTCCTCTTCATCGAGGACTTCGACGATCACACGGTCGCCCAGAGGCTTAAGATCCATGCATTCCTCCCTGGGATTTGTTTACCTGAGACGTTGGCACTCTGACCCACCGAGTGCCAGGAGCATGGTATCCGCGGACCGCTTAATCGTCAACACCGAACGTTGGCACTCTCACCAGTCGAGTGCCAATCGGCGCAGGTATTCCCCTGCTCCAAGCGTAAATACGAGCAGGATCACGTACGCCACCGGGTCAGAGCTGAGAGTGGCCACCGCGGCCATGGCAGCCGGTCCCACCACGAAGCCCGCGCCCCAAACGACGTTGATCAGGCCAAACACGCTCGAGTGCCCGAGCGCTGAGCGGTCGGCACCCACCGCCGACAGCGGATAGCCGACGGTGTAGAGGCCCGAGATCGCGGGCGTGAGCGCGATGAAGACGATCGCGATCCCCAGCGCATTGGGCATCACCGCGAGCAGGACGAGGCCCGCGATCGTGCCGGCACACGCGTACAACGCGATCGTGCGCTTCGCCATCCGGTCAGAGAGGCCGCCGGCCACCCGGTTGGTGACGACCGACAGCCCGCCCGAGATCGTGAGCACCACCGTGATCCAGGCGGCGCTGTAGCCGTCGTGGCCGAGGTGCAGGGGAACGAGCGTCTCGATGGTGCCCCCGACCACCGCGGCGACGAAGATCAACACCGACGCGACCACGATCGCGCGCTCGCCAAATCCGCGGCGAAGCACCGCGCCCAGGCTGGCCGGCTCGAACTCGGAATGGGGCGGCGTCGAGGTAAAGAGCGCCAACACGAACAACACGCCGGCGGCGATACCGAGAATCACAAACGGCGCGCGGATGCCGAGCAGCGAGCCGATGACCCCACCGAACACCGGCCCGATCAGGATCCCGGCCGTGCCGAAGCCGGTGGCCGTGC
This sequence comes from uncultured Actinomycetes bacterium, assembly GCA_963708725.1. Lineage (GTDB taxonomy): Bacteria > Actinomycetota > Thermoleophilia > Gaiellales > JAICJC01 > CAVPTL01. The sequence continues at coordinate 863,831 of CAVPTL010000008.1, read as the reverse complement.
CCAGAGTGCGGCCGCGGCGCTCGGGGGGATTCACGCTCATCAGCCACGCCAAACCAGCCGTCCACGAGATTGCCGAGGCCGCGCCCTGCACGCCGCGAGCGGTCATCAGTGCCCAAAACCCCGAGCCAAATGCATACGCAGGTGTCGAGACCGCCATCAGCGCCACACCGATGATCGTGAGCCGCCGTGGCCCCACCCGATCGGCAATCCAGCCGACCGGAAACGACAGCACCAGCACCGTGATGCTGTAGGCCGAGACCACCAGGCCGGCCTGCGGCTTGCTGAGTCCAAACTGGCTCTGATAGTCGGGCAGAAGCGGAATCAGCGCGAACATCATGGCCAGGTCGAGGAAGACGACCCCGTACACGACCTGAGCTCGAGCCCGCATGAGCGGTGACGGTACCGGAGCCGACCTCCAGCCCGCCCCGAGAGGCGGGGGTGGTTATGATCTGCGGCGATGCTCGCCTTGAACTTCTATTCGCCGATGGTGGCCGACCAGCTCCGCCACCGGCGGAAGACCGCAACCATCCGCCTCGGCGACAAGTCGGTGAAGTACAAGAAGGGGCTGGTCGTGGCGGTGCTTGCCGGACAGCGGTTCAACGTGCGTGAGCGGATCTTCGACGCGGTGATCGACAAGGTCGAGGTCAAGCCGCTGCGCGAGGTCTCGCCTCGCGAGATCCAGCACGACAACCCCGAGATCCGCCACATCGAAGAGTTCGTGACGTTCCTTGGGCAGCTGTACAACCGCGACGTGTCCGAAGAGGACACGGTCACCGTGATCCACTTCTCAGAGATCCGGGGCGAGTAGCCCTACACCGGGCGGTGGTACCAGGGCCGGTCGAAGGCCGCCCGCAGCGCCTCCGACCCGTGCTCGAGCACCGGCCGGCCGTGGGTGACGAGCACTTTGCTGACGCCCAGATCGGCCAGCGGCTCGATGCTTGGCCGAAACCGCGACTGGTACCAGCGCAGCCGCTTCTCGGTCAGCGGAGCCTGAATCCAGGTCTTGAGTTCACCGCCGGCCTCCACCACCGCGTCGCCAAAGACCAGCGCGCCGGCCGCCGGCAGCTCGAGCGGTGTTTCCTGCCGGCGGGGGTTGCCGACGGGGTGGGCGACCGCTCCGAAGGGCAGGTGATCGCCCGCGGCGTAGGGTCGAAACGAGCGGATCGATCGCAGCCGTTTGGCGACCGCCGCAGGCCCGTACACGAGTCCACCGTATCGGCTCTGCGCAGCCTCCGATGACCGCACGTGGTAGCCGATCGTGATCACCGTTGAGACAGGGCCGGCAACGATCCCATCGAGTTCAGACCACACCTCGTCGGTGAGCACGAGTGGGTCGATCAGAAGCGTGTGGTCGCCGTTTCGAACGGCGTAGCTTCGGACCTTCGCCCCAAACACGCCGGGGTGCCACTCAGGATGCCGGCCCGTCCACGTCCAGATTCCACCGCCGAGGTCGCGCACCGCCGCAGTCACTCGTCGTTGTCGTCCCACACCGCCATGGACACGGTGACCGTGCCAGGCTTGCTCGCGGATTCCTCGCGGACGGCCTCGCGGGCGCTGCGAAGCGCCGACCCGGCTCGCTCGATCAGCTCCTCGAACGTCTCGGCGTGCGCGGGGCAGGATGCGATACCGACCGCGGCCCGGGGCTTGGAGTCGCCCTTGCTGCCCGCCCGTGCGACTGCGCGCAGCACTCGCTCGGCGGCCACCGAGGCGGCCTTGGTGTCGGTCTCGGGCATGATCACGCCGTACTCGGTGGAGCCGACCCGGCAGGCCAGATCGATCGATCGCACGCTGCCACCGATCGCCACTCCGAGCTCGCGCAACGTCTTCTCGGTCAGCAGGTCGTCGTCGCCCTGACGCGTCTCGACGCTCGCAAGCGCCAGTGCCAGCGGCCGGCCGTAGGTGCGGGAGCGCTCGATCTCACGCGTGAGCGCGTCCACGAAGTGGCGGCTGTTGAAGAGTCCGGTGGCCTCGTCGCGGCGCTCGAGCAACGCGGTCTCGTCACGAAGCTCGGCAACCTCCTCGCCCAGGAAGTGCACTCTGCGGCGTTCGCGCACGACCGCGAGCGCGGCCGCCACCAGGGCGCCACACAGAAACGCGATCACGAAAAGGGACATGGTTGAAGTCACGAGGGGGTTCTCTCGTTATTGCGACCAAGGCCCATCGCGTCAAGTCGAACATGACGCTCGGGCTTTCGCCGGATCTCTGCGCCAAACAGCGTGGGAGCACGCAGCTCGGCTCCACAGCCCGCGCAGGTGAGCGCCATCATCGACTTGATCTCGAGGCCGCAGCTGGGGCATGCGGTGAGGATCTCGCCGCCGCAGTCGGGGCATTCGCCGGGCACCGACTCCGCCCCGCCCGACATGAATCGGCGCCCCCAACCGCACCGCAGGCAAAAGCCGCAGCAGTCACCGAGCTCCCGCGACCGGTCATACCCCATAGACCGATTCTTGCACACGCCGCCCGGCGGCGAGGTCAGGTCGACCGAGCAATGGGTTTCGGCCACCTCCTCCGCTAAGGTTCGATATAGGAATGGCAGTCGCACGCGAAGCCACACCGGTGGGGTCGGCCGCCGAAGTTCGAGACGCTGACCTCGACCGGGAAGACGTCCTCCAGATCTACCGCAACATGTTGATCACTCGCGGGATCGAGGAGCGCGGCCACATCCTCTACCGCCAGGGCAAGATCCCCGGCAGCTTCTACACCGGCCGCGGCAACGAGGGAGCATCGGTCGGAGTCGCAACCGCCATGCGGCTCGACGATGTGGGGACTCCGGTTCAGCGCGACATGGGCGTCCACGTCACGCGCGGAACCGATCCCTGGAGGATCTTTGCCCAGTACATGGGCAGGGCCGACGGGCTGTCGCAGGGGCGTGACGGAAACGTGCACATGGCCGACATCCATCTCGGCCTGATCGCGATGGTCAGTCACCTGCCGGCGTTGATGCCGGTTGCAGTCGGCTGCGCGCTGGCGTTCAAGCTGCGCAGCGAGCCGCGGGTCGCGCTGGCCTGGAGCGGCGACGGCGCGATGGCGCGTGGCGACGCCCACGAGGCCATGAACATGGCCGGGGTACACCAGCTGCCGGTGGTGTTCATCGTCGACCAAAACCAGTACGCGTACTCGACCCCCAATCGGCTCGAGTTCGCCTGCGATCACCTCGCCGACCGCGCCCATGCCTACGGGTTCGAAGGCGTGGTCGTCGACGGTACCGACGTGCTGACGGTCTACCGCGAGGCCCATAACGCGATCGAGAAGGCCCGCGCCGGTGGCGGACCGACGCTGCTCGAGCTGGTGACGCTGCGAATGGAGGGTCACGCCGTCCACGACGACGCCTTCTATGTGCCGCGCGAGCTGCTCGAGGCCTACTCGCGCAAGGATCCGATCGAGCGCTTCCGCCGCTGGCTCAAGGCAAACGAGTTGCTGGACGAAGCAACCGAGGATGAGATCGCACTCGAGATCAAGCATCTGCTGAACGAGGCGGTCAAGCGCGCCGAGTCCGGTGAGCTTCCGACCGCTACGCATCTCCAAGACGGGGTGTTCGCCGACCCCGAGGAGCTCGACACACCACACCATCGATGACAAGGAACCCGTGACCACCACAAAGACGTATCTGCAAGCGATCTCCGACGGCCTCCGCGAGGAGATGCGCCGCGACCAGCGCGTGTTCCTGCTCGGCGAGGACATCGCGGTGTACGGCGGCGCGTTCAAGGTGACACAGGGCTTTCTCCAGGAGTTCGGCGAGAACCGCGTGATCGACGCGCCGCTGTCGGAGACCGCGATCACCGGCGCGTGCACCGGCGCGGCGTTGATGGGGATGCGCCCGGTGTGTGAGATGCAGTTCTCGGACTTCGTGTCGTGCGCCTTCGACCAGCTGGTGACCGTGGCCGCCAAGCAGCACTACCGGGTGGGCACGGCGGTGCCGATCGTGGTGCGCCTGCCGTCGGGCGGTGGCTTTTCGGGCGGCCCCTTCCACTCCCAGAACCCCGAGGGCTTCTTTGCCCACTGCCCCGGCCTGAAGATCGCCTGCCCCGCGACACCGGCCGACGCCAAGGGCCTGATCGTCCAGGCGATCCGCGACCCGAATCCCGTGCTGTTCTTCGAGCACAAGCACCTCTACCGGCGCATCAAGGGCGAGGTACCCGAGGGCGATCACACGGTCGAGTTCGGTAAGGCGCGGATGCACCGCGAGGGCGACGACATCACGATCGTGACCTACGGCGCCATGGTGTACACCGCCGAGGAAGCCGCCGACCGTGCGGCCGAGGCCGACGGCACCTCGGTTGAAATCATCGATTTGCGCACGATTACTCCCTGGGACAGGGAGGCGGTGCTGGACTCCGTGTCGAAGACAAGCAAGGTGATTGTTTTGCACGAGGATACGCACACGTCGGGGTTCGGGGCCGAGATCGCGGCCACGATCGCCGAGGAGGCGTTCCGCGACCTCGACGGCCCTGTCGTCCGGGTCACCTCACCGGACACCCCGGTGCCGTTTTCGCCACCCCTGGAGAAGGCCTTCCTGCCCCAGGTGGAGGATGTTCTCGCCGCCATCGAAAAGCTTTCGAGCTACTAGATGAATGAATTAGGAGCTGATTCGCAATGACCACAGGAATCCTCGTCGATGTCGTCATGCCGCAGATGGGTGTGAGTGTTTCGGAGGGCACGATCACGCGCTGGGCAAAGCAGGTCGGTGACACCATCGCCGCCGACGAGACGATCGTGGAGATCTCGACCGACAAGGTCGACACCGAGGTTCCCGCGCCGGCGTCGGGCGTGGTCAAGGAGCTGCTGGCCGAGGAGGGCGAAACCGTTCCGGTCAACACCCGCATCGCCGTGATCGACACGGGCGGATCGGGTGCCACCGCGGGAGTATCCGAGGCTCCGGCGACCCCGCCTTCGACCCCCGCCGAACGCGTCGCGGCTCCGCCGCCAGAGGCAGCCCCCGCTCCCGAGCCGGCCGAGGCGCCCCAGACCAACGGGTCGTCCACCGAGGATCAGGAGGGGCGGAGCTTTGTCAGCCCTGTGGTGGCGCGGATGCTGGCCGAGCACAACCTCGATATCAACGTGATTCCCGGCACCGGCACCGGTGGCCGGGTCACGAAGCGCGATGTCCGTCAGTTCATCGAAAGCGGTGGCGAAGCCCCCGCGGCGCCGGCGGCTCCAGCGGCACCCGAGGTGCACGACGTCCCGCACTTCTCGGCGTCGCTCGAGGACGCGATCGTCGAGCCGACTCCCGCAGCTGCGCCGGCCGCACCGGCACCACCCGCGCCCGCCGCTGCGCCGGCCCCGCCGCCGGCTCCGGCCGCTGCGCCGGTGACCGAGCCCGCGGCCGCCCCGGTAGCCGTGCCGGAAACGGTCGGTGGCGAGGAGCTCTACCGCTTCTCGACCATCCGCAAGGTGATCGCACGCCACATGCGCCACTCGCTCGAGACCGCCGCGCAGGTGACGACGGTGCTCGAGGTCGACATGACCGGCATCGTGGAGATGCGCAAGCGCTGGAAGCCCGAGTTCAAGACCCGCCACGGTGTCAACCTGACCTACATCCCCTTCGTCGCGCTGGCGACCATCGATGCCATCTCGCAGTGGCCGTGGGTAAACGCCGAGGTGCAGGGCGAGACCGCCATCATCAAGCAGTACGTCAACCTGGGCATGGCCGTCGCCGTCGACGACTCCAAGGGGCTGATGGTGCCGGTGATCCGCGGCGCCGAGGAGAAGAACCTGCTCGGCCTGTCGCGATCGGTGGTCGAGCTGGCCGACAAGGCTCGCACCAAGACGCTCACTCCCGACGAGATGTCGGGCGGCACCTTCACCATCACCAACCCGGGCGTGTTCGGCGCGCTGATCGGCACCCCGATCATCCCCGAGGGCCAGGTCGCGATTCTCGACGTCGAGGCGATCGTCAAGCGGCCGGTGGTCGTAACCGACGAGCACGGCAACGACGCGATCGCGATCCGCTCGATGATGTTCCTGTGCCTCTCCTACGACCACCGCCTGGTCGACGGCGCCTACGCCGCCCAGTTCATGGCGCAGGTCAAGTCGAACCTCGAGACCTGGGACGAGGGCTCGTTCGGACTGTGACCGAGGCGTACGTCGAAAACCTGGGGCTCACGCCCTACGCCAAAGCACTGGCCGAGATGACCCAGCTGGCCGCCGCCCGCAGTCAGTGGGCGGTACCCGACACGGTGATGTTGCTCGAGCACGAGCCGGTGATCACGCTGGGCTCGCGCGCCGACCGCGCGGCCGAACTGCCGCTCGCCGATGAGGAATACGCGCGCAGGGGAATCGAGATCGTCGAGGTGCCGCGCGGCGGGCGCTCGACCTACCACGGCCCCGGCCAGCTGGTCGGATACCCGGTGCTGGATCTCACCTCGCGCGGTCGTGACCTGCGCGCCTACGTGCGAAACCTCGAGCGGGTGCTGATCGCGACGCTGGCCGAGTTCGAGATCGAAGGCCACGCCCTCGACCAGCCGCATGCCTCGGGCGTGTGGGTGGAAGACCGAAAGATCGCCTCGATCGGCGTGCGCTGCGCGCGATGGGTGACGAGCCATGGGTTCTCGCTGAACGCCAACCTCGACCTGGGTGTGTATGACCTGTTCGACGCCTGCGGGCTGGGCGACGCCCGATTCACCTCGGTGAGCGCCGAGACCGGCCGCGACGTTACGGTCGACGACCTGCGCGCGCCGGTCACCCGTCACCTGGCAGAGATCTACGACCTCGAGTTCTCGGAGCTCCCCGGTGCCGTGGTCTGAGCTCACCCGCGAGCGTCCCAGCTGGATCAAGGTGCGCGCGCCATCGGCCAACACCCGCTTCGACGAGCTGCGCGAGATCATGCGCGACGGCGGTCTGCACACCGTCTGCGAGGAGGCCCACTGCCCCAACATCGGCGAGTGCTGGGGCCGCGGCACGGCCACCTTCCAGATCATGGGCGAGGTCTGCACGCGCGCGTGCCGTTACTGCGCTGTCACCTCCGGCCGGCCGCCCGAGGCGCCCGATCCGCTGGAGCCGTTGCGCGTCGCACGGGCCGTCCAGAAGATGGCACTCGGCCATGTGGTGGTGACCTCGGTCGACCGCGACGATCTGCCCGACAAGGGCGCGGCGCACTTTGCCGCGACCATCAATGCGATCCGGCGGGCGCGTCCCGAGTGTGGGATCGAGGTGCTCGTCCCCGACTTCCTGGGCTTTCGCGAGGAAGCCCTTCAGGTCGTGCTGGACGCCGCCCCCGATGTCTTCAACCACAACATCGAGACGGCCGAACACCTCTACCGGCGGGTGCGACCCAGGGGTGATTACCGAAAAGCGCTGGGGCTGCTCGACCGCGCCAAGGACGTGTGGGCGAGCCTCCACCCCGACCGCGATCCGATCGTGACCAAGAGCGGAATCATCGTCGGCATGGGCGAGTCGGACGCCGACGTGGTGCAGGTGATGCGTGATCTGCGCGACCACCGGGTCGACGTGGTCACCATCGGCCAGTACCTCCAGCCGACCGAAAAGCACCTCCAGCTCGATCGGTGGGTGACCCCGCAGCAGTTCGATGGGCTGCGCGCAGCGGGCGAGGAGATGGGCTTTGGCGCGGTGTTCGCCGGGCCGCTGGTGCGCTCCAGCTACCGCGCCGAAGAGCAGCGGCTGGCCGCCACCGGCCACGGCGCTTTGACGCTCTGAATCAGCGCGTGTTGTGACATGTGTCACGTTCTCTTGCCTGAACGGTGAAAGTTAGAGATACTGACGCTCCGCTCAAAGATGTGAAGCCTGGGAGAACGTGGGCTGGGCTTCGCACCGATCCGTCAAAGGAGGCTGCGTTGGCTGCATCAGACCAATTCGTCGAACAAACGACGTCTGCAGCGGTCGAGGAGAAGGCGAAGCTGCAAAAGCACTTCAGCCGATTCGACATCTACTTCTTTCTGATCTGCACCATCGTCGGTGTGGATACGCTCGGCCAGGTTGCCGCCAACGGAGCCCAAGGCTTCCTGTGGCTGCTCTTCCTGGCAGTTTTCTTCTTCGTTCCGTACGCCCTACTGACAGCCGAACTCGGCGCGGCATTCACCGAGGAAGGTGGCGCCTACATCTGGACGCGGATGGCCTTCGGCCGTCTGACCGCGGCCATCAACGCCGTGTTCTACTGGTTCTCGAACCCGATCTGGATCGGCGCCACGCTGGCACTGCTGTGTTGTGCCGCGATCCAGGGCTACTTCTACAACTTCGACAACGGCTCGGTGGTCTACTACGTCGTCGGACTGGCGTTCATCTGGTTCTCGGTGTATTCGGCCATCCTGTCGTTCGGAATCGGCAAGTGGATCCCGACGCTGGGGGCGTGGTGCCGGATTCTCGTGATCGGCCTGTTCTCGATCACGACCGTCGTCTACGCCATCAAGCACGGCCTGCACTTCCCGTCGGGCGGCGACTTCAGCCCGACATGGACCGAGTTCATCGCGCTGGCACCACTGCTCTTCTTCAACTACGTCGGTTTCGAGCTGCCCAACGCAGCGGGCGACGAGATGAAGGATGCGCAGAAGGACGTTCCCGTCACCGTGCTGCGGGCGTGCGTCACCGCGATCCTGCTGTACGGCCTGCCCGTGCTGGCAATCATCTCGGTGATTCCGCCGGCCGACATCAAGGGCAAGGGCGTTTCGGCATTCCTCGACGCCGTCGCGACCGTGTTCAACGGTGTGTACGGTGGCGCCGCCGACGTCATGATCAAGATCGCCGCGGTGATGTTCATCCTGGCGTTGGTTTCGAGCGCATGCACGTGGCTGATGGGCTCCGACCGTAGCCAGGCCGTTGCCTGCTACGACGGTGCCGGCCCGCGCATCATGGGCAACTTCTCGGCGAAGCTGGGAACGCCGGTCAACGTGAACTTCCTGTCCGGCTGCCTCTCGACGATCGTGTTCATCATCGCGTCGGTGTTGACGTCGGGAAGCGCTGCTTCCGCGTTCAACGTGATGATCGGCGTGGTGCTGACGTTCACCACGATCTCCTACATCGTGATCTTCCCGTGCCTGGCGAAACTGCGGATGTCACATCCCGACGTGCATCGTCCGTATCGCGTCCCGGGTGGCATGGCCGGGGTATGGGTGTGCACGATCCTGACCACCGCCTGGGCGGTGTTCGCCTCGATTGTGGCGATCTTCCCCGGGTTCCTGGACGGGCAGTTCCTGAATAACGCCGACCTGCCGACGGACGTTTCGCGGCTCAAATACGAGCTGATCTCGCTGATCGCAATCGGCGTGACGTTCCTGGCGGGCATGGCCTTCTACTGGGCCGGAGCCAAGACCCGCGCCGCAATGGTGACGGTGCCGCTCGAGGGCAACGAAGACCTCAGCGGTATCGCTCCCGCAGCGGGCGACTGATCAACTGAGTTCCCTGAAATCCGTGTCACCGCGTAGAATCTTGCGCGGTGACACGGTTTCGGGTGCTGAAGTGGGGAGCTGACGACCTACCGGCGGTGGTGTGCGTCCACACCACCGGTGGCCACGCGCGCCGTTTCGAGCGCCTGGCGCGGATGCTCGAGCCCAACCGCCGTGTGGTCGCCCACGACCTGCGCGGGCACGGCCGCTCGCCGTGGTCGGGGCCTCAGACGCCCGCCCAGCACGTCGCCGATCTCGACCACGTGCTGGACTCCTCCGGGGTCGATCAGGTGACGATCATCGGGCACGGACTGGGCGCCCGGATCGCGGTCGAACACGCCTGTGAGTACGGCGAGCGCGCGACCGCGCTGGTGCTGCTCGACCCGCTGATCCTGACTCCGGCGACCACCCTGCTGCTCCTGGCCGAACGCGAGCGAGGACGAGGCGGCTTTGCCACGATCAGCGACGCGATCGAGGCGGAGCGAAGCGAATCGGGGCTGATGCACACTCCCAGCGCACTGCTGGAAGAGGAGATGGCCGAGCATCTGGTTGCGGGCGAAGACGGTCTCTATCGGTACCGCTACAGCCGCGAAGCGGCAGCCTCCGCGCTCTCGCACGCGGCGGAGTCCCCGCCCGATCTGCGCGCGGTGGTGTGTCCCACGCTGATCATCCGCGGCGAGGAGTCAGAGCTGGTGAGCGAGGACGAGGTCGACCAGGCCGAGGCGGAGCTTCGCCGTGGCCGGGTCGAGACCGTTCCCGGAGGTCACGCCGTGCTGTGGGATGCGCTGGCCGAGACGAGCGCGCTGGTACGGGAGTTCGTGCTGACAGCGACGCCTGCATGAGCCTGCGCAAGCGGCCGATGACCGCCGCCGAATTCGAGATCTGGAAAGCCTCGTCGGCCGAGACCTACGCCAGGGAGATCGAGCACGCCCTGCGCCTCAGCCCCGAGCAGGCGGCCGCCAAGGCGGCAACCAGCTTCGCCCAGCTCCTGCCAGACGGCGTTGAGACGCCCAACCACAGCGTCTACGTGTTCGAGGACGAGGACGGATCGGCGGTTGGGCAGCTGTGGATCGCCGAGGAGCGCGTCGACGGTCGGGCTCGCCTGTACGTCTACCGGCTCGACATCACCCAGGCCGAGCGCGGCCGTGGCTTCGGACGTGAGGCGATGTTGATGGTCGAGGACGAGGCCCGCGCCCGTGGCCTTGACCGGATCGAGCTGAACGTGTGGCCAACCAACCGCGTTGCCCACGCCCTCTACCGCTCGCTCGAGTTCGAAGAGACCTCGCTCGGCATGGTCAAGCTGCTGGGTGAATAACGGTGCCAGGCACCGTTATTCACCGCAAAGCGAGATAGATCAGGATGATGACGAAGATCACCCCAAGCGCGATCAGCGGGACGGTCGCTGATCCCGACCGGGTGTCGACGATCTGCTCGCCCGGCCCCGGCACGGGATACATCGGCTCCTCGCCGGTCGCGATCCTGTGGGCCACCGCCTGAGCCTCGTCGGCCTTGACCAGCTCACTCACCGCTTCGGGCTCCAGGCCGAGTTCAGATCCGATCTCGGAGGCGCTTCGGCCCTCGTCTCGCAGGGCCAGAAACCGCCGCACGCCGTCGTCTGAGAGCGTCAACTCCTCCGACTCGCGCACGACGTAGCGCACCGCCATGAAACGGTTATCGGGTGACGGCGACGGCGTGCTCAACCCAGGCCTCGAACATCGTGCGCGCGTGTCCGAGCATCGCGTCGCGGTTCGCCGAGAAGTCGCCCAGCAGCCGGTCGATACCCCCGTCTCCCAGCGTCGTTTGGGCGTACTGCACGTACTCGGGGATCTGTCCCCACTCCGCCGCCATCGCCTCGGACACCTCGACGTGGAACTGCACGCCGTAGGCCCGCGGCCCGTAGCGGAAGGCCTGATTGGGATAGGCCGGGGACGACGCCAGCCGCACCGCGCCGGCGGGCAGGTCGAACGTATCGCCATGCCACTGAAGCGTGGGGAATTGCGGCGGCAGCCCGGCGAAGACCGGATCGGCGCGCCCCTCGTCGGTGAGCTCGACCGAGAGCACGCCGACCTCGGGGGTCTCGCCGGCATACACCCGGGCGCCGAGACTCGATGCGAGCAGTTGGACTCCCAGGCATGCGCCCCAAAACGGGGTGCCAGACTCCACCGCGTCTCGGATAAGGGCCTTCTCGCCGACCAGCCAGGGAAGCTCAGCCTCGTCGTTGACCGACATCGGGCCGCCCATGGCCACGATCGCGTCAAACGACCGCCCCTGTGGAAGCGGTTCGCCCTCGTCCAGTTCGACCCGATGGATGCGCGCACCGCGCTCGGTCAGCACATCCTCGAACTCGCCGGGAGGCTCACACGCAACGTGCTGGAGCACCAGGACGTCCATCTAGATCTCCTGGTTTCCGGCCGCGATCTTCCGCAGATTCAGCGCCTCGTCGAGCACCGAATCCTCCACCCCGTGCTCGCGCGCGACCTCGCGCAGCGAGCGGCCAGAGTCGACGGTGTCCTTGACGATCGCCGCCACCCGGTCATAGCCGATGTAGGGGTTGAGCGCCGTCGAGATCACGAGCGTCGACTCGCCCGAGCGCTTGGCCCCGGCCACGTTGACCTCGATGCCGTCGATACAGCGCGAGGCGAACAGACGCGACGCCGAGGCCAGCAGGCCGATCGACTGCAGCAGGTTACGGGCGATCAGTGGGATCTGGACGTTCAGCTCGAAGTTGCCCTGGAGCCCGCCGACGGTGATGGCCGTGTCGTTTCCGATCACCTGGGCCGACACCTGGCACACGACCTCGGGGATCACCGGGTTGACCTTGCCGGGCATGATCGAGGAGCCCTTCTGCAACTCGGGGATGACGATCTCGGAGATCCCCGAGCGCGGCCCCGACCCCATCCAGCGCAGATCGTTGGCGATCTTGGTGAGCGATACGGCCACCGATTTGAGGGCGCCGGATGCCTCCACCAGACCGTCGCGATTGGCCTGGGCCTCGAACGGGTCGGCGGGCGCCATGATCTCGAGCCCCGAGTCGGCAATCAGCCGCTTGCGCACGCGCGCCGCGAACTCGGGATGCGTATTCAAGCCGTTGCCGACCGCGGTACCGCCAAGCGGGATCTGGCCCACGCCGGTGAGGCTGTTGCCCACCCGCCGGGTGCCCTCGCGCACCTGGGCGGCGTAGCCGGCGAACTCCTGGCCGAGCGTGATCGGAACGGCGTCCATCAGGTGCGTGCGCCCTGACTTGACCACGTCGGTGAACTCGACCGCCTTGGCCTCGAGCGAGGACGCCAGGGTGTCGAGCGCGGGCAGCAGATCGTTGACGCTTCGGTCGAGCGCGGCCAGATGCACGGCCGACGGGAACACGTCGTTGGACGACTGGCCCATGTTGACGTCGTCGTTGGGGTGGATGCCGTCGCCCGCGAGACTTGCGATCACTTCGTTGGCGTTCATGTTGGAGGACGTGCCCGAGCCGGTCTGGAACACGTCGATGGGAAACTGATCGTCGTGCTCACCGGCCGCGATCTGATCGGCGGCGGCGGCGATCCGCTCGGCCTTGGCCGCGTCCAGCAGCCCCAGCTCGGCGTTCACCCGCGCCGAGGCGGCCTTGATCCGACCCAGCCAATGCACGACTCCCGCCGGGATCGGCTCACCCGACACCGGGAAATTCTCAACCGCCTTGCGGGTCTCTCCGCCCCAAAGCTCTGCCATCTCACGCCTCCATAGTGGTCTCTGCCCAGAGCCTAGCCTCGAACAGCGCGGGCATACTACGGACGATGAGTTTTCCCCGAAAACCAGCGGTTGTGTTGCTCAGCGGCGGTCTCGATTCGACCACGGTGCTGGCGATCGCCCAGCGCGAGGGGTACGCCGTTCACGGGCTCAGCTTCCGGTACGGGCAGCGCCACCAGCACGAACTCGAGGCCGCCGCACGGATCGCGACAGCCGCGAACGTCGAAAGCCACGTGATCCTCGACATCGACCTGCGCGCGTTCGGCGGATCGGCGCTGACCGCTGACATCGACGTGCCCAAGGATCGGCCGGACGATGGCACGATCCCGGTCACCTACGTCCCCGCCCGAAACACGATCTTCCTGTCGTTCGCGCTCGGGCTGGCGGAGGTGCGCGGCGCCGACGACATCTTCGTGGGTGTCAACTCGCTCGACTACAGCGGCTATCCCGACTGCCGGCCGGAGTACATCGAGGCCTTCGAGGCGATGGCGAATCTCGCCACCAAGGCCGGGGTGGAGGGCGCGCGGCTGCGGATCCAGACGCCGCTGATGCAGATGACCAAGGAGCAGATCATCCGCCGCGGGCTCGAGCTTGGGGTCGACTACGCCCAGACCCACAGCTGCTATGACCCCGACGGCGACGGGCTGGCCTGCGGGCACTGCGACAGCTGCGTGCTTCGCCGGCGTGGGTTTGCGGCCGCCGGAGTGGCCGATCCGACCGCCTATGCCCCCGGCGCGCTGGAGCCGGCGTGAGCTACGCGGTCAAAGAGATCTTCTACACGCTGCAGGGAGAGGGCGCGAACACCGGGCGCCCCGCCGTCTTCTGCCGGTTCGCAGGATGCAACCTGTGGACCGGGCGCGAGCAGGATCGCGCGACCGCGGTGTGCAGCTTCTGCGACACCGACTTCGTCGGCACCGACGGCACCGCCGGCGGCAAGTACACAACCGCGGCCGAGCTCGCCCAGACGATTGCCGGCCACTGGCCCGCCGACGCCAACGGCCGCTCCCGGAGGCTGGTCGTCTGCACCGGCGGCGAGCCGCTGCTTCAGATCGATCCCGACCTGATCGCCGCGCTGCACGACCACGGCTTCGAGGTCGCGGTCGAGACCAACGGCACCCTCCAGCCTCCCCCGGGACTCGACTGGGTGTGCGTCAGCCCCAAGGGCGGGTCGGAGACGGTGCTGCTGCGCGGGGACGAGCTGAAGCTCGTGTACCCCCAGGACACCGCCCGGCCGGAACGGTTCGCCGACGCCGACTTCGCTCACTTCTTCCTACAGCCGATGGACGGGCCGGAGGTCGAGCGAAACACCGAGCTGGCAATCGCCTACTGCCTGGAGCACCCGCAGTGGCGGCTGAGCCTCCAGACGCACAAGGTGGTGGGGCTGCGATGAGCTCGGCCGAGATCTTCAAGGAGTTCGGGTTCGAAGCGGCCCACCAGCTGCGAAATCTGCCCGCCGAGCACAAGTGCGCCCGGCTTCACGGACACTCGTTCAAGGTCGAGGTGCACGTGCGCGGGCCGATCGACGATCACACCGGGTGGGTGATCGACTTCGCCGACATCACCGCCGCCTGGGAGCCGATCGGCGCACTTCTGGATCACCGCTACCTGAACGAGATCCCCGGCCTCGAGACCTCGCCGACCAGCGAGAACCTCGCCATCTGGATCTGGGAGCGGATCGCACCAACACTGCCGCTGCTCAGCAAGATCGTGGTCCGCGAAACCTGCACCAGCGGCTGCACCTACGCAGGTGAATAAATGGTGCCAGGCACCATTTATTCACGCCAACCCCCGGGTGCGCCAGGCACCCCAGGCGCAGACCTCGGCGGCTCTGGCAAGGATCGAGTGGTGAGCGGAGCGGAGGCGTGCCAAAGGCACGTTGAGCACCGCATCACCACGTGGGACGCCGCCAGAGGCGGCGAGGGCCAGCCTGGTGAATAAATGGTGCCTGGCACCATTTATTCATAGCGAGCTGGTGGCGCGGAGGGCGATGCCGCCGCGGGCGTTGAAGTTCACGGTGACCGAGAGTGCGACCGGTGAGAGCGCCGCCACGAAGTCGTCTCGAATCACGGTCGCCAGGTGCTCGTGGAAGATCCCCTGCTCGCGGAAGGTCTCGAGATACAGCTTGACGCTCTTGGTCTCGACCGCCCATTCCCCCGGCCGATACTCGATGGTGATCCGCGCCCAGTCGGGCTGCCCGGTGACCGGACAGCGGCAGGTGAACTCGGCGCACTCGAGGGTGATCACCTGGGTGGAATCGGCGATCGGGAAGGCCTCCAGCCGGCGATCGGCCGAGGACTCGGGATTACCCAGCTTGGTGAGGTCCATGCCCGAAGCCTATCCAGCGGGAGTGAGCTTCTCACCGACGAACGCGAACGCCTGGGGTGTGACGCTGTCCCAAAACGCGCGGGTGTGTGCCCCCTCGCCGTAGAACAACGGGTCGGGTTTCTGCGGCATCGCCGCCACGAACTGACGCACGTTTTGGTAGAGCGGATCCGACGTCCCGCACCACACACCGGTCGGCTGGCCGGCAAGCGCAGCCACCCCGCCGAACGCCCGGTCATCCGGCTCGACGGCAGGGCTGAACGCGGCCACCGCTTTCAGCCAGTTCGGCTTCACCTCCGCCAGCCGAAGCACTCCGTACCCACCCATCGACCAGCCCCAGGCCGCCATCCGGGAAGTGTCGAACCCGCGCCGGTCGAGCCAGCCGGGCATCTCATCGATCACCATCGCCTGGGGATTGTCCCCAGCCTCGTGGCCCGGCTCCCAAAACAGCAGGCCGCCGTCGGCACCCGCCAGCACGAAAGGCGGAGCGCCGTTTCGGACAGCCGCGGTCAGGAACCGTCCGAAGCCGAACCGCTGATAGTCCGGCGGGCGGGCGCTGGCTCCGTGCAAGATCAGGCACACCGGCAGCCCGGCTCCCGAGCCGTACCCCGCCGGGACGGCGGTAAACAGCGAGACATCCTGGCCGCGGGCATGGGAGTACACCGTGTCGAGGTGAATCTGGCCCTCGGGGGCGGTGGGAATCACCGCCTCGGGCTTTCCCAAAACGTCGTCGCGCATGTGCTTGGCCAGGGTGCGCGGGCCCTCGACCGCGGCGGCGCCAAGACCGATCACAACCACACCCGCGGCACCGGTCAGCAGGCTACGACGGGTGATATGCGAGGCCATCGGCCGGCCGTTCAGGCGGCGCAGCCGCAGCCGTCGCCATGGTCATGGTCGTGACCATGGGCCGCGGCAACCGGCTCGGCATCCTGCTCATCCCGTGCCTGGAATGAGCTGCCGCAGCCGCACGCGGCCACGACGTTCGGATTCGTGATCCGGAATCCGGCTTCCATCAGGCCGTCCTCGTAGTCGATCGCCGCGCCCTCGAGGTACGGCAAGCTGTGCGGATCGATGATCAGGCAAAGGCCGTTGATGACCTCGACCCGATCCTCCGCCTCGGCCGCGCCGTCGAAGCCCAGCGCGTACTGAAAGCCGGAGCAGCCGCCGCCTTCGACCGCGACCCGCAAACCCGTGAGCTGCGGGTCGTTCTCGGCGGCGAGAAGCGCCAGGGCCTTCTGGGCAGCACGCTCGGTGATGGTAACCATTGCTCCTCTTATCGTACCCGAGGGCCTGGATCATGAGAGTTTGTCGAGACATTGTGACACCGGTTACCGCCCGCTAAACAGCGGAAGAAAGCGGCCATCCCGACCCCAACCGGCACCCGCTTGTGCCGGTGCTATAGTCGGGTTTCGTGCTCGGTCAATGGGCAGCCCTCTTGGTCTTTGCGGTGATCGCTTTCGTGATCCCGGCCTCGCTGTTGATGGGGACGTTCACGATCTCGACCCGCAGCCGTCGGCGTGCCGGCGACAAATCGGTGCCGTTCGAGTCCGGCGTGTCGGCGACCACCTTCAAGCCCGGGCGATTCACGGTCAGCTACTACCTGACCGCGATGCTCTTCATCGTGTTCGATATCGAAGTGGTGTTCCTGTACCCACTGGCGCTCAAGATGCACTCGCTGAGGTGGTTCGGCCTCGCCGAGATGGTGGTGTTCGTGGTGCTGCTGGTGGTGGCTTACATCTACGTTTGGAAACGGGGTGCGCTGGAATGGCGGTAACGCCGGTCCATATCTCCAAGGCGGTACGCGCGAACGATCTCGAGCAGTACGTGATGCTGACGACGCTCGAAAAGGCGCTGGCATGGGGCCAGTCCAACTCGATCTGGCCGGCCGGCTTCGGCCTCGCCTGCTGCGCGATCGAGATGATGGTGCTGCCCTCGCCGCGATACGACATCGCGCGATTCGGTTCTGAGGTGTTTCGCTCCTCGCCACGGCAGGCCGACCTGATGATCGTTTCGGGCCGTGTCTCGCACAAGATGGCACCGGCGCTGCGTCAGGTCTACGACCAGATGCTCCTGCCCAAGTGGGTCATGGCGATGGGAGCCTGCTCCAGCTCCGGCGGCATGTTCGCGAACTACGCGGTGCTCCAGGGAGTGGACAAGATCGTGCCCGTCGATGTGCACGTGCCCGGCTGCCCACCACGCCCCGAGGCGGTCATCGACGGCCTCAATCTGATCCAGAAGAAGATTCGCGCGGGCGTCTCGCCGGCCTACGACCTGGAGAAGTCGAAGGCATGACCTCCGACGAACTCGCCCAGGCGATCAACACCGCGATCCCCGGCTCGGTCGAGCCCGAGGAGCACTCCGACATGCCCGCGCTCACGGTGGCCAAGGAGCACCTGCTGGCGGTCTGCCGGCTGCTGCGCGACGAGCACGGCAAGAACTTTCTCTCGGCGGTGTCGGCGGTGGACTACCTCGGCTACGGCGAGCAGGTGGCCGGCTACTTCGGCACCGAGCGCGGCCGCGATATCAACGCAACCGGCAGCTGGGGCACCCCCGAGACGACGGCCCCGCCCGCAAAGCGGTTCGCGGTCTTCTACCACCTCGCCCACATTGGCGGTGATGGCGGCCCGCCCGAGCGGGCGCGGCTGATGGTCGCACTCGACGACGGCGAGGCCGTGCCCAGCGTGGTCGAGATATGGCCAACCGCGGACTGGCACGAGCGCGAGCAGTTCGACATGATGGGCGTCGAGTTCTCGGGCCACCCCAACCTGAAGCGGCTGATCATGCCCTCAGACTGGGCCGGACACCCACTGCGCAAGGATTACCCGATCGGTGGTGAACCGGTGCAGTTCACCGACGCCGTATGAGCACCACCGAACACGATCGCCCCGCGGCTCCGGTGGTGCCACTGGGCACCCCGGCGGTGATCCCCCCGGGTGCGCCATCCAAGATCGATCCGCCGCCGGGCGAGGATCTGATCACCGTCAACTTCGGGCCGAACCACCCGTCGACGCACGGTGTGCTGCGTCTGATCGTGACCCTCGACGGCGAGGTCGTGG
Source organism: uncultured Actinomycetes bacterium (assembly GCA_963708725.1). Taxonomy (GTDB): domain Bacteria; phylum Actinomycetota; class Thermoleophilia; order Gaiellales; family JAICJC01; genus CAVPTL01. The sequence continues at coordinate 845,392 of CAVPTL010000008.1, read as the reverse complement.
TCGGCCTCGACGCCGACATCGGCTACGTCCACACCGGCTTTGAGAAGAACTTCGAGCAGAAGACCTACTGGAAGGGCATCCCCTATGCGCCGCGGATGGACTACCTCGGGTTCTTCGCCAACGAGCTGGCCTACGTCCAGGCGGTCGAGGCACTGATCGAGATCGAAGTGCCCGAGCGCGCGCAATGGATCCGCACGCTGTTCGCGGAGCTGAACCGCATCCATTCTCACCTGATCTACCTCGGTACCTCCGGGATCGAGATGGGTGCGATGTCGATCTTCTTCTACTGCACGCGCGAGCGCGACACCGTGCTCGACCTGTTCGAGATGGTCACCGGCGTGCGCATGCACGACCGTTATCCCCAGTTCGGCGGCGTGGCGGAGGATCTCCCCAAGGGCTTCTACGACCAGTGCAAGGCGTTCGTCAAGGACATGCCGTCCAAGATCGACTCCTATCTCGACCTGCTGGCCGAGAACCCGATCTGGAAGGGCCGGCTGAAGGGCATCGGCACGATCAACGCCGATACCGCGATCGCGATGGGGCTCTCGGGTCCGAACCTGCGCGCCTCCGGCATCAACTACGACCTGCGAAAGAACGAGCCGTATCTGGCCTACGACAAGGTCGACTTCGACGTCATCACAACCGAGCACGGCGACAGCTACGACCGGTTCCTGTGCCGCACGCGCGAGATGTACGAGTCGGTCAAGATCATCGACCAGTGCCTCGAGAACATGCCGTCGGGGCCGGTCATGGCCGACGACCGCAAATACGTGCTGCCGCCGCGCCACGAGCTGCACACCTCGATGGAGTCGCTGATCCATCACTTCAAGCTCGTGACCGAGGGCTTCCGGGTCGCGCCGGGCCAGGTGTACTCGGCGGTCGAGTCGCCGCGCGGCGAGTTTGGGTGCTTTCTGGTTTCGGACGGCAGCCCCAAGCCGTGGCGGATCCATTTCCGCGCGCCGAGCTTCGTCAGTCTTCAGTCGACCGCGATGTGTTCGGTCAACCGCTACATCGCCGACATGATCGCCGTCGTCGGATCGCTTGACGGGGTCATGGGAGAGTGCGACCGATGAGCATGCGCCCCGATCCGTCGGCGGCCGAGACGATGGCCGGCGCCCTCGAGACCCGGCCCCCGATGCCCCCACCGCTGCCCGAGCCGGATCGCTCGCGGCCGCTGCGCGACCGCATCCTCGACGTCGTGGCGCTCTACCCGGAGCCCCGCTCGGCGATCATCCCCGCGCTGCGGCTGGCGCAGGAGGAGTACGGCTGGCTCACGACCGAGGCCTACGAGCAGGTGGCCGACGCGACCGGGTTCACGCCGGCGCTGTGCAAGTCGATCGCCTCCTTCTACGACATGTTCCGGCTGCATCCGCAGGGCACCCACGAGGTGTGCGTGTGCACCAACGTGGCGTGCGCGCTGGTCGGAGCGGGCGACACCCTGCGCGCGTTCGAACAGGCTCTGGGCATCCACGCCGGTGAGACCACTCCCGACGGCCTCGTCACTCTGCGAGCCGTGGAGTGCTACGGAGGCTGCGGTTGGGGCCCGGTGGTGAGCGTCGACGAGCGCTACCACGAGCCGTTCGGCCCCGACAAGGTCGCCGAGCTGGTCGCCGAGCTGCGAGGAGAGACCGCATGAGCACCACGACCAAGATCACGCTCAACTTCGAGGGCGATCGGCGCGACATCGAGGATTACGAGGCCGCGGGTGGGTATGCCCAGCTGCGCAAGGCGTTCGCCATGGATCCGGGTGAGGTCGTCTCGGTGGTCGACGGCTCGGGCATTCGCGGCCGCGGCGGTGCCGGCTTCCCCACCGGTCGCAAGGCCTCGTTTCTGCCGAAGGACAAGAAGCCCGCCTACCTGTGTGTGAACGCCGACGAGTCGGAGCCGGGCACGTTCAAGGACCGCGAGATCATGCTGCGAAACCCGCACGCGCTGATCGAAGGCGTCTTGACCATGAGCTACGCGATCGGCGCCACCTCGGCGTTCATCTACATCCGCGGTGAGTACCGCACCGAGTTCGAGGTCTTGAAGTCCGCGCTCGAGCAGGCGCGGGAGCGGGGCTTCGTCGGCAATAACGTGCTCGGCTCCGGATACGACGCCACCGTGGTTCTGCACCGCGGTGCGGGCGCCTACATCTGCGGTGAGGAGACGGCGCTGCTCAGCTCGCTGGAGGGCGAGCGCGGCCAGCCGCGCTCCAAGCCGCCGTTCCCCGCGGTCGCCGGCCTGTATGCCGCACCGACGCTGATCAACAACGTGGAGACGCTTTCCACGGTGCCCTACATCCTGGCCATGGGAGCCGACGCCTACAAGGAGATCGGCACCGAGCGCTCGACCGGGACGCGGGTGTTCTCGCTCTCGGGCAACGTTCGCCGTCCGGGCAACTACGAGCTGCCACTGACCGCCTCGCTGCGCGACCTCGTGGAGGGCTGCGGCGGCGGCGCGACCGAGGGCCGCACGATCAAGGGCATCATCCCCGGCGGGTCGTCATCCCCGCTGCTGATGCCCGACCAGCTCGACACCAAACTCGACTTCGAGGCGATCGCCGCCGCCGGCTCGATGGCCGGTTCAGGCGCCGTGATGGTGATGGACGATCGCACCTGCATGGTGCAGCTCGCCCTGAGGGTCGCCGAGTTCTACAAGCACGAGAGCTGTGGCAAGTGCACGCCCTGCCGCGAAGGCACCCGCTGGGCGGTCGAGATCATCGAGAAGCTCGAGATGGGCCAGGCCAAACAGGGCGAGCTGGATCTGCTGCTCAACGTGTGCGACCGGATCCTGGGCAAATGCCTGTGCCCGCTCGGCGACTCGCTGGCGATGCCGGTGGTCAGCTACGTCACCCATTTCCGCGAGGAGTTCCAGCGCCACATCGACGAGGGCGGCTGCCCGTTCACCGAGTCGAGCCCGATCACCTCGCTCTACCACCCGCCCAAGGTGGCGGGAATCCCCACATGACCACGTTTCACGAGGCGGCTGCGGCCGCCAAGCGCCGGATCGAGCTGGGCGACGACCCCGATCAGGTCGTGCCGGCGCTTCTGGCGATCGCCGAGGCGCCCGAGGAGATCGAGCTCGCAGCCCAGCTGTACGGGGATGCGCCGGATGACGAGGAGGACGATGGCAACGGTTGAGAGTCAGACGGTCACGTTGACCATCAACGGGCGCGAGATCACCGTGCCCAAGGGCCGCACGCTGGTCGAGGCCGCGTCCGAGGCCGGCATCGAGATCCCCGTGTTCTGCTACGAGCCGCGGCTGGGCGCGGGCGTCGGGGCGTGCCGCATGTGCCTGTGCGAGATCGAGGGCATGCCCAAGCTCCAGACCGCGTGCACCACTCCCGCCGGTGACGGCATGGTCGTCAACTCGCATTCGGGTCGCGCCAAGGAGGGTCAGGATGCCGTGCTCGAGTTCCTGCTCCTCAACCACCCGCTCGACTGCCCGGTGTGCGACAAGGGCGGGGAATGCCCGCTCCAGGATCTGACCTTCCGCTACGGACCGGGAGTCACCCGGATGACGCTGCCCAAGCGCACCCACGACAAGCCGGTGCCGGTCTCTCCACTGATCAAGCTCGATCGCGAACGTTGCATCCTGTGTTACCGCTGCACCCGCTTCTCGGAGTCGGTGTCGGGGGACATGCAGCTCGTGACCGAAAACCGCGGCGCCCACTCGATGATCACGACGTTCGAGGGCCGGCCCTATACCAACGAGTTCTCGGGCAACGTCACCGAGCTGTGCCCGGTGGGCGCGCTGACCTCGAGCACCTACCGCTTCCGGGCCCGCCCGTGGGAGATCCAAAACGTTCCGACGATCTGCACCGGCTGCGCTGTGGGCTGCAACATCTCGGCATCGATCCGCGAGGGTCACGTGGTGCGGATACTGTCGCGCAACCATCCCGAGGTCGACGAGGGCTGGCTGTGCGACCGCGGCCGCTACGCGCTGGGTCACCTGCGCGCGTCCGACCGGATCGTCTCACCCTTGATCCGCGGCGGGCGCGGCCTGGAGGCCGTGGCCCACGCCGATGCCCTCGAGCACGTCTCGGAGCGGCTCCGCACCACCGCAGCCAAGTATGGGGCGGGCTCGATCGCGGTGCTCTCCTCGGCGACCCAGACCAACGAGGAAGCCCACCTGTGGACGCGCATCCTGGCCGAGGGTATGTCGGGTGGAATCAGCGTTTCGGGCCCCGACGGGCACGCCGGCCTCGACACCCTGTCGCCGTACCTGGCGGCCATCGCCGAAATCGATACCGCAAAAACGATCGTGGTCGCCGGTGACACCGAACTGAGCCAGCGGGCACCGGTGGTCGAGCTTCGTATCCGAAAGGCTGTGACCGCTGGAGCGCGCGTGATCACCGTCGGTGTCGGAGGCACGCGGTTGGAGACGCTGCGAGGCGCTCACCACATCTCGACTGCCGCCGGTACCGCTCACGCCGCCGTGCTGTCGGCGACCGATCCCGCCACCGAGCTCGGTGAGCTGCTCGCCTCTGGCGATTCGACGGTGCTGATCTGGAACGGCCGGGTCAGCCAGGCGGCGGCCGACGTCCTCGCGCACGTCGCGCATACGCTCGGCGCAAAGGTTCTGATCACCCCGGGCGCAAACGAGCTGGGCGTCCATGCGGCAGGCCTCGGCACCCACACCCCATCCGAGGCGCTCGAGGCAGCGGAGTCGGGTCAGATCAAAGCCATCGTGCTGCTGGGCGCCGATCCGGTGGGCGACTGGGCAAACGGCGAGCGCTGGCGCGGGGCACTTACCCGATCACAGTTTGTCCTGCAAATCACCGCATTCCAGAACGATTCATCGGGATGGGCCACGACCATCGTGCCCGCCTCCGAGACGCTCGAGCAGGAGGGCACGGTCACCAACCTCGAGGGACGGGTGCAGCGGCTGCGGGCCGCGGCCACCCCGCCCGAGGGCGTACCCGACAGCTACGAGTGGACGGCGGAGCTGGGCGAGCGCCTCGGCCTCGAAGTGCCGATCGACGCGCCGCAGGCCTTCGCCGAACTCGCGGCGAGCCGCCCCGCATTCGCCGGAATGTCGTGGTCGTCGCTGGGCGAGCGAGCCGAGCTGCCCGAACGCCCCACGGCCGAAGCTGTGCCACCGGCGCCCCGACTCGGCCGCGCCGCCGCACAACGCGGAACGACGCTGGTCGCCTATCGCGAGCTGATGAGCGGAGCCGCCACCGATCGCAGCCCCGAGCTGCACTTCCAAAAGCGGGTCGGGATCGAGATCAACCACGACGATGCCGAGAAGCTGCGGGTCGCGACCGGCGATCGGATCACCGTCAGCTTTGACGGCCGCACCGCCTCAGGCCCCGCAATCGCCTCGCGGCGGCTGCGCCCCGGAACGGTGCGCATGGCCCAGCGGGTGCCCTACGTCGGCGCCGCCACCGTCGCGGCCGACCCCCTCGAAGAGGGAGCCAATGCCTGACGGCTTTTGGATTACGCTGGTCAAGGCGGCCATTCTCGCGAACCTGGTGATGGCGGTATTCGCCGTCCTGACCTGGGTCGAACGGCGCGTGCTGAGCCGCTTTCAGCAACGGCTGGGCCCAAACCGGGTCGGCCCCTTCGGCCTCTTGCAGCCAATCGCCGACCTCGTCAAGCTGCTGCGCAAAGAGAGCCTTCTGCCCGACGGCATCTCGCCCGCGCTCTACCTGATCGCGCCGGTGATCTCGTTGTTTGCCGCGATCACCGTGTTCGGCGTGATCCCGTTTGACGGCGGTGCCACCACCATCCCCGGTACCTCGATCAGCTTCCACTGGTGGATCTCCGATCCCAGCGTCGCGCTGCTGGTCGTGTTCGCACTCGGATCGGTCAGCTTCTACGGGTTCCTGGTCGGCGGCTGGTCGTCGAGCTCCAAGTACTCGCTGTTCGGCTCGATGCGCGCGGTGTCGCAGCTGGTCTCCTACGAGGTCAGCCTCGCGCTGGCCGTGATCGGCGTGGTGATGATGAGCCAGTCGCTCTCGCTGACGGGGATCGTGTCCGCCCAGCAACACGACGGCATGTGGTACATCGTCCCCCAGTTCATCGGCTTCTGTATCTACCTGGTGGCCTCGACCGCCGAGGTCAGCCGCATACCGTTCGACCTGCCCGAGGCCGAGGGCGAGCTGGTCGCCGGCTACCACACCGAGTACGGCGGCATGCGCTGGGCGATGTTCCAAAACGCCGAGTACGTCTCGCTGATTGCCTTCTCGGCGGTGGCGTCGATCCTGTTTCTGGGCGGGTATGACGGGCCGATTCTGCCCGGCCCGATCTGGATGCTGATCAAGATGGCGATCTTCATTCTGCTGCAGATGTGGGTGCGCGCTACGCTGCCGCGCGTCCGCTACGACGTGCTCATGTCGATCGGCTGGAAGGTGCTGCTTCCCGCCGCCACTCTGAACCTGCTCATCACCTCTATCGTGGTTGCGTACCGCGCATGACCCGCGAGGAAAACACATGCCCGTAGTCGATTCGGTCAAAGGTTTTGGCGTCACGTTCCGGCACCTGTTCAAGAAGCCGGTGACCCAGCAGTTCCCCAACGAGAAGCGCGCCGTGTACCCACGGTTTCGCGGGCGCCATCGGCTGCACCGACATGAGAACGGCCTGGAGAAATGCGTCGGCTGCTCGCTGTGCGCCGCCGCCTGCCCGGCCGACTGCATCCGCGTCGTGGCCGACGAGAACACCGCCGACGAGCGCTACTCGGCCGGCGAGCGCTACGCCCGCATCTACGAGATCAACATGAGCCGCTGCATCTTCTGCGGCTACTGCGAGCTGGCCTGTCCGTTCGATGCGATCACGCTCGGCCATGACTTCGAGCTGGCCGAGATGTCGCGTGAGGCGATGGTGTACACCAAGGAGATGCTGCTCGAACCCGGCCCGGAGGCACGTCGCACGCCGGTCGCTCCTGTCGATCCCTACGACGTGGTCGAGGCCGAGTAACTCCGCACCATGCCGAACCATCTCTTCTACGACATCGTGTTTGCGGCCGCCACGGCGCTCGCGATCGGATCGGCACTGGGAGTCGTCCTGTCGGGCAACCCGTTTCACTCCGCGTTGTCGCTGCTGCTCAACCTGGTGTCGCTGGCGACCTTCTACCTGCTGCTCCAGGCCGACTTCCTGGCCGCCGCGCAGGTGATCGTGTACGCGGGCGCGGTGATGATCATGTTCATGTTCGTGACCGCCTACCTGGGTGGACGCGCCGACGAACCGACCGCCAGCCGGCCTCTCTGGCAAACCGGCGCGGCCTTCGTCGCCGCGGTCGCGCTGGTGGTCGAGGTGATCTTCGCCGTCGGCCATGAGAGCTTCCCCCAGGGTGCCGCCGTCAGCGGTGCGTTCGGCGGGCCGCTCAACATCGGGACGTCACTCCTGGGGCGGTATCTGCTCGCCTTCGAGACCACCTCGATCATGTTGATGGTGGCCGCGATTGGCGGAGTGGTGCTGGGCTCACGAAAGGCCGCGCCGCGCCAGCCGGGCGAGCTGGGATCGCTCGAGGATGCACCCGTGCAGGCGCTGCCGCGCACGGTGCAGTCGCAGGTGATGGACATCGAAACCCGGTTCGAGGTGGGCACGGCCGTGGGCGCACCCGACGAGGACGAGAAGACCTGATGGACGTCAATGTCGGCTACTTCATCTCGGTCTCGGCCATCCTGTTTGGGATCGGCCTGTTCGGTATCTTCACTCGCCGCAGCCCGCTGATCCTGCTGCTCTCGGTCGAGATCATGCTCAACTCGTGCAACCTCGCATTGATCTCGTTCGCGCGCCTGCACAGCCAGACCGCCGGCCAGTCATTTGCGCTGGTGGTGATGGCGGTCGCAGCATCGGAGGTCGTGATCGGACTCGGCCTGGTGGTCGCCGCCGCCCGACGTAAGGCGGATCTCGACGTCGACGCCCTGACGAGCCTCAAGAACTGACCGTGGAAACCCTCTCCTGGATCTGCCTGTTTCTGCCGCTTGCCGGCGTGGTGCTGCTGACCCTGGCCGCCACCCGGATCTCCCGCACAGTCGCCGCGTGGACCGGCACGGCGTTTGCCGCAGCGTCGTTTGTGGCGGCCGCCGGGGTGTTCGTCCGGATGCTCTCCCACGACGCCTCGCAACGCTCGTCGGTGTACACGCTCTACACCTGGGCGACCTCGTCGACGTTCAAGATCCCACTGGCGATCCAGGTCGACCAGCTGGCCGTGACCGAGATGCTGATCGTCTCGGGCGTCGGCAGCCTGATCGTGCTCTACTCGATCGGCTACATGCACGGCGACCCCAAGGAACGCCGGTTCTTCGCCTACCTCAACATGTTCCTGTTCTCGATGTTGCTGCTGGTGATGTCGGCCAACTTCGCGCTGCTGCTGGCGGGCTGGGGGCTCGTAGGACTCTCCTCGTATCTGCTGATCGGGTTTTGGTACGAGCGCCCGGAGCCCGTGATCGCCGCCAAGAAGGCGTTCGTGATGAATGCCATCGGCGATGTCGGGATCGCGGTCGCGGTCTTCTTCATGGTCCGAGACGTGGGCACCACCGACTTCTCGGTGATGCTCTCCCCCCACCAGCCGTGGCCGCAAGGCTCGACCGACGCCAACCTGGTGGCGCTGGGGCTGCTGGTCGGTGCCGTGGCGAAATCCGCCCAGCTACCGCTACAGACGTGGCTTCCCGATGCGATGGAGGGCCCGACTCCGGTCTCGGCGCTGATCCACGCAGCGACGATGGTGACCGCCGGTGTGTACCTGGTGGCGCGCACCCACGTGATCTTCCAAAACGCACCCCACGTCCATGACCTGATCGCCTGGCTTGGCCTCGCGACGCTGCTGATGGCCGGCGTGATCGCGATGGTGCAGACCGACATCAAGCGCATCATCGCCTACTCGACGATGAGCCAGATCGGGTACATGTTCACGGCGGTCGGGGTCGGCGCCTACAGCCAGGGCATGTTCCTGCTGCTTGCACACGCGTTCTTCAAGGCGCTGCTGTTCCTCGGCGCCGGCGTCGTCATCCACGCCATGTCCGCCGAGCAGGACGTGCGCAAGATGGGTGGCCTGGGATCGGCACTGCCAAAGACCAAATGGCTGATGTGGATCGGCACCGGAGCACTGATCGGCTTCTTCCCGCTCAGCAAGGACGAGATCCTGGCCTCGGCGCTCGACGGCCACACCGCCCTCACCTGGTGTGTGTGGGGCGGAGGTCTTATCGGCGCCTTCTTCACCGGCATGTATGCGGTGCGGCTGATGCGGCTGACGTTCTACGGCGAGCGCTCCGAGTTCGCCAAGGAGCATCTGCATACCGACCACGGTGAAGGGCCTGTGACGATGATGATCGTGATCGCCGCGCTCGCGGTGGGAGCGATCCTGGTTGGATTCCTCGACCTCGGGTTCGGCACCGTCGACCACTTCGGCGAGTGGCTCGGGGCGACCGCTCCGTCGGGCGCGACCACCGTCACCGACGACATCGTCACAACCTTGATCTCGTGGTCGTTCGGGATCGCCGGCGGTGTCCTGATCTGGTGGACGTACGCCGACCCGGCGCGCCTGGCTCGGGTCAAGGCACCGCTGGGATGGTGGGCGAAGCTGGCCGAGCACAAGTTCTACTTCGACGAGCTGTACGACTCGATCGGGTACGCGCCCTTTGCCGCTGTGGCCGTCGGGCTCTATCGCTTCTTCGAGCGCTACGTGATCTGGGGCTCGATCACCGCGCTCTCGGCCACGGTGCGCGGCGTGTCGCGCGGTGTTGCCGCAGCCCAGACCGGCCTGGTTCGAAGCTACGCCGTCACCCTGGTGGCCGGCGGAGCGGTGCTCGCCGTGTACTTCCTGACAAAGGCCAACCTGTGATCACCCTTCTGATCGCCCTGCCGCTGGTGGCCGCCGCCATCCTTGCGATCGCCCCGCTCGACCGGCGTCAGACCGAGCTGTTCGCGCTGGCAGCAACGCTTGCCGAGATCGTGGTCGGTGCGGTCGCGCTCGTCCAGTTCACCGTCAACGGCGGCATGCAGTTCGTCACCGACAAGGTGTGGATCTCTGACTTCGTGTTCGGCACCTCCGTGCGCTACCACGTCGGCATGGACGGCCTTGGCCTGTTCATGATGTTGCTGACGTCGGTCGGGATCGCGGCCTCGGTCGGCGCCGGGATCCGCGCCGGCCGCGAGCGACCACGGGCGTACTTCGGCCTGGTGCTGCTGCTCGAAGCCGCGCTGGTGCTGCTCTTCACCGCTCAGGATCTGGTGCTGTTCTACGTCGGCTGGGAAGTGATGATGATCCCGCTGTTTGTGATGATCGCGGTGTGGGGCGGCGAGGGTCGGCGCGCGGCCACCATCCGCTTTGTCGTCTACACCATGGTCGGATCGCTGCTGATGCTGGTCGCGATCGCCGCCATCGGGATCCGCTACCACACCTTCGAGGTGTCCCAGGTGCACTCGGGCGCGGCCTGGATCTTCTTCTTCTTCGCGGCCGCGTTCTGCATCAAGGCGCCGATGTTTCCGCTGCATGGGTGGATGCCCGCCGCCTACCGCGAGTCGGCACCCGAGACCACCGCGTTGCTTTCCGGCGTGATCTCGAAGGCCGGCGCCTACGGCCTGCTGCGCTTCTGCCTGCCGATGTTCCCCGGGCCTGCCCACGACTGGCGATGGCTGTTTTTGGGCCTCGCGCTGGTCGGGCTGCTGTACGGCTCGCTGGTTGCATTCCGCCAGCCCGACGCGCGGGGGGTTGTTGCCTACTCCTCGCTGGGGCAGATGAACCTGATCATCATCGGGATCTTCGCGCTGAACGCGAACGGCTCGACGGGCGCCATCTTCCAGATGGTGAATCACGGACTGGTATCGCTCGCCTCGTTCCTGCTGATCGGCCTGATCGAGCTGCGTGCCGGCGGCGATCGCTTCGGCTGGCTTGGTGGGCTGGCAAATGGCCGTCCGCGGTTCTCGACCATCCTGCTGTTCTCGACCATGTTCATGCTCGCCGTGCCGGGATCGAGCGTGTTCGTGAGCGAGATCTACATCTTGATCGGCGCGTTCCAGCAGCAGGCCTGGCTGGGCGCCGTCGCGGCCTGTGCGATCGTGCTGGCCGCCATGTACGCGCTGCGATGGTTCTCGGCGCTGGCACATGGGGATAACGGTGAGCGCGTGAGCGACGAGACGCCCGACCTGCGCCCCGGCGAGCTGGCCATCGCGGTACCGCTGATCGTGTTGCTGCTGGCGACCACCGTCTACCCGTTCGGGGTCATGAACCGGGTCAAGGGCTATCAGGCCCCGGCGGCTCCGCCCGCGCATACAACCACGCTCGGCCCGGGAGGTGGCGGCGGATGAGCCTGATTCCCGTCGATCTGACCGCGATCGCCCCCGAGATCATCCTGGTGGTGGGCGCGTCGCTGCTGCTCTTGATCGGGGTGTTTCTGCCGGAGCGGCCCGCAGCCCAATTCGCCTCGGGTTGGGCGGCGCTGACATTGGTCATCGCCGGGCTGGCGGCCGCGCTTCAGTTCAGCGACTCCTCACACTGGAGCTTTGACCACACGCTTCGCATCGACGCCTTCGGCGCCGGCGCTCAGCTGATCATCTTCGCCGCCGGACTGCTCACCGTGTGCGTCTCGTTCGGCGCGGGCGGAGCGATCTACCGGCGAGCGGTCGAGTACTACGCGCTGCTCCTGTTCGCCTGCGGTGGCATGGCGCTGCTGGCAGCGGCAAACAGCTTCGTGATCCTGTTCGTCGCCCTCGAGCTGTTCTCGATCGCGCTGTACGTCCTGGTCGCAATCGAGACCGACGAGATCACCTCTATCGAGGCCGGCCTCAAGTACCTCATCATCGGATCGGTCGGAGCGGCGTTCCTGCTCTACGGCTCGGCGCTGGTGTACGGCGCGAGCGGTCAGCTCGAGTTCGATCGGATCGCGACCGCGATGAGGGCTGGAGACCACGCCGATGTCGTACTGCTCGCCGGGATCGCAATGGTGATCGTGGGGCTGGGATTCAAGGCCAACGCGGCCCCGTTCCATATGTGGACCCCCGACGCCTACGAGGGCGCTCCCACTCCCGTGACGACCTTCATGTCGGCCGCCACCAAGGCGATCGCCCTGGTCGTGATCCTGCGGGTGCTGGTGACGGCCTTCCCCGGCCAGTCGGATGTGTGGTCGAACGGCGTCGCCGCAGTCGCGATCGTCTCGTTCATCGTCGGAAACCTCGGTGCGCTGCGGCAGCACAACGTCAAGCGGATGCTCGCGTACTCCACCGTCGGCCATACCGGATTTCTGCTGACCGCCGTTGCCGCGGACAGCCGGCTCGGCGCCCGCGCGCTGCTGTACTACCTGACGGTGTATGCGGCCATGAACATCGGAGCGTTCGCGATCGTGGCTGTCCGCGAGCGCCAGATCGGAAGGCCGGTTGATATTGCCGACTTCTCGGGCTGGGGCTATCGCCATCGCTGGCTGGGCGCGGCGCTCTTCGTGTGCATGTTGTCGCTCGCCGGATTCCCACCCAGTGGCGGATTCATCGGCAAGCTCTACATCTTCTCCGCCGCGGTCGACAACGACCAGACCTACCTGGCCGTGATCGGCGTGCTCGCAACCATGGTGGCGCTCATCTACTACCTGCGGATCCCACTGGCGCTGTATGAGCGGGAGGCCACCGAGCCAGAACCCACTGCGGCCACGCAGACAAGCACCGCGTTCAGGCTGCTCGCGCTGGCCGCCACGGTCGCAGCCGTGGCGGTGCTGGTCGCAGGTATCGTGCCCTCGCCACTGATCGACCTGGCCCGCACCGCCAGCAACTCGCTCTTCAGCTAACCGACTCCACCCCGGCTCCAGAAAGCACGGGAATGATGTACGCCACCATCCGTCAATACCGTTTGGATCCTGCCCAGTACCGTCAACTGATCCCACGACTCGAAGCAGAGTTCATCCCACTACTCGAGCAGATCGACGGCTTTCGCAACTACCGCGTGTGGATCGATGAAACCGGCCACATCGTGTCCGCCACCACCTTTGATGATCGTGCCGGCTGCGAGCGCTCTGACGCGCTCGCAGCCGAGATGCATCAGGAGTTGACGGGCGGAATGGTGATCGAGCTCCTGTCGGCGAGCATCGGGGAGGTCGTGGTCACACACCCACCGCTGCCGCCGCGCGACTGACGGTCACGTCCCCGCTCTTGGTCGATGCCTTGAGCGTGAGCTGTGGTCCGCTGGGCGCGTCGATTCCGGCGTCGAGTTCGGAGCGGGCGTCTCCCGAGAGCGTCTTGAGGTCGAGGTAGACGCGCACGCCCGGCGCCACCGCTGCGCGGATATCGCCCGACATCGAGCTGAGATCGGCCTCGCCGGCGATCAGCGTGCCGATTTCGATATCGCCCGACATGCTCGATGCTCTGACCGAACCGGCGGCGGCGGCGATCCTGACGTCGCCCGACATTGTGCGCGCACGGGATTCGGCTCCGATGGCGCCGGCGGCGATGTCACCGGAGATGGATCCCGCTTGCAGTGGGCCGCCGACCTGCCCGGTCCGAAGGTCGCCACTGGTCGAGTCGATTTTGACTGCACCGGTGGCGTCACCGACGGTGATCTCGCCCGAAATCGTCTTGCACGCGACCTCGTGCGCACCGGCCGAGCATTCGATGTCGGCGGTCAGTGATGAGACCCGCACGATCGATCCCAGCGGCGCGACCACGCGGAGCCGCAGCTCGGGTTGGCGGCCGAATCCCCGCAGCCTGCCGGGCTTTTCGGGGCAGTGCACGATCACCTCGGGCATTGCCCCGGTGGTGCGAAGCTCCTGCCGGGTGGCGTCGATCGCCGCCTGCGCGGTGTCGCCACCCTGAGATCGCGGTGAGTTCCACCGTGGTGGTGTCGCGGGCCTCGAGCTCGACCTCGATCATGCCTGCGGGGATGCGAAGATCGAGCCGGGGAGGCGTCGGTGTGGAGTGGGTCGTCATGGTGCTCCCTTCGAACTGGTGAGTTAGCTTTGTGCGTATCCGGTGACGCGCGTCCCGGATCGCACCGGAGACCGCGTGCCGAGGCTCTGCGCCACGGCCCGCGCCAGCCATGCGTTGGTGGAGATGCCTTCGCGGGCGGCTGCCGCCTCGGCCTGAACCTTGAGCCTCTCGGGCAGCCGCAGCGTGATTCGAGCGGTGAGATCGTCGTCGGGAACCGCGTCAGTGCGGGTCCCGGACTCTTCGCCGACGAATGCCAGCGCGACGTCCTCGCCGGCCAGATGCAACTCGACCCGCCCTGACTCGAGCTGGCCATTGAGTTCGTGCACGGCCTCTCCCAGCACGTCCTGGAGGCGGACACGGACGGAGGCGTCGAGCGCCCGGCCGAGGCGGGCGGCGGCGTTTTTGAGATCATCGTCGCCGAGCTCGGCTGCGGCCAGGAGATCGGCACGCACGGCGTCGATGTGTGGTGACATATTCATGACGTCATTATGACATCATCTATGACGTCACGCAAGTCAGCTAGTCAGCGGGCCGCAAACGCTCCTTCAGCGGGGCCTGCTCGGCGCGACTCTGAGAGAGCACTTCGATCGTCTCCGGTCGGCGCTGGTCGGGGCTTCCGCTGCGTGCGGAGGCGGCCAGGTCGCCCAGGAAGGCGCGGTCGGCGGCTCCAATCCGCGTGATCTCACACCCCATCCGGTAGCGGCCGAAGGCGGCGGGATCGATACGGGCGACGCGCACTCCCATGATGATGTTTCGGCCGCGCACGATCGCATCGACCCGCATCGTGTCGCCGACGGCGACAACCTTGTCGGTGAGAAGCGCGATACCGCGGAGCGAGACGTCGGCGACCCGCACCTCCATGCGCGTCTTCTCGGGCAAGACCGCGGAGTACTGGATCTGGGCTTCGGCCACCTCTGACACCGGTGCTCGGGGTGTTTCACGCTCGCCCGCGCGTTCGATGATGTCGGCAACCGTCATGTTCAAGAGCGCACGATCCCCCGCCTGGAAGAACGACTCGACCACCGTCAGCTGGATGTCGAAGCCGCCACCCTCGGCGTCTCGCAGCTCGGCGACGAACTCGAAGCCCGGCTCCATGAACTCGTCAGGGCCGTAGGCGATCACCCGCCCCGCGTGATCGAGCGACGCCACTTGGAGGTACTCGATCCCGCCACTTGGCGCAAACACGCTGATGGTGGCCGGGAGCTCTCCCAACATCGCGATGAACTGCTCCTCGAGCGCGGCCGCCGGGGGCCGGAATTCACTCACCGCGGGCGGATCGTGGTCGGCTCCACGTTCGGCCTCGACGGGCTCGGGCGCGGCCGCAACCGGCCGTGGGAACATCGGCGCCTCGTCATCGGCCCGATGGAGCGGCACAGGCTCGGGCTCCGGATCTGGCTCAATTTCCGCCTCGGGCTCGGGCGCGAGTTCGGGCTCGGGCTCGGGCTCGCCAAAGAGGTTGATCGCATCAAACGCCTTGATCGGATCCACCGGCCGCAGGTCGCCCTCGCGCTTGGGGAGGTCGGGCAGCGTGAAACTCAGGTGGGCCGGGTCGTCTGGATCGCTGACCTCAGAATCGCTTCGCTCGTTCACGGGCGTGTCGTCGGCCGCCGGCCAGCCTGGCTCTGGGCGCAGCGGACGGGGACGGGCCTCATCGGCGCCGTCGCCATCGTCAGCGGAGTTCGAACTCGAAGAGAGATCCCACATCTGCCGAGATCATCGGTCGGCAGCCACATGATCTTGAGTCCCCACTCCGCTCCCACCAAGGGCGCGAGCCGCCGTCCGGTACACGGGTGCCAGTACCGGAGCGATCGAACCGGCAATCGCGAGTGCGAGAGCCACTTCGGCAAGTGCCATCGAGGCGCTCGGCACATCGGAGCTGACCACCGATGGAAACCGCACGGAAGCGTCGGCGAGCACGAGCATCGCGATCACTGCACAGACCACCAGGTCGGTCGCTGCCAGCGCCGACGGGTGGTCGACGGCAGTCACGTACGCCATGAAACCCGCCCCCAGCAAAACCGCGGCCGCGAGCATTGTCAGATACAGGCCAAGCGCCGGTGGCAAGACGAATGCCAGGAGCCCAAGCGCCGAACCCAACACTGCAATCCGCATTGGTGTGATGTAGCTCATACACGCGTGTTCGCTGCGGGTGGCTGGGATCCTTCCGCGACGGGTAGGTGTCATCTACATTCCCCGGACATTCTTCGACGAAAGGAGCGACGATGGCCCTCGGAAACGGCACCAAGCTCACCTGGCTCGGCCACTCCGCATTTCTGCTCGAAACACCTCGCGGCCTGCGAGTGATCCTCGACCCCTGGCTCACCGGGAACCCTGCAACACCCGAGAACCTCGGCGACCCCGACTTCGATGTGATGCTGGTCTCACACGGCCATGCCGATCACACCGGCGACGTCGTCAGGCTCGCCAAGGAGAAGTCACCGAAGGCCGTGGTCGCGATCGCCGAGCTGGCGGGCTACCTCGAATCCCTCGGGGTCGAGAACACCGTCGGGTTCAACAAGGGCGGTACCGCAGCGGTGGAGGGCATCAAGGTCACGATGACCAACGCCACCCACTCCTCGAGCATGAACGCGGCGGACGGCAGCATCGTCTACACCGGCGACCCCGCGGGCTTTGTGATCACGCTCGAGGACGGCTATCGCATCTACTACGCCGGCGACACCGCGGTGTTCTCGGGGATGGCGCTGATCGGCGAGCTGTACCAACCCGACCTGGCGGTGCTGCCCATCGGCGACTTCTACACGATGGGCCCCTTCGAGGCGGCCAAAGCGGTGGAGCTGCTCGGCGTCAAACGGGTGCTGGGCATGCACTACGGCACGTTTCCCGCGCTCAACGGCACCCCCGGCGCGTTGCGCGATGAGCTTGCGGCGCGCGGCGTGACGGGCGTCGAGGTGGAGGAACTCGCTCCGGGAGACACCCTTTCGTGACGTTCTCGCTGGTGGCAAGCGATGTGGAAGCGGGTCAGTGGGGCGTGGTCGTGGCGTCGAAGTTCCTCGCAGTGGGGGCGGTGGTGCCGTGGGCGGCGGCCGGGACCGGAGCGGTCGCCACCCAGGCGCTCGCGAAGGTCGGCTTTGGGCCCGACGGCCTGACCCTGCTGCGGGCGGGCCACAGCGCCCAGGAGGTCGTCGAGAGGCTGCTCGCAGTCGATCCGGGCGCCGCCGATCGGCAGCTCGGCGTCGTCGATGCCTCCGGGGCGAGTGCCGCCTTCACCGGCGAGGCGTGTGTGGATTGGGCGGGACACCGCACCGGCCACCAGTTCGCCGCTCAGGGCAACCTGCTGGCGGGGCCGGCGGTGATCGATGCCGTCGCCGAGACGTTCGAGCTCACCGCGGGGCCGTTGGTGGAGCGGATGCTGGCCGCACTGGCGGCGGGGGATGCAGCCGGCGGTGACCGCCGGGGGCGTCAGTCGGCGTGCGTGGTCATGCGCGAGCACGGCGGCGGCTACGGCGGCGACAACGAGTACGCGATCGACCTGCGGGTCGACGACCATCCCAGCCCGATCGAGGAGCTGCAACGGCTGTATGCGGTCCACGACCTGCTGTTTGGATCGACTCCGGCCGAGCAACTGCTGCCCCTGGAGCAGGTCGAGAGCGAGCTGAGCGAGCGCCTGGCGGCGCTCGGGTTCACCGGACCCGCCCGCTCCGCGCTCGAGCAGTGGGCCGACATCGAGAACCTCGAGGAGCGACTCCACGGCGACCGCATCGACCCGGTCGTCCTCCGCCAACTCCGCCGCCAAACGGATGAATAAATGGTGCCTGGCACCATTTATTCACTAGAGCACGCTGAGGGGGCGCTTGATGCGGGTGGCCGCGGGTATTTTGGGCGCCAGGCGGGTGGAGAGCGTCTCGGCGATCTCGCGGATCGCGACCGCAGCCGGCGTCTCGGGCGACTCGATCACGAGCGGCGCTCCGGCGTCACCGCATTCGCGCAGTCGCTCGTCGAGCGGTACCTGTCCCAGGAGGTCGGTTTCGAGTTCACCCGCAAGCTCCGCGCCGCCGCCTTGGCCGAACGGATGGCTGCGCTCACCGCAGCACGCGCACACGGCGTAGCTCATGTTTTCGATCACTCCGGCGAGCCGCATGCCGGTTTTGTCGGCCACCTCGGCGGCCCGCTTCGCCACCGCCTGGGCGGCCTTCTGAGGCGTTGTCACCAACACCAGCTGCGGTGAGGGCAGGAGCTGTCCCAGCGAAATCGCGACGTCGCCGGTACCAGGAGGCATATCGACGATCAGGTGATCGATCTCGCCCCAGTAGACATCGGTCAAAAACTGCTCGAGCGCGCGATGCAGCATCGGCCCGCGCCACAGCACGGCGGCGTCGTCGTCGATGAAAAACCCGATCGACATGATCTTGATGCCGTGGGCCACCGGAGGCACGATCATGCCGTCGACGACCACGGGCCGCTGTGAGATCCCCAGCATGCGGGGAATCGAGTAGCCGTAGATGTCGGCGTCGATCACGCCGACCTCCGCTCCGTTGGCCGCCAGTGAGGCGGCGAGGTTCGCGGTCAGCGACGACTTGCCGACGCCGCCCTTGCCCGAGGCCACGGCGATGACCGACGTGGTGGGAGGGATCGTGACCGGTTTCTTGCCGCCCGCCGGCGCTTCTGCACCGCCAGAGCCCTGCAGGCGGGTGCGAAGAGCGGTGCGCTCGGCGGGCGTCATCACGTCGAACGAGACCCCGACGCTGCCGACCCCGGCGACGCTTCCAACCCGTTCCTGCACCTGCTGCTCGAGATTTGCCTTCATCGGGCAGCCGGCGACCGTGAGGGCGATGGTGACATCGACATGCGAGCCGGTCACGTCCACCCCGCGCACCATGTCGAGCTCGACCACGCTGCGGCGAATCTCGGGGTCGATCACCCCGACCAGCGCCTCGCGGATCTCATCCTGCGCAATCACAGGTTAAGTGTAGAGATCGCTACTCGAAGGGGTCGTACACGATCGCCCTGAGCCGCTCGGCCCACTCGGGATCGCGAGCCGCGACCGCTCGCGACCGGCTCTCGAGGTCGAGCGCAAGCGCGTCGGTATCGACGGTGCAGAGCGTCGCTCCCGCCTCGCGCACGATCAACGCCGCCGCCGCCAGGTCGACCGACCGCGACGGTTTGAGCGTGGCCACGCCGTCGACCCGCCCGTCGGCGAGCTGACACAGCGCCAACGCCAACGCGCCCAGCAGCCTGATCCTGCCGACGCGACCGTCGAGGCGACGGGCGGCGTCGGCCACGAGTGCCGCGGTGGTGGCCTCGAGGTCGACGATCCCGAGCCGCTCCTTGGGCCGCACCCCACCGAGCGGCCGCCCGTTGACGGTCGCACCGGCTCCGGCCTCGGCCACCCACTCCTCCCCCGACCCGAAGTCCTTGACGAAGCCGAACTTCACGTCGTTCAACGTCGGGCCGTCGGCAAACGCAATCGAGACACAGAAGAACGGCAGCCCACGCTTGGCGTTGAGCGAACCGTCGATCGGGTCGAGCACCACGATCCAGGGGCTCGAAGGGTCACCGAATCTGCGCTCACCGAGCTCCTCCGATACGAGCAGGAACCCGATCCCGCGGGCTTCGAGAGCTTCCAGCCGAGCGACCGCGACCCGCTCGGCACCGTCGTCGATCACGGTGGTGTCGTCGCCTCCGCGGCCCTGGCCGACGACCGGCTCGCGATCGTCACGAGTCGGATACTGGCGCAGCACCGCCTCGACGTCAGATGCGACATCGCGGCAGAACCGCAGCCAATCCTCGCGCATCAGTCCTCGAGCGGATTCATCAGGAACCCGGAGTACAGCTTTGGATAGAAGTACGTCGACTTCTGCGGCATCACCCGGCCGGCCCGCGCCACCTCCTGCACCTGCGCCACGGTCGGCGCCCGCAAAACAAACGCCGCGGCCGCGTCACCGGCATCCACATGGCCGACGGCGGTGTCGAGGTCGCGGACATATCGAACCGCGTCGGTGGTTGCGAACTGCTCAGGATTCTCGAGTAGACCGAGCATCGGTGCGAGAATCACGGCTTCGAGCACGGCGGCGTCGATCTTTCGGAGCGCCGCGGGAGACCCCGACATCGCCATCATTACCGCGGCGCGGTCGGCAAGAGTGCAGACGAGCGCCGGTCGATCCGGCCCCCGCCAGACGCCAAAGGCGACGGTCTCGGGTGGGATCGCTGCGAGTTCCACCTCGAGCTGTGCCGGGGTGGCGGTCAACTCGCGCACGGCAAAGGCATTCAGGAGGTCGGGTGTCAGGTCGCGGGTGCCCATCACCACGCGATGGGTGGGAAAGATCGCGAGTCCCTCGCCGTGCAGGTTTGCCAGGTACATCAGCATGAAGTCGTAGGGCTGGTCGGCGTCCGGGTTGCCGTCGGCATCACGCCGCTCCTGGCGGTAGTTGAGCGCCGTCTCGTAGCGGTGGTGACCGTCGGCGATCAGGATTTCGCGATCGGCCAGCGCCGCCTGGGTTGCCGCGATGGCTGCGGGATCGGTGACCGCCCAGAACCGGTGGTCGGTACCGTCGTCGTCGAGCACGCGCATGTCAGGCTCGCGATCGGCCGCCGACGCCAGCGCCGCGCGCGGGCCTCCCTCAGGGTCGTCGTACAGACCAAAGATCGGCGAGAGGTTGACGCGAGTGGCCCTCAACAGGTCGAGCCGGTTCTGCTTGGCCGACGCGTGGGTCTGCTCGTGGGGCCGCACCCGGCCGGTCTCGTACGGCGAGAGCCTGACCGCCGCCAGAAATCCAGCGCGGCTTCGCTCCGATCCGTCGGGGGCGACGAAGCTCTGCTCGTGCCACCACACGGTCGGATCGGCATCCTGCACGAGCGTGCCGTCGCGTCGCCACTCGTGAAGCAGGTCGGCGGCGCGAGCCGGGGTCTCGGGCAGAATCAGGTTCACGACCGAGTGCGAGTCGCGAGACAGGAGGCGCTCGCGATCAGACGGGGAGATCACGTCGTAGGGCGGCGCCACGACGTCGGCGAGGTCAACCTTCGCCTGGTCGTAGCGCAGTGCGCGGAGCGGCTCCAGCGGTGTCGGCGTCTGCGGTGTCTCGGCCATCGATGGGCAGTCTATATAGAGTGTCCCGAATGGCCGGGGGCACCTATGTAGCCGATCTCAGCGAAGGCGCGATGATCGACGCCACCTTCGCCGTCCAACGCAAGCAAACACGGCGCACGCGCAGCGGCGATCCGTTCCTGAGCGTCGAATTGGCAGATCGCACCGGACGGGTCGGGGGCGTGGTCTGGAATGACGTCAACGTGCTCGGTGCACGCTTCGCCGAAGGCGACACGGTACGCGTGCTGGGACGCGTCGAGTCGTACTCGGGCCGGCTTCAGATCGCGGTGCGTGACATGCAAAAGGTGGACGGCGGCGATCCCCTCGAGCTGGTGCCGGGGTCGCGCCGGGACGCCGAGACGCTCGACGGGTTTCTCGAATTCCTCGCCGGCGAGATTCACCATCCCGGCCTGAGTGCGGTTGTGATGCGGTTTCTGGGCGATGAACGAATCCGTACGCGGATGCGAAACGCACCAGCCGCCGAGACCCATCACGCCTACGCGGGCGGCCTGCTCGAGCACACCGTCGCAGTCGCCTCGCTCAGCCGTGAAGCTGCTCAACTGCACCCCCGGCTCGACTCCGACCTGCTGACGGCGGCGGCGCTCTTGCACGACCTCGGCCGTACCGAGACATTTACCGGCGGGGTCACGATATCGGTCTCCGACGAAGGGCGGCTGCTCGGGCACGTGCTGGCGGGCGTACGCATGATCGACGCGGCAGCGGCGGACACCGATCTTGATCAGGACACGCTCTTGAAGCTCCTGAATGCGGTCGCAAGCCACCACGGGCCGCTCGAGTCACGGCGGCTGGAAACGCCCGAGGCGGTTGCGCTGTTCCAGGCCAACGCGCTGGACGCCCGCGTGGGCGAAGCGTTCGCAGTCACACGTTGAAGCGCACGTTCAGAACGTCACCGTCGACCACAACGTAGTCGCGTCCCTCGACCCGCACCCAGCCGCGCTTCTTGGCCTCGAC
Organism: uncultured Actinomycetes bacterium; assembly: GCA_963708725.1. Taxonomy (GTDB): domain Bacteria; phylum Actinomycetota; class Thermoleophilia; order Gaiellales; family JAICJC01; genus CAVPTL01. Next base: position 823,540 of record CAVPTL010000008.1, on the reverse strand, counting down.
CTCTGACCCGGCCTCCAGCAGTTGCTCGGTCGGCACCACCTCGGCTCGGATGAACCCGCGTTCGAGGTCGGAGTGAATCCGACCGGCCGCCCGCTGGGCGTTTTGACCGCGACGGATCGTCCAGGCGCGGGTCTCCGTGGGGCCGGTGGTGAAAAACGGAATCAGGTCGAGCAGCCGGTAGGCAGCCAGGCTGATGCGGTCGAGCGCCGGCTGATCGATCCCGAGATCTTCCAGAAACGCCTGGGCTTCTTCGGTGGAGAGCTCGGCCAGCTCGGCCTCGATCTTGGCGTTGATCGCGATGCACTCCGTGTCGCGCTCACGAGCGTAGGCGGTGAGCGATTCCACGGCCTCGGAGTTGCCGCTGTCGTCCACATTGGCGATGTAGAGCGTGGGCTTGGCGGTCAAAAGGTCGACGGTCGCAGGAATCTCGACGCCCGCCGAGCGCGCCGGGTGACCCTGATCGAGCCATGTGGTCAGCTCGTTCAGCGCGGTCTGCTCGGCCACGGCATCCCGGTCGCCGCTCTTGGCCGTCTTTGCGACCCGCTGGAGCCGGCGCTCGATCGCCTCCTGATCGGCGAGGATCAGCTCGAGGTCGATCGTCTCGGCGTCGTCGAGTGGATCGACGCGGCCCGGATGGATGAGCCACCGCCCCATCCTCGAACGCCCGCACCACGTGCAACACCGCGTCGGTGGTGCGGATGCTCCCGAGGAACTGGTTGCCCAGGCCCTCGCCGGTCGATGCTCCCTTCACCAACGCGGCGATATCGACCACCTGAAGCTGAGCGGGGACGATCTTCACGGACTCGGAAAGCTGGGCGAGCTGCGCCAGCCGCGGGTCGCGCACGTCGGCCAGCGCCGTCATCGACTCGGTGGTCGAGAACATATGCGGCGCCACCGTGGCGCCACCGCCGGTGAGCGCGTTGAACACCGTCGACTTACCGCTGTTCGGGAGCCCCACCAGCCCCACCTCGAGGCCGGCCATCAGACGCTCACGCCGACCGCGCCGCCGACCGCTCCGACCACGACGCCGGCTGCGACATCGCTGCGGTGGTGGGCACCGACATACACCCGGCTGGCGCACATCAAGGCCGCGGCCAGCACCCACAGTGGCGCTCGTCGCGGGTCCGATTGGGACAGGACGAACGCCGCCGCCACCGACATGGCAGCGTGACTCGACGGAAACGACGGCGAGCTCGGAAGCGGGATCATCGCCGGCCTGTCGGTACCCGGCCGCTCACGGTTCACGAGCCGCTTCACGCCGTAGTTTGCGGCGAGCGTGCCCCACACGGTCGCGGCCGTGCGAAACGGACGTCGCGTGACCACGCCGGCGACGATCCAACACGCGCCGTAGTTGCCCGCGGTTGTATAGGCGACCACCGCCCGGTCACACCAGCGGGATGTCAGAATCCGACCTTGCTGACGCGCGGCTCACGCTTCACATAGGCGATCTTCGAGACGTCGATATAGACGTCGGTGCCGTCGTCGGACGTGACGCTCACGTGTCCGGTGCCCGCGGGCAGCGCGGAGGCCAGGATGGCCCACTCGCCCTCCGAAAGCTTGAAGCCCGCGATCAGTCCACCCTCAAAGCCGATCTCGATCCGGGTCACGTCGTCAGCCATGCTCAGCTCCAGTTCTCGATTGGGAAACAAGCTCCACCAGTACTCCATCGACGCTCTCGGGATGAATGAACGCCACCTCGAGTCCAAACAATCCGACCCGCGGGCTGTCGTCGATCAGCTCCGCCCCGGCGCGGGCCGCGTCGGCCAGCGCCGCTCGGATATCGGTCACCTCGTAGGCGACATGGTGCATTCCTGGGCCGCGCTTCTCCAGAAACCGACCGACCGGCGTATCGGCTCCAAGCGGAGCCAGCAGCTCGATGCGCGAGTCGCCGACATGCATCGAAGCGGCTTCGACTCCCTGCTCGACGACCGTCTCGCGGTGCTCCAGAGTGGCCCCCAGAAGCCGCTGATAGGTGTTCACGGCGGAATCGAGGTCGGCCACGGCGTGCCCGATATGATGGACGGAAAGCGGGTGCATTGCGCCCGCATGTTACGAGACTTCCACCATCAGGGGGCGACATGGAGTTCCTGGACAAGCTCAAGGTTCAGGCGATGGACGTGGCTTCGACCGTCGCCGAGCGAACGCAGGAGACTGCGAAAACCGGACAGCTGCAGATGCAGCTGCGAACACTCAAGGGCGAAGAGAAGGAGGCGCTGACCGACTTCGGTCGCAGCGCGTACACGCTCTACAACCAAAACGGGCTGGCCGAGCGATCGGGCGAGCTGGCGGGAGCGGCGGCGAAAATCGCCGATCTGCGCCGTCAGGTCGACGAGAAAGTCGCCGAGATTGCCGAACTCAAGGGCGAGAGCGACGAGGACGCAGACGCCGACGACGGGCCGGTCGAGACGGTGGCCGAGGAGCTGCCCGCCGACGACTCCACCGACTAGCGGTCAGGGCTCGGTGGGGGCCGGCTCGTCGCCGGCAACCGGGTCGGCACGGAGCGCCGGAAGCAGCTGCGGTGGCGCCTCGACCACGTCTCCTCGCACGATCTCGACCCCGACCTGGCGCGAGGCGTCGGATACCGGCTCGAGGTCGGACAACAGCTCGGCGATCTCGAGGCGAGAGAGCGTCTCGCGCTCGAGCAGCGCCTGTGCGAGCCGGTCGAGCTGGACGCGGTGCTCGGCGACCATCCGTGCAGCCCAGATCAGGGCGCGCTCGGTGATCTCGCGCAGCTCGCGGTCGCGCAGCTGCTTGGTCTCCTCCGAGAGCGCGTAGTCGTCGGCCCGCATCTGGAGCGAGCGGGTGCTCGCGCCCATACCCCAGTCAAACACCATCATGCGCGCGATCGACGTGGCGTGGTCGAGATCGGAGGCCGCACCGTTGGTGATCCGCCCGAACACCACCTGCTCGGCCGCGCGGCCACCCAGGCTGATCTTGAGCCAATCCTCGAGCTCGTCCTCGGAGGCGAGGTGTCGATCCTCCTCGGGCAGTCGCATCATCATGCCCAGCGCCCGGCCGCGGGGGAGGATGGTGACCTTGTGGATCTCCTCGCTGGTGAGGTGGGCGATCAGCGCATGACCGGCCTCGTGGTAGGCGATCACCCGCTTCTCCTTCTCGGTGATCAGCTTGCGCTGCTCGAGCCCGGCGACCACCCGCTCCAGGGCGTGACTGAAATCCTCGTAGGTCAGCCGGTCGCGGCCGGCACGGCCGGCCGAGATGGCGGCCTCATTACAGATGTTCGCCAGGTCGGCGCCCGTCAGCCCCGCCGTCTGGCGCGACAGCTCCTTGAGGCGGACGTCGGGAGCCAGCGGTTTGTTGCGGGTGTGGACCGCCAGGATCTCCTCGCGGCTGGTGAGATCGGGCGGGCTGATCAGGACGTGCCGGTCGAACCGGCCCGGCCGCAGCAGCGCGGGATCGAGATCCTCGAGCCGGTTGGAGGCGGCCACGACGACCAGGCGGTCGTGCTCGTCGAAGCCGTCGAGCTCGACCAACAGCTGGTTCAGAGTCTGGTCGTGCTCACGGTTGTTGCCGCCGCCGACCCGTTTTGAGCCGACGGCATCCAGCTCGTCGATGAAGATGATTGCCGGTTGGTTCTCGCGGGCGGTCGCAAACAGTTTGCGGATGCGGGCCGCGCCCAGACCCGACCACATCTCGACGAACGCCGACGCGCTTTGGAAGTAGAAGTTGGCGCCCGATTCGCCCGCCACCGCCTTGGCCAGGAGCGTCTTACCGGTACCCGGCGGCCCGTGCATGAGCACGCCCTTCGGCACGCGCGCCCCCAGCTTCTCGAACCGGGTGGGATCGGCAAGGAACTGCACGATCTCCTCGAGTTCGAGACGCGGCTCCTCCAGACCGGCCACGTCATCCCAGCGCACCCGGGTGTCGTCGCGCGGGTCGATGGTGTGGGGCTTGGTGGACGGGATCGACCGCACCAGCTTCCACGAGAAGTAGGCCAGCAACCCGAAGATGATGAAAATGCCCCACTCCACCAGGAAGTGGTGGAATGCGTCCAGGAGTGTCGCCGGCCAACCGTTGAGGTTGATCCAAAGCACACAGTAAGAGTACGTTCAACTGGACAAGTTACAAGACGTGGCGAGTCAATGTGACTCGACGCCCTCGAGCCGCAGCACCTCGTCCAGCGCGGTACGTGCGACTTCGAGCTCTTCGGCAGTCGGCTCCCGCGTCGCCCCCACTCGCTGGAGCTCGAAGCCGGGGCGGCTGAGCGCACGCGCGACCGGGTGATCGGGGTGCCGGGTCATCCACGAGAACGACTCGGCGGCAACGCCGATCGCCGCCAGGCCGGTCAGCAACCGAGCGGGGCCGCGACGAGATGCGGGCATTCGAGCCACCAACGTGCTGCCGGCCGCGGTCGCGACCAGCATCGGGCCGACCATGTGCGAGCCGCAGCGTTCGTGCTCCTTGGCCACGTCGATCGCGTCGGTGTCCTGCTCGTACCCGCCGATCGCCTTGTGCTCGGCGCCGTGGTAGCCGGCGACCTGCGATCCGCGGATCGCCATCAGCGCGGGCACCAGTGACATCCCGACCGCGACACCCTCCGCGACCGCCACCGGCAGTTTCGACCGCCGCACCACCGTCGAGATCAGCGCCGATGCCGCCAGCGCGCCGCCCATGCCCGGAGCTTCAAACGGAAGCCGAGCCTCGGGTAGCCGTCGCCGAAGGGTCGGCAGCAGGTATCCGACCTCGGCCATCCGCGCCACCCCCCGAACAACGGGGGTGTTCACCAGCACGTCGGGCAGTTCGGGCTTGCGACCCGAGGCGAGCTTGATCTCACCCTGGGGAGTCCGCACCGCGGCGGCCCAGTGGTCGAAGCTGTGGACGAGGATGCCGTTGCGAAGGGCCATACCTCCCAGCCGCACCTTGTCGGACGGCTCGGCGCTCATTCCAGCTCGCCGATCGTGTGCGCGGCGTGCAGAAAGAACTGGGCGGCGAGCTCCAGGTCGTCCTTGGACACCCGCTCGTCACCCGAATGGATCAGCGGCCAGGTCTCGGTCGGCGGCGTGCGCTTGGGCATGAACCCGTAGGCGACGTTGCCGAAGGCGCTTCGAAAGAAGTGGCTATCGGTGAATCCGGACGAGATCGACGGCACCGCCGTGGCGCCGGGTTCCATCGTCGGAACGAACCCTGCGATCGCGTCGAACAGCGGAGAATTCGCGGATGAGCTGCTGCCACCGACGCTCTCCACGAACTCGAAGTCGTGCTCGATCCCGTCGAGCGCGAGGGCGACGGCGGCGCGAACCTGCTCCTGGGTCTGTCCGGGCAGAATCCGGCAGTCGCAGCGAAGCACACACCGTCCCGGGACGACGTTGACGCTCGCCCGCGGGGAGGCCTCCAGGCCGGTGGGCGTGATCACAGCGCCGAGCATCGGCCCGAGCACCTCCGAGAGCGCAAGGTTCGACGTGCGGGCCTGCCTGGCGAGCTCGGTGGCGTCCGCACCCTCGGCACCGATGCCGACCAGGAAGGCGTTGAGCTCGGGCAGCTCGTGAGCAGGACGCGCCATCCGCTCGATCCGCTCGATCACCGGCGCGATCTTGGGCAGGGCGTTGTCCGAGATGAATGCTCCAGACGCGTGGGCGCTACGGCCGTAGACCGTGATCTCGAACGCCGAGCACATCTTCTCGCCGACATCGACGTTGTAGACGACCCGGCCTTCGTGGTCGAATCGCTCACCGCCGCCCTCGTTGATCACGTACTCGGTACGCACGAGCTCCGGATGGGCTTCGACGATCCACGACGCGCCGACGCCGATGCCGACCTCCTCGTCGGCGACCGCGCACAACACGAGATCGCCGTTGCCCTGCCAGCCGTCGCGCGCGAGAGCAGCGAAGGCAACCGCCTCGGCCGCCACCTGGCCCTTCATGTCAAGGGCGCCACGGCCCCAGATGTACTCGTCGCGATCGAGCCCCGAGAACGGGTCGACCGACCACTCGCTGGGGTCGGCAACGACAACGTCGGTGTGACCCAGAAGCAGCAGCGAGGGCCCGGTACCGCGGCCCCGGATCCTGGCCACGAGATTTTGGCGCAGCGGGTCGGCTCCGACCAGGGTCGACTCGACCCCGGCCTCGGCCAGATACGCGGCGAGGTATTCCGCGGCGGCGGTCTCGTTACCGGGCGGATTGGTGGTGTTGATCTGGATCAGCGCCGAAAGGAGGTCGCTGGCGGCGGCGCGCAGGTCGGTGGTAATCATCGCCCGAGTATAGGCTTTACCCCATCTCCGGCGACCTGTTCTCAGATTCGGCCGAGGTGCGGCTGGTAACGGCAGCACCGTTGGCCCAGCGGCTGCGGCCGCTGACACTCGATCAGTTCGAGGGCCAGGTCGACGTGGTCGGCCCCGACAGCGGCCTGCGGCGCGCGATCGCGTCGGACCGGGTGCCATCGATGATCTTCTTCGGCCCCCCGGGAAGCGGCAAGACCACGCTGGCGCGGATCGTCGCCCAAAGCACCCACGCCGAGTTCGTCGAGCTCTCGGCAGTGCAGACCGGAGTCGCGGATGTGCGCAGAGTGCTGGCGCAGGCGAGCGAGCGGCTGGGGGCGTCGGGGCGGCGCACGATCCTCTTTCTGGACGAGATCCACCGGTTCAACAAGGGCCAGCAGGACGCGTTGCTGCCGGCGGTCGAATCGGGGCTGATCACGCTCATCGGCGCCACCACCGAGAACCCCTACTTCGAAGTCAACTCCGCCCTGCTTTCGCGCTGCCAGCTGTATCAGCTGGATTCGATCGACCGCGAGTCGCTCGGCCGGATCGTCGAGCGCGGCGCCGCCGACCTCGGCGTGACCCTGGACGAGGACGTGCGCGAGACGATCGTCTCCGCCGCCGGCGGCGACGGGCGCAGCGCGCTCAACATCGTGGAGGCGGCGGCAGCAACCGCGACCGACCGGGTGGTCTCGGCCAAGGACGTCGCCGATGCCGCCCGCAAGCAGCCGCTGCTCTATGACAAGGGCGGGGATCGCCATTACGACACGATCTCGGCGTTTATCAAGAGCATGCGTGGCTCCGACCCCGACGCCGCCGTCTATTACCTGGCCGTGATGATCGCCGGCGGCGAGGACCCCAAGTTCATCGTGCGGCGGATGATCGTGTTCGCATCCGAGGACGTCGGTAACGCCGACCCGCGGGCGCTCGAGGTCGCGGTGGCGACGGCGCGGGCGGTCGAGTTCGTGGGGCTCCCCGAGTGCCGGATCAACCTGTCGCAGTGCGCGTCGTATCTGGCCCGAGCGCCAAAGTCCAACGAGGCCTACGTGGCGATCGACAAGGCCCTGGCCGATGTGCGCGAGCGCGGCGCGCTGCGACCGCCGCCCCACCTCCGCGACGGCTCATACCCCGGAGCGAAACAGCTCGGCCACGGAGTCGGATACCACTACCCGCACTCCGACCCAGCGGCCGCCGCCGGTCAGCAATACCTGCCCGACGAGCTCGTCGGCCGCAAATACCACTGAATAAATGGTGCCAGGCACCATTTATTCACGGGACTCTTTTGGCACGGTTTCGTTACAGGATGCGCTTGCCGAAGGCTGAGCAGGCCAGCTCGACCGCGAGGTTCGCGGTGGCGTTGTGCACGTCCAGCACCGGGTTGACCTCGACGATCTCCATCGACGTCACCAGGTCGCGGTCGGCCAGCACCTCCATTGCAAGATGCGCCTCGCGGTAGGTGATCCCGCCCCGTACCGGCGTTCCGACGCCGGGCGCCTGATCGGGGTCGACCACGTCCATGTCAAACGAGACGTGCATGAACGCACCACCGGATGCGACCCGGACCGCGTGCTCCATGATGTGGTGCATACCGTGACGGTCGACGTCGGACATCGTGAACACGGTCACCCCCGTGCGCCGCAGATGGTCGCGCTCGCCCACGTCGATGCTGCGAACTCCCACCAGCACCGTGTGCTCGGCCAGCACCGAGGGCACGGCCCAGGCATCGCTGGTGAACCGCGGGTCGTCGGTGAGCCCCAGCGTGACCGCCAGCGGCATGCCGTGCACGTTGCCGCTGGGCGAACTCGACGGCGTGTTGATATCGGAGTGGGCGTCGATCCAGATCACGCCGCCAGGCGCGCCGTGGGCACGCGCGAGCCCGCCGAGCGTCCCGATCGCGATCGCGTGATCACCCCCGAGCACGAGCGGTATCTCCTCGGCCGCGACCACCGCCGCCACCTCACGAGCCAACTCCTCACACGTGTGCTTGATCGAGTCCCAGTAGCGCGCCGACGGATCTCCCTGCGAGAGTCGCTCGACTGTGGGGGCAAGCACATTTCCCCGGTCATAGCGGTCACGCCCGAGCGCGGCCAACCGTTCGTCGAGGCCTCCATACCGAATGGCAGAAGGGCCCATGTCGACTCCTCTGCGGCCCGAACCCAGGTCGAGCGCGGCACCGATCACGGCGATCCGGGGGCGAGGTTCGCTACTGCTCATCGACCGCCAAGCCTACCGGCCGATGACTGGGCGTGACGGGAAACCCGGGCTAAAGGCCTGCGGTGAATCGCCGATACGGGAACCACTCCCCCGTCCTCTCCACGCGCCGGTTCCCTTTCAGGAGGCAGTTCCATGGTCGATCTTGCGAGCATCAGAAATGCGTCATTCACTCTCACCCCCACGGGCTACAACCCCGAGGAGGTCGATCAGTTTCTCGCTGATCTTGCCGATCAGCTGAGCGAGATGCCGGTGGCCGAGGCTCCTGAGCTGATCGTCACCCAGATCCCGATCGAGCAGCCCCAGGCGCTCGAGCAGATTTTCACGGAGCCCAGCGACCGGCCCACCGCCGATCTCGAGGGTCTTCAGAACGCTGTCGAGCGCACCATCTCCGCGATGGACGCGTTCGTCCAGAACGAGCTGGCCGAGGTCAAGGCCGCGTCGGCTCTCGAGATCGAAGAGATCCACCGCGAGCGCGAGCGTCTGCTCGAAGAGGCCGGGGAAGCCGCCAAGTCGCATCTTGACGAGGCACGCGTCCGTGGCGAGCACATCGTGCAAGAGGCTCAGGGTCGCGGCGAGGAGCTGCGAGTTGCGGTCGAGGCCGAGCTCCAGGCAGAGCGCGAGCGCTTCGAGCAGGCTCTGGCAGACCGCGACGCCCAGGCTCAGGCTCGGGTCGCCGAGGTGCTGGCCGAGGCCGAGGAGCACAAGCGCGAGGCCGAGCAGCTCGTGGCCGATGCCAACAAGGTGCAGTCGCAGGTGCTGGGCGCGATCGAGCAGGCACGGGCCAGTCTCGCCTTGCCCGAGCCCGCGCAGGCCGCCGACGAGCAGGAGTACCTCGAAGAGCAGGTAGCCATCGAGGACCAGGAGCCCGAGGCAGAGTTCGAGACCGAGTATGCGGTCGAGACCGAGACCGAGACCGACGCCGAGACCGAGACCGAGGCGGTCACCGCCGATGTCGACGCCGAGCCCGAGGCCGAAAGCGACGAGCAGCCCAGCGACCAGACCGAGGATCAGTCTGACGAGCAGGCCGAGGTCGACGTGTTCGGCTTCGAGCGGCAGCAGGGCACGTCACTGCGCAGCATCATCTCCGAGACCCGCGACGAGTCTGATACCGACGTCGAGCTCGACGACGCCGCCGATGCCGCAGCTTGATCAAGCACTCCAGCCGCTGGACCTGAAACGGCCCACCGGTGAGCAGGTCGGACTCGACACTCTGGTCGAGACCGGCCCGCTCGTGCTGGCCCTGATGGAGGCCGACACGTCCCCCGATCCGCGGCTGGCCATGCTGCGGGAAGTCGGCCGGTCGGCATCCACCTACGGCGCGCAGCTGGTGGTCATCTCCAGCGGTGAATGTGGAGCTGGACGCCAGTTGGAGGCTGCCGGTATCGCCACGTGGCTGAACGACGGGGGTAACGCCTTCCAGGAGCTGGGGCTGACCGAGCGCAAGCTGGGCCGCACGCGGCGACAGAGCGGCATGTTCGTCGTCGACACCGGCCAGATACTGCGGTTCGCGTTCTCGACCAAGAATCCCGAGGAGTGGATCCCCGCATCGTTCGTGATCTCGCGGCTGCGACGACTGTCGGCAACGGCCGGGCCCTCCGACCAGCCGGCGGCCAAGGTCGTCGAAGAAGAGCCTGAACAGCGTTCTCAAAGCGCGGTGGACACCGAGATGGACGAACTCGTCCGCCAGGTTGGCGAACGCCTGGGACTCAACTCCGAAGAGCTTTCCGGCCTGACCACCGCCAGCCGCTTCCGCGATCTGGGGATGGCGATGGTGCCCAACTCGATCATCACCAAGGACGGGCCGCTGACCGACGAGGAATGGTCGGTGATCAAGCAGCACCCCGAGCGATCGGCAGAGATGCTTGGCCAGGGTGCCGCGCTCGAGCCCGTGCGCGAGGTGGTTCGCGCCAGCCATGAGCATCTCGACGGCAGCGGGTACCCCCGCGGCCTCACCGGCGACCAGATTCCGCTGGGTGCTCGAATCCTTCTGGCCTGCGAGTCGTATCTGGCCATGACCCAGGAGCGCCCGTATCGCGAGATGCTCGGCATGCGCGACGCGGTCGAGGAGTTGCGCCAGTACGCAGGACGGATCTACGACACGCGCGTGGTCGATGCGCTGGTCGAGGTGATCGCGAGCGCGAGCTCCGACACCGCAGCCGTTGCCGCATAGGCGCTGCCTAGACACAAACCCGAGCCGATCGGGACAAGTTACACTCCTGCGATTCACGCTCGAGCAGGAGGAACATGTGGCGACGGTCATCGGTACACGGCACATCCGCCAGGACGGCAAGGAGAAGGTCACCGGCGCCGGCCGGTACACGGCCGACATGACCCTCACGGGCATGCTGCACGCCAAGTTCCGCTTTGCCGACCACCCGCGGGCACGAATCATCTCGATCGACACCACGGCGGCTCGCGCGCTGCCCGGAGTGTTCGCGGTGATCACCCACGAGGATGTTCCCGATGTCCAGTACGGCGCGTTCATCCAGGATCGCTATCTGTTCGCGAAGGACGCCGTCCGCTACGAGGGCGAGCTGGTCGCTGCGGTGGCAGCTCTGACCCCCGAGATCGCCCAGCAGGCCGCGTCCATGATCGAGGTCTCCTACGAGCCGCTCGAGGCAATCGTCGACGTCGAGCATTCCCTTGCCGAGGGGACGTCGCTGGTACACGAGCAGTGGGAGTCATACGGCGCCGACGACGCCGTGGTGCGCAAGGGTAACGACGCCTCGCATTCGTCGATCACCAAAGGTGATACCGACGCCGCCATGGCCGCCTCCGACCATGTGATCAAGGGCCGGTATGTCGCCGACATGTCGCACGCGGTTCCGATCGAGCCCCACGCGGTCATCGCCCAGTGGCAGGGTCCGAAGGTAACGATCTGGTCGTCCACCCAGGTGCCGTTCATCGCCCGGTCGGGCGTCGCAACAACGCTCGAGATGTCAGAGAACCAGGTGCGGGTGATCGTGCCGTACCTCGGTGGCGGATTCGGCGGCAAGTGCGAGTTTCACTACGAGGCCCAGATCGCGGCGCTCGCCCGCGCAGCAGGCCGCCCGTGCAAGCTCGTGTTCTCGCGTCGGGAAGAGTTCATCGCGCCCGATCACCGCCGCGAGGGCATGGTGATCGAGCTCGAGACCGGCGTGATGAGCGACGGCACGCTCCAGGCGCGTCGCGCCCGGTTGGTGCTCGACAACGGCGCCTACTCCGCCGATGCTCCGTTCTTCCCGCAGATGGCGATCATGCACGCCGCCGGGCCCTACCGGATTCCCAACGTCGACCTGCGCGCCGACCTGGCCTACACCAACCTCCAGCCGTCGGGATCGGTGCGTGCGCCGGCCGCGCCCCAGGTGTGTTGGGCGGTCGAGCAGCACACCGACGAGGTGGCCCGCGCGATCGAGATGGACCCGGCCGAGTTTCGGCTCAAGAATCTGGTGGTCGAGGGCGATGAGGGCCCAGCCGGCCAGGTGTTCCCGGTGATCGGCATGCGCGAGAGCCTCGAGCATGCGCTGGAGCTGATCGGATACGGCAAGGAGCTGCCTGAGGACGAGGCGATCGGGATCGGATGCGGCTGGTGGCCGACGTTCTCCCAGCCTTCGGGGGCGACCGTCAAACTCAACGGCGACGGCTCGGGGACGATCGTGACCGGTGCTCAGGAGTGCGGTACCGGAGCGGTGATGGGACTCGCGATCCTGGCCGCAGAGGTGCTCGGAATGCGACCCGAGGATTTCTCGATCGTCTACCAGGACACCGACGCCGGCCAGTGGGACGGCGGCGCCTCCGGGAGCCAGACGACCTTCAACAACGGCCGGGCGGTGATCGAGGCGTCCACTGACATCCGCGAGCAGCTGCTCGACCTGGCGTCAGAGGCACTGGAGGCCGCCAAGGACGACCTCGAACTCCAGGACGGCAGCGTCCGGGTGAAGGGCTCGCCGACCAAGAGCGTGAGCATCGCAGACCTCGCCGGCACCGCACACGGGGACAAGCTGCTGATCGGCAAGGGTTCAGGGTCACCCGCCCAGCCTCCGGAGGTGGAAGGTTCGGGCTGCGTGGGCAGGCTCGGACTCGAGTCATGGATCGCTCCGACCTTCATCACGCACGTCACCCACTGCAAGGTTGATCGTGAAACCGGCGTCGTGCGCGTGCTCGATGTCGCCGCTTCGCACGACGTCGGCAGGATCCTCAACCCGATCGGGGCCGAGGGCCAGGTCGACGGGGGCGTGGTCATGGGGATTGGAATGGCGCTCCTGGAGGGCACCCAGATCAGCGCGGACGGCCACCAGATCAACCCGCACCTGCTGGACTACAAGCTCCAGACGATGTCCGACGCGCCGCCGATCAAGCAGCGATTCGTCGACATCGTCGATCCCGATGGCCCCTACGGTGGCAAGGGCATCGGTGAACCACCGTGCGTGCCGACCCCGGGAGCGATCGCAAATGCGATCAGCCAGGTCACCGGCGTGCAGGTCAAGCGGCTGCCGATGACACCCACGCGGGTGTGGGAGGCAACCATGGGAGTGGACGAATGACCGCGACCTACGTCGCCGCCGGATCGATCGATGAGGTGCTGAGCGCGCTGGCCTCGGGCGCACGGCCGATCGCCGGGGGCACCGACCTGGTGGTCGGGCACCGCAGCGGCAAGGCGCCGCTCCCCGAGAAGCTGGTTGCCATCCACGAACTCGACGAGCTGCGCAGCATCACCGAGTCGGCTGGGGCCGTGTCGCTGGGTGCACTCGTCAACCACGAGCGCATCACCCAGCACCCGGCGATCCGCTCCCATCACACCGCCCTGGCGGATGCATCGGCCATCGTCGGCTCCCACGCGACGCGCAACGCCGGCACGATCGGCGGCAACGTCATGAACGCCTCGCCCGCAATGGAGACGGGCGGGCCGTTGATGTGCCTGGGCGCCACCGTCACCCTGCGATCGGCGAACGGCGAGCGCAGCGTCGCGGTCGACGAGCTGTTCACCGGGCCTGGCAAGACCGTGGCCAAGGCCGACGAGATGCTGACGGCGGTCGAGGTGCCGGCACAGCCACCGGGTACGGGATCGTGTTACGCACGGCTCGAATACCGTCGCCAGATGGAGATCGCGATCGTCGGGGCAACCGCAGTTGTCACCTTCGAGGGAGAGACGATCTCGCACGCCAGGATCGCGATTACGGCGCTGGCTCCGACCATCCGGCGCGTGCCGGAGGCCGAAGCGGCGTTGATCGGCACCGACGGGGGGCCCGATGCACGCCGAGCCGCAGCCGACGCTGCGGCGACCGCCTCCCGCCCGATCTCCGACACGCGCGGTACGGACGCCTACCGGCGGGCGATGGCCGCCGTGATCACACGGCGGGCGATCACCGCCGCGGTCGCCCGCGCGCAAGGTATGACCATTCCTATCCCCGCGAGCCCGGCGCTTCACGGCGCCACCGAGTAACGGAGTCGCTTTGAAACACTCAGCAACCATCAGCACCAACGGCGTCCCCTACGAGGTCGCAATCGAACCCGACCGTTCGTTACTGTCGGTGCTTCGCACAGAGATTGGTCTGACCGGCCCGAAAGAAGGCTGCGACGATTCCGAGTGCGGCGCGTGCATGGTGCTGATCGACGGCAAGCCCGTGAACGCCTGCTCGTATCTGGCTCTTCAGGCCGAGGGGCACGAGGTGACGACGGTCGAGGGGCTGTCGGCCAGCGACGAGCTCCACCCGCTGCAGCGAGCGTTTCTGGAACAGGGCGGCGTCCAGTGCGGGTTCTGCACTCCGGGCATGTTGATCTCGGCCAAGGCGCTTCTGGACACGAATCCGCAGCCGACTGAGGACGAGGTGCGCCTCGCCCTCTCCGGCAATCTCTGCCGCTGCACCGGATACCAGAAGATCGCGCAGGCCGTGCTTCAGGCCGCCGACGAGATGGCGAAGGTTTAGCCCAGATTAAGCACCGGGGTGCTGGCCGGACGCGGCCAGTTACTCTGGAGGGGTGAAGCCTGAAAAGACGACAATCATGGTCGCAGTCGACCGCCCCGAGCCGGTGCTGGTCGCCGCGGCGCGGGACCTGGCGCAGACGTACGGCGCGCCCCTGGTCCTGTGTCACGTTGCCGAGCATCAGGTCAGCGACGGCCGCCGTCTGCCGTTTCACGTCGACGAGAAGACGGTTGAGCGCACTCTCGAAGATCTCGCCGCAACTCTGCGCGCGGACGGGCTGGACGCTCGCGTCGAGCTGCACGCCGCACCGCTGGGCAGGGCCGCACACGTACTCGCAGACTCCGCTCAGACCAACGCAGCCGGACTGCTGGTCGTCGGCGTGAGCCGACACGGCCGGGTTTCACGGTTTCTCCACGGGTCGACGCTTCGGCGTCTCGAGGAGCGGGCGGATTGCCCGATGCTGCTTGTGCCGCTACCGACCGCCGACGCCGATCAGGAACTGCCACCCAACCATTCGGGCGGCAAGCGCGAGCGTGCCCCCCGGCGAGAGCCGCGGCGCGGGTTTGCGGCGGGCGAGCGCCCGGTCGAACTCCGCTATCCGGCCTGAGCGTAGCGAAGCACGCATGTCAGCCGCTGGCTGGCGTGCCCACCGCTCGCCACCCATTGTGCAGTCTTGCCCGGCTCGAGCCGGTGCACACGAACAACCGACGTGTGGACGACGGTGCTGCCCGGCACGGTGACGAAGTCGACCACCATGGTGTAACTGGCCGATTCGCTGCTGTGATTTGCAATCGAGCCCGCCATCGACCACGCCCCTGAGGGGTGGGCCAGGCACGACCGAACGGTCACCGCCTGGCGCGCATTCCTCTCGGCGTGAAAGGCCGGGACGTTGGAGGGCTGCACGGCCCGCGACTCGGTGGAAGCCGTGGCGGTGCGGGCCGATCCGCCCCCACAACCGGCGGCCGTTGGCGCCAGCAGAGCAACCATGACCGCCGTGGCCAGCGTGGCTCGAAGTGCACTCATGCTCACGTAGTCGACAGCACGGCGACTCACTTCACGCCGCGTGGGGTGAACGTGAGCGACCCGATCGGCGATGAGACTGGACGGTTTTGTGGGTCGCGAGCCACCGCTCGCACGACCAACGAGACCCGTTTGGCCGCCCAGTCGCCGGCCGTGATCCTGTGGGTGCCGGTGCAGATCATCTGCCGGCCGGGAACAAGTATGCGGCTCGGGCAGGTGATCTTGCCGAAGTGTTTGACGGCGACGCCGACAGCAACGGCGTCGAGTGTGGTGTTGCCGGTGTCGGTGACTGCATAGGTGAACGCGATCCTGGTTCCCGGCCGGCCGAGTCGGGTGGCGCTGGTCCGGGCCTTGAGCCGAAGCGACGGCGCCTGCACGCCGTGGACGGTGACGCTGCCGGCGGCCGACGTGACCGTCTGGTGGGGCAAGTTGGCCCCGGTAGCCACGGCGGTGTCGGTGACTGAGCCCGCGTCGACGTCGGACTGATCGACGGTGTAGGTGGAAGTACAGGTCATCTGCTGGTGAGGCGCGAGCGTCGTTTTGGGGCAGAGGATGGCCTCTCGAGAAACGTGGTCATCGCTCACCCACAAAGCCCGAAGCGTCGTCTGCCCGGTGTCGATGACGGTGTACTCGAGTGCGATGGCGGTACCGGCGTGGGCGTACCCACTCCCGGTGGCGGACAGGACGGTGCTCAAGCCGGATGTCGCGGCATTTGACACCGTCACGCTCGTCCGGCTGGAGTCAACGGCAATCCCGGCCGGAGACAGCGCGCTGAGAATCGCGCTGGTTGTGAGGGAACCAGCGTCGACGTCGGCCTGGGTGACCACGTAGGTGCCGGTACAACTCATCGAAGCACCCGGTGCGAGCGTCCCGGCCGGGCAGGAGAGGTCGACCGCGCCGACGTGATCGTCGCTGACCGAGAGGCCATGGAGGGTAACCGCACCGGTGTTCGTGGCCAGGTAGCGGTAGGCAAGCACATCGCCGGCTGCCGCAAACCGTGGCGAGAGCGCCGACACGACCAGCGAGACGGTGACAACCGGCGAGCCTGTGACGGTAACGCTGGAGGGTGCCGAGACGACCGCGACACCGTGCGGATCGAGGCCGGTGGCTCGGCCCGTGCTCGTGACCGAGCCGGCGTCGGCATCGCCCGCCGTGACGGTGTGCGTCTCGGTACAGGTTTCCACCACGCCCGGCGGGAGCGTGGACTGCGGACACGAGAGATCGCCGACGGCGATGCTGTGGATGGTGGTCGCACCGGTATTTGTGACGGCGTACCGGAAGCCGAGTTGGTCGCCGGCTGCGCCGAAGCCGGCCGATGTCGAGCTTGCCGCCAGCCCCAGCGAGGCCGTGGGAGCGCCCGTGACACTGACCGTCGAGTTCGCGGGGGCGACGGTGGCGCCCGAGCCGGTGTGGGCAGTCACGGTGACGTGGCTCGTGACCAGACCCGCGTCGACGTCGGCCTGGGTGACGCGATACGAGCCGGTACAGGTCTCCGTCGCTCCAGCGGCCAGAGTGGAGTCCGGACAGGAAATGTCGGCCGGCGCTACATGATCGTCGATGAGGACAATGCTTTGGAGAGCCGCGCTGTCGCCGGTGTTGGTGACCACATACTGATAGGCGAGCTGATCGCCCGCAGCGGCGAACCCACTGGAGGTCGAGGTCGCCACCAGCGTGAGTGCCGCGGCGCTTCGGCTCGACACCGAGCTCTGTCTCACCGGCGATGAGACGCTCTGGCCCCCGGCCGAGAGCGCCCACGCGCTGGAGCTGGTTGTGACTGAGCCGGCATCGATATCGGCCTGGGTCACCGAATAGGTGCCGGTGCAGATCGTCGAGGCCCCCGGGGCGAGAATGGTGGTCGGGCAGGAGAGATCGACGCCGGCCACATGGTCGTCGGCGAGCGCCAGCGCGTGCAGCGTGGTGGCACCGGTGTCGGTGACGACGTAGCGGAACGCCAGTACGTCGCCGACATTGGCATAGCTCGGCGTGAGCGGTGTGGTCGCAAGTCCGAGAGAGGCGATCGGGGTGGAGGTGACCGTGACACTCGACCCCGCTGACGAGATCGCCACTCCATGCGGGCTCGTACCCACGGCGGTGGCCGTGTTGGTGACCCCGCCGGCATCAACGTCGGCCTGGGTGACGGTGTAGGCGCCGGTGCAGATCATGCTCGCCGCCGGGGCGAGCGTCGACTGAGGGCAGGCGATGCCGGCGGCGGGAATGCGGGGATCGTCGATGGTGGCGCCGGTGACCGTGGTGGCGCCTGTGTTGGACACCACGTAGCGGTAGGAGAGCACGTCTCCTGCCTGCTGAAACGGTGGGGATGTCGAGGATGCGGCGACCGAGAGGGCTGCGGCTGGAGCGGCCGAGACCGCGAGCGTCGAGGGTGAAGAGGTCACGCTGCCGCCGTGGGGGTTGGTGGCGGTGGCGGTGGCGGTGTCGACCACCGATCCAGCGTCGACATCGAACTGGGAGACTGCAAAGGGCGCGGTGCACGCCTCGGAATCGCCAGGAGCAAGCGTCGACTGTGGGCAGGAGAGACCGGCGGGCGAGAGCGTGTCGCCCACGGTCACCGCGTGCAAGCTGGTCGCACCATCGTTGGTGAGCTGATAGCGAAGGGGGATGCTGTCACCGGCGGCACCGAACCCGCCCGCGGTCGTCGAGAGCACGAGCCCCAGCGACGACGCAGGGGCGCCGGTCACCGTGGTGGTCGATGGTGTCGATGAGATCGAGCCGCCTGAGGGTTTCACCCCGGCGACGGTCGCCATCGTGGTTACCGAGCCGTTGTCGGCATCGATCTGGCTCACCGTGTAGGTGCCCGAGCAGGCCATCGCAGCGCCGGGCCCAAGCGTCGTCTGAGGACACGACAGGCTGGCCGGGCTCACATGATCGTCAGACACCGAGACTCCGTGCAGCGTGACCGTGCCGGTGTTCGTCACCAGGTACCACAACGAGAGTGCGTCGCCCGCCTGGTCGAACCCCGGGGAGCTCGACGCCGACGCGAGCGAGAGCGACGCGCTCGGGGCGGCCGTCACGGTCACGCTCGAGGCTGTCGCGGACACCGCCACGCCGTGGGGATCGACCGCAGCCACCGCCGCGGTCGAGGTGACCGCACCCGTGTCAACGTCAGCCTGGAGGGCCGTGTAGCCGGCGGTACACGTGATCGATGCCCCCGGGGCAAGCGTCGACTGGGGGCAGCTGACGGCGGCACCGAGGACGTGGTCATCGCTCACCCGCACCCCGTTCAGGGTTGTCTCGCCGGTGTCCGTGACGACGTAGCGATACGAGAGCAGATCGCCGCTGGCCGAAAAGCTGCCCGAGGTCGATGAGGCCACCAGTGAGAGCGACGATGGGGGCGTACCCGACACGGTCACGGTCGACCCATTCGAGGAGATTGCCACTGCGCCCGGATCGAGCGCGGTGGCGCTCGAGGTGGCGGTTACGGCGCCCACATCGACGTCGGCCTGCGTGATTGTGTAGCTGCCGGTGCACGTCTCCGAGGCGCCCGCAGCCAGGGTCGGCTGGGGGCAGGACAGGTTGCCAGGCTGCACATGGTCGTCCGCGATCGCGACGCCGTGAAGGGCCGCGGTGCCGGTATTGGTGAGCTGGTAGTGATAGGCAAGCGTCTGCCCGGCTGCGGTGAAACCGAGGGAGGTCGAGGACGCGGCAAGGCTGATGGCATCGGTGGGGGTGAGCGTGACCGTGGCACTCGATGAGTCCGATGCGACGGCGGTATTGGCCGGCGAGGAGCCGTTCGCAGTGGCGGTGTTCGTGACCGAGCCGGCGGTGACGTCGGCCGCCGTCGCCGCATACGTCCCCGTGCAGACCTCGAAGCCGAGCGGCGGGAGTGTCGACTGCGGACAGACGAGATCGGCGCTGTGACGTGGTCGTCGCCGATCGAGATCGCATGCACCGTCACCGCGCTGAGGTTGACCACCACGTAGCTGTAGGCGAGTTGGTCACCCGCGTGGGCGTAGCCACCCGGCCCCGCGTGCACCACCAGGGAGAGCGAGGGAGTGGCCGCCGAGGTCACCGTTACCGACGAAACCGATGAGGACAGCGCCTCCCCACCCGGGCCGGTGGCGGCGGCGGAGGACGTGCTCGAGATCGATCCGGCATCGACGTCTGCCTGATTGATGACGGTGTTGCCGGTGCAGGTCATCGACGCCCCAGGCGCCAGCGTCGTCCCTGGGCAGGTGAGGTCTGCGCCGGCAACCCGGCTGTCGTCGACCGAGATTCCGTGAACAGTGGTCTGACCGGTGTCGGTGACCACGTACCGGTAGGCCAACACCGAGCCGGCGGTCGAGTACGACGTCGCCAGAGCCGTCGCGACCAGGCCCAGAGACGAGACCGGCGATGCCGAAACCGTTGCCCCCGACGGCGCCGAGTTCACGGCCGTGCCCCTGGGGTTGGCGGCGGTCGCGGTGGCCGTGTCGGTGACCGAGCCCGCGTCGACGTCGGCCTGGGTGACCGAGTAGGTCGCGGTACAGCTCTCCGCCGACCCCGGCGCCAGCGACGATTGGGGGCACGAGACGCCACCGCCGGGAACACGGGTATCCGACACCGCGATCGAGCCGAGCGTCGTACCGCCGGTGTTTGTGACCAGATACGCGTACGAAACGACGTCCCCCGCAGCCGAATACGAGGCGGTCGGAGATGTGGTGGCCAGTCCCACCGACGAAACGGGAGTACCGATCACCTTCGTGTGGGCGCCGGCAGCGGTGACCGTCGAGCCCTGAGGGTTCGACGCGGTCGCTGTGGCGGTGTCGCCCACCGAGGCATCGTCGGCATCCGCCTGAGTGGTCGTGTAGCTCGACGTGCAGGTGGTCGACGCTCCCGGGGCGAGCGTAGCCACCTGGCAGGATGGCGTCGACGCCCCGGCGAGAGTCTGGGAGACGGCGAGGCTCGAAAGCGTGGTCGCGCCGGTGTTGGTGACGGTGTGAGTGAACGTGAGCATCGCCCCCGAGGAGCTGAAGCCGGTGGGCGCGACCGCGGTGGCGACGGACAGGGCGGACGTCGGATCGGCCGTCACCCCCGCGACGTTGGATGCAGCCGACTGAAACGGCAATCCGCCCAGGCTGCCACTGGCAACCGCCGACCCTGCAAGCGGGCGGCGCGCGTCGATGTCCGCCTGCGTGGTCGTATACGTCGCGGTGCACGTGGTCGAGCCCCCGGCTGCGAGCGTCGTCTGCGAGCACGACGGCGTCGACGCGTCGGAGAACGAGTCGACCACCGTGAGGCCGGTGGCCGGCGCCGAACTCGTGTTGTGAACCGTGTAGGTGAACGTCTGAATCTGGCCGGATGCCGTATACGCAGTGCCCGCAGCACTCTTGGTCACGGTGACGGCCGACGCCGGTGGATACGCCTGAACCGTGTCCGAGCCGCTGGCAGCCGCCGCGGGGCTGTTGGTATCCGTTGCCGAGAAGGTGATGGGCGTCGGTCCAGCGGCGGCCGCCGAAGCCAATGTCAACGGGACCGTGAGGTTCGGCAGCGAGCCACCGGCGCCCAGTGGCGCCGCTGTCGTGAGCGTGGAAGAACAGCTCACGGTGGACGAACCGACCACCGTGGCCGAGCAGTCCCACCCCGTGCCAGACGGTGCCGAGGCGACCGCGACCCCCGCCGGGAGCGTGGATGTCACCGTCACCGGCGTCGCCTCTTGCAGGACCACGTCGGTGTCTCTGATCGTCACCGTCTGCGGGGACGCCGCCCCCGCCACCAGGGCGGTACCGGAAGCCTGGACAGCGAGAGGTACGGGGATCGTCGATGACAGCGACTCGGCGTGGATGTTCCAGAACTCGCGGTGGTTGTTCACCGGGGAATCGCTGTTCGCACCCAACCCGAATCGATACGTGGAAACGGTACTGAGCGTCGCGCCCGAATACCCCGCGGTCGACAGGGACGAAAGCGGCACGTTGATCTGCTGGGTGCCGTCGACTGACACGATGAAACGAGGGCTGGTCGCGTTCGTCGGCGAGACATCCACCTCCACCGAGTGCGTGGCTGCGGCGCGGGTGCTGGCATACCAGGCGATGGAGCCCGCGGCGGTACCGGCGACGTAGCAATAGCTGTTTGCCGTGGAGCCAGTGCCCGGCCCGCGCAGCACCAACGCGCTTGCGCGAGACCCTGGGGGCGACCCACAGTTGCCTGCTGACGTGGTCGACGCGGTGCCTTGAACGTCCATCAGCACCCCCGCGAGAGCGTTCGTCAGGCCGACGGTGCTGTACGTCCACGGCGTGTAGCCGTCGTAGGGGTACATCGAGTTGGCGACGTCGACCGCGACATCCCCGTTGATCAGATACATCCCGACGCCTTCGTCGGCGTTTCCCCACACGGCGGTCTTGAACGTCAGCTTGAGTCCATCGGTCACCGGAACTGGAGGTGAGACGACCATGCCGTTCTGATCGTTCACCGCCGGGTTGACGAGCTGAAGCGCGCCCGAGCCGCTCGCATCGGGAGTGGCATAGCCGCAGTCGGGTATACCCACCTGGACAGTGGTCGTGCCGGCGGTAAAGCACGGCCAGGTGCCGCCTCCATGAGTGCCCTGCCACGACGACTGGGTCAGGGTCCAAAAGCTCGGGTTGGCCGCAACGGTGCCGGTGGCAGGCTCATCGACGATCTGGATTGCCTGTGCGCGGGAAGCCCCGAGCGTGGCCGCGAGCGCGCACGCGACCGTGGCCAGAACGACAACGAGCTGGGGACGTGTTGTCACCACGCCCCTGTGTTCGTCTACTGCGCGCTTAAGTAAAGATCAGACTTCGATCGGAACCTGCACCGGCGCCTCCGACTCGGTCGCGCGAGCCTCGGACTTCCGCAGGTTGCGCAGCCCGAAGAACGAGACGAACGCCGCCAGCAGGAGCAGGAACGCCGCCACCAGAAACGCTCCTCGCACTCCGTGCTGGAACGACTGGAGCGCCGCGTCTCCCACCGCCGGGCGACCGGTGATCGAGGTGATGAGCTTTCCCTGGCCACCCTGGACGAGCGGGGTGAGCGCCTGGGCCTTGACCTGAAGCGCCTGGGGCAGAACGGCGATCTTGTCGTCCCAGCTCGAGGCTGCCAGAGTCGCGCCGACACTCCCCAGGATCGCGATCCCAAACGCTCCGCCGACCTGGCGAGACGCGTTGATCACGCCCGAGGCGATGCCCGCGCGGGTGGGATCGACGGCCGACATCCCGGTCGAAGACACCGCCGGCATCGTCAGCGCCATGCCGGCGCCCATCAGGATCTGGAACGGCCAGATGGCGTTGTACGACGAGTGGACGCCGAGCCGCGAGAGCGCGAACATGCCGATCGATGCCATCAGCATGCCGACTGTCATCAGCGTTCTGGGGCCAACCCGTGCGTTCAGACGGCCGCCGATCGGCGCGACGATCAGGATCATCATCGTCATCGGCAATGAGCGCACACCCGCCTGCTGAGGCGAGAAGCCCTGGACGTTTTGGAAGTACAGCGTGAGGTAGTAGATGATCCCGAACAGGCCGACGCCGACCAGCGCGACGACCAGGCACGAGGTCGAGAAGGCGGTGATCTTGAAGAAGCTGAGCGGGATCATCGGATCCGACTGCTTGGCCTCCCACACCAGGAAGCCAACCATCAATGCCGCGCCAACCAGGATGAACGCCAGCGTGTAGGCCGAAAGCCACGCGTGCTGGTTGGTCTTGATCAGGCCCCAGATCAACAGGAACAGCGACAGGGTCACAAGCACGGTGCCGATCACGTCGAGGCTGTGGGCGTTGGGGTCGCGCGACTCGTGCACAGCCCAGGCCGTCACTCCCAGGGCGATGATGCCCACCGGCACGTTGACCCAGAACACGGCCGACCACGAGTACTGCTCGACCAGGAAGCCGCCGAGCAGGGGGCCGACCGCGAGGCCCAGGCCCGAGATTCCTGCCCACACGCCGATCGCCGTGGGGAGCTGCTTGCGTGGGAAGGCCGAGACCAGGATCGAGAGCGACAGCGGGTTCAGCATCGCGCCACCGAAGCCCTGCACGATCCGGGCTCCGATCAGCTGGTTATCGGTCTGGGCGAGCGCGCACGCGGCGGAGGCGAGCGTGAACACGACCAGGCCGACCATGAAGATCCGCTTTCGCCCAAACCGGTCGCCGAGCTTGCCGCCCAGCAGGATCAGCGCACCGAAGCTGATCACGTAGGCGTTGATCGTCCACTCGAGGTTCTCGGGGGTGGTGTGCAGCGCCCGCTGGATCGACGGCAGCGCCACGTTCACGATCGTGTTGTCGAGCATGATCATGAACAGGGCGAAGCACATCGCAAAGAGCGTCCACCACTTGTGATTGTCCTCGGTGATCGTCATCAACTCTCCTGTGGTTCTTCAAGTGGTCGAAGCATCGTCACGAACACATCCGCCATCTTCGGCACCAGTTCCCGGGCCTGTTCGGGATCGAGCGCGTACGCGAAGCCTCCGGCGAGGGTCATCCCCAGCCACAGCCACGCCGCCGTCTCGAGGTCGATGTCGTCGCGCACCCGCCCATACGAACGCGACGCCGCCAACCGCGCAACCATTCCGCTTCGCATCGTCTGGGCGCTGCGCGCGAGCGCAGCCCGGATCTCGTCGTCGTCAACCAGCGAGACCGCGAGCATCCGCAGCCGCACCACCTCGACGATCAGCTCGTCGGTGGCGGCCTGCTGGGCGATGGCGAGCAGCGGTACCTCGAGGGGATCCTCCGCGCCGCGCATCAGCTCGGCGACGCGAACGGTGACGCACCGAGTTGCGTCGTCCAGCACCGCCGCGAACACCGCCTGCTTGGACGGGAAGTACTTGTAAAGCGTGGGCTCAGAGCAGCCGGCACGGGCCGCGAGTTCGGCGGTACTGGTGCCGTGGAAGCCCTTGCGGGCGAACATGTGGCGACCAGCCTCGAGGATGCCCGAGCGCCGAGCGTCGGCCGAGAGTCGGATGCGGTCGGTGACCATAGCCTCCGCAGGCTAGTGAACACTCACTAGCCTGTCAAACCGCATCCGCGGTGCATGACAGCGCGTCGCTGCAGCATGCACCGCGGGATACCACAAATACGCTGGAAAACGCTACCTACCGCACGCTGCCGCACTGGTCGACCATGGCGAGAAGCCGACCTGCTGCACTGCTCGATAGCCCACGGCCATCTGCATTCCCACCGGCCAGTGGCGAGCATCGCCCCAGCGGCTGACCGCCCGGCGACCGTAGTGCACCTGGAACGTCGAGCTCATCTGCAGCCCGCCGTAGTACGGCCCCGCACCGTTGTACGCATTCCACGCACCTTCATGCGTGTGAATGCAGTTGAGCACGTGGTAGACCGGCGCCCGCTTCACGATCTTTTTGTGAAACTTGCGCGCCTTCTTGATCCAGCCATTGTGGATCCATCGCAGGTATTTGATGTCTGAGCTCGAGCGGCCACCGGAGCCGTGGTGGACGAACTTTCCGAGCCATAGTCCTCGCCGCACAGAAAGCACCTGCAAACGGTGGATATCCTTGTGCAACGCCTTGAGTTGTGTCTTCCTGGCAGCACTGAGGGTGGTCGCGCCACCCGGAGTCGTAGACGCATTCGCTACCGATACTGAGAACGTGAGTGCCGCGATCATCACCACGGCGAGAGTTACGAGTTTCAGGGCCCGTCTCCTTATTTGACAGCAAAAGCACTGCCGACAGGAGGGCCTCCTGCTTCCAGCCGACAGGTGGACTCTCGGAATTGTTTGTGTGTGGTTTCCGAGATCCTGGAGGGATGTTCAGGCAACGGCCTGTTCGACGAGTGATTCGACATGAGTTCCCTCATCGAACCGCTCGAACGAGTGCTTCCATGCTGTGCCCGGCCACAGGTATTGAGCCTGACCCTCCGCCGGGCGATATGCGGCAGTGTAGAGAGTTCCGAAGCCGCGTGAGTAGGTTGTGTTGTAAAGCGGTTGACGTAAGAACGACTCGACAAACGCCTCGGGGGCGAGATCGGGGTCGTCAACCATGCGCGATATGCAGTCCTCCCGCTCCACAGTTTGCGTCACAACCGCGTGCTCTGTCCACTCGACTTTGCCCTGATGGTTGGTCGCAATCGGGCTGTTGCGGAAGATCACGCCGCGATCCGGCGAGAGGTATGCGGTGGTCGCGGCGCCGTTCGCATCAGCCAAAGTGAGGGTGTGTGCAAGTTGATAAGGCAGCCGTTTCAGCACCAGTGACGCTTCCTCGACCGTGTCACACGTTTCCAGCAAATAGCGAAGAACCAGCGGAATACCAAACCCGTGGCCCAGCACACGCCGGCCACCGTAGGTAAGTGACACCGCGAGGCCCGCATCATTGATGCCGTCGAGCAGCCCCCACAGGCAGTCACTCATGCCGATCACCCCGCGCCCCGTCCATGCGGTATGCAGGATCACGCCCTCGAGCCGATCAGGCGCGTAGTCGTAGTTGCGTACGAGCAGCGGCGTGGGCGTGCGCAGCACCCCCTGAGAACACCCGGAGAGGTAGGGCGGCGGGTCATACAGCGCGAGTAGGCGCGCGGCCAGATCGCCGCCGCCGGCCAACTCGACCAGCCGGTCGTAGGTGTCAACCAGCTCGGGCATGTGCCGGCGGAGCATCCGCACCGAATCGGCATAGGCGGGGCGGGCCGCGTCCCCGGCCTGGAGGAACCAGCGGCGGTAGCTCGGCCACAGGGCGTCGAACAGCCCCTGCCACTTGACCCCGGGCTCGAGCTCCTCGATCGCGCGGAATGTGATGTCGATCGTTGCCATATTTTGGTAAGACCACTGCGGCGACCCCCGCCGCACGGCCCGGTCATCGACCGGTTGACCCGATAGTACAGTTGCGGTCGGAATGTGCCGATAACATCGCAATGCCCCGGCTCACTCCAACCCTGGCCATTGCACGGCTTTTCTCGGCCCCTGAGGTCGAGTTGGAGGTCGAGGGCGGGGCGCCGATAAAGCTCAACGTGACCGCGGTCGACCGCACCCGGGCCGTCGCGCTTGCACCGCGTCTGCGCGTCTCCACGGGGATGGCGCTGATCGGCCGTGTGATCGACGAGGACGAGCGCCCGTGGATGGTTGCACTGCGCGTCGAATCCGCCGAGTTTCACTCCAAAGCGCTGGCGCGGGTCGAACTGCGGGCCCAACGCGTCGGCCTCGACACGACCAGGCGAACGACGGTGCGCCAGCCGGCCGGCGGCATCGCCTGGCTGACCGCGCTCAGCTGTCGTGACGTCGTTGACGGCGACCGCGTCGACGGCACCATGACCGACCTCTCGCTCACCGGCGTCGGGTTCGCCACCAACCGCGTGCTTCGGGTCGGCGACGAGCTGATGTTCCACGGCCGGTTCTTCTCCGAGGAGGTCGATGCGGAGGTGCGGATCGCTTCGCTCCGTGAGAGCCCCCAGCCCGGGCGCACGATCGTCGGAGCCCGCTTCATCCTGGTCGACGGCATCAACCGCCAGCGGATCCAGCACATCCTCAACGGCGGCCGGCGGGCCACCGAGGCCGACACTCCCCTCGACGTGAACGACCTTCGCGGAGCGGTGGGTGTCGCAGCGATCGAAGACGACGGCCGCGGCGGATGGCGCCGGGTCTTCCGACGCAGTTCGTAGCGGTCGGCGGCTCTAGCCGAACTCGATGACGCTGCGGATGCCGTCCTGGGCTTCCATCAGCTCAAATCCGCGATTGACCTCGTCGAGCGTGATCCTGTGCGAGAGGAACGGGTCGACGTCGATCTCGCCGTCCAGCCAGCGCTGAATCAGCTTCGGCACGCCTTCTCGCCCCTTGACCCCGCCGAACGACGAGCCGGCGATTCGCCGACCGGTGATCAGAAAACGGGGGATCACCTCAAGCACCTCTCCCCGGCCCGCGACGCCGGCGACGGTGGCGAGGCCCCAGCCCATCCGCGCCGACTCGACCGCCTGGCGCATGACGCGCACGTTGCCGGTGGCCTCGAAGGTGTAGTCCGCCCCGAAGCCGCCGGTCATCTCGACGATCCGCTCGACGGCGTCGTCGCCGCCGATCATCAACTCGGTCGCCCCCTGGCCACGGGCCAGTTCAAGCCGCTCCTGCGACATGTCCACGCACACGATCCGCTCGGCGCCC
The DNA here is from genome assembly GCA_963708725.1 of uncultured Actinomycetes bacterium. Lineage (GTDB taxonomy): Bacteria > Actinomycetota > Thermoleophilia > Gaiellales > JAICJC01 > CAVPTL01. Next base: position 796,153 of record CAVPTL010000008.1, on the reverse strand, counting down.
TGTAACCGGCAGCCCGCGACGGCGCCGAGCCCGACCATGCCGGCGCCGAACACCACGCACGTCGATCCCGGCTCGACCTTGGCGGTGTTGATTGCCGCGCCCAGTCCGGTCGAGAGCCCGCAGGCAAACAGGCAAGCCCCCTCGAGCGGTGCCTCTGGCGAGATCTTGGCCAGAGCGATCTCGGGCATCACGGTGTACTCCGCAAATGTCGAGGTGCCCATGAAGTGCCGGATCGGCTCGCCGTCGCGTGACAGCCGAGCGGTGCCGTTGGGCAGGTACCCCAGGTTCTGCTGCTCGCGGATCGCCAGGCACAGGTTGGTCTTGGGGCTCAGGCAGTGGATGCACTTGCCGCACTGGGGCGAAAACAGGGTGACCACATGATCGCCAACCGCAACCAGCGAGACTCCCTCGCCGACCGCCTCGACCACGCCCGCACCCTCGTGGCCCAGCACAGTGGGGGCGTACCCCGACGGATCGGCTCCAGAGGCGGTGTAGAGATCTGTGTGGCAGACGCCGCAGGCGACCAAACGCACGAGCACCTCGCCGGGGGCGGGATCGGCAAGATCGATCTCCTGCACCACCAACGGCGCCCCAAACTCCTCCAACACCGCAGCTCGCATCTTCATCGCGAGCCGAGTATAGGTGAATGCAACGATTCCGTCACAAAAGCGCCCCATGAATAAAAGGTGCCTGGCACCATTTATTCACCACACGGGGGGCGCTTGGGTGGGGTTCGTCGTGAGGCGCAGGGCGCGGTGGTTGTGGCAAGGATCGAGCGGCGAGCGGAGCGCAGGCGTGGCCAGCGGCCACGTTGAGCACCGCACGTCGCGTGGGACGCAGCCACAGCCGGCGCGAACCAGCCGCAACAGAACCCCACCCAAGCGCCCCCCGTATTAAAAGGATTCGCCGCTCCGGCTTGCCTTTCGTCCGCCGGCCGAAAGGATTTTCGAGTCGCCCCTACGATCCCTCCGCCCGGTTTCAACCTACTTGGCTGCCCTCAGCGGCGCAGGAGTCAAGTTAAGGGATGTAGGCCCGGTCTGCAACCACGAATTTCGCGCAGTTTGCGGACTTCGATAGAGTGCGCGGCGCATGCGGGTCTTCATCATCAGTGACATGGAAGGCGTGGCCGGAATCACCACCTGGGATCAGGTCGACGGTGGTACGCCGCAGTACTTCGAGGCCCGCAAGCTCTACACCGAGGAGATCAACGCCGCGGTGCGCGGAAGCTTCTCCGCCGGGGCCACCGAGGTCGTGGTGATGGACTGCCACGGCGCCGGTAACGGCTGGACGTTCAACTCCCTGATTCCCGACGAGCTCGATCCCCGCTGCGAGTTCGTCGTTCAGCGTGAGTGGACCGACTACACCGAGTTTCTCGAACAGGGGTGCGATGCCGCGCTCTTCATCGGCCAGCACGCCCGCGCCGGGACTCCCGACGGCGGCCTCAACCACACAGTTTCGAGCACCCATTGGCGCTCGGTCAGCTTCAACGGGGTGGAGGTTGGCGAGGTCGGTATCAACGCCGCGCTCTGCGGCACGTGGGGCTGCCCGGTGCTGCTGGTCACCGGTGACGAAGCCGTATGCCGCGAATCGACCGAGCTGCTCGGCCAGGGCCTCTCGACCGTGGCGGTCAAGCAGAGCCTGGGTCGGTACAGCGCTCGCCACAAGTCCCCCACCGTCGCGCGCACAATGGTCGAGGATGGCGCCCGCAAGGCACTCGCCGACCTCACCGCGGTCGCGCCGTACGACCCTGGGCACCCCTGCGAAATCGCGGTCGAGCTTGCCAGCTCCGACCATGCCGAGCAGTACCGCTACCGGCCCGACGTCGAGATCCGCGACTCGCGCCTTCTGATCTCGCGTGGCGATGACTGGTGGTCGGCCTGGAAAGGCTTCTTCCACTCCCACGTCTGGCCGGAGTGACCCGCACGTACCCCACCGTCGTCGAGCTGATCGGGGGCACCCCGCTGGTGCGGCTGCAAGCGGTCACCCGAGACGTGCCGGCGACGGTCGTCGCCAAGCTCGAGTACCTCAACCCCGGCGGCTCGGTCAAGGATCGGATCGGGATCAGGATGATCGAGGCCGCCGAGCGCGACGGCAGCCTCAAGCCGGGTGGCACGATCGTCGAGCCCACCTCGGGCAACACCGGCGTCGGCCTGGCCATCGCCGCTGCGATCAAGGGGTATCGCTGCATCTTCGTGATGCCCGACAAGATGAGCCGCGAGAAGATCTCGCTGCTGCGGGCCTACGGTGCCGAGGTCGTGATCTGCCCGACCGCGGTCGAGCCTGAGTCACCCGAGAGTTACTACTCGGTGTCTGACCGGCTCGCCGAGGAGATCCCGGGCGGTTTCAAGCCCAATCAATACGCCAACATGGCCAATCCGCAGGCCCACTACGACACCACCGGCCCCGAGATCTGGGAGCAGACTGGCGGCGAGATCGACGCCCTGGTGATCGCGCTGGGGACGGGTGGCACCGTGTCGGGCATCTCGCGCTACCTGAAGGAGCAAAAGCCCGACCTGGTGGTCGTCGGCGCAGACCCCGAGGGCTCGATCTACTCGCAGCCCGACGATGTCCACCCCTATCTGGTCGAGGGCATTGGCGAGGACTTCTACCCGGCGACCATGAATCTCTCACTGATCGACCGCTTCATCACCGTCTCTGACCGCGACTCGTTCGTGATGGCCAGAAGGATGGCCCGAGAAGAGGGGCTGCTGGTTGGCGGATCGGGCGGCACCGCGGTGTTCGCGGCCGTCGAGACGGCACGCGGCCTTGGCCCCGACGCCACCGTGGTCACGCTCATCCCCGACAGCGGCCGTGCATACCTGAGCAAGTTCTACGACGACAACTACATGCTGGAACATGGCCTGCTCGAACGGGGCAGCACCGCCACGCCGACGGTGGGGGAGGTGCTGCAGTACCACCGAAGCAGCCAAACCGGCGTCCCCGAGCTGGTGGTAATCGAAACCCACCGTCGGGTGGGCGACGCGATCGCGCTGATGCAGCGCTACTCGATCTCGCAGCTCCCGGTGGTGCGTCGAGACCCCGCGGAGCTCGACGACGTGGTGGGCTCGCTGCACGAGCGCGGACTGCTCGACCGCGTGTTCAAAGACCCCACCGCGCTCGAGCATGAGGTGGCCGAGGCGATGCAGCCGCCGCTGCACGTTGTCGACGCCGGCGAATCGATCGACCGCGTGTTCGCCGACCTCACCGGCGGCAGCCCCGCGGTCGTCGTGGCCGACGGGGGACGGCCCGCGGGCGTGCTGACCCGCTCTGACCTGCTCGAGTATCTGGCCGCCCAACGGGAGCCCGGCGCTCGATGATCTCGGTGAACGCCCTCCGCCGCCACGTGATCGCGGCGCAGGGGTATGCGGGTCGGCGTCTGAACTCGAACGCCGACGATGTCGAGGCCACGATTCGCCGGCTGGGCGCGGTGCAGCTCGACTCCATCTCGACGGTGGACCGAAGCCACCGGCTCACGCTCGGTGCCCGCATCGGTGTCTACCCCAAGGGCACGATCTCAAAGCTGCTCGGTGAGGGTCGGGTGTTCGAGTACTGGGCGCACGAGGCCTGCCTGATGACGACCGACAACTGGCCGATGTGGAAGCGCCGAATGGACGAGTTTCGAATCCACCCGTGGCACGGGGCGGTGATCGCCAAGGATCCGCGGCTGGCCGACCAGGTGCTCGGTGAGATTCGCGAGCGCGGTGCGCTGGGCTCGCGTCATTTCGAGGGCAAGGGATCCGGCGGGATGTGGAATCGGAAGCCGGCAAAGATCATGCTCGAGGCGCTGTGGAGCTCGGGTGATCTGGCGATCGCCGGGCGCCAGGGATTCCAGCGGTTGTACGACCTCAGCGAACGCGTGATCCCGGCTGCGTATCTGGAGGCGCCGATTCCCACCGAGACCGAGTTTCTGCGCGCGGTGACACTGTGGGCGGTGACCACCCGCGGAGCACTGACCGAGCGGGGGGTGTGCGAGCACGCGCGGCTGAAGGGCGGCGTCGCGCGACTCCAGCCACACTCCGACGCGCTCGTGCGCGAGGGTCTGCTGGATCGCCACGACGTCGACGACGGCGGGGCCCCCGTGCTGGTTCCGGCCGGGACGAGCTTCGATGCGAGCCCCACCGCCACCGTCCTGATCTCACCGTTCGACAACCTGCTTTGGGATCGCCCGTTCGCCCGCCGAGTGGTCGGGTTCGACCACCTGATCGAGGTCTACAAGCCCGCTCCGCAGCGGCAGTACGGCTACTACGTGCTTCCGTTGGTGTCGGGCGATCGCATCGTTGGCCGCGCCGACCTGAAGGCCGACCGCAAGGCCGGTCACCTGCGCGTCGTCGCCTATCACCCGGAACGCGGCTTCCGAAGCTCCCAGCCGCTGGAGCGAGCGCTCGACCGGCTCGCTCGCACGCTCGGTCTGGCCGTCGCCTGACCCCCGGTAGACTGGCCCGCATGGATTTCGAGACACGTGCGATCCACGCGGGCCAGGAACCCGATCCGTCGACCGGCGCGGTGACCGTCCCGATCTACCAGACCTCGACCTACGTGCAGGAGGCTGTCGGTCAGCTCAAGGGCGGCTACGACTACTCGCGCACCGCGAACCCGACTCGGCGCGCGCTCGAGGAGTGCCTGGCAGACCTCGAGTCGAGCACCCACGGAGTGGCCTTTGCCTCCGGCATGGCCGCGGCGACGACCGTCATGCACCTCGTGAGCCCCGGCGATCGGGTGGTGGCTGTCAACGACGTGTACGGCGGCACCTACCGGCTGTTCTCAAAGGTGTACGAGCCGCGCGGTGTGCGGTTCGAGTTTCTCGACGCCGAGACCTGCAACACCGATCTCGCAGCCCATTTGGACGCCGACACGCGGCTGGTGTGGATCGAGACTCCCACCAACCCGCTCCTGAACGTCGTCGATATCCGCGCAGCGGCGGAGGCCGCGCATGCCGCCGGCGCCCTGCTGGTGGTCGACAACACCTTCGCCTCGCCGTACCTCCAGCGGCCGGTCGAGCTTGGTGCCGACATCGTGCTGCACTCGACCACGAAGTACCTCGGCGGGCACTCCGACCTGGTCGGCGGGTTCGCCGCGACCAGCGACGACGGCCTGGCCGAACAGCTGCGGTTTCTTCAAAACTCGCTGGGCGCGATCCCCGGGCCGTTCGACGCCTGGCTCGTGCTGCGGGGGTTGAAGACGCTGGCGGTGCGGATGCGCGCACACTGCGACAACGCGGCTGCCGTGGTCGAGTTCCTCAGCGGCCATCCCAGAGTCGAGCGGGTGCTCTACCCCGGGCTGAGCGGTCATCCCGGCCACGAGATCGCCGCACGCCAGATGGACGGCTTCGGAGGGATGATCTCGTTTCTGAGTTCATCCGAAGACGAAGCCGTCGCGCTCGTCGCTCGCACCACGGTGTGGTCTCTGGCCGAGAGCCTCGGAGGAGTCGAGAGCCTGATCGAGCATCCCGCACAGATGACTCATGCTTCGACGGCGGACGCGCCGTTTGCGACCCCGCGCACATTGGTGCGATTGTCGGTCGGAATCGAGTCCGCCGGCGACCTGATCGCCGACCTCGATCAAGCGCTGAGCTAAGCGGCGATGTCCTCGGAGTCGCGGTGATCCGTGTCGAGCTGCTCGCGCTCGGCGATGATTGCCTGACTGCTCAATCCGAATCGCGCGGCGCAGCACATCACGCAGACCAGAGCCGACACAACGGCGAGCACGACGATCAGCATGTCTGAGGTGTCCATCGGGGCATGACTTCTCCCTACCCGCCTGTCCACCTGCTCACACCTGTGAATAACGGTGCCTGGCACTGGTATTCACGTTTAACAGGATTCGCCGCCCTGGTTGACCTTTCGTCCGCCGGCCGAAGGAACGTTCGAGTCGCCTCTACAATCCCTCCGCCCGGTTTCGTCCTACTTGGTTACCTTGGGCGGCGCAGAAGTGACAGTAGGGCAGCCGCCCAGCCCGTGCAACCACGAAATTCCCGCACTTTGCGACATGGGAGTAATCTCGCCCTCGACCGCGTTTAAATCTTTGTGAGTAATCGCACCCCAAAGAACGGCCGCCGCATCCTGCGGCTGTTCTCTCCGTACAAGAAACGGCTGCTGGGGCTGTTCGCGCTGATCATCCTGGCCGCCGCGCTCGGGATCATCCCCGCCTTCCTGCTCCAGGATCTGCTGAACAACGTCCTCAGCCAGGGCAAGAACCTGAACGTCACCGAGCTGAACCTGCTCGTGGCCGGCATGATCGTGATCCCGATCGTGACCGGCGCGATCGGTGTCGCCCAGACGTGGCAGTCAAATCTCGTCGGCCAGCAGGTGATGCACGACCTGCGAACCGCGGTCTATCGCCACCTCCAGCGACTCTCACTCGCGTTTTTCACGCGCACCCGCACCGGCGAGGTGCAGTCGCGCATCTCCAACGACATCGGCGGCGTGCAGAGCGTGGTCACGACCACCGCCACGTCGATCGTCTCGAACCTGACCACAGTGATCGCCACATCGGTGGCGATGATCCTGCTGAACTGGGAGCTCGCGGCGGCCGCGTTCGCGCTGCTGCCGGTGTTCGTGCTGATCACCCGCCGGGTCGGCCGATTGCGCCGCGCACTGGCCGCCACAACCCAGAGCTCACTGGCCGACATCTCCGCACTCGTCGAAGAGTCGCTGTCGGTGTCGGGAGTGCTGCTGGCAAAGACGATGGGGCGCACCGGTGAGCTGACCGAGCGGTTCGGCACCGAGTCGTCCCGCCTGGCCGACCTCGAGCTACGGCAGCGGATGGCCGGCCGTTGGGCGATGGCCTCGATCCAGACCACCTTCGCGGTCATGCCCGCGATCGTCTACGGCATCGCCGGCCACCTGCTCGCCAGCGGCTCGAGCGCGATCTCGATCGGCACGCTGGTGGCCTTCACGACCCTCCAGACCAGGCTGTTCTTTCCGGTGTCGTCGCTCCTGAGCGTCCAGACCGACGTGCAGACGTCACTTGCGCTGTTTGACCGCGTGTTCGAGTACCTCGACCTCCCGATCGACATCGACGAGAAGCCCGACGCAATCGCCCTCGACCGTGAGCGGGTGACGGGCGAGGTCGTGTTCGAGGACGTGTCCTTCGCCTACGAGGAGGGCCACCCGACGCTCCAGAACATCTCGTTCGTGGCCGAACCGGGCGCCTCCGTCGCGGTGGTGGGAGAGACCGGATCAGGTAAGACCACGCTCGGGTACCTGACCGCGCGGCTCTACGACGTCACCGAGGGCTCGATCCGGATCGATGGCACCGACATCCGTGACCTGACCTTCGACTCGCTGCGAAGCGTCGTGGGCGTGGTCTCTCAGGAGACCTACCTGTTCCACGGCACGGTGCGCGAGAACCTCGAGTTCGCCAAGCCCGGTGCCACCCAGGAGGAGATCGAGGCCGCCGCCAAGGCCGCCCGCATCCACGACCACATGGTGTCGCTCGAAAATGGCTACGACACGATCGTCGGGGAGCGCGGCTACCGCTTCTCGGGCGGCGAGAAACAGCGACTTGCGATCACTCGGGCGATCCTGCGCGACCCGCCGGTGCTGGTGTTGGACGAGGCCACCAGCGCTCTCGATGTCCAGACCGAGCGAGCAGTCCAGGACGCACTCGAGACCCTCAGCCGTGGTCGTACCACCATCACCATCGCCCACCGGCTCTCGACCGTACGTGAGGCCGATCTGATCCTGGTGCTGGACAAGGGCCGGATCGTGGAGCGCGGCACGCATACCGATCTGGTGGCCGCGGGCGGCCGCTACGCCGCTTTGGTCGAGCGCGACGCCGCACTGCCGGTGTGATCAGGCTGCGTCGCTGAAACGGTGGTAGAGGCCGGCGATCTGGTCGGCCGGTACGGGGCGTGAGAAGAAGAATCCCTGCCCCAGCGGGCAGCCGTGATCGACCAGCCAGCGCCGCTGGGCGTCGGTCTCGATGCCCTCGGCGAGCGCCTGCAATCCCAACCCGTCGGCGAGCGCGATCATGGTCGACACCAGCACATCGGCGCTGTGATCGTGCGGCAGGTCGAAGATGAACGAGCGGTCGATCTTGAGCGTGGTCACCGCCATCTGATGCAGACGGCCGAGAGACGAGTGCCCGGTGCCGAAATCGTCGATCGCCAGCCGCAGGCCGCGCTCGTGCAGCTCGGCGATGATCGGCTCAGAAGCGCGATGGTTTTGCATCACCGCCGACTCCGTCAGCTCCACCATCATGCGGTCAGGCGAGAGTCCGAACGACTCGATCGTCTCGAGCACCGTGCGCATCGCGGTCGGCTGCCAGAACACGGGCGGGAGGTTGACCGAGACGTACAGGTCGAGCCCCATGTTGCGCCACACTGCGCCCTGACGGCAGGCCTCGTTGATGACCCATTCCGAGATCGGGGCGATCATGCCGGTGCGCTCGGCCAGCGGGATGAACGAGTTGGGCATGACCATGCCGCGCTCACCGTCGGCCCACCTGATCAGCGCCTCGACGCCGACCACGTCGTTGGTCGTGAGGTCGACCAGCGGCTGGTAGTAGAGCACGAACTGCTCGCGGTCGATCGCGCGTCGCAGGCGTCCGGCCATCGACAACCGCGCCATCGCGTCGCCGCCTTCGCGCTGGTACAGGTGGTGGCCGTCGCGCCCGCGCTCCTTCGCGCGGTACATCGCGATGTCGGCGTGCTTCAAAAGGCTCTCACCGTCGGCGGCGTCCACCGGGAACAGGCTGATCCCGACCGATCCCGAGCAGTAGATCTCAGTGTCGGCCAGGTGGAAGGGCTGGGCCAGCGCAAGCCGCAGCTGCTCGGCGACCGAGAGCGCCAGCTCGGCGATGTCGAACTCCTCGTCGGCGCCACCGACGGTGAGGTCGGCCACGAGGATCAGGAACTCGTCGCCGCCCTGCCGTGCGACCACGTCGGTGTCGCGGGTGGCGGTTCGCAGGCGATCGGCCACCTCGATCAAGAGCTCATCCCCGGCGCCATGCCCGAAGCTGTCGTTGACGAGCTTGAAGTCGTCGAGGTCGACGAACAGCACGGCGACCCCGCGTCCGGATCGCTCGGCGCGGGCCAGTGCGATCTCGAGGTGCTCGCGGAACATCGCGCGGTTGGGAAGGTTGGTGAGGGCGTCGTGGTAGGCCAGGTGCGAAAGCCGCTCCTCGGCCTCCTTGCTGCGAGAGATATCGAGCAGATACCCCTGCCGGTAGCCGGGCTCGCCGTCATGCCCTGCGACCACCACCGACTCGTCGTGGAGCCACACGATCGTCCCGTCGGGCCGCACGATCCGATAGTCGGCGACGAACGGTTCTCCCGAGACGCGGGCGCGTTCGAAGCCCTCCATCACCCAGGCTCGATCGTCGGGGTGGAGCGTCTTTTCGAACAGGTCGGGATCGGACTGCCACTGCTCGTGGGAGTACCCGCTGATCTCGGCGTTCTGGGGGCTGTTGTAGATCGACGTCGCCTTCTCGTCGAGCGCATCGATATAGATCGCAAGCGGCAGCTGCTCGACCAGGATCCGATAGCGCTCCTCGGCCTCGAGATAGCGTTGCTCAGCAAGCTTTCGCTCGGTCACGTCGTAGATCACGCCCTGCACGAGCGACGGCTCGCCGCGATCGTCGACGACGGTAACCGCCTCGTCGCGCAGCCACCGCTCCACACCGTCGGTGCCGATCAGCCGGTATTCACATCGGTAGGGATCGCCGCTCGCGACAGCCTGCTGGTATCCGGTCGTGGTCGCCTCGCGATCATCCGGGTGGACTCGCTTTCCCCAGCCGTCGTTGCCCTCGAGCCACTCCTCCACCGGCACCGAAAACAGCTCTTCCAGCTGCGGGCTGACGTACACCGGCTCACCGGTGATCGCGGTGTCGAGGTAGGTGACCGCGGGCGTCTGCTCGACCAGCGAGCGAAACCGCGATTCCGTCTGCTGGAGCCGCTCAAACTGCTCGGCGTTCTCGAGCGAGGCCGCAACCACGCTTGCAAGCGCGTGCCAGGGCTGCATACCGCCCGAGGCGATCTCGCCGTCCGAAGCCCCTTCGACCTCGATCAGGCCCTTCACCTGTCCGCCACTTGAGAGCGGCAGCAGGAGCAGCCCGTCCGACCGCAGCGGGCGGCCAGACTCGAGCGCCCGCGATCGGTTGGGAAACTGATCGACCACGCGCTCGGTCTCGTACTGATTTCCCCGCTCGCGCAATACGCCGCGTTCACAATCCCAATGCCAGAGCGACATCCGGCCGTTCGAAAACTGATGGGCACGAGCGCCGAACACGGCAGCGACGGCGGCCGGGTCGCGCACGGATTTGCAGCGCGCGGGCGAGCTCGAACAGCGCTTTGGAGCGATGGTGGGAACGCATTTCCCCAGTCGCATCGGCGGCGCGGCGCCAGTTCTTTAACTGAACGTCCGGTTTGGGACTACGCGTGCGTGGGGTCGTAGTACGGGTTGGTACCCGACGCGTGATCGGTCACGTCCGCGATCTCTGTGATTTCTGGTACGAGATCTCGTAGCGCGGCTCGCACACCGTCGCCCAGCGTCGCCGCCACCATGCCGCATCCCTGACACGCCCCGCCCAGCTGGAGATAGGCGACAGTGCCCTCGACCCGGTCGAGCCGAGCGGTGCCGCCGTGTGCGGCGATCGCGGGATTGATGTGGTGATCGAGCACCCACCCGACCCGCGCTGCGGTGTCGCCGTCGAGCTCGGCGGGAGGAGCGACGCCCTCGGTGCCCGCGCCGAGCGGGTGCGCCGGCTGGATCACCAGCCCGCCGGTGGCCAGATCGCCCTGACGATCAAGAGTTGCGCCGCGGAGAGCCTCGACGCTGGCGCGCGGGATCGTGAACTTGACCCCGCCGTGGGACTCGATCGCGTCACCTTCGACAGCATCGCTGGCGGGAGCGAGCCACAGGTCGTAGCCGAACTTGCCGAACGCATCGACGCCGGTCACCTCGATCCACAGCGACAGATCGCCGGCGTCGTCCTCGCGGTCGCGCACCAGCAGGATCTTCTCGACAGCTTCGTCGGTGACAGTCAGAACCGTGTCCATACACGTACGGTAGCGAACGCAGAGGCCCCCTCCGGATCGGTAGCATCCGCGTCCGTGACAAAGCTGGGATCCAACATCGTGCGCCGACAGGTCGCGATCGGCGGCTCGATCGTCTCGCCCGACGGCGAGTGGGTGGTCTACACCCGAAGGACGGTCGCCGCCAACCGCTACCAGACAAATCTGTGGCTGGTGCCGTATCGCGGCGGCCGGGCCCGACAGCTCACCCACGGCCTGTGGGAGGACTCCTCTCCGGTATTTGCACCCGACTCGCGCACGATCGCGTTCTTTTCGGATCGCGGCCCCGACGAGGAGGATCACCTGTACGTGATGCGCATCGACGGTGGCGAGGCGGAGTTGGTGTGCGGCGGTCGCCACGAGTCGATGTCATCGCCGGTGTTCTCTCCCGACGGACGGTCGATCGCATTCATCGCAGCGGCCGGCGACCCGCGGTTTCTCGCCGGGAACCCAAAGGACGAGGTCGCCCGCGAGATCCGTGCCATCGATTGGCGCGACGACAGCGGCGTGCTCGACTATCGCTACCACCTGTACGTGGTGGCCGCGCGACCCGGCGCCCGCGCCCGAGAACTCACCAGGGGCGACTACGACGTCTCCGCCGCCGCCTGGCATCCGTCGGGTCAAAAACTCGTGTTCGTGGCGGCCACGGGGCCGTTGCCAGACGTCGACCCAAACGCCTCGATCCACCAGGTCAGCGTGAAGGGCGGCCGCGTGCGTGAGTTGGTGAAGCTGGCCGGTACCGCATCCTCTCCCACCTGGTCACCCGACGGGCGCACGCTCGCGTTCGTCGGCGTCGACACGCAGTACGCGCCTGACTACGCCGAGCCGGAGCTGTATCTGCGAACCAGTGGCGGGGAGCTACGCAGCCTCACGGGCAAGCTCGACCTGCCTGTCACGATCGCGTTTTGCTCCGACCTTCACGACTGGCGGGTCGAATCGAGCGGCGGGCCGATCTGGGAGAACGACGAGTCGCTTGTCGTGGTCATCAACCGTCGCGGGCGAGACGAGGTCTGGCGCGTGACGGTCGACGGCGATGCCGCGCCGCTCTCGGAAGGCGACACCACCATCACGGGGATCGCCGCCGGTGGAGGCCGCGTCGTCACCACCGCCTGCGACGACGCCTACCCGCCCGAGGTGTTCGCCGTCGAACCCGACGGCCTGCGAAAGCTCACGCGAAACGGCGGCGCGTGGCTGCGCCGGTATGCCGCGCCGCGGATCACCGAGGTCGACGCCGGCGGGATCCCGTCGTTCGTGCTCGAACCGGCCAACGCGCGCGGCCCGGGCGCGATGGTGCTGTCTCCCCACGGCGGACCGTACGGCGCTCACGGGCCCACTCCCGAGCTGGACGGTTGGGCGCTGGTCGAGCTCGGCTATCGCGTCCTGCTCCCCAACATCCGGGGCTCGTGCGGGTACGGTCGAGAGTGGATCAAGCCAATTCAGGGCAAGTGGGGCGGCCCCGACGCCGACGACCTGGTCACCAGCCTCGACTGGGCGATCGACGCCGGTATCGCCGACCCCAAGCGGGTCGCCGCGATGGGGCTCTCCTACGGTGGCTGGGCGGTCAATTGGCTGGCCGGTGCCGCGCCCGAACGGTTCTGCGCGATCGTGTCGGAGAACGGCGTGGCGAGCATGTCGAGCGCGCACGGGACATCCAGCATCGGCCCCGGCTATGACCGCGCCATCGGCTACGGGCCGGTGATCACGCGTCAGAAGGAGCTGTGGCGCTCATCTCCGCTGAGGCTTGCAAACGCGATCACCGCGCCGGTGCTCATGCTCCAGGGCGAGGCCGATCGAGTGTGCCCGCTCGACGATAACCAGCAGCTGTTTGTCGCCCTGCGCGAGCGCGGCCACGACGTGGAGATGGTGCTCTACCCGGGTGGCAAGCACGTGATGATGGCGACCATGCGTCCCGACCGGCGCGAGCACCGGCTGGCGCGGGTCACGAAGTTCCTCACCAAGCACTGCCCGCCGCGCAGCCGCTGACTCAGGCGGCCATCGGGCGCTGACGCCGTACCAGCAGTTCGATCTGATCGGCGGGCACCGCAGGGCTGAACAGAAAGCCCTGGCCCAGTGCACACCCATGCGCGGAGAGGAATCGGCGCTGGCCCTCGGTTTCGACTCCCTCTGCCAGCGGTGTGAGACCGAGGTTCCGAGAGAGTTTGATGACGCTGTCGACGACCGCCACCGAGCTTGGATCCGCCGGCAGCCCGGTCACGAACGAGCGATCGATCTTGATCGTCGTCACTGAAATGTGGTTGAGCCGCCCGAGCGACGAGTGGCCGGTGCCAAAATCGTCGATCGCGATACCAAGGCCTCGCCGCTGGAGATCGGCCAACATCGGCTCGACACCTTCCGAATCGGCGGTGGCGGCGGTCTCGGTGATCTCGATCATCAGCCGGCTGGGGTCGAGTCCGTAGCTTTCGATCGTGTCGATCACACGCCGCATCGCCTTTGGCCGCCACAGGATCGGCGGCAGGTTGACCGAGACGAACAGATCCATTCCAGCGGCTCGCCATGCCCGTTCCTGTACCAGGGCGGTTTCGACCACCCAGTCGGAGATGCCACCGATCGCGCCGGTGCGCTCGGCAACGGGGATGAAGTCGGCCGGCTGCACCAGGCCGCGCACGGGATCGTTCCAGCGGATCAGCGCCTCGACGCCCATGATCGCTCCGGAATCGAGGGCAACGATCGGCTGATAGTTGAGCACCATCTCGCCGCGTTCGACCGCCCCACGCAGGCGGCCTGCGACCGCCAGCCGATCGGTGGCCTCGTCCGAGTCGCGAACGGCGGCTCGCTGGCTCTCACGGCCAACCTGCTTGGCTCGGTACATCTCGATGTCGGCGTGTTTCAGCAACTCCTCGCCCACCGTGGCGTCCTGCGGGAACAGGGCAATGCCGACACTGGCCGACACGAACACCTCCACGCCACCGGCCTCGGCGGGTCGCGACACGATGGCACGGATCCGTGCGGCGGTCTCCTCGGCGGCCGAACGCACGATGCTGGTGTCGCTCTCGCCGGGCATCGAGAGCAGCACCAGGAACTCGTCGCCGCCGAGCCGGGCGACCATGTCGCCCTGCCTGACGGCCTGTTGCAGCCGTCCTGCCAGCGTACGGAGAAGCTCGTCGCCGACGGCATGGCCGAGGCTGTCGTTGACCAGTTTGAAGTCATCCACATCGACGAACAGCACGGCGGCAGCGGCGTCGTTGCGCTCCGCCTCTGCGAGGGTGCGCTCGAGCTGCTCGGAGAATTTGAGCCGGTTCGGCAGATCGGTGAGCGGGTCGTGGTAGGCGAGGTGGGCGAGCTTTCGCTGAGCGTCGGCCAGCGCTTCACCAGCCTCGTGCCGGTCGGTCACGTCGGTGACGATGCCCTCGACCAGGAGACGGCCCTGGGTAAATCGCGGGCGGGCTCGATCCCACACCCAGCGCGTGCGGCGGTCGAAGCCGACCAGCCGGTATTCGAGCTCCATGGGACGGCCCTGGCGGAGGGCCTCGTTGAAGGCGAGATAGGCGGCGTGATCGTCGGGATGCACGGCGTTCTCCCAGGCCTCCTCCTCGTCATGGCCTTCGGGGAGCGGGCCGAGCAGGCTCTCGAGGCCCTCCCCGATGAACTCGTTGCACACGTACCGCCCATCCTCGAGGTACTCCATCTCGTAGATGTGGACGGCCGCGGTCGCCGCGACGCGCCGCAGCACGTCGACAGTGTTGTTCGACCCTCCGGTCCCAGCCGGAGGCAGCCCTGACGGATCCAACGCCATGAGGACTCCATCGGCGTGTGCCGTACGCCACATGAGCCCCGCGCAGGGAGTTGACACCCCACCCTAGACTTCAACCCCATGGCTGAAGCGATCGAACTCGAGGCGGCGGGCCGCATGATCCGCGTTTCGAATCCACAGAAGGTCTACTTTCCGGAGGCCGGATTCACCAAGCGCGAGGTCGTCCAGTACTACGTGACGATGGCCGATCAGGTCGTGAACCACCTCCAGGAGCGGCCCACCACGCTGAAGCGGTTCGTGGATGGGGCGGCGGGCAAGTTCTTCTTCCAAAAACGGGTGCCAAAGGGGGCTCCCGACTGGCTGCAGACTGCCGTCGTGCACTTCCCCAGCGGCCGCAGCGCCGAGGAACTGGTCGCAAACGACGCGGCCCATCTCGCCTGGGCGGTGAACCTGGGCGTGATCGACTTCAACCCCTGGCCGGTGCGGCGGGCCGATCTCGACCATCCCGACGAGCTTCGCATCGACCTCGACCCGACGCCGGGAATCCCCTTCGCCGACGTGCGTACGGTGGCGATGATGGTCAAGGAGTTGCTGGAGGAACACGGCCTCACCGGGTTTCCGAAGACCTCCGGATCGCGCGGCATCCACATCAATGTGCGGATCATCCCCGAGCACGGGTTTGTCGAGGTGCGCCGGGCGGCGCTTGCGATCGCGCGCGAGATCGAGCGCCGCGGCGAGGGCCTGGCCACCAGCAAATGGTGGAAGAAGGAGCGCCATGGGGTGTTCCTCGACTACAACCAAAACGCTCGCGACCGGACGGTGGCGTCGGCCTACTCGGTGCGTCCGGTGGCCGACGCGCGGGTGTCGTGCCCGCTTGAGTGGGACGAGGTTCCCGATGTCGAACCCGAAGAACTGCGACTCGATACCGTGCCGCAACTGGTTGCTCGCCGAGGCGATCCGTCGGCCGGCATCGACGCCCACGCGGGCTCGATCGAGAGCCTGCTGGAGCTGGCGCGGGCCGACGAGGCATCGGGCCTCCAGGATGCACCGTGGCCGCCGCACTTCCCCAAGTCGGAGTCAGAGCCGAATCGCGCCCCACCGCCCGGCTGAGCGGGATCGGCGGTTATCATCCGGTCCCGCATGACTCAACGCGAAGTCACCAACTACCTGATCGATATGGACGGCGTGCTCGTGCACGAGGAGCGGGCAATTCCCGGCGCGGCCGATTTCATCCGGGCGCTCCAGGATGCGGGCTTTGGGTTCTTGCTGCTCACCAACAACTCGGTGTACACGCCGCGCGATCTCGCAGTGCGGCTCGCGGCGAGTGGTCTGCAGGTACCGCCCGGGTCGATCTGGACGGCAGCACTGGCAACGGCGCGCTTCCTCGATCAGCAGCGGCCGGGCGGCAGCGCCTACGTCATCGGCGAGGCGGGACTGACCACCGCACTGCACGAGGCTGGGTACGTGCTGGCCGAGCGTGATCCGGACTATGTGGTGCTCGGTGAGACCCGGCTCTACAGCTTTGAGCGCATCACCCACGCGATCCGGCTGATCAACGGGGGAGCGCGTTTTATCGCGGCCAACCCCGACGTGACCGGCCCGAGCCCCGATGGGGTGCTGCCGGCCACCGGATCGGTGGCTGCGCTGATCTCGAAGGCGACCGGCGTCGAGCCGTACTTCATCGGCAAGCCAAACCCGCTGATGATGCGCGAGGCGCTGCGCGCGATCGATGCACACTCGGAGTCGACCGCCATGATCGGCGATCGCATGGACACCGATATGGTGGCGGGGTTGGAAGCCGGCCTCCAGACGATTCTGGTGCTGTCGGGGATCACCTCGTCGGACATGATCGATCGGTTCCCCTACCGACCGTCGCGTGTGATCGACTCGGTGGCCGATCTGATCCCCGAGATCAGCTCCGCTCAGCCTGCCTGAGGGAGTCGGCGCGGCGTCGTGACGTGCGCCATCGGTACAGAGGCGCTCTCACTCCCCCCGTAATGAGCCGCAAGGGCGCCCCGCGTCAAGAATCAGTGCTGCACCTGACGAGGCAGTCCTTCAATCCCGATCGCGAGTGGCACGCTGGCCCCTGAGGCGCTTCGATCCCCGCACGTACACATCCGGCGGGATCCCGGTGATCCCCACAACGAGAACAAACAGCGACCAGGGAAGCGATCTGCCAATGACAAATGTCACTCCTAGCACTAACGCGGCAGCTTCGATCGGAGACACCAACCACTTCCAAGGCGAGACACCGGTGTGCACGTCACACACCCATTGCCAGATGCGGGAACGCCGACTCACGAGCACTGGCTCGTCCACCACCGATCGAAATGAAAGGGGACGTAGTAGAAGCTCAGATTGAGGTGACAATGAGGATGGAAACTCAGAGCGACGTACGTGGCGAGCGTAGCGGCCAGCCCTCTACCCGCCCCCGCACACACGGGTTCAGTGACTGGAAGTGGCGAACATACGGCTGCCACGATGGCGGGCACTCCGACAGCTATCGCGCCGGCCGCCAAAACTCTCTGATCCTTCGGGTAGAGCTCAACCGTGAACGTCGTCCAGTGGAGATGGACCGCCGGATCGGCGACGACCGGGAAAGCGGTGTCCGTTTCAAACTCGACGACTTGCGTGACAGTGGTTCCGACGACGTTGAAATGCGTCGGGACAGACGCGCCGTTCGCATCGGTCGCCCACGGAACGCCGACGCTGCCAATCTCGGCACCCGCGGCGTCGTAAAGAATCAAACCTCCGTCGGTGTCCTCGTCGACTCTTGCGACGTCGCCTGACAGTGGGAACGGATAGCTATGGGCCGCGGAGGAGTCGTCGATCGTGACGAAGGCTCGGAGGCCGTCGGGAATGGCTTGAACCGCGACGGCACTCGAACCGGCTTCGCCCTCATAGACGATCGTCGATCCGACACGGGTCCCGGCCGGATCGTCAGAAGGCAGGTCAACCGCGATCGACACGCCGCCGTTTGCGATGGTCGCCGGATCCGAAGAGTCTCGCGGGATATCAACGACATTTCCATTTTCGTGCGAGGAAAACGAACCGTCGCTGGTGGTAACGGCGGCTGCCGGGCTGACGCCTTGGGAAGAGACGGCAGCGGACACGTCCTGTTGAACCTGGGAGGAGGTCGCCGGGGACGCGTCCGCGAATGCGTGCGTGCCAGTGAAGAGGATGGCGGAAATTGATAGAGCTGCGGCTGACAGGAGCGTGCGGGTTAGTGGATTCGAAGTCATAATCGATAACCTAACATCGGACTCGAACCACAGGCCGATATTTACGTCAACGATCAGTTACAAATGAGTCACAACTGGCGCGATGAACGGCCCAGCGACCACCACTCCAAAGCGATCGCGCAGAAACGCCAGCCGCGCAGCATCGTCGTCGAGCACCCACTCGGTGCGCTCGCCGTCGCGTGTCTCGATCACCCGCATGCCCGAGAGCGTTATGCGACCGTCCGGCGTGGCCATCGAGCAGCTGGGCTGGCGGGTGAACGGCGTCTCGTGTGTCTGGAGGAAGTCGGAGTTCGGCTGGAACTGTTCGAGCGTCCGAGCAGTGAGCGAGAAGCGGATGTCCGGCTCACCGTCGTGGCTGAGGATCAGCGCCTCACCATCCGGCTCGAGCCGGTAGACGCGCCGGTCGCGCGGCTGGTCGATGCCGGTTACCAGCCGAAGCGGCGTGGTGAAGTTCTCACCGAAGCCGACGTCCACCAGCCACGGCTCGCCGAGGTCGACCCGCAGCACCATGTGGTCGAGCTCGTTTGAGAACTCCGTGCCCATATGCACACCGCCGCTCAGCACCGTGACGTCGAAGCCGAGCTCGGCCAGCAGCCAGGCAAACGTCCCATTGAGCTCGAAGCACCAGCCTCCCCGATGCTCGACCACGATCTTCTCGTAGTTCCGCTTCGGGTCGAGCACGTTTCGCCCGCCGAGATGAATCGTCAGGTTCTCGAACGGCACCGTCATCATGTGCGCCCACTGCAGGTCTGAGAGCACCTGTAGAGACGGCTCGAGCGCACCGGCGTAGCCGATGCGCTCGAGGTAGCGCGAGACGTCTGGCGAGGCGGTCAGGCCGCCGCCACGTTGGATGCGTGCGCCGGCTCCAGAGCCAGGGCAAGCACCTCGTCGATTGTCATCACCGGGTGGAACTTCATCTGCTCACGCACATCCTCGGGGACATCCTCGAGATCGGCGCGGTTTCGCTCCGGCAGGATCACATCGGTGAGCCCGGCCGCATGGGCCGCGAGCACCTTCTGCTTGAGGCCGCCGATCGGCAGCACCCGTCCCTGCAAGGTGACCTCACCCGTCATGCCGACGGTGTGACGCACCTTTCGTCCTGACAAAAGCGACGCGAGAGCGGACACCATCGTGACACCCGCACTCGGCCCGTCCTTGGGGATCGCTCCCGCGGGTACGTGCACATGGAAGCCCTTGTTCTCGAACGCTTCGGGCTCGATACCGAGCTGATCGGCGTGGCCGCGCACATAGCTCAGCGCGATCTTGGCCGACTCCTTCATCACGTCGCCCAGCTGTCCGGTCAGCTCGAGATCCTTGCCACCCGGAACCGCGGTTGCCTCGACGAACAGCACGTCGCCGCCCGTCCCGGTCACCGCGAGGCCGGTCGCCACGCCCGCAACAGCGGTGCGGATAGCGGCCTCCTGGAAGAACCTCTGCTTGCCGAGAGCGTCACGAACCGCCTCGAGATCCACCGTCACCGGCGGCTCGACCTTGGCCGACGCGATCTTGGTCGCGGTCTTTCGCAGCACCGATCCCAGCTCGCGCTCGAGCTGTCGCACACCCGCCTCGCGGGTGTACTCCGTGATCACCGAGCGCACCACGTCGTCGGAGATCGAGACCTCCTCTGGCAGAAGGCCGTTTCGCTCGACCTGCCGCGGCCACAGATAGCCGTCGGCGATCGCGACCTTCTCCTCGGTCGTGTAGCCGTCGAAACGAATCACTTCCATGCGGTCGAGCAGCGGCCCAGGAATCGAGTCCGCGACGTTTGCCGTTGCGATGAACAAGACCTGCGAGAGGTCGAGCTCAACGTCGAGGTAGTGGTCGCGGAACGAGTGGTTCTGAGCCGGATCGAGCACCTCGAGCAGGGCCGAGGATGGGTCACCACGCCAGTCGGCGCCGACCTTGTCGACCTCGTCCAGCATGATCACCGGGTTCATCGTCCCAGCGTCTCGCAGCGCCCGCACCAGTCGCCCCGGAAGGGCCCCGATGTAGGTGCGGCGATGACCGCGGATCTCGGCCTCGTCCCGCACGCCGCCGAGCGACATGCGAACGAACTCGCGGCCGGTGGCCCGCGCAATCGATTCGCCGATCGAGGTCTTGCCGGTACCCGGAGGCCCGATCAGCGTGAGGATCACTCCCGAGCGACGGTCGTCGGCAACGCCACGGTCGGCCCGCAGCTTGCGAACGGCCAGGTACTCGGTGATCCGATCCTTGACGTCCTCGAGGCCCGCGTGATCGGCGTCCAGCACCTCTCGCGCGTGCACCGGATCCAGACGCTCGTCCGAGCGCTTCGACCACGGCACAGCGATCAGCCAGTCGATGTAGGTGCGAATCATGGAGGACTCGCCCGTCGATTCGCCCATCCGCTCGAGCCGGCTGAGCTCGCGCTCGGCCTGCTCACGCACCTCGTCGGGCATACCGGCCTCGTCGATCTTCTTGCGGTACTCATCGACGATCGACGCGTCGTCCTCGCCCAGCTCCTTGCGGATCGAGTCCATCTGCTTTCGCAGGAAGTACTCGCGCTGCTGCTTCTGGGTGCCAGACTCGACGTCGTCGCGGATGCGCTGACGCACCTGGGCCTCGGCCAGCGATTCACGCTGCAACTTGAGGGCCAGCGTCAGCCGCTCGATCACCTCGAGGGTCTGGAGCAGCTCCACCTTGTTTTCGAAACTCACGTCGGGCGAATACCCACACGTGTCGGCCAGGGCGCCCGGATCACTGATCGAGCGAAGGAAGGCCGAAACGCGCCCGTCGTCGCCACGCAGCTCCAGCTTCTCCTCGACCACGGCGCGATACTCGCGCTCGAGCTCGCGGGTCTTGACCGGCGCGGGCAGCTCGTCGGGGTTCTCCTCGACGGTGACGCGCAGCTCACCGTCGGTGCCCGTCTGGGCAGCGCCGATGGTCGCGCGATGAAGAGCGGTCAGAGAGACCGCCTGGAGCCCGCGCGGAAGCCGCACGTGCTCGTCCACCGAGGCCACAACGCCGACCTTGGCGAACTCGTTTTCGTGCCGGGGAACGAGCAGCACTCGCTCCTCGGTGCCGACGTCGATCGGCAGGGTTACAGACATATTCGGGAAGACGACCGTGTCGTCCAGTGGGATGAGAAGCAGTGTGTTAGCCATGCGTCGTATTGTTGCACCAGATAGTTGAGGTTGTCAAATATCTAGAAGATCGACTATGATTGGGCTCATGAGTTCCTGGGAGTGTCTCTTCGACCTGCTGATGTCGCAGCGGGCACGCGTCCCCGCGATCGCGGCGGAGTTCGAGTTATCGCCGGTGCAGGCCTATTGCCTGCGCATGATCGAGCCCGGTGAGGGCGTGCCCATGGGGAGGCTTGCCCGTGGCCTTGCCTGCGATGCGTCCAATGTGACCGGGATCGTCGACCGGCTCGAAGCCCGCGGTCTGATCGAGCGCCGGCCGGGCGCCAGCGATCGCCGGGTCAAGGTGCTGGTGATCACCCGCGAAGGCGAGCGCCTGCGCGCGACGATGCTCCAGCGCATGGCCGAGCCGCCGGCTGAATTCTCCCGGCTCTCGCCCGAGGATCAGCGAACGCTCGCGAGAATCCTCCAGCAGATGGCGGCCGAGCCGGCCTGAGGCTAGGCGACCTGAGGGGTGCCGTAGCGCTTGGCGGCCCGCTCGCGCGCCCGAGCGGCCTCGACTTCGCGATCCTTCGGCGCCGCCGTGGTCACGAGCGAGTCAAGCAGCTCGGCGGTTGCCCGCGTAACCGCCTCGACCGCGAGATCGAACGCCGCCTGGTTGGCCTGCGACGGCTTCGTGAACCCGCTGACCTTGCGCACGTACTGGAGCGAGGAAGCGTGGATCTCTTCAGGAGTCGCAACCGGCTCGAAGTTATACAGGGTATGGATGTTTCTGCACATGCCCCGTATTCAAGCAGCTTCGAGGCCGGACCACACCTGATCGACGATCCGCTCGGCCCAATCTTTTTCGAACTCGTACCCGACGAACGTGCGACTCAGATACGCGCCGACCAGCTGGTCGACGGCGAGTTCGAGGTCGGCGTCGGGACGCAGGTGACCCTGGTCGACCCCAGCCTGGAGAGCGGCGAGAAATTTTTCGCGGCCCGGCACCATCACCGTGTCGCGGAAGCGGGCAAGCATGTCGGGATACTCCCGCCGCTGCACGTACAGCGATGACGCGATCGAGACGCCGTCGGCGGCCGATATGCCCTCACGAAACTGGGTCATCATCCAGATCAGGCAACTGCGCGGATCGCCCAGGAGGTCGCCCTCCGGCATGTTTTCCATTGCACAGACGGCTTGGGTCACCAGATCGGCCTTGGTGGGGTAGCGACGGTAGACGGTCGCGCGGGTCACACCGGCCTCGTCGGCGACCGCTTCGATCGAGCAACGGTCGTAGCCGTGGGCAGCCAAAAGCCGCAGCGTCGCAGCCACGATCAGCTGATCGGAATCGGGATTTCGAGGGCGGCCTCGCGGTCGCTGTTCAGGTTTGACATCCATCGGGACTAATGATACACCACAGTCTCGTATCGAAAAAGAGGCAGGAGGGGGACGGGGATGCCGGACTCAAACGAGCATAAGGGCATGGCACTGTTTTTGCTGTGCTTGGTGCAGTTCATGGTGGTGCTCGACATCGCGATCGTCAATGTCGCGCTGCCGTCGATTCAAAACTCGCTGCACTTCAGCGAGACCAATCTTTCATGGGTCATCAACGCCTACACACTCACATTCGGCGGGCTGCTCTTGCTCGGCGGTCGCGCAGGCGACCTGCTGGGACGGCGCCGGATCTTCATCGCGGGCCTTTTGCTGTTCTCGGTGGCGTCAGGCGCATGCGGTTTTGCAAACTCTGACACCACCCTGATCATTGCCCGCGCGATCCAGGGCGTCGGCGCGGCGATGGTGTCGCCGGCCGCACTGTCGATTCTGATCACGACCTTCGAGGAAGGCCCCGAGCGCAACAAAGCACTGGGTATCTGGGGCGCAATCGCAGGCTCGGGCGGCGCTGCCGGCGTGCTTCTCGGTGGCATCCTGACCCAGGAGCTGAACTGGTCATGGATCTTCTTCATCAACGTCCCGGTCGGCCTGGCGGTCATCGCCGCGGCTCCGAAGTACCTGCAAGAGAGCAAGATCGAAGGTGGCACACGCTCGTTCGACCTGCTCGGCGCAATCCTCGCAACCGGTGGCATGTCGGTACTGGTGTACGCCCTCGTACAAACGGTCGATCATTCCTGGAGCGCGCCACGCACGATCGGGCTGTTCGTGGCCGCGTTCGCAATGTTGGCGGGCTTTATCGCGACCGAAAGTCGCGTGAAGGCACCGCTGATGCCGCTGGGAATCTTCCGAAACCGCTCGCTGTCGGCAGCCAACGGCGTCGCGCTGATGCTGGGAGCGTCGATCTTCTCGATGTTCTTCCTGTTGACCCTCTACATGCAGCAGGTGCTGGGCTATTCGCCGCTCAAGACCGGTGTCGGCTACCTGCTGGTGTCGGGCATGATCATCGTTTCGGCCGGCGCGTCGCAGGCGCTCGTGACCAGGGTCGGGGTGCGCACAGTGCTCGCCGTGGGAATGGGCCTGACGGCGCTGGGCCTGGTGTACTTCAGTCAGATCTCGGTCGGCGGCTCGTACCTGATCGACCTCACGCCCGGGTTCATCCTGACCGGCATCGGCCTCGGCTTCTCGTTCGTGCCGGTATCGATCGCAGCTCTGGTCGGAGTCAAGCCCAACGAGGCGGGCATCGCTTCGGGCATCCTCAATACGTCGCAGCAGATCGGCGGCGCACTCGGCACGGCGATCCTCTCGACGGTCGCGTTTACCGAGGCCTTTGACTACATCAAGGATCATGCGACAACCGGCGCGCCCACCGTCATCGTGACGCTGCAAGGGTCGGTTCACGGCTACTCGATCGCCTTCCTGGTCGGGGCGCTGATCTCGGCCATCGGGTTTGTGCTGACGCTGCTCTTCATCCCGCGTGCCGACGATCCCGAGTACGCGTTGACCGAAGGCGAAGCCCCCGAGCCGGTGTCCGCCTCCGCGTGATCGAGCCGTTTGGGTTCCACCTGCCGGTCCGGATCGCCTTTGGCG
Source organism: uncultured Actinomycetes bacterium (assembly GCA_963708725.1). Classification (GTDB taxonomy): domain Bacteria; phylum Actinomycetota; class Thermoleophilia; order Gaiellales; family JAICJC01; genus CAVPTL01. Next base: position 772,126 of record CAVPTL010000008.1, on the reverse strand, counting down.
CCGGATCGGTGGGGAACCTGACGGCGGTACTGGAGGAGCTGGGATCGACCAACGCGTTGGTGGTCACCGAGCAGCCGGTGGCCGCGATCCCCGCGGTGGCGGAGGCGATCGAGGCGTGCGCCGGCTTCCACCTGAAGCCTGGCGGTGAGCCGACCTTCGAGATGATCTCCGAGCTGACCGGTGCGCTGCATGCGCAAAACGCCGACGCGATCGTGGCCATCGGTGGCGGATCCACGATGGATCTCGCCAAGGCCGCGCGGCTCGAGTTCGGTCAAGGCGAGCCGTTCGAACGATTCACCCGATTCGAGGTCGAGGTCACGGCGCCCCGGCTGCCACTTGTCACCGTGCCCACGACTTCGGGCACCGGGTCGGAAGTCTCCGGCGGCGCGGTGGTGACCGTCGGCACCCGCAAGCGCGGTGCCGCCCACCCGCTGATGCGCGCCCAGCATGCCCTGGTTGATCCGCTGCTGACGCTCGACCTGCCGACCGCGCCCACCCGCGAATGTGGAGTCGATGCCCTCGCCCAGGCGATCGGCGGAGTGATCGTCCGCAACCGCAATCCTGGCTCGATCGCACTCGGGCTCGAGGCATGTCGGTACCTCGCGCAGGGCCTTCCCGCGGCCGTCAGCGACGGGCACGACCGTGAAGCCCGTACGCAGACCAGCCTCGGCAGCCTGATGGCCGGGCTCTCGATGAATCTCTCTGACTGCGGAGCCGATCATGGCCTGGGTCACGCGCTGGGCGGGCTTGCACACCTGCCGCACGGTCTCACCGTCGGGCTGTTCCTTGCCGAGGCGCTGGATACCAACCGCCGCGTGTGTGCGCCGCTGCTCGAGCGAGTCGGCCGACGCACTGGGCGAGCCGGCCGGAGGAGCGGCGGACGGTTCACGGGCAGTGAGCGCTGTGCGGCGGATCCTCGCGGCGGTCGAGTTTCCCACGTGTGGTTCGCTCGGACTCGATGCCGATCTGATCGAGGCGATGGTGCCCGCCGCGCTGGATGACTACTGCCTCAGCATGGATCCGCTCGACTGGAGCGAGGCTGACGTGCGCGGTGCGTACGACGCCGCATGGGGGCTGTCAGGACGCTGAAAGCTGGCGACGGCGCCTCACGGCGAGCGCAAGCCAAAGCGATGAACCAACCAGCCAGACCACGGTCTCGCGATCCGGAAACCAGGAGCCAGCCTGAGCCTGAAAACGTCACAAAACTGTTACGTTTCGGACCATGGCCATGCAGTTCACGATCTGTGATGTCTTTACCGACCGGCCGCTCGAGGGCAATCAGCTCGCGGTGTTCGACGACGGCGCCGCGGTTTCTGACTCACTCCAGCAGCGGCTCGCGCGAGAGATCAACTTCTCCGAGACGGTGTACGTCTATCCGCCGGACGACCCCGAGAACACCGCGCGGATCCGGATCTACGTCCCGACGGCCGAGATCCCGTTTGCCGGCCATCCCGTGATCGGCACCGCGGTTGTGCTCGCCGGTCAGCGCGGCCTCAACCGGCTGGTGCTCGAGACCGGGGCCGGGCCGGTGGAGGTACTGGTCGAGGGCAACTACGCGACCATGGCACAGCCGATTCCCACGGTGGAGCCGTTTGCATACGCGGACGAGCTGCTTGCGATCCTCGGCGTCGAGCGCTCCGAGCTGCCGGTCGAGGTGTACGACAACGGTATGGCGCATGTCTACGTCGTGCTGGATTCACGCGAGGCGGTGGCGGCACTCGATCCCGACATCGCGGCCCTTGCCCGGCTGCAACTCTCGACCGGGAACGAGGGTTCGGGCTTCAACTGCTTCGGCGGGTCGGGTACGGAGTGGAAGACGCGGATGTTCGCACCCGCCCAGATCAGCGGCGAGGATCCGGCGACCGGGTCGGCGGCCGGTCCGCTTGCCTGCCATGCGGTTCGCCACGGATTGGTGCCGATCGGAACCGAGATCACGATCTCCCAGGGCGCCGAGATCGGTCGCCCCAGCACGCTCTACGCCAAGGTCGAAGGTAGCTCACCCGACGCCATCACTGCGGTCAAAGTAAGCGGCCACGCCGTCATCGTCGGCGACGGCCAGTTCACCGTCCCCACAGGCTAACTGTCACAACTCCGTGTCAGCTCTGTCACGTGAATAAATGGTGCCTGGCACCATTTATTCAAATGCGACCGGCGCCTGAGGCGCAGGCCGTTGGGTCTGTGGCAAGGATCGAGTGGTGAGCGGAGCGGCAGACCCAACGGACCAGCCTCAGAGGTGGTGGGTGTACTCGTTGAACTCCCAGTCCGTGGTGTAGGCGTTGGCCCGTGCCAGCTCGGCCCCCTTGATCTCGAGGAAGACGCGAACCAGCTCCTCGCCCATCGCCTCGTTCAGATACGCATCCTCCGCCAGGTGCGCGATGGCAGCGTCGAACGAGCGCGGGAGCGGCGGACAGTTCTCCACTCCGGGCTGCTCGTAGATCAAACCCTCCAGCGGCGGCGGCGGCTCCAGCTTGCGATCGATCCCGTCAAGACCTGCCATCAGCACCGCGGCCGTCGCCAGGTACGGGTTGGAGGCACCGTCGGCCACACGCACCTCGAGCCGGGTGGCGGCGCCACGCTCGCGCGGCACGCGCACCATGCACAGCCGGTTGTCGTGGCCCCAGCTGACCAGCGTCGGCACCTGGGCCATCTCGGTGATCCGGCGATAGGCGTTGGTGGTGGGGTTGAGGAAGGCCATCAGCGCCTGGCCGTGCTCCAGAACGCCGGCGAGAAACTGGCGCGCGAGCTCCGACAGTCCGTCCGGCCCGTTCTCGTCCGCCAGGAGGTTGACGCCGTCGCCGTCCACCAGCGAGAAGTGCAGGTGGAAGCCCGACCCCTCGTCGTCATTCCAGGGCTTACCGATGAACGTCGCCAAAAGGCCCTCGGCGGCGGCCATCTCCTTGACCATCGCCTTGAACATGAACGCGCGGTCGGCGGCGTCCAGCGCGTCGCTATGGGTCAGGTTGATCTCGAACTGGGATCGCCCATACTCGTGGTTGGCCGCAAACGCCCCCAGGTCGAGGTCGACCGCGGCGTGCAACATCCGCCGCAGGATCCCGCGCGGATCGGCCACCGACCCCACCGTGTACACATGACTGGGGTTGTCGACATAGCGACGGTAGCCCTGCGGTCGCGAGGGATCCGGCTCGCACAGATAGAACTCGAGCTCGGGCCCCATCACGGGCGAGAGTCCGCGCTCGTTGAACCGCGCGACCGCCTGTTTCAGCACCGCGCGGGAATCAACGCCGTACGGCGAGCCGTCCATTCGCTCGAGATCACCGAGCAGCCATGCGACCTCGGGATCCCACGGCAGCCGCGCCAGCGTCGACTCGTCGGGACGGGCGACGATGTCCTGAAAGCCGTGCTCGAAGCCCGAGATCACGTTGTGCTGGAGGTCGACGGTCATGATGGCCTCGCAGTGCGGCGCCCCGTCGTGCATCAGGTGCTGGAAGTAGTCGGCGGGGAACTCCTTGCCGCGGGCGATCCCGTGCAGGTCGGAATAGGCCAGCCGAACCGTGGTGACCCCCTCCTCGATCAGCAGCTCAAGCGCGGAATTGGACATCGGCGATCCTTCTTTCGGACACGATTTGGGAAGATCTTACGCGGGTGTGACGCGCACCGGCATCGACTTGAACGCGTTGGTGAAGTTCGATTCCAGGCGCCTGGGCGGCGCGGTCAGCTCCACCGAACCGACGCGCGGCAAAAGCTCTTCGAACATCACCCGCGTCTCGAGCACCGCGAGATGCGCGCCCAGGCAGAAGTGCGGCCCGCCCCGCCCGAAGGTGACGTGGCGGTTGGGCTTGCGAGTGATGTCAAACGTGTATGGCTGCTCGAACTGGCGCTCGTCGAAGTTCCCCGAGATCAACCACACGACCACCTTGTCGCCCGCCTTGATCGAGACGCCGTTCAGCTCGGTGTCGGTGGTCGCGGTGCGACGGAAATGGATCACGGGCGACGACCAGCGCATGATCTCTTCGACCGCGGTCTTCATCACCTCCGGGTCGGAGCGCATCCGCTGCATCGCGTCGGGGTGCTCCACCAGCGCCGCGAGCCCGTGAGCGATCGACTGGCGCGTGGTCTCGTTGCCCGCAACCACCAGCAGCAGGAACATCGTGTCGAACTCCTGCTCGGTCAGGCGGCGGCCGTCGTCGTCCTCCCAGGCCACGAGCTTGGACACCAGGTCATCGCGGGGATCCTCCCGCCGCTTGGCCGCCAGGTCGTGGCCATAGTCAAACAGCTCCTTCGCGTACGGGCTGCGAAACGGCAGCAGCCGGTACTGATCGCTCTCGGGACTACCCGGGTGCAGCCCGCCCGAGTCGGGATCGGTATTTCCGATCATGCGGTCACCGAGGTCGATCATCTTCTCGTCGTCGACCAGCGGCACGCCGAGGATCCGGCACAGCACCTGGATCGGCAGCTGCTTGGCGACCTCCTCGATGAAGTCGAACTCGCCCCTGGGCAGGGCGTCGTCGAGGATCGTGCGGGTCAGGTTCCGCAGCAGATCTTCGTAGGCGGCGACGGCGCGTGGCGTGAACCCCTTGTTGACGATCGCGCGCAGGCTGGAATGTTCGGGCGGGTCGGCGTCGAGCATCGACTTGCGGGCCTCGACCTGGTCGGGATCGAGATCCTCGAGCGCGGTGCCACCCACCTCGGACGAGTACGTGCGCCAATCCTTCAGCACCGTCACGATGTCGTCGTATCGCGTCACCGACCAGAAGCCGCGGCCGTAGGGCCAGTCGTACCAGAGCACCGGCGCCTCGTCGCGCATGCGCGCGAACAGCTCGTGAGGGACGCGCTGCGAAAACGCGTCGTTATCGAGGTGGACATCCGCCGGCGAGATGGTCACGTCGTCGTTCCCTGCGAGATCTGGAGCGTCTTGAGATCGGAGTAGAAGTCGAGCGCGTGATCGCCGCCCTCGCGGCCGATGCCCGAGATGCCGGTGCCGCCAAACGGCGCGGTCAGATCACGAACGAGAAAGGTATTGACCCACACGGTGCCTGCCCGCACCGCCCGGCCGACTCGCTCCGCTCGCTCCTCGGTGCCGGTGTAGATGATCGCCGAAAGGCCGTAGGCGGTCGAGTTGGCGAGTGCCACCGCCTCATCCTCGTCGCGGAACGTCTGATAGGTCAGCACCGGCCCGAACACCTCACGCTGGATGATCTCGGAGTCGTTGGAGCGCGGCTCGATCAGCGTCGGCTCATACCACAGGCCGCCGAGATCGGAACGCTTGCCGCCGCGGACGATGCGGTCGCCGTTTGCCCGAGCGCGCTCGACGAAACCCTCGACCCGAGCCAGGTGGTCGGGATGGATCAACGGCGAGATCGTGGTCGAATCCTCACGGGGATCGCCGAGCACCTGGGCGTCAACCCCGGCGTGGAACCGTTCGAGGAAGGCGCCGGCGACCGACTCCTGCACCAGCAGCCGGGTGCCGGCCAAACACACCTGACCGGCATCGTCGTACTGCCCGGCGGCCTTGGCCGCGGCGGCGTCGATGTCGGCGTCCTCGAACACGATCAGCGGCCCCTTGCCGCCGAGCTCGGCGGTGAACGGAACGATGTTGGCTGCGGCCGACGCGCCGATCGAGCGGCCCGTCTCGGGCGAGCCGGTGAAGCTGATCCGGCGCAACCCGGGGTTGGCGACGAGCGCGGCGCCCGCTTCCTCGCCGATTCCCTGCACGATATTGAAGACGCCCGGCGGGAACCCGGCTTCGACGGTCAGCCCCGCCAGGATCGAGCACGACAGCGGCGCCCACTCGGGCGGCTTCAGGATCACCGTCGATCCGGCCGCCAGCGCGGGCGCGGTCTTCCACGTCGAGAGCATGAACGGGGCGTTCCAGGGGGTGATCACCGCCGCCGGCCCCGACGGCATCCGGATCACTCGGTTGTCGGTCGAACCCGACGACCACACACGCTCGGAATAGCCTTCGGCCAGCTCGGCATAGCTTCGGAAGTTGCGAGCCCCGCGGCCGATCACGCGCGCCTGGAGCGAGCGCTGCAACATCGCCATGTCGAGACACTCCACCATCGCGATCCGGTCGATCGAGGCGTCGATCAGATCGGCCAGCCGGCGCAGATACGGCGCCCGGCCAGCCGGCCCGAGCGCAGCCCAACCCGGGAACGCATCGCGGGCGGCGGCAACCGCCATCTCGGTCTCGGTCGGGCCACCGCGGGCCACCTCGGCGATCACCGACTGGTCGATCGGCGAGATGTCGGTGAAGGTCTCGGCCGAGCCCACCCGCCGCCCACCGATCAGATGCTCAGGGGAGACATCCACGCCGGCGACGAGCGTGCTCATCCGGCCACCGTCTCGAGGTCGTCGACGGTATAGGCGAACTGGAACCGGAAGCCCTTGCCCATCCGCACGGGCGCAAGGGCGGTGTGCTCGTCACCCGGCGAGGGCAGCAGGTCGAGCGTCGCCCGCCCTTCGTGGATGGTTGAGATCGAGCGGTCGCTGCTACGCGCCCGCACCAGCTCGTCGACCGCCGGATCGGCATGGCGGCCGGCGGCCAGCCGGGGAAAATGGCGATGGTTGATCAGCGGTGGATCGTTGTGCGTGGGGCCAGATTCGGCGACACGCTCGGGCGTTACCGTGCCCTCTGCAATCCGGCGGTCGCCCGCCTGCACGGTACCGGCAAAGGTGCGGCCCTCCGCCTTGCAGTCGAGCCCGAAGCTCCGCGTCATCTGAATCGACGCGAGCTTCTTGGGAAAGCCTTGAATCCAGCCGCGGACGAGGGCAAAGTCGCGATCGACCCAGATGTAGGGGCAGGTCGTGACCAGCTCGTCGCCGAGCATCGCGCTCACCACGATGAAGAACTCCTTGTACTGCCCGCGGATCGGATCGAGCAGCTCCTCGCCGGAGTCCGAGCACGACTGCCAATCGACGAACAGCGCGGCCGCCCGGCCGGGATCGTCGGGATAGGGCACGAGCCCCGGCGGCAGCGCCGCGGCCACCGCGGCGGGATCCGCCCAGTACTCGATCACCAGAAAGTCGCCGACGTAGTGCCATGGCGGCGCGGGTACCAGCGAGGCCTTGCCGGCGGGCGACAGCGGCAGCGAGTAGCCGCCGATCATGCGGTGCCTCCCAGGAACTGCTCGACCAGCGACTCGGGGAAGCCCTTGTCGGCGAGCTTGTAGGCAAGCGCGGTCATCCTCCAGGAGTCTGACAGGTAGAACCGCTCGTACAGCTCTCCGCGACTGCCGAGATCTGACCCGATGTAATCCCACGCGAGCCGGAACAGCTGAATCCGGCGCTCGGCATCGGCACCGGCCGACTGGTAGTAGCGATCGATATCGTCGCGCAGCGGGCCGTCGAGGTCGGCTCGCGAGGGTGTGGCCATGAACCCGCCGCCGCCGATCAGCTGGAGCAGCTCGTTGATGCTCGGCAGCCACCGCGGCATCTCTCCGCGCAGCGCCAGGAACGGGCGGTCATCGGGATACCACACCCCGCCCTCGTCCAGGAACGACCCGGCTTCGGCCGACACGAGCCCCGAGCGGGTCAGCTCGACCATGTTCGAGATCCGGCCGAGCTTCTCCTGAATGTGATCGAAGCGCACGACGCCGGTGGTATTGGCGAGCAGATGGCCCAGCCCGAAGGCGAATGACAGCTTGACGTAGGCGCGGGTGAAGGCCTGCTGCATGATGTGCCCGCGCCAGCCGGTGTCGGAGATCACCTCGGAATACCCGACCGTGTCGCCGTCCAGAAAGACGCGGCTCTTCGGCACCTCGACGTCGTCGAAGATGGCGACCGCATCCATCTCGTCAAACCGCGACGAGAGCGGGTAGTCGAACGGGTCACGCTGCTTGGAATACGAGTCGCGGCAGATGAACTTGAGGCCGGGCGTGGCCATCGGGATCGCAAACGAGAGCGCGTAGCTGCCGTCCTGTGGACGGATGTCGGAGCCCGGATAGATCGTGAGCTCGTCGGCGTACGGCGCAAGGGTCGCGAGCATGCGCGCGCCGCGGACGGTGATGTGGTTCTCGGTCTCGCCGATCTTGTGCAGCGCCACCTCACCTGCCGCCTGTTCGGCCTCGGGCTTGGTGCGGTCGACCTGCGGGTTCATGATCGAGTGGGTGGTCGAGAGGTCGCGATCGCGCATCTCACGCTGGTAGGCCACGATGTTGGCGGCGCCCTGCTCGTTGTCGCGGCGCGCCCACACGTCGGAGCGACCGGCAAAGCACGCAAACGTCACGTTGAGGTAGTCGGGGGTGCGGCCCATCATGCCGGCGGTGGCGGCGGCAGTCAGCTCGATCGCACGGCGGCGGCGCACGAGATCCTCGCGCGAGCGAGGAATCAGATGCGACACGTTCACGAGCCGTCCGTCATCCGGTGAGGGGGCGAGCATCTCGTCGGCGTGCTCGTGCTGGAGGTCGTACACGCGCGCGAGTGATCGTGCCGCTGCCTCCAGCTCGGGATGATCGAGCGGGTGGGTGATCTTCTCGCCGTTCAGCCAGATCTCGCGCGCATCGCCGCGCAGTCCGTCCAGGAACTCCTGGCCGGTGCGCGCAGCCACCGCGGGCTTGGTCGTCGCCATCTAGGTCACCTCCAGCGGGGGCAGCTTCTCGCCCAGCATCTCGAGGCTGTCGCGCTCGTAGCGAACGGCCTCCGGGTCGAATCGGAAATACGAACGCGGCGGCAGCGGCCCCCAGGTGTTGGACGAATGCCGGTCGTCGGGCCAGTCGCGTGGCTCGTGGTCGGGTTCGAGCTGTTCCATGTCGCAGTAGAGCTCGACGAACATGGGCTCCTCGGTGATCCGCACGTACCCGCAGATGTTCTGGGCGATGCCGTGACGTACCGGCCCCCAGCCGAGCCAGCGTCCGTGCTGGCCGAGGTGATCGAAGGCGACCCGCAGGCCGCTCCAATCGACCATGTCGAACGCCAGGTGGTGCAGATGCCGGTGGCCCTGGTTGACGAACGCCACCGCATGATGCTCGGAGTTCACATGAAACCACGCACCGCCGGTGCCGAGCCGGTCTGACACTCCCATGCCGAGCACGTCGGTGTAGAAGGCGGTCTGGGCGGCCAGGTCGCCGGTCAGGAAGTTGACGTGGCCGAGTTTGCGCGGCCGAAAGCCCGGCAGGACGCTGGTCGAGCGGGCGATGTCGGGGCGGCGGTCGCCGTCGTGGCGAAAGGGCATCAGCTCGATCCGGTTTCCCTCGGCGTCGCCGAGCCAGATCCGGTCGCCGTCGCGCTCGTGGGCGACCCCTGTGCCCGTCAGGTGGGCGGCGGCATCGTCGAGCGAGACACCTCGGCGCAGCTCAAAGCCGGTGTGATCGTGGCCCGGCTCGCCGGCCACCAGTTCGAGGCTGTACGGCTCATAGCCACAGCGAAGGTAGGCGCGATCGGCGGTTCGTTCGGTGAGCGTCAGCCCAAACTGCACGCCCCAGCGCGCGGCCGCCTCGTCCACGTCGGCCACTCGCAGGCACACGTGATCGATGCGGCGAATCGCGATCATCCGCCCACCGTGCGCTCGGCTTCGTCCTCGGGCATCGCCAGCGCGACGTGCAGCGTGTTGGCCGAGACCTCGGGCTGATCGCCCGGCCCCGAGAGGTCGACGTCCCACTCTTCCACCGTGTTGGACAGCCGGCCGAGGCCCGAGACCTCGACCTCGACGACGTCGCCCGGCTCCATCGGCCGCGAGTTGGCCGGCGTGCCCGAGAGCACGATGTCGCCCGGCTCGAGCGTGATCAACCGGCACAGGTCGGCGAGCAGGTAGGAGATCGGCCAGATCAGATCGCCGGCGCCGCCTTCCTGCACCACCTCGCCGTTGAGATAGGTGCGAAGCGTGAAATCGGTCGGGTCGAAGTCGGCGGCTGGCACGAGCGCGGGTCCGATCGGGCAGAAACCGTCCTGGCCCTTGACCCGCAGCATCGAGCCGCGGTCGGCATGGCGAAAGTCGTGCAGGCCGACATCGTTACACGGCGCATACCCCGCGACGTAGTCCAGCACCTGATCCTCGGGCACGCCGTGCATCGGTTTGCCGATCACCACCGCGACCTCGCCCTCGTAGTTCAAAAACCGGCAGCCGGACGGCCTCCGCAGAATCCCGCCGTGGCCGTTGAGGGTCGTCGGCGGCTTCATGAAGTACGAGGGGTAGGGCGGCACCCGGGCGGCGTACTCCTCCACCCGGCTACGGTAGGTGAGATGGGTGGCGATGATCTTCGTTGGCTCGACCGGTGCAAGGAACTGCGCGGTGGCCGCATCGAGATGCTCCCCGGAGTCGAGCGTGATTCGGTCAGCGTCGATTTGGCCCCACTGGGGGCCACCGTCGATCTGCACGCGAACACGTCCCTTTGCCACGATTGGATACAGTATGCGATCCGCGCCGAGCGGTCAAGGAAGGAGTCAGATGGACCCCGAAGGACGGCACGAACGCGGCCTCGCGAGGCTCGCCGAGCTGGGGGATCACCCCGGTGGTGAGGCGTTCCTCGAGCGGATGGGTAGCCCCATGGCCGATTGGCTGGTGGATTGGACATTCGGCGAGGTACACACCCGACCCGGGCTGGGAGCGCGCGACCGGGAGTTGATCATCCTGGCGTGTCTGGTGACGCTCGGCGGCTGCGAACCCCAGGTGGCCGCTCACATCCAGGCGCTGCGGGCAATCGATGTACCGGTGAGTGACATAGAAGAGACGATTCTTCAGACAACACCGTATGCTGGCGTTCCACGCGCGATCAACGCGCTCAAAGTGTTGAGGACGGAGGAAGGTCGATGAAAGCAGTGAGGTATCGCGTCGGCGCCGAGGGAGCTCCCCGGATCGGGCGCTTGGAGGGCGACACAATCGTCGATGCCGGCGGCAGCGACGTGCACGGCTTCATCCCCTCGATCGAGAACTGGGGCGCCCTCGAATCGGCTGCCGGCGAGACATTCGCCGTCGCCGACGTCACGCTGCTGCATCCGACGGTACCCGAGAAGATCGTCGCCATTGGGCTCAACTACCGCGACCACGCGGAGGAGTCCAAGCTCGAGATGCCCGACGTACCGGTCGTCTTCGCCAAGTTCCCCTCGGCCCTGATCGGCCCCGACGCGGCGATCGTGATCCCGCGTGAGGAGACCCGGCCCGACTGGGAGGGCGAGGTCGCGGTCGTGATCGGTCGTCGCACCTACCGGGCCGACGAGCTGGTCGCTCGCGACGCGGTCGGCGGGATCTCGATCATGCACGACGTCTCGGGCCGTCGTGCGCAGCTCGAAACTCCGCTGCGGCAGTTCACGCTGGGCAAGAGCTTCGACACCTTCGCGCCGTTTGGCCCCTGCGTCGCCTCGGCCGACGGGTTCGAGTTCGACGACATCGCCATCTCCACCACGGTCGACGGCGAGACGATGCAGAGCTCCAACACCAAGCATCTGATCTTCTCGATCGTCGAGTTGATCCAGTACGTCTCGCAGGGGATGACCCTCGAGCCCGGCGATGTGATTGCCACCGGCACACCGGCCGGGGTGGGCGACTCGCGGACGCCGCCGCGGTATCTGCGCGACGGCGAAGTGGTCGAGATCACTGTTCCCGGCGTGGGCACGCTGCGAAATCCGGTGCAGTTCGAACGCTGAGGTCGCCCTCCGCGCGGTCTTAACTCGAAAGGATTCACGCCGATTTCCCGGGCGTGATGCGCCATCTGGGAGCAACCGGCATCGCCGTGATCGCGATCGCCGCGGCGCTCGCCGGATTCGGTGTGTACGCCGGGTACACGGGGGTGACATCGCAGGCCCAGTCGGTGTCGTCGGCCACCGTCACGGTTGCGCTTGGTGCCGGCGGCGCCTCGACCAACCGGCTCTCCGTGGCGGCGCCGAGCATGGTCATCGGCAACACGATCTATCGCAGCTTCGATCTGAACGTGTCGGGAACCGCCGACCTGGCATCGGTGACGCTCACGACCAGCTTCAGCCCAAGCTCCGCCCTCAACACCGACACCACCAACGGCCTGCACATCGTGATCGACAAGTGCTCGGTGGCATGGACCGAGTCGGGCACCAGCCCCAACTACACCTACACCTGCGGTGGAACGACAACCTCGGTGCTCGCCTCCCGCGCGATTGCCGGCACCGGCATCGCGCTCTCGAACCTCACGCTCACCGGGGGTGCGAGTAACCATCTGAGGCTTTCTGTCAACCTCCCCGGCCCCTCGACCTCGATGCTCTACCTCACGTCCACCTGCACCTGGACGTTCAACGCCACGCAGCGGGCCGCGGGAAACCACTAGCTCTCAAGACGGGCTGAGGGTGTCCGACTACCGGGGCGATGAGGACTTCAGCCCGAATCCGCCGTCCCCGCTTTCTTGCCGCCGTCGTCGGCGTGGTGCTGCTGGTCGCCCTCGCCGGCGGAGTCGGCGTGTATGCGACCTTCACCGCCAGCGCTACGCAATCGATCACGGTGTCGTCGGGCACTGTCACGATCGCCCTGGGAGCGACTGGCGCCTCGACCAACCGCCTGAACGTGAACGCCAGCGGGATCGTCGCCGGCGACACGATGCAGCGCAGCGTCGATGTCAACAACACCGGCTCGACCGACCTCGGCTCGATCACCCTGACCACGACGGCCAGCCCCAGCTCGTTGCTCGACACCGACGCCACCAACGGCCTTCAGATCACGATCGACAAATGCTCGGTGCCGTGGACTGAAGCCGGCACATCGCCGGCGTACACCTACACCTGCAGCGGCTCCAGCTCGAGCGTGCTGGCGTCCCAGGCCGTGATCGGCTCGGCCATCGCGCTCTCCAACATGACCGTGACTGCCGGCGCCAGCAACCACCTGCGGGTGACGCTGGCGCTGCCGGCGACCGCCCCGAACACGCTCCAGGGGCTGTCCTCGACGATCTCCTGCGCCTTCATCGGCAGCCAGCGCGCCGCCACCAACGAGTAGGCCCGAGGCCGGGCCGCGGGATCGAGCTGATGCACCCCCTCGCCACCGATCTGACCGTGATCGTGTTTGCCGCGATGATCGTCTCGCTGCGACTGTTCCGGTTCACAGCGACCTATCCACTGTTCTTCTCCGGTAGGCAGGGAGCAGGGGTCGCCATCAGGCCAGTCGCGCTAGGGGGCATCGCACTCGCGGCCTCGCTCGGTGGAGCCGGGGTGTACGCGACCTACACCAGCACCGCCTCGCAGTCGAACACGATCGGCTCGGGCACGATCACCGTGGCCCTGGGAGCCACCGGGGCGTCGACCAACCGCCTGAACATCAACGCCAGCGGCATCGTCGCAGGCGACACCATGCAGCGCAGTGTCGATCTCAACAACTCCGGCGCGATCGACCTCGCCTCGATCACGCTGACCACCACCGCCAGCCCCAGCTCGCTGCTCGACACCGACACCACCAACGGCCTCCAGATGGTGATCGACAAGTGCTCGGTGGCTTGGACCGAGGCGGGTACCTCGCCGGCCTTCACCTACACCTGCAGCGGCACCACCACCAGTGTGCTGGCATCGCGCGCGGTGATCGGGTCGAACCTGACGCTTTCGAACCTCACGCTCACAGCCGGCGCGAGCAACCACCTGCGGGTCACGCTGACCCTGCCGTCGGGCACATCGAACTCCACCCAGGGTCTCAGCTCGACGATCACCTACGCCTTCACCGGCACCCAGCGCGCGGCCACCGACAAGTGACGCGCTCAACCGGGGCCACGCCCGTCCGACTACTGGGGCGACCTGGAACGACCTTCAACCGGCAACGGAGCACCGCTGATGCGCTTTCACGACAGACGTAAACGATTCTTCATCCTGCCGGTGGTGATCGTGATCGCGCTCCTGATCGCCGGTATCGGCGTGTACGCCGGGTTCACCAGCTCCACCAATGCGGTGACCCACACGTTCTCGACCGGGACGCTCACGCTGGACGTCGGCGCCACCGGTGGCCAGAGCAACCGGCTCGACGTCGACGCGACCGACGAGACGCCGGGCGACTCGGTGCAGCGCAGCGTCGACCTGGTCAACTCCGGCTCGGTCGACCTCTCCTCGATCACGCTGACCACGACCGCGAGCCCCAGCTCGATTCTCGACACCGATACCACCGACGGCCTGCAGTTCACGATCGACCGCTGCTCGACGTCATGGACAGAGAGCGGGACGTCGCCGAACTTCACCTACACCTGCCCGGGAACCACCGACAGCGTCCTGGCCGCGCGACCGGTGATCGGGTCGAACCTCTCGCTCGACAACCTGACCGCGGTCGACGGCGGCAATACCGACCACCTGGTGGTCACCTTCACGCTGCCATCGACCGCCGACAACTCGTTCGAGGCCAAGACCTCGGGCATCCGGCTCGTCTTCACCGGCCACTGATCAGGCTAAAGAGTCAGACATCATGAGGACGCTTGCGGGCCGGCTCACGACCGGGTTGGCATGCATCATCGCCGTGGCTGCCCTGGCGCTCGTCGCCGCCCAACTCAGCGGGCGGGTGCGGATGCTGCCGGTGCTCTCGGGCAGCATGACGCCGACCTATCCCACCGGCTCGGCCGCGTTCGTGACACCCGAGCCGATCTCCGCACTGCGAGTTGGCCAGGTCGTCGTCTACCACATCCCCGTGCTCGACCACCATCTCGTCATGCACCGCGTGGTGAAAATCCAGATGGCCGGAGCGCGACCGGTGATCACCACCCGCGGGGATGCCAACCCAGTGGTCGACCCCTGGCGGGCACGGCTCGCCGACCGCACTGTGTGGGTGGCCCAGCAGGACCTACCCTGGGCGGGATACGTGATCGTGGCGGTGCGCTCGCCGGTGACGCTGGCCGGTGCGGGGCTGCTGGTCGCAGCGGTTGCGGTCGGCAAACTCGCGCTGCGTGAATGGCGCCGGCGAGAGAGCGACGTCTGGTGGGAAACGTGACCCGGTCGCGGACGCTCTGGGTGATACTCGCCGTCGCGACCATCCTCGCTGCGCCGACGGGTGCGGCGCTTGCCACCTGGACGTCGACCACATCGGACACGACCGCGTTCACCAGCGGCCTGCCGCTTTTGACGCCAACCAGCGTCACTGCCGGCTATGCCGGCTGCTTCGGTGCCGGTGTAACAACTGTTCAAGTGAGCTTCACTGTCCCCGGTGGTTCGGGGGGCGACTCCGTCGCAGCGTTCTACGCAACGTCGTCGGGAGGGCCGTACACGAGCATGGGCGTCGTGGCGCTGCCGGCGTCCAACGGGTACTGGCACTCCCCTATATCCAGCGGCCACCTGTATATCGAGGTAGCCACCACAT
The DNA here is from genome assembly GCA_963708725.1 of uncultured Actinomycetes bacterium. Taxonomy (GTDB): domain Bacteria; phylum Actinomycetota; class Thermoleophilia; order Gaiellales; family JAICJC01; genus CAVPTL01. Next base: position 756,954 of record CAVPTL010000008.1, on the reverse strand, counting down.
TCTCGTCGGAGTCCTCGTACAGCGCGATGTCGGCGCCGCAAGTTATCGGCCCCGTGAGCTGCTAGCCCGCCGCCGCTCTTGACGGCGCCGACCGAACTGAATACTGTATCCACTCTTCTCTCGCGCCGATCGGCGCGTACTCATTTCGTCCGTACGAAGGAGTGGCGACATGGCCAGTGACGCACCCGCCCCCAGCGGCCAGCTGGGTGAACGCAACCTGACGACGATCCACGCGATCGCACAGGCACTTGCAATCGGGCCGATGTTCTCGGTCGCATTGGTTCTCGGAGCAGTCTCCAATCCCGCCACAGGCGCGGGGTTCAACGCCGCCCTGGCGGTGCTGCTCGCGGGCCTCGGTGTGCTCGCGATCGGATACGCGCTGTCGCTGCACGCTCGTCGGTACGCGGGCGCAGGCGCCGTCTATGAGTACCTGACCCACGGTACGCATCCCTATGTCGGCATCATCGCGGCCGGGATCTTCTTCGTCGGCACGTTGTTTCTCGGCGGCGGCGGTATCTACGTCGGCCTCGGCGTACTGCTCAACGGCTTCTGGGTCAACCACATCGGCGACGCGTCAAACGCGCCCGCCTGGTGGGTACTCGGCGGGATCATGATGGTGATCGTGCTCATCCTCAACTACCTCGGCGTGCGGCTGGCCATCGGGGCGATGCTCGCGTTCGCGGCGATCTCGTTCATCCCGATGCTGATCCTCGCGGTGGCGATCATCGCGCAGGGCGGCGCCGACGGTAACACGCTCCAGGTGTTCAACCCCGGCCAGACATCGCTGTTCGGCGTCACCGGCGGCGGGGTGCTCGGCGGCATCCTGCTCGGCATTTTGCTGTTCGTCGGATTCGAGGCCGCCGCATCGATCGGCGAGGAGTCGAGCGACCCGTACAAGTCGATTCCCCGCGCCGTGCTCGGGGCGATCGCAGCCTCCTCGGTGTTCTTCGTGATCATGGCCTACGCGATGACGATCGGCTACGGCAAAGCGGCGATCGAGAAGGGCGCGTGGGCACTCGACCCGGCCGCGCTCGACACGATGGCCAAGCAGTACGTGGGATCGTGGCTGGGCACCCTGATCGACCTGGTCGTGATTCTCGACGCGACCGCACTCGGACTGGCGGTGTGCGTGGCTCTCGGCCGCGGCTACTTCGCGCTGGGCCGCGACGGCCTGCTGCCCAAGGTGTTCGCCAAGACCTCGCGGCACAACACTCCATGGGTGGGCAACCTGGTGATCGTGGTCGGCAGTGTGTTCCTGCTGATCATGTCGACGACCAGCACGATGGACAAGTTCGTGCCGATCTTCGGGTCGAAGGAGTTCTCGACCTTCATCGTTTCGGCGACGGCGGGCTCGTTCGCGATCGAGATCGTGTACCTGCTGCTCGCCATCGGTGGCCTGGTACTGCTCGCCCGTCACGGCGGCAAATGGTGGCAGTACCTGATCGTGCTGGTGGCTGTGCTGACTCCGCTGCAAGGCTTCTACGGAGCACTCAAGCCGGCTCCGCACGACACAACCAACTACAACTGGCTCGCGTTCTACTGGGCGCTGGCGGTGGTCGTGATTGCACTGGTGTGGTTCGTCGTGGTCAAGGTCGCACGACCGGACAACGTGAAGAACGCCGCCCAGCACGCCGCCGAACATCGCGGCGTCGCTCCACTGGACGAGAACCTCGACTTCACGCCGGCCCCGCCGGACACCGCCATCTAGACCTGTAGCGCCGGTGAATAACGGTGCCTGGCACCGTTATTCACCGGAGGGGTGGGTGGCGCTCGATGTGGGCGCGGGTGAGGTGTTCGGCGCGGTCGCCGTCGGCTGCCGTGATCGCGGCCAGGATCGCTTCGTGCTCGTCCGCCCAGCCGTCGACGCCGGCCGATTCGCTGGCCTGGGCGGTGTAGATCGCGACCGAGATTCGCGATACCCACAGCATGTGGGCGAAGTGATCGAAGTGCCGGTTTCCGGAGGCCGCGACCAGCGCCAGGTGAAACTCGCGGTTGGCGTCGAGGCCCGAGGCCGCGTCGCCCACCCGCCGCTGGGATGCGATCGCCGCCGCCATCCGCTCGAGCTCGTCCGGGTCGCGGCGCTCAGCCGCCAGCCGCGCGGCCGAGGGCTCGATCGCCAGCCGCGCCACCCAGGCGTCATGCAGGTCGGAGAAGTCGAGGCCGGCCACGGTCGCGCCGTGATTGGGTTGAAGCGTCACCAGCCCCTCACTCGCCAGCCGCCGCAAGGCCTCGCGCAACGGCGTGCGTGACACGCCGAGCTCCGCGGCGATCGTCTCCTGAGGCAGCCGCGAGCCACGCGGCAACTCTCCGTTGAGGATCTGCTCCCGCAGGATGGCGTGGACCTGATCGACCACGCTTGCGATCTGAATCTGACGACCGGACGGTTGGATGATGGATACAGTACGCAATCGCCGGTCGGCGATCAACCGCCGCGGTTACACCTCGCGCAGAGGCGAGAGCATGCGCTCCACGCCGCGCTTCTCCAGCCCACGGGCGACGATCAGGCGCTGGATCTCGGACGTGCCCTCCCAGATCCGGTCGACCCGCAGCTCGCGCAGGAAACGCTCGGCCGTGTAGGTGCGCATATAGCCTCGGCCACCAAAGGTCTGCACAGCCCGATCGGCACAGCGGTAGGCGGCCTCCGAGGCGAACAGCTTGGCCATCGCGGCGCGGCCATGAATGAGCTTGGGATCGGCGCCGTCGTCAACCATCTGAGCGACCTGATAGGTCAATAGGCGCGCCGCGGCACAATCCGCAGCCGAATCGGCCAGCGGAAAACTGACGCCCTGGAAGTCGTAGATGCGTTCGCCAAACTGCTCGCGCTCCATCGCCCACTCGACCGATTCGGCCAGCAGCCGGCGCATCGCGCCGACACACCGAGCGGCGATATGGATCCGCTCCTCGACGAACCACTCATTCTGCATCTCGTCACCGCGACCGATCGCGTCGGGACCCCCCAGCACCGCATCCTCGGCGACCTCGACGTCGTAGCGGACGGTGGGGTGGCCGTGGGGATAGCTATGCGTGAACGGCGGGTTGTCGACGATCTCGATGCCGGGCCGGTCGCGGTCGACCAGAAACAGCGTCGGCAGGCGCCGATCGCCGTCGATCACGTTGGTCATGACGATGTCGAAGTCGCACACGTCGCCCGAGGTCACAAACCACTTCTCGCCCTTGATCCGCCAGCCGCCCGCGGTGCGCTCGGCCGTGGTGCTGATCCCACCCGGATCGGATCCCGAGCCACCCTCGGTGACGGCGTAGGCGTCGGCACGCTCGCCGCGCAGGGTCGGCAGCAGATAGCGCTCGATCTGCTCAGGGGTGCCGCGCGAGAGCACGTTGTAGCCGCCGCCGATCACCCACCAGATGCCGTTGGTGTTGCGGCCGAGCTCCTCCTGCACGAGCACCTGCTCAAACGCGTTCCAGCCCTGGCCGCCGTACGTGGTCTCGTGATTTCCGCCGGTCAGCCGAGCGTCACGCGCACGCTCCTGAATCCGCTTGACAATGGCCGGGTCGAGCGGCCCATGGTTCAGCTCGGCCGCAACCTCGTGGGGAATGCACTCCTCGTCGACGAAGCGGGCCGCGCGATCGCGCAGCTCGCGCTGCGCGGGAGTGAGCTCAAAATCCATGGCCGGCGAACGCTAGCCGAGGCGAGTGAATAACGGTGCCAGGCACCGTTATTCACCCAAGGGGCTCCGGTGCGGGAGTCGGCTGCACCGCCCCGCGCAGCAGCCACACACCTGCGCCAACGAGCATCACGGCGCCCAGTGCATAGGCGGCCTGGTCGCTCGCCGAGTCGGCGATCAGTCCCGCGATCGGCGGCCCGATCGCACTGGCAAAGCCCCAGGTCGCCCCAACCACCCCGGCGACCGTGGCCGTGCCGATGCCGTGCCGCCGTGACGCCATGACGGCGACGGGCATCGCGACCGTGTACACGACGGCTGTGGTCGGCCCGCGTGCGAGCACCACAAAGATCACCGACGCGGTCGCGAGCGAGAACAGCACCGGCACCATCGTGACCGCCTGGATCAGACACGCGGCCCCGGCCGCGCGCGGCGACGCCGCCAAACCGCCGCGCGAGACGACGCCACTCACACCGATAAAGATCGCAGCGGCAATCGAGAACACCAGCCCGACCGGACCCGACGAGAGACCGTCGGCCGCCAACTCGAGAGGCGCCAGCAGATTGACGATGCCGTCCACGAAACCCGCGACGAACATCATCAGCAGTGCCCCCACGATCAGCGGGCTCCCGGTCACGATCCCCGCAACCTGACGCAGCGAGGTCGTCTCGATGGCGTGAGGTACACCCTCGCCGACAAAAAACAGCGCCCCCGTGATCACCGCGGTTGCGACCGCGATCGACAGAAACGCCGCCTCGATCGAGAAGTGCTGGGCGACGTAACCCGCGAACGCCGGACCGACCAGGCTGCCCACCCCCGCGGCCGTCACGGTCAAACCGACCACCGACGCCCGGGTGTCCTCGGTGCTCACATCCGACAGCCACGACAGCGCCGACGACCACACCACCGCCGAGCTGACCCCGAACAACAGCCGCGCGGTCAGGATCGTCTCGAATGAACCGGCATACGCCTGGAGCACGCAAGCGACCACCGTCAGGCAACCGGCGGCGATCGTTACGCGCCGCGCGCCAATCGCGATCGGCAAGGATGCCCGCCGGTATCGAGCTGAGTACGACCGCGAACGCCGCCGCCGACAGCACCGCACCCGACTGCACCTTTGAGAGGCCGAGCTGAGAGGAGTACAACGGCACGATCGGGATGATCGCGAACAACGTCAGCTCCTCCACGAATACGAGTACCAGAATGGCAAGAGCCGAGCGACGCATTGCCGGTCAGCGTACACGCGTACACTGCGTCGGTGACCGGGGTACCAATCGATGCTGGACTGAGCATCCGCGGCGGACATCTGTGGCTGGAGCAGTGCGATCTGGTCGATATCGCCGAACGGTTTGGGACGCCTGTCTACGTCATCTCCGAGGATCAGCTGCTGCGAAACCTCGAGTCGATCGGATCCGCCTTTCGGACGGCGTGGCCGCACGGCGAGGTGCGGGTGCTGCCCTCGATCAAGGCCAACCTTTCACTCGCACTGCGGCGCACGCTGACTCGCGCAGGTGCGGGGTGTGACACCTTCGGGCCGGGCGAGCTGCACGCGGCGTTACTCGCCGGAGTCCCGCCCAGCCTGATCTCGGTCAACGGTTCGACCAAGACCGCCGAGGTGATCGATCGGGCGGTCGAGGTTGGGGCACGGATCACGCTGGACAGTGCGCCCGAGCTGACCGCCGTCGAGGCAGCGGCCGCCCGCCACGGCACGCGGGCGCGGGTGCGCCTGCGGCTGCGCCCGGACTACGACGGCCTGTCCACCCGCTCGGACTTCTTTCCCGAGGTCGACGTGCGGCTCGCAGCCCACCGCTACAAGCCAGGCATCCCCACCGAGCAGGCGCGGGAGGTGGGTGCGGCCGCGATCGCTTCCCGACACGTCGAGCTGACCGGAGTGATGGCCCATCTCGGCCGCCACAGTGCCGACCCCGAGGTCTGGCGCGGGATGGCGGCCAGCTTTGCCGAGGTGATCACCCGCTTGAGCGCCGCATGGGGCGGCTGGCGTCCGCAGGAGATCGATGTCGGCGGCGGATTCCCCGCGCCGCACGACCCGACATCTCCCACCGGCTCCGATGCCGCGCCCATCGCGGACTACGCCACGGCGATCGCGGGCACGCTCGCCACCGAGCTCACGAAGGGTGGACTCGACCCGGAGGGGGTCGCACTCGAAGTTGAGCCCGGCCGCTCGCTGCACGCCGACGCTGGCCTGCATCTCACAACGGTGCGAGGGCTCAAGCGCCAACTCGAGCCGATCCCATGGGCGTGGGTCGAGACCGACACCACCGAGATGTTTCTCGCCGACCTGCTGATCGAACACGCATATTTCCGGCCGGTGCTGGTGTCGCGGGCCGACGCGCCGACGGTTGGTACGACCGACATCGTCGGCCAGTCCTGCGGATTCGACGTGCTCGCCCAGCAGATCGAGTTCCCACGAGCGGAGGTCAACGACGTGATCGCGTTTCTCGACACCGGCGCCTACCAGGACGCGTGCGCCAACAACTGGAACGCTCTGCCGCGCCCCGGAACCGTGCTCGTCCACGGCGCCGAGGCCGAGTGGATCAAGCGGCCCGAGACGGTCGACGAGGTGTTCGCCCGCGACCTCATCCCGGAGCGGCTGCGATGAGCGTCTCCATTGCCGCGGGCGAGCTCGAGGCGACATTCGTCCCGCGACTTGCGATGGTGGGAGCGTCCTTGACGTATCGAGGCAAGCAGCTGCTCACCCAGCGCGGTGGAGTCGACGGCTACCGCGACCATGCCTCCACGTTTGGGATCCCGCTGCTTCACCCGTGGGCGAACCGACTGGATGTGCCGCTGACATCCTCGCTCCTGCATGGCGACCCAAACGGCATCCCGATTCACGGCGTGATCCCCACCGCGCTGCCGTTCGAGCTGCTCGACCAGCGCGCCGATCGGATCGTCGGCGAGTACTCGACCGAACGCTCACCACAAGCGCTCGAGGTCTTCCCCCACCCGCACCGGCTGGTGGTCGAGGCTGACGTCGACGAGGCGGGGCTGACGATCCGAACCACGCTGCACGCGCTGGCGGAGCAGGTGCCGGTTGCGTTCGGGTACCACCCATATCTCAGCCCGCCCGGCGCCGATCGCTCAGAATGGGATATCACCGTGCCGGCCATGCCGCAGCTCGAGCTCGACGCGCGCCTGCTGCCCACGGGCACCAGCCATCCCAGCGACATTGAAAGCGGCCCGCTGGACGACCGCAGCTTCGACGACGCCTTCGGACCGGTGGAAGACGGCATCACGTTCGGCGTCTCGGATGGCGGTCACTCCATCACCGTCACATTCCTGGAGGGCTACAGCTATGCCCAGATCTATACGCCGCCGGGCGGTCAGCTGATCTGCTTCGAGCCGATGACGGCCCCGACGAACGCGCTCAAGACCGGAGCCGGTCTGCACACGCTCGCGCCGGGGGAGTCACACACCGCGGCCTTCCGGATCGCTATTCGCTGATCGAGTCGACCGCGAAGTGCACCATCTCCGAGAAGGTCGGATATGGCTGGATCGTGTCGGCGATCACATCGATCGGAACCTGAGCGCGGATCGCGAGCGTCAGCTGACCCAGCCACTCGCCAGCCTCCGGACCGACCGCGACCGCTCCGACCAACACACGTCGCTCGGGGTCGGCGAACACTTTCAGGAGCATCGGGCGCTTCGGCCGCTCGTAGGTCGAGAGCCGCGCGACGGATGTGCGCTCGCCCGAGAGCGTGCCCTTGCCCGACGTGTCGCCCACCGACCCGACCTGGGGATCGGTGAAGGTGACCGCGGGGATGGCCGTGTAATCGACGTGCGCGGGCCGGCCGGCGGCATCCGCGGCGGCAGCACGGGCCTGGTACTTACCCACGTGGGTGAACATGGCGATCCCGGTGACGTCGCCCGCAGCCCACACGCCGTCGGCGGCGCGCATTCGATCGTCGACCTCGATTCCGCGCTTCGAGATCGTCAGCGCCGAGCTGCTCGAACCCGAAATCGTGCACGTTCGCACGCCGGCCGGCGGCGACCAGCAACCGTTCGGCCTCGAGCGTCTCGCCACCCCTCAGGTGCACACGAACGCCCGGCTCAACCCGTTCGATCGACGCGGCGAGCCGCAGCGATATGCCTTCCTGTTCGAACGCGTCGGTCAAGAGCTTCGACGCGTCGGGGTGATCACGCTCGATCAGCCGGTCGGCTGCGGCGACGATGGTGACGTCGCTGCCAACGCGACGAAAGAACTGCGCCAACTCGCACCCGACCGGCCCCGACCCGACCACGATCAGGCTGGCGGGCACCGTGTGGCTGGAGGTCGCCTCGCGACTCGTCCAATAGTCCACGTCGCTGAGGCCGTCGATCGGCGGGATGAACGGCACCGACCCCGTCGCAATCATGAGCCGCTCGTATGCGATCTCCTGATCGCCAACCCCGATCACTCCGGGCCGAACCACGCGGGCGTTGCCGCGAACCAGGGTGACGTCCTTGTCCTCGAGCCACTTGACCTGAGCGCTGTCGTCTCCGGAATCGGTGACCTGGTCGCGGTGCCAAAAGATGCGGTCGATGTCCGGCCGGCCGGTGATCGCCTCGGCTGCACCCGGCACCAAACGGGCCGCCGCAAGCGCTTCGGGCGGCCGCAGCAGCGCCTTGGAGGGCATGCACGCAAAGTACGAGCACTCCCCGCCGACCAGCTCGCGCTCAACCAGCGTGATCGGCGTTTCTGGCTCGAAGCCACGCAAGGCGCCGGCGAACGCCTCACCGGTCGAGCCTCCGCCGAGGACGACAACAGGCGCGCTCACACCGCCTCCAGCGCGTGCGCCACGTCGGCGGCGTCGGCGATCGCACCGAGATCGGCGTGCTCGAAAATCGGCGCGTCGGGGTCGAGGTTGACCGCGATCACGCGGTCGCTGTCGGCCATCCCCAGGACGTGCGCGATCGACCCACTGACTCCCAAACCGAGGTACACAGCCGGGGTGACCGTCTCGGAGGACGCGCCCACCAGCTCCATCCGCGTGGCCCGTCCCGCCTCGACCTGCGGCCGTGTGACCACGAACCGGCCGCCGTAGCGATCGGCCAGCCGCCGGTACGGCTCGAGATCCGAACCCGCGCCACGGCCGGCGGCGATCACGACGTCGCCTCCGGCGGCGCGCAGCAACGGGTCGAGCCGAGCGGCGATCTCCACCGCCGTGCCAGACACCAGTTCGACCTCGCGGCGCCGGGGCGTCTGCGGCACCCCACCGAGGCGCATGCGCTCCCGGATTCGGCCCCAGCCGAAGCGGATCGCCGGGACGCTCACGAAGATATGGCAACGCCACCGAGGGATCACTGCTCTCGAGCTCGCGAGCCAACCGATGGCCATCGAAGATCGCCTCGGCCATCAGCCTCGGCGCAACGCAATCGCCGATCCGATACAGGTCGGGGAGCCCCTCCAGCGAGTTCCACAACGCATCGTCGGAGACGCGTTGAGTCACGAGCACGGTCGCGTCGGCGGCGATCCGCACCGGCTCGCCAAACTCGTCCTCGGCATCCACTCCGGCCTCGTCGATCGCGGTGACCGTTGTGGCTCTGCGAAGCGCCACGCCGGCCGCGTGGAGCTGCTCGCGCGTGAGCGCATCCTCGAGCGTCTCGGCGGCAAACGGCGCCACCTGGTCGTGACAGGTGACGAACTCGACCGCGAATCCTTCGGCTGCCAGCAGCTCGGCGACCGCGGGCGCCGCGTAGTACCCGTCGGCGTCGTACACCACGACGCGGCCACCCGGCGGCCGCTTGCCCTCGAGCACGATCTGCTCCGGAGTCAGCACGTGGGCGAGTGCCGCATCGGCGCCGGGAATCGGGCCGCGAGTGGCGGAGTTGAGTCCGTCGGTGGCCCAGTGCGATCCGGTCGCAACCACCACGATGTCGGCACCGGCGGCACGCACATCATCGGCAGTCATGCGAATCCCCAGCTCGATCTCGAGATTGGGCAGCCGGCGAGCCTGCACGGTGCGATACGCCACCACCCGTCCCCACTCACCCAGGCCGGGCAGACGCGTCACCCACCGCAGATGTCCGCCGGTGAGTTGGGCTGCATCGACCAGGCGGACGCGCCGCAGCCCCCGCTTTGCCAGGGTGATCGCGCACTCCATCCCCGCCGGGCCGGCCCCGACTACCAGGGCGTCACGGTCAGGCGCCGCGACCGGATCGACCCGCTCGGGGTGCCAGCCCCGGCGGTACTCCTCGCCGGCAGTGGGATTCTGAGTGCAGCCCAGGTGGCGACGGGTGTCGGCCTTGGAGATACAGACGTTGCAGCCGATGCATTCCCGGATCTCATCCAGCCGGCCCTCGCGGATCTTGACCGGCAGAAACGGATCGGCGATCGACGGCCGGGCCGACCCAATCAAGTCCCACGCACCGCTTCGTACGATCCGCTCCATCAGGTAGGGATCGGTGATGCGGCCGACACCCACGATCGGCTTTTCGGTCGCCTCGCGCACCCGGCCGGTGTACTCGAGCTGCCAGCCCTCGGCGAAGAACCGCGACGGCCCCGAGTCCTGTGACCACTCGGCGATTGACCCGATATTCACATCCCACAGGTCGACCAGGTCGTCGGCCATACGCACGAACTCGAGCCCCTCGTCGAGATCGATGCCGGCCTCGGCTTGACCGCGCGACACCGCCACTCGGCATGCGACGGCGCAGCGGTTGCCGACCGCGTCGCGAACCCGCTCCAGCGTCTCCAGCCAGAACCGGGCCCGGTTTCGAAGCGAGCCGCCGTACTCGTCATCCCGGCGGTTGTAGTACGGCGACAGGAACTGCCCCGGCAGATAGGTGTGGCCACCGTAGACGTAGACGATGTCGAAGCCCGCATCGCGGCTCAGCTCCGCCGCCCGCACCCAGTCATCCTGGACGCGGCGGATGTCGGCGATCGTCATCGCCTTGGGCACCGCCCCCAACGCGAAATCCCCAGCGACTTGCGAGGGTGCGATCGACGGCAGTCGCGACTCGGAGTTCTCGCCATGTGCGCCGGTGTGGGAGAGCTCGATCCCCGCCAGGGCGCCGTACTCGTGAACCGCGGCGGTTGTCAGCCGCAGCGCCTCCGCGTCGCCCTCGTCCCACATCCGCACCGAAACGTAGGGCGTCTCGTCGGAGTCGCGCGACACCGCCGCGTACTCGGTACACACTCCGCCCCAGCCGCCTTCGGCCTTGATCCGGCGATGCGCCGCCTGGGTCATCGGCTTCTCGACGCCGAACCCGGTGCAGTGGGGGACCTGGTAAAAGCGATTGGGCAGCGTCACAGGGCCGATCTGTACCCGCTCGAACAGCACGTCGAAACGCGGGTCGCGCGCGGTCACCTAGCTACTCCACCGCTCGCTCTTCGCCCGCGACTCGTCGGTGTTGGCCAATGCGGCGTAGGCGAGCCGCTCGATCAGAAGTCCAGCATCGCGTCCCGCCTCGGGTAGACGGTCGCAGGCCTGTTTGGCGATCGAGGCGGCCAGCGGCGGCAGCTGTGCCAACTGCTCGGCCATCTCGAGTGCGCGGGCCACCACGTCACCTTCGACGACCTCGGTCACGAGCCCCAACTCGAGCGCCTCGACCGCGGTCAGCCGGGTGCGCAGCAGCATCAGCTCCTTGGCCCGCGCAGGCCCGACGGCACGCACCAGTCGCAGCGTTCCCCCAGAGCTGGGGATGATGCCGATCTCGACCTCGGGCAGTCCGAAGGTCGCGTCGCTGTGCGCCACCCGCAGGTCGGCCGCCAGCGCCAGCTCGAAGCCCCCACCCAGGCACCAGCCCGAGATCGCTGCGATCGTCGGCTGAGGCAGGTCGGCGAACCGTTCATGCATGTCGCCGGTGCGCCTGTAGTACTCCATGATCTGCTCGGACGTCGGGTTCGGCAGTTCGGAGAGGTCTGCGCCCGCCGAGAACGCCCGCGCCACGCCGGTGATCACCACCACCCGGCTGGTGGTGACCTCGTCGGTGAGAAGCGCTCGTTTCAGCTCGGACTCGATGTGTGACGAGAGCGCGTTCAGTTTGCGCTCGCGGCTGATCCGAACAAGCGCAATCGCGCCCGTGCGCGTGATCTCGATCGTGCCGGCAGAGTCGTCGGCCGGTGGCACCGGGGCGTTCATCCCGGCGATCGTACCGGCTCAGCGCCCGGCGGTCAGCAGTGAACCAGGTGGTCGATGCCCGGGCCGCCGTTGCAACGGTTGTGCCCGCCGCCGCCATCGAGATGGTCGTTGCCGGGGCCGCCGATCAGGACGTTGGGGCCGGGACCACCGGTGAGGTGATCTCCGGCATTCCCGCCCACGATCTTCTCGACGTCGGGATAAATGTTGTCGCGCTCGCCCGACGACGGGCTGCCGTCGTTGGCGCGACCATCCTCGGTCACGATCACGGGCGTCGATCGGCCCTGGTAGAAGGTCGCATCGAACCCCGTGCCGCCGTGGATCGTGTCGGAGCCCTTGTTTCCGAACAGCAGGTCGTTCCCGCCCTTGCCGTCCAGCACGTCGGTGTTGTCGCTCCCCGACAGGACATCGTTGCCCGCCCCGCCGGTGAGACGGTCGTTACCGCCGGCGCCGATCAGGTTCAGCGGGATATGAGTCGGGCCGCCGTCGACCCCACCGCCCTGGCCGGACAGCACATCCTTGCCAGCGAGACCGTTGATCAGGATCGATTCGACGTTGGAGAGCTTGATGTCACGGCCACGGTGGGTGGCCGGATCGAGATCGATGCCCGCGGTGCCAACGGTGATCCGGTCAGGTCCGGTGGTTCCGAACACGCGCAGCAGGTCCCGACCACCGGCGAGGTTTACGCGAAACACGATGCCGGTAAAGAGGCCGTCGCGCAGCGAGATGTCAAACGTGTCCGGGCCGCCCGTTCCGAGCACGTTGACGATGTCGGTGTTGGTGACGCTGGCGGCACCGCACTTCGAAACGCCGACCCGGAGCCGACCGTCTGAGGCAACCTCGATCCGCGTTGAAGGATCACCGGCGCTGAGGTCGATCTCAACGGTGCGAGAAGAACTGTTGTAGTTGCACTCGGGTGCGCTCTCAGCCGGCGTGGGGTGCGACGCCGCTACGCACGCCGCGAACAGTGCCGCTGCGGCGATTACTCTGCGCATACCTGGAGCTTACGTGGCTGGCGCCGGGCCGCAAGTACCCGAAACGGGGGACGGGTCACTCGACGGATCCGTATGCTCGCTCGATGAGTCTCCCCGAACCCGATCGGCTCGGACCCAACCCGCCCCAAGCGCCGCGCGGGTTCGGCGGCAAACTTCGATCGGCAACGCTTGACATCGGGCCGCTCCGGCGTCATCGGGATTTCCGCCTGTTGTTCATCGGTCAGAGCGTTACGTACCTGGGGTCGACGGTCACATATGTGGCGATTCCCTATCAGACGTATCACCTAACCCACTCGTCGCTCGTGGTCGGGCTGCTCGGTGTTGTCGAGCTGGTGCCGCTGGTCACCACGGCGTTGATCGGTGGCGCGATGGCCGACGCCTTCGACCGCCGCCGGATGGTGTTGCTGACCGAGGTGGCCTTCGCGCTGCTCTCCGCTGTGCTGCTGGCAAACGTCGCTCTGGGACAGGTGTGGCTGCTGTTCGTGGTGGCGGGGGTCGCAGCCGCCCTCGACGGGCTGCAACGCCCATCGCTCGACGCGCTCGTGCCCCGGCTCGTCGACCGAGATGAAGTTCCCGCGGCGGCAGCGCTGAGCTCCCTCCGCTACACGGTGGGAGGCGTCGCCGGCCCGGCACTGGGAGGACTCCTGATTGCGGGTATCGGCCTGGGGTCGACCTACGCCGTTGACCTGGTGACCTTCGTCGTGTCGCTGATCGCGCTGGGCCTGATGCGGGCCGTGCCGCCCCCACCCGAAGCCGCAGCCCCTTCGTTGCGCCGGATCCGGGAGGGCTGGGACTACGCCCGCAGCCGCCAGGTGATCCTGGGCACCTACGCGGTCGACATCGTGGCCATGTTCTTCGGCATGCCCGACGCGCTGTTTCCCGCGGCGGCGACCCATCTCGGCGGGCCGGGGGTACTCGGATTGCTGTACGCGGCTCCCGCGGCGGGGTCGCTGATCGTCACGGCGACCAGTGGGTGGACGAGCCGGGTTCGTCGCCACGGCCGTGCGGTGTGCGTCGCGGCGGTGTTCTGGGGAGTCGGCATCCTGATCTTTGGCGTGTCGGACAGCCTGTGGCTTGCGCTGGTTGGGCTGGTGTTCGCCGGCGGCGCCGACATGGTCTCGGGGCTCTTTCGGATGACGATCTGGAACCAGTCGATCCCCGACAACCTGCGCGGCCGGCTGGCGGGTATCGAGCAGGTCAGCTACTCGACCGGCCCGCTGCTTGGAAACGTCGAGTCCGGAGCAGTCGCCGGGCTGACCTCGGTGCGGTTCTCGCTGGTCTCGGGCGGGCTGGCGTGCATCGTGGGCGTGGCCGTCACGGCAATCGCGATGCCGGCGCTGTGGCGCTACCGTGCACCCATTCCGGAGTCCACCGACGCGATCGGAGTGGAATGAGCTTCGACCGGTTACTCGATCTCGAACACCCCTGCCAACCCGCGGTCTCGCCCGACGGCACGCGCGTGGCGTTCACCGTCGAACAGGCATACACCCTGCCCGAGGTCGGCCGATCCGCCCGCATCTGGGTCGCCGCGGCCGACGGCTCGGGGGCCGATCGGGTGTCTGACGGGCCTCGCAGCGACCGGCTGCCTGTGTGGTCGCCCGATGGGCGCACACTGGCGTTCGTGTCGGATCGTGAGCAGGCCAAGGTGGGCGCGATCCACCTGCTCGACCCCGACGGCTCGATCCGCCGAGTCGGAGATGTGGCGGGGTCTGTCGAAGACCTCCGTTGGTCGAGCGACGGGACCACCATGCTGGCACTCGCCGCCGATGTGGGTGCCGACCAGGCCGGAGCCGAGTCCGCAACCCCCGTTGGCGAGGTCAAGGAGGATCCGCGGATCGTGCGGCCGGCAAGCCACTGGCGCCGCCTGTGGAGGATCGACGTCACGACCGGCGCGACCACACAGCTGCCCCTGGCGGGGCTCAACATCTGGGAGTTCGACTGGCACGGAAGCGACATCGCCGCCCTGGTCTCACACGATCCCTCGGAGAACGGGTGGTACGACGCGCGGGTGGTGCGCATCGTCGGCGACGAGGCGACAACCGTCCACACCCCTCGGCTACAGGCGGCGTCGATCAGCCTCGAGCCCGAATCCGGCGCGATCGCGATGGTCGAATCCCTGGCGTCGGATCGCGGTGTGCTGTATGGCGACATCACCGTGGTCACCGGCTCTGGCGACATCCAAACGATCAGCGTCGGGTTCGACGCGGCGGAGGTTCGGTGGGTTGATCCCGAGACGCTGGTGTGCACCGGCATGCATCACCTCGAGTTCGCCGTTGCGACCGTGAACCTCGCGGGTTCGGTGTCGCTGCTGTGGCAGGGTGCGGCCGATCTCGGTAGCCACAACTTCCCGCTGGCGGTGCTCTCCCCCGACGGCCGATCGCTGGTCGCGACGCATTCGTCGTGGGAGCATCCGCCCGAGCTTCGCTCCCTCACTCTCGACCAGCCAGGATCGGCGTGGACGGCACTTTCGCGTGTGAACGCAGCCTCTGCGATCGAGCTGCCGGTGCGAGCAGCGGTGACCTGGACGGCGAGCGACGGACTCGAACTCGAAGGCTTTCTGATCACGCCGCAAGGGGTTACCGAGCCGCCACCGCTGATCGTGCTCGTGCACGGCGGCCCAACCGCCGCCTACGGATCCGCCCACCCGCGTCATTTCGGCTCGTGGCAAGCCGCCGCCGGCTACGCACTGTTTCTGCCCAACCCGCGCGGCAGCATCGGCCGCGGCCGCGAGTTCACCGAGGCAAACCTGGGTGACATGGGCGGCCGTGACCTCGGTGACATCCTCAGCGGCGTCGACGCCCTTGCCGAACGCGGACTGGTCGACGGCGCTCGGGTGGGCATCATGGGTGGAAGCTACGGCGGGTTCATGGCCGCGTGGGCGGTGACCCAGACCGACCGGTTCGGCGCGGCGGTGGCGATCGCGGCGGTCACCGATTGGCTCTCGTTCCACAACACGTCGAACATCGCGCGCTTCGATGAGCTGTTTCTCCAAGCCGATCCCTATGCCGCCGACGGTGAGTACTTCGGCCGCTCACCGGTGGTGCATGTGCGCCGGGTGAAGACTCCCACCCTGGTGATGCACGGTGAGCTCGACCTGTGCGTGCCGCTGGCGCAGGGCCAGGAGTTCTACAACGCGCTGGCCGCGGAGGGCGTGGACACCGAACTCGTGATCTATCCCCGCGAGGGCCACGGCTGGGACGAGCGTGACCATCAGATCGACGCGGTGGCGCGAATGCGCGACTGGTTCGACCGCCACCTGTGAATAACGGTGCCAGGCACCGTTATTCACAGGACGACTTCAAAGCCGATTGGCGTGGCGACAGCGCGCTCCTGCATCGCGAAGCGAGTCGGTCGCGACACCTCCACCTCATAGCGCCAAGCGATCGAGCTGGCTTCGACGGCCGGTGGGAGGTGCGCGGGCAGCGCGAAGTCGAATCCCAACCAGCGCTGCCCAAGCGGCCATTCGAGTTCCCGCCGCTCCTGCCACAGCCCCTCGTAGTTCCAGAGTGGCGGCCGCTTCATGTTGAGCGACATCCGATCGATCCTCCAGACCTCTTCGCACCGCGAGGTCACGGTGACCACGGGCGGCGGATCGCCGCGGTCGAGATGCACCCGCCCGCTGATGCGGCCACCACCCTGAACGTCGGCATGCGACAGCTCGAGGTGAAAGTGGCGCGCGTCAAACCGCGCGATCATGCGGTCGTGGAGCGGGCCGCTTTCGGTCAGAGACACGTGCTCGAGCGGTGACACCACCACCACCGGCACCACCGGATCGGTGCGCGTGCGGCGCTTGGAGCCCGCTCGTACCCCGTAGGCAATCGAGCAGCGAGTGCTCTTGAACGTCGGCGCCGAGTTCTCGGGCAGCGTCAACTCGAACCCGCCATCCGCGTCAGGAGCCGCCCGGGCCAGAACCACCGGAGCCGTTCCCGCCGGGGATCCCTCGAACCGGATCAAGCGCAGCTCCTCCGGCCCTCCCGACACCTGCCCGCGGATCAGGCCGCCGGGGACCGCCGTGTCCGTCGCGACCACCAACCCGGGGATCGCTGTGCGCGCCATCTCAAAGGCTCGGCTCGGGCACCGGGTCACGCTGGATACCGGCGATCCGGTAGGCGTCGAGCTCGTCGAGTGTCTCGCGCTCGAGCAGAGCGCGCGCGAGGGCCTCGAGCTGGTCGCGATGGGCGGCCAGGGTTTCGAGCGCGGTGCGGTGTGCCTCCTCGATGATGCGGCGGGCCTCGTCGTCGACCATCTGTCGAGTCCGCTCAGAGACACCGTCGTTGCCACCGGGGAAGAGCGTCGGCTCATCGTTGGGCCCAGGAAGCACCGACACCAGTCCGATCTGCTCGGACATGCCCCAGCGGCCCACCATCTGGCGAGCGATCCGGGTCGCCTGCTCGAGGTCTGACTCGGCGCCCGTCGTCAGATCGCCGTAGATGACCTCTTCGGCGGCGCGGCCGCCGAGCATGCCGGCTAACCGGCCGCGAAGAAACTCGTCGGTGTATCCGTAGCGATCGGCATCGGGGCTCTGGAAGGTGACGCCCAGCGCGCGCCCACGCGGGATGATCGAGATCTTGCGCACCGGATCGCCACCGGGGATCACCATTCCAACCAGCGCGTGGCCGGACTCGTGATAGGCGGTGCGCTCGCGATCCTCGGGCGAGATCATGATCCGGCGTTCGGCACCCAGCACGATCCGCTCGAGCGAGTCGGTGAAATCAGCAGTCTGGACGGCCTTGTGACCCCGGCGTGCAGCGGTCAGCGCGGCCTCGTTGACGAGGTTTTGAAGGTCGGCTCCGACCATCCCCGGGGTGCTCGACGCCAGGGCGCCGAGGTCGACGTCTGGCGAGACCGGAACGCCGCGCGTATGCACTTGAAGGATCTGCTCGCGGCCGAGCTGATCGGGCGGGCTGACCGAGACGCGGCGATCGAAGCGGCCGGGCCGCAGCAGCGCCGAGTCGAGCACCTCGGGCCGGTTGGTCGAAGCGATCACGATCACGCCCTCGGTGCCCGTAAACCCGTCCATCTCGGTAAGGATCTGGTTGAGCGTCTGCTCGCGCTCATCGTGGCCGCCAATCGATGCGCCCCCACCGCGCGAGCGTCCGATCGCATCGAGCTCGTCGATGAAGACGATGGCGGGCGCCGTCTCCTTGGCCTGCACGAACAGGTCTCGCACGCGGCTGGCACCGACACCCACGATCGCCTCGATGAACTCCGACGCCGAGATCGAGAAGAACGGAACGCCCGCCTCGCCGGCGACCGCGCGGGCGAGCAGCGTCTTGCCCGTCCCCGGCGGCCCGGAGAGCAGCACGCCCTTGGGGACGCGGGCACCCAGGGCGGTGTACTTCTGCGGCGTCTTGAGAAAGTCGACGACCTCGGCCAGCTCTTCCTCGGCCTCGTCGATACCGGCGACATCGGCAAACGTGACCCGCTTCTCGCCTTCCTGGTAGCGCTTGGCCCGCGATCGGCCAAAGGAACCAAGGGCGGACCCCGCACTCGCCCGCCGGAAGATCAGGATGAACAGACCGACAAGCAGGATCGTGGGGCCAAATCCGAGCAGCAGCTGCTCCCAGAACGGCGGCGCCGAGTCGGCGCTGTGGGCGTTGATGATCACGTGCTCCTTGTCGAGCAGCGCGTTCAGCGCATCGTTATCGACAAACGTCGGGATCTCGGTCTGGAAGCGGGTCGACGGGCTGTCTGAAGTGCCCTTGGGAAGCGCCGTGGAGCCGATGAACGAGCCCTGCACCGTGAGCCCGGTGGTGTTGATCTCAGAGACGTTCGCCTTCTTGACCTGCTCGATGAAGAAGGTGTAGGAGACGGTCGGTCGCGGCGGCGGGGCGTTGAAGTGCGACGAGATGATCCAGTTGACGCCGAGCAGCACGGCCATCAGGATGCCGAACGGCAACCACCGGCGCCCGCCGCCACCGGCGGCCTTGGATGCTCCTTCGACTCGCCAGCGCGACGGCGGCTTTGGATCGGGGCCCGAGCTCCGGGCGGCACGAGGATTGGAATCCGCCATCGCCGAAGTGTAGTGGCCCGGGTTCATCGGCTCCGTGACGGGCAAACCACCGGGTGAATAAATGGTGCCAGGCACCATTTATTCACCCAGTTTCCGATCGGATCAGGCGGCTTCGGCTGCGATCGAGTTCGCCTCCTGGACGCCGATGGTTCCGCGACGTCCGGGGATGAGTGCACCGGCGACGGCTCCCAGGCCGACCACCGCGGCACCCGTCCACAGGGCCGGGGTGATTCCGTCGGTGAAGCTCTGCGCCGAGCCGTAGCCACCCGCGTGCGTGAAGATGGCGGCCAGCACCGCAACTCCGAACACGCCGCCGAGCTCGCGGATCGCATTGTTGGCACCCGACGCCTGGCCGGCGTGACTGCGCCCGACCGAGCCGAGCACGACCGCCGCCATCGGCGCGAAGAAGAGCGCCATCCCGACGCCGGCCAGCATGAACGGAATCACGATCGCGCTGTAGGCCACGGTCGGTGACAGCACCGCGGCCAGCCACGCCAGGGCAATTGCCTGGAGCGCAAGCCCGGTCGCGATCAACGGCCGCCCGCCGATGCGGTCAGACATCGCACCGGCGATCGGCGCGACGATCATCGGCATACCCGTCCACGGCAGGATGTGGAGGCCGGCGCTCAGGGCCGAGTAGCCCTGGACGTTCTGAAGGTACTGGGTCAGCAGGAAGATCGACCCGAACATCCCGAAGAACATCATCAGAGACGAAGCGTTCGCGGCGCTGAAGGCCCGGCTCTTGAAGAAGCCCATCGGCAGCATTGGCTCGCGTGCGCGCAGCTCCCAGGCCACGAACAACGCGGTCAGGATCACTCCGATCGCAAGCGATGCGATGATCTGCGGGCTCGACCAGCCGACGCTGTTACCGCGTACCAGACCGAACACGATCCCGAACATGCCCGCGGTGAGAAGAGCGACTCCACCAAGATCGAGTGACTTGGCAGGCCCGTAGCTCTCGCGCAGGAAGCGCGCCCCGAGCGGCAGAGCGATCAAGCCGATGGGCACGTTCAGCCAGAAGATCCACTGCCACGAGATGCCTTGCACGATGGCTCCGCCGATCACCGGACCAAGCGCGACTCCGAGACCGGAGATACCACCCCACGCGCCCAGCGCGACGCCACGCTTTTCGGCCGGAACCGCCGCCGACAGGAGCGTCAAGGTGAGCGGAGTGACGATCGCCCCGCCGGCCCCCTGGATCGCGCGGGCCGCGATCAACGCGTTGATGGATGGCGCCAGTGCCGCCGCCGCCGAGCCCCCGGTGAAGATCACGAGGCCGATCAGGAAGAGCTTCTTACGACCGAACCGATCACCCAGCGCTGCACCCATCATCAGCAGCACCGCGAACGTCAGCGTGTATGCGTTGACCGTCCACTCGAGCTCGGACACCGACGCGTTCAGATCCCGCTGGATCGTCGGCAGTGCGGTTGTCACGACCAGATTGTCGAGCGTGGTCATGAACAGCGCGATCGAGACGATCGCGAATGTCCAGATTGCCTGTGTTCTTTGCGTCATTACCTTCCCTCTCCAAGATTGTAAGTGGTTACTAACTTCATGGATCAAAAAAACTCGAACCCTCAGGCCCGGTTCGGAACCGCGAGACAGTTGGCGACCCACGGCTCGGCGACACTGACCAGATCCACCGCCGCCGCAACATTCATGAGCATCCCGGTCGAGAAGAACTGGTGCATCTCCAGGTCATCGGCACCGGTCACCTCCTCCACCCAGCGATACAACGCTCCATACCGCCGCTGCACCACAGCGCGCACCTCGTCGTCGCCGCAGGCCGCGTAGCACTGCATCTGCATCAGCAACATCGTGCGATCGCGCAGTAGCAGCGCGTAGGCCTCGCCCATCGCCCGGAGACGCAGCTCGGTACTCGCGTCCGGCACCGAATCGACGGCGGCCTGGAACAGCCGCTGAACCTCATCGAAGTGATACTCGACGACCGCGAGAAAGAGCGCCTTCTTGGTGCCGAACAGACGAAACACATACGGCTGGGTGATCCCGCTTCGATTCGCGATGTCCTCGGTGGCGGTGCCATGCAAGCCGCGCGCCGCGAACTCGATCGCCGCGGCCTTCACGATCTGCTCGCGCCGCTCCGCCGCGGGCATCCTGGCCGCCCGTCCGTCCTGCTTGATCTCACTCTCGATCGTCATGCGTCTTAAGTTAGCAGTCACTTCCTTCGCCGTCAAACCGCAGGCGTGGGATGATCCGAAACATGCACGACATTGCCGAGTTCCTCGCAAAGACGCCACCGTTTGACACGCTGGAGCCCGAGGAGGTCGAGCGCGTGGCCGCCGCCTGCGAAATCGAGTTTCATGCCGCCGGCACCACGATTCTGCTTCAGGCAGCCGAGCCCCCGGAGCACGTGTGGATCGTTCGCCGCGGGCTGGTGGAACTCGTCGACCATAACCGCGTGGTCGACCAGCTCGGCGAAGGCGAGATGTTCGGGCACAACACGCTGCTCACCGGCGAGCTGCTCGGCGTGGCCGTACGCACGGTCGAAGACACGCTCTGCTACAGGCTCCCGGGCGCAATCATCCGCCCGGTGCTCGCCCGCCCGGCGGCGCTTCGATACCTCGTCCACTCCGCCGGCGGCAGCTACGAACTGCGTGACTCCCGAACCGGCAGCCCGGATCGGGTCGACCCCGGGCAGCGACTCGTGCGAGATCTCGTACCGCACTCCGCGGTCGTCTGCGAACCGTCCACCACCGTCCAGCGGGCGGCCACCGAGATGGCCGCGGCGGGCTCCTCGTCGGTGCTGGTCGATCTCGGCGACTCGCTTGGGATCGTGACCGACCGTGACCTTCGAACCCGGGTCGTGGCGGCAGGTGCCGGCCCCGAAACGGAGCTGCGCGAAATCATGACCGCGCCGGCCCGCACCGTTTCGGCCGACCGCACGGCGGGTGACGTCCTGCTCGAGATGCTTGACCGGGGAGTTCGCCACTTCCCGGTGTTGGATGCCAAGCGAAACCTGGTGGGAGTCGTGGCCGACACCGACCTGATGGCAGTCGAGGCCCGCTGGCCATTTCACCTGCGCTCAGCGATTCGTAACGCCGACACTCGCGAGCAGCTGATCGAGACCGGTCGCCGACTCCGCCCGGTGGTCGCCGATCTGCACAAGGCCGGCGCCACGGCAAGCGCGATTGGCCGGGTGATGGCCACGGTCAACGACGCGCTCACGCGACGACTGATCGAGCTGACCGAGACTGCGCTGGGCCCACCCCCGGTTCCCTACACCTGGTTCGCACTTGGAAGCTACGCCCGTGGCGAAGCGTTCCCGGGCTCGGATGCCGATACCGCGATCGCGTGGGATGGGGATGAGGCCGACCCAGCCGCAGACGCCTGGCTCGCCCAGCTGGCCGCGCTCGTGACCAGTGGCCAGGTATCCGCAGGCACCGCAGAGTGCGGGAAGGGCGCGACTGCTTCCAACCGACTGTTTCGACGGTCGATCTCGCGATGGAATCAGGACGTCGAGTCGTGGCTCGAGAATCCGGGCCAGCCCAAGGCGGTGATCCTGCTGAGCGTGATCGTCGACGCCCGCGGAGTGTGGAACGGGCAGCTGGCCGAGCCGCGCCTGAACGCGACCTTCACTCACGCCCGTCGGCACCCGCAGATGCTGCGGCTGCTGCGCCAGCTCGCGCTGGCAAACCGACCCCCGCTGGGATTCGTGAGGGGGTTGGTGGTGGAGCATGATGGCCGACACCGGGGCCAGCTCGACATCAAGACCGGCGGCCTGCTCCCGATCACCGATCTGGCGCGCGCGGCTGCAATGGAAGCCGGCGTGGCCTCAGCCTCGACCGCTGCTCGGCTCGATGCCGCCGAGGCGGCCGGAACGCTGCCGGCCAGAGATGTTGCCGTGCTGCGCGACGCATTCACGCTGTTTGCCGACCTCCGCATGGAACACCAGATCGCCCAGCTCGACGCCGGAGAACCGCTGGATGACCACATCGCCCCCAGCGCGCTCTCGCCGCTCACGCGGACATACCTCAAGGAGGCGTTCCGCGCGGTCGCCCGGATCCAGCGGGGCGTCGAGTCGCTGCTGGCGCTCGACCGATGACACGCCGTGGATCGTGGCGTGAGGCACGGCTGGTTGCGGTCGATATCGAGACCACGGGACTCGACCCCCGTACCGATCGCGTGATCTCGTTCGGCGCGATACCGATCGAGCGGGGCCGGATCGTGGCGGGGGCGTCGGTGTACGGGCTGGTCAACCCGCAGCGCGAGCTGCCGGCGCAATCGATACTGATTCACGGCATCCGAGAGCAGGACTTGCGCGATGCACCCGCGGCGCCCGAGGCGCTCGCGCCGCTGGCCGAGGTTCTCACCGGTGCCGAGGTGGTCGCGCATGCCGAGTGGGTCGAGCGTGGGTTCCTGTCAAAGCCCCTGCGCGGGCTCGGCGTTCGGCTACCGCGCACGCTGATCGACACCGCCCAGCTGTATCGGCTGTGGGAGGTCGAACAGCAGCACCCAGATCCACAGCTGCGCGCGCTCTCGGCCATCGCTGAAGACCTCGGGCTTCCGGTGCACCGTCCCCATCACGCGCTCGGTGATGCGCTCACCACCGCGCAGGTATTCCTCGCGCTCGCAACCCATCTGGAACGCGTCGGCCGCGACACGGTGCGCAAGTTGCGATCAGCCGAAAAGCTGATGCAGACCCGCGCGAGCTACTACCAAGACGGCTAACAGGCCGCGGTGGTGGCGTACAGATGCACGTGCGTCGAGATATGCCCCGCGGCGTCGTGAGAGGCAACGCCGAACACGTACTGCTTCCCGCACTTCAAGCCCGTGTAGGTATACGACGTCGCGGTGATCGACGCCTGATGCACGGAGTCGAGATAGGTATCGAAACCAACGCCTGTGCCGCCCGCGTCTGACCACGAAAGCTTGAGCGACGTACCGGTGATATCCGACACCGCGAGGTTTGTGGGGTTGGTCGGACAGGGCGGAGTGGTCGCCGTCAGCAGGTTGCGGGGCGAACGGTTGGAGATGAGATCAAGCGTTCTCACCGAGATCGAGTAGGCCTTGTTGCACGACAGGCCGCTCGCGGTGGCTTCGCGGTTCGTGCCCTGGTAGATCTTGGCGCCACCCACCCACAGCTGATAGCCACCGACCCCGATGTTGTCCGTCGCCTGCGACCACGAGACGTGAAGCGCTCCAGGCTGGGGGTCGATCGAGATGTCGGGTGCGGTGGGAAGCACTGGATCGGTGGCCTCGACCACGCGGATCGGATTCGCCGACGCGGGGCCCGAGACGACGAGCTTCCACGAGTCTCCGGCGGCCATCGCAAACGTCCCCAGCCGGTTCCATCCGCGCTTACAGAACCTGCTCTCGTCCACGTGAACAGTCCGGGGCCCGGAAGCCGTCGCGATCCCGACGGTGGCTGACCTGGTCGGCGTGTTGCACGGCCAGCGCATGAAGAGGTCATAGCTCTGCGCCTGAGGAAGGTCGAGGCGATACTGCCACTTCGAGTTCTTGTGCGTGATCCGACTCGGCGTCGTCGAATCGACGATCTGTTGATAGGTATCGTGCGCGTTCATCCGCAGATACGCCATATAGAGTGGCCAGTTCCACGTGCGCCCGGGATCGGTGTGGTGGGCGAAGCCGCCGAACTGCCCACGATGGTTGGGGTCGGGCACCTGGTTATGGCCGATCACATGGCGGCGGTCGGGAATGATCAGGTATTTGCGTGCGAGGTAGCCGGCGAGCTTGGCGGACGCGCGGTACTGCGCATCGGGAAACACCGTCCGGTTGGTGAAACCGGCGTGCTCGATCCCGATCGAGGTCTCGTTGTACGGCCAGTTGCCGGCGTGCCAGGCGATGTCGCGTTCCGGCACCATCTGGGCGACCTGGCCGGCTGAGCCGACAACGTAGTGTGCCGAGCTCGCCGCGGCACGGTTCTTGAACCACTGGTAGGTGCCTTTGAAGCCGCCCTCGGCCACGTGGATGATGATGCGGTTGATCGGCAGGTCGATCGGGCGATCAGCGACGGTGTAGTTGTGCACCGAGGCCGGCTCCCACAAGGCGCGGGGATAGTCGGGATGTGCGGCGGTCGCGGCCTGGAGCCCCGCCGACGGAAGCCGTGACGGTGGATTGGCGCGGCCCGAGGCGCCGGGTTCGCCCTCGGTGTGGTTCACCGCCGAGGAGGCCACGACTGGAGCCAAAAGCACGCCCAAGGCCGCGAGTCCAAGGACTTTCGGTCGGAACTTCACTCAGCCACGATCGGCGATGTCGCCACAAAACTCAAGCGGGGTCGTCGAACTCGACCAGAAGCGGCGCGTGATCGGAGGGCTTGTGCCCCTTGCGGTAGTTGCGATCGATCCCGCACTCGACCAGCCGCGGCGCAAGCTGGGTCGCCACCAAGGCCAGGTCGATGCGTAGCCCCATGCCGCGGTGGAAGTGGCCCTGGCGGTAGTCCCACCAGGTGTAACCAACCTCACCGGGATGCACGTGGGCGTACGCGTCGACCAGCCCGGCTGCGAGGATTTCGCCCAGCCGGCTGCGCTCAGCCTCCGAGACGTGAGTCGAGCCGACGAACGCCTCGGGGTCGTACACGTCGAGATCGGCCGGAGCGATGTTCATGTCGCCCATGATCACAAGCGGCGCTCCCTGGTGGTTACGGGCGTGGGCGGCCATCGCGTCGAGAAACGTGAGCTTCGAGGCAAACGGCTCGCTGTCCAGCTCCCGGCCGTTGGGTACATACACACTGCACACGCGCATGCCGGCGACGTCGGCTTCGATCCAGCGGGCCTCGTCGGCGTCGGTCTCTCCGGGTAGGCCCAAGGCCGCCCCGGTGATCGGGAGCTCCTGCCGCGCGGCGATTGCGACCCCTGCCCATCGCCCGGCGGAGTGGTCGATCGCCGCGTAGCCGGCGGCGGCCAGCTCGGCATGCGGGAATGCGGGAGATTCGGTCTTGGTCTCCTGCATGCACAGCACGTCGGGGCGGTGCTGTTCGAGGAACTCCAGCACCCGCGGGAGCCGCATCTTGATCGAGTTCACATTCCACGTCGCGAGTTTCAAGGTTGGTATCGTAGGCGGCCGATGGGCAGCCTCTCCAATGACCTGGCCGCGGTCGTCGGAGCAGACTCGGTGCTCGATCCGGCGCCCTCCTTCTACCGAGCGGATGCGACCGAGGCGGCGGGGCTCGAAGGCACTCCCGATGCGGTGGTCGTCCCCGCCACCGCCGAGCAGGTGACCGCCGTGGTCGCCTGGTGTTACGAACGTGACATCGCAATCGTTCCGCGGGGAGGCGGCAGTGGCTTTGCCGGAGGTGCGGTGCCGATCAATGGCGGCGTCGTGGTCGACCTGCGGCGCATGACCCGCGTTCGCAGCTTCGATCCGCTGCTTTGGAGGATCCAGGTCGAGGCCGGCCTGCCGACGTCAGAGCTACGCCGAATCGCACGCGAAAGCGGCCTGCTGTTTCCGCCCGACCCCGGCGCGGCGGAGCAGTCGCAGATCGGCGGCAACATCGCCACCAACGCTGGCGGCCCGCACGCATTCAAGTACGGCGTCACCGGGGCGTGGGTGACGGGACTCGAGGCGGTGGTGCCCCCGGGCGAGCTGATCAGCGTGGGCGGAGCGACCCGAAAAGACGTCGCCGGCTACGACCTCAAGAGCCTTCTGATCGGCTCCGAAGGCACGCTCGGAATCGTGACCGCCGCCTGGCTGCGGCTGATTCCCGCGCCCGAAGCCGCGGTTCCAGTGGCGGGCTGGTACCCGGACGTTGCCACCGGCTGCGCCGCACTCGAGCGGGTGCTGGGAAATGGCCTGCAAGTCGCGGCGCTCGAGTACCTCGACGAACGCACCATCGAGCTCGCGGCGGGCGCATATCCGGGCGCAGTCCCAGCGGGCGCGGGGTTCATGGTGCTGGCCGAGGCCGACGGCACCGAGTCAGAAGCAGCGGTGATGGCCGATGCGCTTGCCGACGTCTTGGCCGAGGACGCGCTCGCGGTCACGCGATTCGGCAGTCCGGACGAGATCGCCGGGCTCTGGCGCTGGCGCGACGGGGTCTCGATCGCGGTCACTGCACGCATGGGCGGAAAGCTTTCGGAAGACGTGGCGGTACCACTCGACCGGCTCGCCGAGGCGGTCATCGGCACGATCGAGATCGGCGGGCGCCACGGATTGGACGCGTGCAGCTGGGGTCATGCCGGCGACGGCAATCTGCACTCGAGCTTTCTGCTTGACCGCAGCGACAGCGCCGCGGTCAAGCGGGCGCACCAGGCCTGCGACGAGCTGTTCGAGCTGGCGGTCGGCCTTGGTGGGACGATCTCGGGAGAGCATGGCGTCGGCTGGGTCAAGCGCGGCCACCTCGGTCTGCAATGGAACGCCGCCGCGCTGGGACTGCACCACCGGGTCAAACAGGCTTTCGACCCCAAGAACCTGATGAACCCGGGCAAGAAGACCTGAGGCGTGAATAACGGTGCCAGGCACCGTTATTCACCGGATGGCAGCCGGGAAGGAGCTCTGTTGCTGGTGGCGGCCCGCGCGGCGGCGGCGAGCCAGCGCCGATGAGCGAGCCAGATAGCGGTGCACCTGTGACGCGGTCACCGCCGCGGTGTCGACCACCACGGTGCCGCGATCGGCCCCGGCGGCGATGCGTGCCCCCACCGCCGACGCCGAAGCTCCCGCCAGCACCAGCCCGCGATAGCCCGCAAATTCGCCGGACGAGGGTTCGATCACCGGCAGACCGCCCGAGCGAATCCGCTTGAGCGCGCTCTGGAGCAGAGGTAACCGGACGGTCTGGGACGCGGCAACGACCGCCACCGGCCCCCCGCGTGAGAGCGCAAATGCCCGATCGACAGCGAAGCGCAGATCGACGCCTGTGACCGGCGCCGGAGTCGCGGCCCGGGCGACATCAAGCGCATCGAGTGTCCCCTGGAGCGACCCCACCACGATCAGCTTGGCACCCGCGTTGCACAGGTCGACCGTCATCGCCCGTACCCGCCCTTGGACGAACGCTCCCTGCAGCCGCGCCCAGGCCGGATGGCCGTGGTCGGCCATCGAGATCACGTCCTCGTGGGGCATGCGACGGCGTAGATCGGCGACCAGTGCGGCTGCGCCGGTTCCCGACGCGATCACTCCAATGGGGCCGTCGGGATCCATCGTCGCCGCGGCCGTTACGAGCGCGGCCGGGTCTTCTGCGGGTCGTAGATCGGGTGCTGATCGACGATCGCCGGCACCAGCCGTCCGTCGGGCAAGGTGACCTCGACCTGGGTACCCAGAGTCGCGAGCTCAGCGTCGATGGTCGCCATCGCGATCAGTTTGTCGACTGTTGGCGAGCGACCCGCCGACGGCGAGGTCAACTTGCCCACCCCACGCCCGTTCTGGAACACCGGCGTGTTGTAGTCGGGGGCCTCGTCGCCGGCGATCACGAGCGTGACCGACCGGTGTGTGATCCCCGCGGCTTCCTCGGCCACGAGCGCGTCCTTGCCGACGAAGTCCGGCTTCTCGAGCTTGACCATCCGATCGAGGTTGACGTGAAACGGCGAGGTGACTGCCGGGAAGTAGTCGTACCCAAGGAAGATCAGGCCGGCCTCGATCCGCAGCGACTCGACGGCCGCCAACCCGTACGGCCGGATGCCCATGTTCGCGCCCTGATCGAGTACCGCCTGCCACACGCGCTCGGCGCTTTCACGCGGGACGAAGATCTCGTATCCGACCTCGCCGGAGTATCCGGTACGCGAGACGTAGCAGCCGTCGACCCCGCCCACCTTGATCGGGTGCGGGAACCAGCGAAAGTACTTGAGACCTTCGATGTCGGCGTCGGTCAGCTGGCTCAGAAGCTCGCGCGAGCGGGGGCCCTGGAGCTGGAGGTGCGGGATCTCGAACGTCCGCTCCTCGACTTCCAGATCGAGGTGCGAGCACACCTGGCGGAAGTGATCGCCATCCGACTCGAGCGCGGTTACGACGAACACGCTCTCGTCGTCCTCCCCGCGGTAGACGACGCCGTCTCCGAGCATCTTGCCGTTGCGATCACAGAACGGCCCGTACCGGCATTGCCCGACCGCGAGCGCAGCCATGTCGCTGGTGAAGACATGGTCGGCCGCGGGCAGCGCGTCCTTGCCCTTGAAGAACCACTTGCGCAGCGGAGACTCGTCCCAAACACCGACCGCTTCGCGCACGGCGTGGTGCTCAGCCACGGGATCGCCGAAGTCCGAGATCCACTCCCAGCCCTCGAACTCGCCGAAGGTTCCGCCCAGCCGCCGCTGGATCGCGTCAAACCCCGTGCGAAGCAGACCGTCCGGGTAGACCCCGGATGGTGCCGGCTCGGTGACGATCATCGCCGCGGCGGCGGCGCCGTCAAAAGGGGGTGCAAATGTGTCGGATGCCTGGATTGGCACCTCGACCGGCATGATCGTGGTCGGGGTGGCACGGCGGGTCAGCTCCTGATGGCCCGGCGGCAACACCATCGTCACACCCAGAAGCGCACGGGCGGCGGCGGGATTCGGCAGCGTGCGGTACTGCTCGACCGGCTGCTTCTCGGTGCGATCGAGGTTTCGTCGCAGCCGGCGCAGTCGCGCCTGCAGCCCGGCGTCGATTCCCGGGGTCGAGAAGATCGCCTGCTCGACGTAGGACTCGACCACCCGATTCCCGACCAGCGAGGTGTCGGCATCCCGCGCTCTGCCGGTCAATGCGGAGTAGGTGACCACGCAGCGGACGGTCTCGAGGTAGGTGTTCCAGGTCGAGAGCACGACTTCGCCGCGACAGCGCGCGCCGGTCTCGGGGATCGCAAGCAGGGTGATGCCGCGGTCGGTGATGGCCTCGATCAGCGCCTCGGCGGTCGGCTGGATGATGGTGACGAACTTGTGCAACGGCCACACGTCGAGCTGATTGAAATCGCCCGGCTCACATCCGATCCCGATCATGAAGTTGTCGGCGTAGCGGAAGAAGTTGCCGGTGCCCTTGGTCTCTCGCAGGTGGTCGTAGAAGAGGGTCGTGGTGGCGCAGATCAGATTGGAACAGCCGACGCCGTCCATCGGATTTGCCATGACGACACCGAGGCGGTCCTGCGGAGTCCATCCGCCGGGCCAGAGATCGGCGAGCGTGGCGACCGAGTCACCGCGCTCGACGCTGAAATCTTCTGATGAAAGCGCGTAAGAGGAGTGCATGAGGTCAGTTTACGGCACGCATGCCCACCGTTCCTGCCCAGCGGCGTGGATGAACCGGTGTGAATAACGGTGCCTGGCACCGTTATTCACCCCTTGTTGCTATGAGAGGATCGGGCGCGTGGAGACCGACCTCCAACTCCGCGTCGTGTGCTTCGCCGCACTCGCGCGTCTCCGCGCGGTCCATGGGGGCGACGTCCCGTACGTCGGCGGGCTGGATCAGGGCTTCATGTTCGACGGCGAACGGATCCCGTTCATGAGTACCCAGAAAGGCATCTTTCGCTCACGGCGGCAGCGCGGGCCCGCCGCGCTGGGGTTGATGACGTCGTTCAAACGTCCCTACACCGACGAAGAGACGGACGACGGTTTCTGGTACGCCTACCGATTAGGAAGCATTGACCAGCCGGACAATCGTGCCCTGCGCGCAGCCGCCGAGCACCGCGTGCCACTGGCCTACTACGTCGGGGTCAAGCCGGGGTGCTACCAGGTCATTGCCCCGACGTATGTCGTCGAAGACGACACGTACTCCAAGCGAGTTCGATTGGTACCCGGAAACATCGACGTTCTCGGCGAACCAATGCTCGCCGACGACGTGATCGATCGTCGGTATTCCGTGCGGCAGGTCGCCGTGCGGCTACACCAGCGACGCTTCCGCGGGATCGTGGTCCCCGCGTACCGGGACCGTTGCGCGATTTGCCGGCTCAAGGAGCAGAGTCTCCTCGACGCTGCCCACATCATCCGCGATGCCGATCCGGATGGCGACGCCGCGGTGACCAACGGCCTGAGCCTTTGCAGCATCCACCATCGCGCCTTCGACAACGACCTCGTAGGCGTCTCCCCTGACTATGAAGTCCGAGTTGCGGCCCGCTTGCTCGATGAGGAGGACGGTCCGATGCTCGAGCTGCTAAAGGGGTTCCACGGGCACCAGATCGACATTCCGTCGAGCGTTCGCCGGCAACCTGACCGCGACCGACTCGCAGCTCGTTTTGAGCAGTTCAATTCGGCGGCATAGACGTGTGATGGTGAATAACGGTGCCTGGCACCGTTATTCATGCTGGCATAGACCAATCCCGCGGCGTGTGCGAGGATGACACCCCAATCTCCGACCCGGGAGCTGACATGGCAGATGCATTCGATTACGTCGTGGTGGGCGGCGGGAGCGCGGGAGCCGCCGTCGCCGCCCGTCTGTCAGAAGATCCAAATGTCTCGGTGTGCATCCTCGAATGGGGTCCGACCGACGTCGGCTTCGACGATGTGCTCCAGATCCGCCGGTGGCTCGGTCTGCTCGAAGGCCCGATCGATCTCGCCTACACGACCACCCTCCAGCCCCGCGGTAACGCCCACATCGTGCATTCACGGGCAAAGGTGCTGGGTGGCTGCTCGTCGCACAACACCATGATCTGGTTCAAGCCGTTTCCCGGGGATTGGCAGGATTGGGTCGACGTCGGCTGTGCCGGTTGGGAGCCCGACGGCATGGATCAGTACTACGATCGCATCCCCGGGCCGCACCAGATCGTCGCCGAGAGGGACCGAAACGCGATCCTGTATGACTGGATCGAGGCCTGCGGTGCCGCGTTGGGCGTCGACCGAAACACCGACTGGAACGCGGGGCCGTTCCCCAACGGCGCCGGGTTCCTCGACGTCGGTTACAACGACGCGACCGGCGTGCGCTCTTCCTCGAGCGTCATGTACCTGCACCCGATCATGGGTAACCGTCCCAACCTGGAGGTGCGCACAAACACCCGCGCCCACAGGATCGAGTTCGCGGGCAAGCGGGCGACAGCGGTGCACACCGAGCACGACGACGGCAGCACCAACCGCGTCGAGGCCAAGCGCGAGATCATCGTCGCCTGCGGGTCGGTGGATACGCCACGTCTCCTGATGTACTCGGGCGTCGGGCCGCGCAAGCAGCTCGAGCACTTCGGCATCGACGTGGTTGAGGATCTTCCCGGGGTCGGCGAGAACCTGATCGACCACCCCGAGTCGATCATCATCTGGAAGCTGCGAAAGCCGATGGGCCCCGAAGGCGCGATGGACGCCGACTGCGCGCTGTTCGTAAACCGGCTCGGTGGTGACGATCGACCCGACCTCATGTACCACACCTATCAGCTGCCGTTCACGTTCAACACCGAGCGGTTGGGCTACGAGGTGCCGGACGACCGCTGGTGTATCTGCATGACCCCGAACATCCCGCGCTCGCACTCCACGGGTCGCCTGTACCTGCTGTCGAAGGATCCCAACATCAAGCCGGCGCTCGACTTCCGGTACTTCACCGACGAGGACGGCTACGACGAGCAAACGATCGTCGACGGACTCAGGATTGCCCGTCAGGTCGCCGCCGAGGGCCCATTCGCCGACTGGATCGAGCGCGAGATCGCACCGGGCCCCGATCTCACCTCCGACGAGGCGCTCTCGGAGTACGGCCGCGCGGTACACCACACCGTCTACCACCCATCGGGTACATGCAAGATGGGCGACGCCGGCGATGACACCGCGGTGGTCGACCCCGAGCTGCGGATCCGTGGGCTCGAGGGCATCAGCATCGCCGACGGTTCGATCTTCCCGACGATGCCGACCGTCAACCCGGTGGTGGCGACGTTCATGATCGGTGAGAAGTCTGCCGAGCTGGTGAGAGCCCGGACGAGTTAGCTCAACCGGGGGGCAGCTGGGCGAGCTCGGCCAGCAGCCGATACGAGCGGGTGCGCGCCGCCGCAGACGGTGCGTTGGTGGTTGCCATGAACTCGACCGCACCGGTTTCGGCGAGCAGTTCGGTGATCCGGCGCTTGACTGTTTCGGGGCTCCCGATGGCCTGCGGCGCCAGCCAGCTGTCGGCGAACGCGCGCTCCTGCGGCGTCCAATCGTGCGCCTGGATGTCTTCGACGGTCGGCAGCCGGGCCGGCGGATAGCCGGATCGCATCCGGGCAAACGAGAGCGCGATGGCCGAACCGAGCAGCTGTGCCTCCTCGTCATCGGGCGCGCACACCACCATCGCGGTCACCAGCGGATACGGCTTCTCGAGGAGCGCCGAGGGCCGAAACGTCTCACGGTAGAGGTCGAGCGCGGGCACCGTGTTGTGAGCGCTGAAGTGGTGGGCAAAGGCGAACGGCAGGCCGAGTGCCCCCGCCACCTGGGCGCTGAACCCGCTCGAGCCGAGCAGCCAGATCGCCGGCATCTCTGCGCCAAACCCCGGGATCGCGCGGATGCCGCGATAGTCCTCCTCGACGCCGAAGCCCTCGAAGAACCCATACAGCTCGTGCAACAACTCGGGCAGGTCGTCACTCGCACCCAGCCGGCGCAGGGCCGCGGCGGTGCGCTGATCGGTACCCGGAGCCCGTCCGATCCCCAGGTCGATGCGCCCCGGGAAGAGCGCTTCCAGCGTGCCGAACCGCTCCGCCACCACAAGCGGAGCGTGATTGGGCAGCATCACGCCACCAGACCCCAACCGGATCCGCGACGTGCGCGCTCCCGCATTTGCGATCAGCACCTCGGGTGCGGAGCTCGCGATCCCCGGCATGTTGTGGTGCTCGGCGTACCACAGCCGGTGGTAGCCGAGTCGCTCGGCCTCCTGCACCAGCTCGGTCGAATCGGCCAGCGCCTCGACGGCCGAGCGGTCGCTCGACACCGGCGCGACGTCGAGCACCGACAACGGCACCCCCAGTATCGGCGAGGTGGCGGCGGCCGCGATGGCGTGCATGTCGGTCATCCGTACAAATGATCGCGGACGAGCTGCAACAACCGATCCACCGGGACACCACGCACGGCCAGCCGCAACGCGAACGCCTCGACCGCGTTGATCCGGCCGCTGTTCTCACCGTCGTCCACCGCGCGGTTGAGACCGGCCCGGGCAGCATCATCGATGTCGGCTTTGGACAGGTGGTGGTCACGCTTGAACTGATTCAGCTCGCTGTCGCTGGTCAGCGCCAGACCGAGGGTCTCGGCCGGGACGTTGAGCTGACACGCGGCACCGTCGAGCGCCGACAGGGCCGCCTGGCTGAGCACGTCGTCGAGCGAATGTGTCGGCGCCCAGGTGCGCGCGTCGCACGGGTTTCCAGAAGCGGTCGGCTTGTAGTCACGCCCGCCGGCCGCAACGTTCACGGCCACCGGGGTGATCGCCAACGCGCAGGCGATCGCGATAAACCAGCGGTCGCCGATCACGCCCTCACCCGCACCTTCACGAACGCCAACGGGACCAGCGCCAGCAGCGCCATCACTGCTGCCAGCGCAAACGGCAGCGAGAAGGCACGGGTCACGGCGCGCTCGATCTGGTCGGTGACCGACGCGTGCAGCTGCCGCACCTCGGGGCTATTGCCCAGTGGCTTGAACGCCGAGTCGAGGTTGGGCGGCTTGGTCACCGGCGCTGTACCGACCAGGTCGGCGAGACGACCTCCGAGGTCGATCTTGTCGGAGATGCTGAGCGACGATTCGAGCACGAGCTTGGTGGCCGAAGCCTCGGCGGCGGCGGCCTGCGTATCGAGCTGGTTGGTAAAGATCGGCGTCAGGATCAGCAGGCCGATGCAGATCCCCGCATGGCGAGCGGCGATCGTCCATCCACCGTGAATCCCAAGCGGTGAGCGACCGGCCAGCGCGGTGGCCGTGAGCGCGCTGATCGCCAGCGCCAACCCCGCGCCGATCGCGATCTGTGGCAGCACCAGCCACCACCAGCTCGCGCCGGGGAGCACCGCCAGCGAGAGCAACCCGCCGCCGATCAGCACAGCACCACCGGCGGCCCGGGCCTTGGGCGAGCCGGCCGCCGGGAGCAGGCGATAGATCGCGAGCGCCGCGAGCGGCATCACCGTGACGACCCCCGCGGCCTCGAGTGGAGTGTGCCCCCAACCGTTGATCAGCAAGAGCACAATCAGAAAGAGCGCCGCGGTGAGCGACGCGGACACCAGTCCGAGCGCGACGTTTGCCGGCACGTCCGGCCGGTCGGCAGCGGGCATGATCAGCGGGCGCTGCTCCGAGCGCGGGATGAACACCAACGCCACCAACGCCAGCGGCACCTGGACGGCGAAGATTGCCTTCCAAGAGATGGTGTCGGTGAGAATGCCGCCGATTGCAGGGCCGGCAGCGGCCCCGATCACTCCGGCCGCCGACCAGACCGCGATCGCCCTGCGCTCACTGCCGGTCGCCGACGGCAACAGCTCGAGCGCCGCGCAGATGGCTGCCGCCCCACCGATGGCCTGGACACCTCGCGACGCCAAAAGCCACGAGAAGCTCGGGGCCACCGCACATCCCAGCGATGCGGCCGCAAACACGACCAGCCCCACCCGGCAAAATGCGGCCGGGGCGCGACGGCGGGCGAGGTGCGCAGCGGGCACCGCCACGATGGCGAGCACGAGGTTGAAAAGGGTCAGCACCCACGCGACGTCGTTGATCGAGACGTTGTAGTGGACGAGGATCTCCGGCAGCGCGAGGATGACGATCGAAGAGTCCGCGAGCACCATCGCAACTGCCAGGCCCAGAGCGAATGTCGGAGCCCGCGACATCCCTCGTCAGGCGCCGGCCGTGCTTTTGGGGCGGCCGTGGTGCAGCAGGTCATCCCAGTTACACAGTTTGATGCGCGGTCGACCGTGTGGCTCCCCCGAGGCGCGTTCGTGAGCGTCGATTGCCCTCCACCCCTCATACTCGATCGCTTCCGGCGCGCGCTCGAACACGAGCGTCTCGATCGCGACCGGGTCCGGCTGCGGGGGAGTCGTCAGAAATCCCGCCTCGGCGTCCTCCCACAACAGCTCGACCGATTCGTTGGCGTCCTTCTTGTTGGTGCCGATCACGCCGCTTGGCCCGCGCTTGATCCATCCCGCGCAGTACTCGCCCGGCACCAGCTCACCGGCGCCGTCGATCACCCGGCCGTCGTTGTTGGGAATCACCGCGCGGCGGTCGTCAAACGGCACGCCGTCGAGCGGAGTGCCGCGGTATCCAACCGAGCGCAGCACGAGTCCCGTCTTGATCACCTCGTGGTCGTCAGTCGGCACCGCCTGTAGCCGCCCGGACGGATCGGGCTCGAGCCGATTTCTTGCCACCACGACTTCCTCGACTCGCCCCGCACCGCGCAGCTCGATCGGCGAGGCGCAAAACCGCAGGATGACCTTGCGGGGCTTGCCGTCGGGTGTGCGCTTCGCGTATTCGCGCAGCACCTCCACGTTTCGGCGGGGAATCGATGCGCCGTCGCCTGAGATTGACGCTTCGCTGATGGGATCGAGTTCGAGCTCCGCCGCGTTGACCTCGATATCGGCACCGGCCATCTCGCCCAGCTCCAGCAGCTCGGGGTTGGTGAACGCCGCCTGCGCGGGACCGCGACGCCCGAGCACCACGATCTCCTTGACCGGGGAGGCCGCGATCGCATCGATCGCATGGTCGAGCGTGTCGGTGACCCGCAGCTCCTCGCGCGTCAGCGCCAGCATGCGCGCACAGTCGACCGCGACATTCCCGTTGCCGACGATCACGATCCGCTCGGTGTTGAGATCGGGCTCGAGATCGCGATAGTCGGGGTGCCCGTTGTACCAGGCGACGAAGGCCGTCGCCGACAGTGAGCCGGGCAGATCTTCACCGGGGATTCCGAGCTGGCGGTCGAGCTGGGCGCCGACGCTCCACACGACCGCGTGGTAGTGGTGGCGAAGGTCGTCACGTGACAGGTCGCGCCCGATTTCGACGTTACCGAAAAACCGAAACCCCGGGCGGTCGGCGATCTTCTCGAACACCCGCGAGACGGCCTTGATCTTGGGGTGATCCGGAGCGACACCGAGCCGCACGAGACCCCACGGCGTCGGCAGGCGCTCGAACATGTCGACCTCGGCGCCCTTGGTCAGGAGTTGCCCGGCGGCGTAGAAGCCCGCCGGGCCAGAGCCGACCACGGCGACCCGAATCGGCGATGAATCGGTGGAGTCTGGCGGCATCTCGGACACGATTGAAGGTTAGTCGGTGGCGTCCGGAAGTAGGGCCGCCAGGTCATGGCGGCCGACGCGCTCCGCCCAGCTGCGGGCCGTCGATCCGAACGAGCGGTCGAGTGCCCAGGGATCGACCCCGTGGGCCAGCGCGAAGGCGACCATGCCCGCATCTCCCTGTGCGACGGCCAGGTGAAGGAGCGTTCCGCCGCTGGGTGAGAACCGCTCGGCGGCGAGCTGGGGCGCACGCTCGAGCATCCATTCGACCACCTCACCGCGGCCGGTCAGCACCGCCAGCCGCAGCGCTCCGGTGTCGCCGGCGATCGGAGCAGCCAGCTCCTCGGCACTCGGGTCGAGCATCGCAAGTGCGACCAGATCGCCGTCTCCGATCGCAAGCGCGAGCGCCGCGGCCCGGAGTGAGGGCGCCGGTCCGTGGGCGAGCCACCACGTCTGGCCCCGGCCGAGCGATTCGAAGCCGACCGCGCGATACACCGGCTCGCCCTGATCCGTTGAGTTGAGCACCGCATGCGTACATCCCAGCGCGCGGGCCCGACGACACGCCGCGAACACCAGCGCGCGGCCGATCCCTCGGCGCCGCGCGGACTCGGCCACCCCCATCGAGTAGATACCGGCGACGCCGCGCCACGGATTCACCACCACATGCCCAACCGGCTGCCCCTGCTTGCAGACTGCCAGGTGCGACACAGCGGCGGGATCCGGTCCCCGCTCGGCGTACGGTAGGCCGCGCGGGTACGGCGAGGGTCGATCGATCACCTCCAGCGTGGATCGCTCGTCGCTGAGATGGGCGAGATCGAGCGCCATCCAGTGCGGCTGCCAGCCCCATTGGAATCCCTGGGCAACCATGTAGGCACCCAATCGCGGATTGGGCCGCTGAGACCAACAGCCGACATCGCGCAACCGCAGCTCGCGGATCCGCTCCACCACCGGGTCGAGACCCCGCCGCGAGCTCGGGAAGACAATCGCTCCGCCACGCTCGGCGTACGTCAGCTGAACCGCACCGAAGCGCTCGATCCGGCCGCCGGCCGCCAGTGCGTTTCGACGAAAGATCGAGCGGTGGTTGGCGACGACGGCGCGCAACAGCTCGGCGCTGGTCACGGCTCGATGCTCCGTTCGATCTGATCACGAACCCGGCCGTGGTCGTCAACGAACCGGTAGCTGATGTGGGCGCCGTCGATTCCGATCCGCAGAAAGCCGTACGCGAGGAACGACACCTGGGCGTCCGGCGTCGCCTGGGTGTTGGCCTCGTCGCCGGGCCCTTCGCCACCGGTGCCGATCGTGAACTCGAGCACGCCGGCGCGAACGTGCCGCTCGTAGCGGTGCAGGTGGCCCGCGAGGATGGCCGCGACGTGGCGCTGACGCAGGAGCGGCATGATCGGATTGTCCGCAGAGATCGGCCGATGGGTGAGCACGAACCGCACCGGGCACGCCGGCCGGCAGTTTCCGAGCGTCTTGGAGGCGTACCGCAACGCCGAGGCGTCTGCCTCGAGGCCGAGCACCACCACCTGCACCGGCCCGTACTGCACGGTGTACTGGTGCCCAGGGAGGTGCAGTGCCGAGATCACCGCCGCGCCATCGCGGTAGGCGAGGTCGTGCTCGCCCAGCGCCGCCACCATCGGCGCCTCGCCGAGAAGCGCGTGCAACGGATCGAAGATCGCGCGGTTGAGAAATGGTGGAGCGGCCAGCAGGTAAGCATTGTCACCCGCCGACAGAAAGAGCGCCGGATCGACGGCCGCCGCGAGTCGACCGACTGCATACTCATGCGCGTTACCCGACCCGTAGTCGCCGAATGACACGAGCGTGATCGGCGAGGCGGTCGAGAGCGGCGCGGTGGTGAACGCGCCGGCCGCCGCCGACCGTCCGTGGATATTGGCGCTCCACACATAGCGTGTACCCGGTTGCAAGCCGCGGAGCAGCCCTCCGGCGCCGGTCGCCTGAGAACCGTCCGGCGCAAGTGCATGCAACGTGACGACCGGGCCGGGATCCTTCAGCGACCACGCAAGACGCGCCTCGGTGGTCGTCACCCGCGTCAAGAACGGGCCGCGGCTGAACACGGCCGCCGGCGGGCGCAGCAGGTAGGTGTTTCCGTACCAAACGAGCGCAGCCACCGTAATCAAGAGCAGCGCGGTCGTGATCACCAGCGCCGCGAGCACCCTGCGAAAGCCTGCGGGCACCGCGCCCGCGGGCCGACCGCCGAGCCCTCCCCGTACGAGCGGGATCACCTGAAGCACGATCACCGCCACCGCTGCCGCCCGCGGGCCGAGCGGATACCCGAGCGCGAGGAAGGGAAACGGCGCGACGATCGTCAGCGACGAGCACACGACATCGATCCGCCTGCGCGGTTGCACGAGGTCGGCACTGAGACACGCGATCGCGACGATGACGCCGATCAGAAGCGCCGGGCCGATCACGACAGCGCCGACGATCCGGTCGGAGAACGCCGAGCCGGCGGCCAGCGCCAGCGCGTCGACGATCAAAAGGAGCCGCAATCCCCGCATCGACCGAGCGTAGCTGGGTCAGCTCAGGCGGGGAATGATCTCGGCCGCGAACCGCTCCATCTGCTCGGCGTCGTCGAACATCGGGTTGAACTGAATCAGCTCCGCTCCGCCGGCCCTGATCTCGAGCAGGCTCTCGACACACGCATCCGGCGTCCCCGACACGGCAACCGCGGCCAGCCGGTCAGTGCCGTACAGGGCTTCGAGGGCCGCCGAGATCCGGCGACGTGCTCGGGCAGAATCGTCGTCCACCGCGATGTACACCCGCTTGGAGATGCGGAAGGTGGACGGGTCACGGCCCTGACGGTTGAGCTCCTCACGAACGATCGCCGCCCGCTCGGCGAACTGCGGGATGGTCGAACTGCCGGCGCCGTAGAAGCCGTCGGCGTACTTGACCGCCCGCCGCAGCGCATTGGGATGACCACCACCAATCCAGATCGGGGGGCGGGGCTTTTGGAACGGCTTTGGTTCCATCGCGACTCCGTCCAGCTTCCAGAATCGGCCGTCGAACGAGACCCGATCCTGCGTCCACAACGCGTTCATCAGCCGCAGGCCCTCGACGAACCTCGCCGCCCGCTCGCGTGGTTCCACGCCGAAGGCGGCTAGCCCGCGATCGCCGCCAATCCCCAGCCCGATCTCGATCCGTCCACGGCTGAGCTGGTCGAGCGAGCTGACGGCTCTCGCCAGATTCACCGGACTGCGCGTCGGCGTGACGAAGACCGCACACCCGAGCCGCAGGCTGTCGGTGCACGCCGCCGCGTAGGACATCGTTTCGAGTGCGCTCAGAACGGGATGGGAGCCGAAGGTGTGCTCCTGCGTCCACGCGCTTTCGAAGCCGAGTTCCTCCGCGCGGCGCAGGTAGGTTCGGAAGGCGGCGGGATCAAAGGAGCCGTCACCGACGAACTGCGGGATGGAGATTGCAAACTGCATGGAAGCCGCCGCCGGAAGTCTAATCCCTGCCGGTGGCTACGCGGGCTCCTCAATAGGTGCCCAGTACTCGCGCAAGCCGAAATTGTCGGATCTAATCGCACATCCGTGGGGGTACTTGTCGCCGGATCCCAGCAGCCCCACCAAGGGCACAGTCGTCAGCAGACCAGGCATCCGCTCGAGTGCCATCACCTGCCTTCCGACGGACCTCAAACCAGATCCGCACGAGCTCGCGTCTGAGCCAGTCGGGCTCTGCGCCGTACACCACCGCTCCGTACCCCCCGCGGACCAATCGTTCGACCATGACCACGGGGCGAGGAGGCATCGGCTGATCTCTGAGGGCAGCCGAAATCATGCGGATCAGGTCGGCGTTTTGCGGGAGATTCCGGACTCCTGGCGGTGGTCGTGATGCGGGCAGCAGGTCTGACCATCGCTCCCCCGCGTCGAGTGCGCGTTCGAGTGTCGCTGCGAGGGACGCTCGGTTGCGGGGATCACACAACCGGTGGATCTCGCTGCGTACTATCGGTGCGCTCGGCACGGTGCCTGCGAGAATGAGGTCGTCGATCCGGTCACGACGAACCCGCCGCGCAACCGCGATCCAGCCGCCGGTCGCACAGCCTACGAGAATGGCTGCCGCACCAGTCGCGTAGGCGTACTCGGGGTTGACGGTCACGAGCGTTCCGGCGATCGCGAGGATCAACACGCACGTTCGCACGTGGCTGGTGGCAGAGCTGATCGATCGGTGGATGATGACCAGCGGATGGCCGCTTCCCAACGACGTCGCGAGAGGATCGGGGCCACGTGGCTGTTCCTCACGTATGAGCGCGAGGATGTCGTTGGGCACTCGTTTTGACCGCATCACGTGTCGGCCTCTGCCAGCCGCTCGACCTCGTCGATTCCCGTGGGTCGCCCCTGTTTCACCCATGCCGAGTAGAGCAGCGCTGCAACGATGAGCATGGCGGCAAGAGACAGCAGGGGATAGCCGCGGGCCAGGTTCACGACCAGAGTGAAGGCGACAGCCACGGCGCCCGCCACGTTGATGGCCGCCAGGCCGAACCGCCGTTCGCGAAACGAGAATCGCGCCATCGCCGACAGGCCGGCGAGAAAGCTTACGAACACCGCAACCGCGTAGACCAGGACGAGCTCTTGCTCGTGGCCGCCGGCGGCGAGCAGTACCAGCCCAGAGAGTACGAGGTACACGACCACCGACCAGTACGGAGTGTGGTGGCGGTTGGCCGTGCCCAGCGCGCGCGGCAGGATCCCCACTCCGGCGCTGGCGGGATCTCGAGATAGCGCCTTCAGAAGCCCCGGGCCGGCCTGAAACGACGAGCTGGCTGCGGCCAGGAGAAGCATCGCGCTGGCGGCTTGGAACGACGCGAACACCGCCCCGTTTCCTGACGCCGCGTGGGCCACGTCGGCGATCTGGGTCGAGTCCGGCCGCGGGATGCCGACGTGGAGGCGCACCGCCAGGGCGGTCAACGCGACCGTGAGCGCGGCGACGATCACCAGCGTGAGGATCAGCGTTCCCCGAGCGAAACGCCTGCGGTCGACCGCACCGAGCTGGCCGAGCTGGCCGATCGCCGTCGATGGCGCCTCGGTGCCGGTCGCCAGGGCCATGGCTACCGGAAATGACAAGAGCACCGCGAGCACCGGAGGCCCGGTTGGGCCGGTTATCGGCGCCCTTCCATGACTCACCGCAGGGTGTGTGAAACCCTGGACGATCATCACCACGGCAATGGCAACGAACACCATCGTCATCACCGCGAAGACCAGGCGCCCCCCGTGACCAAACCACGTAATTGCTGCAACGCCGAGTAGCAGTAGCATGGCCAGCCCAATCCGAACCGGTGCGAGCGCTGGAAAGTATGCAATGAACGCGCTGCCGCCGGCGGCTACAGAGATGGCAATCGTGAGCACGAAGTCGACGACCAGAGCACCGATCGGAAGAAACACCCAGCCGGCCCCGAACGCCTTTCCGGCGGCCTGGGCCGAGCCGCCACCCAGCGGAAAGCGCCCCACCAACTGCCAGTAGTTCACGTCCACCAGGGCGATCACCCCGAGCACGATCAGCTGCGTTGCCATCAAAAGGCTCAGGTGCCCATTCAACGACCGCAACGACGCCTCGATCGTGTAGGCGACCGACGAAACCGGATCGGCCATCACCGCAAACGCAAAGGCAACGAACAGCACCGGTTTCGCAGAGAAACCACGGCGCAGTCCGCGCCGAGCGGTTCGCGGTTCGGTCGACTCCTCGAGAACGGACACGGTCAGTCCCTTTGCCGACCAGTCTTCCCGGCACACCATTAGTCGCGTTGGGCGAACGCTCCGACCATAGCCAAGCCGGCCTGAAGCCGGGCTTAAGATTTCGCGCCGGCACCCTGGCCGACGATCCCGCTCTCAGGTCGACCACTACGGCCAGGGCGTTGGCCGCTGACGCGGGGTAGACGGTGATAGAATCGCGGTAGTCAGAAGGTGTGCCGGGAAGTCTGGTCGGCGAGGTGATCGTGAGCCCACGAGCACACCGAGATGACGATCGGTTCGAACGGACGCCCAGTCGTTGCCGCGGGCGGCGTGGCGGAGAATTCCAGCGTATGCCTGCTCTTGAGGGGTCGCTGTGAGCCGAGTCTCCTGGCCAGGGGCGGATCTGGCATCCGCGAACGCGACTACACGCGCCGCAGCTCGTCAGGCGTTCGCAATGGCGCTGGTTGCTGGTGTGGCAGCCGGTGTGGTCGTTGCGCCCATCCACGAGCCCGAACCGATCACCAGCGTGGTCGTTGTGCTCGCGAGCCTCGGAACGTTGGTCGCGAGTGCAGTCGGACTGATCGAGCACGATCGGGCACTCCG
Organism: uncultured Actinomycetes bacterium; assembly: GCA_963708725.1. Lineage (GTDB taxonomy): Bacteria > Actinomycetota > Thermoleophilia > Gaiellales > JAICJC01 > CAVPTL01. Next base: position 713,969 of record CAVPTL010000008.1, on the reverse strand, counting down.
ACACGCCGACAGACTGATCGAGCAGGGGTTCCGGTGTGATGGGCGGGTGGACGCCACGAGCCGTTTTGTCGCCCGCCGGATTGCGTACCTCGAGTCGTACAAGCATCGAGTCGCCTTGGCTCGGCTATGCCAACAGGATCTTGATCTGTCGCAGACCCGGGATGACCCGGTGGGATACCCCCAGCCGTATGTCAGCACCACGACGCTAAGGCAGAACGCCGACGTGCTTCGACGGATCATTGCCAATCTCGAAGACGGGCCGTGTGACCCGTGTGCTGCACTGCTTTTGGAGCGCACGCTCCGCTACAACTCGCCAACCCCGTTCTGTGGAACATACGAGTCGTGGCGGCAGGCACAGGAGCAATACTCGGTAAGGCTCCATCGGGTGCTCTCCATGATCGACCGGTCTGAAGCCGAAGCGCGGGACTCAAGCGCCGAGCGGGTTCGAAGCTGAGTATCAGCCAGTCGATGCCGACGATCGCCATCCCGACGGCGATAACTACGAGTGTCAACGTGCCCACGTGGTCGAGTTCATGGCGTACGTCCCTTGGCGGCGACTTCGTGGTTCGGTCGGTGTTCGGAGTTGACCGTCGTGTCGTGGTGTTTGGTTGGCGTTGGGGTGTGGTTGTTCTCGGTGGGGTTGAGATGGTGGCGGTAGGCAGTGAGGACGTCTCGATCGGTGATCCAGCCGATGAGCTGGTTGTTGGACGAGAGCACGGGAAGGCCGCCAGGTTCTTCCGCGAGGAGATGTTCCAGGCTGGCGCCGAGTTTTTGATCGGGGATCAGAGTTGGTGGGTGGTTGGCGACGTCTGAGGCGTGATAGCTGTGGCGTTGTTCGGCGACGGCTCTGTCGAGCCGCGGTGAGAGTGACCACGCCGGCGTAGCCATTTGTGTCTGTTACCGGTAACGAGCTGGCTCGCTCCGCAGTAAAGCGGCTTACGAGCTCGGGTAGCGTGGCGTGTGCGGAAATCGGCTCGGGTGGTGCGGACATCGCGCGTTCGACCGTAATCTGTTGGAGTGGCGGGGCACGGCGGTTGAGGATGTCGATGCCGCGTCGCCGGAGTTTGAGCGTGTAGATCGAGTCCTCGGCGATCTTGGAGGCCATCCAGGTGGCGACCACGATTGCGACCATCAACGGCAAGATGACGTGATAGTCCCCGGTGAGCTCGAAAATGATCAGAACCGCGGTGATCGGTGCGCGTGATGCGGCAGCGAAGAACGCGCCCATTCCCAGTAGACCGTACGTCCCGGGCTGACCGGCGAAATGGGGTGCGAACCGTGAGACGGTGTCTCCATAGGCGGTGCCGAGCATGGCTCCCATGAACAACGACGGCGCGAACACGCCTCCTGACCCGCCGATGGCGATGGTGAGACTGGTCGCCACGAGTTTGCCCACGAGCAACCCGATCAGAAACCACAGGGCGTAGCCCCCACCGACGGCATGTTGCAGCACGGGATAACCGACTCCATACATCTGGGGCAGCATGAGAAGAAGACCGCCGAGCAGCAAGCCGCCGACGGCGGGACGAAGCCACCGTGGCCCCGTCCAGATCCTGTCTGCGACATCCTCAAAGCCGTACAAGATGCCCACGAACCCAGTCGCGGCCACCGCGGCGGCAACACCCAAGCCCACGCAGAGTGCGTACTCCCAAAGCGATTGCTGATGGAAGGTTGGAAGTGTGAGAAAGGGGTCGGAGCCGAACGCAGCGCGGCCGATCACGTCGGCGGTCACGGAAGCGAGCACCACAACACCGAACGCCTCGACCTCAAACTCGCCGAGGATCAGCTCAAGTGCGAAAAACACGCCGGCGATCGGTGCGTTGAAGGTCGCTGCGATCCCGGCTGCCGCTCCGCACGCCACCAACAGTCGCACCCTCGACTCCGGCAGATCTAACAGTTGGCCGAGGCCCGATCCCATCGCGGAGCCAATCTGGACGATCGGCCCCTCGCGGCCGACCGACCCTCCTGTACCGATGCAGAGCGCCGAGCCGAGCGCCTTCACCGCGGCGACCCGGGGCCGGATGCGGCCCCCATTCTCGGATACGGCCAGCATCACCTCGGGCACACCATGGCCGCGAGCTTCGGGCGCGAAACGGCTAATCAACGGGCCGTACAACAACCCACCCAACACCGGGGCGAGCACCACGAACCAGACTCCCAGCCCAGGAAGATGCGGGTTGGAAACCCGCCCAGCGAGGCCGTAATCACTTTGGCCGGTGGCCACGTTGGTAACAGCGACGATCAACTCGCGAAAGGCGATCGCGCCGAGACCGCCCGCCACCCCCACGAGCAACCCCAAACCCATCAACCCGGGCGAGGTTGCGCAAATCTGTTTTACGCTACGGCGCCCGCGCGAATGCAGCACGGCTGCCCGCTTCTGATACCCGGTCACTCTGGAGAGTGGCTCAAGCGGCGCGTGCCGCGACCATCGCCGAATCACGAGGCGACGGCACGGATACCGGTGGTCAATGCTCTGGGACTGCTGGGCGCGTTGGCAGGGCGATTGAGGAGCATCCAAGCTTGGCGGAGCCGTCGGGTGAGGGTCGCTCCCGAGTTCGGGTGATCAGCGGCTGACATCGGGCTGGAATCACTGACCCTCCAAAGCAGGATCAAGGCACGCGGATCAACCTCGTTGAGTTCGACGGTGTCGGCCATGGCCGTGACGTGCGCTCGATCGGCTATCAGCGCCCTTCGCTGCTCGGGATTCAGCGTCGAGATCCGAACGGGTCGTGCGCCCGCCGTTTCCGCCACGGCAGCCTCGTCGGCAAGTCGAAGCTGCCAGCGCAACTCTTCGGCGAGGCTTTCTCGGTACCGCCGACTCTCGAGAGAACGAACTCGCTTCGCGACCGCGCGGTGCGCGGCAGATTCATCGCCACCCGAAACCTCCGCAAGAATCACATCGTCCGCCGCAGCGATCACGTCCTGGTGACGCAACCAGCAGTAACCGAGGGCAGCGCCGCAGGCTGCTAACCCCAGAAGCGGAGCGATGTTTGGAGCCAACCCACCCGAATCTGTGGCACGCCACCCCAGGCTCGCCACGATGGCGAAACCGATCACAACCGCGACGTAGACGAGGCGGCGGCGCCAAGCCAGCGCAGTCGAGAGGTCGGCAAGACCGTCCTCGATCCACGAATCCGCGACCCGCGCTTGTCCTCCCACGAACTCTTCCATCGGTGGTCGCACCGTGGCGTCCTCACTCGACTTGGATATACCGCACTACGTACTACCTCAATCGTACCGTACTACGGTACGCTTTGCCAAGTCGCTGCTCGCGAGATTCAAACTCGCGGGTCACGTCGCGGCGACCGAAGCGGTGTGCCCGCGCTGCGGCGAACTCCTGAGGACCGTCGGTAGCAAGCGATGAGCCGACCTAGGAGGCTTGATCAGTCGGTTCATCTGATTTCCATCGACTTGCGCCCTCAGCGTAAAAAGCGCAATGAGTTGCGCCTATTGGAGCTAAGCGACGTGAGATTCGGCCTCCGAGATGCCGGCGGGGCGGCCGGCACGCGTCCACAAGCGGTGAAGCGCGAGTGCGATCAGGCACGCGGCGGCGACCGACACCAGCGGATAGATCCGGGCAAGGTTGATGGTCAGCGTCAGCCCCACCGCAAAGATGCTGACGAGGTTGACGACCAGGAAGCCCCGGTTTCGGGCCCGCCGGGACACGCGGCTCATGGCCAGCAGCCCGAACAGGAACGAGATAAATACCGTCACTGCGTAGAACAACACCAGCTCCTGGTCGTGACCGCCCGCGGCGCCGACCACAGCGGCGGCGGCAATGAGAAACACCACAACTCCCCAGTACGGGGTGTGATGGGTATTCGTGTGACCCAGCCATTCCGGGAGAATCCCGGGACTGGCGTCGTCGCCGGTGAGCGCTTTCAGTAGGCCGGGGCCGGCCTGAAACGACGACGACGCGGCGGCGAGCAGTAGCACCGCGCTCGCCACCTGGAAGGCTGCAAACAGCGGCCCGTGCCCCACCGATGCGCGCGCGATGTCGGCGACCTGGGTGGAGTCTGCCGGAGGGACGCCGACGTGCAATCGGACGGCCAGCACCGTGAGTGCGAGCGTCAATCCGCCCACGATGCCAAGCGTCAACCACAGCGTTACCCGGCCGAAATGCACCCGCTGACTGCGGTTCAGCTGACCGAGCTGGGCGATGGCCGACGATGGCGCCTCGACCCCTGTCGCCAGCGCCATCGCGACCGGAAACGCCAGCAGCACCGCCAACGGCGCCCAGCTGTGCCCGGTCTGCGGCGGTGAATGTTCGACCTGGCCGTGTGGATCGATGAACCCCCACGCCAGCACGATTGTGCTTATCACCAAGAACGCGATCGTCATGGCGGCGAACACCGCCCTGCCGCCGTGACCAAACCACGTCAACGCTGCCACCGCCACGAGTAAAACCATCGCGATCGCGAGCCGCGCCGATGAAGTCGCCGGGAACAACGCGATGATGGCCGAGGCGGCGGCAGCAACGCTGATGGCGATCGTCAGCGTAAAGTCCACGATCAGCGCGCCCAGCGGCATGAACGCCCAACCTTCCCCGAACTCGGAACCGGTTGCGGCGGCGTCACCGCCGCCGGGGAAACGCTCAACCAGGCGGTGGTAGTTGGTGATCACGAGCCCAATGATCACCACCACCAAAAGCATGGTAGGCACGAGCAGCTTCAGATCGCCGCCAAGAGCGCGAAGCGCGGCCTCGATCGCATAGGCAACCGATGAGACCGGATCGCCCATAACCGCGAACGCGAAGGCGATCAGCAGCACTGTGTGCGACTGCATGATCCGCCTGACGCGGCTCGGAGGTCTGGGTTCCAGGGATGCGGGCATGATGAACAACGCCGACCAGGCTTCCCGGCACACCAACACGACCTTACCAGCCCGAGACCTCCGATCGAGGCGAGCCGATCCGGAGAGCGACGATCGCGCTCATGATCGGAGTTTCTCGACGCGGTCAGCCAGACGACGTATCGGCGCAAACGCGGTGGTGCAGAAATACGGTGCTTACCTGGTGTAAGCCGACGCGGGGAGTCGAACCCCGGACCCCATCATTACGAGTGATGTACCCCACCCACAGCGCGGCACTCGCCACCAGACCCCTCGCGTCGATCACCAGCATAGATCGCGATTCAACAACCCTGAGAGATGCTCAACACCCATTACGAGAAACAACCACCCGATCGGATTTGCGCTCGCGCGACGCGATCGACGCACCCAAAGCGCATAGCCCACACACACCCCACGTACCGATCTGCGGCCAGATCAGAGCAGACCATTCGCAACGGCCAACCCGACCGCGACCACGCCGATCCCAGCTGCAACGCCTAGCCCGCCCAAGCCGCTTCCCAATGCGACGGCCGGAGTTGCCCGCCGCGTCACCCTCGGCCCCGATCACAGTACCCGACCACCGCAGCGCCCCCTGCGCCCGCCAGTCGGCCGACAATGGATTGAGAAACATTCTCACGATGATCATCTACCGAGTCTCGCCGATCAGTGTTCCGAGATCGTTACGACACAGATGAATTGCTCTACCAACTGAGCTACGTCGGCGCTTCGGCCGGAGAATACCCGCGACGGGCGAGTTCGGAGCGAACCGCGGGAGCGACCTGAGTCCCGTACAGCTCGATCGCGTGCATCACCTTGTCGTGGGGCATCGAGCCGACGGTCAGCTGGAGCATGAACCGGTCGTGTCCGAAGATCTCGTGCTGGAACAGGATCTTGTCGATCACCTGTTGCGGGCTGCCCAGGAAGTTCGCCCCACGCAGCGTCGCCGAGGCCTCGTACTGCTCGCGGGTCATCGGCGGCCAGCCTCGCTCCCGTCCGATGCTGTCCATCACCGAGGCGACCGACGCGAACGTGTCCTCGATCGCCTCCTCCGGCGTGTCTGAGATGAATCCGTGGGAGTTGATGCTGAGCGGGAGCGGATCGTGGCCGGCCTCGGCGGCCGCGCGCCGGTGAAGCTCGGCCATCGGGGCAAACCGCTCGGGCAGCCCGCCGATGATGGCAAGTGCCATCGGCAGACCGAGTGTGCCGGCTCTCACAACCGAGGCGGGCGTGCCGCCGACGGCGATCCAGATCGGAATCTGCTGTTCGGGCTGCGGGAACACTCCGAGATCGTCGAGCGGCGGGCGGTGCAGGCCCGACCACGTGATCCGCTCGTTCTCGCGCAGCGCCAGCAGCAGGTCGAGCTTCTCGGCAAACAGATCGTCGTAGTCATCGAGGCTATAGCCGAACAGCGGAAACGACTCGATGAAGGAGCCGCGGCCGGCCATGATCTCGGCCCGCCCGCCCGACAGCAAATCGAGCGTCGAGAACTGCTCGTACACTCGCACCGGGTCGTCGGAGCTGAGCACGGTCACGGCGCTGGTCAGCTTGATCCGCTCCGTCCGCGCCGCGATCGCCGCGAGCACCACGGTCGGCGCCGAGACCACAAACTCGGGGCGGTGATGCTCACCGACGCCGAATACGTCGAGCCCGAGCTGGTCGGCCAACTCAGCTTCCTCGACCAGGTCACGCAGCCGCTGGGCGGCGCTCACCGACCGCCCGGTGTGCGGATCGGGGGTGCGCTCCGCAAACGTGTAGAGGCCGAACTCCATCACCCGGGGAGACTACCGACGGCGGGTCGGGTCTGTAGGCTGCCCGCTCAATGCTGACCCTCGTCACCGGCGCGACCGGCTACCTCGGCTCCGAGCTCGTGCGCGAGCTGCGGGCCCGCGACCGGCAGGTGCGGGCGCTCGTTCGCTCGGATGCAGCCGCGGCGCGGCTCGCGAGCCTCGGGATCGAGACCGTCCTGGGCGACGTCACCGAGCAGTCGACGCTGCCAAAGGCGCTCGAGGGCGTACATACCGTCTTTCATATGGCCGGGGTGGTCGGCCATCGCGCCTCCGATGACGACCGGCTCCAGGAGGTCAACGTCACGGGTGCGCGCAACGTCCTGATCGCCGCGATGCACGCCAAGGTGGAGCGGGTGGTGTTCACCTCGAGCGTCTCGGCCGTGGGACCCGCTGCCAGTCCACGTCACCCGCGCGACGAGGGCGCGTTCATGATCGACGGCGACGATGGACGTCCCGACTTCCGGTATGCGCGGAGCAAGGCCCACGGCGAGCTCGAGGCGATCAAAGCGGCCGAGGCCGGCCTCAACGTCGTGATCACAAATCCCGGTTTCGTGATCGGCCCCGGCGACGTCAACCGGGTGTCGTCGTGGCCAATCGAGGAGTATCTGCGCGGCCGTTTGCGATTCACTGTCGCCGGCGGGCTCAGCTACGTCGATGTCCGCGACGTGGCCGCCGGCCATCTGCTGGTGGAGGAGCACGGGAAGCAGGGTGAGCGGTACATCCTCACCAACGACGACGGCAATCTCTCCCACGCCGACTTCTTCGCCCGAGTCGGGCGCGTGTGCGGCAAGCGCCGCCGCCAGGCACACCTGCCGCTGGACATGCTGATCCCGATGGTGCGCGCCGGCACCGCACTGCGACTACCGCTGCCGCTGGACGCCGAGGAGCTGCGCTCGAGTGCGCGCTGGTGGTTCTACACCGCCGCCAAGGCCCGCGAACAGCTCGGATTCACCACCCGGCCAGTCGATGACACCATCCGCGACACCGCCGAGTGGCTCCGCGCCGACGGCTACCACCGCCACTAGATCGCAGCCGGCCGAACGACCCGCCGGCCAACGACCAAGCTCATGCACGCGGCCAGCACGCCGAGTGCCCCGGCGATCAGGAACGCCGGCTCGTAGGAGTGAAGCCACGTGCGACTGGCGCCCGCTCCCCAGGCGGCGAAGGCCGCCCCGAACTGGTGGCAGGCAAAGATCCACGCAAACACCACACCCATCCGCTCGCGCCCGAAGATGTTTCGGCAAAGCGCCACCGTGGGGGGCACCGTCGCGACCCAGTCAAGCCCGTAGAACACGACGAAGGCGACCAGCGGCAGGCCGGCGTGGGCGAGCGCCGCGTTGAGGCCGAGCAGTGACAGGCCACGCAACCCGTAGTACATGAACAGCAGCATCCGCGGGTCGTAGCGATCGGTCAGGTATCCCGATCCGATGGTGCCCGCGATATCGAACACGCCGATCACCGCCAGCAGCCCGGCGCCCTTGACCTCGCTCAACCCGTGGTCGGAGCATGCCGCGATCAGGTGGGTGCCGATCAGGCCGTTGGTGGTCGCGCCGCAGATGAAGAACGCTCCGGCCAGCAGCCAGAAGTCGCGTACGTGTGAGGCCTCGCGCAGCGCGCCGAACGCGTTTCGAACCGGGTTCTGGGTCGGTGGTGGCGGCTCGACAAACTCGCCGCCGTAGGGGGCAAGCCCCATGTCGGCGGGGTAGGAACGCATGAAGGCAAGCGCGATCGGTGCCACCACGAACACCGCCACGATGGCGACGGTTCCCGCCGCCCAGCGCCATCCGTAGCTGGTCACGATCACGGCGAGCACCGGCAGGAAGATCAGCTGGCCACTGGCGTTGGAGGCGGTGAGAACCCCGGTTACGAGACCGCGCCGGCGTTCGAACCAGCGGTTGGCCGTAATCGCGGCGAGCGGCACGGCCACCGCGCCGGTGCTGGAACCGATCACAAGCCCCCACAACACGTACAGCTGCCACGGCTGGGTCATGACCGTGGTCAGCGCCGATCCCAGCGCGACCGTGAGCAGGGCGGCAGCGCACACGCGACGGACGCCGAACCGCTCGATCACCGCGGCGGCAAACGGTGCGCCCAGGCCGTACACCAACAGGTTCAGCGCAACCGCCCCGCCGATCAGCTCGGTCGACCACCCGAAGTCCTTCTGCAACGGCAGGAGCAACACGCCGGTGGTGGCGCGAAACCCAGCCGCGGTGACCAGCACGACGAACGTGGCCGCGACGACCACCCACGGGTAATGCGGGCGAACTCGTACAGCCAGCGTGCTCATCTCGGCATGCTAGCCATGCGTCACAAAATCGCACCGAACCTGTGTCGTGAATAAATGGTGCCTGGCACCATTTATTCAGGCGCTCATTGGGACCTGGACCTCGATGACGGGTTCGATGCGGGCGAAGATCTCCTCGAGGCTCGGGCCGGTGATGGTCAGCCCGTGGTTCTTGAGCCCGACGATCGTGCGCCCCGGATCGGGAGCCTCGCGGATGATGTCGGAGACCGCGGTCGCCAACTCACGCGTTCCGCAGGGATAGTTGAACTCGGTGGCGGTCACGTCGCTGATCCATGCATGCACATGCACGATCGCGCCCACGGTCGGATGCTCGCGGTAGATCATGAAGTGCTCGATCGCATCCACCGACACCCGTCGCGGCTCGACACCCGGAGGTACCGACAGCACCATCGCCTGCGCCTCGGGGTCGTAGTCCTTGACCAGCAACACGTCGCGGCCGATCTCGCGCAGGTCGCTCTTGTCGACGCCAGAGGCGCTCATCCAGAAGCGATTGGCGTCCTTTCGCACCGACATGTTGCCGTACGAGAGCCCGCCGATGCCATACGCCAGCTTGATCCAGCGCAGGTCGTCTGGACCAACGATCTGATCCAGCGGAAACGGTGCGGGCAGCAGGCCGAGGTTGTCGAGCCGATGCCCGGCCTCGTGCAGCTGCGCGGTCAACTCGTCGCCATCCCAAAGCTCGGGCTCGAGGTCGGTGTCGAACCGGTTGTCGATCACCAGCCGTGATGTCGCGAGCGGCTCGAGACGGTCAAACAGCGCCTTGACCCACTCGTCGAGATTGCCGGGATCGGCCACCGAGTAGTTGCCCTGCTCCGGCGTCACGAAATAGCACGCGTCGCCGGGCACAACCAGCATTGCGATGTTCGCAAGCGCACGGACGAGCACGGGGTACTCGTGCCGCAGCACATCGTCGGGCGGGCTGTCGAGATGATGCACCGCCACGACATACGTCGAACGCTGTCGCCGCCGAAACGGCTTGGGCTTTTCGGGGTTGATGAAGTGGAAAACGACCGCGGCGCTGGGATCAGCACCGTCGGCAAAGTCGTAGCCGCGGCGAAGCCATTCGGCCTTCCACGCCGCGCTGAACTCATCCAGCGCCGGGGTTCCGTCCCCGGGACCACTGAAACCGAAATCGCTCATCGTGTCACCTCGTGCAACTCATCCAGCTTGACTTCCACCGTAGTGTTCCCCTCCAGATCCACAATGCATGCATCGTTCAATACTTCGTAGCTTCGAACAATCCCGTCACCGTGGGGAGTGATCACTCGTCGTCCCACCGCTGGCGCCCGATCTCGAAACGATCGGTACACGGGATGCTCGAATGCCAAACAGCAGCGTAGACGGCCGCACAGCCCCGTGATGCGGCCAGGATTCATGGGTAGCTCCTGATCCTTCGCCATCCGCAGCGTGATCGGCTGCTCATGGCAGGGGTAGCGGCTGGAACACATCTTGCCGCCGCAGAGCCCGTGACCACCGCACAACCGGCCCTGATCGCGAGGCCCCACCTGGCGCAATTCGATGCGCCGATGCAGCGTCGAGCTGAGGTCTGAGCGCAGCGCCGAGGTGTCGACCTTGTCCTCGGAGGCGAAGTTGAACACGATCCGGCTTTGATCGAACACCATCTCGGCCGAGATCGGCTTGACCCGGACGTTGTGCTGCCGGGCCAGCTGGCGAAACACCCTGATCGACCGCTTTGCCTCGAGCGCGTTCTCGCGCGCCTGCTGCTGATCGGCTGCGTCCGCACGCCGCACGACCCGCTTCAGCGGGGTCGGGAATTCCTGGTCTGACTGGTGGTTGGGCTGTACTACGCGGCCGAGTTCACGGCCGCGGGCGGTCTGGCAGATCACCTTTTCGTCCCACCGCAGTTCAAGACCCGCGGGGTCGAACGAGTAGACCTTGCCGCCCGGCTGAAACACGACGCCGACGACGTTGGCCATCATCAGTTTCCGTTCTCCAGATGATCGACCGAGGTCAGGCTGAGACGATGGAACATCGCCTCCAGCGCAAGCCCCGGATGAAGGTTGAGCTCGAGTGACCGGCGTACGTCCAAGACGACCGAAAGGGCAGCCGCTGCAGGGTTGGCACCGCCCGTAACGCCCGCCTCGGGCCCATCGCCGGCCGGTTCCGAGTCTAGCACGGTGTCGGGAGCGCCAACCGCCGTGGCCAGGCGATCCCGATGCCAAAGCCCAACCGTGTCCACTGCAAGCCGCAACTCGTCCCACTCCGCCCTGCGCGCTGTGCGCTTACCCCGCTCTTCGAAGCGCTTGCGCAGCATCCGCTCCTGCTTGGGGTCATCGATCGACTGCAGCAGCGAAGTGAGTTGCTTGGCGACCAGGGCCGACTCGCGCTTGGCCCTGGCGCCGGCGGCCGTCAACACCGTCGCCGCGGCGGCGGCCGGATCGAAGTCGGGGTTGTGCGCGCCCTCGGCGGCGAGCCGCCGGTACTCGAGCCGCCGCTCCGACGCCTCGGGGTCGCTGGCAAGCTCGCGCGCGCGAGTAAGGCTTCCGAGGGCGGCACGGGCGGCCGCCGCGTCGCCGACTTCGGCCTCCAGCTGGGCCTGCGAGAAGCGCCGAAACGGAATCGTCGCGACCCGCGAACGGATCGTGGGAAGCATTCGCCGAACGTGGTCGGAGACGAGCACGAAGACCGCGTAGGACGGCGGATCCTCGAGCGACTTGAGTAACGCGTTTGCGCTGTCGTCGCGCAGCAGGTGGGCGTCGAGGATCAGATAGATGCGCCGGTCGGCCTCGAACGGGCGGAGGTGCAGGTCGCTGCGCATCCGGCGGGCGTCCTCCATCCGGATGCCCGCGCCTTCGGGCTCGAGCACGAACAGGTCGGGATGGGTGCGCGTCTGGATCCGATGCAGTTCGGTCGAGAGCAGCTCAGCGGCAAACGCCTCGGCGTACAGCCGTTTGCCGGAGCCCGACGGTCCCGCAAACAGGTAGGCATGGCTTGGTCGCGCCAGCGCCGCCTCGAGCAGCTCACGGGCTCGCGCCTGGTCGGGAAGCGAGGCCAGCGCGGTCACGCCGGCACCAGCTCGCGCACTCGTTCGGCGACCTGTTCGCGACTGCCGCTTGCGCTCACTCGCACCACGCGCTCGGGGTAGCGCTCCGCCGCCTCAAGGAACCCGCGCGCGACCGCGTCATGAAAGGCGTCGGATTCGCGCTCGATCCGGTCGGGCTCCTGCCCCACCCGGCGGCCGGCGTTTGCCCAGTCGAGTTCGAGCAGGATCGTGCGATCGGGAAGCAGCCCACCGGTCGCGGTCATGTTGACGTTCATGACCTCGTCGATCCCCAGTCCACGGGCGGTGCCCTGGTAGGCCAGGGAGGAATCGATGTAGCGATCAGCGATCACCACCGCACCCCGGTCGAGTGCGGGACGGATCACCGTTTCGACCAGCTGTGCGCGCGCAGCGGCATACAGAAGCGCCTCCGCCCACGAGCCGATCTCGGCGGCCGGGTCGAGCAGCAGATCGCGAATTCGCTCTCCCGCGGGTGTCCCGCCGGGCTCGCGCACGCTCATGACTTCGCGGCCCTCTGCGACCAGCGCGTCGGCCAGCAGCTTGACCTGGGTGGTCTTGCCGGAACCATCAAGACCCTCGAACGAGATGAACATGACGCCATGCTACCGGTCGGTGACCTCGTGCTACCCTCCCGCCGCGATGGGGAAGACTTTGATCATCGCGGAGAAGCCGTCTGTCGGGCAGGACTATTCCAAGGCCCTGGGCGGCAGCTTCCAAAAGCACGAGGGATACCTCGAATCGGGCGACCAGATCGTCTCGTGGGCGATCGGGCATCTCGTGGAGCTCGCCGAGCCCGAGGACTACGACGCCGCGCTGAAGCGCTGGTCGATCAAGACCCTGCCCGTGCTCCCCGACAAGTTCAAGCTGCGGCCGGAGGCGCGCGGCAGGAAGCAGTTCGATGTCATCAAGCGGCTGCTGAAGCGCGACGACGTCGACGATGTCGTCAACGGCTGTGACGCCGGGCGCGAAGGCGAGCTGATCTTCGCCTACATCTACGACCAGGCCAAGTCGAAGAAGCCGGTGCAGCGGTTGTGGGTCAACTCCATGACCAAGGCTGCGATCCGCGATGCCTTCGAGCAGCTGCGCCCCGGCGAGGAGATGGCAAACCTCGAAGCCGCGGCGCGCTCTCGCTCCGAGGCCGATTGGCTCGTGGGGATGAATGCGACTCGAGCCGCGACCGTCAGGGCGCGTGCGCTGGGCGGAGTGGTGTCCCTCGGCCGTGTGCAGACTCCGACGCTTGCCTTGATCGTCAAGCGCGACCTCGAAATCGACGCGTTCGAGCCCGAGACGTACTTCCAGATCGACGCCAAGTTCGCGCTCTCCGGCGACCGTGGTTACCGCGGTCGCTGGTTTGAGGGCAAGGCCGACCGCACCGCCGAGCGCGAGAAGGCCGACTCCGTGGCGGCCGCCGCCGCGGGCAAGCCGGCCACGGTCGAGGCGGTCAAGCGCACCGAACGAAAGACCCGGCCGCCGCTTCTCTATGACCTCACGACCCTGCAGCGCGATGCCAACAGCCGGCATGGCATCTCGGCGTCGCGCACCTTGCAGGCGGCACAGCGGCTGTACGAGGGTTCCAGCGCCGGCGCGCTTTTGACCTACCCGCGTACCCGGTCCCAGTTTTTGACCTCCGACATGATCGGCCAGCTCAAGAGCATCGCCTCGAATCTCGGCCGAAACCTGCCGGTGCACCGCAAGGCGGCCGAATACGTGTCTGGTCTCGACGTGCTGCCACTGGCGCGAGTCGTGAACGACGCAAAGGTCGACGACCACCACGCGATCATTCCGACCGGCGAGGCCCCCACCAAGGAGCTCTCGGGCGACGACGCCCGGATCTATGACCTGGTCGTTCGCCGCTACCTCGCCGTGTTCCACCCCGAGGCCGTGTTCGAGGACACCGACGTGGTCACCGAGGCGGGCGGCGAGCGGTTCCGCACCAAGGGCCGGCGCCTGGTGATTGCCGGTTGGCGCGCCGCCGCCTTCGGCGAGCAGGCTGCGGCCGAGGAGCCGCCGCCAAGCGACGACGAGGACGGCCCCCAGATCTTGCCCAAGATCGACGAGGGCGAGCTGGGTACCTGCACCGACGCCGAGGTGCTCGAGAAGCAGACCAAGCCGCCGCCGCGTTACTCAGAGGCATCGCTCCTGCGCGACATGGAGACCGCCGGTCGCCAGATCGAGGACGAGGAGGCGCGCGAGGCGATGAAGGAAGCCGGGCTGGGCACGCCGGCCACCCGGGCGGAAACGATCGAGAAGCTGATCCGCGTCGACTATGTGGAGCGGCTCGGCCGTCAGCTTCGCGCGAGCTCCAAGGGCCGGCAGGTGATCGGGCTCTTGAAGGAGCACGCGCTCACCTCCGCCGAGCTGACCGGCAACTGGGAGAAGCGGCTGGCGCTGATCGAGCGCGGGTCCGAGCAGCGCGAAGCATTCATGACCGACATCCGCACCTTCACCACCGACATCGTCGAGTACTTCCGTGATCTGACCGCCGATGAGGTGCGCGCCCAGCGGGCCGAGATCGGCCCCTGCCCCAATGGCGACGGCATCATCCGCGAGAATCGCGCGGCCTACGGCTGCTCGTCGTGGCAGAGCAAGGAAGAGCCGGGCTGCGGGTTCGTGATCTGGAAGTCGCAAAAGGGCCGCTCGATCTCTCCGGGTGAGGCGCGGGATCTGCTCGAGCATGGACAGACCGAACTCCTCGACGGCTTCAAGACGCGTCCCAGCCGGGCACGGCTGAAGCTGGTCGAGGGCAAGGTGCAGCTGATCGCCGAGGACGGCACCCGCCTGGATGCACCCGCAGGCCCGCGAGAGACGATCGCACCATGCCCGAAGTGCGATGGCGAGATCCGTGAGAACTCGCGAGCATACGGCTGCTCGTCGTGGAAGAGCCGCAAAGATCCGGGCTGCGGGTTCGTGATCTGGAAGTCCACCAAGGGCCGAAACATCTCGATCGAGGAGGCCCGCCAGGTGATCGAGGCCGGCAAGACCGACTGGATGGATTTCAAGGATCGCAAGGGGCCATTCCGCGGCCGTCTGGTGCTCCAGGACGATAAGACCGTCGCAGTCGAGCGCGAGGACCAGGGCGAGGCTACCGAGGTGGCCTCTGACGAGGTGACGAAGGCCGCCTGAGCGGGGTAGGGTTGCTCCGTCATCATCTACGCGGAGGGACTCCATGCCATCAGCCACCGAACTCCAGTCCTGGCATGAGCGAGACGTGCTCGACTCCAACGGAGACCGGGTCGGCAAGCTCGACGGGATCTACACGAGCGATGCGACGGGCGATGCAGCGTTCGCGCTCGTGCGCGAGGGCATCCTCGGCAATCACCTCCACTTCGTGCCGACCACCGGCGCGGCGATGGTCGGCGAGGACGTGCAGGTCGCGTTCGACAAGGAGACGATCCTGGCCGCTCCCAAGGTCAAGGTCGACGAGCACCTGACCGAGGGCGAGGAGCACCGTCTGTACGACCATTACGGGCTGAATAAGCCGGCCGGCGGTGTCACCATCACGCGCTTCGTCTACATCGACCTGTCGTAAGCCGGGTATCCTGCGGGCGGTATGCCCATTCGCGCAATCGTCACCGGCGGAGCCGGGTTCATCGGCTCCCACATCGCGGATGGACTGCTTGCCCGTGGCGATGAGGTGACGGTGATCGATAACCTCGCGTCGGGTAAGCGCGAGCGGGTGCCGGCAGGGGCGCAGCTGCGCGAGGTCGATATCCGCGACCGCGACGAGTTGCGGGCGGTGTTTGCCGAGGTGCGCCCGGCGGCGGTCTTCCACCTGGCGGCGCAGGCCGATGTGCGGGTGTCGGTGGAGAACCCGGTGCTCGACGCCGGCGTCAACGTGCTCGGCACGATCGAGGTGCTCGAGGCCGCCCGCGAGCACGACGCCAAGGTGGTGTTCTCGTCCACCGGCGGGGCGATCTACGGCGATGCCGACACCATCCCCTCCCCGGAGTCGACCGCTGCGGCCGCGATGGCGCCGTATGGCATCTCGAAGTACTGCGCCGAGCAGTATGTGCGCCTGTCCAATCGCCTGTACGGGACGCGGCATGTGATCCTTCGCTACGGCAATGTGTTCGGGCCGCGACAGGATCCACACGGCGAGGCCGGTGTGGTGGCAATCTTCTTCGGGCGCCTGCTGAGCGGCGAGCCGCCGGTGATCTTCGGCGACGGTTCGCAGACCCGCGACTACGTGGCCGTCTCCGACGTGGTGGAGGCCAACCTGGCCGCGCTCGAGTACCTCGGCCCCAACACGATCTTCAACATCGGCACCCAGCTCGAGACCAGCGTGGTCGACCTGTACGCGGCCTGCCAGACCGCGGCGGGAACGGCGATCGAGCCCCAATCGGCGCCCGCGCGACTGGGCGAGCTCGACCGCAGCTGCCTGGATTGCACCCTGGCCGCCGCCGAGCTGCACTGGCGCCCGACGGTGTCGCTCGCCCAGGGCCTGTCGCAGACGCTCGAGTCTCTGCGCTGAGTATCCTCGCGTAATGACGGTTGTCACCCACCGCCCCGAGCTGACCGAAAAGCTGATGGCGCTGAGCTTCGACGACGGTCCGTCGCGGCAGACGCCGGCGATCCTGGACGTGCTGGCCGAGAACGACGCGCTGGCGACCTTCTTCGTGCTCGGCGAACGGGTCGAGGGCAAGGAGGAGGTGCTCGCCCGGATCCTGGGCGAGGGCCACGAGATCGGCAACCACACCTACACCCACCCGCACGCCCTGAACCTCGACGATGGCGAGCTCGAACACGACATCGGCCGCTGCCAGCGCGTGCTGGCCGCCGCCGAGCCGGTGCTGATGCGACCCCCCTACGGTGAGGATCCGGTGCGGGTCGCCCGCATCGCCGCTCGTCGAGGGCTGCCGGTGACCGCGCTTTGGTCGATCGACCCCAAGGACTTTCTCGAGCGCGACCCCGAGGCCATCGCGCGGGTGATGGAACGTGAGGCGGCCCCCGGCGCGATCATCGATCTGCACGACGGCTGGCCCCGGGTGACCTCCACCGAGCGCGACCGCACACCGACCATCGAGGGCCTTCGGCTGGCACTGCCGCGGCTCGCCCAAAACGGGTATCGGATGGTCACCGTGTCGCAGCTTCTGGCGGCTTAACCCGCAAACTCCGGGAACCTTCGGCGCGGGTCGTGGTGTCCGTCCGACGGGCGCGGCAGAATACCTACCCCGCCCGCTCCAAGGCACTAGATCTTGTGTCCCGGGTAGGAATCAGCCACGAGATGTTGAAAGGCGCACTGTGAACTGTCCGTTCTGTGAACACGGCGAAACCAAGGTTGTCGACAGCCGTGTGGCGGGCAAGGGCGCGATCCGGCGCAGGCGCGAATGCCTGATCTGCTCGCAGCGGTTCACCACCTTCGAACGGGTCGAGCAGTCGCCGCTACACGTGGTCAAGCGCGACGGCGCGCGGCAGCCTTTTGACCGATCGAAGCTGCTCGCCGGGCTGACCCGCGCGTGCGTGAAGCGGCCGGTGTCGCTCGAGCAGATCGAGCGGGCTGCGGTCACGATCGAGGCCAGCCTGCGAAACGGCGTGGGCGACGAGGTCGAGGCCTCACAGATCGGCGAGGAGGCGCTCAGAGTGTTGCGCGACCTCGACCGGGTGGCCTATGTGCGATTCGCATCCGTGTACCGAGATTTCCAGGACGTCGACGAGTTCGAGCGTGAACTCGCCAAGCTCGAGGGCCGCAAGAAGCGGTCCAGAAACGTGGCAAAACGAACAGGTGTTCGGTAGAATACCAACCGACGAAAGGGCGGAAGCATGGCGACGAGTGAAGTGAAGGTGGAGGCCGAACTACCGGCTACCGAAGGGGACGAGAAGGCGCGCATCGGCGTGCCCCGGTATTTCACGCAGGAAGGGGTCGAGCCGTTCGACGCGGTCGAATGGGAGTCCCGCACCGCGTTGATTCCCGGCAAGGACGGACCGTCGTTCGAACAGCGCGACGTCGAGTTCCCGACCTTCTGGAGCCAGACCGCCACCAACATCGTCGCTCAGAAGTACTTCCGCGGAAAGCTCAACACCCCGGCCCGTGAGTCGTCCGTGCGCCAGATGATCGGGCGCGTGGCCGACACGATCACCGGCTGGGGCATCAAGGACAACTACTTCGCCGACACCGACGAAGCTGAGACCTTCCGGGCCGAGCTCACCCACCTGCTGCTCCACCAGATGGTGGCGTTCAACTCGCCGGTGTGGTTCAACGTCGGCTTCGAAGAGTCGCCGCAGTGCTCGGCCTGCTTCATCCTGTCGGTCGACGACGATCTCGACTCGATCATGGACTGGATCCGCAAGGAGGGACGCATCTTCCGCGGCGGCTCCGGCTCGGGCATCAACCTGTCGAAGCTGCGCTCCTCGCAGGAGCAGCTGTCCAAGGGCGGGTACGCGTCGGGCCCCGTGTCGTTCATGCGCGGCGCCGACGCCTCGGCCGGCACCATCAAGTCGGGCGGCAAGACCCGGCGTGCGGCCAAGATGGTCGTCCTGAACGTCGACCATCCCGACATCGAAGAGTTCATCTGGTGCAAGCAGCACGAGGAGGAGAAGGCTCGCGTGCTGCAGTCGGCGGGCTATGACATGAGCCTCGACTCACCCGATTGGGCCTCCATCCAGTACCAGAACGCCAACAACTCGGTGCGCGTTACCGACGAGTTCATGCGCGCGGTCACCGACGATGGCACCTGGGATCTCACCGCCCGCACCGACGGCTCGGTCGTACGCACGGTGCGTGCCCGCGACCTCATGCATCAGATCGCCGAGGCCGCCTGGAAGTGCGCCGATCCCGGCATGCACTACGACACCACCATGAACGACTGGCACACCTGCCCGAACAGCGGCCGGATCAATGCCAGTAACCCGTGTTCTGAGTACCTGCACGTCGATAACTCGGCCTGCAACCTGGCAAGCCTCAACCTCATGAAGTACCGCGATCCCGACTCTGGCGAGTTCAACGTCGAGACGTTCGAGCGGGCCGTCGACATCACGCTGATGGCGCAGGAGATCCTGGTCTCCAACTCGAGCTATCCGACCGAGGAGATCGGCATCAACGCCCACGCGATGCGCCAGCTGGGGCTGGGATTTGCCAACCTGGGTGCGGTGCTGATGGCTCGCGGACTTGCCTACGACTCCGATGAGGGCCGCGCCTACGCCGCCTCGATCACGGCGATCATGACCGGGCGTGCCTATCGCAAGTCGGCCGACATGGCCGGTCGCATGGGGCCGTTCGAGGCCTATCGCAAGAACTCCGACGCGATGCTTCGGGTGATTCGCAAGCACCGCGCGGCGGTCGCCAACATCGATCCGGCGACGGTGCCGGCCGAGATGCTCACGGCATCACGGCGGGCCTGGGACGAGGCGCTGGCCCTGGGTGAGACCAACGGCTATCGCAACGCGCAGGCCGTCGTGATCGCTCCCACCGGCACCATCAGCTTCATGATGGACTGCGATACGACCGGCATCGAGCCCGACTTCTCGCTGGTCAAGTCGAAGAAGCTCGTGGGCGGTGGCGACATCACGATCGTCAACCAGACGATCCCCGAGGCGCTCCAGAAGCTCGGGCATGCCCCCACGCAGATCGAGCAGATCGTCGGCTACATCAACGAGCACAACACGGTGGTCGGTGCTCCTGGGTTCAAGCAGGAGTTCACCTCGGTGTTCGATGTGGCAGTCGGCGATCGGGCGATCCATCACAACGGCCACGTCAAGATGATGGCCGCGGTGCAACCGTTCGTGTCGGGCGCGATCTCAAAGACCGTGAACCTTCCAAACGACGTCTCGGTCGAGGATGTCTCGAACCTCTATATCGACGCGTGGAAGATGGGCGTCAAGGCGATCGCGATCTACCGCGACGGATGCAAGGTGGCACAGCCGCTCTCGACCAAGGCCGGAGAGCAGACCGAGCTGATCGCAAAGCCGCAACGGCGGCAGATGCCGATCGATCGCAACGAGATCGGGCGCAAGTTCAAGGTCGGCGAGTACGAGGGCTACATCCACGTGGGCATGTTCCCCGAGGGCGATCCCGGCGACATCTTCGTGGACATCGCCAAGGAAGGGACGACCCTGGCCGGCCTCATGAATGCGTTCATGATCGCGGTCTCGGTCGGAATCCAATACGGCGTACCGCTCGAGGTGTTCGTGTCGAAGTTCGCGCACATGCGGTTCGAGCCGTCGGGCCTCACAAACGATCCCGACATCAGGGTGGCCAAGTCGATCCCCGACTACATCTTCCGGTGGATGGGCAAGCGCTTCCTGGATGCCGAGACGCAGGCCGAGTTGGGAGTGATGAGCCAATCTGTCCGCGACAGCCTCGCGGCCGGGAACGGGCACGGTGCTGCAACGGCCGAGCCGCCGGTGTCGGGCTCGGTATCTGCCCCGATCGCCGGTCAGACGGCGCTCTTCAACGCCTGGGACGATGCCCAGGAGTGCGCCAAGTGCGGCGGACGCAAGGTACGCACAGGTGCGTGTTACACCTGTCGTGACTGTGGAGATAACAGCGGCTGCGGCTGATGTGCGGCGCCATCTGACCGTCATCGGGAAACGACGGCGCTTTGGAGCCAAACGAAGCCGAAATGTCAACGCGGTCGCGCTAACTTATGAAGGGCCGGTGCACGATTCTGCACCGGCCCCATGGCCTTCAACAGAATCCGCAGCGTTCGACGTGCGACGAGCGAGATGTGGCGGTGGACTACGAGGCGGCCAACTCGGTGGGTACCAGCGGCGATCGTGTAGTGCCCCGGAGGGAGCAGGATCCAGAACCGCCCTCGGACAGTAGGCCCTTGAGGTCAGGCAGCCGGGAACTGTGATCGGTAGTAGGTGAGCAGGGGAGCGAGGTCGTACTGCTTGTCGATCGGGATGGCAAGTGGTGATCGCTTGATGATGCCGGCCTGAAGTGCGCGCAGCGCCGGGGGGATGTCGTTCTTGGTGAGATCGCCGGAGGTGACCCTGCGCTGCAATGCGACCGCTCCGATCAGCGCTTCAAGCGTCGTGACCTGCTCGGTGCGATCGACGAGTATCCGGGCGCTCATCACGGAGTTGGGGAAGGCGGGGGAGTAGTCCTCGTCGCCCTCGGCCATGTAGCTCTCGCTGAGGTTCGTGACGGGGGTGGCGTTTGTGAGCGCGGATCGCTCGAGGCTGGTCATGATGTAGGTGATGTTGCGGGTGTAGATGCCGTTGAACGAGTCGGGGTTTCCCTCGACCAGTCCGGATGGGAGGTCGGTGAACGGGTGGGAGAGCATCTTGAGTCCGCGGCTGTTGCTTCCGATCGCCACCATTGCGAGCGCCTGGCGTAGGCCGTCCATCCCGAGTGTGACCTGGCTGGTGTCGTAATCGGGGACGGAGAGCAGCTTCTGTTTGGCGACATCGACGATCGGTGAGCCCTGATTCGAGTTGGCGAATGCCTCGAGTACGGGGACGTACTGGGTGAGCTGGAGCCGGAGGGCCGCGATGCTTTCAGCGCCGTCTCGGAGGCTCAGGAAGTCTTGGAGTTGACGGGGGCCGTTGGCCTTCCACAACAGGCTGCCCTTCAAAAGCCGGGTGATGTCGTTCTTCACCGAGGTGCGGCTACCGAGTACATCTTGGCGCGACGCGAGCGCGGTGAGCGGCGCGGGGTTGGCCCGGAAGCCCTCCATGCTCAGTGCAAGCGCGGCCTCCTGGGCGTTCACCTCTCGCTGTGCCCGGTCAACCACCTCGGCGGCCATGGCGACGGTGATGAAGTTGTGGGTCAGGAGGTTGGTGGCTTCGCCCGCCTTGAGTTCGAACTTCGGGTCGGCCAGAAGGCTCATGGCGGCCTGCGCGTTGGCAGTGAGGTCTGCGTCGCCCATGGAGTTGTCCCACTCGACGTCGTCGGGGACGTTGCCGCTGTTCACGCGGTTGATCAGGGTGTTTGCGAGCTCTGGGCTCGCCCCGGAAAAGCCGCGAGCGTAGCTCATTGGCAAGCAGCGCCCATGCGGCACGCATGACGCCGGTATCGACAATCGGCATGGTTCCGTCGCCCACCTTCGTGGCCTCCTGCACGATGTTGATGCGCCCGAAGCGCCGCATCTGGACCGGCGGTAGGGTCGTCTTGAAGTCGGCTCCATACATCGTGGTGATGCCGTATGCCGGCAGCTTGGCCGCGATGTAATGGTCAACGACCTTGCGAGCGCTCTCGATCCGGCCCATCGCGCCGGACGCGAACTCCACCCTGGCCTTCGCGTTGGCGATATCGACGATGTCGGCGATCGTCAGGCTCTTGCCGTCGAGTTCAATAACCCGTCCCCTCGCCGCCAGCGGCTTGGCCGCGGTTCCCGGCTCGCCGGAGGTCAGCGGCGCGGGGGCGGCAGACGATCCCTTCTGATTCGTGTCTGCCGTCGAAGCGTCAGACGACGCACAACCGGCGGCCAACATCACCAGCACGAGTAGTGGAGCCGCGATGAGCCCGGCGAGTCGTGGCGCACCGTTGATCTCGCTGCTCTGCATCGTCGTCGCCTCTCGGTTAGGAACGGCAGGACGCCGATCATCCTGCGAAGGTACGGCGTACGGCACCAAACGGCAACACGGCGTTCCCAGTAAACGAGAATCCGGATATCCGTGGGGCAACGCGAAATAGCCACGTTATCCGCTGATCACGTGGCCATTTTCCCGCTTCCGTCCAGCCACAGAGAGCAGTTTCAGGTGCGCAACCGGCTGCACAATTTCCCACAGAGCGATAATTGGGCCATGCCTCCCGTGGAGGCGCACGTCCCATCAGAAAGATGATGATCAGCGAGCACTTCTCGCTCGGCGCCACGTCAGGGGGCAGGGTCACTGTCGCCCAGCGTGCAGCGGGCGCGTTGGCGGCCGCGAAAACTCGTCATCCGAGGCTTGGGTCGTCTCCGGCAAACAAGCTGTGAAGAATGGGTACGGGCGTCGGAGAGAGGGCCGCGAAGAATAGAGCTTTATATTGTCACTTTGACATCGTATTGCCAGAATGGATCTCGGCGGCTATCATCGCTGCATGCCCGAGGAGATCGAGAAGCTGTACTCAGAGTTGTTCGAGACCGCCGGCCTGGGCCGTCGTCTTGGAGAGGAGATTGCGGCGCTCGCCGGCCAGACGCAAGCGCGATGGCAGACCCTGTGGACGATCGGCAATAGTGAATTGCGCACCGTGCCGCAGGTCGCTCGACGCATGGGCGTGAGCAGGCAAAACGTGCAGCGTCTCGTCTCCGAGATGGTCGCCGAAGGCCTGGTTGAGCTTCGGCCCAATCCGGATCACAAGACCTCCCCACACGTCGCGCTAACCGACGCCGGCAGGGAGGCTCTCGCGACCATCAGCGTCGCGAGCGAGGGCTCACAGCAACGGATCCTCGAACACTTCGGCTCGGGCGACGTCGCCGCGCTACGCGAGCTGCTCGGGCGGCTGTCCGTGGCCATGAAGCTCGCCTCAGAGATTGCACCCCAAAGGAGAGAACGTGAATAAGACCTGGTTCATTACCGGTACGTCGCGGGGTTTCGGCCGCGCGTGGGCGATCGCGGCGTTGGATCGCGGCGACCAGGTTGCCGCCACAGCTCGCAACGCTGCCAGCCTCGACGACCTCGTTGCGTCGTACGGCGACGCGATCTTGCCGATCGAGCTCGACGTCACCGATCGGCCGGCCGTCGGCCGCGCAGTTAACGAGGCCGTCGACCGCTACGGCAGACTCGATGTGGTCGTGAACAACGCTGGCTACGGACTGTTCGGTGCCGTGGAGGAGATCTCCGAGCAGCAGCTGCGTGACCAGATCGAGACGAACCTCTTCGGCGCCGTCTGGGTCACCCAGGCCGCCCTGCCCCACATGCGCCGACAGGGATCGGGGCACCTGGTGCAGGTGTCATCCATCGGCGGCGTTGCGGCGTTCCCGCTGCTCGGCGGATACCACGCCTCAAAGTGGGCGTTGGAAGGGCTCAGCGAGGCACTGGCCCAGGAGGTGAATGGCCTTGGCATCAACGTCACCCTCATCGAGCCAGCCCCCTTCGCCACTGACTGGGCCGGATCGTCGGGTGTCACCGCCGATCCCAACTCCGCCTACGACCAGGCCAGAGCAGCCATCACAGCACGTCGGCAAGGCGTCGCACCGGGCGACCCGGCGGCCGCGGGCAAGGCGCTCCTTGAGATCGTCGATGCCGACGACCCACCCCTCCGCGTCTTCTTCGGCGCCACCGGCCTCGAACTCGTCCCCTCCATCTACGCGGCACGCCTCCAGACCTGGTCGGACTGGGCAGACGTGGCCAGACAGGCGCAGGGCTGATCACCAACGACGTCCACCGCCGCGCGTCAGGCGGTGAATCCACCTACCTCGGAGGCACTCCGTGAAGCTGTATTTCGATGATGAGAACTTCGACGGCCAGCTCCAGCGAGCCGTCGGGAAGTCTGATGCGGGGATGGCGAACGTGGGCGAGTGCCTGTACATCGCATCCCAGATCACACCCGGCGACCGCGACAGCTGGTATCAGCAGTGGTCGGCGTTCGCGGCAAAGCTCGTTGAACAGGCCGATGCTGCTTTGGCAGCCGGCCACACCGTGAGCGCGCGTGGCTGCTATCTGCGGGCGGCTGAGTACTTTCGCCAGGCGTTCTTCTGGCACCGCGATGACCTCGACGCGACAGAGCTTCAGACCGGCTATGCCGCAAGCGTGCAGGCGTTCCACAAGGCGCTTCCACTGATGAACCCGCCGGGTGTAATCCTGGACGGCGACACTCCCGGCTACCTGTTCGTGCCGCCGGGCGACGGGCCGTTTCCGACCATCCTTCATATCGGCGGCTATGACGGCACAGCGGAGGAGAACTTCGCATCGGCCGACGCGGCGCTTGACCGAGGCTGGGCGTTCATCACCCTCGACGGCCCCGGCACGGGAAAGCCGCTCTATGAGCGTCGCAAGCCGATGCGCCCCGATTGGGAGCACGTCGTGCCCGGGATGGTGGATCTCGTGCTTCGCCAGCCCAGCGTCGATCCCCGACGGATCGTGCTGGTTGGTCGATCGTTCGGTGGGCTGCTCGCACCCCGGGCGCATCGGGTGAGCCCCGGTTGGCGGCGATGATCGCCGATCCCGGCCAGATCGACATGGCCGAGGGCATGCCGGCACGGCTCGGCGAGCTCTGGAACCACGTCGACGAGCCCACAGCGGACGACCAGTTCGAAGCGCTCCTGAAAAATCCCGCGCTCAAGACGCTTTTCGGCCCCCGAATGGTCACCAATGGAACATCGACGGTTCGCGCCTACATCGCCGACATGCGCCGCTACACCTCCCGCGCTCAGGTGGCGACGATCAGCTGTCCGAGCTACATCACCGACAACGAAACCGACGCCGTCTCAACCGGGCAGGGCCAGGAGCTCTACGACCAGCTGACATGCCCGAAGGAGTTTCGCCGCTTTCTCCTGGCTGAAGGTGCCGAGGGCCACTGCGAGGGGATGGCACCAGTCGTGTTCTGGACAGCCGCGTTCGACTGGCTCGACGAGGTCGTGCCTGCCTAACCCGCACTCCGATCTCCCTACGTCGGAGGTCTTCTGTGGGGCGAGATCTTCGCCGAGGCCGGACTGCCCGAAGGTGTGCTCAACATTGTTACCCACGATCGTGGCGGTGCCCAGGATCGGCGGAACCGTGCAGGTCACCGTGCAGAGTGGCACGCGACCGTTCCCGTTCGAGGAAGGTTGGTATGGCAGAGATCGTCAATCTGAACGACGCGACCGCGTGCTAAAGGACGAAGCGTGAAACCCCACTACCAGGTCTCGGGGCGCGGCGACCGCGCACTTGTACTCTGCAACGGGCTCGGCACGACGATTTCGCTCTGGGATCTTCAACTCGAGCAGCTGGAGCCGACGTTCCGTGTCGTTCGGTGGGACATTCGCGGACATGGGCAGTCCCCGCCCGGTGCGCCGATCTCGTCAGTCGCAGACTTGGCAGGCGACGTTCTGGAACTGCTCGACGACCTCGGGATTGAGCGAGCGTCGTTTGCGGGGGTGTCCCTCGGCGGCAACGTGGGGATGTGGTTGGGCGTGCACGCCCGCGCACGCGTGGAGCGGCTCGTCCTGGCGTGCACGTCGGCGACCTTCGGCGCCCCCCAGACATGGCTCGAGCGCGCGACATTGGTGCGGGCGTCCGGGACCGGATCCATCGCCGACGCCAGCATCGAGCGCTGGTTCACGGCCCAGACCCGCATTCAGCGGGCCGGCTCGGTTGAACTCGTTCGGGAGCGGCTCATCGCCGTGAACGACGAGGCATACGCAGGCTGCTGTGAGGCACTGGCGGCGTGGGACATCATCGGGGATCTCCCCCTGATCACCGCGTCCACGCTCGTGATCGCCGGCGGTGAAGATTCGCGTACCCCGCCGGCCGAGGTGCAGTTGGTGGCGGACGCCATCGGTGATTCGCAGTTTGCGACGATCGACGCGGCCGCGCATCTGGCCAACATCGATCGGCCAGCCGAGTTCACCCGGTTGATGCTGGAACACCTCGGCAGATAACGTCGTGCATGACGTCCATGCTGCACCAGCTGCCCGCCTCGACGGCTACTCCCGGCAATACCGCGCGGAGATGGCGTCGCCGATTCCACTTACGTGGTGGGGTCAACGCCGGCTGCGACCACACCAACCGGCTGAAAACTACTTCGGTCTGGTCGGTCGAGCGATGGGCGATGTTAGGCCTGCCGATTAACCTGCTCGGGAGCGAACCCCGCCGCCAACTTGTAGCGGGCGGCGATCTCCTCAAGCTCGTCAGCCCGGATCACGTCGTGAATATTGCCGAATCCGTCCGGGGCACGCTGCTCGGCGAGTTGCATCACCTGTTCGGGGCCGTTTTGGCGGTTGAGCCGCACGATCGCGGAAGTTGCCGGACGGCGCGCCTCCTCGTATGCAGCCAGGGCCGCCGCCGGATTCGTGATGTCGGCTAGCGCATTCGCGAGAGCTTCGGCGTCGAGGATCGCCTGGGACGCGCCGTTCGAGCCGATTGGGTACATCGGGTGGGCCGCGTCGCCCAGCAGGTTGACGCGCCCTTTCCCCCAACTGTCCAAAGGGTCACGGTCGGAGAGTGGGTACTCGTAGATCGCCTCCGCACCGTCGATGAGCGCTGGCACGTCGAGCCACTCGAATCGCCAGTCCGCAAACGCCGACCGAAACACGGTGGCCGGTACCACCCGCGACCAGTCCTGTGGCGGCGGCGCCGTTCCCGGCACCGGCAGTTCAGCGATCCAATTGACGGTCTGGAGGCCCTGGGCATCTGGCGGCGTGATCGGATAGCACACGAACTTTTGGTCTTGGTGGCCGGCCATGATCATCGATCGTCTGCTCATGAACCCCTGACCACGAGTCACCGCGCGCCACAGCATCCGCCCCGAGTAGCGCAGCCCTCCCTCGTCGGGATGCAGCTGTGACCGGACGGTAGAGTGGATGCCGTCGGCTCCGATAAGCACCCCAGCGCGCACCTCGCCGGCGTCCGCGCCCCTTCGGCCGTGGGTCAGCCGGACCGACACCCCATCGGTGTCTTGTGTGACACCGGCGACGGCCAGACCGGTTCGCACGAACCTTGCCCCTAAACGCTGCCCGACGGTCGCGAGCAGCTCGGTCTGCAGCACGCCGCGGTGGACAGAGAACTGCGGGTAGTCGTAGCCCGCGTCTCTACCCCGAGGTTCCGACCAGATCAGCTGTCCGTGGCGGTTAAAGTACGCCAACTCCTTCGTGGCTACAGAGCGGGCGGCCAACCGCCGATCGAGCCGCATTTCCGTCAGTACACGGACGGCGTGCGGCAGAAGGTTGATGCCGACGCCCAAGGGGCGGATCTCGCGAGCCATTTCGTACACCACACAACCGATGCCGCGCTCATGAAGGGCAAGCGCGAGCGTCAACCCGCCTATCCCGCCACCCGCGATCACGACATCCGGCCGGTCGGGCAGGTCGACTGCATCGGAGCGAACTGCCACGTTCACAACGCCGCAGCTTATCGTGCGGCTTGCGACGGGGCGGACCCGGCGTTCGAGGTCATTTCACAGCTGATATGTGAATCGACCTGGCGATGCCATTGATGAGCTGCAGTCACTACGCGGAGGGATAGGGTGACGGCACGGGGGTGGGAGTTCGTATCCGCACGAGCTCACGGGTCGGATGCCCGACTCGGTTTAGCCTCGGCGCCCGCGGGTCGGAGCCAGAGTGAGGCGTGGCTGGGTTGGAGCGTCTCGGTGACCACGCTCAGTACCTCGGTGTTGAGCGCGTTTATGTCGATCTGTTCTCGCATGCGATGGTTGAACGCTGCGAGGGTTCGGGCGGCGTCGTAGGTACGCCGGTAGAAGCGGCGATCGACGGTGCGCTGGATGCGGGATCGGAGTGGTTGGAATGCGGCGGCAACGGCGAGGGTGGAGAGCGTGATCGCAAGTGCACCCGACTGGCCGGTGATGGATCGGAATACCCAGGTGGTGAGTGAGATGCCGCCCAGGTAGAGCAACGCCAGGGCCGCTGCCAACGCTGCGTAGATCAGCGTTTTTCGGATGATCACGTCGATCTCGTACAGGCGGTAGCGAAGGATCGCGATGCCGATCGATATGGGGACGGCGATGAACGCCAGGTTGTAGACGACGTCTGGCAGCTGGAGTCCGCCGAACCCCGACAGGACGCCGGTGACCACGAGCAGGCCGCCGACGAGCGCGAGTGTGGTGACCACCCATTTCAGCTGCTGGCGTTCCACTTCGGTGCCTCGCCGGAAGCGGATGACCTGTGAAATCACGCCCAGCACCACCATCGCAGGGATCACGAGCAGAGCGGCTTGGAGTGTGTCCACACCTGCAACTCCAAGCGGATTTTCGGGATAGCCCGTGTCGATCGGCCCCTCCCCAAGCGCCACTCCAATCAGCCCCAGGACGAGCGCGACGCTGCCGATCGCAACCACAGGCCGCCAGCGCCTGGAGGCCAGATGCCCGTCGGGAAACAGCAGTGCCAGGTACGTACCAAGGAGGCCCACCCCCGCGATCCAACACCACGTCGCCACCCACGCCGCCGCGGTGCCGCCAACACGATCCAGATGCCCACCGTCGATGTATGCGCCACAAGCGTCAGCGGTTATCACAAGCAACCCCGCCCAACAAAGCACCCAGCCGACAGCGTTGTGCGGTTGGCGACGCACAACCACGGCTCCCACGAGCGCAAACGCGAGCGTGGTGACAGACAGGGCCACCGCTCCCCAAAATGCGCGAGAACCGCTCGTGGTGGCGGAGACGATCGCTGCGAGCACCCCCATACCCACCACCGCGACGACTACGGCGATGGACAACCACCGAGCCAATCGCCGCAAGGGCGGAGTTTGCATCGAGTCCATGTGCCATCTTCTCACCCAGCCGTCCCAAAAACGTTACGACCGCACCCACGGCCGACGAGCAGCCGGTTTGCACCGCGATCGTGGAAAGGCTTGGGCTGACCCCAAGTACGGAGGATCATGTCATGAGCATCGTTGTCCGTTTCAAGCCCAAAGGCCTTACCAGCTGACTGAACTGATGCTCTCGATGGTGAGCAACGGCGGGGGATGAGATTGCAACACTTCAATCCCGTCCCCCGCCGGTTATCCTCTGGCGCTTTGCGTGCTGAGGGTAAATCCGCGGCCGCGTTTCGCACGAACGTGCGCGCGTTTCTGTCGGATTGCCGATCGAACTGGCGGGGTACTACTCGCAGTCCGTGGCGAGTACCAGCGCAGGCTGGGATGTGGTGGGTGCCGCCTTTGCGTGCCGAGTCCGGCCGGGTGCGAGTAGCGCCGGCACGATCCCGATCGCTGAGAAGCCGACCGCGACCAGGAGTGCCAGTTGGAATCGGTCGATGAACTCTGGTGGCGAGGTGTAGACGCCTTGATGGGTGAATACGGCGGCGAGTATGGCGACGCCGAAGACGCCACCCAGCTCTCGTAGCGTGCTGTTGGTGCCCGAGGCGACGCCGACCTCTTCGGGCGGGACCGAGTTGACGACAGCGTTGGCGACGGTTGGGAAGCACATCGAGGTGCCGACGCCCGCGATCGTGAGCGCCACGCCCAGCTCGAGGTATCCCATACCGGGACTTGCGACCAAAGCGACCCAGCCCAGCCCGATCGCCTGCAGCGCCATGCCGAGCGCCATGAACGGGCGGTTGCCGTAACGGTCAGCGAGTGCGCCTGCGATTGGCGCGATCACCATCGGGGTGGCCGTCCAGGGGAGCATGCGGATGCCTGCCTGGAAGGGCGAGTTGCCCAGCGCGGTTTGGAGGAATTGTGGCATCAGAAATAGCGCGCCCACCATTCCGAAGAACATGAAAAAACTGACAGCGTTGGCGGTCGAGAAACCGCGTTTGCGAAACAGTCCGAGGGGGAGCATCGGGCTCGGGGCGCGTCGCTCCCAGGCCAGAAACATGATCACCAGCGCCGTGCCGGCGATCAGCGTCGTGATCACCTCCACGCTCCCCCACCCGGCCGTGGTGGAACGGACGAGCCCCCACGTCACGCCCAGCAGTCCGGCCCCGGCGAGCAATAGCCCGATGAGGTCGAGGTGTGGGCGAGGACCGAAGCTCTCGCTCAGGCGAGTGGCGGCGAGGGGGATGACCGCCAGCCCGACCGGGACGTTGAGCCAGAAGATCCAATGCCAGTCGATGCCGTCGATTACCGCGCCGCCAACCACCGGGCCGGCGGCGACGGCGAGACCGGCGATGCCACCCCATAGCCCAACCGCCATTCCCCGCTTCTCTGCTGGGAAGGCCTCGCTGATCAGCGTCAATGTCAGTGGCATGACGACGGCCGCCCCGGCGCCCTGCGCTGCGCGGGCCGCGATCAGGGCGTCGACGCTAGGTGAGAGCGCTGCGGCCGCCGACGCGATGGTGAAGAGGACGATCCCCACCGTGAACATCCGCCTCCGTCCGAACCGATCGCCGAGCGCAGCGCCGGTCAGGAGCAAACAGGCGAACGAAAGGTTGTAGGCGTTCACGGTCCACTCGAGGTCGGAAAGGCTCGCGCCGAGATCGACGCGGAGCACCGGTAGTGCGGTGGTGACGACGAACGTGTCAAGCGCCACCATGAACAAACCGAGCGACGCGATGATGAGCGTCCAGGCCTTGTGCTGTGACGGCGAAGTGGTGTGTATCCGAGTAGTCATGGATTCCTCCTTGGTAGCGGGCTCGCGAGTATGCGAGCCGGCGGATCGATGAGTAAGCGCGCTCGCGGTAGGCGTTGAGTTGCGCTTGCGCCCACCGTCGTTCAGCAAGTACGAGCGCCCAGCTGTTGTTCTGTGACGATGGCTTCGTGTGGATCCGAGCGGTCATCGATTCCTGCGTAGTTGCGTGTGCGCGGCGATGCGAGCCGCTGGCTGGCCCGGAGGCTGGTCAGCTTGTGGATGACCCTTGCGCGCCGCTCGCGACGCAATGTGCGAGCGTGATCAGCTGCCGCCCGCACGTAGAACTCGTACTCGGTCTCGCGGGTTGAAGGGGACTGTGGCATTCGATCCTCTTTCTGTAAATAGCACGATCGGTCGTGCCGATGTGGCACTATACGACCGGTCGTGCTATCTTGTCAAGTATGAACTCGACCACGAACAGCGAGAACGCGACGGAGCGCCGCCAGCGCGCCGACGGACGCAAGACCCGAGACGCGATCCTCGACACGGCTGCGCGACTTGCGACCGTCGATGGCCTCGACGGCCTCTCGATCGGAAACCTCGCCGAGCGCACCGGCATGAGCAAAAGCGGGCTCTACGCCCACTTCAAGTCGAAAGAGGAACTCCAGCTTGCGACCATCGACCGGGCAACGGAGATCTTCGACGCCGAGGTACGAGAACCGGCGCGAGCACGGGGCGAAGGTCTCGATTTGCTGTGGGCGCTGACAGACGAGTTTCTCTCACACCTCGAGCGCGACGTGTTTCCCGGCGGATGCTTCTTCGCCGCAGTCGGAGCGGAATACGACACCCACCCCGGTCGCGTCCAAGAGCGCATCAAAACATTCAACTACGAGTGGACAGCCGAACTCCTCGACGCCGCCACCCGCGCCCACCAAGCCGGAGAGATCGCACCCACACCCGAACCCGAACAACTCGTGTACGAAATCAACGCACTGCTCCTGATGGCACACACGACCTACACGATGTTCAACGACCCCTCTAACCTCGAACGCTCACGAAGCGGACTAGAGCGGCTACTCGGCCCGCGGACGAACTAGCGCCCGGCCAACGCCGCCGGCGACTCAACGGAATGGGTTCGGAGCGGTGTTCCACTCCGGAATCAGGCACGGGCGGGGTTTTGAGCGGACTCGTTCTTGAGGCGGATTCATGACCGTGGAAAACCGTCCTCACGCCTGATGACAGCCAACGCGCAGCTGCGTAGCGTGGGTTGTGTCAACGACGAAGGGAGTCTGATGTCTAGCCGCTGGTCATACGTACTTATCGCGTCGGCACTGGTTGCGGGGGTGTTCGAGTTCGTCAATGCATTCTTTCTCGAAGTCCCGGCCCTCGCGGTGGTGTTCGGGGTGTTGTACGTCATCGGCGCGGTGTGGCTGGTACGAGCGGGCGGACTCGGCGCGTGTGTGCTCATTGGCTTGTTGAACGTCGTGGAATTGGCGTTCATGCCGGCGTATACGTGGAATACCGCGTCAGATGTGGTGGTTCAGGGCTCGTTTGCGCTGGTGGCTGCGGTCGGCCTTGTCGCGTCTGTTGTTGTAGGGCGCGAGCGTTTGTCGCTGCGACGGCACGAGGCGGGGTTGCGATCGGCATGACGCCGCGGGCGAGCGTGGCGGGGCGCGTGCGATACGGTCCCGCCATGCCGACTCGTACGGATGCAGCGATCGCTGCAGTTCTGCTGGTTGCCTCTCAGGTCGAGGTGTGGCGGTTCGGGGCGGGCGGCGGTGGTTGGATCGCGGCTGTCTGCTTGGCGTTAGTCGCGATCATCTCGGCCTGGCGAACGCGCTATCCGGTGAGAAGCGGTTTTGGTCTGTTCGTTCCGGCAGCACTGTGTGCGGCGCTGGCGTCTCCACCAGGATCGCTCACCCTTGCGGTGGCTGTGATACTCGGTTTCTACCGGATCGGGACGATGCGCAATCGGCGCCATGCCAACCTCGGGCTCGCCGGCTCAGTCGTGCTGGCCCTGGCAATCACACAACCGTTCTCGCTCAACACGTTTCTGGCCGTCTCACTGACATCGTTCGTGGTTCCGTGGCTGATCGGATCGTTACGGTTTCGCCAGCAGCGAGCGGCGGAAATTGAAGAGGCGAGGACCGAGGCGGTGGAGCTCGAACGGGCGCGGCTGGCGCGTGAGTTACATGACCTCGTGTCCCACAGCGTCGGGGTGATCGCCGTACAAGCTGGTGCCGGTGACGTCCTGCTTGATGAACAGCCGGAGCGAGCCCGTGAAGCCCTCCACGCGATCGAGGCCAGCGCTCGCGAGGCGATGACCGAGCTGCGGCGCCTGCTCGGCCTGCTACGCGATGACGGTGCAGATGACCTCGCACCTCAGCCGACCCTCGACCAGCTCAGCGAGCTGGCCGAGCGCGTCCGCGCGACCGGCCTCGATGTGCGCCTGGAAGTAGACGTCGACAGCCCGGAACTCGACTCCGCCACTCAGCTTTCTGTGTACCGGATCGTGCAGGAGGGGCTCACCAACGTGCTCAAGCACGCGAATGCGTCCCGCGTGGACGTGGGAGTCCGCAGGTCGGGCGACCGGGTCGAGATCGAGGTCAGCGACAACGGGCGAAGTAGCTCACCAGCCGCGTTATCGGCTGGTGGCCACGGTTTGGCGGGGATCGCCGAGCGAGTCTCGCTTCTCGGTGGAGAACTCGAGGCCGGCGGGGATACTGGCGGGTTCACGCTGAGAGCGTTGCTGCCCGCGTGATCCGCGTCCTGATTGCCGACGACCAAGCGCTCGTCAGCGCCGGCCTCGCCGCCATCCTGGAAGCCCAACCCGACATCTCCGTGGTGGGCGAGGCAGCAGACGGGATCGAAGCCGTCAACCTCGCCCGAGACACACGGCCAGACGTCGCGCTGCTGGATGTGCGCATGCCGCGCGTCGACGGGATCGAAGCCGCCCGCCGGATCGTCACCAGCGGCCTTCCAACACGGATCCTGATCCTGACCACGTTTGACCTCGACGAGTACCTGTACGGAGCACTGAAGGCCGGCGCCAGTGGATTCCTGCTCAAAGACGTCCCGCGCGATCAACTCATCGCGGGCGTCCGGGCGGTGGCCGCCGGTGATGGCCTGATCGCACCCAAAGCGACACGTCGCCTGATCGAGCGGTTCGCCCAACTCCCAGCACCAGGCGATAGCGACACACACCTGGGCGAGCTCAGCAGCCGCGAGCAGGAGGTACTCGTGCTACTCGCACGCGGACTCTCAAACGCCGAAATCGCCGCCCAACTCTTCCTCAGCATCGCAACCATCAAGAGCCACGTCGCAAACATCCTCCAAAAGCTCAATCTCCGAGACCGCGTCCAAGCCGTGGTACTCGCCTACGAAACCGGCCTCGTCCAACCCGGAACCAACCCCAAACCCGCATCAGGGTCGTCCCCGGTTTGATCTAGCCGACCAGCTTGAGAGAGCGGGTGATGGCGATCATCTCGCCGTTGGTGAGCTCGTCGGTGAGCGTGTTTTGCACCCAGTAGGCGATGCCGGCGTTGACGAACCCGATCGTCTGGATGTGGGAGCCGTTGAAGTAGAACATGTACTTGCGGCCGTCCAGCTTGCGGATGGCGTTGGGGTTTTCGAGGATCGGAGCCTGGACGAACCTGGTCTCCTCGATGCCCCAGTAGTTGCCGCCGTTGTTGGTCGAGCTGAGTGGCATGACGAACATCGCATACATCGAGTTCAAGCCGCTTCCGGCAGCCGGAATGTTGTAGGCGCGGATCGGGTTGGGCCCAAGCGCCGAGCAGTACCCGGGGCCGGGTGGGGTGAGCGAGTAGGGGCAGAACTCCGTGTCGGCTTGCTTGACGGTGGGG
Organism: uncultured Actinomycetes bacterium; assembly: GCA_963708725.1. Lineage (GTDB taxonomy): Bacteria > Actinomycetota > Thermoleophilia > Gaiellales > JAICJC01 > CAVPTL01. Next base: position 679,135 of record CAVPTL010000008.1, on the reverse strand, counting down.
TAGACGGTTCGGAAATGCACCTGGTGCTGGGCTTGCTTGAAGTAGTCGCGGTATTCCGATGTCGGCGTGATCGTCGTGGGCGTCTTTCCGCCGGCCTTCGATGGCGCGTTGGGCGGCTGCACGGCAAGCTTTCCGGCGTACGACTTCCCGACGACCACCACCACCGGCCGGGTGACTCCCGAGAAGTTTGACGGGATCGGCTGGGCTGCACCGGTACCCATGATGTGGGCAAGATCGGCGGCGGCCCTGTCGCCGCCGGGCTTGTAGTAGACGACGGAGTCGGGGTACTTGTAGTTGGGCGCGTTTCCGCCGGCGTGGGCTCGGTATCCCCACGCTTTCAGCTGCTTGGTGGCTTTGCCAGCGTCGCCGGTCACACCGTTACCGTTGAGCACTGAGACCTGAACGGTTGCCGGCGCGACCGCCGGATGCCACTTCGGCTTTGCGGGTTTGTGGGGCTTCTGGGACGGCAACGTCCTGCCGGCGGTTGCCACCACCCAGGGATGCTTCCACTTGTAGATCGCCTGCTTGAGCGCGGTCGGGTCGATCGTCACCGCGCTGGCTCCGTCGGTTTCGGTGACATCAGTAAACGGGGCGTGGATGCTTGCGATGTGGCTACGCACGCCGTAGGCGGTGGCGATGAACGTGATCAGGTCATCGACACTGACAGCCTTACCGCCAGGCCCGATGATCTTGAACCGCGCCTGGCCGTCTGGTCCCCGGATGGTGTCCAGCAGACTCTTGATGGCGGGGAGATCGGTGATGCTGACCCCGTTGAACCGGCTCGACGCTCGGGCCTGGAAGGCCCGCAAGAACACCTGCTGGCGAGCCTCACGATGAAAGTCGTCGTCGCTGTGCCGGTAGCGGGAGAAGGCCAGCGCATCGCGGCCGTGAAGCAGCTGATAGCCGGGCTGGATATCGATCGCCGAGAAGCCCGTGGACGGGGCCAGGGAGGGCGGGTTGTAGTAATGCTCGTCGACATTCACATAGATCCCGCCGAGCGCGTTTACCACGTCTCGGAACCCGGAGAAGTCGATGTTGACCAGGTAGTTTGGCTTGATTCCGGTGTACGTCTTGACCGCCTGCAGCGCCAGGTCGTTGCCGCCGACGGAGTAGGCGCCGTTGATCTTGCCGGTGCCATACCCGTTGACTGTCACCCACAGGTCGCGCGGGATCGAAAAGAGCGCCGCCGCGTGATGCCTGGGGTCGATGCGCATCAGCATCAGCGTGTCTGACAGGCCATACTGCCCGGCCACACTCTTTCCGCGGTGATCTGACCCGATGATCAGCACCGTCAACGGCGAGTCGGAGGTCGGTAGCGGCTTTGCCAGATGTTGGCTGGTGTGATGGTCGTTTGGCGTCGTGAGCTTGGTCACCGAGCTGTACACCCCGTCCAGATACCACGCACCGACCGCCGCCACCGACACCGTCAACAACAGCAGCACTCCGACCACGCCGACGGTGATCTTCAGCCACCGCGGACGGCGCTTCCACCACCCTTTTGGCCGGGCGCCGGTCCCGTCGGCGGCCACCTTCTCTGCCTTCGCCGACGTTGGCGTGCCGCCGTACACCACCATCTTCGGTTTTCCGTCGGTTCCCCCGCCGTCCTGAGGGCCGGCGGGTGGGTCGTCAGTCGCCAAACCGTTCCTCCGACTCGCGGCGAAGGCCTGATCGCCTCCCCCAGCTCGCCCGCATCGTGCCGCGGACGTTGAAAGTCCCGAGCCAGTCTACTGTGGCATCTTGCTTGCACCGGTGGAACGTGCCAGACTCGCCCTGCGGCGGACTCCAGCCGCATCACCCCAGCTTCTCATGCGTGTCGATAGTCGTCTCTGCCACTATTAAGGTGGGGCAGCAAATCGTCGAAGACCTTTTTCGCATGGATTCTTCGCCATATGTACCCACGGCCGCAGAGGCACCTCTGGGCCTGGGTCGTAATGACTTCCCCGGATCGGTGTTGACCACGTGATGGATGTCTTTCAGAAGCCGGCGAAGGCACACCAGACCACGACGAGTGGTTCGAGACCGCACCGCGAGTTTCGCCCAGACATCCAGGGCCTCCGCGCCGTCGCCGTGCTGCTGGTCGCGCTGTGCCACGCAGGTGTGTCGTTTCTTCCCGGCGGTTATGTCGGAGTCGATGTGTTCTTCGTCATCTCCGGGTACCTGATCACCGGCTGGCTGCTGCGCCGCCACGAGCGGTCAGGGCGGTTGGAGTTCGGTGACTTCTACGCGGCTCGGGCGCGACGGATCTTGCCGGCGGCAACGCTTACGCTGGTGGTCACCGCGCTGGCTTCCTGGTGGCTTTTGAACTTCGTTCGCGCCGTGTCGGTGTTCCACGACGCGGTGTGGGCGACGTTCTTCGCGGCGAACATCCACTTTGCCGAGGTCGGGGCCGACTATTTCGCCAGCACCGCGCCGCCCTCGCCGCTCCAGAACTTCTGGACGCTGGCCGTCGAGGAGCAGTTCTACATCGTCTGGCCAGCGCTGCTTGCGCTGGCGCTCTACGCCTCACGTTCGCGGCGCCAGCTGCTCGTACCGGTGGTCGCAGCCGTGGTGCTGGCCTCGTTCACCTACTCGGTGCATGACACCGCGTCGGATCCGATCGGGGCGTACTTCTCAACGCTCGCGCGGGGCTGGGAGCTCGGCTTCGGAGCGCTGATCGCGATCTGCGTCCCACAGCTCTCCCGCATCCCACTTCGGATTCGGGCGCTGTTGACGTGGATCGGGCTGGCCGGCATCGTGGTTGCCGCCGTCGCGTTTACGAACGAGACCGCGTTTCCGGGATATGCGGCGCTCTTGCCGGTGGTGGGCACCGGCCTGATAGTGATCGGCGGGCTACGGCCGGCCGAAACGACGCACGCTCGACAGCCGAGGTACGACGCCGGGCTGCTCCTCGACCGCCGGCCGCTTCGGGTGATCGGCGACGTCTCCTACGCCTTCTACTTGTGGCACTGGCCGATCCTCGTAATCGTCGCCGAGCATGTCGGTCATCGACTGACCGTGTGGCAGAACCTCGGCCTGCTCGCGATCGGATTCGGATTCAGCCTGGCCTCCTACACAGCGGTGGAGAACCCGATCCGCCACAGCAAGCTGTTCGCCATGCGCCGACCGGCACTGGCCCTGTGGCCGGCCACTGTCGGCGCAGTCGTCGGGGTGGCAGCGCTGGGCGTGGCATCGGTACCTGCGGTCGCTTCGACCGAGGCTCCGCTGAAAGCGATCGTCGCCAAGCCCGTCGCCACCTACACCAACGCCGTGGCGGCAAGCGTCACTCCAGCTCGACTGGCGATGCCGATTCCCAAGGTGCTCTATCCAGCGGTTTCCCAACTGACCCATGAACGGCCGCGCGGCTGCATCACGTTCGGCGGGCTCGGTCTCAACTGCACCCTGGGTGATCCCCACGCGAAACGGCGAATGGTCGTCCTGGGCGACTCCCACGCGGCGGCGTGGATGCCCACACTGGACTACTACGGTCGGATGCGCCATTGGAAGATCACCCCGGTTGTCCACTCCGGCTGCACCATGGGCGTCGCCACTTCGGGCCACGGCGACTGTGGCACGTGGTGGCGGAAGGCGCTCGCTCGAATCAACGCGCTGCATCCAAACGTTCTGGTCGTCGCTCAGTACTACGACCCACGCATCGCCACCTCGCACGTGTATTCCGGCCTGAACACCGAACTCGCCGCGTTCGCCCACACCCGCGCCGGGAAGATCGTTGTGATCGAGGATCCTCCACGCCACCCCGATATCGACCCGACCGACTGCCTGCTTCGCCCCGGCGCAACGCTCGGCTCATGCACCCTTGACTATCCAGCCACACTCAACGCCGAGCACCTCAAGATCCGAGCAATCGTCGCTGCACATCACGATCGGTACCTGCCGACCAAGAAATGGTTTTGCTTCGCCGCCAAGTGCCCGATTGTCGTTGGCCGAACAATCGCCTACTGGGATACCGAACATGTCACGATTGCCTACGCACGCCAGATCGCACCGCCGTTCGCCCACGACCTGCGAACGCTCCTCGCCGCGAATCGGTAACACGCCGGCTCCATGCCGTTCTCTCACGATCTGAGAAATCGGTTGCGCGTATTGGTACGAGGGCGTATCGTCGTCTGTCGACTTCCGATCGAGTGAGAGGAGTGGTGCATGAGCGTCATCGTCACCATGCGCATCCCCGGCGACGTCGACCAGTTTCGTGAGTTCATCAAAGACGAGGAGAAGATCCGTGGGATCTCTCAGCGAGGCAAGGACCAGGGTGCCATTCACCACCGGTTTGCCGTTGGTGATGGCTTTGTCCTCGTAATCGATGAATGGGAGAGCGCGGAGCAGTTCCAAGCGTTCGTTGCGACCATCGGCGACGTCTTCCGAGACGCCGGGGCGCAGGGCCCGCCGGACATCACCATTGCGGAGGCCATCTCCACCGCCGACCAGTTCTAGCCCGACCTCAGCATCGGCGGCCGCGCGGGATCAAGAGGATCGCCACCGCGGCAAGCACCGCACCCAGCATGTCCATGGCAAGATCGCCGACCGTGTCTTGATAGGCGCCGATCCCGGTCGCCGCCGGATGCTTGAAGACTGCGAACTCGAACAGCTCGATCGCGATACCGATCAACAGCCCGCCGGCGACTGCGACGGCGGCCAGTCCGACCCGCCCGCTGACGTACGGACGAAGCAGCGCCGCTGCGAACATCGCGCAAGCCGCGAGACCGATGAGGTGGGCGAACTTGTCGAAGTGATCAAACCGCGCGTACAGGTGCATGCTGTTCCCCGCCAGATCGAACACGAGCGGCACCATCAAAAGCGAATCCGCCGCCACCGGATAGGAGCGCCGGCCGCACACCAGCCAGCCGGCGGGGACCAGCAGCACCACGACCGCGTACACGAGCACCCGGCCGGTCATGGCCTGACCGCTGAACTCGTGCATCGACGGAACCGCGAGGGCCGCGAAGGTCGTGCACATGATCCCCGCCTTGACCGCGATCAGGCCGCGCGGGATGCCGCGTGGAAGCACGGCGGGGAGGCGCAGCGGACGCAACTCGGAGACGATGGGTGAGGTGAGGATTCTCATATCCCCACGGTATGGCCGGGCAGCTCGAACGGCATCGGGGGTTTCCCTCGCGTGCCGTAATCTCACGTTGTGAGCGTCCGAAGCGTTTTCTCTGTGGACGGTCACACAGCGAGAGCCAAGGGGGCACCATGTATCGACGTCACGCCATCATCAACTCGGCACTGGGAGAGGTCACCGTGGTCGCCTGCGACGACGCGGTGTCGGGGCTCTACTTTGAGCACCACTGGCATCCGCCGACGTCCGAGGCGATCGGTGAGCGGGTCGCGGTCTCCGACGACGCTCTGCTCGCCCGAGCGGCGACTGAACTGGCCGAGTACCTGAATGGTGAGCGCGCATCGTTCGACGTGCCCATCAAGCTTGGGGGCAATGCCTTCCAGGCCCAGGTATGGGATCTCCTGAACACGATCCCCTACGGCCAGACCACGTCCTACGGAGCGCTGGCCGAGCGACTCGGCGACCGCCAACTCGCGCGCGCAGTGGGCCGGGCAGTGGGTCAAAACCCGGTCAGCGTGCTCGTCCCGTGCCACCGCGTCGTCGGCTCGGACGGCAAGCTCACCGGCTATGCCGGCGGCCTTGATCGAAAGCGCCAGCTGCTGGCACTCGAGCAGCCGCGCGTCCCCGCGACCGGCACCCTCTGTTAGCTCCCAGCCGCCCCACCGAGGTCGATCTCGGCGGGGAGCTCGCGCGCATCAGCCGGCGGCGCCAGCTGGTGCCGCACCCGCGCGTCGAAGTAGACATACATCGTCGTGAGCGCCACGAACGGCATCGTGACCGCGTAGACGACGCCCGCGATCAGGTTCAGGAGTCCGAGCGGAACGTCGGTGAGCACGATCAGCATGGTGCCGATGATCGGCCCCGCCGCGAGCGTCACCGCGGCAGCGGCGATCGTCAGCGACCCGACCTTGAGCCACCCGCCGTGCACCAGCCGCCCGCTGCGACCGAGCGCTCGGCGCGCGCCGAGCTCCTCCACCTCGACCGCCGGGACGATCAGCGCCCAGCGAACGGCCAGCCAGATCGCGATCGGTATGAGAAACACCACGGTAAGCAGCACCGACACCACCACCGAGCCAATCACGAGCGCGCCGAGCAGCGGCCGGATGCTCCCAAACGTCATCCGGTAGGCCGCCACCGGCCCGACGTCGCGGCCATTGTCGATCTCGATCAGGGCCCGGGCCGTCGCTGCCTGCACCAGCCCAAGCCCGAGTAGCGTCAGCGCCGTACCGATGGCGACGACCAGCAGGACGAAGAAGCCCGCAGAACCCCCCTCGGTCTGGATCCCGACGATCGAGGACGCGCGGAACACCACCGCCTGGAGCAGGGTGATCACGACCGAGATCGGCAACACGACCAGGCCGATCCCGACGAACAACCGAAATCGTGCGACATACATGCGCGCGGCCGCCGCCAGTATCTGACCCCAGGATCGCCGCCGCGCAAGCCGAAGCGGCGCGACCGGCCGCCACCGCGCCCGCGAAAGCAGGTACACCACCAGCACCAGCGCGGCCAGCAAGCCCGCGATCGTCGGCAGCGGGTGGCTGACGACATTCCACAGAAGCCGCGACCCGTGTTTCATCGCCCCGCAGAAGAAGTCGGTCGTCGCCGTGCCCAATGCCCCACCCGCCGGCACCGCGTAGGCGCGATCACGCCAGCCCTCTGACCACGTGATCGGGTGCGTCCACGACGTCTTCAGGTTGGGGCCGGTCGGGCCGTTGAAAAACGCCGGCTGCAGCTCTCCCCAGCGGCCCTCGAACCCGATCCAGGGAAACGCGCCGAGCGCCGCCCCGGGATCGCTCGGAATCGTCCCAACGGTGGGTTTGATCGTCAGATCGGCGTTTCGGGTGTCGTCGCAGCCGACGCCCTGAGACCCGGATGCACCCAGGTACAGCTCAGACGAGTAGAAGTTCGCGTGCGAGCCCGCCGCGGGGTAGACGACCGGATGGGTGCCGTCCACCTTGTCGAGTTTGGGATCAGTCCAGCTCGAGCCCTCCGCCCCCTCGTGTTGGCTGTAGCCGACCTCGTAGGGCGTGGTCGCCAGCGCCCCCGCCGCTGTGCCCGAGTGAAAGTTGAGCTGGATCATCTCCCAGTCGCCCTCGTGCAGGTTGTTCCAATCGTTGAAGACGTAGAACATCCAGTACTGCAGGGCGATCTGACCGGGATGGTCGGGGTCAGTCGCCACATGGGCGTACACCTCCGGCATGTGGCCGGTGGTGATCCGCCGCGACCAATCGATGTAGCCACACCCCGGGTTGAGCGCATCGCCGGGAAAGTCGAGGTGATACTCGTACAAGCCATGCGCGAGGTCAGCCGCCGTGGGCGCCACCTTGATCAGGTCGGCTCCGCCCCACGGCCCGCGCAGGGCCACGGTCGGCTCGTCGAACAGGAGGTTGACGTCGATCGGCACGTACGGATCTCCCGGCCCGCACTCCGCCGGCGCCGCCACCAGCTTCATCACCGGCGCATACCGAGCCGCCAGCGCGACCTCGGAGGCGGGCGCGGAGGCGAACGCTGCCGGAGCCACCGCGAGGGAGCACAGAACACTGCAGGCCAAGAGCGCCCGGCGAAGCCACATGGTCATTGCCATGATTCTCGCATCCGCACTGGCGCACAGACCAGTCGACCGGACCTTGTGCGATAGTGGACATGCTCCCCAAGGCTCCAACCAGAAGGTGAGGGTTGCCGTGAAGCGCTCAATCGCACCGCTTCTGTGCGTCGCCGGCCTGGCGATTCCCGTGTCCGCCCAAGCGGCGGCAGTCCCTGCGGCGACAGTGACGATCTCCAATGTCTCCGGGGCGGCGTTCGACATCACCCACGGTGCCGGATGGTCGTGGCCCGCCACGGGTGCCGGGTGCGCTGTCGTGGCGGACGTTTCCGAAACCCAGATCGCGCCACCAAACGATCCGGCGACCGGCACCGTGTCCGACAGCTTCGCGGCAGGCACCCTCAACGGCCATAACCCCGCGACCCTGACTCTGACCGACACGACCGGGACATACACGGTCGACTCGGCGTCCTCGATCTCGGCAACCTGCCACCTGCGGCGCAGCACGCGCGTCACGGTCAAACACGTCACCAGGCACACAGCCAAGAAACAGGGCTCGAGCAAGACCACTCGCAAAGCGGCTGCGTACCTCCCGGGCGGCAGCTGCAACTGGGGCGGCGACGGCAACGGCGGGGGGATCACCACCTGTCTGTTCGCGCACGTGTCGATCACCTACCGGTTCCTGCTGCCCAAGAACAGCACCTTCCTGTCGGTCGGCCACACGGTCTCTGCCGGCCTCGAGCCGTGCCGCAACAAGGGCTGGAAGGTCACCCACCTCAAGCGTAAATACAGCGTCACGTTCCACCACGGCAGTGTTGCTGGCTTCTCGCAGTGCGATATCCACGGCGTCAGCTTCAACTACCGGCGAACGACGACAACGACCGCCACGAAGTACGTGACGACCACCGCTGCCACGACCTGGCCGTAGACCACCGGTACACGGCAGTTCGTGCCGCCGGCAGTCGGCCATTCGCCGCTGGTCCGGTAGCTTTCGAGGGATGGGTGCGGACGCCACGCAGCAGCGGCACCTCCGGCGAATCGCGTGGTCGCCGTCCGAAGAGCACCCGCCCCAACTCCGCGCCTGGCCGTACACCATCCCGGCTGTCGAGCAGATCATCACCGACGGCGGGCTCCAGATCCCCGGCGGCGTCACCTTCCTCGTGGGCGAAAACGGCAGCGGCAAGAGCACGCTGGTCGAAGCGATGGCCGCGATCTATCCACGCCGCGGGTTCGCGTCGAGCCACCTGGCGAAGGTCGGCCCGGACGCAAGTGGTGAGGACTCGCCGCTTCGCTGGAATCTGCGGGCGGAAACCGATCCCCGGGCCTCTCCCGCAGGCTTCTTCCTGCGAGCCGAGGCAATGCATGGCTACCTGAGCGGCATCGATGCCGACCCAGCGCAGGCGCGAGCCTGGGGCGGCGAGCAGCTCCAGACCCAATCGCACGGCGAGTCGTTTCTCGCAGTCATGCGGCACCGCTTCGTCGACATCGGCATGTACTTCATGGACGAGCCCGAAGCGGCGCTCTCGTTCCAATCGTGCCTGGGCGTGGTCGCGCTTCTGCACCAGATGCGATCAGAGGGCAGCCAGGTCGTCGTGGCAACCCACTCGCCGATCCTGATGTCGCTGCCCGGACGCCACCATCCTCGAGGTCGGACCGTGGGGCATCCGGGAGGTCGCCGACTACCGTGACGTCGATCTGGTGCAATCGTGGCACACGTTCCTCGAGGCGCCGGAGCGCTACCTTCGCTACCTCGTCTAACGCCTTTCCCCGGAGACTCACGCATGCAACGTCGCAACCTCGGTACCACCGGCCCCGCCGTCTCGGCCATCGGCCTGGGCTGCATGGGGATGTCCGACGCCTACGGCCCGTCCGACGAGACCGAGGGAGCCGCGACGATCCACACCGCCCTGGACGCGGGGGTCACGCTGCTGGATACCGGCGACTTCTACGGCATGGGGCACAACGAGATGCTGATCGGCCAGGCACTACGCGAACGGCGTCGCGACGACCTCGTAATCAGCGTGAAGTTTGGCGGGATGCGAACTCCCGACCGCCGAGTGATCGGCTACGACGCACGGCCCGAAGCGGTCAAGAACTTTCTGGCCTACTCGCTCCGGCGGCTTGGTATCGACCACGTCGACATCTACCGGCCGGCACGGATCGATCCCAGCGTTCCGATCGAGGAGACGATCGGCGCGATCGGTGAGTGCGTCGATGCCGGCTGGGTGCGGCACATCGGACTGTCCGAGGTTGGAGCAGACACGATCCGGCGGGCCGCAGCCGTGCGCAACATCTGCGACCTCCAGATCGAGTATTCGCTGCTCTCCCGGGGAATCGAGGACGAGATCCTGCCGGTCTGTCGCCAACTCGGCATCGGAGTGACCGCCTACGGCGTGCTTTCCCGCGGCCTGCTCAGCGGCCATTGGAACACCGACCGGCAACTCGCTCCCACCGACTTTCGCGCCCACAGCCCGCGGTTTCAGGAGGGCAACGTCGAGCGAAACCTGGAACTCGTCGAGGCGCTGAGGGGAGTGGCCGAGCGCGCAGGCGTGACAGTCGCCCAGGTCGCGATTGCGTGGGTGCTCACACGCGGCGACGACATCGTGCCGCTGGTTGGGGCGCGTACCCGCGAGCGGCTCGATGAGGCGCTCAGCGCGCTCGACGTCACTCTCAGCCCGGGTGACCTGGCCGCGATCGACCAGGCGATTCCACCCGGCGCCGCGCTCGGAACGCGCTACGCCGAGGCCCAGATGGCACACCTCGACAGCGAGCGCTAGGGCCGGTCACCCGCCCGCGGGGTCCCGAGCACCGCCGCGACCAGCTCGGCGACACGAATCGGCTTGGAGATGTAGTCGTTCATCCCCGCCTCGAGGCAGCGCTCGCGGTCGCCGTCCATCGCGTTTGCCGTCATCGCCACGATCCACGGCCGGTCGTTGGCGGGCATGCGCTCGACCATGATCCGCGTGGCCTCGAGCCCGTCCATCTCGGGCATCTGGACATCCATCAATACGAGGTCGTAGCGCTGGCGCTCCACCGCCTCGACGGCTTCGATGCCGTTACCGGCGATGTCGGCCTCATAGCCCATCCGCCCCAACAGCCTGGTCGCAAGCTTCTGATTGACCGTGTTGTCCTCGGCCAGCAGGATCCGCAACGGATGTCGCGTCGCGTGTTCGGGGTCGAGATCGAGCGTCCCGCTGCCGTTGGTCGAGCCGGTGGCCGCAGACTGGTCGCCGGCGCGGGTCAGGATCGTCAGGTGAAAGGTGCTGCCTTGACCCGGAACGCCCGCCGACTCCGCCCACATGGTTCCACCCATGGCCTCGGCCAGCCGCTTGGAGATCGCAAGGCCGAGACCCGTGCCTCCGTATTTTCGGCTGGTGGCGGCGTCGGCCTGGCTGAATGACTTGAACATCCGGCCCATCGCCTCGGGAGCGATGCCGATGCCGGTGTCGGTGACCGCCATCTGCAGCTCGAAGCTGCCATCGGGCTGCGGCGGTGCCGCGTGCGCGGTCAGAACGACGCTGCCCCGCTCGGTGAACTTGACCGAGTTGGTGAGCAGATTCAGGAGGATCTGGCGCAGACGGCTGACGTCACCGATGATCACATCGGGGATGCCGTCGTCGACCCGAGCGGTGATTTCGAGGCCCTTCTCGCCGGCCAGGGAGCGGATCAGCGCGACGGCGCCGTCGATGCACTCGCGGAGGCTGAACGCCACCGATTCGAGTTCCATCCGGCCGGCTTCGATCTTCGAGAAGTCCAGGATGTCGTTGATGATCGAAAGCAGCGCCTCGCTCGAAGTGCGGATGATCGTCGCCTCCTCGCGCTGCTCTTGATCCAGCTCACTTCGAAGCAGCAGTCCGCTCATCCCGATCACCGCGTTCATCGGGGTACGGATCTCATGGCTCATCGCTGCCAGGAACGTGCTCTTGGCAGTACTGGCCGCGTCGGCGGCGTCGCGCGCCTCCTGGGCGCTCGCGTACAGCCGCGCATTGTCGAGCGCGATCATGGCCAGCTGGGCGAACCGCTCGAGCCGCTCGACGTCGGACTCCGAGAACGACCGCTCATCGGCGGCGTCGCGAGCGACTCCGAGGGCGCCGAGCGCGGTGTCGCCCGATTGCAGCGGAACGCTTACCATCGCGCCGATCCTGCCGCGGGGGAAGCTCGGTACGCGCTCGTCCCAGCTGTCGTAGTCGCCCACCACGGTGGGCTCGAGCGTCTCCATCACGCGACCGGCCAGACCTTCACCCTGGGCGACGGGGAGGTGACTCTCGTCGGCGAACACGCCCATCGCGGCCCGGGTCTCGAGCAGCTCGCCGGACTCGCTCAGCATGTAGATGTATCCGTGGTCGGTCGTCAGCAGCTCGGTCGCGCGCGCGAGCACCTCGTGCAGGAGATCGTCGATGTCGAGCCGATGCATCACGCCCAGCGAGGTCTCGTGCAGGGCCTCGAGCTCGGCGTTTTGCAGTCCCAGCTGCTCGGTGCGATCCGCCACCCGCTGCTCCAGCCCCTCCAAGGTATCCCGCAGCTGTCCGGTCATGTCGTTGAACGCGCCCGCCAGCGTGCCGATCTCGTCACTGGTCGTCACCGGGGCCACCCGCGTCAGGTCGCCGGCCGTGACCGCGGTCGCCGTGGCGGTGATCGCCTGAATCGGGCGAGCGATCCGGCGCGATGCGAAATAGATACCGATGCTCATCAAGAGCACCACCCCGACACCGATCGCGCCGATCTCGAGCGCGAGCTTGCGGGCCGGTGCGAACGCCTCGTTCTGGGTCTCCTCAACCACCATGGCCGCGTCGCGCTCGGGAAGCCAGCGATACACGCCAATCACCGGAACGCCCTGGTAGTTGGTGTAGAGGCCCTGGCCCGACTGCTTGCCGACGGCGCTGTCGATGCCGGCGGAGTGGATCGCGCCCGTGTAGGCGCCGGTGGCCAGGATCTTGTTCACGAACCGGTGGTCGCGACCGACGAGGTAGGCCGCGCCGGTGGTGCCAAGCCCGTTGTGGGGCAGCACGATCCCATCGATCCGCTCGAGGTTCAGGTTCGCGGCCAGCACGCCGACCTGGCGGCCCGACCCACCCTGCAGAAACAGGGGAGTCGAGACCGTGATGGTGGGCTGGCCTGTGAGCGACGAGGTGTACGGGTTTTCGACCGCGGTGTGCGAAAGCCCCTGGATGAAGTACTGCTCCTTGGCCTGTGATTTGCCGGCGTGGCCGGGCACTGTGGACACCGCCACCGCCCCCTTGGTGCTGAGCAGAAGCAGCTCCTGGGCATCGGTTGTGTGTGCGACCACCGAGGCCAGCTGCTGTTGAAGTGCGTGCTCGGATTGGCTTCGCTGGCTGGACGAGGCGCCGTGGCTGAGCAGCCGATCGGCCTCCTGATCGACCTGCGGCAGCGTCCCGATGAACACCAGGTTTCGCTGCTGATCTGCGACCCAGCTATCGAGCGCACTGGTCTTGGCATCAGCCACCGCTCCCAGTCGCTGATACACCGACGACTCGAGCGACGCCTTGGCTCGGTAATAGGTAACCACGCAGACGATCGCCACCATCACGATCGAGAGCACCACGAACGTCCCGACCAGGCGGGCCATCAAGCTGCGTCGAAAGAACCCCAATCCGCGGCGAATGCGCGAGTCGGTCAACCCGGTGCCGCCGGGATGTTCTGATGGAGCTGGGCGATGTTGTAATCGGCCGCGCCGCTCCCGTAGTCCTTGCCGAAGTACTTCATCGAGAGCCGCTTGAGCTCGCCTGACTTCTGCAGTTGGGTGACGATCTGGTCAACCCGCGTCGGCGAATGCTTTTTGCCCGAGTGCCGAGCTTTTGTCCAGGAATCCCGTGAGATACATCGTGAAGGCGTTCCCTTTCAGGGGCCGCAGCGGCTCTCCCTGGCGGATCGCCTCCTCGCCAACCGCCTCGGCACCGAAGTAGGCCTCGATCTTGCCCTGTGACAGCGCCTTCAGCCCAGGTGGCTCCACCGCGAAGGTCACGATTTTCGGATCCTTGACGTCAAGCGGCGTCGGCACCCCGGGAATCGTCAGATCGTCCTTGAGATAGAACTCGACGGTGCAGCTGTTGCAGACGCCGATCGTCTTTCCGTCGAGATCGCTTGGCTTCATGTACGGCGAGGATTTACGGACGAAGTAGCGCTGCGGCTCCGCGCGATATGGCGTGGTCATCCACAGCCGCTTCATGCGGTCGGTATTCACCGCGCCCGAGCCATAGGCGATATCCCACCGGTCACCCCACTGGCCGGCGGTGATCTCTGTCCAGGTGGGAGTGACGAAGCACGGCTCGACTCCCAGGGCCTTTGCCACCAGCTTGCCGGTGTCGGCGTCATAGCCGTTGATCTGGTTGGCGGTCAGCTGGTTGACGTCGCACTTCGTGTTGGCCAGGCGTTTGGCGCCCTTGACGGCGAAGGACTGCGGCGGATACGCCGGGTCGGTCGAGAGCACCAGCGTGCCCCGCGCGAGCACCTGTGCCAGCTTGTCGACAGTCGGATCGCCGGTCGTCGCCGATCCGGCGGAGGCGGTTGAGCTCGAGCCACCGCAGCCCGCGGCCAGCACACCAACGATCACGAGTAGAAGCAGCATCACCTTCATGGGTCGCCTCCCGGCAAAGTCCACAGCTGTGTGGGGGTTGTCCTGCCACGTAGGGTGATCTCATCGACGTAGACGAGCTCGGTACCGCCTTCGGTCAGAAGCTGCCGGGTCGAGTCCGAGATCAGTAGCTCGTACGGCACCTCCTTGGTGTGCGATTCCAGCCGCGAGGCGGTATTGACCGTGTCGCCAACCGCGGTGTATTCGAGCCGTCGCTCCGATCCGACATTGCCCGACATCAGCGGCCCGCTCGAGACACCGATCCCGACCGCGAAACCGGCGCCAAAGCGGGTTTCACGCAACCAGTCGTTGAACCGCGGCAGCCGCTCGTTCAGCATCTCGCGCGCGGCCCGCACCGCCCGGTCGGCGTGGTCGTCGCTCTCGACCGGCGCGCCGAACACCGCGAGCAGACCGTCCCCCAGATAGGCAACGAGCGTGCCACCGTTATCGAGCACCGCGTCGCTCATCTCGCCGAAGAACCGATTGAGCACCTCGATCACCCGGTCGGGCGGCGTCGACTCGGCAAATGCCGTGAACCCCCGCAGATCGGTGAAAAGTGCCGTCCCGACCAGCCGGACACCACCGAGGCGCACTCCGTGATCACCGTTGACGAGCACCTGATCGACCATCGACTCTGGCAGGAACCGGGCAAACACGTCGCGCACCCGGGCAGTTTCGAGGTCATGGATCCGGCGCTTGTTCAGCCCGGCGGCGATCCGCGCTCGCAACAGCACCGGATCGAACGGCTTGGGCAGATAGTCCTCCGCGCCGGCCTCGATGCATCGCACCACGTTGGTGAAATCGTCGAGGCCGGAGATCATGATCACCGCGATGTCGCGCAGCTGAGGGTCGGTCTTGATCCGGTCGAGCACCTCGATACCGTCGAGCCCGGGCATCACGATGTCGAGCAGCACCACATCGTCACGTTGCTCGGCCAGGAGTTCGAGCGCGCGAGTTCCATCCTCAGCGGTGCGCACCTCGTGGCCGTCGGCCATCAGGCTGCGGGAGAGCAGCATGCGGTTGATCGGATCGTCGTCGACGACCAGGATCGAGCCGGTCGGGGTGGGCGCACTCACCCTGTGGGCCGATCGCACAGCTCGGCGATCAGCGGACGAACCCGATCCCACTCTTCCGAGAGATCCGTCGCCAAGGGCCGGGCGGCGTCCAGATCACCGGCTCGAGCGGCCTCTTCCAGCCGTCGGGCGACGTCGGCGAGGCCATCGGCGCCGAACGTCAGAGCGTTCGACTTGAGCGTGTGCGCGGCTCGGCCGGCGAGCACCGCATCATCCCCGTCCACGCCGGCGCGGACCTCGGAAATCCGCAGCGGAGCCTCCTCGAGAAAGGCGGCAGTGACCTCGACAAGCGCCTCGGGGTCTTCACCGAGGAGGTCAAGCAGCGAGTCGATTGCGCCGCGGTTGAGGGATTCGACGGAGGGCGGTCGGCTGGAGCCATCCACAACCACGAACTCTACTTCTCAGGTTACGTCGAAATCAACCGGCGCGTTGGTGTTTTGTGAATACCGATCGGGGGCATGGCTGTAGCTCAACTCACACGAAAGGTTCGCCACATTATGTTGTATTCAGTCCCTGGCTTCATCTGGTTTCTGATCGCCGTGATCCTGGTACTCGTCATCCTGGGCATGGTGTTTGGCCGGAGCCGACGCGTCTAGTCGTGCTCGCGGGGAGGTGGTCGCCCGGTCGGAGGCTCCGATCGGGCAAACTCCCACCATGACCGAGGGCTACGACTGGCGACAGTGGATTCCAAAACAGTGGCGGCACTGGCTGGACGCCTCGCCGGCCCCGAGGCCGCAGGGCCGCTCACTTCGGTTCATCGGTGTGGACGAGGAGCGACCGGGAGACCGATGGAAGGCGCTGTTTGACGAAACCTGGCCCGAGTACCGCCGCTGGTGGCTTGCCCACGACGGCGAGGGCCGGCCAACCCGCAGCGAAGCCGAGGCGGCGCTCGGCGAGCATATGCCCGAACTGGTGCCGATTCACGAACGGTTGGTCGAGTTGTCGGGCGGCGACGACACCGCCGCCGCCATGTTGACGTTGTGGAACCCACCGCCGTTCATCGTCGCCTGCTCACAGACCGTGGTTAGCGATAGCGAAACCGGCGAGCCCGTGCTGTTTCGAAACTATGACTACGATCCGCGACTGTTCGAGGCGACCGTCTATCGGAGCCGCTGGGGTACGCGTCGGGTCCTGGGCACCGGGGACTGCCTGTGGGGCCTGGTGGACGGAATCAACGACCGCGGTTTGGCGGTCTCTCTGACGTTCGGCGGACGGCGCGAGGTCGGTGACGGGTTTGGGGTGCCACTGGTAATTCGGTACGTGCTCGAGGTATGTGACGACGTCGCCGCCGCAATCGCCGTGCTCCGCCGACTCCCCCATCAGCTTTCGTACAACATCACGCTCGCCGATCGTGATGGAGCCGTGGCCACGGTGTACGTCGCGCCCGACCGGCTGGCGCGCGTCACCGACCGGCGCGAGGTGACCAACCATCCCGAGACGGTTGAGTGGGAAACGCATGCCGAATGGGTCAAGAGCGTCGAGCGACTGACCTATCTCGAGCAGCTGCGCGCGGCCGGCACCGATGCCACCGCGATGGCTGCGGCGATGACCTCGCCGCCGCTCCTTGCACGTCGCTGGGACGAGGGCTTCTCAACGCTCTACACCGCCGCCTACAGGCCGGTCTCAGAGACGCTCACCTACATCTGGCCCGGCGTCAGTCGACCCTTGGCCCTCGGCGAGCCGCTACCCGACAGCTTCGAGGTCGACCTCGACGACGACCGGTGACTACGCCTCGGCCCGCGGCCGCAGCTCGAACCAGCCGACGATCGCAACCAACCCGGCCACGACGGCAACCGCGGCGCCGAACCATGTGACCGCCGACGGGAGCCCGACGTGGACGGCCGCAACACCCGCGCCGATCGCCGGGATCGAGATCGACGCGTAGGCAACCACGAAGAACGCCGCCATCACTCCGGCGCGATGGGCGGGTGGAAGCACGGCGGCGAGTGACCGCAGCGCCCCGCTGAACGCTGCGCCAAATCCCCAGCCGACGAGCAACGATCCGAGCAGGAACACGGTGAGCGATCCACCGGAGACGGCGATCGCGGTGATGACACTCCCGATCGCCAGCAACGCCGCACCACTCACGAGCGTGGTGCGATTGTGCGCGGCGCGCATCACCCACTGGGACACGGTCGCAAGCGCACACACGAGAAACACAAACAGGCCGCCGACGGCGTGATTCTGGGTGCTATGGAGTTCGTAGATGATCCCCGGGCCGAGCGCGAGGTAGAGGCCCCCGACCGACCACGCCGCCAGCACGCCGGCTCCGGAGAGCGCGAACGTCCGCCACAGGGCGCGGGGTACTCGCGGGGCGCGGGGCGTCAGCGTGAGCTTTCGCCCGGCGCGATCGACCGTCTCGGGCAGGCGATAGGCGGCCCACGTGGCAAGCACTGCGAGGAGGGCGATCACAACGTACGGGGTGACCTCCGGGAAGCGCGCGTACTCGACGAGCAGGCCCGAGAGCAGCGCACCCAGACCGATACCCCCGGCGCTTGCGAGGCCGTTGACGAGCCCGGCCTGGCTGCCGTCACGGCGTGGGTGCAGATCGACCAGTGCCGCGCCGGTCGCGCCCAGCAGCAAACCGGTCGCAAGGCCCTGGATCGAGCGCGCCACATACAGCCATTCGAGGCCGCCCGCGAACATGAAGACAACCTCGGCACACACGAGGCCAAGCAGAGCGGTGATCATCACCGGGCGCCGGCCGATCAGATCCGAGAGCCCGCCGGTGAGGAGCAGCGCAATCAGCACGCCAATGGCATAGACGGCGTACACCTCGGTCACCGACAGAGCCGAGAAGTGCCACTCGGCGGCGTAGATCGAGTAGATGGGGGTGGGCGTCGAGGACGCCATCAGCGCCAGCAGGATGAACGACGCCACGGTCAAGAACGGGCCAAAACTGGGCGCCGGGCGGGCGTTCGTCGTCTCGGTGGTGTACACTTCTTCCTGTATTTCCAAAGTCATGGAGATACCGTAGCACGAGTTCAAGGAGTTCGCACCGTGATCCGCAAGATTCATCATCCGAGTACCGAAGAGATCGATCTCGCAAACGTCCTTCGGACGCTGGGCGACCCGGCGCGGCTGGAAATCGTCCGGCTGCTGGCCCGCGACGGTGAGCAGAACTGCGCAGCGCTCCAGTCGCAACTCGAGATGCCGGTGTCGACCTGCTCCTACCACCTCAAGCTGCTGCGCGAGGCCGGCGTCACCCGCACCCGAGCAGCCGGTACCGAGCGGTTCATGTCGGTGCGCCGCGACGACCTCGACACCCGGTTTCCGGGCTTGCTCGACTCGGTCGAGGCCGCCGCCGAAGCACTGAGTGAATAACGGTGCCAGGCACCGTTATTCACGACCCGGCTCAGCGCCCGTACGCGGTGCGGTACCTGCGCACAGCCAGCGGTAGGCACACCGCGATGATCACAAACGACCACGCGAACGACACGAAGATGGCGTGCTCGAGCGGCCACACCGTCGGCTGCGAGCCGGGCGGCTGATTGCCGAACAACTCCCGGCATCCCGTCGCCAGCGAGCTGATGGGATTCCACTCGGCGAACACCTGCAACCAGCGAGGCATACCTTCCGTGGGGACGAACGTGTTGGCCACGAAGGTCAGCGGAAACAGCACCATGAACCCGATCG
The DNA here is from genome assembly GCA_963708725.1 of uncultured Actinomycetes bacterium. Classification (GTDB taxonomy): domain Bacteria; phylum Actinomycetota; class Thermoleophilia; order Gaiellales; family JAICJC01; genus CAVPTL01. The sequence goes on along the minus strand of CAVPTL010000008.1, from coordinate 660,236 downwards.
ACTGGGCGGCTTCGGGAGCGCGCACCGACAGCCCGATCAGCGTGCCCATCCACGTCATCGAATAGCCGAACAGCAGCAACAGCACGAAGCCCGCGATCGCCTCCCACACCGAGCTGTGGATGCGCCAGCCGGTGGCAAACCCTGTGACCGCCAGCACCGTCAGCGCGATCACGCTGGAGGCCAGGTCGGCTCCGGTGCGGCCGAGCAGCACCGCCGATCGCGCCATCGGGAGCGCGCGGAAGCGTTCGATCACGCCCTTGTGCATGTCATCGGCCACGCTGATCGCCGTGTTCATCGAGGCAAACGCGACGGTCTGGACGAAGATGCCGCCCATCAGATACTCGCGATAGCTCACCCCCGGAACCTTGATCGCGCTTCCAAACACGTAGCTGAAGAGCAGGACAAAGATCAGCGGCTGGAAGGTGACGTCGAGCAGCTTCTCGGGAACGTGGCGCACATGCGTGAGGTTTCGGCGTGCGATCACGGCACCATCACCGAGGGCCTGCACCACCCGTCCGATTCGCCCGGTGGTTGGAATATCGGCGATCATGCGGCCTCCTCGTCGTCGATGTGGGTGTCGTGGCCGGTCAACGTCAGGAACACGTCGTCGAGCGTGGGGCGGCGCAGACCGACGTCCTCGGTCTCAACGCCGGCCTCGTCCAGTCGCCGAAGTAACGCCACCAGGTCGACGTGAGCACCGATCCGCATCGTGATCTGAAGCGACTCGCGATCGACCGCGGGCGCCTCTTCCCCCAGCGGGGCCAGCGCCTCGGCCGCCGCCGTCAGCTGGTCGCCACTGCGGACCGTGACCGCGATCCGGCGGCCCCCAACCCGTTGCTTGAGCTGATCGGGCGAACCGTTGGCAATCACCTGCCCGCCGTCGATGACGGCGATGTCGTCGGCCAGGGCATCGGCCTCCTCCATGTACTGCGTGGTCAGCAAAAGCGTGGTGCCCTCGGAAACCAGCCGCCGCAGCAGCGACCACAGATCGTCGCGGCTGCGAGGGTCGAGCCCTGTGGTCGGCTCGTCGAGGAACAGCACCGGTGGCCGGGCGACAAGGCTTCCCGCCAGGTCGAGCCGGCGGCGCATGCCGCCGGAGTAGGTCTTGACCAGGCGATCGGCGGCGTCGGTCAAGCTGAACCACTCGAGCAGCTCTGCGGCGCGGGTCTTTACCTGCGTTCTTGGCAAGTGGTACAGCTTCCCCACCATCTCGAGGTTCCCGCGGCCGGTGAGCAACTCGTCCACGGTGGCCGACTGGCCGGCGAGGCCGATCCGGGGGCGCACCTTGGTCGCGTCCTTGACCACGTCGTAGCCCGCGACCGTCGCCCGCCCGGCGTCGGGTGGAAACAGGGTGGTGAGGATCCGCACGGTCGTCGTTTTCCCGGCGCCGTTGGGGCCAAGCAGGCCCAGCACCGTACCCGGGGGCACCGCCAGATCCACATCGCTCAGCACCCAGCGTTCGCCAAACCGTTTGCCGAGGCCCTCGGCGGTCACTGCGTAGGTGTCAGTCATGACTCTCCGTTGTCGTCTCGTCGGTTCGTTTTGGGGACGTACGGTACCGGCACTGTTGCGCCGGATCATTCGTGCCGCTATAGTTCGTATACGAATCTTTTCTGTACGTAAAGGACGTGGACGAACGATGGTTGTACGAACAAAGACAAAGGCCGATCTCACCAGCGAGGTGACGTCGAGTCTCCAGCTGATCATCAAGTCTGCCAAGCGGTCGATGCGAGCCGAGCTCGAAGAGGTCGGACTCACGGTGCCGCAGGCGATGGTGCTCCACACTCTGGCCGCATCCGGCGCACGACTGTCGGCCCGCGAGCTGGGACGCGAGTGCGACATGCTCGCGTCGACCATGACCGGGGTGGTCGATCGGCTCGAGCAGCAGGGGTATGTGCGGCGCGAGCGCGACGATCACGATCGCCGAGTGGTGTGGATCGACCTGACACCCGAAGGCGAGCAGATCCAATCCACCCTGGGTGGGTTCTTCTCGCAGTTCGGACAGACATTTTCGGTGCTTGGTGCAAAGGATCTCGAGCGCCTCGCAGAGCTTTTGGGAAGGGTGGCCGCGGCCATCGAGAAGGAGGGACGCTAAATGCCAGCAATAACTGAGGAAAACCGCAAGTGGTGGACGCTCGGCGCGATGTGTTTCGCGCTGTTCATGGTGATGCTCGACAACACCGTCGTGAACATCGCATTGCCGGCGATCCAGACGCGCTTCGGCGCAACGCTTGGGAACCTGTCGTGGGCGGTCAACGCCTACACACTGGTGTTCGGCGTGCTGCTCGTAACCGGCGGCCGACTCGGCGACGTGTTCGGGCGAAAGCGCATGTTCCTGGCCGGAATCGTGGTGTTCACACTCGGTTCGATCGGCGCAGGACTCTCGCAGTCGATCAACGAGCTGATCTTCTTCCGCGGAATCCAGGGCGCCGGTGCCGCATTCCTGATGCCGGGCTCGCTCTCGATCATCACCAATACGTTCAAGGGCCCAGAGCGCGGTCGCGCACTGGGGCTGTGGGCAGGGATCTCGGGGCTCGCGCTGGGCATGGGCCCGGTCGTGGGTGGCCTGCTGGTCGAGAAGGCCGGCTGGGAATGGATCTTCTTCCTCAACGTGCCGGTGGCGCTGATCGCCATTCCGGTGACCATGTACGCCGTCCAGGAGTCGCGTGACGAGACCGCCGCACGGCGGGTCGACTGGGTCGGCATTCTGACGCTGTCCGTCGGACTCGGCGCCCTGGTACTCGGCGTTGTGCAGGCAAACGACTACGGTTGGACGTCGCAGCGGACGCTGGGCATGTTCACGGCCGCAGCCATCGGCCTCGTCGCGTTCGGCTACTCGCAGTGGCGGCAGACCGAGCCGATGCTCGACCTGAACTTCTTCCGCGACCGCAACTTCAACGCCGGCAACGTCACGGCATTCCTGGTGACGTTCTCGATGTTCGCGACGTTCTTCTTCGTGACCATCTACATGCAGCGGTCGTTGGGCCTCTCGCCGATCGAGACCGGCGTGCGGTTCCTGCCGATGACGCTTTTGATCATCGTGGCCGCGCCGATCGCCGGTAAGGCATCGGACAAGTACGGGTCGCGCTGGTTGCTGACGACCGGCATGACACTGGTCGCCGCATCGCTGTTCCTCGAGTCCAGGATCACCGACAGCTCTGGCTATCTCACACTTCTGCCGGCGTTCATCCTGGGCGGCATCGGGATCGGCATGACCATGTCGCCGATGACGGCCCTGGTGATGGGCTCGGTCGATCGCACCAAGGCCGGTGCGGCATCGGGAGTGCTCTCGATGACTCGCATGATCGGTGGCGCATTCGGCGTCGCCTCGCTGACCGCGGTGTTCGACCAGATCGCGAGCAACCGAGCATCGTCGGGCCACGACCCGCACGACGTGTTCATCTATGCGCTCTCCAACACGCTGCTCCTGTCGGCGGGGATCGCCCTGCTCGGAGCAATCGTGGCGGCCGTATTCGTTCGCACCCACCACGCTGTGGAAGAGATGCCCGTCGCGGCACCCGAGACGGCGGTGGCGATCGAGCCCGCAGTGGCCGAGGTCGCCGAGGTCGCCGGCGACTAACCGTTCTCCCCGTGAATAAATGGTGCCTGGCACCATTTATTCACGGGGGTTTTGTGTACTCGTAGCGGGGTTGACCTGTTCCAGGCTCACCGTAAACTCAGAGCATGGACAACGAATCGCAAACGGGATATCTCGGTGCGTTCGGCTCAGGCGGAGGCTCCAGCCTCGCGGCTCGGGTCGAGGCGGCCCGACAGCAGACGGTGCAGCGCACCCGCACCAGCGCCGCCGGCGCACAGTGGGCAGAGCTCACCGCCGACTACGCCGCCCTGGCCGGCCGGATCGATTCGCTGGACGATCCAAACTCGACCGAAGTCGACGCCCTGCACGACGTGCTGGCGATGGCGATACGCCGGCTCGACCGGCGACCGACGCTCTAGCCGCGACTACGGAAGCTCGACGCGGGAGAGCAGCCTCGCGCCGAACCAGCACGCCAATCCGGTCACGACCGCGAGCACAACCACCGCCGTACCGGGCCCCGCCACGGGGAGCTTGGCCTGGGGCAGCTCGTGGGCGACGAGCGCCCTCCCGTAGGCCGCTATCGAAAGCTTGCCGGCCGAGGCCGCAAAGGTCGCGATCGAGCCCTCCCACAAAAGAATGTAGAGCACTCCAACCACCACCGGCCGTCGCACGCGCAGCGAGAGCCACACCGACGCTCCGCAGTAGGCCAGGCACGCCAGCGCGACACCAAGCGCCGGCCACACGATCATGCCGGTCTGGAGCGAGCCCCCCATGATCAGGGCGGTGGAGAGCACCAGGCTCGGGATCAGCAGCACCATCGAGGCAACCCATGCGGCGGCGACCTTGGTGGCGATCAGGTTGAGGCGCGGAATCGGCGTGGCCACGAGGTAGAGCACGGTGCCATCCTCACGCTCGTCGCCGAGCGAGCTGACGCCGATCACGAGCGCGACCAGCGCCGCCACGGTCGGAATGAACAGCTGCTGGAGGATCGTCGAGAGGAAGTCGGTGTGGCTGACATCGGCCTTGGCAGCGATCGCAAACACAAACGCGACCAGCACCGGGACGGCCGCCAATGCCGCCAATGCCCACGTGCGGCGCTGCAGCAAGAGCGCCCTCAGCGTCAGCCGAAAGATCGACGCGTTCATCGCGCCCGCCCTCGCGCCCGGTCGTGGAGGTAGGCGTACACGCTCTCGAGATCGTCGCCCACCGGCTCGACCCGCTCGAGCCGAGCGTCGGCGTCGCGCGCCAGCACCGGCAGGAGCCGGCTGAAGCGGTCGATATCGCCGGTCTCGACCACCACCTCGCCATCCTCGAAGCGCACCGACTCCACCACCCCGGCACCGACCAGCTCCCGCGCGAGTTGGCGGCCGTCTCCGCCGGTCGCGAGCCGCACGCTGCGTGGTCGATCCGAGATCAGCGTGCGGATCGCGAGCGTCTCACCCTCGGCCACCAGGTGGCCGTTGACGAGCACCAGCACGCGGGCGGCGGTGCGCTCGACCTCGTGCAGCACGTGGCTCGAGATGATCACCGTTTTCCCCTCGTCGCCCAGCCGTCGCAGCAGGTCGACCACGTGGCGGCGCTGAGCAGGATCCAGACCGTTCAGCGGCTCGTCGAGTAGCAGCAGGTCAGGTTCGTGCGCGAGGGCCTGGGCGAGCTTTACCCGCTGACGCATCCCGTGTGAGAACCCACCCACCGAACGTCCGGCGACGTCGCTCAGGCCGACCTCCTCCAGCGCCTTCTCCGCCGCGGCGCGAGAGTCGGGCACGTTGCGCAGCCGCGCACACAGCTCGACCACCTCGAACGCGCTCAGAAACGTCCACGGCGGACTGTGGTCAGGCACGATCCCAACGCGGCGGTAGACGGACGGATCGCGACGGGGATCGGTGCCAAACACCCGCACCTTCCCCGCACGGGGAGAAGCGAAGCCACCGCACAGCTTGAGCGCGGTCGACTTGCCCGCGCCGTTGTGGCCCAGCAAGCCGGTGACCCCGGGGCCGACGGTGAACGACACATCGGCAACCGCCACCGTGTCGCCGTACCAGTGCGAAACCCCAGCGAACTCGATCACCGCCTCGCTCATCCCTCGTCTCCGCGGTAGCGCCACGCGATCACGCCAACCGAACAGGCGATCACGATGAAGTAGGTCAGCGTCCACGCTCCCGGCCCGAGATTGCCGGGATCGGTGTAATCCGGATAGAGCGCCTGGGTCACCTTGATCGGTGCGGCGGCGATCGCCATCAGCCGCAGGTAGTGACCGTTATTGATGTTGTTGGCCAGCACGCCACCGACGATCGTCGGCACCACCATCAGCGCGAGGTACCCGCCCACCGCGAACGCACGGCGAGACGTGAGCGACGAGACGGCCAGGCCGACCAACGCGAAGAACACGGCAGGGGCCAACCCACCGGCCAGGATCCGCACGATGTCGCCCGCGTGATCGCGGATGTACCCGACCGGGTGAACCGCGAACACCACGTTGCCGGCATACAGGAACAGGAGCGGGACGAGCGTGAGGCAGAGCAGCGGAAGTGCCGCGGCGATGAACTTGCCGAGCACGTACTCAAACCGGCTGACGGCGGTCGAGAAGTACAGCGTCAGGGTGCGGTCACGGCGATCGGGACACAAGAGCTCGGGCGTGATCACGACCGCGAACACCAGGATTACGATCGCGATCATCTCCTGGTAATGCGAGTACGGAAGCGCGTTTGAGAGATCGGCGATGGTCGAGGGAAACAGGGCGCGCAGGCCCAGCACCACAAGCGCAGGGGCGAAGGCGATCAGGATCAGCGCAATCGGGATCAGCTTGGCTTTCCAGCCGCGTCTCGCGCCCATCGCCCGCATCGAGCTCCAGCGGGCGAGCGACCACACCGCCCACGCCCGGCCGCTGCGCTCGCCGCGGTAGCGGTCGAAACGCACATCGATGACGCGGGCATCGCTCACTCCATCGCTCCGATCAGTGAGTCTTCGAGCGTCGGCCCCGCGGCCGTCAGCTCGCGCAGACCGACCCCCGTGTCGGCGGCGGCATCCCTGATCGCGTCGAGTGTCGCGGCGCGATCGTCCCCGTGGGCGAGCAGATGATCCTCGCCGACCCGCACCTCCACCCCGCGAGCGGCGAGGGCCGTGCGAAACGCGTCCTCATCACCCGAAACCCGCAGCCGCAGTTCGGCCGACTCGGCCGCGCGCTCGTGATCGATCGCCCGCGACGCGGCAAGCGTGCCGTCTCGCAGCACCACCACCGCGTCGCAGGTGCGAGCGACATCCTCGAGCACGTGCGACGACATCACGACGGCGATCCCGAGATCCGACGACAATCGCCGCACCAGCGTCAGCATCTCCTCGCGGCCCGCCGGATCAAGACCGTTTGTGGGCTCGTCGAGAATCACCAGCTCGGGAGAGTGGACAATCGCCTGGGCCAGGTTCGTACGCTGCCGCATACCCACCGAAAACGTGCGGATCAGGCGGGAGCGCTCCTCCTCCAGACCAACCTGGAACAACACCTCGGAGGCGCGCAGCACCGCCACCCGGCGTGGCAGCCCGCGCAGCTCGCCCATATGGACGACCAGGTCACGCGCCGTCATCCCCATCGGCAGGCAGGAGTGCTCGGGCATGTACCCCAGCCGGCGGCGGGCGTCCCAATCCTGGGCGGTTGAATCGACACCCATGACGCGCACGTGGCCGGCGTCGGGACTGATCAGCCCGAGCATCGTCTTCATCAACGTCGACTTGCCCGCGCCGTTGGCGCCGAGCAGCCCGACGGCGCGCGCAGTGACGGTCAGCGACACGTCGTTCAGCGCCGCCACGGAGCCGTACCGCTTGGTGACGCCTTGGGCCTCGATCAGCGGGGCGGGGTTCTCCACCACTGCACGATACCGGCACCATCATGAAAGCTTCACCAACCGTACATAGTTGCATGCTGCAAACAACATCGCTACGGTGCGGCGATGCCCAAGACCGTCACCCCGATCGCACAGATCGCCGACAGCATGATGGCAATCGCCCGCATGCCCAGCTCTCTGCGCCTGCACGAGAAATTCCAGAAGGCCGCGGGCGTCAAGCTGGATCGCCCGGGATTCATCGCACTCAAACGCGTCGCGCATGATGGGCCACTGCGCGTTTCCGATCTGTCCCAGCGGATGAACCTGGACGTCTCGACGATCAGTCGCAAGGTGCAGCAGCTCGAATTCGAAGGACTGGTCGCGCGCGCTGGCGACCCTACCGATCGGCGATCGGCGGTACTCTCGATAACCGACGACGGGCGCCGAGTACTACGACAGCTCGACGGGGAGGGTGAACGGATGCTGGCCGAGATTCTGGCCGGCTGGCCCGAAGCCGAGATCGCACAACTCGCGCAGCTCCTCAAGCGCCTCGTCGACGACATCCAAACGTCTCTTCAGCGGCCCCCGGCCGCCACCGCAATTCCCGAGGAGGTCATATGACCGAGATCCCCGACACCGAACCACACCGCAAACACCTGGGAGCACTGGCAATTCTGACGCGAGCCTGCGCCCACCATCCATGGCGCACGATTGCGGCCTGGATCGTTGCGGTGATCGTGATCTTTGGCGCATCGGCCACGGTCGGCGGCAAGCTCGTCAACGACTTCTCGATCCCCAACTCCGACGCGCAGCGGGCGACCGACCTGCTCAAGACCCGGTTCCCGACGCAGTCCGGCGACAACGCCCAGCTGATCTTCCAGGCTCCCGACGGCCTGACCTCGGCCCAGTCCAAGGCAGCGATTCAGAAAGCCCTGGCCGCGGCGGCCAAGATCCCCGGGGTTACCTCGGTCGACGATCCGTTCAAGACCGGCAGCGGTGAGATCTCTCGCGACGGCACGATCGGATACTCGTACGTGCAGTTTCGAAAGCAGGCGTTCGACGTCCCCGCGAAGGACGTCAAAGAGCTCAAGGACAACGTCAACACAGCGCTCGAAGGCTCGGGCGTTCAGGTCGCGTTCTCGGGCGCGGTCATCACCGCCATCCAGCCGAACGACTCGCTCAGCACCATCCTGGGGCTGATCGCCGCGGTGATCGTGCTGCTGATCGTGTTCGGCACCGTGGTTGCCGCCGGTGTGCCGTTGATCATCGCGATCATCTCGCTCGGGCTCGGGCTTTCGCTGCTGACGCTCGCGGCCGCGCTGACGCACTTCAACACCATCACCCCGGTGCTGGCGACCATGATCGGCCTCGGAGTCGGCATCGACTACTCGCTGTTCATCGTCACCCGGTTCAGGCAGGCGCTGCACGATGGCGCATCACCCGAGGACGCAGCCGCGCTCGCGGGTGCGACCGCCGGGCGGGCCGTCGTATTCGCCGGTACCACCGTCGCGATCTCGATCTGCAGCCTCGCGGTGATCGGGCTGGACTTCGTCACCAAGCTCGGATTCGGTGGCGCAATCGCGGTGCTCACCACCGTGTGCACCGCCATCACCCTGCTGCCCGCGATCCTGCGCCTGCTCGGTCACAAGATCGACCGCTGGAAGGTGCCGGGGATCAAGGCTCGCAACGAGTCGGCCGCCGGCCGCGAGCTGACCGCCATGGCGCGCTGGGGCCGGTTCGTCACCAGCCACGCCAAGGCCATGACCGCCGCGGCTCTGCTGCTCCTGCTGCTGATGATCGCCCCGGTCGTCACTGTTCACCTGGGAAGCTCGGACGCCGGATCGGGCCCCAAGGACAGCACGGCGCGACAGGCGTATGACCTGCTGGCCAAGGGCTTCGGCGCCGGGTTCAACGGCCCGCTGGTCGTGGTCGTCGACACCAAGGGCGACGCAGCTATCGATACCAAGTTGGAACAGGCGTTCAAGGCCACCCCGGGAGTCGCGTCGGTCACCCCGCCGCTGACCAACCCACAGGGCGACCTGAGCCGCATCCTGATCTTCCCCAGCACCTCCCCGCAATCGCAGGCGACCTCGGATCTCGTCCATCATCTGCGTGACACGGTGGTGCCGAACGCCATCGGAGATACGGGTGCCCGCGCCTACATCGGCGGCGAGACGGCGGCGTTCGACGACATCGCCGATCACATCTTCTCGAAGCTCCCGCTGTTCCTGCTGGTGGTGCTCGGCATCACGTTCCTGGTGCTGACAATGGCGTTCCGCTCGATCGTGATCGCACTGAAGGCTGCAATCGCCACGCTGCTGTCATCGATGGCCGCCTTCGGGGTGCTGGTGCTCGTGTTCCAGCACGGCGTGGGGCTGCCGTTGATCGGACTCGACAAGACAGGGCCGATCGAATCGTTCCTGCCGGTGATCGTGTTCGCGATCCTGTTCGGACTGAGCATGGACTACGAGGTCTTCCTGGTCAGCCGGATCCGCGAGGAGTACACCCACGGTGACACACCGCGGGAGGCCATCCGGCACGGCATCAGTGCCATCGGCCGGGTGATCGTGGCGGCGGCATGCATCATGGCCACGGTGTTCTTCGCCTTCCTGATCGGCGATGACCGCACGATCAAGGAGTTCGGGATCGCGCTGGGCGTGGCGATCGTCACCGACGCCTTCGTGGTGCGGCTGACGCTCGTGCCGGCAACCATGCACCTGTTGAACCACGCGGCGTGGTACATGCCCAAGTGGCTCGACAAGCTGCTTCCGCGGATCACCATCGAACCGCCACCCGACGTCGAGGCGGCCGCCGACGAGGCGACCCGCCGGGGTGCCGGACCCGCATTGGGAGAAGCCTAAACCTCTGACGCCGTTCGTCCGATGAAGGTGGCGTGACGGCAAAGAAACGCAAAGTCCTCGACCTTGCGCTCGGCATTCTTGCGGAACTGCCCACCACCATCCGCGCGCTTTCGGCGGATGGTGGTGTTGTTCCGGTCCAGGTGGTGACGAGCGACGAGGACGGCATCAGCGCACACATCCCCACCGACCAGGCCCGCCCCGGAGCCGAGCTCAGGGTGCGGATCCGCGACGACGAGGGCAGCGGCCACGACATCCTGATGGACGTGCGCGACTCGTTCTTCGCCGCCGAGAACGTCGAGCTGGCACGGCTCGAGATTCGCGCGGTGCGCCGCATCGACGGCGATCGCACCGAGCCTCGCGCCCAGGTCAGTGACCTGGCGCTCGTCCACATCGAGTCGGGCGCGTCGATCCGCTCCGGCGCGGAGTTCGACGTCCGGCTTTCCGACCTCAGCGGCGACGGTCTGGCGTTCGTCACCACCGAGCCCATCCGAGAAGGTGACCGGATGTCGGTGATGACGATGGTCGACGGCAGCTTCCTGCGCTTGACCGCGGCGGCGCTGCACGTCACGCCGGCCCATTACGGCCGCCACCGGGTCGGGGCCGAGGTGCTCGACGCCACCGAAGCGGATCGCGAGCGACTGGCCACGCTTGCCCGAAACACCCCGGCCGCCGGCTCGCGCACGCAGCGGTTCGAGACGCGCGCAGCGTAACTCCGAGTCGCCCGCTCCGCTAGCCCGCCAGGACGGTGGCGCGAGCCTCGCTCTCGACCGTGTCGAACGACACGCCGAGCGCCTGCTGGAAGGCCGCGTCGACCTGTGCCGTTGAGTAGTGGTCGCTGTGGAACGACCGAAACGCCTTGGCCAGCCGGGCGAGTGCCGGGACGCCGCCGTGGCGTTCGATGATCACGGCTGACATCGCTTCCCCGTCCTCGTAGCAGGCCTCGATCGCGGTACCGTTCTTGAGTCCCCAGTCCGCCGACTGCACACCCCAGACCTCGGATGCCGGAAACGTGCCGGCGGCGTAGTACGGCCGGATCGTGCTCAGCGTGAAGCCGAAATCGAGGTGGTGAAGGAACCGGTTTTCCTCGTACATCGCGACGCCCTCGATCAGGCTGTGCGGTGCGCCGCGCAGCATCGTGTGGCTCGCGACGTGGGTGAGTTCGTGGGCCACCACCGAGTTCTGCGTGATCACGGTGTCGCCACGCCAGACGTCGTAGTCGATGTAGGCGAAGTCCTTGAACTGCCAACCCTCGGGGGTCTCCTTACGACCGATCTTGGCGCCGGTCAGCTTCTCGCCCTGTGACAGGCCTCCGACCAGATACAGCACCATGTGGCGGCCGGCCACCCCGCCGCCGTACTTGTTGTGAAGCATCTTGACGACCGAGGAGCCGGTGCCAAACAGCGTGCGCGCCGGTTCCTGTGCCTGATCTGGCCCGTAGATGACCGTGAGGTGGCGGTTGGTGAGAAAGTGCGGCTGCACCATCAGCGAGAGGCCGTAGATGTGGGCGTGCATCCTGGGCCGGGTGGTGACATCGGCCAGTACCCGCCAGCCGACCTGCTGGTCCTGGACCAGCAGCACCCGTTCGCCCAGCTTGACCCAGGTCGTCAGCGGCGCCGGCCCCAGCCGAGCCGACATCACGACCCGCACACCGACGGCACTCGGCTCGGTGACCGGCTGCGGGGTGACCTTGAGGCGCAACTTCTTGGCGGGAATCAACGAGAACCACGTCTCAAAACGGGTCAGCGAGCTGAGTTCACGATAGTCGGAGTTGCCGACGTCGACCTGTGCGCCGGCACGGTCACCGCGGCCGAGCGCCTTGACGTAGGCCACCGCGATCGGGCTGGCGTAGTGAAACCGCTGGGCGGTCGTGAGCTTCTGGGCCGAGGCCACTGGCTCGTTGGCCGGAGGCGCTGAACTCGACCCGACACAGGCGGTGCAGCACAGGCCCAGGGCCACCAAAGCCAGAATCCGTCGCATATCCACGCATATCGGCCAAAGTGGCTGATTTCACAAGCGCACGATTACGCGTGAAACGTGACGCCCTTGGTGAGAGCCACGAGGATCGAGGCCTTCAGTTTGCTGGGATGCGTCCCGGCGTCGGTCCACCACCCGGGCAGGATGTCGAAATGGAGGTCGGCCTTCGCCGTATAGGCGTTGTTGACGTCGGTGATCTCGAGCTCACCGCGCGCAGACGGCTCCAGGCCGGCTGCGATCTCGAACACCCGGTTGTCGTACATGTAGCAGCCGGTCACGGCCAGATCGGTCGCGGGATGCGCGGGCTTCTCGTCGATCCGGGTGATCCGCTCACCCTCGATCGTCGCCACGCCAAACCGGCGCGCGTCCTCGACCTGCTTGAGCAACACCCGCGCGCCGCCGCCCTGGGCCCGAAACGCCGCGACGTACGGCGCCAGATCGTCCTGGAACAGGTTGTCGCCCAGGATCGCGACCACCGGGTCTGAGCCGACGTGAGGGTGGGTCAGCGCCAGGGCCTCGGCGATCCCGCCCGCGCCCTCCTGGCGCACGTATGTGAGCTTCACGCCCAGTCCCGAGCCATCGCCGAGCAGCGTTTTGAACTGCTCGATCTCGGCACCGGTCACCAGCACGATGTCATCGATCCCCGCCTGCGCAAGCGAGCGAATCGGGTAGTGCACCATCGGCTGATCGAACACGTCCAGCAGGTGCTTGTTGACGACCTTGGTCATCGGCGCCAGCCGGGTACCGAACCCGCCCGCCAAAACCACACCTTTCACCCGAGCTCCTTCACGTAGCGATGTGCCGACGTCCGCCAGTCTTTCAGAGGAACGCCCAGGCTGCGCGCTCGGCCGAGGCCGAGCACGCTCGAGAGCGGCCGCGGCGCCGGGGCTCCCCACGCGGCTGTGGTCACATGCTCGACCGGGTGACCGACGGCCAGCTCGGCCAGCTCGGCCCAGGTCGCGGGTGCACCGTCGCCCGCGACGTTGAGCACTCCGTGATCGTCGCGGGCGGCCAGAAACACGAGCGCGTCGGCGAGATCCCCGGCGAAGGTCGGCCGTCCCCGCTGGTCAGAGACGACCCGCAGCGGCCGCCCCGCCCGGTCGGCGGAAACGATCGCGCGCACAAAGTTCTTGCCGTCGCCGAACACCCAGGAGGTGCGCACGACCAGGTTTTGACCGGCGGCCAGCACCGCGCGCTCACCGCCGAGCTTGGAACGACCGTAGGCGTTGATCGGAGACACCTGTGCGTCCTCGGTGTACTCGCCGGCCTCGCTGCCATCGAACACGTAGTCGGTCGAAAGCATGATCACGCGCCGGGCCGAGGCGGCGACGTGTTCCGAGCCCCGGGCGTTGACCTCGTCGGCGCGATCGGGGTCTCGCTCACAACCGTCGACATCGGTCATCGCCGCGCAGTGCACCACCAGATCGGCCCCATCAAGCGTCTCGGCAACCGCCCGCCGGTCGGTCACGTCCAGCGCGGCGCGGGTGAGGAAACGGGCCCCCGGCAGCCGCGTGCGCAGCGCTCTTCCGACCTGACCGTCGGCGCCGGTTACGTAAACGATGGGATCAGATCCCACGAGAACCTCGGATTCTCCGCGTCCCGCGCACTCACGATCGGCTCGGTGCCGGCGATCTCCCACGGCAGCGCCAGGCTGGCATCGTCCCAGGCGACGCCGTGTTCGTCGGCCGGGTTGTACTCGCTGGTGACCCAGTAGATCAGGTCGATGGCCGTCAGCGCCAGGTAGCCGTGAGCCACGCCGCTGGGGATATAGATGCTGGTGGGTGTCGCGGCGTCCAGCACGTGGGTCTCGACCATCGGCGGCTGGCGACGATCGCGGAGATCAACCAGCCCGACCTGAGCACGACCGGTCACGAGGTACCACAGGTCGGCCTGGTGCTGGTGATAGTGGAGACCGCGCAGCACCCCGGCCGCCGACCGCGAATGGTTCGATTGCGCGAACCGCGCAGGCATCGACGCAGCCCGGTAGATCTCTGCGAACTGACCACGATCGTCGCCGTGCACCTTGGGCGTGTCGATGATGACGCCGGGAATCTCAGTCCGCATACAGACCCTCGGCGTCGTCGATGAGCGTCGCCCACCAATCCTCGTGGGCTCGGTACCAGGCCACGGTCTCGCTCAACGCGTCGGACACCGTCCATCGCGGTGTCCATCCAAGCGCGGCGATCCGCGAGCTGTCGACGGCGTAGCGGCGATCGTGTTGGGGACGGTCATAGTGCGACAGGTAGACGGCATCGTCGGCCGCGCCGGCCGCCCGCGCCACCATCCGCGCGATCTCGAGATTCGGAGTGCCATCGCCCACCGGCCCGACGTTGTACACACCGCCGCGCTCGCCCCGCTCGGCGAGCAGCCGCAGGCCGGAGACCGCGTCGGAGACGTACATCCAATCGCGCACCTGCATGCCGTCCCCCCACACCGGCAGCGGCTGCCCCCGCAGCGCGCGCGTGATCCAGCGCGGTACCGCCTTCTCCGGGTGCTGCCACGGTCCGATGCAGTTGGTCGGCCGGGCGATCACGACATCCACGCGGTCTGCGAAGGACACGGCCAGATCGTCGGCCAGCGCCTTTGAACGCGCATACGCACTCGACGCATCACCCTCGCCCGGGCGTTTCTCGTCCTCGCGAAACGGCGCGTCGGGACACGGACCGTAGACCTCGTCGGTGGACATGTGCACCACCCGCGGGACACCCGCGGCCCGCGCCGCCTCGAGCACTCTGCGAGTCCCATCGACGTTGGCGTGGAAGAACACCTCGGCGGCGCCCTCGCTTCGGGTGACGTGGGTCTCGGCGGCCAGGTGGAACACCACCGGTGGTCGTTCGGCGGCGATCACGCCGGTCAGCGCGGGGTCGGTGACGTCCACGGTGACGGTCTCGACGGCGTCGGCGGGGACGGAGGCGAGCCGGCGGCTGTCACCGGCGTAGGTGTTGAGATCGATGTTCAATACCGGCACGCCTTCGGCGCTGAGCGCGCGGACAAGTTCGGAGCCGATGAACCCGAGGCCACCGGTGACCACCACCCGCCCGCTCATGCCGGCGCCTGGTTTCGCTCCGCCGCGGTGTCTTCGATCGCAGGTCGCGCGTCGGGGTGCAGTGACGCGCGGATGTGGGCGGCAAAACGTGCCCGTTCCTCGGGGTCTCGGCGCAGCAGCTTCGACACCGCGATCCGGCCCGCGAACATGCCGGCGGTGAGCGTTTGCACGCCGTGTTCGGCGGCCGGGCCGTGGTGCTTGCGGGTGTACAGACCGCGACTGCGGGCGTGCTGGTAGATGCGCCGCTCCTGGACTCCCGCGCTCGACCCGTATTCGTGGTGGGTCAGCCCCGCCGGCGGAAAGAACGCGACCCGGTAGCCGGCGTCCCACAACCGCCGGCAGAGATCGACATCCTCGCAGTACATGTAGAAGTCCTGGTCAAACCCGCCGAGATCGCGAAAGGCCGCGGCGCTGATCATCATGGCGGCGCCATTGACCCAGTCGACCGAACGAATCGTCTCGCCCCCGGACTCGACCCAACCGGCACGCTGGAGGGTGACGGCCCCCAGCGCGACCCGACCGGGGGTGGGAAAGTGAAACGCCGACGGCTGCACACGCCCATCGGGATAGCGCAGCCGCGGGCCGGCACAGCCCACGTCGCGATTGCGATCCAGGAACCGCACCAGCCGGTCGAGGCAGGCAGCGTCGAGTTCGGTGTCGTCGTTCAGCACGAACAGGTAGCGGCCGTCGGCGCTCGCCAGCGCCCGGTTGTGGTTCTCGCCGAACCCCAGCATGCGCTCGTTTCGGATCCACTCGACACCGTCGGTCTCGCCGATCAGCTGGTCGAGCCGCCCGCCGGTGCAGTTGTCGACCACTCGCGTCTGGACGGTAACGTCCCCACACGCGCCGGGGATCGATGCAAGGCAGGCGGCGAGCAGGTTGGCATCGCCGCCGGACACGATTGAGATGGTGACGTCGATCACCCGCGCAGAATAGTTGCGGGTGTGCGAAATTGGCCGCATGCAGGATTGCCTGTTCTGCCGCATCGTCGCCGGGGAGCTCCCGTCCACGCGGGTCTACGAGGACGCGCTGACCATCGCGATCATGGATATCTTCCCCGCCACACCCGGCCACGTGCTGGTGATTCCCCGCACCCACGCCACCGACATTCACGACATCTCCGAGTTCGATCTGGCCGCGTGTGCAGCCACCGCCAGGCGGCTGGCCGGGGTGGCCGTCGCCAATCTCGGTGCCAACGGGGTCACGATCATGCAGTCAAACGGCGCCGCCGCGTGGCAGACGGTGTTCCATTATCACGTCCATGTGATCCCCAGGTATGACGGAGATCCACTGGTCTTGCCATGGACACCCGGGCCGCAGGCCGATCCAGACGAACTCCGTAGTATTAGCGAATCTTATTCGCAACATTAGGTGAGCTTTTGTAGTATGCGGTTGTGAGCGGCGCCCGCCGTTCCCCGAAACCGCGCTCCTGGAGGGCACACCGTCATGGTCGAAGAGTTCCTGGGACTGCCCATGAGGCCGGCGAAACCACGCGAACGGGGCTGGACCCACGTGATCGACAAGGGCATGACCCTGGTCGAAGTCGCGGGCATGATCGAATCCGCGGGCGACTACGTCGACATCGTCAAGCTCGGCTGGGGAACGTCGTACGTGACCGTCAACCTGACCGAGAAGATCGCTCTCTACCAGGCCCACGGGATCCCCGTCATGTGCGGCGGCACCCTGCTGGAAGCCGCGATCGCGCGCGGCCGGGTTGAGGAGTTCCGGCGCTGGTCCTCGGCGCACGGCTTCACCCACGTCGAAGTTTCCGACGGCACGATCGAGCTCGAACGGGAGTCCAAGCTCGAGCTGATCACCGCGCTGTCACAGGATTTCATCGTTCTGAGCGAGGTGGGATCAAAGGACGTCGAGTGTGTCTATGCGCCGTACCAGTGGGTGCTGTGGATCAAGGAGGAGCTGGAGGCGGGCGCGGTCAAGGTCATCACCGAGGCCCGTGAAGGTGGAACCGCCGGCATCTTCCGCGGAACGGGTGAGGTACGTAGCGGCCTGATCGACGAGATCCTGCACTCGATCCCCGCCGACAACCTCCTGTTCGAGGCGCCGCAGAAGGATCAGCAGGCCTGGTTCATTCGCCACCTCGGGCCCGAGGTCAACCTCGGCAACATTCCCCACGACGAGGTCATCCCGCTCGAGACGCTGCGGTTGGGGCTGCGCTCCGACACCATGGCCGACCTGATCTTGAAGGACCTCCCCACCCGGTCATGAGCAGCACGCTTCCCATCACGCCCGAAGAGGCAGTCGCGCTGGCCGACGAGCTCGAGGCCGAGTCCGCCGAACGCGTGCTCGAGCGAGCGGCCGAGCTGTTCGGCGAGCGGATCCTCCTGACCTGCTCCTGGCAGAAGCAAAGCTCGGTGCTCGTGCACATGGTTTCCGAGATCGCGCCGGGCATGCGGGTGGTCGAGTTCGACACCGGTCTGCTGTTTCCCGAGACGTACGACGTGCGCGACAAGCTTATTTCCCGTTATCCGATCAACTTTGAGAGGATTGAGCCGGAACTGACGGTCGAAGAGCAGGGTCAGAAGCACGGAGAACGGCTCTGGGAGCGGGATCCCGACGCCTGCTGCGGCATTCGCAAGGTCGCGCCGCTGGAGCAGGCGTTGCAAGGAATGGACGCCTGGGTAACAGGTATTCGACGTGAACAGTCGACAACGAGGCAGAATGCACGGAAGATCGAGTTGGACGAACGTCGCGGCGTGGTCAAGGTTCAACCCTTGGCCGACTGGACCAGCCGAGACGTCTGGCGGTACATCTGGAGGCACAACATCCCGTACAACACCCTGCACGACCACGGGTACCCATCGATCGGGTGCATCCCGTGCACGGCGTCGGTCAACGGCCAAGGAGCGGACGAACGCTCGGGTCGCTGGCGCGGCACCGGCAAGATCGAGTGCGGGCTGCACGCCAGGTAATCCCCACCACTTCCGTCATCAAACGCTGAAAGGATCACCCACGTGAAAGAAGAGAACACCGGCTTCACGCTCTGGTTCACCGGCCTGTCCGGTTCGGGCAAGAGCACCATCGCACAGCTGATCGGCCCCGAGATCGAGCGCCGCGGCACCCTGGTCGAGCACCTCGACGGTGACGTCGTTCGCACCAACCTGTCCAAGGGCCTTGGCTTCTCGCGCGAAGACCGCGACGCCAACATCCTGCGCATCGGCTTCGTGGCCAAGCTGCTGACCCGGCACGGCGCCTGCGTCATCTGCGCTGCGATCTCGCCGTATGCCGAGACCCGCGATCTCGTGCGCGAGACGATCGGCGACCGGTTCGTCGAGATCTTCGTCGCGACCTCGCTGGACGAGTGCGCTCGCCGCGACACCAAGGGCCTTTACGCCAAGGCGTTCTCGGGTGAGATCAAGGAGTTCACCGGCGTCTCGGATCCGTACGAGGCACCTGAGCATGCCGAGATCGTGGTCGAAACCGAAGGCCGCTCGGCCGAGGAGTCGGCGCACTACGTGCTCGAGGAGCTCGAGCGATTGGGTTTTATCAACCCGGCGCTTGAAGAGGCCATCGCCTGATGTCGTCAGCGCTCGACTCTGGCGGCGGACAACTGATTGCACCACACGGCGGTAGCCTCGTCGACCGGACCGTGTCCGGCGACGACGCCGCCGCTCTTGCGGAGGAGGCGGCGAGCCTCCCCCGCGTGCGCATGACCGAGAAGCAGACCGCCGACCTCGACATGATCGCGTCCGGCGCCCTGTCTCCCCTGACCGGGTTCATGACCAAGGCCGACTACGCGGCGACCGTCGAGAGCATGCACCTGGCCGGCGGCCTTCCCTGGGCGCTTCCGGTGACCCTCGGTGTCGAGGGTGGAGTCACCGCCGAGCGGATCGCGCTCGAGGGCAACGAGGGTGACCTGCTCGCAGTCATGGACGTGTCGGAGGTGTTCGAAGCCGACCGCACGGCCGAGGCCGAGAAGGTCTACCGCACCACCGAGGAGGCCCACCCGGGCGTCGCCCAGATCTACGCCGAGGGCTCGACCCTCGTGGGCGGTCCGATCAAGGTCTTCAAGCGACCCGATCCCGCCTTCCCGGCGGCCCATCTCGACCCCGTGCAGACGCGCGAAGCGTTCACCGAGCGTGGCTGGAGCCGAGTGGTCGGGTTTCAGACTCGAAACCCTGTCCACCGAGCTCATGAGCACGTCCAGAAGTGCGCACTCGAGACCGTGGACGGGCTGCTGCTGCACCCGCTGGTCGGAAAGACCAAGGGCGACGACATCCCCGCCGACGTGCGCATGGAGTGCTACCGCGTCCTGCTCGACGGGTATTACCCGGCAGACCGCACGGTGCTCGGAGTGTTCCCGGCAGCCATGCGCTACGCCGGGCCGCGTGAGGCCGTGTGGCATGCGATCTGCCGCAAGAACTACGGTTGCTCGCACTTCATTGTCGGCCGTGACCACGCAGGGGTAGGGTCGTATTACGGAACCTACGATGCGCACTACATCTTCGACGAGTTCGAGCCCCACGAGCTGGACATCGAGCCGATGTTCTTCGACCACACGTTCTTCTGCAAGACGTGCGGCAACATGGCGTCGAACAAGACCTGCCCGCATCCCTCCGATCACCACGTGTTCCTCTCGGGCACGAAGGTGCGAGAGATGCTCGGTAACGGCGAGGTACCGCCGGTCGAGTTCACCCGGCCCGAGGTGGCCGAGGTGCTCATCAACGCCTACCGCGCCCAGGCGTAACTGCGTAGCCGCCGTCAGCGCCGGCCCATTCGGCCGGTGCTGACGGCGTCGCAACGTCGCGGGGGCGTGTGGGCGTGCGTCGGCATCGGCGCCGTCGTGGGTGTCGTCAAGGTCGCGCTGACCCTGCCGGTGCTGACCCGCTACGGCTGGGATCGGGATGAGCTGTACTTCCTGGCCGCAGCCCATCACCCGGCGCTCGGCTACGTCGACTTCCCGCCGGTGACCGCATGGATCGGCTGGGTGGTCTACCACCTCGCCGGCTCTTCACTGGCCGTGCTTCGGCTCACGACCCAGCTCGCGAGCGTGGTCGGGGTGGTGCTGGTGGCCCTGATGGTGCGGGAGTTCGGCGGAGGCAGGTGGACGCAGGCCGCCGGCGCGGCCGCGTGGGCGGTAACGCCGTTTGCGTTGGGGGCGGGCAGCATCTTCCACCCCACCTTCTTCGACGCCACCGTGTGGATCGCACTGGCGTACCTGGCAGTGCGGATCCTGGGCCGTCCCGAGCCGCGGCTGTGGTGGGTGTTCGGGGTGGTTGCGGGGGTTGGACTCGAGACCAAATACACGGTGGTCGCCTTCCTGCTCGGCCTGCTGGTTGGGCTGCTGGTCACACCCCAGCGGCGGCTGTTGCGCACCCGCGGGCCGTGGATCGCGATCGGGGTGGCCGCGCTCGTGTTCGCGCCCAACCTGGCATGGGAGGCCACGCATTCGTGGGTGAGCGTCTCGTTCTTCCCCAGCCAGGAGGCACAGACGGCCGCCGACACACCGGTCGGGACATACATCGCCGAGGTGATCGGGTTCGCGGGGGCGATGCTTCCAGTGATCGTCGTGGGGCTGGTGGCCATGTGGCGGCGCCCGGCGCTGCGCCCGATTGCGGTGGCGTGGATCTTCGTCACCACCCTCTTTCTGGTCGAGCGAGGCCGCGGCTACTACCCGGTGCCCGCCGACAGCGTCGCCATCGCCGCCGGGATAACCGTTCTGGGAAGCTGGCTCGATCGTCCGCGGCGTTGGTGGGCGGTGGCGGCTCTGGTGCTCGCCAACGCGATGGTGCTCGCGCTGGTTTCGCCGCTGGTGATTCCGGTGCGAACGACAGCGGGAATGATCCAACACGGCGACTGGAAGAACAGCTTTTTCAAGGACGAGATCGGGTGGCCGGGGATGGCAGACCAGACCGCCCAGGCTTGGCGCCAGCTCCCCCCGAAGAAGCGCAGAAACGCCGTCGTGCTGGCCGAAAACTACGGCGAGGCCGGCGCCCTTGCCCTCTACGGGCCCGCGCGCGGGCTGCCCGAGCCACTCAGCGGGCACCTTTCGTGGCAGTACTGGCGGCCGGGTTCGCTGCCTCAGCGATGGGCGCTGACCGTGGGCTTCCAGCGCGGTGCCGTCGGCACCCTGTGCAGCAGCTTCCGAGTCGATGGCGCACATCCGGATCCCTTACCGGCTCGGCAACGAGGAGCTGGGCCGGCCGATCGCGCTGTGTCACCTCCGCGCGCCCTTGGGGACCGTGTGGCAATCACAGATCGCGCGCACCACGCTGTGATTTGATAGAACTCCGCTTGTATTTCCTACTAGATCACTTAGACTAGTAGGTAATAGGGCTTCGGAATCGCCGGAGCCCTTCGCACACTCGAGGCGGTTGGACGATGGATCCGGGACTCATTCTCGCGGGACTCACGGTGGGACTTCTGGTGGGATTGACCGGCATGGGCGCGGGTTCGCTCATGACCCCCATCCTGATCTCGGTCTTCGGGATTCCCGCCACCACAGCGGTCGGCACCGACCTGATCTATGCCTCCATCACCAAGACGTTCGGGGCTGTGCGCCACCGTCAGCTGGATAACGTCAACATCGAGCTGGCCAAATGGTTTGCGTTTGGCTCGGTTCCCGCCGCGCTGGCCGGCACCTTCGCGCTCTACAACCTGTTCGGCGACAACGTCTCGAGCTGGTTGCCCGACCTCATCGGGTACATGCTGGTTCTGGTCGGAGTCGCCGTTCTGATCCGGACGTTCGTGAGCATTCGTGGGCTGCTCGACGCCTCGAAGCTGCCCACCGACGCCCCCCTGAACCGCAACCACAAGATCATGGCGCTCGTGATCGGAGTCGTGTTTGGTTTCCTGCTGGGCCTCACCTCGGTCGGCTCGGGAGTGTTCTTCGGCATGGCCATGGTCACCGTGTTCCCGCTTTCCACCCGCAAGGTCGTCGGCACCGACATCTTCCACGGCGCAATGGTCACCCTGGCCGCGGCGGCCGGGACGATCCTCTGGGGCCACCCCGACTTCTCGGTCGTGGGAGCGATTCTGATCGGGTCGATCCCGGGGATCCTGATCGGGTCGCACTTCACCGCCCGCATGAACCAGAAGGTACTGCGAAGCTCAATCGCGACCGTGCTGGCCGCGTCGGGGTTGAAGCTGCTCGGCGCCTGGTAGGCACCGAGCGACCTAGAATCACGGCCGATGCCATCGGCCCGAAGCGGATACGCGATCGTGGCGGTGCTGCTGATCGCCTCCGCCGGCTCCTTTCTCCGGGCTGAGCAGCTCAAGCTGGAGCTCTCACCGGTCGCGCGGCCGGCTCCCCCACAGCACTTCTCACCGACCTGCACCGGCAACCCGCGATGCCAGACCCAGGCCGACCTGAGATTCACGCTGCGCGCGGGACAGCGGATCGAACTCGCGATCGTCGACAGCTCCGGCGCAGTCGTTCGAACGCTCACTCCTCCAGGCGGCAAGATCCACGCGAAAGGCGTCGTCACCGAGACCTGGGATGGGAAGACGGATGCCGGCAAGCAGGCGCCAGACGGCGCCTACCGGCTGCGGGTAACGCTCCCGGCATCGGGCAAGACGATCACGATCCCCAACCGGATCGTGCTGGACACAACGCCACCGACGGTCGAGTTGCTGAGCCCCAAGGGCCGCATCCCCGTTCGCTACCACTCCGATGGGCGGGTGTATCTGATTCTGGTCGCCCCCGACGGATCGACGCATCGCCGGCGCGGTCACGGCGGTCAGGTGATGGTGCCGAAATCCGAGCAGGTATCGGGCACGACCATGACCCTGGTCGCCCAGGACAAGGCGCGTAACCGGTCGGCGCCGGTGCCCGCGGGGACAATCTCATGAACGCCGCCGGCTCGATCGTCGCCGCAGCTGGCCTGACGCCACTTCTCCTGGGCCTCGACGTGCGCCTGCGACGCCTTGGCCTCGCGGTATTCGCGATCGGCATAGCGCTCATCTCCTCGTCGCTTCTGGCCACCCCGATCCACCATGTGCACACAACCCTGACGGGCCACCCCGCGGTCGGTCTGGCGGGTGCCGTCGTCGGCATCGTCGGCCTCGTGGTGGCTGCGGGGTTGATCTACCGCTGGCCGTGGCTGTACCTGCTCGCGGTGGTGGCGACGGCGCCGGCGCGGGTGCCCTTTCACGTCGGCAAGACCGACGCCAATCTGCTCGTTCCGCTCTACGTCGTGATCGCCGCGGGGGCGGCCGCCACCGCGTATGAACTCGTGCGCAGACGCGATCCCGCACGCGGCACCGGCTGGATCGGGATGACGGTGGTGGCGTTCGTGGGCTGGTCGGCGATCTCGATGGCCTGGAGCGTCGACACCCACCACGGCGCGATCGAGATGCTGTTCTTCTACCTCCCGTTCGGCCTGATGGTGGCCCGCCTGGCGCAACTCGAAATCAACGTCGATGCGCTGCGCGGCGCGCTGACGGTGCAGACCGTGCTTGCGATCGTGTTCGCAACGGTCGCCCTTGGCCAGGAGCTCACCCACCACATCTTCTGGAACCCGGGAATCCAGGTCGAGAACACCTACAAGTCGTTCTTTCGGGTGAACTCCCTGTTCTGGGACGCGAGCATCTACGCGCGTTTCATGGCCGTCACAATCGTGCTGCTCGCCGGAGTCGCAATTCACCGCAAGGCCAGCCCGTGGCTCCTGGCGCTGATGACGTACCTGTTCCTCGGGATGTACGTCAGCTACTCGCAGTCGGGATACCTCGCCCTGGCGGTTGGCACGCTCGCGCTCGGCGCGAGCCTGTGGCCACGGCGGATCACGATCGGCATCGTCGCCACCGCCGGGGTCGCGGGCTTCGTCGCGCTTCTGGTCGCGCTCAGCGGTTCAAGCGCCAACAAGGTCACCTCTGACCGCCTGCACCTGTGGCGACTCGCCAAACGCGTCATCAGCGACCACCCGCTGGCAGGCGCCGGCCTTGGCGGGTTCTCCAAGGCCGCACTGGCTGGATCGTTGCACCCGTGGCGCGTTGCGAGTGCCGCGTCGCACACGACGCCGCTGACGGTGGTCGCCGAACTCGGCCCGGTGGGGATCGTGATGTACCTGGCGATGATCGCCGCGGTGGTCGCTGCCGCGGTCGGCTCTGGCCCGTTTCGGGCGGCGCGCCTGACGCTCCTGGCCGCGTTCCTCGCGATCCTCACCAGCTCGATCTTTTACAATGCCTTTTTCGAAGACCCGACGACCTGGATCCTGATGGCCTTGCTCGTGCTCACATCCACCTCGCTCAACTCCGCGGACTCGCCGGAGCAAGCCGCGTGATCTCGGCGGGGCGCCGCGCCCTGGTGCTGGCGCCACACACCGATGACGGCGAGTTTGGCTGTGGCGGGACGATCGCGCGACTGGTCGAGGCGGGAGCCGAGGTGCATTACGCGGCCTTCTCGACGGCATCGCGATCACTCCCCGCAGGGTTTCCCGCCGACACTCTTGCCCACGAGGTGCGAGCTGCCACGGGCGCGCTCGGCATCCCGGAGTCCAATCTCACCATCCACGACTTCGAGGTACGGACGTTCCCGGCGGCCCGGCAGGAGATCCTCGAGATACTGGTGTCGACCAACGCCGATCTGAAACCCGACCTGGTGCTGATGCCCTCGCTTGGAGACATCCACCAGGATCACGAGACGATCGCCCGCGAGGGCACCCGCGCCTTCAAGCGCACCACGCTGCTCGGATACGAGATCCCATGGAACTGCTTCAACTTTCAACAGCAGGCGTATGTGTCACTCGAGCCGCGGCATCTCGACGCCAAGGTCTCGGCGCTTCAGTGCTACGAGTCTCAGCAGCATCGCAACTACGCCAATGAGGAGTACATCCGAAACATCGCCCGCACCCACGGCATCGAGAGTGGTCGTGAGCTCGCGGAGGTGTTCGAGGTGTACAGGTGGGTGATGTGAAGATCCTGGTGACCGCCACGGGGGCTCCCGGAGCGGCGTCCCTGCTGCGCGGACTGCGCGAGAACGGCGAGCAGCAGGTCACGCTGGTCGGTACCGACATGCGACACCAGTCCGCCGGCCACTTCCTCTGTGATCACTTCCACGAGGTGCCGGCGGGGAACGATCCACGCTTCGCCGAAGCTCTTGCCGAGATCGCTCGCCACGAGCGAGTCGACTGCGTGTTCCCGCAATCGTCGGCCGAGATCCTCGCGATCTCGCGCAACGTCGACCTGTTCGAGGTGCCGGTGCTGGTGTGCAAGCCGGACTCGATCGAGCGGGCAGCATCGAAGACCGAGACCACCCGCCTCGCCAAGGAGCTCGGGATCCCACAGCCCGAAAGCATCGAGGTCACCGACGGCGAGGCTCTGCTCTCGGCAGCACGCGAGCTCGGATACCCCGGCAGAGACGTCTGCATGAAGCCGGTCGAAGGCAAGGGCGGGCGCGGTTTTCGGGTGTTGTCGGCGACCGCCGACCGGCGCCGGAACCTGCTGGAGGGACGGCCCGGCACGCTGCTTCCCCTGTCGGTGGAGGAGGCGACCGAGATCCTCGACTCGGGCGACGGGTTCCCGCCGATGCTCGTGATGGAGCTGATCACCGGCCCCGAGCAGGCAACCGACGCGATCTGCCGCGAAGGCCGCACACTCGTGATCAGTGCCAAGACCCGCGAGGCGATCCGGGCCGGGCTCGCGATGGAGTTCGAGCTGATCGACCGCCCCGACCTGCTGGACTCGTCGCGCAAGATGATCGAGGCGCTCCAGCTGGATCACCTGGTCAACCTCGGATTCATCGGCGAGTACCTGCTCGAGGTCAACGCGCGCATCTCGACCGTGGTCTATCAGCCCGACCTCAACATGTCATGGCTCACGGTGAAGCTCGCGATGGGCCTGATCACCGAGGCCGAGCTGATGGACCTCCAACCACGCGTCGAAATCGGCCGCCGGGTTACCCGCTACTTCGACCAGCTTGAATACCTCGACCACGACCGCGACTAACCAGGCTGGCCCTCGCCGGCTCTGGGCGGCGTCCCACGTGGTGGTGCGGTGCTCAACGTGCCTTTGGCACGCCTCCGCTCCGCTCACCACTCGATCCTTGCCAGAGCCGCCGAGGCCTGCGCCTGGCGCGTGAATAAATGGTGCCAGGCACCATTTATTCACGGCGCTGAATTGTTGCTGATACGTCACACCCACGGGATCGGGGGGGTGACGCGGCCGTCGGCAACCATCACGCCCTCGGCTCGGAGGCGCTGGGCTTGCTCGCGCTCGTGGTGGGGAACCAGCCGCCCCGAGGCATTCACCACCCGATGCCAGGGCACGTCGTCGTCGCCTCGTGTCATCGCCAGCCCAACCCGTCGCGAGCGGCCTGGCAGTCCCAGGTCATCAGCGATGCGACCGTAGCTCGAAACCCGCCCCGGAGGGATCGCGCGCACCCGCTCGTGCACCGACTCATCGAGCGCGGTGAGCTCCGAAACCACCCGGAAACCAGCCGGAAGCTGCACGCTGCCAACGATAGCGAGCCGTAGACTCCGGCCGTGCGCGTCCTGGTGATCGCCTTTTACTTCCCACCCGCAGGAGGCGGAGGGGTGCAACGCACGCTCAAGTTCTGCCGCCACCTGCCCGAGTTCGGGGTCGAGGTGGACGTGCTCGCCCCGTCCGACCCCAAGTGGTTTGCCCGCGACGAGCCACTGCTTGCCGCCATCCCGGCCGAGACCACCGTCCACCGCGCGCGGTTCCTCGGGCCCGAGTCGTCGTCACACGCCGACGCCCTGGGAGATCACACCGGTCTGAGCCGCGCCGCCGTGCAGGCGCGACTGCTGTATCAGCGCGCGCTGATCCCCGACAAGACCCTGCCCTGGGCAGCAACCGCCGTCCCCATCGGCATCAAGGTCGTGCGAGACCGAAAGATCGACGTGATCCTCACCAGCTCGCCACCCAACTCCACCCATCTGATCGGCGAGGCCATCGCGACCGCCACCCGCACGCCGTGGGTCGCCGACTTCCGCGACCCCTGGCTGTCGCACCCCCATCGCCACTACGACCGGGCCGGCGTGCGCGCCAAGCGAGCGATCGAGCGCCACATGGCCCGATCGGTCGTGCGCCGCGCCCGCGCCGTCACGGCGGTCACCGAAGCGATCGCCGACGAAGCTCGCGGGCTCGACCCCCGTGCTGCCATGCATACCAGCGTGATTCCCAACGGTTCGGACTTCGAAGACTTCGACGGGCTCGAGTACCTCCCGGGCGAGCGATGTGTGATCGTGCACGCCGGCGCGTTCTTCGGCCAGCGCACACCGCGGCCGCTGCTCTCGGCAACCGCGGCTCTGATCGCCCGCCGTCCCGAGCTCCGCGACCGGTTGGTGATCCGGTTTGTCGGCGACCTGCGCTCGTCTGACCGCGACTGGGCGCACTCCCTCGGGATCGACGAGGCCTGGGAGGAGACCGGGTTTCTGCCCTACGGTGAGGCCCTCGCGGCGCAGCGGGAGGCCGACGTGCTGCTGCTCCTGATCCCCGACGCCGAGGGGCGGGGCGACGTCGTCGTCTCGGGCAAGGTCTACGAGTATCTCGCCGCCGGCCGGCCGATTCTGGCAGCGGTGCCGCCCGGCGGCGTCGCCGCCGATCTGATCCGCCGCACCGGCTCGGGTGAGGTGGTCGACGGCAACGACCAGGCCCAGCTCGAGATCGCGCTCGAAGGCATCTACGATCGCTGGGCCGGTGACGGCTTGCCCGACGTCGTCCTGCCGGCGGAGGAGCGAGAAGCTCTGCACCGACGCACCCGCGCCAGGGAGATGGCGGCCGTGCTGCGAAGCGTGACGGCATGAAGCGAACCACGCTCGACCTGCTGTTCCTGTGCACTCTCGGCGTGCTGACGTGGGAGAAGATCAGGTGGGAAACCCCCGCCGTCTCGCTGACGATCACCAACATCTTCGCGCTCGCGTTCGTGATCGTGTTCCTGGTCGATCGCATTCGCACACGCGACGCCGCGGTGCCGGCCGCGTGCCTCACCCTCCTGGGCTTCATGGCGGTGTTCGCCGCGGTCTACCTCGCCGGCTACTTCGAC
Organism: uncultured Actinomycetes bacterium; assembly: GCA_963708725.1. GTDB lineage: Bacteria > Actinomycetota > Thermoleophilia > Gaiellales > JAICJC01 > CAVPTL01. Next base: position 632,041 of record CAVPTL010000008.1, on the reverse strand, counting down.
CTTCAAAACCACGCGGCGCTCAGCTTCTGGGCCAAAGGGCTGGGGTCGTGGACGGTGCACTTCGCCTTCCTCATCTGCGGCGTCGCCCACATCTCACGACGCGGCCGTTTGCTGTTCGTCGAGGGCTGGAAGTGGTTCACCGGCGGGTTGCTGTTGAACTGCGTGTACGGGCTGATTCAGCTGGTCGTGCAGGTCGGCGCGGGCATCAATCTCGACAAGCTGGTGGTGGGGCCGCTCACCGCCGGCCAGGGTGGCGTCGGCGGGATCAACGTCTACGGCCAGGTCAGCGGCTCCCAGAGCATCTACCGCGTCAACGCGCTCACCGGCGACCCCAACCACCTCGGCGTGATGCTGTGCGTGCCGCTGCTGCTGTTCCTGCCGGTCTATCTGCGCGCGCCGCGCGAGCGCCGGCGAATGGGCTGGATGCTGCTGTTCATGTTCGGGGTGCAGATCCTGACGCTGTCGCGATCGGGCGCTCTCGGAGACTTCGTCGGTCTGATCGTGCTTTTCCCCGTGCTCCGCCATCGCCTGCCGCGGATGCGCTCGGTGATCCTGGTGCTGACACCCCTGATCGTCGCATTTGCGGCCCTGTACGCGTCCAGCCACTTCATCCGCAAGGTGATCGAGACCCGGATCTCGACCGGCGGAAGCGGTACCCAGACCCACCTCCAGTTCTACCAGCTGGTGCCGCCGGCGCTCAATCCCAACCCGCTGTTCGGCATGGGCTTCAACACCTTCGCCGTGTTCTACGAGTTCATCACCGGCCGCAGCGACTTCGGACCGCACTCGATCTGGATCGCGACCCTCGTGGAAACGGGAATCGTCGGGCTGGCCGTGTACCTGGCCTACTTCTTCTACCTGGTGGCCTGCGCGCTCGCGATCCGAAAGGCGACCGATCCAGACATCCGGGCCACGGGCTGGGGCACGACCGCCGCGCTGATCGGAACCGCTGCCGCCAACTTCTTCTATCTGACGATGTCGTTCGACTATTTCTTCGCGCTGGCGGTGCTCACCGTTGGCGGGATGGTGCTGTTCTCGCGCGCCCGCGTCGCCTATTCACCTGCGCTGACGACGCTCGGCGTGCGTCGCACGTGATCGGGAATCAGGCGCTCGAGTAGCACCGTGGATGCACCGGCGGCGAAGCACACGATTCCCGCCCCAACCCACAGCGCAGTAGCGGATTCCCCCAGCATGAAGCCGCCGATGGCCGGCCCGATCGCCCAGCCCGCGCTCCACGAGAATGCCGACGCAGCCATGTAGCGGCCCATCAGCCGTTCGTCGGCGAGATCGGTCACGAGTGGCGCCTGGACGGTTCCATGCAGGCACTCGCCGACGCCGAGGATCGCGGCCAGGACGATGAACCCGGCGGTCGCGACGTGAGCCGAGCTGAGGCCCACCACGGGAACGAACAGCCAGGCAACCCCCCAGAACACGCCGACCGCCGCGAGCGTGCGCATCCGCCGCCGGCCGCGCTGTGACCGGGCCACGGGCAGCTGGGCGAGCACGATCAGGATGGTGTTGGCCGCGAACACCAGACTGATACCGAGCTCGTTGACGCCCGCGAAGTTCTTCATGTAGGCGGGCAGCACATCGATCTGTGAGAGGCCCGCCGCGATCAGCACGAGGTTGAGCCCGATCACCACCATGAACGAGCGATGCCGGAGCACATCGGCGAACCCGCCGGACGGGCCGTGCTCGCGATGGGCAGCGGTGACCCGCGGCACCCACGAGAGCACGATCCCGAACAGCGCGAAGGTGATCGCGTCGGCTGCAAACAGGATCTGAAAGCTCCCCGGATGTGTGGTGGTCGCGATCAGACCGCCGACGACGCCGCCCATCCCGATCCCAAGGTTCATCGTGATCCGCTGCACCGCGAACACCGACGGTCGCTGCCACCGCTCGGTCAGCCCCGCCAGCAAGGTCGACTGCGCCGGCCAGAAGCCCCCGTTTCCCAGGCCGGCAATCGCGGCGGCGACAAACCCCTGCCACGCGCTGTGCACGAAGGCGAAGCTGGCAAATCCAAGCGCCAGGAACACCAATGCCAGCCGCAGCACCTCGCGCGGCCCAAACCGATCGACCAACGGGCCCCAGGCCGGCCCGGTGACGAGCGCCACCGCCGAGTTCGTGCCGACGATCAACCCGGCCAGGCCAAGGGTGATCCCGCGGACGTTGTGCAGGTAGATGATCAGAAACGGGAATACAAGGCCCGTCCCGAAGGCGTTGAGCAGCCCTCCCAACTGCAACGTCTGCACCGGCCGCGGGACATCGGTGCGGATGGAGGAGAGAGATTGCGAAAACCACCGCATGCCCCGTCAGGATACGCCCCACCCGTAGAATCTCCCGGCGATGACCACCGTCCTCGAAATCATCTTCTGGTTCAGCCTCGCCGCACTCGTGTGGACGCACCTCGCCTACCCGCTGGTGGCCTGGGCGTGGGCGAAGCTTCGCCCGTGGCCGATCGCCGAGTCCGACATCCTGCCAACGGTCAGCCTGATCATCCCGGCCTATAACGAGGAAGCCGTGATCGAGGCCAAGCTCGAGAACGCGCTGGCACTCGACTATCCGCGCGAGCTGCTCGAGATCGTCGTCACCTCCGATGACTCGTCAGACACCACCCACGAGATCGTCGCGCGCTACAGCGACCGTGGGGTTCGGCTGATCCACTGCGCCCGCGGCGGCAAGGTCGCCGCACAGGATCGCGCAGTGCGCGAGACGACCGGCGAGATCGTGGCCTTCGGCGACGCAAATGTGATCTGGGCTCCCGACTCGGTGCGCCAGATGGTGCGGCCGTTCGCCGATCCCAGGGTCGGCATGGCCTGCGGCTACGTGCGGCTGGTGAATCCCGCCGGCGGCACCAACCAGGAGGGCGTGTACTGGCGCTACGAGATGTGGCTGCGCGCGCGCGAGTCCCAGATTCATTCGATCACGGGCTCAAACGGCGCGATCTATGCCGTTCGCCGCGACGCCTACCGCGAGGTCGATCCGCGATTCGGCCACGACATGAGCTTCCCGTACCTGATGGTGCAAAATGGCTATCGAGCGGTGTACGAGCCGAATGCCAAGGCGGTCGAGAACATGACCACCGATATCGAGGACGAGTTCCGCCGTAAGGTGCGGATGTTCGAGCATGCCTGGCTGATGCTGTTCAAGGGCAAGATGTTCGGGCTGCGACGGCTCGGCCCGACCTACTGGGTCGAGCTGATCTCGCACCGGCTGCTGCGCTATTGGAGTGGGCCATTGCACATCCTGCTGCTGATCTCAAGCGCGCTTCTGGCACGCCATGCGCCGATCTATGCGGTGGTGCTCGCAATCCAGCTCGTCGGTCTGTTGCTGGTCGGGGTCTCGATGCTCACCGGCGGGCGAATCCGGATCCTGCGAGTTCTGCACTACTACCTGCTCGTCACGTTGGCGACGGTGATCGCGTTGGCGGGCTATCTCCGCCATGGTGTCCCGGCAACCTGGGACAAGGCCGCCGGGACGAGAACCACGTGAGCGGCTGGTATGAGCGTGGCGGCAAACGCGCACTGGACGTCGTGGGCGCCACCGCGATGGGGATCGTGGCTGTGCCGCTCGCCGCCGCCGCGGCCGCGGCCCTTTGGAAGACCCAGGGCCGGCCGCTGATGTTCACCCAGATCCGCGCCGGGATGGGAGAGAACGACTTCACGATCTACAAGTTCCGAACGATGGTGATCGACGCGGCCAGCCAGGGTGCCGGCATGTGGTTCGATCGCGACGATCCGCGCGTCACTCCGGTCGGCCGGTTCCTGCGGGCGTCGTCGATCGACGAGCTACCCCAGATCTGGAACGTGTTGCGTGGAGACATGTCTCTGGTCGGGCCTCGGCCGAAGCCCCACGAGATCATCGACCGCTACCACAGCCACTACCGAGAGACACTCACGGTGCGGCCCGGGCTCACGTGCCTGGCGGCGATCGAGGGCCGAAACACGCTCAAACGCTCGCAGATGATCGACGCCGACCAGCGCTACGTGCAGTCGGTCTCGTTACTCGGCGACCTCCGCATCCTCGCGTTGACCGTCCCGGTGGTGCTGCTGCGAAAGGGGTTTCACGCCGACGACGAGAGCGAGGAGTTCGTCGAAGACGTCCCTCCCGACCTCGCCCCGGCGTGACCGACGGCTGGCTCGACCTGGACGAGTACGCCGCGGCGTGGACGCGCCGCGGTGGGGACGACCCGTATCTCCGCCCCGAGTATCTGCACGCCGCGGCGGCGATCGAGCACGGCGAGCCCGCGGCGTTCGCCCACGGCGACGTGCTGTACCCATTCTTGGTGCGGGATCTCGGCGATGGCCGTTGCGACATCACCAGCGCGTACGGCGCCGGCGGCCCGATCGGGACCGGACAATGGCGCGAACCGTTCGCCGCCGCTTGTCGTGAACGCGGGGTTGTCAGCGAGTTCATCCGTTTTCATCCGGTGCTCGAAAACCACCACGGCCTCCCCGACGTGCGGTTGATCGAGTTGCAGGAGATCGTCACCGTGGCCGTCCAGGTCGATGACGACGCGCTGATCAAACAGATGGAGCCAACGGCACGCAACAAGCTGCGAAAGGCCATCAAGGCCGGGGTCGAGGTGACGGCCCACCGCGATCTCGAGCGCGTGCGGTCGCTCTACATCGACACCATGCGGGGGATGGACGCCGACGAGTTCTACTTCTTCCCCGAAGAGTTCTTCACCCGCCTCGAGCGGCTCGGAGACGCGGTGTTCGTGCTCGATGCCGGCACCGCTGCGGGCCTTTTCCTGACCGGCGGGGGAGCAATGCATTACTTCCTGACGGGGTCGACTCTCGAAGCCCGGCGAGTGGCTTCGGCCAACCTGCTGCTGTTCGAGGCGATGAAGCGCGCCCGAGCGGCGAGCCTCGAAACACTCGTCCTGGGTGGCGGCTTCCACGACGACGACTCGCTGCACCGGTTCAAACGGTCGATCGGGGCCGGCCGGGCACCCAAGGTGATCGGCACGCGCATCCACGACGAGCGCGCCTACCGGGAGCTGTGCGAGGCGGCGGGCGTATCGCCCGACGACCCGTTCTTCCCCGCCTACCGCCGCTAACGCCGGAGCCGACGGCGGATCAGGTGAGGCACCTCGCGGCCGCGTTCGTGGACGACGTGCAACGTGGTGAAGTGCCACAACTTGAGCGTCCAATTGTGAGCCGCCTGGGCCACTCCCGGCACCGACGGCGGGTCACCCGAGTCAGGAACGTCATAGCCATGCCGGCGCAGCGCACCCCCCGCAATCGAGGTGAACAGCGCCTGGTCTCGACGTGACATTGTGGTGCGCCAGCGGCCGACCGAGCCGACGTTGATCGACTCCGACAGTCCCGCGAACCACTGTTCCTGGCCGGCTGCAACGCGCGACTGGGCATCGGCGTCGGCCTCCAGCATCGACGCCTCAAACGGAATCCCGGCAAACCGGCATATGCGCTCCACCTCGATCTCGGGTCGGCTCACGAGGTCCTCGTACCGCAGTGTGAGCACGTCGTCGCCATACCGTGCCGATGCGGCATCCCCCGCCACCACGGCGTCGCGCCACTGGTGAGCGGCAGCCCACACGTTTGCTGGACCAAACGGGACGCTCAAAAGCGAGAGACACACGTCACGGCCGTCGCGGACCAGGTTCACGATCAAGGCGTCGGGAAAGACGCGCTTGACCTCGTCCAGGATCGAGACGTAGTAGGGAGTCTTGTCACCCCAGCGGGCCTTGCCGTGCTCGGCTGCGTAGGCCACAAACGGCGCCGCGACCGCGGCCCGATAGGCGTCCTCACCGGTTCGCCCCGCGCGCTTCGGCGGCGGAGAGGTGAGCTTCCACTCGCGCACCTTGGGATGTCGCCAGATGTCGCCCGCCAGCCGATCGAACTGCTCATCGCTGTCGAGTTCGCCGTAGCGGCTGCGGCGATTGCCGACATCGGCGAGAAACATCGATTCAGTCGGGATTGCGATCGCGGGGCTGCGATCCAGTATCAGACGAAGCAGCGTCGTCCCCGACCGGTCGCAGGCAACGATGAAGAGGGGCCGGCTCACACCAGTTCACGGTAGACGGATTCGGTTTCGGCGGCGATCTCTTCCCAACTCAACCGTCCCTCGGCCGCGGCTCGACTCGCGTCGCGAAGCTGGTCGCGACGGCTGGGCGAGGTGAGCACCTCGAGCAGCGTCTCGGCCAGCGCTGCCGGATCGCCGGGCGGCACCAGCACCCCGACGCCGTCGCGGTCGTGCAGCTCGCGGAAGCCGCCCACATCCGACAGCACCACTCCGGCGCCGAGCGCAAGCGCCGAGAACACCACGCCGGAGTTGTCGATCGAACGGTAGGGAAGCGCCACCACGTCGGCCCGACGGAGCAGCGCGGCCAACTCGGCGTCCGAGACGAATCGCGGGATCACCGTGACACCCGGTTGGTCGAGCGGCAATTCACCGATATCCATCATCGGCCGACCGGCAATCACAAGTTCCGCCGTGGGCGCCTGGGTTCGTACTCGCGGCCAGGCCGCCAACAGGACGTCGGTGCCCTTGTAGGGGCGGATCAGCCCCGGCAGCAACACCATCGGGCCGGGAGGGTCGACCGGCGCGGGCACCGGGGGTAGCTCGGCGAGATACCCGAACACCCCGTGGGGGATGACCCGGACGCGGTCCTCGGCGACCCCGCAGCGGTCGACCAGTGCCCGGCGACCCCACTCGCTGTGCACGATCACCCGCCCGAATACTCGCGCGGTTGCGGCCACCGATCGCCGCCGGCGATCACCGCCGACGTTGGGGATCGGGTCATGCGCGGTGAACACGACCGGGATGCCGTCGCCCTGCAAACGGCGGTAGAACGTCCGCTCGACGGGTCTCAGCACGGCCCACTGCACGTGTATCACGTCGACGCCCTCTGTCCGTAGCCGCCCGCGCAGATCCCACAGACCGGCGAGGTGCTCCCCGGCCTTCGCCACCCGGCGCAGCGCCTGCGGCCCACCCAGCCGGTTGGTGCGACGGTAGAACAGCTCCCGCACGCGGTAGCCCTCCGCCGGCGGCGGGTCGCCGTGAACGAAGGAGGCTGTCCACAGCGAAACGTCGTGCCCACGCCGAGCCAGCGCGCGGGCAAGCTCGTGGTCATAGGGTCGCGTGTACCCCGAGGGGTCGATCAGGGCCACGCGCAGCCGCCGGGTGTAGGGGGTTTCAGCCACTGACGGGGCTAGACTATGCCCAATGTCCGCCGCCCCGCCCGACCAACCTCCAGCACAGGAGGTACGGGTCTCAGAGTACGCGAGGCGCGCCCTCAGCCGCTGGTACGTCATCGTGCTCGCGGTGATCGTGGCCGTCGGTTTGGTCGTGTTGCAGGGTGCGAACAAGGCCAAAGGCCAGGTGGACGCCACAGCGACGGTGTACATGGGTCAGCCCGTGACTCCTGGCGGCGGCGCGCTCTTCGCGAACCCGCCGTACGCGAACCTCTCCGCCGTGACCGCGCTGATCACCTCGTCCGGGGCCCGCACAATCGCGGCGACAGCGGCCAACGCCGTTCCCGGCAAGACCACGATCGAGGCGTCGTCGCTGAACGGCAAGGTCACCGCCCACCAGATCTCCGCCGGTGGCTCCAGCACCGCCGGCAAGCCGACCACCGGGCCGGCGTACTACTCGATCGAGGCCCAGGGACCGTGGTCGACCCACCAGGTGTCGGTGATCGCAAACACCCTTGCGGGCATCGTCGTTCACAAGGCCAACGCGTACGTCAGCGCCAAGACCGCGGCATTGAAGGCCGAGATCGCGACGGGGCAGGCGTCGATCGTGTCACTCCAGGCATCGATCAAGACCGACCAGGCGACGGCCGCGGCGCTGGCCAAGGGCGCGGGTACCGATCCCTCCAAGGCGGCGTTGCTCGCAACGCTGCTCAGCCAGGTCTCGGCCGACACCACCGTCGTGACCGAGACCCAGGCACAGCTTTCGCAAAATCAGCTGTCGCTCGCAAGCGCGGTCAACATCGAAGCCGCCAGCATCGCGAACTTCGCCGCCGGGCACTCGGTGACGGCCCAGCACAAGCGCAGCTCACTGATCGTCGCCGCCGTTGCCGGGCTGATCATCGGGACGCTGCTCGCGTTGGCGTGGGATGCACTGCGGCGCCGTCAGAAGGCGAATGGCACGCCGGCCGAGGGAGCCACCGCCTGATGGCCACCCGATCGTGCCCTGACTGGCCAGATCTGATGGACAGGGCACCCGACCTGACATTCAAGCATTACACAGCCGACGAGCTGCATCTCGCCCACGACGTGATCGTCGGCCTGGGGCCGGAGGTGCGCCTGTCGGAGATCGAGGTCTGCGCGGATACGACCCACAACGTCTTCAATCCGGCACACACCGATTCGCGGCTGTCAGCGGCGCTCAAAGCGAGCTACTGGAGCAGCCTTGACGATCTCAATCCGTTCGGCTGAACCAAAAGTGGTAGACCGACCACCCGCTTGGGGGGATTTTCGCCCTGTACCGACGTGCCGATCTGTGGAGCATGCAACCACATGACACGCTCAGTCTGCAGGGATTCTCGGTGCAGCAGGACCATCTCGGCCGCGATCACGAGGGAGATCCCGACGCAATCGATATCCAGGCGCTTCTGCGCTGGTACTACGCCGAGATGAATGCGGCCCGCGTCACCGGGGTTCGCCACCCGGCTGACTGACGGCAAGCTCGGCGCGGCACCATTCGCCGAACCGCGCGACCACCCTGCTGACCCGGCGTCCGGCGTGCCGCACGGCGTAGAACTCGCGGGAGAGGTCGATCTGCTCGACCGTTGCGATGGCGAGCGTTCCCAGCGCAAGCTCCTTGGCGACCGCGGTCGCGGACAGAAACGCGACTCCGAACCCCGCTTCGACCGCGGACTTGGCCGACTCCTGGAGCCCCATCTCCATGGCGATGTTGAGCTCGCGGGGGCGCACCCCGACGCGCCTGAACTCGTCGTCCATCAGTCGCCGCATCGCCGCTCCCGGCTGCATCACGATCATCGGCTCGGCGCGTAGCTCACCCACGCTCACCGAGCGATTGGCGAACGGGTGGCCGCTGGGGACGACCAACACGACCCGGTCGCGCAGAAACGGCTCAAACTCGAGCGCGCGATGCGATCGCCGCAGCCCAACCACCCCGAGCTCCAGCTCTCGGTCGAGTACGCGCTCGATGATGATGTCGGTCGAGTCGACGTGGAGCGTCACCGTCACGCCCGGGTGCGCCTGGCGAAAGCGGCCCATCAGCCCGGGAAGAACGTGTTCTCCCGGGCCGGTGGATGCACCGACCACGAGATGGCCGGTCAGCTCACCCTGGCCCTCGGCAAGCTCGCGCTCGAGATCGTCCCGCAATCCCAGCATCCGCAACGCGTAGCGGTGAACCAGCTCCCCGGCCGGGGTCGCCTCCGCCCGTCGCCCCGAGCGATCGATCAACGCTGTACCGGCGCTCTTCTCGAGGCTCGCGACCTGTTGGCTGACGGCGGGCTGGGTCACCCCGAGCGCGTCGGCGGCACCCGAGAACGATCCACGCTCCACGACCTCGACAAACGTCTGAAGCTGCCGCAAATCCATGCGAAGACCTTATCACCCACCACCACCCGATAAGCAAAACCAATGAATAAATGGTGCCAGGCACCATTTATTCATGCCGGGGCTAGAGGCCGGCGGTTGCCAGCTCGACCAGGACCTCGGGGTCTCGGCGCTTGCGCGGCGTGAAGTCGGCCGGGCGGCGCTCGATCACGAGATCATCCAGCCGCTCCAGCGGTCGCAGCGCGCCCTCGGCGACGAGCCGTTCGTCGACCCCGCCCATGCGGCCCGCGAAGGTGGTGTACACCGGCGTGCCCAGCACAACGGCCTCGCGGTTCATCGTGCCGCCGGCCGACACCACCAGGTCGGCGCCGGCGACCAGGCTATGGCCATCGACCGCGCGCTCGGGCACAACCACCGAGGGCAGCTCGAGTGCCCGCAGCCGATCGGCCTGGTCGGGAGTGCGGGGAAGCAGCACCGCGCGGACATCGTCGCGCCGGCCGAGGTCGTCGAGCAGCTCGTCGAACAGCGGGTTCTCGAACCGGTGGTAAAGCGCCACGTCGGCGGGTGGGCGCAGAACCAGCCCGATCCGGCTGCCATCGAGCCCCAGCGCCGCCGGAACCGCCGGGTCGGGCTCGAACCCCGCGAGGTAGTACTCCTCTTTCAGGCCCGGGTAGCGCACCAGCTTCGGGCCACGCGCGCCATACCGCGAAAGCCGAGCCGGCGGGATCGCATCGGGCACGAGCACACGATTCGCCAGCCGGCAGTTGAGCGAATGCTGAAGGTGGGCGTACTCGTAGTCGAACATCGTCGTATTGGGGATCCGCAGCGCGCGGCAGGCCATCGGCAGATCGGTCGAGCCGTGCGCGAGGCCGACGTCGAAACCACGTCCGCGCCCAAACCTGATCATCTCGGCCACCCGGCCGGTGGCCGCGCGCGCCTTACCGCTGCGCGACCCGCCACCGTGGTGCCCGATCACGGTGTGCTCGATCCCATGCAGCTCGAGCAGCTGCAGCGTCTGGGCAAAGTCGCGGGCGGTGATCTCGACCTCCCACCCTCGCGCTCGCATCCGCTCCGCCAGCGGCGCGAAGATCACCACATGCGGCGAGTTGGTGAGGTCGATCCAGACCCGCATGTCGCCGGCCTTACGCGGCGGCTCGCGAGGCGGCGCGTACCGCCTCGACAACCTCACGCTGCCGGCTTTCGTCCAGCGTTGCGAACATCGGCAGCGCCAGCCCTTCGCGCGCTGCTTTCTCGGCCACAGGAAGCTGCCCGGGCCGGTATCCGAGGTGGCCGAACACTGGCTGCAGGTGAAGCGGGATCTCGTAGTAGACCGCGCTGCCGACACCGGCATCGCGAAGGCCGCGAGCAATCGCCTCGCGGCGAGCCGAACGTACGACGTACAGGTGATAGATGTGGCGAGCGCCGGGGGCCTCCACCGGAAGCTCGACGAGTTCGCCCAGGCCGAGGGTGGTGTAGCGAGTCGCTGCGGCGCGGCGACCATCGTTCCACCCGTCGAGGTGCGGCAGGAACAGTCTCAGCACCGCTGCCTGGATCTCGTCCAAACGGGAGTTGAGCCCAATCTGCTCGAACGTCCGCTTATCGCGGGAGCCGTGGAACCGCAGCAGCCGCACCCGCTCGGCCAGGTCGGCACTCGAGGTCGCGATCGCCCCTCCATCGCCGATTCCCGGCAGATTCTTGGTCGGGAAGAACGAGAAGGTCGCGATGTCTCCCACCGATCCTGCTGCCCGCCCCTCGTACGACGCGCCGAACGCCTGGGCGGCGTCCTCGATCAGTGCCAGACCGTGACGGTCTGCCAGCTCTCGAAACGCGCCGAGGTCGACCGGCTGCCCGAACAGGTGCACGACCAGGATCGCTCGCGTGCGGTCGGTGATCGCGGCCTCGACCGCCGCCGGATCGAGATTGAGCGTATCGGGCCGGATATCGGCGAACACAGGAGTGGCGCCCACGCGCGCGATCGCCTCGGCGGTCGCAAAGAATGTGTAGGGCGTGGTTACGACCTCGTCGCCGGCACCCACACCGACCGCCTCGAGGGCAAGCAGCAACGCGTCGGTGCCGTTGGCGACGCCGACAGCGTGGGCCGCACCCAGCTCGACGGCCATCTCCTCCTCGAACCCGCGCACCTGTGGGCCCAGGATGAAACGGCCGGAGTCGATCACGTCTCCGACGGCCTGCTTGATGTCGGGCAAAAGATCCGCGTACTGCCCGTGGATGTCCATGAGAGGGACCGACACTTTGGACCAGTCTAGACAGCGACCCTGCGACGTCGGCGCAGTAGCCACAAGCCTGCCAGGGCGACGATGGCGGCGACGATCAGGTAGTTGAGATAGCCCAGTCGATGCTCCCACTGCTGCCAGTTACTGCCAGCGTAGTTGCCGATCGCAACCAGGCCGATGCACCACGGCAAACACCCCAAAAACGTGAGCACCGAAAACCGGCCCAGCGGCATCCGCGCAACCCCCGCAGGAAGCGACACAAACGTCCGCACCAGCGGCACCATCCGCCCAAAAAACACGAGCCGCCCCCCATACCGATCAAACCACCGCTGGGTTCGCGCCAGCTCACCACGCGCGTGATCACCACGCACCAACACCGCATCCACCCCATAGGCACCCGCCGCCCACGCAATCCACGACCCCACCAGGTTCCCAAACGACCCCACCAACACCGCCGCCACAAACCCAAACGTCCCCTGCGACACCAAATACCCCGCATAAATCATCGTCACCTCACTGGGCACCGGCACACACGCACTCTCCAACACCATCAACACAAACACCGCCGACAACCCATGCGCAGCAATCATCGACTGCACCCAATCCGCCAACGAACTCAACATCAGGCAGACAGTCGATCGAGGTTCGCGAGCTGCTCGGCCAGCGAGTGCTTCATCTTGCCCGATGCAACCGCGGCGATCAGCCGTGGCACCTCGATCTCGGCGGTGATCGTCACCATGCACCCGTCGCCGTCAGGTTTGAGCAGAAACTCGGTGCTGCCCTCGCGGTTGCCATCGACCCGCTCGCCAACCAGCCGGTGCGGGGGCTCGGTCGAAACCACGCGTACGACCATGGGCTCGGACAGGCCGCCTGCTTTCACGACCGCACTGATGTCACCGTTCTCCTCGACCTGGGCGTCGTGGACGTTGGGAGGCAGCATCTGGATGTGCTTCTCGGGATCGACGATCCATTCCCACACCGATTCTGCTGGAGCCGCGCAGCGGCGCGCCACCGAAACCTTCATGCAGCCCTCGGGTAATCCTTCACCGTGCGATACAGCGTGTCTCGCTGGCTGGGCGTATAGCCCGCGTTTCGGATCAGGTGAAGGAAATCCTCGGTGGTGGCGCGGTGGGTCGTCCCGGCCGCCGAGACGACGTTCTCCTCGATCATGATCGAGCCCATGTCGTCGGCGCCGAATCGCAGCGCCACCTGGCCAACCTTGACGCCCTGTGTCACCCACGAGCTCTGGATGTGATCGACGTTGTCGAGGTAGATGCGACTGACCGCCTGCATCAACAGGTAGTCAAAGCTCGTGGGCGTCCAGTGCACGTCCTTGGAGAGAACCGTGTTGTCGGGCTGATACGTCCACGAGATGAACGCGCGGAAGCCGTGCATCTCGTCCTGCAGCTCGCGGATCCGGCGCAGGTGCAGCACCCGCTCATCGAGCGTCTCGATGTGACCCCACATCATCGTGGCGGTGGTGCTCATACCCAGGCGATGGGCGGAGCGCATGATTCCCAGCCAGTCGTCCGAGGTGGTCTTCTGCGGCGAGATGATCTTGCGCACCCGGTCGGACAGGATCTCGGCGCCGCCGCCGGGCAGCGAGTCGAGCCCCGCGTCACGCAACCGCGAGAGCGTCTCGGACGGGCTCAGCTTGGCCTTGCGCGAGATGTGCTGGACCTCAGACGGCGAGAGCGCGTGCAGGTGGATCGGATACCGGGCCTTGATGGACGAGAACAGATCCTCGTACCAGTCGAGGCCCAGGTCGGGGTTGTGACCACCCTGCATGAGCACGGCCGTGCCGTTGAGCGCAAGCGTCTCTTCGATCTTCTTGAAGATCACCGTCTTGGGCAGCGTGTAGCCCTCGCGGGTGTCGCCGGGGCGGCGGTAAAACGCGCAGAAGCTGCAGTCGGTGTAACAGACGTTGGAGTAGTTGAGGTTGCGATCGACGACGAAGGTGACGACCTCTGGCGGGTTCAGCCGATTTCGAATCTCGTTCGCCACGGCACCGATCTTGACCAGCTCGCGGGACTGCAAAAGCGCGGCCGCATCGGCATCATCGATGCGCTCGCCGGCCCGAGCTTTGTCGAGCGCTTCATCAACTGCCGATTGCTTCACCGCCACCGCCATCACGCCACCTCCGCCATATCGACGAACTCCAACTCCGGCACCGTGTCCAGCTCACCGACCGCGTGGGCCAGCTCGAAGAACCGGATCAAACCCTCACGCTCGCGCGGGCCGAAATGGTACCGAAGCTTTTCGTAGTATCGCGCCATGAATCCTGCCGGCCAGCCGTATAACTCCGCAGCCCGGCGGGCGAGTGCCTCGGGTTCGTCGCGGGCGATCTGTAGCGAGCGCAGATGGGCCTGCTCGAGCTCGACCAGCCCCTCGGTCACGCCCGCCCGGCAGCCCCACACCGCAAACACCATCGGCAGACCGGTGCGCTCCTGCCACAGCCGGCTGAGATCGTAGTGGGGAGTCGGGTCCTCAAACGTGCTGCGCAGGGCGGCGTCACCGATCAGCATGGTGGCTTCGGCGGGCTCGCCCAGCGGCACCAGTTCGACGTCGCCCAGAAGCACCTTGGTCAGCACCACCGAGGTCGCACTCTCCGGAGTCACCGCCACCACGCGGACTTGCTCGAGCGGCGTGCGGGTGATCAGCTGGATCGAGTCGACAGCGCCTTCGGCAGATACGCATAGCCGCGGCAGCAGCCGCAGCTTGTCCGCGTTTCGGCCGTATTCGATCGATGACATCGGCGCAACGTCGATCGCGCCTTGCAGCAACATCGCGTTGAGCTCGGTCGGCACGCCCGGGACCTCCTCGACATCGACGCCGGAGAGATCGAAGAACGGCGGCGCCATGTTGGCGTACGAGATGCGACCGAGGCGCAGGCTCACCGTTTCACCGGGTTTCGGCCGGCCTCACTGATCAACAGCACCTGTTCGTCGGCAGGCGGCCCCTCGAGCTCGTTCGCGCCAAACGCCAGCGCCACCTGAGCCAGCGGCGTGGTCACCAGCGCGGCATTGACCCGAATGTCCGGCACGTTGTCGAGCATCAATCGTGACACGGCGATCATCTGGATGTCGTCGTGTCCGGTCGTGCTGTCGGCGTGGATCGGCAACGCGAGGAAGCTCGAGATCTCCCCCGTCGAGTCTTGCAGATCGCGCAGCCGGATCAGCTCCTCGATGCGCTCGGCATGCGTCTCGCCACGGCCGAACACGAGGGTGTCGGCACCGACGGCGGCGGGATCTGGCGACGGCTGCTCCGCCGCGGCGTAGTACACGTCGTCGGAGCCGCCGCGGAGCTTGCGGGCTGCGTCGGCCAAATCACCGAGGGCGAGCAGGTCATGGCAATCGAGGAGGGCGACGCCGTCGTCAAAGTCGAGGCGGCCGCCGGCGAGCACCTTGTCTCGGATCGGGGCCAGCGTGTCGAGGTAAGCAGTGGCCATACCGGGCGGAGTCTACTGCCCGGCCTCATAGAATCGGCCCATGCCCGACCGCATCAGCATCCAGGGAATCAGCGGATCGGGCAAGACCACCCTGGGCCGCGAGCTGGGACGGCGGCTGAACATCCCGCACCTCGAGACCGACGCGCTCGTCCACGGGTTCGGCTGGGCCGAGACCTCCGATGCGGCCCTGCGCGCACATCTGGTGGAGTTCACCGCGGCCGATCGATGGGTGGTGGACGCCGACTACCGCCGAAAGGTCGGGACACTGGTGCTGGAACGCGCCGATACGGTCGTCTGGCTCGACCTGCCACTGCACACGTGCTTGGGCCGGCTGTGGCATCGCACCAGCGGACGGATTCGAAGGTCGGAGCCGCTGTGGAACGGCAACACGGAGTCGTGGCTGACCGCATTCGTGGGGTGGGACTCGCTGTTTACCTACGCTGTGCGCAAGTTCGTCGCCAACCGCCGCACGCTCCCGGCGCTGCTCGACCAACCGCGGTTCGCACACGTCGAGCAGGTGCGGCTGAGATCGCCCCAGGCGGTCGAGCGGTGGCTTCAGCGCATCGACGTGTGACCGTCCCCAAACGATGGTGAAACGCTTCGCGCCGAAGAGCTCGGCGAGCGCGGCTGAGCCGCCTACGGTGGGGCCATGATCACTCTCAGATACCCCATCCTGCTCCTGTCCCTGGCCGTCGCGATGATGGCCGCCACCACGACGATCGCTTCCGCGGCGATCACCCAGAGTGCACGCGTCACGTGGGCCGGCAGCGATTGGACGTGTGCGGTTCGCGCCGCCACTCCAATCCCCACCGGCAACGGGCACGGTCTCCGTCACGCCGATGGATTCGCGTCGTGTCTCAAGAACGGCACGGCCATCGGTGTCGCCCACATCACCCTGGTCACCTGCCTCCAGGCTGCCGTACCTGGTCATGGATGGCGCAGCCTGCGTTGCTCGACCGCGGCCAACGCCATCGGCGCTGCATCCGCCGACGCCACGGTCACGCAGGGCTGCGGGGCCGGATACCACCGGCTTCGCACGCAGGTCACCGCGACGGCGCTTCAGCCCACGCTCACCATGGTCGCCAAGTTCGCGACCGCAACCAGCTCGGAGATCGGCTGTCAGGGCCCCTAGGCCCGGCGGTCGACGGCGCTGGCCACAACGTGCCGAAGTGGGTCTGCATCGAGGCGGCCCTCGAGCTCGGTCAAGAGCTCGAGGGCTGCATCGGCGTGCCTTACGGCCTCGACCTTGGCGTCGCGAACTGCGCCGCATCTGGCCACCCGGGCAAGTGTGGGAAGCACATCGCTGGGCTGTGCTCCCCGAGCGATCACGGCGGCCACCTCGGGATCACGCTCACTGGCCCAAAGCAGCGGAAGGGTGACGGTTGCGTCCAGCAGATCCGTCCCGAGCGGCTTTCCGGTCGTGTCCGGCTGGCCGTCACAGTCGAGAATGTCGTCTGCGATCTGGAACGCGAGTCCGAGTTCCTGGGCAAACTCGCCCAGACGATCGAGGTCATGGTCATCCAGCCCCCCGAATCGGCCACCGAGGCGAGCGGCCGCCGAGAACAGCTCGCCGGTCTTCAGCCGGCAGCGTTGGAGGTAGTCGTCGGCGGTGATGGTTGGATCCCCGGCCTGTTCCCGCTGGAGGATCTCTCCCCGGGCGAGGGCAGAGCAGGCGTTCGAGAGAATCGAGACTGCGATCATGTCACCGGTCTGGACGAGTTCAGCAAACGCGCGGGCGAACAGGTGGTCACCGGTGGCCGTCGCGAGCGTCGGGCCGTGCTCGTGCCAGACGGTCGGGATTCCACGCCGCAACGGGGCGCGGTCGAGTTGATCATCGTGCACCAGGGTCGCCATGTGGATGAGCTCGACCGCACATCCCGCGACCACCAACTCCGGCCGGTCACGACCCGCCGCCGGCGAACACAGGTACGTCAGCATCGGACGAAGCCGCTTGCCACCGGCTCGAAGCGTCTGCGCTCCCGCGTCGGCGACCGGTCCACCACCGTCGGCGACCGCGGCCGAGAGCCGCGCCTCGACCGCGGCAATGTAGGTGGTCGCGCCCTCGACCGCGAGCACCCGGGCGACCGCGCTCACACGCTCACCGTGCCCGCATGCACTGCGATCACACCCATGTTGAGGCGCTTGAACTGGACGCGCTGAAGCCCCGCCGAGCGCATGATCTCGGCCAGCTCCTCGGCACCGGGGAACCGGTGCACGGACTGCGGCAGATAGGTGTAGGCATCGGGATCGTGGGCGACAAATCGGCCAAGCACGGGCACCAAGCGGTCGGTCCAAAGCCGCGAGAACGGCGCCACTGCGCGTGGCGGCTCGGTCAGCTCGAGGCACACCACGCGTCCGCCGGGCCGAACGACCCTGGCCATCTCGGCGAAGCCGCGGGCATAGTCGGGCAGGTTTCGCATGCCGAAACCGATGGTCGCCGCCGCGAAGCTGTCATCTTCAAACGGCAGCTCGAGCGCGTCACCCTGGATCCACTCGACGATGCTCGACTTGGTGCGGGCCACGTCGAGCATCTCGTCGGCGAAGTCGAGACCGACGACACGGCCACGGCTCGACACCCGATCAAGCAGTGCCAGCGACAGATCGCCGGTCCCGCAGCAAACGTCGATCACCGCGTCGCCCGCGGTCACCCCGGCGGCACCCGCGGTGAACCGGCGCCACCGGCCGTCCATGCCGCCGCTCATCAACCGGTTCATGCGGTCATAGCCACCCGAGATCCGGTCGAACATCTCGCGTACCTGTTCAGGTTCGGCGGTCACGGCTGATCCTCTCCCCACGCGCGGTTGAATCCGGCACCCACTCCCGCGGCCGAGAGCACCCGAGCCGCGACGAAGTCGATCAGGTCGTCGATCGATTCGGGGAGATGGTAGAACGCGGGCATTGCGGGCACCACCCGGGCACCGGCTCGCTTCACCCGCAGAAGATTCTCGAGGTGGATGTCCGAGAGCGGAGTCTCGCGTGGCACCAGCACAAGCCGGCGGCCCTCCTTCAGCTGAACGCCCGCAGCCCGATGGATCAGATTGGCCTCGGCGCCACCGGCGATCGTGCCGACCGTGGCCATCGAGCAGGGGCACACGATCACCGCGTCGGTGTGTGAGCTCCCCGACGCATAGGGGGCGCGGTAGTCCGAGGCCCCCCACACCCGTACGTCGGCGCCGCCGTTCTCGGCCACGAACCGGTCGATCGCGCCGGTCGAGTCGAGGTCACGGTTCCTGTGCAGCTCGAGCGCGACGACCTGGGCGCCGGCCGCCGAGGCGACCACGCCGACATCCGCGCCGGCCTCGACCAGCCCGCGGAGGACTCGTGCGGCGTAGGGCGCGCCCGAAGCTCCCGTCAGTCCGAGCATGACTCGCATCCTGAGGGAGCCTACCGGCCGGCGCGTGTGGTCTCGTGAATAACGGTGCCTGGCACCGTCATTCAGTTCTGGATCGGGAGGACCTTGCCAGCCGAAAGCGATGCCACGACCTGGGCGATCTCAGACAAATTCTTGTCACCGATCTTGAACGCCGGCATCTGGCCGCCGGTCGCTGCATTGGCGCCGCCGCCAACCCAGGCTTTGATCTGAGCTTGATTCGTCTTGAACATCGCAGAGCCGTTCGCCAGGCTCGAACCCGGGCTCGGCGCTCCCTGCTTACCGAAGAAGTGGCAGCTGGTGCAGCCATAGGTCGTGATCAGCGCGGTACCCGGAAGCTTGTTGATGTCCGGGTAGTTGGTGATCTCCGTGCCGCCGCCGGCGCCAGGCGCGACCGCGCCCGCCATGGTCAGCGCGATCAGCACGGCGGGAATGGTCAGTCCGAACGCCACGCCGACCGGGCGGCGCGAGAGCCGGCGGTCGCGACCGCGATCGAGGAACGGCCACGAGATCAGGAGCACCATCATCAGCGTCGGGATGATGATGGTGGCGAAGATCAGCTGCCACGGCGTCTTGAACACCCGCAGAAGCTCGAACAGGAACAGGAAGTACCACTCCGGCCGGGGTTCGGTAGCCTCGACGGCGGGGTTGGCGACGGTCTCGTACAGCGGCCCGAGCACTCCGTTCTGCCCGGTGGGATGAGCCGCGTTGATCGGCCCTGCGGTCTCGTGCCACAGCACCGCCATGCCCACGATCAGCAGCACGACGAGCAGGTTCACGACCACGTCGTGGAACATCGCGCCGGGGAAGAACGCGTGCCCGGCCTTCTTGTCGGCCGCGTAGCCTTCCTCGTACCGAACTCGCCTATTGATGACTTTGCGGGGGGTCGCAACCGCCACTAGTGGCTGGACTCCTCTTCAACCGCTGGGCGGCCCGGCCAGGGTGTGACGCCCAGCTTCACGACCAGCCACATGTGAACAAAGATCAGCGCACCTATCAATCCCGGGATCATCAGCATGTGCAACGCGTAGAACCTCGAGATTGTCTGCCCGCCGAAGACGGGCCCGGCTAACAGGAACTTCGCGATGTAGGGCCCCAGAACCGGCGCGGTGCCGTTGATGTTGATCGCGACGACCGATGCCCAGTAGGCCCGCTCGTCCCACACCAACAGGTATCCGGTGAGCCCCATACCCATCACCGACAGGAAGATCAGCGAACCCGTCAGCCACGTCATCTCGCGCGGGTACTTGTAGGCGCCGTAGAAGAACACGCGGCCCATGTGCAGGAACAGCAGGATCACCATCACGCTGGCGCCCCACTTGTGCATGCCCCGGATCAGCCAGCCGAGCGTCTGGACGTCGGTGATGTAGCGGATCGACGAGTACGCGCCGCTCGGGGAGGGGTCGTACGTCATTGCCAGCAGCATCCCGGTCGTGGCCTGCATGATGAACACGGTCAGCAGCGAGCTACCCAGCGTGTGGTACCAGCCGGTGGACGGTACCTTGCGGAACAGGAACTTCTTGATCAGGGTGGCGAACCCGGTGCGGTACTCGACCCAGTCCTCCGCCTCGAGGGTGAGTTGCTTCGCGTCGGGTTTGGGGATCGGCATGCGGTTAGCTCGAGGGGTACTTGTAGGTCACGCGCGGATAGAGGACGTTCGCGCCGGTCTCACCCAGCACCGGCAGTGTGACCGGCTGGCCCGGGCTCTTGACCTGGTAGTAGTGGATCTGGCCATCGGAGTTGAAGTCGACGCTCCAGCGCTGCGTGATCCACAGCTCGTTCTTGTTGCGAATCTGCCACGCGAACCGGTCGAGCGGGCGGATCGGCGGCCCTGCAACCCGAGCGCCGGTGGTGTTGTAGGCCCCGCCGTGGCAGGGGCACTGGAAGCCGACCGACGGGATCGCGGCAATCGGGCAGCCGAGATGCATGCAGCGATTGGAGAACACGATGAACATGGCGTCGTCGGCGTCCCAGGTGGTGCCACTCTTGCCGGTGAAGTGGACGTACGCGAGCCCTGGGCTGGTATCGGGCTGCTTATTGTCCTCGATGTAGGTGGCCGCCGTGGGCGCGAAACCCTTCTCCGTGTTGAAGCTCGCGACATCGCCCAGGAACACAGGGTCGAACGTCGTCTCGTGCAGCACGGGGGCCAACACGTACGCGGTAGCGGGGACCCCGATCACGCCACCGATCATGGCGCCGAGCCCAATCGTCGAGAGCGTCAAGAACTGCCCTCGGTTGGTGCCCTCTGTTTCCGCCACTTCTCCTCCTGCTGGGGTTGTCCGGGGCGATTCTAGCCGCGTCGGTCGGCCAGTGTACCGGTCGGTGATCACATCGGCGAGATCGTTACGAACGCTGCTTCGGTGACACGTTCTTCAGCGCCTCTCGTCGGCTGAGTGGACTCAGCTGCGCCCGATGGCAGTCAACGTACCGCACCACCCAGTCGGGATCCACCCACGCGTACTGTCGAAGCGCCCATCCGATCGCTTTTCTGAGAAAGAATTCCTTTGAGTCGAGCGAGGGCTCGATGCAGGCCGTGAGCAGCTCCAGATCGGTGTCTGTCTTGAACCGCAGCTGGCAGATGATCGACGTCCGCCGCTTCCACATATCGCGGTCGCGGCTCCAGGCGAGCATGCTCGACCGAAGTGCGGCAGGGTGATCACGAAGCAGATCACCCACCCGGCGCGACGCCAGCGGATCGACGTAATCCCACCACGCCCCGGTCACAATCATCTCCTCGTACAGGCTGAGGGCCGCCGGCACCTGGTGCGGTCGCGCGCGGGGGTCGCCGCTGAGGGCAACCGCCGCGTAGCGCTCCTCGCGAAACTCCGCACCGCGCCAGAGCTCGAGCACCAGCGCCCGCCATCGCTCGGCCGAGGACAGATCGAGATCTTCAAACGATTGCTTGAACACGCGCCGGCACGGCTCGCTCATCACGCCGAGGTAGGGCATCTCGGACTTCATGTAGGCCTGCATGCCGGGGGCGCGGCTGGGATCGGCGACTGCCTTCAGGCCGCTGCGGACCGTCTGGAGCAGCTCAGCCATCGGTGCGGGGCAGACCGAGCTCGGCCCACCGCGCGGTGACCGAGTCCCGAACCTCGGGGGTCATCTCGATCATGTCGGGCCAGCCGCGCTCGTACCCCTCCCCCGGGGACTTCGCGGTCGCGTCGATCCCGAGCTTCCCACCCACGAACTGGCGCGACGGAGCATGGTCGAGATGATCCAGCGGGCCGTGGCTCAGCTCGACGTCACGCGCGGGATCCACGTTGGCGCCGACCTGCCACATCACCTGGGCGTAGTCGTGCACGTCGATTCCCTCGTCCACCACCACGATGCCCTTGGTCAGCGACAGCAGGCCGGTGCCCCAGATTGCGTGCATGACCTTGCGAGCATGGCCCGGGTAGGCCTTTCGGATCGAGACGATGCAGAGATTGTGGAACGCGCCCGCGAACGGCAGGTCGTAGTCGACCACCTCGGGCATCGTCATCCGCACCGCGGGCAGGAACAGGCGCTCGGTGACCTTCCCCAGCCACACGTCCTCCTGGGGCGGCACGCCCACGATGATCGACGGATAGATCGCGTCTCGGCGCATCGTCACGGCGGTCACGTGGACCACCGGAAACGGCTCGGCCGGGGTGTAGTAGCCGGTGTGGTCGCCGAACGGGCCCTCGTCGCGCAGCTCGCCCTTCTGGATATAGCCCTCGATCACGATCTCGGCGCGGGCGGGCACCTCGAGATCCACCGTCTTGGCCTTGACCAGCTCGACCGGCGAGCCTCGCAGGAAACCCGCCATCATGAACTCGTCGATGTGCTTGGGAAGCGGCGCCGAGGCCGAGTAGGCGGTGATCGGATCGACACCCAGGGCGATCGCCACGTCCATCCGTTCGCCCATCCCGCGCCAGTCTGCAGCGGCGTCCTTGTGGATCTGCCAGTGCATGGCGGTGGTGGTGGCGTCGAACTTCTGCACCCGGTACATGCCCACGTTGCGCATGCCCGTACGCGGATCCTTGGTGATCACCGCGGGCAGGGTGATGAATGGACCGCCGTCCTGCGGCCAGCAGGTCATGATCGGCAGCCCGTCGAGCGACGGCGGATCGAGCACGATCTGCTGACACACCCCGGAACTGACCACCTTGGGCCGCGAGTCAGCCAGCGACTTGAGCTTCCCCAACGCGCGGATCTTGTCCATCATGCCCTCGGGCGGGGCCATCTCGAGCACCTGCGCCACCCGCTCGCTCAGCTCGTCGAGGCTGTCCACGCCAAGCGCCATGCACATCCGGCGCTCGGTTCCGAACTGGTTGATCACCAGCGGCATGTCAGAGCCCTTGACGTTCGTGAACAGCAGCGCCGGGCCCTCGGCTTTGGTCACGCGGTCGGTGATCTCGGCGATCTCGAGGTACGGATCGACCTCGGCGGTGACCTCGTGGAGTTCGCCCGCCGATCGCAGGGCATCGAGCCAGTCGCGAAGGTCGGCGAACGCCATCTAGGTGAGCCCTGCCACGGTCTCGTCCCAGCGCGTCTCGTCGGCATCCGACACACCCGCGCCGAGGTCGCGCGCGCAGGCCGCGATCAGCTCGGCGAGAGCCGCCACCGCGGCGCTGTCCCCGGTGGCGCAAATCTCACGCAGCCCGGCCGCGTACAGGTGGTCACCGGTGAGCAGCGCAAGGTCGGGGTCGGCCTGGGAGAACAATCGCGAACGGCCCCGATGCAGCAGGTGACCCTCATAGATCATCTCCACCCCGAGCAGGTGGCGCTGCGGGCAGCGCTCGGCAAACCGCGGCTCGGCGTCGTCGCGCACAAGCGCGTCGCGCCACAGCGGACTCGCGGCGGCGGTGCGCGAGGCGACCTCGGCGAGCACGGTCATCCCGAGAACTCCGCCGCGGCGGTGATCGTGAGTTCGATCTGCTCGTCGGTGTGTGCCAGCGAAGGCATGGCCGCCTCGAACTGTGACGGCGCCAGGTAGACGCCACGTTCGAGCATGTGAGCGTGGAAGGCGGCGTAGCGGGCGGTGTCCGACGCGGCTGCGTCGGCGAACGAGCGAACGGGTCCGGGGTGGTTGAACGCCGTGAGCATCGCCCCGACCCGGTTTACGGTCACTCCCGGCCCGGCCAGACCGTCGGCCAAGGCGGCCGAGACCAGCTCCAGCCGTTCGTATGCCCCTGGTTCTCGAAGCAGCTCGAGCGTGGCCAGGCCGGCGGCCATCGCCAGCGGGTTGCCGGCAAGCGTGCCCGCCTGATACACGTCGCCAAGCGGGGCCAGGCGGCTCATGACGTCGCCTCGGCCGCCGAAGGCCGCGGCCGGCAGGCCGCCGCCGACGATCTTGCCCAGACAGGTGAGATCGGCCCGCAGCGCCAGTCGCTCCTGGGCCCCTCCGTAGGCGACCCGAAAGCCGGTGATCACCTCATCGGCGATCAGGAGTGCACCGGTGCCGTTGCAGATCGCGCGCAGGCCCTCGAGGAATCCCGGCTCGGCGGGGATCACGCCCATGTTGCCGGCGACGGGTTCGACGATCACGCAGGCCAGATCGTCACCAAAGCTCTCGGCCAGCGCGCGGGCCGCGGCCAGGTCGTTGTACTGGCACAGAAGCGTGTCGGCCGCGACCGCCGCAGGGACTCCCGGGGTGGAGGGGATCGAGAGCGTGGCGAGGCCCGATCCGGCCTCGGCCAGCAACGCATCCACATGCCCGTGATAGCCGCCCACGAACTTCAAGATCTTGTTGCGACCGGTGAACGCTCGCGCCAGTCGAACCGCGCTCATGACCGCCTCGGTCCCAGAGGAGACGAACCGCACCATCTCGAGCGTCGGCACCGCCGCCACAACCTCCCGAGCGAGCTCCAGCTCGACCTCGGTCGGCGCTCCGAAGGTCGAGCCGCGGGCGGCGGCCGCGGTCACCGCTTCGACCACTTTCGGATGTGCGTGGCCCGCGATCAGCGGCCCCCACGACAGCACCCAGTCGACATATCGGTTGCCGTCCACATCAAACAGCCAGCCGCCTTCGCCGCGCGCCACGAACAGCGGATAGTCGCGGCCAACCGAGCGCATCGCCCGAACGGGACTCGACACGCCGCCGGGAATCAGCCGCACCGCCTCGGCGTACAGACGCTCGGAGCGCTCGGTGGTCACCGGGCCTACCGTTGCCATTCCACCACGTTGCCGGCCCAGTAGGAAATCACCATGTCGGCGCCGGCGCGACGAATGGCAACAAGGGCCTCGAGGGCTGCGGCGCGCTCGTCCAGCCACCCGGCCGCCGCGGCGGCCTTGATCATCGCGTACTCGCCGCTGACCTGATAGGCAGCGATCGGCGCGCGGGTGGCCCGCCGTACCTCGCTGAGCACGTCGAGGTAGGGCATGGCGGGCTTGACCATCACCATGTCCGCCCCCTCCTCGAGATCCAGCAGCACTTCGCGAATCGCCTCACGGCCGTTGGCCGGATCCATCTGATAGCCGCGCCGATCACCGTCGGAGGGCGCCGATCCGGCGGCGTCGCGAAACGGGCCGTAGAACGCCGAGGCGTACTTCGCCGAATATGCCATGATGGCAACGCCGGAGAGACCATCGCCGTCGAGGGCGGCTCGAATCGCGCCGACGCGGCCGTCCATCATGTCCGACGGAGCCACGATGTCGGCACCCGCGACAGCGTGTGACAACGCGGTTTCGGCCAATAACTCGAGCGACTGGTCGTTGTCCACCTCGCCGTCGCGCAGCACTCCACAGTGCCCGTGCGAGGTGTATTGGCACAGGCAGACGTCGGTGATGACGACCATCTCGGGGGCCTCGGACTTGATCGATCGGATGGCGGTTTGGACGACGCCGTCGTGGGCGTATGCCGAGCTGCCGAGCTCGTCCTTGTGATCGGGTACGCCGAACAGGATCATGGCGCGAACGCCGCGCTGAGACAGGTCGGCGGCCGCCCGGCCCGCCCCCTCGGCGGCGTGATTGTGCTGCCCGGGAAGCGACGGAATTTCCACCGGCGCCCCGTCCCCCTCGCGCAGGAACACCGGCTGGATCAGGTCGGCGACATCAAGACGGGTCTCGCGCACGAGTGAGCGAACTCCGGGACCGCGCCGCAGGCGTCGCATGCGAGTAGCGGGAAAGGCCATTGTCAGAGTGTAGTTCCGTGCTTTACACGGGGCGCGCGACAGGGTAGGCTTGTCAAGATTCGACCGGCGTAACTGCGCCGTTGACCGCCGTACCCTGGGGGCGTATTCGATGGATGAGCAGGAGCAGCATGGCGCCGAGTACTCCAACGAGGCTCTGAGAAAACTCGGCGCTCGGATCCGGCACTACCGTCGGAAGCGCGCGATGACCCAGCGCGACCTGTCATTCGAGGGCTGCTCCTACAGTTATCTGGCGCGGATCGAAGCTGGCGATCGCCGTCCCAGTCCACGGGTGTTGTACGAGATCGCCCGTCGCCTCGACGTCAGCTCAGAGGAGCTGACCGGCGAGACGTCCACCGAGCAGCGCTCCCAGTCGCTCGAGACGCTGGAAGCGGCCATGCTGATCCGTCAGGGGCATCTGGACGAGGCGTCCGAGTTGCTCGAAGGCGTGCTCCAGGAGGCGCAGGTCAGCGCCGATCCGGAGCGGGCGTCCGAGGCCTACGAAGGGCTTGGGTTGGTCGCGCTGGCGCGAGGCGACTTTGAGACTGCCGGCCCGCTGCTCGAGCAGAGCCTCGAATCGACCGCCGACGCCGACCCCGGCGAGCGCACGGCGCTCTACTGGGGAATCGTCGAGGTACACGCCCACAGCGGCGACACGGCCCGCGCGATGGCGGTGCTCGAAAACTGCCTCAACCGCCTGCGCCGCAATCCGACGGCCGATCCGGCCAAGGTTGTGCGCTACTCACTGTGGCTCTCGCGAAGCTACGCCGATGCAGGCGACCACGCCCGCGCCGGCGCGGCACTCGCCGACGCTCTGCGCCACGGCGATGTGCGTGTGGATCTGCCGAGCCGGGCCGCCGCAGCGTTTGCCATCGCTCGCGCCCACGCCGCCAACGGCCGCATCGACCAGGCCATCCGCCACACCGACCGTGCGCTGGCGTTGTACGACCTGCGCGACGACAACCAGGCTCTGCGCGAGTCGCATCTCGTGTACGCCCAGGCGCTACTCGACATCTCCGACACCTCCGCGGCCGCCGGCCACCTCAGCGCCGCTCGCGGACTGCTCGAAGCCGAGCCGGAGTCTTCGGAACTGGGCGCACTCGAGGTCGAGGAAGCGCGCCTCGCGCTGCTTTCTGGAGACACCGAGACGGCTGCGGCCAAGGCGCTGAACGCCGTTGAGATGCTGCAGGTCGCAGCCGACCCGCGACGCATCGGTGATGCCTACCTGGTGCTGGCCCGCGTCCAGGACGAGCTTGGCGAGATTGAGCGCGCCGAGCGCGCCTACACGCGCGCCGTCGAGGAGTTCACGGCCGCAGGCAACCAGCGGGAGCTGGCCAAGGCATATCGCTGGTTCGGCAAGTTCCTGAAGCGGCTGGGCCGCGCCGACGCGGCACTGGAAGCGTTCGAGCTGGCCGCCGACCTCACGCCGTCGACGCTGGATTCGCTCGCCCCGGTGCTGAACCGAAGCGCCGTTCCCCCGAGGTAGGCACGCTGCGGCACGCGTCCAGGCGTGCGATTTGTTGCATAGTCAGCGTTTTTCATGCACCACCGGCATGATGCTCTAGGCTGACCCCGTGGACGCCGAACTTCTGATCGCGCTCGAACGCTACGACGAAGCCGAGGAGCTCCTCGAGAAGCAGGTGCGCAGCGCACGGGCCAATGACGATCCCCAGTCCGCCAGCGTGGCGCTCGAAGCGCTTGGCCAGATCGCCATCCGGCGAGGGCGCGAGCAACACGCCCTCACCCTCCTGCGCGAGTCACTCGAACTCGCCGACCATCCCGAGCCGGCCGACCGCACCGATCTCTATTTCGAGCTCGCCCGGCTGCTCGCGAGTACCGGCGACGCTGACGCCGCCGTCGACCTGCTCGCCCCGTTGCTCGACCACCTCCAGGACGAGCACCCCGACGATCTCGCCACGATCGCCCGGTTTGCGGTCACGCTCAGCATGGCCCAGGCCGACGCGGGCCGCTACACCGAGGCTTCGCAACTGCTGGCCGGCGTGCTTCGCGACGGCGGCGACGAGCTCGACCGCGACGTTGCCGCCCGCGTCAACTATGCGCTGTCGCGGCTCAACAACACGACGGGGCACTACGAGCTCGCCGCCGACTACGCCCGGCGCGCGCTGCGCCTGAACGAGGAGACCGGCGATGAGTGGGCGCAGGCGCTGTGCCATCTCGGACTTGCGCACATCCTGCTGACAATCGGCGACACCGAGGAGGCCGCGGAGCACCTCGCCGCCTCGCGCGCTCTGCACGGCGACCGCCTGGGGACCGTGCTCGAGGGCTACCTCAAGGTGGACGAAGCCCGGCTCGCACTGCAACGCGGAGACGCGGAGCTGTCGGTCGAGGTCGCGCGCGACTCGGTCGCCCTGCTCGCCAACGCGGCCATCCCCGGCGAGCTCGGGATCGCGCAGCTGGCGCTCGCCCGCGGGCTGGATGAGCTCGGTGACGACCACGGCGCCGAGCAGGCCTACACGGCGGCCATCGACCTGTTCCGGCGGCGGCCGGGCTGGCACCGCGAACGGGCCCGCGCCCATCGCTGGTACGGAAAGTTCCTGCGCCGGCACGGACGCGATGAAGCGGCGCTGCGCGAGTTCGAACTCGCCGCAGACCTCGCGCCGTCCAACCAGTAGCCCCCGTCTACCAGGGACTGTCGCGCCAGGACTGCATCCCGATCCGCTCGTGCAGGAACACCCCCACCTCGCGACCGATCGCAACCAGCGGCAGGGTCACCAGGATCCCGGCAAGCCCATATAACTCTTCACCCGCAAGCAAGGCGAAGATCACCGCCAGAGGGTGCACCTTGACCGCGCCCCCCATCAGCTTGGGAATCACGATGTGGCCCTCGATCTGGTGGATGAACAGATACACCAGCGCCACCGCCAGCACCGCGGTCGGCGAGTAGGTGGCGGCAACGGCGAGCGGCGCCAACGCTCCCAGCCACGGGCCAATGTAGGGAATCACCTCCGTGACGGCGGTGAATGCGCCAAACGCGAGCGCATACGTCTCGCCCGCCGGGAACACACCGGTGATCCCCAAAAGCCACATGCCGACGGTGGCGGTGGCCCCGACGGTGAGTGAAACCAGCGTCTGCCCGCGCACGTAGGCCAGGAGCGCGCGCTCGGCGCGGGCCATCAGATCGTCCGCGGGATCGGTGCTGTTGAATACCCGCCGCAGAAACCGCGATAAGCGGGGCGCATCGAGCAGCATGTACACCGACATCACAATCACCAGCACGAGGTTGAACAGGCTCTCGAAGATCACGACCACGAGATCCTGGGCGATCGACACCGCACGCCCCGTGTAGCGCTGGAGGTCGAGGCTGGAGACGTCGTGGATCACCCGCTCTCCCGGGGTGCGCACATCGAACTGATAGGGGCTCGAGGTGTCGATCCAGTGCTGGAACCGGGCGAGCTTGATCTCGGCGGGGGTGATCCCGCGGGAGTTCTTGGAGGTGAACTCCGAGTCGACGCTGTTGATCGCAACCTGCGACTCGTTGGTGACCACCGTCCCCAGGATGATGCTGATCCCCAGCAGTACGAGGGCCGCGGTGAGGTAGACGAGCAGCACCGACAGTCCGCGCGGCACCCGCAGTGCACAGAAGGCTCGCACGATGGGGTTCAGAAGGATCGCGATCAGCGCTGCGATCACGAAAATGAAGACCGCGTGGTGGACGATGCTCAGCAGCTGCCAAGCTCCGAGCACGACGAGGGGAAGGCTGACCAGCTGCACCCAGCGCGGGACCATGATCTCCTTGCTGGGAGGCAGCTCGGCCATCCGGAGAAGCCTAGAGGGCGGGTCGGAGGCCGCCGTGTTGACAGCCAAGTTTGTGGTATCGGGTACCCTGGATCGGATGATCTCGAGCCGTACACCGCCGCGCCGGTACGCCCGCCGCCGAGTCGACCACCGTCGTCGTAACCGGCGGCTGGCCGGGTTGGTGCTGGTGCTCGCGCTGGTCGCCGTCGGGATTCTGCACCTGTTCACCTCCGGCGGTCACGGCCAGCAAGCGAGCGCGGCGCTGGCGACCCCGGCGGCGGTCAGCGAAGCCCCCGATGGGCCGCCCACGCTCGAGAGCCTCGCGACCGCCGGGGACGGTCTCCAGATGGACGTGCCCATCACCCAGAAGCGGATCACCGCGATCGTGTATCACGGCGGCGGTTCCGACCTCGTCCCGTTGACCCCATCGGGCCACCAGCACAACGCCGATCTGGTCACCCGGATCTCCAACATGCTGACCGGCGAGAACAACTCGAGCGGGCCGGGGTACTACATCGACTCGAGCGGCGACGGGCCCGAAACCGGGTCGGTCGATATCGGTGCGGTGGCCGGCACCAGCGTGTATTCGCCCGCGGACGGCCGGATCGTCTCCGTGCAGCCCTACGTCATCAGCGGCAAGACCTACGGCAGCGTGATTCAGATTCAGCCCGCGACCGCCCCGACGTTGATCCTGACGATCACCAACGTGAAACGCTCAAAGGCAATCGTGGTGGGCAAGCCGGTGACGGCCGCCGAGACGCGGCTGGGCACCGTCATCGATCTCTCGACCGTGCTGACCCAGGAGCTCGCGAAGTACACGTCCGACGCGGGCAACCACGTGCACATCGAGGCCACCCGGGCCCCGGCCTCGGCCCCGATCCTCTAGATGTCGCCGCGATGAGGCTGATGTTCATCGGAGACGCCTTTGCACGGCCGGGCCTGAAGATGATCGAGACCCACGTGCCGCGGCTGCGAGACGAGCTCGAACTCGATTTCGTGGTCGCAAACGGCGAGAACCTCGCCGACGGGGCGGGCATTACCAGCCGGCTTGCCCGGCGGGTGCTGGCCGCCGGCGTGGACGCGATCACCCTCGGAAATCATGCTTTCCGGCAGCGTGAGATCTACCCGTATCTCAACACCGAACCGCGGATTGTGCGCCCCGCCAACTTCGCGCGCAAAGCCCCGGGCCACTCGCACACCGTGTGCGTGGACAAGAACGGCTACCGCCTCGGGGTCGTGACCATGATGGGTGCGCTGTTTCTGGAGCCCGCCGTGTCGCCGTTCGAGATGGCAGAGGACCTGATCGAGAAGCTGCGCCCCGAGTGCGACGCGCTGCTGCTCGATTTCCACGCCGAGGCGACGAGCGAGAAGATCGCGATTGCGCGGCTGCTGGCGGGCAAGCTGACCGCGGTGATCGGAACCCACACGCATGTGCAGACGAGCGATGCGCGGGTGCTTCCCGGGGGCACGGCGTTCATGACCGACGCCGGTATGACCGGGCCGCACGACTCGGTGATCGGCGTTCGCACCGACCTCATCCTGGCACGGTTTGCAACGGGCGCTCCGGTGCGATTCGAGCCGGCCGATGGGGACGTCCGGCTCGAGGGAGCCGTGATCGATTTCGAGCCGTCCGGTCGCGCCACCGCGATCGAGGCGTTCAGGCTGTCTGAGTAGCCGGCTGCTCGGGTTCGACCCGCGGCAGCAAAAGGCCGACCAGCGCCAGTGGCAGCCACCAGCACACGTACGGGTAGAACCAGTACGAGGCCACCATCTGCACGCCGATCAGCGCAGCGCCGCCGAGCGCCGCAACGGCCACCGCGTCCTTGCGGAAACGGGGCAGCACCGCCAGCAGGCAGACGGCGATCCCGACCGCCACCTGGGCGGCCTTCTGCAGCCATTGCAGGTCGGGCCATCCGGGATGAAACGTGCCGAGCGTCCAGATCGACATCGGCGTCACGCGCGCCGTCTGGTAGGCGATGGTGCGGTCCCAGATCAGCTTCAGTCCGTTGTGGTCGAGTGCCAGCATCGACAGCAACACCACGGTGGTGGCGGCAAACGCGGCCAGCGTGGCGAACCGGCCGCGAAGCGACGCAAACAGCGGCACCAGAGCGAGCGGGCCGAGCTTGGTGAACCCGGCCACCGATAACAGAATGCCACGCACCACGGGAACCGACAGCGCCGCCAAAAGCCACGCCACCGCCGCACCCACCAGCGCGTCGTTTGAGTTCATGTTCAGGGAGTAGGCGGTGAACGGGTTGGCCGCCCAGCCAAACGCAAACAGCACCCCCATCCGCGGCGACCACAGGCGCCAGCCCGCGACGAACAGCCCCAACACGGCCAGAATGTCGAACGCCGAGGCGGCGACGTGCGCCGCGGTCAGCGAGTCCCACCGCCCGCTCCAGCCGAAGGCCTCGACCGCCGGGGCATAGGCGAGGTACACGACCGGGCCGTAGGTGTCGCCGTTTTCCACGGGCGACTCGCAGCGATGATCGGACTGCACGTACCCGATGGGGTCGCCGTTGGCATAGTGCCCGCCGCACGGTTTGCCCTCGGCCTTGGGCATGTGGCCATACGGGATCGTGCCGTGCAGCAGCCGCGATGCCCCCGCAACGCTCGCATATCCCACGTCGATCACGTTGGAGTCGCGATTGTTGAGCCCCAGCCGAAACCCCATCAGCGCGAATGTGAGGCCGATCAGCACCAGCATGTGACGCTCGCCGATCGCGAACCTGCGTGGGCGGTGGCCGAAGCCGATCGCGATCATGCGCGCGGCGAGATAGATCATCGGCGGGTAGAACAGGGGTGTCGAGATGAATATCCGCCCGCGGTTGAAGAACTCGAGCGAGACGACGAACGAGATCAGCATGATCACGTCGAGCGTCCGCAACGAGCGCAGCCGGCGCCAGTCGAGCAGCCCCGCCACGAACAGCAGGCACATCGGGATCAACACCCACGGGCCAGCCACCTTGCGGCCGTAGGCGTTCTTCAGGCCGCGGGTCATCATCCACCCCACCTGTGGCCCTGTCCACACGTCGGTGGGTTTGCCGGTGGCGTCGGGAATATGTACCTCGGCGACCTGGTTTCCGCCGGAGTAGTACGACACCGTCCACACGCGATCGTCACCATGGTCGGAGGTGTGGCTGACGTCCTTGTACTGGCTGAGCCAGCTCTTGATCGATGGCTGCGCGGCCGCGATCGCCGCCGCCTTACCCGGGTTCAGCAGCAGGCGACCGGCGCCGCGCAGGATCTTCCGATCAACGACTGTGCCCAGCCCATCGGCGACGGTGAACCGCGCCAGCGGCGGCTTCCCCGACTTGGGATGAAGCGTCGCGATCCACTGGCGCCTGGCGGGCAGGTACCGCGCCGTCCAGTATGCGCCGGGATTGGCCGCCATGATCGGAGGGATCTGCGGGTCGGAGGCCGCGATCTCGATCGCCTGGGTCTGGCTGAACTGCGGCGCGGCGGCGGCCATCGCCTGCCCCGCGGGGACCAGCAGCAGGACGGCGACCGCCGCCCCGATCAGGCGGCGCAGAATCACGCTACCGGAAGGACCAGACCTTGTTGCCAAGGAAGCTGATGGGGGTGGCGATCAGGATGGCGATGGCCGCAGCCAGCAGGCGGCTCATCCCCGCGACCTCCACCAACGTCGTCAGGACAAGCAGGTCGACGAC
Source organism: uncultured Actinomycetes bacterium (assembly GCA_963708725.1). Taxonomy (GTDB): domain Bacteria; phylum Actinomycetota; class Thermoleophilia; order Gaiellales; family JAICJC01; genus CAVPTL01. Next base: position 598,971 of record CAVPTL010000008.1, on the reverse strand, counting down.
CAGCGCAACCGCGGACACCGTCAGGAAGCGGGCGTATTGGTGGTGGGGCACACCATGTGTGACGCGAAACGTCCACAGTCGGTTCCAAACGAAGTTACTGGTGGCGGCGACGGCGAATGCCACCGCGAAGGCGAGCTGGTAGCGAAACCACTTGTCGGCGATGGCGAACACGGCCAGATTGATCGCATACCCGGTGGCACCGACGAGGCAAAATCGGATCAGCTCGAACCAGTTGTCCGGCCGTCGCACCGCGAGATGCAAGCGTCGGTAGTGAGCTTTTACGCCGATTGGCGCCGCATCGGCGCGGGCTTCATCCATGTCGGAGATGCTATCTCACCCCGAAGTGATGCAACGTGAGCGGGGTCAGGTCGGTGATGGAAGGCTGCTCGGGCAGCTGCATCCGCGGATCGAACCCGGCGGTGATCAGCGGCACCAGTGAATCGGCGGCATGCAGTGATCCATGGCTCCCGCCGCCCACATGGTGACCGCCGCCGGCGTCGGAGAACTCATAGCCAAGCGCGGCGGAAACGACCACGTCCCCGGCGTTGGGACAATCAAGCACACCTTCGATCCGCTCGAGCGCATTGGGATACTCGGAGTCGGGTAGCAGGTCGGCGTCGCCCTCGAGCGTAAACGAATTGTCACGCTTGTCGGTGTGCCCGGGGCCGCGGCGAAATCGCAGGCTGCCCGATCCCCGGCGGGCGACGAACCAGCCGTCCTCCACATACATCACGACATCTGCCGCGGCGTGATCGAGGGTGCGCTCGGCCACCTCGGCCACCGACACGCTGGAGCCGGGCAAGACGTAGGCCATCGAGATCCGGTTGGACGACGCCAGCGCGATGTCGCTGCGGTCGGGGCGCTGGCCACGCGCACCGCGGTAGACGCGAAGACCGTCCAGGGCATCCGCCGCGTCGGCCACCTGGGTGATCGGACTTTGGGAGTGATCGGCCACCACCATCACCGCGTATCGGTTGAGAAACCGCTCGCGGCCGCCGGCCGCCTCGACCAGCATCTCGAGCCCACGGTCGGCCCCGGCGACGGCACCCATCACATCCCCGCCGCGGTGCTGTGCAGCGTCGGTCTCGTACAGGTAGAAGAACAGGAAGTCGAACCCGTCACGAGTTACCAGCCATCGGCCAACATGACCGCTGTGTCGGTCGACGCTCGCGCCGATATTCAGCGGAGCACCGGTCTCGTCAGAGAAAAACAGGTCGCCCAGGAAATACCGGCGGGGACCGTAGACGGCATCGGCGACGCCCACCCGGCGGGCCAGGCGCCTGGCCGCGGGCCGGGTGATGGGATGCCTGGTACGGCCGCGGATCACGTAGGTGTTGACCGCTGCGGTGGCGAAGCCGCCGTCGTCAAGTGCCTCGAACACCGTCGATATGCGCGGCGAGAGGTGCAACATGTTGAGATTCACGAGCAGGTCGTCGACCAGCTGGCGGGTGCCGGTGGCGAGCATCGCTGAAAGCGAGGAGCCGTATTCGACCATCCGCTGCTCGCCGCGGTGGTACCAGCTCATGCTGGGAATCAGCGACCCGGCCGGATGCTGGCCGGTCACCAGAGCCGAGAGGCACACCGGCGTGAGCGACGGGAAGGTCGAAACACACGCGTCTGTACGGCGGCCCTCGCCCGCCAGCCAGTCGATTGTTGGCACCAATCCGGCGGCGTTGGCCTGGTCGAGCAGCTCGGGGCCGAGCCCGTCAATGACGGTGAGGATCAGCTTCTTCGACGCCGACGGCACGCCGACCGACTCACCGAAGGACGCGCAGGCCCTCGTACTTCTGACCCTCGCGTCGTCGCACCCGCAGCAGGAGGAAGCCTCCGGCGAGGGCCATCACATATCCGACGATCGGGATCAGCGCGACCAGCGAAGCGCCGATGCCGGCTCCGTCCTCGATCAACGCCGTGCCGCGGACATCCCCGCCGGCCTTCACCGCTCCCGACCGCACGCGACGCATGCCCAGACCCACGGCCGCGGCCACCACGGCGCCGATCGCAAGGCCGGCGTACGGCACGGCCCCACCCGCCGCGAGCTCAAACGCGAGCCCTCCGGCGATCACTCGCCGGATCAGGCGGCCGCCCGCGCCGGCGCCCGGCCACACCGCATCGGCCACCAACTCGATCACGACGGCCGCCCAGGCGATCGCGACCAGCCACGCGCGAGATGCAAACGACGCGGGATCCTCGAGCAGATCCTGGGTCGCGGCGGTCGCACCGATCGCAACCGGCGCCGCCGAGATCAGTCCGGCGGCCGCTGCGAGGCCGAGGCCCTGACCGACGGCGATAACAGTATCCACAACGGCCCGCATGATACCGACCCCACCGGGAGCGGCTGGGCGGCGGCGTCAGTCGGCCGGCACAATCACCGTGATCGCGTCGGGCTCATAGCCGACCTCGATGCGCTCACGATCACCAACGTACTCGCCGTCGATCTGCACGGCCACCGGCTGATCGCAGTCGATCGTGAACCGCGAACGGTCGTGCAGGTAGGTGATCCCTGGTGTGCTGGTGCGGGCGTGCCGTGGCCAGGCCAGGGCATACAGCACAAGCCGCGGTAGCGCTCGTTTGCCGAGCCGCCCGAGCACGACCGCATCCAGGGCGGAGTCAAACCCCGCTCGAGGAGTGGCCCTCACCGGCAGCTTGCCGAAGTAGGTGTAGGGGTGTTGATTTGCGATGGCGATGTAGGAGGCGCGCAGCGGAGCGTCTGCGTCGGCGCTCACCGTCATCTGCTCCGCAAGCCGAAAGCCCTGCGCGCCCAGCACCCGCAGCGCCTCGTACAGCACGCGCAGATCCCCCGGGCGAACGTTGCCCGGTCGATTCCTCCTGGCCTCGTCGACTGCGCGAGTGGCAGTCGCGTCGAACCCCACACTCGCGGCAAACGTGAACCGGCGGCCGTCGACGAGGCCGAGCCCAACCGAGCGGCGGCTATCGGCGGCGATCGCCCGGGCAAGGATCGGGGCGGCGGCGATCGGGTCGTCGGGATACCCCAGCTGGCGGGCATACACCGACGAAGCGCCGCCCGGAAGAGCCGCAAACGCGACGCCGGGACGCAGCCCGTTCACGACCTCGTTGAACGTGCCATCTCCACCGAGCGCGATCACCAGCCCGCTCGACACCTCGGCGGCGAGTTCGGTCGCATGCCCCTGACGCGTCGTGTAGGAGATCTCCAGATCGGTGACCGGCGTCAGACGGGAAGCCACCTGAGAGACTATTGACTCGGTCACGCCACTGGCCCCGGGATTGGTGATAAGACGTGACTGCATCGCGAAACACTAATGGGTTCTTAACCTCTAAAGGTGTCCTCAATCTGGACGACGTACAACACACCGCATGAACCCATTGATCAAACAGTCAGCCATCGTCCTCTCCGCCGCGGTAATCGGCGGGGGCGTGGTCGCGGTCTCCGCCGATCACGATTCCACCAAGACCGTCGTCAGCGTCACGCGATCGTCGGACACCGCCGCCCAGCCGGCTGCGGTCATCAACACCCCTGGGCTCACCGCCCGCCAGATCTATAACCGCGACGCCCCAGGTGTCGTCGTCGTCAAGTCCACCCTCGCACAGGGTTCGGCCCTCGGCTCGGGCTTCCTGATCGACCGCCAGGGCCACATCCTCACCAACGGCCACGTCGTTCAGGGCGCAAGCCACGTCACCGTCGGCTTTGCAGACTCGACCGGTCAGGACGTGACCTACGACGCCAAGGTGCTCGGCATCGACACCACCACCGATGTCGCCGTGCTCCAGCCCACCCAGACCCTTCCCGCCGCCTCGCTCGACCCGCTCACGCTCGGCTCGGTCGAGTCGGTGCACGTCGGCGACCCGGTCGTTGCGATCGGTAACCCGCTCGGCGAAGAGCGCACCATCACCTCGGGCATCGTGTCGGCGGTCAACCGGACGATCGACTCACCCGCGCAGGATCCCATCTCCAACGCGATCCAGACCGACGCCGCCATCAACCACGGCAACTCGGGTGGTCCGCTGATCAACGCCGAGGGCCAGGTCATCGGCATCACCAGCCAGATCCTGACGGGCAGTAACAGCGAGCAGTCGGGCAGCATCGGCATCGGCTTTGCCATCCCGATCGACACCGCCCGCTCGGTGGCCGACCAGATCATCCAGACCGGTCACGCCACACACCCCTATATCGGAGTTCGCGGCGTCGCGTTGACCCCCGAGCTGGCACAGGCGCTGCATCTCTCGACCCAACACGGGTTCCTGGTCGAGGACGTCACCGCCGGTTCGCCCGCCGATAAGGCCGGCCTCCAGGGCGGCACCTCAACCGCAACCATCGGCGGAACGCCGTTCAAGCTCGGCGGTGATGTGATCACCGCAGTCGACGGTAAGCAGATCGAACAGTTCAGTGATCTCTACGACGCGATCGCCGCTCACAGCCCTGGCGATTCGCTGTCACTCACCGTCACCCACGACGGGCAGTCCCGCGACGTGCAGGTCACGCTCGCAGATCGCCCCGCCAGCTAACCGCTTCACCTTCAAAGCCACCGACCGGACACCACCGGCCCCAGCCTGCGCAGAACGGGGTCGGTGGAAGTCTGGACGGCCAAGTTGCACGCCCTCGGGCGTGCTCGCCGGGGCCCCACCCCACCTGCCAATGGGGCCCCGGCATCTGCTTTTAACGGCTAGATGACCTCGACGATCACGTCGTCGACGTGGTCGAGCCGTTCGCGGACGACGTCTTCGATGCGGCTTGCGAGTTCGTGTGAGTCGCGAACGGTCATGGTCGGCTGACCGTGCACCGAGGTCACGACCAGCAAGCGCTCGGCCTGGCGATAGACGACCACCTCGGCGCCGTCGCCCGCCACCGAGCGCACCGCGTCAGCGGCGATCCGCAGCACGGCGGGCTCGACGCTCGTGACCTCCTGGGCGGGTTGGGCGTCCGGGAGGGATGGCTCCACATGGGCGAAGACGCGGGCGACCCCGATCTCGCGCCGGATCTCCTGCTTCAACCGCATCACCACGGCACCGGCCTCCGACAGTGGAGTGTCCTCAGGGAGCCGCACGTGCAGCGTGACCGCGAGCCCGTCGGGCTGAGCCAGGACAGTGATGTTGTGCGTCTCGACCACACCCGGGACGCGCAGCGCGGCCGCGGCGATGCGATCGTTGGCGCGCTCGCCCACGGCGTCGGGTTCGGCGTGCACCACCACCTGCGCGCGGCCGAGCTCCTCGATCACCGCCTGCTCCACCAGATCCATCGTGTCGTGCGAACGCTCGAGCCCGGCCAGTCGCGACACGCCGATCACCACTTCGGCAAAGTTCTCACCACCGGCCTCGCGCACACGCACCGAGCGTACGGCGGTCACTCCCGGCACCGAAAGCGCGGCCCGCTCGACCCGCCAAGCGGTACCGGTCGGAGCACGATCCATCAGCACATCGACGTTGATCCAGGCCAGCCGGGCGGCACCGGCAAGCACGATCACCGACACGAAGATGGCGGCCACCGAGTCGCCGCCCTGCACTCCGAACGACACCAGGATGAGGCCGACCAGCACCGCGAGGCTGCCGACGAAGTCCGACGCAAAATGCGCGGCGTTGGCCAGGAGCGCCGCGTTGTGTTCGGCCCGGCCGACCCGCAGGGACGCCGTTGACCGTCCGGCATCGACGACCAGCACGATCACCATCAACACGAACGCGTACCAGGTGGCCGACACCGCCGTGCTGCCGTTGATGAGGCGCGTGGTCGCCTCGACCGCGATCCACACCGCGACCGCCGCCAGGATCGCCGCCTCGGCCAGCGCGGACAGATGCTGAGCCTTGCCGTGACCGTAGGGATGGTCGCTATCGGCCGGCCGCTCGGCGACCCCAACCGCGTACACGGTCAACAGGGCGGCAACAGCATCCATGCCCGAATGGGCCGCCTCAGCCAGAATTCCGAGGCTCCCGGTGGCAAGGCCGACCGCGAGCTTCGCCAGCGCCAGAGCCAGCGCGCCGCCCAGAGACGCCAACGCGGTTCGGCGTGCGGTTGACATGCGGGGTATTGTAAGTTCTCCCAAGTAACGTTCGGCTCCTACAAACGATGGAAACATTTCGGACGGTGCCCCGTGGCTGCCACACACGGATCTTCCGGTTCTGAACTCACGCAAGTGCGCTGCATCGTCGTCGATGATCACGCTGCCGTGCGCGAAGGCGTCAAGATGATTCTCGCCCGAGACCGCGAGATTACCGTGATCGGCGAGAGTAGCAGCGGTCGCGGAGCGGTCGAGATGGCCGGTCGCCGCCGCCCCGACGTGGTGGTCATGGACGTGCGGATGGAGGGCATGGACGGGTTCGCGGCCACCCGCCAGATAACGGCCAACCACCCCGACATGGCCGTCATCCTCTACACCGCCCACAGCGAGCGGGGTCTACTGGCGGAGGGCCTCGACTGCGGCGCACGCGGGTATGTGCTCAAGGACGCGCCACCCGACGACATCGTGCGAGCGGTCAAGCGCGTGGCCGAAGGCGGGGCATACGTCGATCCGACCCTGGCGTCCGAACTCGTCAGCCCGAAGGCCACCGAGCGGCTGCCGGCGCTGTCGGGTCGCGAGCGCGAAATCCTCGGCCTGCTGGCCGACGGCAACTCCAACCCCGAGATCGCCGCGAAGCTCTTCATCAGCCCCGAGACCGTTCGCACCCATGTGCGAAACGCGATGGCGAAGCTCGAAGCCGACACGCGCACCCAAGCCGTCGCACTGGCGCTGCGCTATGCCCTCATCGACTGAGCGCGAACGACTCGCGGCCTGGTTGCACGACGGGCCGCAGCAATCGGTGACAGCGATCAGGCTGCTGACCGATGCTGCGCTCACGGCACTCGACGCCGGCGACGCCGAGACCGCCAAGCGAGCACTCGACCGGATCGCATCCACCGCCGACGACGCCGCCGACCAGCTGCGCGATCAGGTATCGCGCCTGCGCCAACCCGTCGGGCCGGCGGACGATGGCGGATAATGACCGGGTGAGCGTCGCCGTGATCGGCCATACCGGGTGGGACGTCGTATCGACACCGGCCGAAGCCACCCAACGCCGGCTGGGCGGGACGCCCCTGTACGCGGCCCGCGCGCTGCGGGCGGTGGGTGTGGAACCGGTGGTGATCACCAAGGGCGCCGAGCTTCCCGACGCCGTTGTGCTGCCATCGCGGTCCACCTTCGAGTCGGTGCTCGTCCACTCGCCGGAAGCCACCGATCAACAGCTGGCCGCGGTCGGAGAACCGTTCACGGCGGCCGAAGCTCGCGAAATGCTGCCACTGCTCGGGGGTTGCGAATGGGTGATTCTGGGCGGGCAGGCCTCGACCGACTTCCCGCCGGACATGATCGCGGTGTTGTCCGAGGCGGGGCTGCTCGTCTGCATCGATGCTCAGGGACTCGCCCGCGGGCCAGACCCAGGGCCGCTGCGACTGCGGCCATTCCCCGCCGAGGCCGTTGCGGGAGCGGCGATGCTCAAGCTGAGCCGGGCCGAGGCGATGGCCGTGTGCGGGGGAGTCGAGCCCGAGCGGCTGGCACGGCTCAACGTGCCCGAGGTGGCGATCACACTCGGCCGAGACGGAGCGATGGTGGTCACCGCCGAGGGTGTGGAGCGCAGCGGCTCCAACGGCGAGAGCTTCGACGATCCCACCGGGGCGGGCGATTCGTGGCTGGCCGTGTACGTGCTCGAGCGGTCACGCGGCTCGGCACCAGGTGCCGCCGCCCGCTCCGCCGCCGCGGCCGTCGACGACCTGTACGCATCGGCGAGCTGAGGTCACATGACCGCGCAGAACCCCGGTATGGTTCGCGGGGATCCAGAACCTCGCAGCCCCGTGGATAACGATATTACGATCGTCATTGCCGAAGACAACGCCCTGCTCCGGGGTGTTCTGCGTGATGCACTCGAGGAGGCCGGAATGCATGTCGTGGGTGAGGCCGGCGATGGTGCTGAAGCGATGACGCTGGCCGAAACAAAGCGCCCCAACGTCGTGGTCATGGACATGCGCATGCCCAACGTGGACGGGATCGAGGCCACCGAGAACATTGCGCACGCGGAGTGGGCGATGCCGGTGGTGGTGTTGTCGGCCTACGACGAGCCTCAGATGATCGAGGCCGCGCTCGCCGCCGGGGCGTCCAACTGCCTTAAGAAAGGCGTGGGCCTCGACGAGCTGATCGACGCTATCCGATCCGCGCACCTGGGGGCCTGACCCCAGCAATGCGACTGTGCCTGATGGTGGAGGGCCAGGAGGATGTCACCTGGGATCAATGGCTGGCGCTGGCCGAGGCCACCGAGCGCACCGGCCTCGACGGGCTGTTTCGCTCGGATCACTACCTGTCCGGTGACGGCCGGGTCGGGCGTGGGTCGCTGGACGCGTGGACCACTCTGGCGGGGATCGCCGCGCACACCTCGCGAATCAGGCTGGGAACGATGGTGTCACCCGCGACGTTCCGGCACCCGTCCGTACTCGGCAAAAGTGCAACAACGGTCGACCACATCTCCGGCGGGCGGGTGGAGCTCGGGCTTGGAGCGGGCTGGTACGAGCTGGAGCACGAGGCCTTCGGGTTTCCGTTTCCGCCGCTGAAGGCCCGGATGCAGATGCTCGAAGAGCAGCTCGAGATCATCACCCGTCAGTGGACTGAGGACGAGTTCTCGTTCGCTGGCGACCACTACACCCTGGATCGGTGCCCTTCGTTGCCGCGGCCACTCCAGAGCCCCCATCCGCCGGTGATCGTCGGCGGCGCCGGCAAGCCCCGAAGTGTGGCCATTGCCGTGCGGTTTGCCCAGGAATACAACGCCGTCACCGGCGACGTCGAGGAGTGCCGCGCCCTGCGCGAACGCCTTGACCGGGCCTGCGAGGCCGCCGGCCGCGACCCGGCCACGCTGGCAATGTCGGTGATGACGACCGCGGTGGTCGGCGCCGACGTCCATGAACTCAGCCGCCGGCTGGACGACCTGGCCGCCCTGGGCCTGGGCGACAGCGGCGCCGCCCTTTTGCGCGAAAACCGCGACGACTGGATCGGCGGCACCGTGCCGGAGGTGGTGGAGAAGCTCCATGCCCTCGCCGAGGTCGGGGTCGAGCGGGTGATGCTCCAGCATCTGTGCCACACTGACATCGAGATGGTCGAGCTGATCGGAAACGAGCTGGTGCCCGAGGTTGTGGCCGCATGATCGAGTTGCCCGCCGGTGCGATCGCGCTGCTCGAGGCGCCGTTGCTGGCTCATCTGGCGACAATCAACCGCGACGGATCGGTGCAGGTGACGCCGCTTTGGATCGACGTCGAGGACGGGTTGGTGGTGTTCAACACGGCGATCGGCAGGGTGAAGGATCGAAACCTCCAGCGCGAGCCGCGCTGCACGGTCGAGATCACCTCCGATGAGGATGACGAGTACTACGCTGAGATCCGGTGTGTGGCCGAGCACCGCGACCCCGAGGCCGGCGACGCCCACTCGCACGAGATCGCGATCAAGTACACGGGCGAGCGGTTTCGCGACCTCGAGCCGGGCGAGCAGCGCGTGAAGTGGTATCTGGCACCCCAGCGAGTGCTGGGACCCGCCGCCCGCGGTCAGCTGTAGCGGGCGCGCAGGAGCGGCAGCACCTGGCTGCCGAACATCTCGAGAAACCGCTCCTGATCAGGCGCTGGGCTGTGGAAGATGAGGTGGCGAAAGCCGAGATCGACGTAGGCACCGATGCGTTCGACCTGCTCCTGCGGATCGCCCGACACGATGAAGCGGCTCTCGGCGTGAACGTCGGGACTATCTGCCAGCCGCTCGAGCTCGAGCGGGTCATGCACACCTTGCTTGGCCTCGGCCGGCAAGGCCAGCGGTGCCCAGAACGCGCATTCGGCAACCGCCCGGGCGTGATCGGGATCGTACGAGACCTTGACCTCGAGCAGCTTCTCCAGCGACTCAGGATCGCGACCGGCCTTGATCGCTCCCTCGGCCACGGCCGGCAGCAACGTCTCGGAGTAGAGCTCGGGTGGCTTGCCACTGGTGGTGATGAAACCGTCGCCGGTTCGCCCCACGAACCGCGCCGCGCGAGGACCGGCAGCGGCGATCAGGATCGGAAGCGGCGTCTCGGGGCGGTCATACACCGTGGCCCGCCGGGTCGTGTAGTACTCGCCCTCAAAGCTCACGCGGTCCTCGGTCCAGAGCAGCCGAATCAGCTCGATCGCCTCCTTCAGGCGACCCAGCCGTTCGCTGAATCCCGGCCATTCGATCCCCAGCGGCGGCACCTCGTTCATCGACTCGCCGGTGCCAACCCCCAGAAACATCCGCCCCGGCGCGAAACATCCAAGCGTGGCGAACGCCTGCGCAACCATCGAGGGATGAAATCGCATCGTCGGGGTCGAGACGCTGGTGCCGATCCTGATCCGCTCGCTCTGAACAGCGAGCGCACCCAACCACGGCAGGGCCGCCGGGGCGTGACCGCCGGTGTGCCGAAACGGCTGAAAATGATCCGAGATCGCGACCGAGTCAAACCCGTTGCGCTCGGCGGCGAGTGCAAACCGCAGCAGCTCGACCGGAGCAAACTGCTCGGCAGAGGCCTTGTAACCGAGGGTGATCACGCCAAAAACTGTAGCCGCCGACCTCTACCATGCCGACCATGACCACCGCGGTTCTGATCGGCATGAAGCATCTCGATGCGGCCAAGAGCAGGCTCGCGCCGGAGCTCGACGGCGACGCTCGCCGGGCGCTGATGCGCGTCATGCTCTCGCGGGTGGCCGCAGCGGCGCGCGAGGCAGAGATCGGACAGGTGGCGCTCGTCAGCTCCGATCCCGGCGCGCCGGCGCTCGCCTCCGAGTTGGGAATCGACTTTTTGGACGACGGCGACCTGCCGTGGAACGAGGGCCTCCTGCATGCACTGGCCGCGGTGGAGCCGCCGCCTGATGCGGTGCTGTATCTCGCCGGTGACCTACCGCTCGTGACCGCCGCCGAGCTGCGCGCCCTGCGCGACGCCGCACCGCCCCGCGGCGTGGTGGCTGCCCGGGCTCACGACAACGGCACCAACGCCCTATGGGTCGCGCCCGCCACCGTCCTTCAGCCCAACTTCGGGGCGCCCCAAAGCGCTCAGCTGCATCTGCGCCGCGCCGCTGCCGCGGGACTCGACGCGGTGCTGGTCGACTTGCCCGGGCTGGCGCTGGATGTCGACACGCCCGCCGATGCCCGCCGCGCGGGTCTCCTAGATGAAGAGGTCGCGCTCCGATTCTCGGATCAGCTCGCGCGCTGAGCCGTCACCCTCAGCCGCATAGCCGCGGATGAGCGCGGCGGGCGCCCGCTCGAGCTTTCCCATCACCAGGTCGGCGGCGGCAGCCAGCTCGTCGGCAATCGCAACCTGTGTGGTGCGAAGCTCGTAGCCATTCGGGTCGATGTTTCCCTGCAGGCCGAGCAGCGGCACGATGCCACTCGAGCCGATCGCAGTGCCCACGATTCCGTTTCGCAGCGGGCGCCCCATGGTGTCGGCCACGATCACCGCCAGGTCGCCGTCGAGCTGCTCGCGCAGCGCCAGCCGCAGCGCCCTGGCGGACGCGTCGGGGTCGACCGGCAGCAGCACCGCAGTGTCGGCCCCCGGCGCGTTCGAGCGGTCGATTCCGGCACTCGCGCAGATAAATCCATGATGGGTCTCGACGATCAAGAGCGATCCGCGGCGCCGCACGATCCGTCTGCTCTCACGCAAGACAAGCTCCACCTGGCGGGGATCACCGTCATCGCCGGCCAGCTCGATCGCCCGGGGCGAGGGGGTCACTGTGGTCAGATCCACCACCCGCCCTTCGGACTTCGCCACAGCCTTGTGTGCGATCACGATCACGTCACCGGCCTCGAGCGGCGGTGCCGCGGCCAGGATCAACGCGGCCAGGTCGGCGCCGGCGGCGATCTCGCCCTCGAGCCGAAGCGGCATGATTCCAAGCGCCACTAGGCCTCGATTCCGGCGGCGGCAAGCGCCGATCGGGCGAGCGCCGCGCGCACCTGGGGATCGCGCATGACCGTGTCGGTCACGATTGCCCGAACGCCCAGGGCCTCGATCGCCGGTGCCAGATCTGCATCGCTGGTATCGATCACGATCGCGTCGATCAGCTCGCCGTAGTGGCGGGCGACGCCGACTGGCGAGACCTCGTGCCCGAGCGAGCGCAGCATGTCGGCGGCAGGGCCGCGCAGGGCCGCCCCTGCGACGATCGGGCTGACCGCGACGCACGGCGCTGTGCGGGCGCCAAGTGCCTCACGCACGCCGGGGACGGCGAGGATCGGCTCGATCGAGATCAGGGGATTGGACGGAGCGATCACGATCGCTCGCGCACCGCCGAGAGCATCGATCACTCCCGCTGCGGGGCGCGCGGCATCGGCGCCGTCATAGCGCAGACCGGTGACCGTGTCTCGGTGCTGGCGGCCGACGTAGTACGTCTGGAAGTCGAGCTCCCCCGCCGGTGTCATCACCATCGTGCGCAGCCGATCATCGGTGCTCGGCAGGAGTTGGACGCCCAGGCCGAGGGCCTCGCACAGAACCGCGGTGATCGCGCTCAGCGGCTCACCCAGGCGCAACCGCTCGGTGCGCGCCAGGTGCAGACCGATGTCGAGATCGCCCAGCCAAAACCATGCGGGCGCGCCGAGATCCCGGGCGCGATCGAGCGCGCGGGAGCTGTCGCCTCGCACGCCCCAGCCCTTTTGCTCGTCGATCCAGCCGGTGAGCGTGTAGAGCACGGTGTCGAGATCCGGCGAGACGTGCAGCCCGTAGATCTCGAGATCGTCGCCGACGTTCCCGATCGCGGTGACGTCGGTTGCCGGCACCACATCGATCACACCCTGGAGGAACCGGGCGGCGCCGACGCCGCCCGAGAGAACTGTGATTGGCCGAGTGGACATGGATGCGTATCATGCCGCCCGAACGCTCTATGACGGCACACACCTCCAAGACCTCGTTGACCTCGCGCTTCGCAATTCGGTATGCGCCGATCGCCGGAGTCGCGCTGGTTGCCGCGGGCGCCGCGCTGTGGGGCACCGATGGCGCGCTGCGTCAACCGCTGGTCGACACCTGGTCGCCGTGGACGATCGTGCTGTACGAGCATGTGATCCTGGTGGCGTGTGTCGCCTACTTCGTGATCCGCCACCGATCGCAGCTGTCCCAGCTCGACCGGATGGGCTGGCTGTCGCTGATCGCGATCGCCTGGGGCGGCTCGGCACTCGCCACGCTGGCCTTCACGACCGCGTTCGAATACGGCAACCCCAACGTGGTGGTGCTGTTGCAAAAGACCCAGCCGCTGTGGGCGATCGGAGCTGCGGCGATCGTGGTCAAAGAGGTGCCGAGGCCGCTGATTCTCCTGGTGTTCATTCCCGCCGCGATCGGAACGTACCTGCTGTCGTTCGGCTGGCAGTCTCCCACCGATGTGTACTCGAATGATGGCAAGGCCGCACTTCTGGCGCTGATCGCGGCCGCGCTCTGGGGCTCGGCCACCGCGTTCGGCCGGCGGGCGCTGCGCCAGATCGACTCCAACATGGTCACGAGCATGCGGTTCGTACTGGCTCTGCCGTTCCTGGCGTTCCTCGTGCTGGTGCGCGGCGGAAGCGAGTTCACCCCGACCGGTCAGAGCAACGGCGACTGGGTGCGCCTGCTGCTGCTCGCGCTGTTCCCAGGTCTGATCGCACTGCTCCTGTACTACCGCGGACTGAGAACGACCCCTGCACCGGTGGCGACGTTCGCGGAGCTGGCGTTCCCCGCGACCGCGCTGGTCGTGAACTACTTCTACCTTGGCGCCACGATTGACTTCTGGCAGTTCGTGGGGCTGGTGGTGCTGTGGGGCACGATCGCCGCTCTGCACCTGATTCCTGTGAAGATCCCGATCAGGCCGACCGTGAATCGCGCCAGTCAACCAGCTTCTGTAACGGGCTGAGATCCCAGGCGGGTCCGCCGGTGGCGAAGATGAAGTGGGTGATGCCGGCATCGACATAGGCATCGAGCGTGTCGATGTCGACATCCTTGATCCCGGCGATCGAGCGTTCGATCTGACTGGGGTCGCGCCCCAGCTTGGCACAGTGGGCGTCGATCACGGCGTTCTTGTGACGGGCACGATCCGGATCACCGAAACCGTTCCACATCTGGGCGTACTGGGCCACGATCCGAAGTGTGACCTTCTCGCCCCCACCCCCGATCAGGATCGGGATGGGATCCTGCACGGGCAGCGGATTGGACTTCGCCCAGCGCTGCTCGATCCGCGGCAACGCGGCATCGAGGTCGCGGAGACGGCTGGGCGCGGTGCCGAACTCGTACCCAAACTCGTCGTAATCGCGCTGGAACCATCCGGAACCGATCCCAAAGATGAGGCGGCCATCGGACATGTGGTCCACCGTCCGCGCCATGTCGGCAAGCAGTTCGGGGTTGCGGTAGGAGTTACAGCTCACGAGCGCGCCGAAGCGCACCCGGTGGGTCACCTCGGCCATCCCGGCAAGCATCGTCCAGCACTCGAAGTGGGCGCCGTCGGGATCGCCGTACAGCGGATGGAAATGATCCCAGGTAAAAAGCGTGTCAGCGCCGGAATCATCGATCCGCCGCCACGTCTCCCGGATGTTCGCCAGGGTGCCCTGCTGCGGCTGAACCTGGACTCCGACGCGGATTGGAAAGTCAGTCACGCGACGCCCGTCGAGAATCGCGCCACCCGAGCAGCCGCTCGAGCGCGGGGTAGTCGAAGTCGGGGCCGGTCATCGGCAAGATCATCTGGGTGACACCGAGAGCGAGGTAGGCGTCCAGGTCGTCCTCCGTGGCGGTCTGCAAGTCGGTGACCGAGCGCTCAATCTCGCTCGGATCACGGCCCACCCGGTCGCACCACTCATCCAGCACCGCCGATTTGTGCCGGAGCTCCTCCGGCTCGCCGAAGTAGTTCCAGATGTCGGCGCGCTCGGCCACGATCCGGAGGGTGAGCTTTTCACCGCCGCCGCCGATCAGGATCGGAATCCGCTCCTGCACCGGGGGTGGGTTGAGCTTCGAGAATCGCTCGAGCATCAGCGGGATGGCCGCATCGAGATCGCGCAATCGGCCGCCGGTCGTCAGGAAGTCGTAGCCGTATTCGTCGTAGTCGCGCTCGAACCAGCCCGAGCCCAGGCCCAGGATCAGGCGGCCGCCCGAGATGTGATCGACGGTGCGCGCCATGTCGGCGAGGAGTTGCGGGTTGCGGTAGGAGTTGCAGGTCACGAGCGCCCCGAATCGGATCTGGTCGGTGACCTCGGCCATCGACGCGAGCGCCGTCCAGCATTCGAAGTGAAGCCCGTCGGGATCGCCCTCGAGCGGGTAGAAATGATCCCAGTTGTAGAGAACGTCGGCGCCCATCGCCTCGACCCGCAGCCAGGCGTCGCGCATCTGCGGGTAGGTCACATGCTGGGGCTCGAGCTGAACACCCACACGGATCGGAAAGGCCGTCACGTGAGGCAGTCTAGGCGGCTCGCTACGATCCACGCGTGGCGATCGATCTCGACACCAAGACGGCCTTTGGAAAGCGGGTCAGCGAGCGGCTCGAGCAGGAACTGATCGTCTGGCTGACGACGATCAACACTGCTGGTGCACCGGTGCCGATCCCGGTGTGGTTTTTGTGGGACAACGAGTCGTTTCTGATCTACAGCCAGCCGGGCACGCCCAAACTGCGAAACATCGCCGCCAACCCGAAGGTGTCGCTGCACTTCAACAGCGACGACACCGGAGATGACATCGTGGTCGTGTCGGGCAACGCCGCCACCAGCGACGACCCGCGCGCGGACGCGGTCTCGGAGTACATCGCCAAGTATCGCGGCCTGATCGCCGACTACGACTGGACGCCCGAGAGCTTCGCCTCCGACTACAGCGTCCCGATCCGGGTCACGCCGACGCGCCTGCGCGGTCACTGAGCTCAGGGAGCGGCGGGGATCACGATTTCGGGGCCGGGGGCGCCGTCCCGCTCGATCGTGAACTGCGGTGAGTCGAGCCACCGCACGTTCTCGAACCGCGCCGCGAAGGGATCGACCGGCTCGAGGAAGTTGATGCGCTCCGTGCGGTAGTGCATCGGCACCACCCATCGCGGGGCGAGCTGCCCGATGATGACCTCGGCCTGCTCGGGCCCGACTGTCGGCCCGTCGCCGACCGGCAGAAAGATCAGGTCGGGCGATCCCAGCGCAGCCATCTGTTCGGGACGCAGGCCGTCCTGCCCGAAATCTCCGAAGTGGGCGATCCTGATGCCGTCCAGGGTGAACACGAAGATCGTGTTGGGGCCGCGTTTCGTCCCCGCCTGGTTGTCGTGTTCGGAGTTGATCCCGATCACGTCGCCGACGGGACTCTCGTGCGTCCCGGCGGTTGACCGGATCACGACGGGATCACCGGTCACAGCCTCGACCGCATTGTGGTCGAGGTGTTCGTGGGTCACCAGCAACAGATGTGCCTCGTGCTCGGGCACCGGGTCGTAGCCGAACTGGTGGGTCGCTCCCAGCCTCGCGCGAAGATCCCCGAACGGGTCGATGGTCACGCGCGTCTCGCGCCCGTCGAGGGTGAAGGCCGATTGTCCGTACCACCGAACGTCCACGTCAGTATCATGACAGAAACCACCCGCCGTACACCCGGTTAGCGTGTGATAACCTTCCGTAGACGTAAGGTTTATGGACTTGAGTATGGACACCACAACCACCGAGACGTTTCGGATCGGCGAACTCGCCCGAAGGGTTGGCGCCACCCCCAGGACAGTCCGCTACTACGAGCAGCTGGGGCTGCTTCCCGAGCGCGGCCGCGAGCGGGGTACGCACCGGCTGTACGACTCGGCCGACGAAGCCGAGCTGCGCGAGTTGATCGGCGTTCGCGACCTGCTCGGACTGTCCCTCCAGGAGCTGCTGGCGTGGTCGAGCGCCGCCAAGGCCCGAGCGGGCCTGCGGGAGCGCTGGTTTCGCGACGAGCCCGACGCGGATGAGCAGCTCGAGATCGCCGGCGAGTCGCTTCAGCACATCGAAACCCAGCTCGAACTCGTGCGCAGCCGGCGAGCCGCACTCGAACAGCTCGAGGATGAGCTCGTGTCGTCGCGCCGCCGCGTGCGCTCGATCTTGAACGGTGCCAGCAAGGCGGCTGGGTGAGTCACAACGATCGCTACAAGTGGATCGCCCTGAGCAACACCACCATCGGCATGCTGATGGCGACCATCAACTCGTCGATCGTCCTGATCGCCCTGCCCGACATCTTCCGCGGTATCAACCTCAACCCGCTGGAGCCGGGCAACACCATCTATCTGCTGTGGATGATGATGGGCTTCATGGTGTCGACCGCCGTACTGGTCGTCAGCTTCGGCCGGATCGGTGACATCTACGGCCGGGTGAAGATGTTCAACATCGGGTTTGCGATCTTCACGCTGTGCTCGATCCTGCTCTCGCTGACCTGGCTCGAGGGAACCGCAGCCGCCAAGTGGATGATCGCGATGCGGGTCGGCCAGGGTGTCGGCGGGGCGCTTCTGATCGGGAACTCCTCAGCCATCCTCACCGACGCGTTCCCGCACGATGAGCGCGGCCTCGCACTCGGGATCAACGCCGTGGCCGCGATCGCCGGCGCATTCATCGGGCTTGTACTGGGCGGCATCCTCGGGCCGATCTCATGGCGGCTCGTATTTCTGGTGTCGGTTCCGGCAGGGGTGCTGGGCACGATCTGGTCGTACTGGAAGCTCGAGGAGAGGGGTCAACGCCACCCGGCCAAGATCGACTGGTGGGGGAATCTCACCTTCGGCGCGGGCCTGATCCTCGTGCTGGTCTCGATCACCCTCGCGATCCAGCCCTACGGCGGGCACGTGATGGGCTGGACGAACCCCCAGGTGCTGGCCGAGCTGATCACCGGCCTGATCCTGCTCGGCGCATTCGTGTGGATCGAGCTGCGGGTCGAGAACCCGATGTTCCGGCTCGGGCTGTTTCGGATCCGCGCGTTCACGGCGGGCAGCATTGCGAGCTTCCTGGCATCCCTCGGGCGAGGTGGGCTGATGTTCATGCTGATCATCTGGCTCCAGGGAATCTGGCTGCCGCTGCACGGCTATAGCTTCGAGCAGACCCCGCTTTGGGCCGGTATCTACATGCTGCCGCTGACCGTCGGGTTCCTGGTTGCCGGCCCGACCTCGGGATATCTGTCCGACCGGTTTGGCGCACGCCCGTTTGCAACCGGGGGGATGCTGATGGCGGCGGCATCGTTCCTTGCGCTCGAGCTGCTGCCGGTCAACTTCCGCTACGAGTGGTTTGCGACCTTCCTGCTGCTGATCGGGCTGGCGATGGGCCTGTTCTCCGCGCCCAACCAGACCGGGATCATGAACAGCCTGCCGGCCAACCGCCGAGGCGTCGGCTCCGGTATGGCCGCGACCTTCCAGAACTCCGCAATGGTGCTCTCGATCGGCATCTTCTTCACCCTGATGGTGGTCGGCCTGAGCGGGACGCTTCCGGGCGAGATGTACGCGGGCCTCGTGAAGCAGGGAGTGCCGGCAGCCGACGCGCTTCGGATCTCGCACCTGCCACCCGTGGGCGTGCTGTTCGCGTCGTTCCTTGGCTACAACCCGATCAAGGAGCTGCTGGGGCCGCACGTGATCCATAACCTGTCCCACGGCCAGGCCACCTATCTGACCGGCCGCACCTTTTTCCCAAGCCTGATCTCCAAGCCGTTCTCCGACGGCCTGCATGCCGCCTTCGACTTTGCCATCGTCGCGTGCCTGATCGCAGCGGCAGCGTCGTGGCTGCGCGGCGGCAAGTACGTGAACGACGAGGGCATGCCCGAGCACATCACCAACGTGGAGTCGGTGGAGGGCGTCGAGCTCGCGCTCGCTGGAGAGGGCGACTGAGCGTCCACCCGGAGGGATGACCGAGAGCCTCGATGCGCCGGCGGCAACTACTCGGTCGAGATGAACACGCTCTTGAGTTCGGTGTTGTGTTCGAGCGCGTGCATCCCCAGCTCCTTGCCCACACCCGACTGCTTGTAGCCACCGAAGGGCATCTGCACGAACACGCTCGAGTTGGTGTTCACGCCGAGCACACCCGTGCGCAGCGCTCGGGCGACGCGCAGCTGGCGAGCGCCGTCGCGCGTCCACAACGAGCCCGACAGCCCGTAGCTGGTGTCGTTGGCCAGGCGGATCGCCTCGGCCTCGTCCCGGAACCCGATCACCGAAACGACCGGGCCGAAGATCTCCTCGCGCGCGACGGCCATGTCGTTTGTGGCGCCGTCGAGCACCGCCGGTCGTAGGAAGTAGCCGGCCCCGAGCGCGCCTCCCGGCCGCTCCCCACCGGTCACGATCCGGGCGCCCTCATCGACGCCACGAGCGATGTAGCCCTCGACGGTGTCACGCTGGCCGGCCGAGATCATCGGCCCGACCTGGGTCTCGGGGTCGGAAGGCATTCCCACCCGGATCGCGGCGGTGGTGGCCGCGTAGCGCTCGACCACCTCGTCCTTGACCGACTCCTCGACCAGCAGCCGGGAACGGGCGCAGCAATCCTGGCCACAGTTCTCGAACACGGCGAATGGCGCCAGCGCGCCGACCTTCTCGAGATCGGCATCGGCGAAGACGACGCAGGCCGACTTGCCGCCCAACTCCAGGGTGACGCGCTTGATGGTGCCGGCCGCCCGGCGGGCGATCTCGGCGCCAACCTCGGTCGAACCGGTGAAGCCGATCTTTCCGACCAGTGGATGCTCCACGAGTGTGTTACCGACCTTCGATCCTGGCCCGGGAATCACGTTCAGCACACCGTCGGGGATGCCGGCCTCAAGCGCCAGCTCGCCATAGCGAAGCGCCGTCAGCGGGGTCAGCGACGCGGGCTTCAAGACCACGGTGTTGCCCGCAGCCATCGCGGGCGCGGCCTTCCAGTTGGCGATGTTCAGCGGAAAGTTCCAGGGAGTGATCAGGCCGACCACACCGATCGGCTCGCGAAACGTCATGGCGACACCGTTGCGTTCTACCGGCACCGTGTTCCCGAAGAACTTGTCGACCGCGCCCGCGTAGTAGCGAACCACGTCGACGATCATGCCGAGCTGGCCGCGAGCGTCCGAGATTGGCATCCCCACATTGCGCGACTCGAGCTGGGCGAGTTCCTCGGCGTGCTCCTCCAGGACGTTGGCAAACCGGTGCATGTGACGACCGCGGGTGACCGGTGAGAGCGCACCCCACGTCTCGTACGCCCGGGCAGCGGCTTCGACCGCTCGGTTGACGTCCTCGGCTCCGGCCTCGGCGACGGTGGCAAGCGCCACTCCCACCGACGGGTCGGTGACCTCGAACGTCCGCCCTTCCGCGGCGGGCACGCGCTCGCCTCCGACCACGAGTTGCTCGACTGCCATGGTGCTCATGCCGTCGCCCTCCTTCGATCTTGTGCGCGCGAAACCAACTCCCGGAAAAGCGGTGCCCCGCCCTCGGGACTCTCCTCGGGATGCCACAGCACCCCGACCGTGAAGCGCATGTTGGGATCCTCGATCGCCTCGACAGAGCCATCATCGGCAACGGCCGAGACGCGCAGCCCCGCGCCGATCCGATTTGGCGCCTGATGATGAAACGAGTGGGTCGACGTTTCTGACCCGATCAGCGACGCGAGCGTCGTGCCCTGCTCGACGCGGACGGTGTGCTCGGCGAACCGCCCCGGCGTGCCGCGGTGAATCGCAGCGTCCGGGAGGACATCGCCCAGGTGTTGATGCAGATCGCCGCCGCGAACGACGTTCAGCAGCTGCATCCCGCGACAGATCGCGAGCATGGGCAGCGCTCGCTCGAGTGCGGCTCGCATCAGCGCGAGCTCCGAGTCGTCGCGATGTCGGTAGAGGCCGGCGGTCTCGGGATGGGCCGCCTGCCCGTAGACCTCTGGATCGATGTCCGAGCCGCCCGTGAACACGATCCCGTCGAGCACGTCCAGCACCTGCTCGACGCCCTCCATCGGTGGGATTGCCACCGGTAGCCCGCCCGCGCGCAGTACCGACCGGGTGTAGGTGCTCGGCACCATCACCGTCTGCACGTCGGTCCAATGACCAAACGACGCCGGCACCTCGTAGGCGGTGACCCCGATCAGCGGTCGGTTGCGGTCCATACCGCCAGCAGTATATGAATCACCGACACATCCACGATCGAGGGAGTGCCGGATGCTCACGCTGAAGGAACTGGAAACAGACGTCCGGTCGGGGGCCATCGACACGGTACTGCTGGTCTTGACCGACATGCAGGGCCGGCTGATGGGCAAACGCGTGCACGGCTCGTTCTTCGTGGACGAGGTCGCTCGCCACGGCGCGGAGGGCTGCTACTACCTGCTGACCGTCGACGTCGACATGAACACGGTGCAGGGATACCGAATGGGCTCGTGGGACAGCGGCTACGGCGACTTCGTGTTCAAGCCGGACTTCGCAACCCTGCGACGAGTGCCGTGGCTCGAGAAGACCGCGCTGGTGATCGCCGACCTCGAGTGGCAGGACGGCCAGCCGGTCGTCGCCTCACCACGCCAGATCCTGCGGCGCCAGCTCGAGCGGCTGGCCGAGCGCGGCTGGACCGCCAACATGGGCTCCGAACTCGAGTTCATCCTCTTCCGCGACAGCTATGACCAGGCCCGGGCCAAGCGGTATCACGACCTCGAACCGGCCAACGCATACAACGTCGACTACTCGATCTTCGGCACCACCACCGTGGAAGACGTGCTGCGACCGATCCGGCTTGGCATGGCCGGCGCCGGAATCACCGTGGAGGACGCGAAGGGCGAGTGCAACTTCGGCCAGCACGAGGTCAACTTCCGGTATTCGGACGCGCTCACGATGGCCGACAACCACTCCGTCTACAAGAATGGGGCGAAAGAGATCGCCTGGCAGCAGGGCTACGCGCTCACGTTCATGGCCAAGTTCAACGAACGCGAGGGCAACTCATGCCACATCCACTGCAGCCTGTGGGACGAGAGTGGCAGCCTGTTCCCCGCCGCCGACGGCCACGGACTGAGCACGCTGGGCCGCCAGTTCGTC
The DNA here is from genome assembly GCA_963708725.1 of uncultured Actinomycetes bacterium. Classification (GTDB taxonomy): domain Bacteria; phylum Actinomycetota; class Thermoleophilia; order Gaiellales; family JAICJC01; genus CAVPTL01. The sequence continues at coordinate 577,083 of CAVPTL010000008.1, read as the reverse complement.
GCCGGGCAGATCGCCGTCGGCCGCGAGCTGACGGCCTTCCTCGCGCCCAACGTCAACTCCTACAAACGCTACGCCGCCGGGTCGTTTGCACCCACGACGCTGGTGTGGGGCACTGACAACCGTACCTGCGCACTGCGGGTGGTCGGACACGGGCAGAGTGCGCGCTTGGAGAACCGCTCGCCCGGCGCCGATTGCAACCCGTACGTGGCGTTCGCGGCGATCATCGCCGCAGGCCTGCACGGCATCGACAACGAACTGGAACTCGAGGACGAGTTCGTCGGCAGCGCCTACAACGCGCCGGGAAAGCCGCGACTACCCGAGACCCTGCATGAGGCCGCCGACCTGCTGGAGGGCTCCGAGGTGGCGCGAACCGCGTTCGGGGAGGAAGTGGTCGAGCACTACATCCACTACGCCCGCACCGAACAGTCGATGTACGACGCCGCAGTCACCGACTGGGAGTTGTTCCGGGGCTTCGAGCGGCTCTAGAGGCGCTTAAACGGTCGAGCCCCCCGCTGACGATGGAGATGTCAGGCGGGGGGCTCGACGACGTTACACGCCGCCTTGTCAGCCACGATTATGCGGCCGGGCGACGGTCGGGCTTCCGCAGGCCGAGCTTTCGAACCAGGTTGCCGCGCCTCTCAGCGCGCCGCTCGGCACGCCGCTGGCGATGCTTCTCGTTGGCCAGACGGATGAAGTACTGCTCCTCAGTCTCACGGGCTGGGGAGTGCTGCGATACTGAATGAATGTTGTAGATTGTTCTCATACTCTGATTATAGCAGCGGTTTTTATGGCGTCAACCGTACATACTCGAGTACATGAGGGATTAATCTGAAAATAACGATGATCCCGATCCTCTCACCTTGAGAGACCGGCCTGCCGATAGCGGGGGAAACGTCCGCTACCCCAGTTGTCGTCACAAAGCCCCACATCTCGAGCCCGAACCGGGAGACGGTCACCCGCCGACCCCGTGGCTCTGCTGTGGCTTTTAGCGCTCGCGGTGCCGGCGATCGCCCTGGGCATCATCACCATCGGCCTCGCCTACGGTCCGCGCAACTTCTACGACTTCCACATCTTCTGGCATGCCGGCCGGCAGGTGCTGGACGGGGTCACACCGTATCCGCCGATCACCGCTGAGGCGCTCCGAAACCAGAACCAGTTCGTGTACCCGGCACCCGCTGCGGTCGCGATGGTCCCATTCGCGCTGCTGCCGCTGAGCGTCGCAGCCACGATCTTCATCGGCCTGAACATCGCCGCGGTATTCGGAGCGCTACGGCTGGTCGGCGTGCGTGACTGGCGCTGCTATGCGTTGGCCTTCTGCTCGCTGGCCACGCTCCAAAGCGTGGTCATGGGGACGTTCACCCCGCTGCTTTTGATCGGCGCTGCGCTGGCGTGGCGCTACCGCGACCGCCGATACGTGGCCGCATCCGCGCTGGCGGCCCTGATCGTGGTCAAGCTTTTCCTCGCCCCGCTGGTGGTGTGGCTGTGGGTTACCGGCCGCCGTGCCGCCGCCGTCCTGTCGGTCGCGATTGCCGCCGCCACAACCGCCATCGCGTGGGCGGTGATCGGCTTTCACGGCTTCACCAGCTACCCGCACCTGCTGAGCGCGGTCTCACAGATCGAGCAACACAAAGGCTTCTCATTGACGGCGCTCGCAGCCGGAGCCGGCATCGGCACCGGCGTCGGGCGATGGCTCGCGATCGCCACTGCGGGCGCGCTGTGTCTCGCAGCCTGGCGATTGTGCGACACCCCCGACGGCGACCGCAAGGCGTTCGCCGCAACGCTCGTGGCGGGGTTGGCGCTCTCCCCGATCGTGTGGCTGAACTACTTCATGCTGCTGCTCTTGCCGCTGGGCCTGCGTCGCCCGCGGCTGTCACCGGTGTGGCTCGTGATGCTCACGCCGTGGGTGTTCGCCAATGCCAACACCGAGGCGCCGCTGTGGAAGGTGGTGGCGTTCGCCGCCGCCGCCGGATGCGTGCTCGTGATCTCGCTCTCCGATCGCGGCACTCCCCCCACCGCGGATGACGAGTCAGTCGAGCACCCCGCGGAGGTCGAGGTCATCGTTCAGCGGCCGAGCGCGCGCATGACCTCGAGCACCTGAACGCAGCCGAACTCGAGCGATCGCAGGTCGATCCGCTCATCCAGGGAGTGCATCCCCGAGCCGCGAGCGCACCCCAGGGCGACCGCCGGAATCCCGGCAGCGATCGCCGCATTGGCGTCGGTCGACCCTGAGCCCAGCCGATCCGGCAGACCAAGCCCCATCCGCAAACCTCGCAGCGCGGTGACCAGGCCACCGTCAGGATCGGTGCGGCCGGCGGGCCGCCGCCCCACCGGCTCGACGGTCAGCTGTAGCGGCGGATCGACCCGCAGCGCCTCGAGCGCTGATGTGTACTCGTCGAGCTCGGCCTCGACCAGCGATCGGCGCTCCGCCAACAGCTCACCGCGAGCGGCGATCGCGTTGACCGAATCACCCGCCGCGATCACGCCGATGTTGGCACCACGGTCAACCAGCTCGGCCGCGAGTTCCACGATTGCGTGCGACGCGCTGGGCGTGCCGCGATCCCACCACGAGTGACCTCCGGGGCCAGACACCGTGACGCGCACGCGCACGCTGCCGACGTGATCGACGATGACGTCGTCTAAACCGTGGCCCTCGAGCGCGATCACGGCCTCAGGGTCGAGCGCAGCACACGCTGCCCGGGCACCGCGCAAGTTCCCCAGACCCTCCTCACCCACCGTGAACGCGACCGCGAGTCCCGCCGGCACGTCGTCCATCTGCTCGACCGCCCACACCACCGCCATCACGGCGGCCGCGTTGTCACCGACGCCGGGGCCGACCAGCTCGCCCGCCTCGCGCCTGATCTCAAGGTCGACTCCCTCCTTGAACACCGTGTCGAGGTGCGCCATCACCAGCAGCCGCGGCCGATCCGGCCCGAACCGCCACACAAGATTCCCGGCGGCGTCGACCGTCCGCTCACCGGGAAGCCCCTCAAGCCGCGCCACCAGCCACTCGGTGCGGGCACCCTCGTCGCCGGTCGGTGCTGCGATCGAGGCGAACTCGATCAGCTCGTCGTCATCGACCATCTAGGCTGCCGGGTCGCCGGGCACGCCGTAGCTGGGTGCGACCGTGGGGTCGAGCGCACGCGTGACGTAGTCGGCGAGCTGAGGCTCCCACACATCCCAAAGATCGGACAACCGTTCGATCGGTGAGTCGTCCCAGTCCACCCGCAGATCCGCGACCGGCCAGCTGACGCGGTCGACCACCAACATCCCCGCCGATCGAACCGGCCCCTCCTCACCACCGGCCGCAAGTCCGGCGGCGAGCGCCGCCACCAGCCGCGCGCCGAGATGGCCGGCGGTGGAGGCAAACGCCGCGACCATCGCCTCGGGCACCGAACCGTCGGCCAGCAGGTTCCCCGCAGCCACGGCACCGTCGCCCTCACTGCTGGCGTACAAGCCCAGTGTCTGCTCGCCCGAGAACGCCGCGGTCTGCCCGGCGAGAGACACCACGGTCAGCTGCCGAAAGGCTGCGTGTGGCTCGTCGGCGAGGGCGACCGCGATTGCGTCGGCGGGCGTGTGGCCCGCTGCCACGAGGTCGAGCAGTTTTGGCCCCAGCCGCGGGTCTGTCACGTTCTGCGACGCCGCTGCCCCGACGCCGGCTCGGGCGTGCGCGCACCGCGCCGCGACGCATGGACTGGACGAGCTGACAACGATCCCGGACATGCCGGTGGACCGATCAACAGCGGCAAGCGAGAAGGTCATAGCACCTTGCTCAGGAAGGCCCGGGTGCGCTCGTGCTGTGGGTTGGTCAGGACCTCGCGAGGGTGGCCCTTCTCGACGATCACGCCGTCGTCCATGAAGACGATGGCGTCTCCCACCTCGCGCGCGAAACCCATCTCGTGGGTCACCAGGATCATGGTCATCCCCTCGCCGACGAGTCCGCGCATGACGTCGAGCACCTCGCCGACCAGCTCGGGATCGAGCGCCGAGGTGGGCTCGTCGAACAGCATCAGCTTCGGCCGCATCGCGAGCGCGCGGGCGATTGCGATTCGCTGCTGCTGGCCGCCCGACAACTCCCGCGGATACGCGTCGCCGCGATCACCGAGTCCGACGCGGTCGAGCAGCATCTGCGCCCGCTCGCGCACCTCGGTCTTGGGCTCGCGCTTGACTCGCAGCGGCCCCTCCACGATGTTGCCGAGCGCCGTCATGTGCGGGAACAGGTTGAAGCGCTGGAACACCATCCCGATCTCGGCCCGTTTGTGGGCGACCTCCTTCTCGCGCAACTCGTACAGCTTGTCGCCCTTGCGGCGGTACCCCACGAGCTCGCCGTCGACCGAAAGCCGGCCGGCATTGACCCGCTCGAGGTGATTGATGCAGCGCAGGAACGTGGACTTGCCCGAGCCCGAAGGCCCGACGATGCAGAACACCTCGCCGCGCTTGACCTCCAAATCGATGCCCCGCAGCACCTCGGTACGACCGAACGACTTGCGCACGCCGACCGCTTCGACCATCGGATGCCAACCGTCGCTGCTCATCGCCCCTGCCCGAACCGCATGAACCGCTGGCGAGCCACGTCTCGGGTCTGGCCCCTCGAGAAGCGCCTCTCGATGTAGCCCTGGAAGACGTACAGGATCGAGGTCAGGATCATGTACCAGATGCACGCGACGATCAGGAGCGGAATCGTCTGGTAGTTACGGGCATAGATGATCTGCACCGAGTAGAGCAGCTCGGTGTAGCCCAGCACGCTCACCAGCGACGTGTTCTTGAGCATCGAGATCACCTCGTTGCCAGTGGGCGGGATGATCACACGCATGGCCTGCGGGAGCACCACCCGGCGCATGGTTTGGAGCTGGGTCATCCCGATCGACTGGGCGGCCTCATTCTGGCCGTCGTCCACGGAGAGGATGCCGCCGCGAACAATCTCGGCCATGTAGGCGCCCTCGTTGAGACTCAACCCGAGCAGAGCTGCCACGAAGATCGGGATCAGCGTATTCGCGTGCTCCGAAAAGATCTGGGGACCGAACGGCAGCGTGTAGGAGATGTCGGGGTAGAGCGCCGCCACGAATCCCCAGAAAAAGAGCTGGACGAGCAGCGGCGTTGCCCGGAAGAACCAGATGTAGAGCCATGCCGCCGACGACACGATCGGATTGGGAGAAAGCCGCATGACCGCCAGCACGATCCCCAGGGCGATACCGATAGCCATCGAGAGAATCGTGAGCTCGATGGTTACCCGGACGCCGTGAAGCACGGTCGGATCGAACACGTACTGACGCACGATCCCCCACTCGAAGCGGGGATTCGTGACGACGCTATCGACCAGCTGTGCGGCGAGCAGAAGCACAATCGCCGCCGCCACCCACCGGCCGGGATGGCGGGCGGGGATGGCGACGATTGGCTCACTCTGCGTTCCGTCCGGGGGCGGGCCTCCGGACGTCAGCGTGCTCATGCTCAGGTGCCTCGTTGTCTAGCTGATCGCACCATTCTCGACAGGATTCGTGATCGCGCCAACCTGAACGCCCCACTTCTTCAAGATCGTGAGGTACGTGCCGTTCGCGATCAGCTTCTGCAGCGCAGCCAGGCTGGCCTTCGTCAGATCAGGGTTGTCCTTCGGAAACGCGATGCCGTACGGCGCTTCGCCGTAGGGGGTGCCGCTGAGCACGAACTTGCCGTCGGACTGCTTTACGGCATACGCGGCCACCGGTGAGTCGGCCATCACGATCTGAACACGCCCAGCCGCGAGCGCCTCGTTGGCGCCGTTCTGGTCGGGGAAGGCCGAGATCTTGACCCCGGGCTTGCCGGCGGAGGTGCACTTTTTGTTCTGGGCGGTCGTGTCGTCGAGCTGGGTGGTGCCCTTCTCAACACCGACTGAGCGCCCGCAGAGCGCCGACAGCCCGCCGTTGATCTTGGGCTCGTTCGCACCGATGTAGAACGACGTGCCGGCGGTAAAGTAGGTGTCGAAGTCGACGACCTTCTCGCGCAGCTTGTTGTCGGTGAACGAGGACATGCCGACCTGGTACTTGCCCGACTGGATGCCCGGGATGATCGAGTCGAAGCCGGCATTCACGAAGTTCCACTGAACGCCCTCGAGCTTGCCGATAGCGTGGCCGAGGTCGATGTCCATGCCGATGATCGTCGTGTTGTCGGTGTCGAAGAACTCATTCGGGGCATAGCTTGCGTCTGTGCCCACCGTGATCGAGCCCCCGGACTGGAGGTTCGAGGGCATCATCGCCGCGATGGCGGGATCGGAGCCCGCGGCAGCGGTCGAGGTCGACGCCGAGGAGCTCGACGAAGAAGAGTCTGAGGAGCTTGAACCACAGCCGGCCGCGAGCACGAGCGTCGCGACCAGGGGAACGGCGAACAGAACGGAAAAACGGCGCACGTATATGCCTCCAGGTAAACAGTCGGTGACGGCCGATGGTACCACCCCGCTTGCATCCACCTCCAGGAAACGCAACGGCGGTCACAAGTCACACATGCCCTCGGCAGGATTCGAACCTGCGACGCCGGCCTTAGGAGAGCCGCGCTCTATCCCCTGAGCTACGAGGGCCTGCGCCCCATCCTAACTGCGACCTCCCCCAACCGGGCGATGCGGATGTCGCCGCTATGGGCGATCACGGGGAGGTGCGGCGATATCGCTCCGAGCCGCCGCGCTCCCGGAGGGGTCCGAGGTCATTTCCATCCATCGGCACATCGCCGCAGGCGCCATCGCGGTCACGCTGGCCGCCGCCTGGCTCGGCACCGCCGCTGAGGCCCGAGCAGCCGAAGCCACCGTCACCACCGTAACCCAGGTGAGCGTCTCGCTCTCGTGGGCGGCCAGCCCCGGCGTCGCCAGCTACCTGGTCGCCTGGGACGGCGGTTCGGCGGTGACCACCGCCCCCCAGTACACCGACATGACCGTGCCGTGCGCGACGACGCGCACCTACACGGTCACTCCTCAGGACGCCAATGCCGGCGCGATCGGCGACCCTGCCACCGCCGAGGCAACCACCACCGGCTGCCCGGCGCCGGTGACCCTCGGCGGGCACGACGTCTTCATGTTCTACTACCCCTGGTACGGCACGCCCGATCTCGATGGCTCGTGGGCGGGATGGCAGATCCTGCCGACGTATGACCCATCCGCAGCGAACATCGCGTCGGACTTCTGGCCGCTTGGCGGACCCTACTCAGTGTCTGATCCCGCGACGCTCGACCGCCAGTTCGCCGAGATCCGCCAGAGCGGCGCCAACGTCCTGATCGAGAGCTGGGACGGTCCGGGCAGCCCTGAGGATCAGCTCACTCCCCTGATCCTCGATCGGGCCGCGGCCGCAGGACTGCATGTGGCCTTCCAGCTCGAGCCCTACGCCGGGCGATCCGCGGCGACGCTCGCCTCCGACATCGCCTACCTGAACTCGAGCTACGGGGATACCGCGGGGTTCTATCGCACGACGCGACCGGGCCTGAACACGGCCGCCCGGGCGCAGGGCCAGGGGTTGTTCCTGCTCTACAACCCCAACCAGAGTATGTGGCCGAAGTACTGCTCGGGCTGCACCACCGACGTCTCACCCGGGTATTGGAAGCCCGCGATCGACGCCGTGCACGCCTCCGCCGCAGGTGGGATCGTGCTCGGCACCGGCCAATACACCGTGGCCGAACTCCAGGCCGCGCACATGGATGGTGGCTACCTGTATGCCGAGCTCCCCACGGCCACCAACAACCCCTACCAAACTGCGCGCCAGTGGGAACTCGCCATGCCCCCCAACGGCTGGGCGATCCCGAGCGTGACGCCGGGCTTTGCCAACGACTGCGCACAGGCGTCGACCAGCATCGCAGCACCGCGCCAGGACGGTGCCACCTACGATGGCCAGTGGAGCGCAATCTGGAACGGTCCGCCGCTCGAAGACATCGCGATCACGAGCTTCAACGAGTGGCACGAAGGCACCCAGATCGAGCCGGCCGGCTACGGCCAAACGGCCACCGGGAGCGACATCGTGTGCGATCCGAGCGCGGGCGCCAGGTATCAGGACTACGGATCCGTGGGTGCGTACGGATACCTGTACCGCACCAACGCCTGGGTGCAGCGATTCGCGGCCTCGCCGCTTCCCGGCGCGTACGCGAGCCAATCGTCAATCACCGAGACGCTGGGCGCCACCAACACCGACAACGGCTTGTCGCAGCTCGACAGCTCGGACGGGATGACCACCTCGGGATTTGCGATGGGACGCGCGGCTCGCGCTGCGGTCTCGGCGGGAAATCCTCGGCGATACATGTACTTCAGCGTCCAAAACCAGTTCGCCTACGCGGTTCCCAAGGGGCGCAAGATGACGGTCGCGGTAACGCTTCTGGATACCGGCGGCGGCCCTGTCTCGCTGGTGTACGACGGAGTCAAGAACGCCTTCACCCGCGCAGCCAACTCGTTCACGTTGACGGGCGGCAAGAAGTGGAAAACATTGACGTGGAAGATTCCGGACGCCTACTTCGGAAATCGCGAGAACTCGGGCGCGGATCTGCGTCTGCTGACGCCGGGTGATCGGGCGACTTGGGTAAGCGCCGTCACCATCTCGCGCTCCTAACCGCTACTCACACCGTTTTCAAGAAGGAAACGGCGTTCAAGCGTCAAACTTCGAACGGACAGCGCTCGCGATGCGACCGCCTTATGGTGGGGAGGGTTCGCACAATGTCGAATTCCATGTGGTACGTCCAACTGCGATTCAGCACATTCCAGCGTGGCCGATGGGTTACTTTCGGCTGTGACAGCGAGCCCGCCAAGGCGCGGCACACTGCCGCGGCGCTCTATCGAGCCGCTCACACAGACGAGGGCGAGTATCCGATTGGCGTGCGGGTCGTCGACGGCGACCGGCTGCGACGCGCCGAGCACGCCCTGGCGCTCACCGCGTAGGCGTCACTGGGCAGTCACGGGCGTCTCCGCGATGTGCGGAGCGCTCGGCAGCACCCGAAGTGACACCTCGCCGCGCAAAAGCGCGATCAGGCGATCACCCGCGAGCTCGCGGCGCCAGCCGTGCATGAGCGGCTGGGTGTCGGCATCGCCGAGCGCCTCGTGCACGATCAACGCCTCGACATCCGCCCGCGTGGCAACGAGCTCTGAGGCGATCCCCGCCTCCGCACAGCGGGCCTGGAGCACGGAGCTGGCCAGCGGCAGCACCGACCGCACCCGCCGCCGCAGGTCACCTGTGAGCTCGGTCTCCGTGGACGGTGGCGGGTCGCCCGCCTGATCGATCGCCGCCAGGAGGCCATCGAGACGGACTCCGCGGCGCAACGTCAAGCCGCGCACGCCTTCGGCCTGGGCCGCAGTCTTGGGCCTACGCCGGGCCAGCTCGACCAGCGTCGCATCCTTGACGAGCCAGGCCGCCGGCATGTTCCGCTCGCGAGCCTCGCGCTCACGCCACGCCGCCACCGACACCAGCACGCCCAGCTGCGCCCCCCGGAGCTTGCCGCGCCCGGCCACCCGCCGCCAGGCGGTGTCGGGATCCTGCACCAGCGGAACGCCCGGTCCGAACCGATGATCGAGCTCTTCGGCGAGCCAGGCCGATCGCCCCAGATCCGCCAACCGCGCGTCGAGCCGGTCGGCAGCCGAGAGCAGGTAGCGAACGTCGTCGGCCGCGTACTCGACCTGAGTCTCGGTCAACGGTCGCTTCTGCCAGTCGGTGAACCCCTCGTCGTGCTTCAGCTTCGCCCCGACAGAGGCGTCCAACAGCCGCTCGAGCGAGAGCGATCCCCCGAACCCCGCGAACCCACCGGCGAGTTGGGTGTCATAGATCGAGCGCGGTCGCAGGTCAAAGTGCAGCACGAAGGCCGCGAGATCCCCAGACGCGGCATGCATCACCTTGGTCACCGCCGCGTCGCCCATGAGCTCGGCGATCGGTTCCAGCGGCGCTCCCGACAGCGGGTCGATCACCGCAAGCCGATCGGCGGTCGCAATCTGGATCAGACACAGCGCCGGCGCGTAGGTTCGCTCCCACACGAACTCGGTGTCGACCGCGCAGCGCCCCTCCGCCCGGGCAACTCCAACCAATGATGCGACCGCCTGGGGATCGGTGATCTGCTCGATCGATGAGCGCGACATCGAAAGTGACTGTAGCGCTTGGCTCAAATTGCTGGTGCCTTCGCCACAAACGTGGCTCGCGGGGATGCGCTCGACCGAAAAGGGATCTAAGCTGGATACCAGATGGACACCTGGGTGATCTGGGTCATCATCGCTGTGGCGCTGCTGATCGTTGAGGCCACGACCACCGCATTCGTGGCCGTGTACTTCGGTATTGCTGCAATCGTCGCGGCCATCGTCGGTCTGGTTGGAGGCCCACTGGTGCTCCAGATCGCGGCATTCGCGATTGCGGCCGTCGCCGGCCTATGGCTGACCCGCCCAGCGCTCCAGCGCGCGGCGACCTCGGGGCCACAGCTCCGCACCGGGGTGGAGGCGATGCGCGGGCGCAAGGGCGTCGTCACCAAGGCGATCGCCGAGCTGGAGCCCGGACAGGTGCGGGTCGACGGTGACATCTGGAGCGCGCGCAGCTTCTTCGACGGCGAGCAGCTCGCTGTCGGAACCCGGATCGAAGTGGTCGAGATCAAGGGCGTCACGGCGCTGGTGCTGCCGGTGCACGGTTCGGACGATCAAATCGAAGGAGCACTCCCATGATTATTCTCACCATCCTCGCGGCACTGGTGGCTCTGGTCGTCCTGGTCGGTATCGCCTCGTCGGTGAAGGTCGTCCGCCAGAGCTACGTCGGCATCGTCGAGCGGCTGGGCCGCTATCAGCGCACGCTTCAGCCGGGAGTGCACATCCTGGTGCCGTTCCTCGACCGCCAGCGAATGGTGGTCGACATGAAGGAGACGGTGCAGCCGTTCCCACCGACGCCCGTGATCACCCAGGACAACGTGACCATCGGGGTCGACACGATCGTCTACTACCAGGTGACCGATCCCACCGCGGCCGTGTACGGCGTCGCAAACATGCTGCTGGCGATGGAGCAACTGACGATCACGACCCTGCGAAACGTGGTCGGGGCGATGACGCTCGAGGGCACCCTGACCAGTCGCGACCAGATCAACACCCAGCTGCGGGTCGTGCTCGACGAGGCGACCGAGAAGTGGGGCGTGCGGGTGACTCGCGTCGAACTCAAGTCGATCGACCCGCCGCGGTCGATCCAAGAGGCGATGGAGCAGCAGATGCGTGCCGACCGGGCCAAGCGCGCCACCGTGCTCCAGGCCGAGGGCGAGAAGCAGTCGGCGATCCTCCGCGCGGAGGGGTTGCAGCAGGCCGCGATCCTCAACGCCCAGGGCGAGCAGCAGGCCAACGTGCTGCGAGCCGAGGGCGACCGCCAGGCGCGCGCGCTGCGCGCACAGGGCGAAGCCGAAGCGCTGCGGCAGATCTTCGAGATGATCAAAACCTCGGGCGCCGACCCGGCCAACGTGCTCGGCTACAAGTACCTCGAGGCCTTGCCCGCGGTCGCCGCCGGCGATGCCAACAAGCTGATCGTGGTGCCCTCCGGCGCGTCGGATGCGATGGCCGCCGTCGCCAGCATGGGCGCGGCCTTCGCGACCGGAGCCGCCGAAAATTCCCCTCCCAAAGCACCTAAACCGGCCGCGCCTCCGCCCCGCAGGACGCCCACCGACGAGGTCACGCCGCCCGAAGATCAGCCTTCGTGAGCTGACCCCGCAGCCAACGACCGCTGGGGCGCTGTACAATCCGCCCGCCTGTGACTGTGTTTCATCGTCGACCCCGCCTTTGGGCCGCCGCAGCGGCGCTCGCGCTACTGGTACTCCTGGTCGCGGCCGCGCCTGCATTTGCCGACACGGCGACGCCAAACACTCCCGATAGCGGGAATGCGGACTCGATAAAAAGCCTCTACTTCGGCCTGCTCGGGATCTGTCTCACGATCTTCGTGCTCGTGGGCGGCTGGCTGCTGTACACCGCGGTGCGGTTCCGCGAACGCCGTGGCGACACCCACGAGCCGCCCCAGACCCACGGTTCGACGCGGCTCGAGATTGGCTGGACGGTGGTGCCGGCGCTGATCGTGATCGGCATCCTCGTGTTCACGCTCGTGAAGATCCCGAGTGCTGAGAAGATCTCGTCACACGCGATGGACGTCAACGTCACAGCTCAGCAGTTCTCGTTCACCTACACCTACCCGTCGGGCAAGATCGCGCCGGGCGGGATTTTGGTCATCCCGGTGGGTCGGCCGGTGAAGCTGTCGGTGACGTCGAAGGACGTCGACCACGACTGGTGGGTGCCCTCGCTCGCCCCGAAGATCGACGCGTTGCCCGGCCGCACCAACTACGTCGGGTTCACGCCCAGTCAGGTGGGCACGTTTGTCGGGGCCTGCGCAGAGTTCTGCGGCATCGGCCACGCCTCGATGACGATCACCGTCCACGTCGTTCCGCTCGCCACCTGGAACGCCAAATACCGGGACTCGCTGACCTAGTGGCTACCACCGAAGCAGCTCCTACGCCCACCGTGGCCCAGCTTCCCGAAGCCGACGGCGGCGGGTTCATGTCCTGGATCACGACCGTCGACCACAAGCGCATCGGGATCCTCTACCTGGTCACGACCTTCGTGTTCTTCCTGATCGGCGGCATCTTCGCGTTGGTGATCCGGCTCCAGCTCGAGCACACCAACAACACGCTGATCTCGTCGGAGGCCTACGACCAGATCATGACCATGCACGGCACGACCATGATCTTCCTGTTCGTGGTGCCCGTGATGGCGGCGTTCGGCAACTACCTCGTGCCGCTCCAGATCGGCGCCCGCGACATGGCGTTCCCGCGCCTCAACGCGCTGTCGTTCTGGCTGCTCCTGTTCGGGGGCATCATCCTGTACTCCGGGTTCGTCTGGGGCGGCGGGCCGGCCGACTCCGGCTGGACGAGCTACCCACCGCTGTCGGTGCTCTCGCCCGGCCATGGCCAGGACTTGTGGATCGTGGGCCTGCATGTGATCGGGATCTCATCGCTGATCGGGGCGATCAACTTCCTGTGCACCATCCACAACATGCGCGCTCCCGGAATGCGGCTGTCGCGGATGCCACTGTTCACGTGGACGATCGAGATCTACTCGATCATGATCGTGGCCGCCGGGCCGGTGCTGGCGGGAGCCCTCACGATGTTGCTGCTCGACCGCAACTACGGCACGAACTTCTACAACCCGGCGCACTCCGGCAACGTGCTGCTGTATCAGCACCTGTTCTGGTTCTACTCACACCCGGTGGTGTACGTGATGGCCCTGCCCGGGTTCGGAATGATCTCCGAGATCCTGCCGGTGTTCTCGCGCAAGCCGCTGTTCGGGTATCGCGCACTCGTGTACTCCACCGCGGCGATCGCGTTCCTCGGCTTCCTGGTCTGGGGCCACCACATGTTCGCCGTCGGGTTCTCGGAGCCGCTGCAGATCTGGTTCATGTTCACGTCGCTCCTGATCGCGATCCCCACCGGGGTCAAGATCTTCAACTGGATCGGCACGATGTGGATGGGCCGGCTGCGATTCGAGCCACCAATGCTGTTCGCGGTCGGCTTCATCGGGCTGTTCATCATCGGCGGGCTTTCGGGGATCATGCTGGCCGTCTACCCGATCGACCAGTACACCACCGATACGTATTTCGTGGTGGCCCACTTCCACTACGTGCTGGGCACGGTTCCGGTGTTCGCGGTGATGGCGGGGGTGCACTTCTGGTATCCGAAGATCACGGGCCGGATGCTCGATCGCAAGCTCGCTGTTCGCAGCTTCTGGGTGCTGTTCATCGCCTTCAACCTGACGTTCTTCCCGATGCACGCCGCGGGTCTCTCGGGCATGCGCCGACGGGTGTCGACGTACACCGAGCACAGCTGGCAGATCTACAACCAACTGGCCACCATCGGCGCGCTGCTGCTGGCCGTCGGCGTGATGATGGTGCTGTGGAACTGCATCAGCTCGCTGCGCTACGGCCGGATCGCCCCGAACGATCCGTGGGGCGGCAACAGCCTCGAGTGGTACACGACCTCCCCGCCGCCGGCCCACAACTTCGACGACCTGCCCCCGATCCGCAGCGAGCGCCCGCTGTACGACCTGCGACAGCGGCAGGCCGCGGACGCAGCGGCGATAGAATCGAAAGCCTGAGATGCTCGATAAGCGAACCGCCAACAAGAACATCCGCCTCGCGCTGTGGCTGTCACTCGCCTCGCTCCTGATCCTGGCCGCGACCTTCGTGGTCGGCGAGATCACGATCCACTACTGATCATGGCTGACGAAGACCACGACCAAAACCCGTTCCACCTGCCGTCGCCGTCGGGAGTCCCGATTGTGACCGGCTTTGGGATCGCACTGCTGCTGTTCGGGTTCGTGCCCGACGCGCGCATCTACCGTCTGGCACTCGTCTCGATCGGCGCCATGATCACAATCGGCGCCATCTTCGTCTGGGTGCGCGACTCCCTCGAGGAATACCGCAACCTCCCCGACTAGGCTCAAAGGTGAATAAATGGTGCCAGGCACCATTTATTCACGCCCTTGTAGCTCGGCCGGCGAGCGAAAACCAAGCGGGGCAAGGACGAGGGAGGGCACGTGCTTCGCACTTGCCCAACCGAGGACACCGCCACGCGTAGGTTTGCAGCCGCCCGCCGAGCTACAAGAGGTAGACGACTGTGTAGAGGAGAATCCAGACGACGTCGACGAAGTGCCAGTAGAGGCCGGTCACTTCGAGGCCGAGGTGGGATTCCGGGGAGTAGTGTCCGCGCGATGCGCGCGTGAAGGCGATTGTCAAGAGCGTCGCGCCGATCAGCACGTGGAATCCGTGCAGACCGGTCAGCGCGAAGAACGCGCCGCTGAATGCATTGGTCGAGGGCGAGAATCCGAGCGTGAGGTACTCGTGGATCTGGAGCGCGAGGAAGGTCACTCCCATCAGCAGCGTCAGGCCCAGGCCAAGTACCAACCCAAACCGGCTGTTGCGGCGGATCGAGACCAGCGCCCAATGCATCGTGAACGACGAGCTGATCAGGATCGCGGTGTTGATCCCGGTCGCTTCGACCGGGAGGGTGAGCCCGTCCGTCGGCCAGCTGGAGCTTGTGAAGCGAAGGAAGAAGAAGGCCGTGAAGAACGACCCGAAGAGCATGGCCTCCGACCCCAGGAACATGACCATCCCGAGGTAGACGCGGTTGGTCAGAAGGCTCTCGTGAGGCTGCTCAGCGGCTGCATCGGGCAGGGCTGGACCGTCGATCGGAACGCTGTGGGCGCTCAACGGCTCTCCGCCGGATCGGTACGCATATCGGCCTCGACATGAGAGACCGGCACGTCGACGCGATCACGCAGTCGCTCGATCAGGTCGCGCCGCATCCAGCCTGAGCGAGTGCGAGGCAGTGTCGAGACGATGATCTCGGCGGGCGGGTCGTCGGACTCCACCACGTCCAGCACCGCGGTGTACGGGTCGGCCGCGACCACGTGACCCTCGGCCTGCACCCCCGCGTTGGAGAGTGCAGCCAGCGTCGCGTCGAGGCGACGGCGCGTCTCGGCAGCCACATCCTCCTCGTCCACCACCCAACTGTCGCTCGGGTCGTTCTGCGGGCAGATCACGGTCACACGGCTCGGTTCGGCCTGGGCCCGCGCCCGCACCGCGGCGATCAGCGGTTCGCTCGCGACCGTCTGGTTCGCGACCACCAGTATGTGTTTGAGCGTCGACATGATCGCCTCCCTTTGAGCGGGCGTAGCGGTGGCAAGCACCGCCGGCATGGGGCGTGCGACCGGTTCCGGCGTGTGCACGGTCACGATGGCGTGGCGCGCCCCGGGGATGCCGTAGGCATACGGGCTGCCCACGACCTGCGGCGGCTCGTCGAAGTTGAAGATCGGCGGTGGCGAGGTCACCTGCCACTCCAGGGTGAGCGACCGCCACGGGTTGGCGGGCGCGCGTTTGCCCTTGGCCCACGAGTGGATCATGTTGTAGAGGAAGATCAGCGTCGAGGCACCCAGGACGAACGCCCACACCGAGATGAAGAAGTTGACGGTGCCGAACCTCGGGTCGTAGTCCTCAACGCGCCGCGGCATCTCCTCCAGACCCAGCCAGTGCATCGGCATGAACGTGAAGTTGAACGCAAAGAACGTGATCCAGAAGTGCAGCTTTCCGAGCGTCTCGTCGTACATCCGGCCGGTCATCTTCGGATACCAGTGGTAGATGCCCGCATAGATCGTGAACACCGAGCCGCCGAACAGCACGTAGTGGATATGGGCGACCACGAAGTAGGAGCTCGAGACGTTGATGTCGACCGGCAGCACGGCCAGGAAGACGCCGGAGAGGCCGCCGATCGCAAACGTGAACAGGAAGCCACAGGCAAACAGCATGGCCGTCGTGAGATGGATCACGCCCTTCCACATGGTCGCAAGCCACGAGAACATCTTGATGCCGGTCGGGACCGCGATCAGCATCGTCGTGAACATCATGGGCACGCGCAGCCACGGAGCCATGCCCGCGATGAACATGTGGTGCGCCCACACGGTAAATCCGAGCACACCGATCGCGACCGTCGAGAGGGCGATCAGGCGGTAGCCGAAGATCGGTTTGCGCGAATGAGTCGCGATCACCTCGGAAATGATCCCGAACCCGGGCAGCATCATGATGTACACCGCTGGGTGCGAGTAGAACCAGAATATGTGCTGGTACATAATTAAGTTGCCGCCGGCGGCTGGATCAAAGAAGTGCGTCGGGAACAACCGGTCGAACAGCACCATGAACTGGGCACCGGCGATGAACGGCGTGCCCAACACAACCAGGGTCGACGTCGCCAGGTTCGCCCACACCAGCAGCGGCATCCGCCAGAACGTCATCCCTGGGGCGCGCATCGTCACGATGGTGACCAGGAAGTTGACGGCCGTCGCGATCGACGACGCGCCGGCGAACTGCACACCCATCACCCAGAACGTCTGGCCCGCAGGGCCGTGCACCGCGAGCGACGGATAGTTCGTCCAGCCGGCGTCGAACGCACCCACCAGGAACGACGAGCACATGCACACGCCGGCGATCGGGAGCATCCAGAACGACAGCGCGTTGAGCCGCGGGAAGGCCATGTCCTGCGCGCCCAGCATGAGCGGGATGACCACGTTGGCGAGACCGGCGAAGGCGGGGATGATGAACAGGAAGATCATCAGCGCCGCGTGTACCGAGAACAGGCCGTTGTAGGTGCCCGGCGAGAAGTACTGGGTACCCGGCGTCGCGAGTTCGGCGCGGACTCCCTCGGCCAGCGCGCCGCCGATCATGAAGAAGATGAAGGTCGTACACAGGTACTGGATACCGATCACCTTGTGGTCGGTATTGACCTTGAAGTAGTCCTTCCAGGTGTAGGCGCCGTGCGCCGAGTGATCCTCTTCGACCCAATCGTGCTTGCCGACGAGGTAGCCGTACCAGTAATCGAAGCAGCCGATGCCGATCAGGAACCCGACGCCGCCGAACAGCATCATGAAGGTGTCCTCGACGCCGGAGTCCTGGGCGGGGTACCCGAACAGCCAGCTGCGGATCGCCATCACGCCGAAGCGCCCGATCAGCGCGCCAAGCGTGGACACCCAGGCGGCGCGCACCCAGCTCCCGCGCAACCAGATCGACTTCTTGGGGCCGCTGTGACCGTGGCCGTGGTCATGCCCATGGCTCTGCCCCGGAAGTTCCTCAACGTGTGCGGTCATCCGCTGTTGCCTTTCAGGATGAAGTCCACGAGTGCATCAATCTGCTGCGAGCTGAGCGATGTTCCAAAGGTCGGCGGCATCGTGCCGGATGGGAAGCCGGACACCACTACCTTATCCGGATCCACGATCGACTCTCTCACGTAGTCCTCAGCCGACTGGCCGTTGCCGTACTTGGTGGCATCGGAACTCACGTTGTCGAGGTCTGGACCGATCGTCCCGGTCGAGCCGGCAGCCGACAGCGTGTGGCACGAGGCGCAGTTGGTCGTGAACAGCGCCTTGGCATCGATCGGCCCTGACGTCGGCTTGGGCTTTGGCGGATGCAGCTGTGTGTGCACCCACGCGGCGAACTTCTCCTGGGGAACGACATTGACCACCGTGCGCATCTGGCTATGGCCGATGCCGCACAGCATGTTGCAGATGACGTTGTAGGAGCCGACCCGGTCGGGCGTGGCTACCAGCGTCGTCACCTCGCCCGGAACCGCGTCGATACCCTCGCGGAAAGCCGGGATGTAGAACCCGTGGATGACGTCCTTGGGGAGGCCATGAACCTTGAAGACGACCTTCTGGTTGACCGGCAGCTCCAGAATCCCTGAGTGCACTTTCTGGGTCGGGTAATCGAACCGCCACTCGAACTCCTCACCCGTGACGTTCACCAGCAGCCGGGCGTTCGACGTGTTCTCGTTCTTGGAGAGCACGAATGCCCCGTAGACGGCAAAGCCAAGCACGAGCACGAGCGGAATCACCGTCCACACGATCTCGAGCATTGTGTTGCCGTGAATGGGCTCGCCGTCGGACATGTCGCCGTCCTTGGCCCGAAACACCCACATCGAGTAGCCCAGGAACGAAACGACGATGGCGAAGATGTAGGACGCCATGATCATCAGTGCGAAGTAGATGTGGTCGTGCCGGACGGCTTGAACCGAGGCCTGGGGCGGGAACCACGAGGGCGTGAGGTACACGGCTATCCATCCGATGGTGCCCAGGACGACCGCGAACAGCCCGACTTTGAAAGCTTGCACCCGGCAATCTTAGGGGACCGGCGTGACGGGGGCAAAACCAACCCATTACTGAGGTCCAGGGTCTACAGTGAGGGTGGATGGACCTTGTGCTTCAACACATTCCGCACATCATCCCCGCGGTGATCGGGCTGGGCTTCCTTGTGCGTTTTGGCATATATGCCCGCCGGTTGCCCCCGAGCGACCTCACAGACGAGCAATTGGCCGACTGGCAGCGCGCCCATTCAGGCGGCCGGGGGCGCCCCGGGCGGTCCGTCGACCCAGACGACGTGCAGCTCACGGGGCCCGTGGGCACCGCGAATCAGAATCCCTTCGATGTCCGCACTGCGGCTGGGTCCGGTAATCAGCGTCACAACTGACGCGCGCGCGAGCTCGGGCGCGATCCGCTCCAACGCCTCCGGAAGATTCGCCACCACGTCAGCTGCCTCGACCACGGCCACATGCACCGGATCGGCAAGGCCCGGCAGCCGCCCGCCGGTCAGCCGAGAGCTGGTGACAACGGTGCCGGTGTCAGCGATTGCAACCAGGGTGCCGGTCAGCGACACGCCCTCTCCGGCGAGGTCGGTGGCGGCCTCGCGGCCTCGGTAGAACACGCCGCCGGCGGCCTCCAGGCGCTCGCGGAAGCGCTCGATCATCTCCGCACCTTCAGATCTCGGGTGCGAGTGAACCGGCGCCCCGGACCCGGCAACCGCGCAGCCAGTGGCGCCAGCCGGATCGACGCACGGTAGGCCCACGGCCGGCTCCAGACCTCGCTCCACAGCCGGAAGCTGAGGCGCTCCAGCGGCCCGGCAACCTCGGCCGCGCGATCGCGGCGAAGGTCGAGCAGCAGGTCGTGCAGAGGGATCTTGACGGGACAGACGTCGTCGCAGGCAGCACACAGCGACGAGGCCTGGCTCAGCTCGCCGGCTTCACGCTGCCCGCGAAAGAGCGGAGTCAGGACCGCGCCGATCGGACCGCCGTACACCCACCCGTAGGCGCTGCCACCAACCTGGCGATACACCGGACACACGTTTTGACACGCACCGCAACGGATGCAGCGAAGGACGCTCGCGTATCGCGAATCGCGTACCCCCGAACGGCCGTTGTCCACGAGTACCAGGTGCATCTCCTCGGGCCCGTCGATCTCGTCGTCGCGGCGGGGGCCCTGGATCATCGAGACGTAGGAGCTCATCCGCTGCCCGGTCGCCGAGCGCACCAGCAGTGGCAGAAGCACGCCGAGGTCGGCGAACCTCGGCACCACCCGCTCAATTCCCATCAGCGCGATGTGCACCGGTGGCATCGCCGCCGACAGCCGCCCGTTGCCTTCATTGGAGACAACCACGACCGTGCCGGTCTCGGCCACACCGAAGTTCACGCCGGTGATGCCGACGCGGGCCGATTCGAACCGGGCACGCAGGTGGCCGCGGGCGAACCCGACGAGCTCCTCGGGGTCGTCACCCAGAGTTCGCCCGGCGAGCGGCTCGAACAGCTTTCGCACCCGCTCTCGACTCCAATGGATCGCGGGTGCGAGGATGTGCTCAGGGGCCTCGCCGGCGAGCTGCAGGATGAACTCCCCCAGGTCGGTCTCGAACACCTCCACGCCATCGGCCTCGAGCCGCTCGTTCAGGCCGATCTCTTCGGACAGCATCGACTTTCCCTTGACGACCGGTCCGCCGCCATGCTGAGCGGTGATTTCACTGACAATCGACACCGCCTCGGCCGCGGTCGCCGCGCGATGCACGATCACCCCGTTTCGCTCGACATTTGCGACCAGCTCGTCCAGGTACCGGGGGAGGTGCTCAATCGCATCGGTTCGAATCGCCGCACCACGCTCGCGCAGCGCTTCGAAGTCGGCGATCTCGGCGGTTGCCTCGACCCGGGAGTCCGACTGGCGATCGGTCATCACGGCAAGGGCCGCCCGCCGGTCGTGGTCGCCGAGCCGGTCGTGCGCGCGCTCGGTGAAGCTGGTCACAACGCCCTCGCCAGCACCGAGGCCAGATGCTCGACCTGCACGGGCGCGCGGGTGCGCGACGCCCGTCCGCCGATCTGTAGGGCACACCCGGGATCGGCGGTTGCGATCAGGTCGATGCCGGCGGTCGAAGCCGCAGCCAGCTTGTCGTCGGCCATTGCCGTCGATACCTCGGGATAGCGAACGCTGAACGTCCCGCCGAACCCACAGCAGCGGTCGGAGCGCGGAAGCTCAACCAGATTGGCGACCGACCGAAGCAACGTGCGCGGCTGATCGTGGATGCGCAGCTCGCGAAGCATGTGGCACGAGTCGTGGTATGCGACCGTCTGCTCGCTGGGAGCTCCGATTGACGTCACCCCCAACACGTCAACGAGGTACTGCGACAGCTCATACACGCGGCCCGCCACCGCTTTGGCCCGTTGGCGCTCGGCGCCCTCGAACAGCACCGGCCAGTGCAGGCGCATCATCGCCGCGCAGGAGCCGGCCGGCACCACCACCGCCTCGGCATGCTCCAGGGCTTTCAGCGTCGCTCGCGCCACTCGCCGGGCGTCTTTGGTAAATCCACTGTTCCAGGCCGGCTGTCCGCAGCAGGCCGCGCCGTTCGGGCGGCCCGGCTCGATTCCCGCAGCCCGCAGCACCGCCGTCGCGTCACGCACCGTTGCAGGCGAGACGGCGTCGCCCAGGCAGGTGGGGAACAACACGACCATCGAGCCGTCATCATACGGACATGACCGTGCACATCACCTCCGTAGCGTTGTCGTTCGGCGCCGATCAAGTGCTCGACGATGTGTCGGCGATCGTGCGACCGCGCGACCGGATCGCCCTGGTGGGCCGAAACGGCGCGGGAAAGACGACGCTGCTGCGGATGGTGGCCGGCGAGCTGACGCCGGAGCGTGGAGAGATCTCGGTCACCACCGGCACCCGCATTGCCCTCCACGACCAGCGCCCACCGCTGGCGTCGGAGACCACGCTCGGCGAGTACGTCGGCGGTGGGGCGGCCGCCGCCGAGCGACTCGAGGGCGAGCTGCGCGACCTCGAGCAGCGCATGGCCGAGGGCGACACCGAGCCCGCGGTGATGCGCCGCTACGACGCAGCACAACGTGAGTTCGAGCGCGCGGGGGGATATGGCTGGCGTTCGCGCCTCGAGAGCGTCGCCCGCGGGCTGGGATTCTCTCCCGAGGATCTGGAGCGACCGCTGCGGAGCTTCTCGGGTGGTGAGCTGACCCGTGCGTCGCTGACGCGGGCGCTGGCCGCGGAACCCGACGTGCTGCTGCTCGACGAGCCCACCAATCACCTCGACACCGACGCGATCGAGTGGCTCGAGGAGCACATCGATAGCCTCGACGCCGCCGTGCTGTTCGTCTCCCACGACCGCTGGTTCCTCGAGTCGGTCGCAAACGGCGTGCTTCTGATCGAGCGCGGCCAGGGGCGGTTCGAGAAGGGCACCTACTCCCATTTTCGCCGGGTTGAGGCCGAGCGGCTGGCCTCGCAGGCAGGCGCGTACGACCGCCAGCAGGCCGAGCTCGCCCATCTCCAGAGGTTCGTGGACCGGTTCCGCTACGGCACCAAATCCCGGCAGGCGCAGTCCAAGCTGAAGGCGATGGCTCGGATCGAGCGGGTCGAGAAGGTCAGCGGCCAAAAGTCGCTGCGGTTCGAGTTCCCAGCTCCCGCCCGCAGCGGCCGGGTTGTGCTCGACGTCGAAGGGCTGACCATTGGGGTCGCCGGCCGGACACTCGTAAAGGGAGCGTCGTTTGCGATCGAGCGGGGCCAGCGGGTTGCCCTGATCGGCCCCAACGGCGCAGGCAAGACGACCCTGCTCGAGACGATTCTGGGAAACCGCGCACCCGAGCACGGACGCGTCAAGATCGGCCACAACGTCGAGGTCGCCTACTACTCGCAGCAGTCGCTCGAGCTACCTGACGCCTACCGCATGATCGATGTGATCACGGCTGAGGGCCTGAGCGGGCCGCGAGCCCGTGATCTGCTGGGAATGTTCTTGTTCTCAGGTGAGGATGTCGAGAAGCCGGTGTCTGCCCTTTCGGGAGGCGAGCGGCGAAGGCTGGCCCTCGCTCGTACCGTGATCTCCGGCGCCAACCTGCTGGTTCTTGACGAGCCCACCAACCATCTCGATATCGAGAGCCGCGAGGCGCTCGAGGACGCACTCGAAGCCTTTCCAGGTACGTTGCTCCTGGTTTCACACGACCGCGCGTTGATCGAGGCCATCGCCACCCGCACGCTGGCGATCGAGGACGGACGGCTGATCGCCCGTGAAGGAGCGTTCGGCGCATACGCGAGTGCGCACGAGACCGCCCCCGCTCCTGCGCCACGCAAGCCGACGCCTGCGCCTGCCCGCAAGGAGAAGGCGACTGCGGCCGCCAAGCCGCGCAACGAGAAGCGACCGTCGCAACGCGCCAAGCGCGAGACGTCACGGCTGGAGCGCGAGATCGCAGCGATGGAGGAGGAGCTGGGAGCCATCGAGACGCGGCTATCGGAGCCCGACGCCTACGAGGACCCGACCACGCTCGCCGTCGACGGCCGACGCCACCAGGAGCTTCAGCAGGAGATCGCGTACAAGTACCGCGAGTGGGAGAAGTACGCGTCCCAGGTGTAGCTGTACCTCGGGATGGTGACAAAACTGTAACAACCCCGATACACCCAGCTGATCGACGGATACACGCTGGTACGTTTGCCGATAAATCTCTTTGAGGGAGCTTTATCGTGTATCGACGGTGGAAAACAGCATGTATCGCAGGTGGGGTCGCCCTGTTCGTGGCGGCAGCGATCGCGGCGACGAAGCCACAATCCCACGCGCACCATGCGGACGGGAATCGCCTGGTTTCGGGGACAGTAATCGACGCCAAGGGTGCCCCAGTTTCAGGAGCGGTCGTCACCGTGAGCCTTTGGCCAGACGAGACCGCTGCCAACGGGACGGTGACCCCGGTGCGCGTAGCGTCGGCGACCACGGGGGCGGACGGTACGTACGACCTCGCCTCAGCAGCCACACCGGCGATTGCCGCGGCCGCGGCCAACAACGGCGGTTTCGCCAACTTCGAACTCGACACTACCGATCAATCGATCGGCCTCACCTCCTCGTGGTCATTCCCAGCGCAGTTCCGGAAAGCGACCAAAACCCGACCCGGGTCATGGCGGAGCTCCTCGGGTGTCGTGACCCGGAAGATCGTGCGCCTCGCTCTGAACGCTCCGGGAGTGATGCGACTAAAGCCACGCCCATCGCTGGGTACGAGCAGCTCGTTCAGTCCTGCGGTGTCGCCACCCTGCTCGTGGGCACAGGTCGCCGATCTCGGTATTAAACCTGTCGTTGTGGGAGAGGTGCACTCGTGGACGGGCCAGAGCGACACCTTCATGTACGGGACGGAAGCCGACACCAACGTTCAGATCGGGGTTACCGGTTCGGACGGAGCATGGCACGTAGGCGGAGCGATTCATATCGACAACTCGAGCTCCTGGGGTTCGGCCGGACTTACCGGAATCACAGGGCGCCATGCCGACGGCCGGCGCGTGCTTGCCGGCTTCGACGTTCGGCGATATCAGAACACCTGCACGCGACAGCTCAAAACCGTGGTTTCCCAATGGGACGGAAAGGATGTCTATCTCGGGCCAGTGACCAACTCCGACGAGGACGGAGCGTGCTCTCACAGCGCCAACGCGTACACCTTTAGGCCCACGCAAACGGGTTGGCGACGGTGGAAGAACAAGGCCACATGGTTCAGCTCTGCCGTCGACCTCGGCCCCATCTCGGTCGAAGCCCAGAGTGGCTACTCGACAAACGTGCAGAGCATCTGGACATTTTCACCGAACGGCGATCGAACTCTCTGTGGGAATGACGCCCCGATCGACACCGCAAGTCGTGTGTTCGCCGGTGCCTGAGCGCGCTCCACAGATGAGTTGGAGGCGGATCCTCATCGTTTTGGCAATCCCAGCGGCCGCAGGTGTGATCTCTGCATGCGCGGGTCAATCTCCCGGACTCCTCCAACGGCCGGATAGCGCACTTGGCGCGTCGTTTGGAGTCAAGGTTGGACGCTCGTTCACGTTCGGGGGGATTCTCCTGATGAACGGCAGCAACGAGTCGATCACACTCGACTCCGTGACGCCGATCGACGCGACGCCAGGATTCCGAGTGGTGGGTGGGCTCGCCCGACCAGCTGACGGAGCCCACGACCACCTCGCGGGCTCCGACGACTATCCGCCAGCTGCGGGCGACATCCCTGAACTCCCAGGCATCAAGCCACTCCAAGGCTTCGTGATCCGGCCGAAATCTGAACCACTCGCCGGCGCCCAGCTGCTCATCGGACTGAAGTCGACTCGCGGCACTGCGGCCACCGCACGCGGCTTCACCGTGCGCTACCACGACCGGTTCGGCAACCACTACAGCCTGACCGAACCCTACGCCGTGGTTATCTGCCGCCCGGACCCAGCCCCCTGTCCCGAGGGACCGACGCCAGTCGGGATCGGGAGTGAATAACGGTGCCTGGCACCGTTATTCAAGGGTTGCGACGATGGCCTCGGCGATCTCGCGCATCGAGCGGCCGGTTTGCTGAGATGCGCGACGCATGCGGCCAAATGCTTCTGACTCGGTGAGGTCATCGCGAGCCATCAGCAGTCCCTTGGCCCGCTCGATCGCCTTGCGCGCAGCCAGAGCGTCGCGAAGGTCGTCCGACTCGGCCCGCAGCTCCTCGAGCTCGGCGTGACGAGCCCGGGCGGTCTCGATCGCCGGTAACAGATCACCCTCGCGAAATGGCTTGACCAGGTACCCGAACACCCCGGCCTCGATCGCGCGCTCCACCACCTCGCGCTCCGAAAAGGCGGTCACGATCACCACCGGTATCGGACGCTGCTCCAGGATCTTGCGGGCCACGTCGATGCCGTCGAGACCAGGCATCTTGACGTCGAGCAGCGCGATATCCGGCGCCGATGACGCCGCCAGGTCGACCGCCTCGAGACCGTCGCTGGCCTCAGCCACCACCTCGAAGCCGGCGCGTTGCAGCATCGCGGCCAGATCGAGCCGGATGATCGTCTCGTCCTCGGCGATCAAGACGCGGCCGGAAATCTCACCACCGCCTTCCCACTCCCCGCGGTGGCCAGCTCCAACGTCCCGCCGAGCTCGCCGGTGACAAGCGCCTGCGCGATCCGAAGCCCCAGCCCCGGCTGGCTGTCGGACGACGGCCCGCTGCCCTCGTCCGAGACCGTCAGCTCGATCGTCTCGCCGGTTCGCCTCAACCCGACCTGGATAGCGCCGCCACCGTGCTCGACCGCATTTTGGAAGAGCTCACAGAACACCAGGGCAAGCGCGGTGGCGCGCGCCCCGGAAAGCTTCACCGAGTCGAGCTGAGAGTCCAAGCTGCGGCCGCCAAGGCCCTGCCCCAGCATCGCCTCGAGCGTGCCGATCAGGCCCGCGCAGTCGACATCGTCGGCTCGGGACTCGGTCAGAAGATCATGGACCGCCGCGATCGAAAGAATGCGGTTGACACTCTCCTCGAGCGCCTTGGACGCGTGCTCGTCGTCGGTCGCGCCGGCCTGGAGACGGAGCAGCGAGGCGACCGTCTGAAGGTTGTTCTTGACCCGATGGTGAATCTCCTGAGCCAGCAGGCCGCGCAGCGCCGCCTGGGCGTTTGCGACCGCGGCGCTTGCGGCGTGGGCGATCGTCGTGAGCAACGAGCGTTCCTCGGGCGACCACGAGCGCGGAGTCTCCGACAGCACCACCAGCGCCCCGTTGTCGCGCTGCTTCCACTGCAAGCGGCGCACGAGAAACGTCTCGCCCTCGGGCTCGGCGGCCCCCGCCATCGCGATCAGGTCGGCGTCCGATCGGGTGACGCCCTCGCGGAAGCCCACCGAGATCCCCTCATCGCTTTCGAGCACGACCGCGCAGCCGTCGGCGCCGAGCGCGCGCATCGCGCGGGTGGCGATTCCGGCCAGCGCCTCATCCAGGTAGAGCGAACCCGACATCGTGCGACCGATGTCGGCCAGAGCCTCCAGCTCGACCACCCGCTGCTGGGAGCGCTCGTACAGCTTCGCGTTCTCGATTGCCTGGCCGACCTGGCCGGCAATCGCCGACAGCAACGCGATCTCGTCGGCGCCGAACACCCGCGGCTCACGGGTACGCACATTCAGCGCGCCGGCAAGCTTGTCGCGAGCCAGTACCGGCACCGCCAGGATCGACTCGTACTCGTCTTCGGGCAGGTTCGGAAACGACAGGAACCGTGGATCGAGATGCGCCGCCCGCGCGATCGTCACCGGACGCAGCGATGCCGCCGCCACACCCGTGATGCCCTCACCCGGGGCCATCCGCGGTCGGTGGGCCGGGTCGTCGAAGCGGGCACCGTGGGTGGCTCGCAGCTCCAGCATGCCGCTGGGCTCGTCGTACAGGTACACGTAACAGGCATCGGTGTTCATCGCCTGCGCAACCTTGGACGCGATCTGGGTGAACACGCCGGCCAGGTCCAGCGTCGAGTTGACCGCCGCGATCGTTTCGGTCAGAAGCTGGAGGTGCCGCGCGGCGCGGTCGCGCTCGGCGACCGCGCTCACGGGCAACTCCTGGTCAGTCGACAATCCATCCGGGGATTGTCGCCGATCTCTTACAGCGTGGGGAGGTATCGCTCCAACTCCCACGGCGTTACCTGCACCCGGTACTCGTCCCACTCCTCGCGCTTGAGCGTCACCAGCCGATCGCGCAGCTCGCTTCCGAGTGCCTTCTCAACGAGCTCCGAGCTCGCCGCCGCCTCGATCGCCTCACCCAGCGACTCGGGCAGCGAGTCGATCCCGAGGCTCGCGCGCTCGGGGGCGGTCAGGTCATAGAGGTTGCTCTCCATCGGATCGGGCAGCTCATAGCCCTTCTCGATCCCCTCCAGCCCGGCGTGCAGCAGACCGGCGAAGGCCAGATACGGGTTGCACGACGGATCGGGGCAGCGAATCTCTGCCCGCGTCGCCTTCTCCATGCCAGGGTGATACAGCGGCACCCGAATCAGCGCGGATCGGTTGCGCCGCGACCACGCGACGTACACCGGCGCCTCATACCCCGGCACCAGCCGCTTGTAGCTGTTGACCCACTGCGCGAACAGCATCGAGATCTCGCGCGCGTGACGCAGCTGGCCCGCGATGAAGCTCTTGGCCACATCGGACAAAAACCACGGGTCGTCCGGGTCATAGAACGCGTTGGAGTCGCCGATGAAGAGCGACTGATGGGTGTGCATCCCCGAGCCGTTGACGCCGAAAAGCGGCTTCGGCATAAAGGTCGCATGGATACCGTGCTTCTTGGCGACCTCTTTCACGACATTTCGGTACGTGATGCAGTGATCGGCCATGTCGAGACCCTCGGCGTAGCGCACGTCGATCTCGTGCTGTGACGGGCCGACCTCATGGTGGAGATACTCGACCGGAATCCCCATCCCCTCGAGCGCCAGCACGGTCTCCTTGCGCAGGTCCGCCGAGGCATCCACCGTCGTCTCTTCGAAGTAGCCGCCGGAGTCGAGCGCGTGCGGGCGGCCCTGCTCGTCGATCTTGAAGTAGAAGTACTCGAGTTCCGGGCCGACCTTGAACGAGTCGAAGCCGAGCGAGTGCATCCGCTCCAGAGCGGTTCGCAGCACGTGCCGCGAGTCTGCCTCGTACGGCTCACCGTCGGGTGTGCGCACGTCGCAGATCATGCGCGCCACGTTGCTCTCACCGGTCTGCCACGGCAGCACCTTGAAGGTGGTGGGATCCGGCATCGCGATCATGTCGGATTCCTCGATCGCGTTGAAGCCCGTGACCGATGAGCCGTCGAACCCCATCCCCCGCTCGAGTGCACCCTCGAGTTCTGACGCCGTGATCGCAAAGCTCTTGAGCCGTCCCACCACGTCGGTAAACCACAGCCGCACGAACTTGATCTCGCGCTCGCGCACCTCTCGCACGACCTCAGCGCGAACCGCCTCGAGGTTCCGCGTATCTTCGATTGTCGCCATTTTCGCCCCTCCTGTTCGCATTTACGGCACAAAAAAACGCCCCCAGGTGGCGGATCGCGAAATCCGTCACCTGGAGGCGTCGTTGCCTCTGCCGACCCCGCCGTTGGGATCGACGCTCAAAGCTTACACGACTGCCCGGAAATCACTCGCCGACGACGGCCACCACTGCATCCGCCACCGCCGGATCAAACTGTGTGCCGGCGTGTCGCTGGAGTTCGACAATCGCCTCCGAGACCGGAAGCGCGGCGCGATACACCCGATCAGAGGTCATCGCGTCGTAGGCATCGCAGGTCAGGATGATGCGCGCCCCCAGTGGGATCGCCTCGCCCGCAAGGCCGTTGGGATAGCCGCTCCCATCCCAGTGCTCATGACAGGCGATCACCAGCTCGCGGGCGCCGTCGAGGCCGGCGACCGGCTCGATGATGCGAGCGCCGAGCTCAGGATGGCGCCGCATCACCTCCCACTCCGCCTCGGTCAGTGGCGCGGGCTTGTTCAGGATCGGCGACGGGATTCCGATCTTGCCGATGTCGTGCAGCAGCGCACCGAGCTTCACGTTTCGCAACTCGGCCCCGGTCAGGCCAAGCTCGGACGCGACGGTGGTGCAGAGTTGCTCGAGCTGGCTTGCGTGCATCCCCGTGTACTCGTCCTTGGTCTCGAGCGCTGTGGCAAGTGCCTGCACCGTCGCCAGAAACCACTGGTCGAGTTCGGCATACAGCATCCGGTTTGTGAGCGCGATCAAGGTCTGATCCGCGATGCCATGCAGCATCTGGCGTTCGAGCGGGGACGGAGCACCCCGGCGCGGGCCACGCTGGACGACGATGGCAGCCCGATTCGCCGAGCGCTCGCCGACCGCGACAACGGCGAATGTCGAGCCGTCGAGCGTGCCATCGAGTCGCGAGGCGAGCGGCTCGGCGGCGAGGAACGGGCGCACCACCACCTCGCGGCGATCGAGTGCCTCGGCGAACAGGGGAGCATCGGCCGGAATCGGTTGCTCGAAGAGTCGCGCGGATTCGTCGGGGGTGTATCCGCGCGCGGAGGCTATGCGCATCTGATCGCCGTCGCGCAGCCACACCGACACCGCCGCGCACTCGATCAACCGGTCAGCGGCGGCCGCAAGCATCGCGGCGACTCCCTCCACGCCGGTCTGGGCGCCGAGTGCCTCACCGAGCTCCAGCAACGCCTGCGAGACGCGGGCCTGCTCGGCTGCCTTTCGAAACAGCCCCACCGCCCGAAAGGCCGAGGCAGAACGCATGGCAACGCGCTCGACCTCAACCAGATCTCCGCGACTGATCTGGTCGGCGCCAAGCCGAGCGACCACGATCACCGCAACGGGCTGCTCATGCACCATCACCGGGACCACCAAGAGTGATTCGTCGACGGGTACGACATCGACGATCTTGGCGGCGTGCGGCTCGAAACGGCTGTTGGGGATGATCCGCGATCGCCCGTCCAGCATCGCCCGGCCCGCGGCACCGACTCCCGGCGCACACGCCTCGGCGGTCGTCGCTTCGGGGCACGCAGTCTGCCCGATCCCACACTGAACGATCGGTGCAACCCGGTTGTCCCCCACACCGGGGAGATACACGCGACACGCGTCGAACTCCAACACCGCTTTCAGCGCCTCGACCGTGGCCCATCCAACCTCGATCTCCGACACCGCAGCCTCCAGCGGCCGCGCGGTCGCTTCACGGTCGCGCTCGGAGTCGCCGTCGGCCGCCGCGACCGCAGCGGCCACGAGCTCACCCGTGTGTACTTCCCGATCGGTGAACTCCTGCGTCGTTGCGGCCGATCCAAGGAGCACCGCCAACCGACGGCCGCTGCGGCGAACCGGCACTGCAAGCAGCGTCTGGTTTCCGTCTCGCCATTGCAACGGCCGCTCGGTTGCCCCGGACACAGCGGTCTGCACGCTGTGTCGACGGATGCTTCGGCGGCGATCTCGAACCCGCGCCCACGACCCGACCTCCCCGATGTTGGTGACGAACCGGGCCTCGTCGAGCGGAAGTACGTCGGCCAGAGCACGACACGCAGCGGAGGGCAACGCGTCGGGCCCCACCGCGGACAACTCCGCGACGACCTCAGCCACTCCCCGTGGGGGATTCAGCTGGGACCGCACGTCGGGTCGGAGGTGGTTGGAGCCGTTCGTGACCACGGGCGCAAACAGTAGTGAGCGGAAAACGAAACCGACATCCCCGAATCGCGGTAATCCACTTCGTGTTTCGGGCGATTAGGTGGTGAACGGACCGAGCAGGCCGTACACCGCCGCGGAGACGAGGGCAGCCGCCGGCAGGGTCACGATCCAGGCCACCACGATGTTGGCCGCGATACCCCACCGAACGGCCGAGAGTTTGGTGGTCGCCCCCGCTCCCATCACCGACCCCGAGATCACATGGGTGGTCGAGATCGGAAACCCCTGGCTCGCCGTGATCGCGAGCACCACGCTGGCGGTCGCCTGGGCGGCAAAGCCCTGCGGCGATTCGAGCTTCGTGATCCGCGTGCCCATCGTGCGCATGATCCGCCAACCACCGACATAGGTGCCGATCCCCAACGCCAGGCCAGCCGAAAGCTTCACGTACCACGGGATGTAGAAGGAGTTGATGTGGTGTGTCGAGTAGAGAGCCAATGCAATCACGCCCATTGTCTTTTGCGCGTCGTTGGTGCCGTGGAGAAACGCCATCAGGCTGCCCGATGCGATCTGCAGGTGACGAAACGAACGGGTCAGGGGTGCCGGCCGAACCCGCCGGAACCCCCACAGGATCGCAAGCATGACCAACCCGGCGAGCACGAATCCGATCAATGGGCTCTCGACCGCCGGGATGATCACCTTCGTCCAGATTCCACTCCAATCGACCGCGGCGGTCCCGCCACCGGCCACCGCCGCGCCGACCAGCCCGCCGATCAGCGCGTGCGACGAGGACGACGGCAAGCCCATCCGCCACGTCATCAGGTTCCAGGCCGTGGCTCCAAGCACGGCGGCAAGCAACACGCGCAAGCTCACCGCCCCGTTCAGAAGTCCGCTACCGACGGTCTCGGCGACGGCTGTCCAGGCAAAGGCACCAGCGAGGTTCATCACCGCGGCGATCAACACCGCCGTGCGAGGAGCCAGCGCGCGAGTCGAGACGCTGGTGGCGACCGCGTTGGCCGTGTCGTGAAAGCCGTTGGTGAAGTCAAACCCGATCGCGCAGGCGATCACCACCCACAGCATCACGTCGTTCATCGGTTCTTGAGATACACGCTCTCGAGCACATGCGCTGCGTGCTCGCACGCATCGACGGCCTGCTCGAGGCCCTGGTGAATGTCCTTCCACCGGATCACGACCAGCGGATCCAGACCGTTGGAGAACAGGTTGGCCGTCGCCTTGCGCAGCAGCCGATCACCCTCATCCTCGAGCGTGTGGATCTCGACCAGGACGTCGCTGACATCGCTGAGGCCATTCAACCCCGCCACGGCCTGGGCGAGCTTGTCGACGGCCCGCAGGATCACCCCGGCCTGGTCGATGGCCTCGGGCGGCACCTCTTCAACCCCATACAGTGTCAACTGGTCGGCGACCTCATCCATGAAATCGCAGATGTCGTCGAGTGCCGTGCACAGGTCGTAGATATCTTCGCGATCGATCGGCGTGACGAACGTCTTGTGCAGCAGCTGGACGATCTCGTGGGTGACGTTGTCGCCCTCGTGCTCACGATCCTTGATCTCGGCCACCAGTCCGCTGCGGTCGGGATAATGCTCGAGCAGCTCCAGCAGCAGTCGCGAAGTCGCCACCAGGTTCTGGGCTGAACGGTCGAACAGCTCGTAGAACTCGCGCGATTGGGGGACGAGTCGAATCCTTACCATGGCATCCACCGTACACGCTGGCTCACCGCCGGGCGACGTCCGAGGCCTCGGGAATACTGCCTTCGTTTCCGTGGATAGTCACCGACTCACCCCCGATTCCGGCTCCGGCGGCGCAGCAAACTCGACCGGCGACGAGCCACACGTATGGAGTTACTGGTGGCCATGGGTGGCCGCACTGGCCGCAGCGCCCACCCCGTCGACCAACACCGTGGGCTCGCGGTCGCCCGCCATCTCCACCTCGACTTGACCGGTCAGGGTTCGCCGGCGGCCACGTCGAGAGCGCGCTGCTCCTCGGGTGAGAGCTCGACGTCGCTCTCGCCTTCGCGAACGTCCTTGATGTAGATCCGGGCGTAGTCGCGGCCCTGGATCGCCGAGAGCACCAGCCCCGACCCGGAAGCGTCGGTCACCGCGATCGTCGCCGACTGCTTGCCGCCCGACCCTTCGAGTGCGTCGTAGCGCAGCAGCGACCGGCGCTGCAGACAGCCGTCGATGCGCCCGATGGCGGCGCCAGTTGCACTCTCGACCGCGCCGAAGCGAACCTCGCAGTCCTCAACCCGGGCGAGCAGCCCAACGGCGTACTCCACGAGATCGTGGGTGTCACCGCCGACGATCAAGCGCTGATTGGCACGCAAACGGCGAACCGCCACCAGCAGGTAGATCACGACGATCGCAAGCACGACCGCGAGCGCGGCCGCGGCGATCGCCACGTACATCGCAGTATCAGTTCGGGTCATTTCGGTGCCAGGAAGGTGACTTTGGTGGTCGTGTGGTTGTTGTCGAGGCGGGTTTCACCCGGAACCTTATGCACAGTGACCGTGATCGTGTATGGCTGGTTGTACTGCGGGATGTTGGAACTGTCGAAGATGTCGGTGAACGTCACCTGCGTCTTCTTGTGCGCGGCGACCTCGGGAATGATCTCGGTCTTCTTGATCGTCTTGGCACCCGGATGGGTCATCACGAAGTCGACCGGGATCTGCACCTCTTCGAAGTTCCCCTTGTTGATCACGTTCACCTGGAACGACAGGTCACTCGACTCCTGCACCTGGGTCGGTCCGGCACCCTGAAGCACCTTGCCCGACGGCAGCGCGGTGATGCGACCGACCTCGGTGCCGTGCAGACCGGTGGGCGGCTTGGACAAGCGCTGGATCGCCTCGCCGAATCCGGTGGGGAGCACCAGGTTGGTGTCGCTCGGAGCCAGGAACCGCGACGTCGGCGGCTGGGCGACCGTGTTGTCGGACTTGAGGATCACTGTCGCCGCGCCCGAGAACGAGTCGGCGTAGATCACGTCGGAGGCGAGCAGCTTCTGCGTACATTGCGCCATCGCGGTGCCCGCCCCGATCTGGGTGTGGGCCGCGTAGGCAGCGTCGGCGTTCTTGAGCAGGCACGTCAGCCCATTTACCCGGTACTGGAGGGCTTGCAACAGGAACGGCTGCACAGGGGCGAGCTGCTTGGGAGGCTTGAGCGCGCTGGCGTTGGTCACCGCCGCCTGCGATTGGGTGAGCTGGGAGTTGAGCCCCTCCTTGAACTTCGTGACCGGCGTCTGAGGCCGCAGCATCAGCTGGTGGAACTCGACACCGGCGGCATTCGAGCTCTTGATGATGGGGCCGAGTGAGTTGAAATACTTTTGCGACGGGGGCACGGAGCTTCCGCCGAACTGACTTACCAGCAGCCACCCGACCAGCAGCACGAGCACGATCCCGCCGCCCAGCAGCGCCAGCCGTCCGTATTCGAGCGATTGACCCGAGCGGGGTGGGCGACCGCCGCCACCTGTTCGAAGCCGCGGACGTGACCGCCCGGTTGGCGGTGGGTTGGGGGCGCCGGGACCGGTGGGGGGAGCACCACTCGAGGGTCGAGTGGCGGCCGTTTCCTGGGTCTTGCTCGGCTCCTCCCAGTCCTCGTCGAAGAAGTCTTCAGGAGGCACGAAACTCACACTACCACGCTCCACGGACAGGGATTTGCAGGACTCCGGCCGCGTGCCGCCAATCCCTGCGGCGTGGCGCAACCTGCTCAGCTTGACCCCGGATCCGATATGTCCGGTCGCACCGTGGCCGGAAAATACGAGCTCCAGGAGATGCTCGGCAAGGGCGGGTTCGGCTCGGTCTATTCCGGGCATGACGCCAGCGGCGCCCGCTCGGTCGCCGTCAAGGTGTTTCGCCGCAGCGAAGGACTGGCGGCTCGCGCCGAGCGCGAAGCCCGCACCGCATCGAAACTCGCCCACCCCAACATCCACACCGTGGTCGGGGTCGAGTCTGATGAGGACAATGCCTACCTGATCTCCGAGTTGGTGGTGGGAGAACGCTTCGATCGTTCCGACCTGACCGACGAGCAGGCCGTGCGAGCAATCGCCGCGGTCGCCGACGCACTCGACCACGCGCACTCGCGCGGGGTGATCCACCGCGACGTCAAACCGGCCAACATCCTGGTGTCGACCGACGGCGAGGTCTGTCTCACCGACTTTGGGATCGCGCGTGACGACGACGCGCTCGAGACCACTCTCGAGGAGCGGTTGATGGGCACGCTCTCCTACATGGCCCCCGAGCAAGCGGCGGGCGAGCGCGCGTCGGGCGCAACCGACGTGTGGGCCGCCGCCCTGACGCTGTACTCCCACCTGGCCGGGCGAAACCCCTTCAAGGCGCGCACACTCCCCGATCTCCTGGAGAAGCTGCGCGAAGGCGCCCGTCCGCTGGTCGAGACGCGCCCCGACATCCCCATCGCGATCTCAGACACGCTCGCGCGAGCGCTCGATCACGATCCCCGGAAGCGACCGGGAGCCTCCGAGCTGCGCGATCAGCTGCTGATGGCGCTGGCTCCCGAGGTCGAGGCCGTCGAATCCGGCGAGGCCGCCGCTGAGGCCTCCACCGAGAAGCCGCGCGTACACGCGCTACCCCTGATGAGCCCGCTCGTCGGGCCGAACGCTGAGCAGCGCCGTGGTGGCAACCACGACGCTGTTCGTGCTGACCGCCTTCCCGTTTTATCCGACGCAATGGACGCTGCCACTCGCGGCCGTGCTTGCGCTCGTGGCCTGGTTTCGGCCGCTGACCGCCCTCACCATCGGCGCGGTGATGTGCGTGCCGGCGTTTTGGAACCTGGCGGAGGCGGCCGGACTGTTGTGGATCGGCATGGCCGCCACGTGGATCTGGATGGCGCGCGACTGGGGCCGTAACCGCCCGCTCGCGCCGCTGCTGGCGTGGCCGCTGGCGCTCGTCGGCCTGGGCCCCGCCTTCGTGCTGGTCGCGGCGACTGCTCCCACGAACCGGCGGCGGATCGCCGAGGCGTCGCTGGGAGCGGTGATCGTGCTCGCAACCGGCAGCCTCGTCCCGGCTACGGCGACCAGCAACCTGGCGGGAGCCAACGACCCGCTCGTGTACCTGGGAGTCCTTGCCCACGCACCCGATGCGGTGGGCGTCGCAATCGCGATGATCGTGTTCGCAACCATCCTCCCCCGCGCGTGGAACGAGCCCTCAGGCCGGCGGGCCCACGCGGTCGCGCTTTGGGGAATCGGCTTCGGCCTCTCGATGATCGCGATCCCGCTGCTTTCGGGATCCGCCGGTCAGGCGTGGCAGCAAGCGGCATTGGTCGCGTGCGTCGCGGCTATAATCCCGGCCGCTTGGGCGCTGGTACACCCGCGGGTCAGCTTCGGTCGGTGAACCTGGTGCGCTCATGGCACCGGATCCCCACCCCCCATCCAGTATGAGTGTTCTTCGCAATATCGAGCGGAAGATCGGCGACTTGGTCGAGGGGGCGTTTGGAAAAACGCTCCGCTCCGGGGTGCAGCCGGTCGAACTGGCGCGCAAACTCGCCAAGGAGATGGACGATCACCGCACCATCTCGATCCACCGCGTGTACGTGCCCAACGCCTACACGGTGCACCTGAACCCGGAGGATCGTGAGCAGTTCGCAGCCTACGAGCATCAGATGACCAACGAGCTCGAGGAGTACCTGTCCGAGCACGCCCGCCGCGAGGGCTACAGCCTGACGACCCGGCCCAAGGTTTCGCTCGAAACAGAGCCGGCGTTGACAGTCGGCCTGTTCGGGATCTCGGTCGAGAGCAGCGAAGGCGACGAAGCCGCCGCGGGGGCCACCCCGGACGTGGTCGCTCCGCCGGTTCCTGTGCCACCGCTGGTCGCCCCGCCGATCGAGCCTCCGCCACCGCCGGCGAGCCAGACGATGGTGTACGCGCCGGTTCCGATTCCCGAGCCACCCGCCGCCGAACCGACCCCGGCACCCGAAGTCGCCACCTTGAGCTGGGGGGGTGAAACGCTCGAACTGACGCGGTCGGTCTCGACGATCGGCAGGTCGTCGAGTTGCGCGATCGTGCTGCACGATCCCAACGTTTCGCGGGCACATGCCGAGATCCGGCGGATCGGGGAGGGATATTCGCTGGTCGACCTGGGATCGACCAACGGCACCGAGGTCAACGGCCTCACGGTCAGCGAGACGGCGCTGATGAACGGAGATGTAATCGGCGTGGGCCAGACCAAGCTCACGTTCGAGCGCCGCCTTGGTTGAACAGCTCCTGCTTGCACTCAAGATCGGGTTCGTGGTGCTGCTCTACCTGTTCATTTGGCGCGTCATCAGGGTGGCGTCCCGCGACATGGAAGCCGGGCAGGAGAGCGTGATCCTCACTCCCACCCGTCCGGCCAAGCCCGTAGCGGAGCGCGCGGTCGGCCGACTGGTGGTGAGCCGCAGCCCCGAGCTCGAAGTCGGTTCGCGGATCCCGATCGCCCACGAGCTGGTCGCTGGGCGGGAACCGGCGCTCGACATCACACTCCAGGCCGACGGGTATGCCTCGACTCGCCACTGCCGGTTCATTCGCGGCCGGGATATGGACATCATCGAGGATCTGCACTCCACCAATGGCACCTTCGTCAACGGCCAGCGCCTGAACGGAACCCACACCCTGGCAGCCGGTGACACCATCACCATCGGCCAGACCCAGTTCACCTACGAGAGTGGCGCATGAAACGCGTTGCCGACCGCGCCGGCGCCACTCAGACCGGAAACGTCCGGCGCCTGAACGAGGACTCCTACCTGATCCGAGAGCCGCTGTTCATGGTGGCCGACGGTATGGGCGGCGCCCAGGCAGGCGAGATCGCATCGCGGATGACAACCGAGGAGTTCGCCCAGGCCCGGCTTGTGCCCGCTCGCGGCGAGGACACGCTACGTGATGTGATCGTGGCGGCCAACGCCAAGATCCACCAGCGGGCAAGCAGCGACAGCACCGTGGCCGGCATGGGCACAACTGTGGCCGCCGCGCTCGTCGGCGACGATGGCCGGGTCGCATTTGCGCACGTCGGCGACAGCCGGGCATACCTGCTTCGCGACGGCGAGTTGCAACGGCTCACCGAGGATCACTCACTGGTGGGAGAGCTGGTGCGCCAGGGCGAGCTGACCGAAGCCGAAGCCGAACAGCACCCCCAGCGAAGCGTGATCACCCGCGCGCTTGGGGCAGAGGCCGACGTGCGCGTGGATACCTTCACGGTCGACTCTCAGCCCGGTGACGTGGTGCTGCTGTGCAGCGACGGACTGACCACCATGGTGGACGAGGCGACCATCGGCCGGCTGCTGTACGAGCACGCCGGCGCCGCCGAGGCGGCCTCCGAGCTGGTGCGCGCCGCCCTCGCGGCCGGTGGTGAGGACAACGTTACGGTGGTGATCTTCCGGATCGACGACCTGGCCGATGTCGAGGACGACGAACAGACTCCCGGCGAGCACGTGCTTCCACCGGAGCTGTGGCTGGGAGGTGCGTCGGGCGACTCCGGCAGCGGTGGAGACCGAGGCGAAGGGCGACACACCCTGCGGCTCGTGTTCGGCGGGCTGGCCGCCCTGGCGGTGATCGCGGTGGCCGTGGTTGGTGCCATCGCGGGGCTGCGCTGGAGCCACTTCGTCGGCGCCGACGAGCGCACCGGCCAGGTGGCGGTGTACCAGGGCGTCCCGGTGGATCTACCGCTGGGAGTCCGCCTGTACCACGAAACCTTTCTCTCCGATGTGCCGTACCGCTCTCTGAGCGCGGCCGAGCGGCAGCGTCTGTTCAATCACCGGCTGCGCTCCCAGTCAAGCGCCCGCGAGGCGATACAGCCGTTGGAACTGCCCTGATGATCCGCGCCATGCGAACCCCCCGGATGCGAGAACTGGTCAACCTGGGCTGGGTCGGCCTGCTGACAGCGGTGGGCTTCCTCGCTGTCTACACCGCCCGCCAGCAGGACATCCGATCCACCTCGCTGGTGTACGCCGGGCTGTTCCTCGGCCTGTTCGTGATCGCACACCTGGTGGTGCGCGCCGGCCTGCCGCTGGCCGACCCCTGGCTGCTGCCGCTGGCGGCACTCATGACGGCCATCGGGTTGATCGAGATCTACCGGCTCGACCCGGTGCTCGCACGCGACCAGTCGGTCTGGATCGTGGTCGGGCTGGTGGGGTTTGCCGGCTTGATCTTTGTGCTTCGCGACCACCGGAAGCTCGAGAACTACAAGTACACACTGGCCGCGACGGCGGTGCTGCTCCTGGTGATCACGATGGTCGCCGGCACGACCGTGAACGGCGCCAAGCTGTGGCTGCGATTCGGCGGCGTGCAGGTGCAGCCGGGTGAGTTCGCCAAGCTGCTGCTGGTGATATTCCTGGCCGGGTACCTTCGCGAGAAACGGGAGGTTCTGACCTTCGCCCACCGCCGCGTGCTGGGCATCGGCATCCCCGCCATGAAGCACTTCGGCCCGTTGCTCTTGATGACCGGGCTCGCCCTGAGCGTGGTGGCCGTGATGAACGACCTCGGCACCGCCCTGCTTCTGTTCGGAGTGTTTCTGGCGATGCTGTACGTGGCCACCGGGCGCCACGCCTACACGGTCGTCGGCCTGGGGCTGTTCGCGGCCGGATCGTGGTTCATCTACCAGAACATCGCCCACGTCCACGAGCGATTCCAGATCTGGATCGACCCCTGGGCGACCGCCCACACCAGCGGGTATCAGATCGTGCAGTCGATCGAGGCCATCGCCGACGGCGGAGTGTTCGGCACCGGCCTGGGCAAGAGCTTTCAGCTGGTGGGGTCGCCGCCGCACCCGATCATCCCAGCCGCCCAGACCGATGGCATCTACGCCGTGTGGGCCGACGAGGCCGGGTTGGCCGGAGCCGCGGGGCTGTTGCTGGTGTACCTGCTGTTTGCCTACCGCGGCTTCAAGATCGCGACGCTCGCCCCTGACGGGTTCTCGA
Source organism: uncultured Actinomycetes bacterium (assembly GCA_963708725.1). Lineage (GTDB taxonomy): Bacteria > Actinomycetota > Thermoleophilia > Gaiellales > JAICJC01 > CAVPTL01. The sequence goes on along the minus strand of CAVPTL010000008.1, from coordinate 537,519 downwards.
CCCTGCTGGCCGCCGGGCTCACATTCGCCTTCTCCCTCCAGGCATTCCTGATCGTGGGCGGCGTCACCCGGCTGGTTCCGCTGACCGGCATCACCCTGCCATTCGTGAGCTACGGCGGTTCCTCGATCGTCTCGAACTTCCTCCTGCTCGCGCTGCTCTTAATGATCTCCAACCGCACCACCCGAGACCGCCGGTGAACCACCAGATCAACAACCTCTTTCGCCTGTGCGCCATCGGCTTTGCGGTCTTGATCTCGTTCACCGCCTACTGGCAGATCTGGGCCGCGGACTCGCTCGCAGTGCGCCAGGACAACGCCCGTCTGGTGTATCGCCAGCTTCAGATCAAGCGGGGATTGATCTTTGCCGGCAACGGCCGCACTGTGCTGGCCGAGAACCGCCAATCCAAACAGGACGGCCAGACGATTTACACCCGCAAGTATCCCTTCCGCGGACTGTTCGCCCAGGCCGTGGGGTACAACTCCGTCAATCAGGGACGGACGGGGCTCGAGCTCTCCTACAACGACTTCCTGACATCGTCGAACGCGAACCTCTCGACTCAGCTCCAAAACCTCGGCGATTCGTTGCGGGGGCGCACGATCACCGGCGACAACGTGATCACCAGCCTGTCACTACCGGCCCAGCGAGCCGCGATGGACGGCCTTGGCCAGATGCACGGCGCGGTGGTCGCAATCCAGCCGTCGACCGGGCGGGTGATCGCAATGGCCTCGACGCCGACCTTCAACCCCAACCGGGTCGTCGCAAACTACGCCAAGCTCACCCGGCCGAACTCGGGCGCACCGCTCTTGAACCGCACCACTCAGGGCCTGTACACGCCGGGATCGACCTTCAAGACGGTGACCTCGACCGCCGCGCTCAAAAGCCACCTGTACACGCCCACATCACCGCTGACCCCGGCACCGGCCTGCATCAAGGTGTTCGTCCAGCTCTGCAACGCCGGGCTCGAGTCGTTCCCGCCGATCGACCTGAGCTACGCCCTGACCCAATCGGTCAACACCGTGTTCGCCCAGGTCGGGCAGAAGATCGGCTCGCAGAGACTGCGAAACGCGATGAGCGAGTTCGGGTTCTTCACCGATCCCACGATCGATCTGCCCGGCGACGAGGTCGTGCCGTCCGGGCTCTACCGCAACGGCCACCAGATCTCACAATCGGCACCGATCGACGTCGCCCGCACTGCCATCGGGCAGGGCAACCTGGCGGTCACGCCCCTGCAAATGGCGGAGGTGGCTGCGACCATCGCAAACGGCGGTGTGCGCATGCAGCCGTCGCTCGTCGACAAGGCGGTGACGCCGGGAGGTTCAACCGTCTACCAACACCATCCGCAGGCGATCCAGCGGGTGATGTCGAACCAAACAGCACAGGAAATGACCGGCATGATGCAAAAGGTCGTCGACGAGGGCACCGGCACCGAGGCCCAGATCGGCAACCTGCCGGTCGCGGGCAAGACCGGGACAGCCGAGATCGGGCCCCCGGGTTCCAGTATCTACACCTCATGGTTCATCGCGTTCGCTCCGGGAGCCCCCGGGGACACACCAAAGATCGCCGTCGCGGTCGTGATCGATCGCACGACCGAGTTCGGCGGGCAGGTCGCAGCACCGATCGCAGCAGACGTGATCAGGGCCTACCTCGGGCCAAACGTGGCACAGTAGGCATTCTCCAGTGGACGACACTCCTCCAGACAACGGGAATCTCTTCGACAACCGGTACCGGTTGGGGCGGCGCCTGGGCTCGGGCGGGATGGCCGACGTCTACCTGGCCACCGACGAGCTGCTCGGCCGCCAGGTTGCGATCAAAATCCTCTCCGACCGCTTTGCGCGCGACGACGGTTTTGTCGAGCGGTTCCGGCGTGAGGCCTCGGCGGCGGCTGGTCTGAACCATCCCAACATCGTCGCGGTGTACGACCGCGGTGAGGCTGAGGGCACCTACTACATCGCGATGGAGTTCCTCGACGGCCCGACGCTGAAGCAGGAGATCACGCAGCGCGCCCCGCTGCCGGAGGCTGAGGCGATCGGCTGGGCGACGCAGGCGCTGGACGCGCTCGACTTCGCACATCGCCGCGGGGTGATCCACCGCGACGTGAAGCCCCACAACATGGTGCTGACCGATGACAACCGGCTGAAGGTCACCGATTTCGGGATCGCCCGCGCCCAGAACACCCAGGAGATGACCGAGGTCGGCTCGATCGTCGGTACTGCGCAGTACCTGTCCCCCGAGCAGGCCCGAGGCCAGGCCGTCGGGCCACAGTCGGACCTGTACTCGATGGGCATCGTGCTGTTCGAGATGCTCACGGGAGAGCTGCCCTTCACCGGCGACGGGGCGGTCGACATCGCCATGAAGCAGGTGTCGGATCAGCCACCGTCGCTGCGAAGCAAGAACCGGCTGGTGTCGCCCGAGCTCGAGCAGGTCGTGATGCGCGCCCTCGCGAAGGACCCCGCGCTGCGGCATTCCTCGGCCCGCGCGATGGCCGACGAGCTGCGGCGCGTTTCCCGCGGTGGCGCCGTTTCGGCCGATACCCAGCAGGCGACCCAGGTGATCTCGGCCCAGCAGGCCGCCGCAACCGCCGTGTTGCCGCCGGCGCCTCCCAGCGCCCCCGCTGGTCCCAAGCGGAGCCTTTTGCCGTGGCTCTTGGTTGTGCTGTTCCTGGTGGTCGCCGCCGGTATCGGGCTGGTCGTGTATCAGCAGCTGCGCGGCGATCAGGTGACCGTCCCCAGCAACCTCAAGACGCACACGTGCCTCGCCGCCCAGGCCAGCCTCCGTCAGGCCGGACTGGTCGGCAAGTGCGTCGATGCCACTTCGAACGCCAAGCTGGGCACGGTATTCAAGGTCGACCCCGACCAGGGATCGAGTGTCGACAAGAACTCGGTCGTGACGCTCTCGATCAGCGCCGGACCGGGCGCAAAAGCGGTACCCGACGTCACTGGCAAGTCCGCAGCCGACGCGACCGCCGAGCTCACCGGGGCCGGATTCACACACGTCACGATCAACCCGAATCAACCCGACACGCCGGCCCAGCCGGGCGGCGACGTGGTGTCGACGACGCCGAAGCGAGGCAGCGTCGTCGACCTCGACAAGCCGATCACGATCACCGTCGCCTCTGGCAACGTCACCGTCCCGGCAGTCGCTGGTCTCAACTGCAATCAGGCCAAGCAACGACTCAAGTCACAGAAGCTCAACGGCTCGTGTACGCGCACCAACAGCACCGACGTGCCGGTGAACGAGGTCATCGGCACATCCCCGTCACAGGACAGCCTCGTGTCGCAGGGCACCTCGGTCACGATCACCGTGTCCGACGGCCCGGGCAACGGGGTTGTGCCTGCGGTGCTCGGACTCACCGAGACCGATGCCAGCACAGCCATCACCAACAACGGCTTCAAGGTCGGGGTCATCAACTCCAACACCTGCAATCAGTCCCAGGACGGCACGGTCACGGGCCAGGATCCCAGCTCCGGGCAACAGGCCCAGCAGGGTTCGACCGTTCATATCAGGGTGGCCCACTACAACCAGAGCGGCACCTGCCCCGTCCCACCGGTGACATGAGTTCGGGATCTCGAATTCGGGTCGCGGTGCTCTACGGGGGCCGCAGCTCGGAGCATGACATCTCGGTCGAGTCGGGCAAGTCGGTGATCGCCGCCCTCGACCCCGCGCGCTATGACGTCGTCGAAATCGAGATCGATCGCACGGGCACATGGCAGCTCGAGTCCCCGCCCGACGAGCCCGGCGAATCGCTCGCGCTGGCGCCGGGCGAGACCAGCTCCGTCATCCCGCGCGCCGGCGGTTCGCTGACCCAGGCCCGCACGATCGAGCCGATCGACGTGGTTCTGCCGATCCTGCACGGCCCATTCGGCGAGGACGGCACCGTCCAGGGGATGCTTGAGATGGTCGGCCTGCCATACGTCGGTTCGGGCGTCACCGGATCCGCGGTGACGATGGACAAGGACATGGTCAAGCCCCTGCTGGCGAGTGTCGGCATCGAGACCGCCCCCAGCGTCACCTTCCGGGCGCGTGTCGTCGTCGACCACGAGGCCGAACTGGCCGCCGCCGGGATCGCACCACCGTGCTTCGTCAAGCCCGCACGGTTGGGGTCGAGCGTTGGGATCTCGAAGATCAACACGATCGAAGAGCTCGCTCCGGCGCTCGAACTCGCGTTTCGGCACGACTCGAAGGTGCTGGTCGAGCAGATGATCGTCGGCCGCGAAGTGGAGTGCGGCGTTCTGGGCAACGCCGAGCCGGTCGTGAGCCTGCCGGGTGAGATCACGATCACCGCCGATTGGTATGACTTCGATGCCAAGTATCTGCCGGGTGGGATGGATCTGATCGTGCCGGCCGAGCTGACCCCCGAGGTGACCAACGAGCTACAGCGCACGGCCAGGGTCGCATTCGCCCGGTGTGAATGCGCGGGCATGGCGCGCATCGATTTCTTTGTCACCCCCGATGATCGCGTGATCTTGAACGAGATCAACACCATCCCGGGATTCACCTCGACCAGCGTCTATGCCCAGCTGTTCGAAGCGTCGGGGATCCCCTATGCGGAGCTGCTCGACCGCCTGATCGAACTCGCGCTGGAACGCCACCGCGAAGCCCAGCAGTACGCGTACTAGCTAGAAGTCCATCGGTTCGATGGCGTCGTGCTCCAGAGCCCGCCGGAACCGTTCCAGCTGCTCGGTCATGTTCTCACGGGTAACTCTGTCGAGCACCTCGATCAGCCGGTCGGTATCGGCCGCCAGCACGTCGTCGTAGCGCTCGACCTCGGGCTGCTCGAACACATCACTGGTGCGCCAACGACAGTCGGGACAGCGCACCACCAGCTGCCAGCGCATGTCTGAGACCTCGTGCCAGTCAAGCGGGTGTACCCGGTCTCCTCCACACGCGGGGCAGAGCTCGATCCGCCGCACATGCGGGAATTCGACATGGTCCATTTCGACCGTGTCGGTGCCGGCGATGACTGTCTGCGGAGCGGGGGCCAAATACACGATCTCGACCACTTTGCCGCTGGGGAGTGTGATCCGTTTGATCTGAAAACTTGCCATTGGTTCTTTGTGCTATGAGGAGGGTCTGTCCCCTGTATCGGTCGTGGACGCCCGTGCTTGAGCCCCTTCTGTGTGTGCTACAGTCGGCACGTGACATCGAATCTCCTCAGTTGAACGGCGCGCGGCTGCGCGCCGCACCTCCCCCGCCGTCCTGCTTGTCTGGAGACTCGTTCGTGACCACCGCACCAACAACCGCAATTCACCGCCTCGCCGTCGGCCGCGCGATCTCGGTCACCGGCTGGGAAGCCGGTTGGATCGCCCTCATGGTGGCCGTCTACGCCCGCACGCATTCGACCGTGTGGATGTCGGCCGCGCTGTTTTTCACGATCGCCACCGCGGGACTGGTGGCGCCGGTTGCGGGCGCTCTGGGCGACCGCTACGACCGGCGTCTGGTGATGATCACGGCCGAACTCGCGACCAGCGTGTTTGCACTCGGGATGGTGTTCACGCGAGCGCCGGTGCTGCTGGTCGCACTGGCGGCCCTCGGCAGTCTCGCCCAGGCGCCGTTCATGCCGGCGTCGAGCGCCAGCGTGCCCAATCTGGTGAGTGACGACCGGCTCGAGTGGGCCAACTCGACGATCTCGGTCGGCCGAAACGTGGGCGCGTTGCTCGGACCACTGTGTGGCGGCGTGCTGGCCGCTGCGGTGGGAGCCTCGGCAGTGTTCGCGATCTCGGCCGTCGCAGCGCTGACGGCGGCCGGCATGGTCGCGTCGGTCTCGGGGAACTTCGGCGGCCGCGTGGCTCACGCGGGAGAACACGGAGAGCTGCGCGCCGGATTCACGTTCGTGTGGCACTCGCCCGTGCTGCGAGGAATGACGGCAGCGTGGATGGTGCTGCTCTTCCTGCTTGGGCCGATCCTGGTCGCCGAACTTCCGCTCGCCCATCTGTTCGGCCTGGGAGCGGCCGGCTACGGCATCATCGCCTCGTGCTGGGGCGGTGGTGCAATCGTCGGCTCATTCCTGGGACGGGTCACCGCGCGGAGAAACGAGAGCGCCACGATGATCTGGGGCTGTGTGCTGATCGGCCTGGGTTTCGCGGTGGTCGCCGGCGCACCAATCTTCGAGGTCGCGATGATCGGCATGATCGTGGCCGGCCTTTCGGAGGGAACCGTCAGCGTGGCTGAGCTCACGATCATCCAGCGATTCACTCCCGACGCTGTACGCGCCCGGGTCAACTCCGCCACCGAGGCGGCGGCGATGTGTGCATTTGCCCTGTCGTTCCCGTTTGCGGGACTGATCATCAACGTACTCGGCGTGCGCGGTGCCTATGGCCTGGCCGCGCTCGGCTGCGTGCTGGCAGCCGGCATCCTGGTACCGACGATGCGCGCCGCCCGGCGCCCCGCTGCGGTCGTCGAGGACCGCAGCAAGGACGCGGTGGCGGCTTAGTCCCCGGCGGCCGCGAGCGCGGGTGCGCCGCAGGCCACCGCGATCGCCTGGGACAGGATGTCCAGCGCCTCGTCGAGCTGCTCGTCGGTCGCGACCAGCGGCACCAGCACACGGATGCAGTTACCGTCGAGACCGGCCTTGAGCAGGATCAAGCCGCGCTGGGCAGACTGTTCGAAGACAGCGGTGGCGATGGCCGAGGCCGGCTCCTTCGTCTCGGGGTCGGTGACGAACTCGAGCGCGAGCATCGGGCCCAGACCGCGCACGTCGCCGATCTGCGGGTGCAGCCGGGCAAAGCCCTCGAAGCGATCACGGATACGCTCACCGATCGCCGTTCCTCGCCCCAGCAAGTCACGCCCCTCGATCTCGTCCAACACGGCGAGCGCGGCCACGCACCCGAGCGGCGAACCCACATAGGTTCCGCCGATGGCCGAATCGTGAGGAGCGTCCATCAACTCCGCCCGACCCAGCACCCCCGACATCGGAACCCCTGCGGCGATCGACTTGGCGACCGTGATCAGGTCGGGCTCGACACCGAAGTGCTCGATCGCGAAGAACTTCCCGGTGCGCCCAAAGCCCGACTGCACCTCGTCCACGATCAGCACGATCCCGTACTCATCGGCGATCTCCCGCAGACCGCGGAAGAAGTCGGTGGGCGGTACCACGAACCCGCCCTCACCCTGCACCGGCTCCACCACGATCGCCGCGACGTTCTCGGCGGCGACATGGGTGGTGAACATCCGCCGCAGCTCGGCGAGCGCCTCTTTGGAGGGATCGCTCCCCACCCATCGGTACGGGTTGGGGAATGGCGCCCGGTAGACCTCCGCCGCGAAGGGGCCCATTCCCGCCTTGTACGGGTGCGGCTTGGACGTCAGCGACATCGCCATCAACGTGCGGCCGTGAAACGCTCCCTCAAACGCGATCACGGCCTGGCGCCCGGTGGCGAGCTTCGCAACCTTGACCGCGTTTTCGACGGCCTCGGCACCGGAGTTGAAAAAGGCGGCCTTCTTGGGCCCCGAGATCGGTGCGACCGCCAACAGCCTCTCGGCCAGCGTCACGTACGCCTCGTAGGGAACGATCGTGAAGTCGGTGTGCAAGAACTTGTCGATCTGGTCGTGAAGCGCGCGCGAAACGGCGGCATTGGTATGCCCGACGTTGAGACACCCGATTCCGCCCGACCAATCCAGGAAGGTGTTGCCATCGACATCGGTGACCACACAGCCATGCGCGTGATCGATGACCACAGGCATCCAAATATCCTTGAAGTTCGCAACCACAGCAGCCTTGCGATCGAGGATCGCACGCGACTTGGGACCGGGCACCTCGGTGCGCAGATCGACGGTCTTGCCCACAAAACCACCTCCTTGGTCTGGCCCAGCAAAAGCGATTCAGGTTACCACGGGGCTTTGCACAAACCCAAGATGCCCGAATCAAACTAGACTTCGCGGTCATGGTGCTCTCCGACCGCACGATCCGCGAAGAGATCGCTGCCGGACGGATCCGAATCGACCCGTTCGACGATGCGCTGGTGCAGCCGTGCTCGGTCGACGTCACGGTCGGTGACGCATTTCGCGTCTTTCGCAACTCCCGCTACCCGTACATCGATGTCAAGGTTCCGATGGAGGATCTGACCGAGCTGGTCACGGTGACGGGCGGGGAGGCGTTCATCCTGCACCCAGGCGAGTTCGTGCTCGGCGTCGTGGCGGAACGCATCTCACTGCCCGACGACATCGTGGCAACGCTCGACGGAAAGAGCTCGCTGGGACGGCTCGGACTGGTCGTGCACCAGACCGCGGGCGTGGTCGACGCAGGCTTCGACGGACACATCACGCTGGAGCTGGCCAACGTCGCGAACCTCCCGATCACCGTGTATCCGGGGATGCGGATCGCGCAGCTGAGCTTCATGACCCTGACCACACCGGCCGACAACCCGTACGGATCTGGGGCGCTCGGCTCCAAGTATCAGGGCGGCAAGGCCGAGCCGACCCCCAGCCGCTACCACCTCAACTTCGCGCCACCGGCATGAGGATCCTGGTCACCGGCGCCTCGGGGTACATCGGGACGCGGGTCGCGGCGGGCTTCGAGCGACACGGCCACGAGGTAGTGCGCTTCTCCCGCCAGACAGGCGGTGACGTCACCGACCCGCGCTCGGTCGCCGAGGCGGTCGATGGGGTCGATGCGATCGCCCATCTGGTCGCCATCCTGGACGGCAGCGACGAGCAGTTCGAGGCCGTGAACGCGGGTGGCACACGCAACCTGCTGGCGGCGGCCGCCACGGCCCGGGTCGAGCGGTTCCTGCACATGAGCGCGCTGGGGGTGAGCGCCGAACACGCCCCACTGACCCGCTACTGGAAGACGAAGTGGGAGGCGGTCCAGGCGGTCACCGCCAGCGATCGCGACTGGACGGTATTCAAACCGAGCTTCGTGTTCGGGGCCGATGGTGGGGCGCTCAAGGCGTTCGAGAGCCTGCTCAAGGGCCCTGTGGCCCCGGTGATCGGCAACGGGAAGTATCGCCACCAGCCGATCTGGGTCGAGGACGTGGTGACCGCCTTCGTCGCGGCGCTCGAACGGCCCCAGACCGTGGGCCGCCAGTACGAACTGGGCGGCCCTGAAGTGTTCGAGTTCAACGACCTACTCGACGAGCTCGCCCGCGTGACCGACCGCAACCCGCCGCGCAAGCTCCACATCCCGGCAGGTCTGATGAAGGCCCAAACCGTGGTGCTCAAGCACTTTCCCCCGCCACTCAAAGTGACCCGCGAACAGATCGTGATGCTGCTCGCCGGCACCCAGTGCGACATCGCCCCGGCACGCCGCGACCTCGGTGTCGAGCCGAGTGCGTTGCGCGATTCCTACATCCGGGTATAACGCTCCCTGCACCCAACAAGCAGGGGGTCCAAAATGAAGTGGCACGCTGGACGGATTGCCGCATGTGCAACGGCAATCACACTGTTAACGGTCGCGTCGGCATCGGCCCGACCGATGCTGTCACCCGCACCCGCGGTGACTGCAACCAAGGCTGCTGCCGGCCATCTGAGGCTCGGCGCCGGCCAAACCCGGATCATCCTCCGAGGAGCACCGGCACCACCGACGCTGGCAGATTGTCAGGCGCAGTTCCAGATCTCGTGTTATGGGCCAACACAGATCCAGACGGCTTACAAGATGAAGCGCCTCTACGCCGGCGGCAACCAGGGCCAGGGACGCACGATCGTCCTGCTCGAATCGTTCGGCTCGCCGACGATCAAGCATGATCTCGGAGTCTTTGACCGTGCTTTCGGTCTGCCCGCACCGCCGTCTATCCGCACCGTCGCTCTCGCCGGCAAGATCCCGGCGTTTGACCCGACGAACGACGACATGGTCGGCTGGGGTCAGGAAACGACGCTCGACGTCGAGTACGCACATGCGCTGGCGCCCAGGGCCAGGCTCGTGATCGCCGCCACGCCGGTGTCCGAGAACGAGGGCCTGTCCGATATGCCCCAGCTGATGACATCGATCCAGAAGCTGGTGAACCGCCACATCGGTGACGTGATCTCGATGAGCTTCGGGGCCACGGAGGAGACGTTCCCAAGCGCGGACGCGATTCGCTCGCTGCGATACGCGTTCAAGAGCGCCACACGTCACGGTGTGACGCTGGTGTCATCCTCAGGCGACACCGGCCCCACCGACTACAAGGCCAACGGAACCGACCTCTACCGCCACCAGGTGCTGAGCTGGCCGCAGAGTGATCCGCTGGTGACGAGCGTCGGTGGCACGCAGCTGCACCTCAACGCCAGTGGCACGCGGATCGCACCGGACAATGTCTGGAACGACATCCCGGTCGGAATCGACGCCTCGGGCGGCGGCAGCCAGTCCCACGTCTTTGCGCGACCGTGGTATCAGCGCGGCGTCAACACCGACGCTGGAGCGTGGCGGGCAACGCCGGACATCAGCATGACCGCCGCAGTCGATGGCGGGGTCGATGTCTTCACGAGCTTCGCACCAGACGGACCGTCGTGGGGGATCTACGGCGGCACCAGTGCGTCGAGCCCCATGTTCGCGGGCGTCACCGCGGTTGCCGACCAGGTGGCCGGGCGCCGGTTGGGGCTTCTCAATCCGAAGCTCTACCGGCTGTCAACCGCGCATGCTCGTGGAATCGTCGACATCACCCGTGGCGACAACACCTTCACGTTGACCGACGCCAACAACAACCCCGTATTCACCGTGCAGGGCACCAAGGCGCGAGCCGGGTACGACATGGCAAGCGGCGTTGGGACGCCGAACGGTTATCACCTGGTGCACGAGCTGGCAGGTCGATGAATTTCGGCTGGCCTTCATCCTCGAGCGTTGCTAACATTCCGCCACCACGGAAAGGAGGTGGTCCGACTTGTTAGATGGTTCAAGACGGGCGAGTGGAGGTGCTCGCGGGTAGGGGCGAGTCCCTGAACCGATGAGGGAATCGCTGCAGCCGGCGTTGGGATAGCCTCCGCCACCTCCTCCGGGAGGGTGGCCGGAAACCAAGGCAATCGCCGCTACCTAATTCAAGCGATATCGCCGCGACGGGGCGAGTTTGGGAAACCAAACCGCCCCGTCGTCATTTAAGTGAATAACGGTGCCAGGCACCGTTATTCACGGCCAGCAGCCTCACTGCTAGCCTGTCGATCATGGCTCGAACGTGGTTGCAGATCCGAGTTGATCTCTTGAGCGGGTGCGGCATCGTGTGCGATCCGCCGCCGGGTCGCGTGATGATGGTCGGGCCCGGGCATTCGTTCAGTGCACTCTCGGAGGCAATCGACCTGGCGTTCGCACGCTGGGATCTGTCGCACCTGCACGGCTTCGAGCTGGCCGACGGGCGTCAGATCGGCTGGCCAGAAATGGAAGTCGATGGGCCGCCATGGCTGGATTCCACGGTGGTGAAGGTTGCGTCTGCGGTGAGCCCCGGCGACGAGTTCGAGTACACCTTTGACTTCGGGGACAACTGGCACCACCGCTGTCAGGTGCTGGCCGAGAAGGTCGACCCGCGCGTCGAGTACGAATCACCTCCCCCGGAACTGCCGGTGCCGCTCTGGGGGTGGGGATGGATACCCGACCAGTACGGCCGGACGAACTACGACTGGAACGACGAATGAATAACCGTGCCTGGCACCGTTATTCACCTGTCACGAATCAGCGCCGGAACTGTCTCGTGAATAAATGGTGCCTGGCACCATTTATTCACCCATGAGGCGCAGGACCCGGCGATTGTGGCAAGGATCGAGCGGCGGGCGGAGCGGAGGCGTGCCAACGGCACGTTGAGCACCGCACCGCCGCGTGGGACGCCGCCAGAATCGGCGGGGACCAGCCTCACATGCCCCATTGGTCGGCGCCCAATAGTTGAAGTTCGGGGCTGGCTTCGCCGAGAGCGGAGGTTGCGCCGTCTCCGCGAGTGTCGACGCGTACCGAGACCGTTCGCGCGAGCCGGTCATCGATCTCAATGGAGTCGCCGGCTCCGGACGGCTGGAGCTGGGTGAACGCCTCTTCGCCATCACCGCCGCGAGCGGTGACCGTATAGGCGTCGCCCGGCTCGATGTTGTGGGCCTTCATGTAATGGAGGATGTCCTCGGCCTCGTTCTCGAGCCGCAGCACAGTGATCTCGCTGCCAACCGGCACCGCAGGGATCGGCTCGCCGGGAACCCGGGGATAGTCGCCGATCGGGTGTCCGTGCGGACAGGTCTTGACGCTTCCGATCATCTCCAGCATCTTGGCTTCGAGCCGCGGTGAGATCGAATGCTCCATGGCATGCGCTTCCTCATGGACGTCGTCCCACGGGATGCCCATGACCTTCACCAGATACGCCTCGACGAGGCGGTGCCGGGCAACGATCCGCTCGGCCACGTCCCTGCCGCGCTGGGTGAAGTTGATCAACTTGTGCTCGTCGCGCTCGACCAGATCGTCGTCGGCCATGCGCCGCAGCATTTCGCTGGCCGAGGGCTGGGAGACCCGCAACGCACGGGCGAGATTTGCCTGCGTGCGATCGATCCCGGCCTCGTACAGCCAATAGATCCGTTCGAGGTATTCCTGAGTGGCTTCTGAGAGGTGCTCCATACCAGAGCACTCTAGATCACCGACGGTGCCCAGGTTACGCCAGCACGACGATGTTCCCGTCGCGAATCTCGATCGGGAACGTCTCGACATTCTCGGTCGCAGGCGGCGACAGCACCGTGCCGGTGCGAAGGTCGAACCGGGCCGCGTGGCGCGGGCAGATCACCTCGAACCCGTCGCGATCGCCCTCACACAGCGGACCGTCGTCGTGGCTGCAACGATCCTCGATCGCATACAGCTCACCGTCGATCCGGTACACCCCCACGAACAACGAGCCGGACTGGACGATCTTGACCCCACCCTCGGGAACCGAGTCGACCGGCCCTACTGAGATTTCCACGTAATCTCGTTGTCGGATGCCCACTCGGCGGGGATCGACTCACCCTTCAGCTCGGCCAGCGCGACCTTCAGGACGCCAACCGAGAGCAACGCGCACTTGAGCCGGATCGGCGTCAGCGGGATACCCAGCTCCTCAAGCACGTCTTCCTTGCCCATCTGCTCGACATCGGAGACCTTGCGGCCCTTGACCGCGTCGGAGAGCATCGACGCCGCGGCCTGGCTGATCGCGCACCCGCGGCCGTTGTAGCGAACGTCCTCGACCACGCCGTCGACGACCTTGAGCTCGACGTGCAGCTCGTCGCCACAGAGCGGATTGACTCCGTCGGCCTCGACGCTCGGATCCTCAAGATGCCCCGAATTGCGGGGATTCTTGTAGTGATCGAGGATGTTGTCGCGATAAAGCTCGTCCATGAGATGCCTACCCGAAGCTTACCGGGCGAAGGTCTGCTTCACCCGCTCGAGCCCGTCGGCAAGCGCGTCCAGATCGGCCGTGGTGTTGTAGAGGTAGACGCTCGCCCGCGTGGTCGCGGCCAGCCCGTAGCGCGCCATCACCGGCTGGGTGCAGTGATGTCCGGCGCGCACACAGATCCCGTCGCCATCGAGAATCTGGGCGACGTCGTGGGGGTGGATTCCCGCCACATCGAAGCTCAGCACGCCACCCCGGTGCTCCGGCCCCGGCCCGTATTGGGTGACGCCATCGATCTGGGACAGAAGCGCATGGCCGTACTCGGTCAGCGCCCGCTCGTGGGCGGCGATCTTCTCGAGGCCAATGCCGGTCAGATAGTCGACCGCGGCACCCAGCCCGATGCACTCGGCAATCGCGGGCGTACCGGCCTCGAACTTCCATGGCAGCTCATTCCAGGTGGTGCGCTCGAGGGTGACGGTGCTGATCATCTCGCCGCCGGTCAGGAACGGATCCATGCGATCCAGCAGCTCGGTTCGGCCCCACAGCGCGCCCGATCCCGGACCACACATCTTGTGGCCGGAGATCGCGTAGAAGTCGCACCCCAGGGCCTGGACGTCGACGGGGCGGTGAGGGGCGGCCTGGGCGCCGTCCACCACGATCACCGCGCCGAGGTCATGCGCCCACCGCGAAAGCGCGGGGATGTCGTTCAGCGTGCCGAGCGTGTTGGAGGCCTGGGTGACGGCGACCAGCTTGACGTTTTGGAGCTGCCCCACCTCCTCGAGCGACGCCGGATCCAGCTCGCCGTCGTCGGTCAGCTTCAGGTAGCGAAGGGTCGCGCCGGTCTGCTGTGCGAGAAACTGCCATGGCACCAGGTTGGAGTGGTGCTCCATCTCGGTGGTCACGATCACATCGCCCTCGCCGATGAACTTGCGTCCGTAGGCGTAGGCGACCAGGTTGAGCGCCTCGGTCGCCTGCCGGACGAAGATGATCTCGCGCCGCGACGGAGCATTCAGAAAGGCCGCGACCTTGTCGCGCGCACCCTCGAACGCCTCGGTCACATTCACGCCGAGCTCGTACACCCCGCGATGGACGTTGGCATAGCCCGAGCGATACACCTCGGCGACAGCCTCGATCACAGCCTCGGGCTTCTGCGACGAGTTGGCCGAGTCGAGGTACACCAGCGGCTTGGTGCCGTGTGCCTTGGTGGCAAGAATCGGGAAGTCGAGCTTGATTCGCTCGGCGTCCAACGGTGAGTGGGCTGAAGCGACCGCCATACACGAAGGGTAGAGCACGCCTCGATTACACGCGCTGTGGCAACTCCGTGGCAACCGCGGCCATGCTCATGAACACGGGCGCCAGCGCCGCCCGGGCGGCGAGCGGGTCAGCGGCCTCGGCAATGTCGGTGCCACCGGCCTCCAGAGCCGCGCCGATGCGGGTGAAGAAGGCGCCCAACGGGCCGGGATCGGGATCGCGCGTGACCCCGCGGGCAAGCCGGGTGAAACCCGCCGCGCGCTCGGGGCTCCCCCCGATCATGGCAGCCAGGGTCATCATGCAATACGTGTGAATCCGAAGCAGGCGCCCGTCGAGCCGAAGCTCGCGCGGAGCGACCGGATCGCCGGCGGCAACGAGCGGCTCGCCCGCGAGCATCCGGCGCACGCTTCCCCCGAGCACCTCGGCCACCGTGGCCTCGCTGACTCCAAGGCACCGCAACGAGCGCAACAGCAGGTAGAGACCGTTGAACGTGCGGCCATAGGGCGGATCGGAGCCGAACACGATCCGCTCGGCGGGGATCCGAGCCAGCAGCGTCATGATCTCGAAGGCGTTCATCCAGGAGCTGTCGTACACCACCGACGGATAGTCGCGCAGCCCGTCGGCGATGATCGCCTGGTCGGTGATCCCCAGGTGCGCGAGGATCAGCCGAACGTCGGGGTGTCGGGCGGTGACCTCGACCAGCTCGGCGCCGAACTCCGCAGGCAGACCGGCGCCGGTATGAATCAACATCGGCACCTGGCGCTCCTCCGCCACCGCGAAAATCGCCTCCACACCCGGGTGAGCGGCCAACCCGAAGGCCTGTGCCCGCGGGTGCAGCTTGATCCCCCGCGCACCCGCATCCAGGGCGCGCTCGGCTTCGGCAACCGGGTCTTCGGAGGGATCAAGGCGACAGAAGGGGACGAGCCGGCCCTCGCTGGCGGCGGCCCACTCGAGCACTCGGTCGTTGGGCACTCGGTAGCCCGGATGACGATCGGGATCGTGAAGCGGAAACGTCACCGCGCGATCCGCGCCGCCAACGTCCAGCAGGTCGATCAACTCGGGCGCGGTCAGCGCCATACCGTCCTCGTCGAGACCGAGGTGGGTATGCACGTCGATGATTTCCACACCCGGCGGGCGAAGCTGATCCAACTCCCGGGCGAAGTCCTCCAGCACCCGAGCCGTCGCGCCGGTCATCAGGCGGGCAGCCGAGCCTCGATCGCGTCCGAGACGCGGTCGCGTACTTCCTGCGACCCGATCCGTTCGAGCACGTCCTCGAAGAAGCCCCGAACGATCAGCCGTTCCGCCTCGGCGTGGGTGAGCCCTCGCGCCATCAGATAGAACATCTGCGAGCGATCGACCTGCCCAACCGTGGCGCCGTGCGTGCAGCGCACGTCGTTGGCCTCGATCTCGAGCCCGGGAATTGGCGTCGCCTGGGCATCGGCGGAGAGCAACAGGTTGCGGTTCTCCTGATAGGCGTCGGTCTTCTGTGCGCCCTTGTCCACGCGGATCACTCCACGCCATACGGCTCGGGCCCGGTCGTCGAGCACTCCCTTGAACGCGAGGTCGGAGAACGTGTCCGGCGCGGCGTGCTCCTGGGTCGTGTCGAAATCGATGTGCTCGCGGCCCGTCAGGTAATAGGCGCCCGTGACCTTGACGTGGGCTCCGCGCCCCGCCAGGTAGCTCTCCATCCGCGACTTCGCACGCGTCCCTCCGACCGCCGCGGCGACCCAGTCGAGCTTGGCGTCCTTGCCGACAGTGGCCCGATGCGTCCCGAACTGGCGCGTCTCTGCGTGGTGCTGTTGCACCGTTACGTACTCGAGCTGGGCCTCGTCGGAGACGATCAGCTCGACCACGGTGTTGACGTACGCAGGATTGTGGGAGCGGTACTCCTCGACGAACGTGGCCTTGGCCCCCCGCTCCAGCACGATCAGAACACGGTTATACGCGGCCGTGCCGTCGCCGGTGACGTCGAGGATCGCACGCAGCGGCTGGTCGATCTCGACCCCCGCCGGGACGTGCAAGAGCACGCCGTCCACCCAGTGGGCGGCGTTGGCAGCGGCGAACTTCTCGCTGTCGGGAACCACCGTGCCGAGATATGGCTCGACCAGCGCGGGCTGCTCGGCAACCGCCTGCGACAGATGCATGAACGTGACCGGCGCCGGCGCGTCCCCGTCGAGTTCGAGTTGGGGCTGCTCGACGGGGTAGGCGTCGGGATTGAAGCCACGCAGGTTGGTGAACCGCCACGCCTCTTCCCGGTTCGACGGCACCGGCAGCGAGTCGTACACCGCTTGGGCAGCCTCGCGCATGCCCGCCAACCAGGCGGGCTCGGCCAGCGTGTTCAACCGACGGATCCTTCCATCTGTAGCTGGATCAGGCGGTTCATCTCGACCGCGTATTCGAGCGGCAGCTCCTTGGTGATCGGCTCGATGAAGCCCGAGACGATCATGGCCGAGGCCTCGGCCTCGCTGAGCCCGCGGCTCATCAGGTAGAACAGCTGCTCGTCGCCGATCTTCGAGACGGTCGCCTCGTGGGCGATCTCGACGGCGTTCTCCTTGATATCGATGTACGGGTACGTGTCCGTGCGGCTGTCCTCATCGAGGATGAGCGCGTCGCACACGACCATCGAGCGGGAGTTGACCGCCCCGTCGTTGACCTGCAGCAGGCCGCGGTAGGAGCTGCGACCGCCGTTCTTCGAAATCGACTTGGAGGTGATCACCGAGCTGGTGTTCGGCGCCATGTGAGTGATCTTGCCGCCGGCGTCCTGATGCTGACCCTCGCCTGCAAACGCGATCGACAAGACCTCGCCGTGAGCACCCTCGCCCTTGAGCAGCACGGCGGGGTACTTCTGGGTGATCTGTGAGCCGAGGTTACCGTCGACCCACTCCATGGTGGCGTTCTTCTCGGCAACCGCGCGCTTGGTCACCAGGTTGAACACGTTCTTCGACCAGTTCTGGATGGTGGTGTAGCGGCAGCGACCACCCTCGGCAACGTGAATCTCGACCACCGCCGAGTGCAGCGAGTCGGTCGAATAGATCGGGGCGGTGCAGCCCTCGACGTAGTGCACGTAGGCATCACGATCCACGATGATCAGCGTCCGCTCGAACTGGCCCATGTTCTCGGCATTGATCCGGAAGTACGCCTGGAGCGGCAGCTCCACCCGCACGCCCGGGGGCACGTAGATAAACGAGCCGCCCGACCATACCGCCGAGTTGAGGGCAGAGAACTTGTTGTCGTTCGAGGGGATGATCGTGCCCAGGTACTGGCGCACCAGGTCTTCGTGCTCGCGCAGACCCGAATCCATGTCCAGGAAGATGACTCCCTGATCCGCAAGCTCCTTTTGGAGGTTGTGGTAGACGACTTCGGACTCGTACTGGGCACCGACGCCGGCCAGATACTTCTTCTCCGCCTCGGGAATCCCCAGCTTGTCCCACGTCTCGCGCATGCCGTCGGGCAGGTCGTCCCAGGACTTGGCCTGCTCGGCAACGGGCTTGAGGTAGTAGTAGATGTTCTCGAAGTCGATCTTCGAGAGGTCGGCGCCCCAGGTCGGCATCGGCCGCTCGACCCAATGCCGGTAGGCGGCGACCCGGAAGTCCAGCATCCATTCGGGCTCGTTCTTGTGCTGCGAGATCTCGCGCACGACGTCCTCGTCGAGCCCGCGGCGCGTCCGGAAGACCGATGTCACCTCGTCGTGAAAGCCGTACTTGTACTCGCCGATCTCGGTGGCTTCGACCTCTTCGGGTGTCAGTTTCGTATCAGCCATGGACTACCGCCTCCTCCTCCTCGACGCCGTAGGCTGCGTAGCCTTCGCGTTCGAGTTTGTCTGCGACCTCAGGCCCACCGGTCTCGACGATACGCCCATTCACCAGCACGTGGATCACGTCCGGCTTGATGTATTGCAGCAACCGCGCGTAGTGGGTGATCACCAGCACACCCATATCGGGCGAGAGCAATCGGTTTACCCCGTCGGAGACGATCCGAAGCGCGTCGATGTCGAGGCCCGAGTCGGTCTCGTCCAGGATTGCGAGCTGCGGCTTGAGCACGGCCATCTGGAGCATCTCCATGCGCTTCTTCTCGCCACCGGAGAAGCCGTCGTTGAGATACCGCGAAGTCATGGAGCGGTCGATCTTGAGCGCCTCCATGTTCTCCTGCAAGAGCTTTCGGTATTCGGGGATGCGAATCGGGTCGGCGTCACCTTCAGGCGTGCGCCGATGCGCGTTTACGGCCATCCGCAGGAAGCTCGCGACCGTGACGCCGGGAATGGCAGCGGGGTACTGGAACGCCAGGAATACGCCGAGACGCGAGCGCTCATCGGGTTCCAGCTCGAGCACATTTTGGCCCATGAAGGTGACCTCGCCATCGGTGACCTCGTAGGCGGGGTGCCCCATCAGCACATGCGCGAGCGTCGACTTGCCGGAGCCATTGGGACCCATGATGGCGTGCACCTGGCCCTTGTTGACTTCGAGATCGAGACCACGGAGGATCTCGGTGCCATCGATCGACGCATGCAGATTTCGAATTACCAGGTCTGACATCTATCCCTCTCAACGAGGTTGGAAGCATTCTTAGGGGGGCAACGAACCGAGTTACCGCCACAGCCGAAGTGTAGCCAGCATCAAAATCCTGCGATGAAGGTCTGCTAACCTTGGAGGTCTACCAATGGGAATATTCGATCCGTCACCCGAAAAACTCGTCATCGTCTTGGTGATCGCGCTGATCGTCCTGGGCCCGAAGCGACTGCCCGAAGTCGGCAAGTCGCTCGGCAAGGGCTTCCGGGAGTTCAAGGATGGGATTACCGGCCACGAGTCGGAGCCCCCCGTCCCGCCCCCGGCAGCGAGCATTACGCCGCCTCCGGCATCCCCGGCCTACACGCCGCCGACGCCGAGCGACCAGGTCTCCACTCCGACCGAGTAGCTAGGACTCCTCGATGGCTCGCCCTCGCCGAGTCGATCCCGAGGACCAGCTCACCCTGACCGAGCATCTCGACGAGCTGCGCTCGCGGCTCGTGGTGTCGGTGAGTGTGCTGGTGATCGTGATCGCCGTCGCGTTCTGGAAGTGGGAACAACTTCTGCATTGGCTCGCGAAGCCCGCGCAAGCGGCCGTCGCTCCGAAGCCCCTGGAGTTCTTGCAAACCGGACCGACCGACGCGTTTTTCACGGCATTCAGCCTCTCGCTCGACCTGGCAATCCTGGTGACACTGCCGCTTCTGACCTACCAGATCTACGCGTTCGTGATTCCCGCGTTCTCGCGGGAACACCACAAGCGGATCCGGGGGCTGGCGCTGATGATTCCGGTGCTGTTCGTGCTCGGTGTCGCGTTCGGCTGGTTCCTGGTACTTCCTCCGGCGCTCGACTTCCTGCTGACGTTCGGCGGCAATAACTTCAACGTTCAGCTGCGAGCCACCGAGTACCTGCAGTTCATCACCCTGCTTCTGATCGCGATGGGCGTGATCTTCGAGATGCCCGCGTTCATGTACACGCTCGCGAAAATGAGGATCATCAATGCCGCGTTCATGCGGCGAACGTGGCGCTACGCCGTGGTGCTGCTGGCCGTCGTGGCCGGCGTCCTTCCAGGCGCCGACCCGATCTCGTTCGTGTTCGAGTTCGCACCGCTACTGGTGCTGTATGCCTTCTCTTACCTGCTGGTCAAGATGGTTGATCGCAACCGCAGCGCGGACGAAACCGAGTCGCGCTGGGGTGACGGGTGGGGCTCGGAGGGCGTGTGATCCTCGGCGCCGACTGGGTGATCCCAGTCGACGGCGAGCCGATCAGAGACGGCCGGGTCGAAATCTCGGACGGGCGGATCGTTACGCTCGGCGAGGGCGGCCCGGCCGATGAGCTGTTCGCCGAGTCGGTGATCCTCCCGGGGCTGGTGAACGCCCACACCCACCTGGAGTACTCCCGCATGTCGGGCTTTGGCGACGGCAAGCCGTTCGGGCCGTGGATCGAGGAGCACATCCGCCGCAAGGCGGCGCTCGACCACCCGGCCGACTCGCTGGTGCAATCGCTCGAGGGCGCGCGCATCAGCCTGGCGGGCGGGGTCACGACGGTCGCGGATTGTTGCTACGCCGGCACGGTGGCCGACGCGGCGCTCGCAACCGGCCTGCGCGCGATCGTCTACCTCGAGGGCTTCAGCGATTGGGGCAACCTCGGCGAGCGAATGGCCGATGCCCTGGATGTCCTGCCGACCGACGACCTGGTCACCGCCGGGCTCTCTCCCCACGCACCGTTTACCGTCACGCTCGACGATTACGCCGTCATGATCGCCCTGGCCCGCGAACGCGGCCTGCCGATCGCAACCCACATGCTGGAGTCGGCGCGCGAGACCCAGCACCTGGACGAGTTCGAGCACCTGCTGGGACCCGACACGGTGCTGATCCATGGCGTGTTCATGACCCCGGCCGACATCGCGCTGGCCGCCGAGCTGGACGTGCCCGTGATTCACTGCCCACGCTCGAACGCGCTTCTGGGCTGCGGGACGGCGCCGATCCCCGAGCTGCTGGCCGCGGGTGTCCGGGTGGGGCTGGGTACCGACTCGCCCGCCTCGGCGATGGTGTTCGACATGTGGGAGGAGATGCGCGCCGCGGTGATGATGGCCCGCGCCCGCGCCGGGCGGGCCGACGCACTGACGGCGGCTCAGGCCCTTCGGATGGCAACGCTGGGAGGAGCCGAGGCCATCGGGCTGGCCGACGAGATCGGATCGCTGACGCCAGGCAAGGCGGCCGATGTGACCGTGCTCGACCTCAGCGAGAGTCCGTTCGTCCCCTGGGGCGAGCCCGAAACCGCCGCTGTCTTTGGCGGGACGGCGAATCGAATCGTGTTCACATCTGTTGGAGGGAAGATACGCTATCGACGCGAGGCCCACTTGCCGATCACTGGAGAGGCCTCCGCAGTCCGGGCAAAGATGATCGAGGCCTGATCCCACATGCTTTTCGAACGCATACGCCGAACCCAGAAGCCGATTTTCGTGTTCCTCGCGGTCACATTCGCGATGGGCTTCGTGCTGCTCGGCGTCGGCCAGGGCGCCGGCTCGATCAACGCGCTGGACTTCCTCACCGGTGGCTCCAGCTCGAGCGATCCCACCTCCTCGCTCAAGGATCAGGTCACCAGTAACCCGAAGGACGCCACCGCGTGGCGCCAGCTCGCGACCGCCTATCAGAGCCAGGGCAAGAATGACGATGCGATCAGCTCCTACGAGTCGTACCTGGGCATCAAGAAGAACGACGCCAGCGCACTTTCGGCGGTGTCCGGCCTGCTCGAGACGCGCGCCTACTACAACCAGCAGAACGCCGCTTCCTACCAGGCAGCCGCACAGTTCTACAACGAAAGCCCCGACGACACGGTGCTCAGTGCAGTCAAGGCCAGCAAGCTGACCAACACCGTCGGAGCGGCTGCGGGCAGCCAGTATCAGGCACTCGCGACCAACTACAGCACCCAGGCGAGCACCGACGTCCAGGTCGCGATGGGTTACCGCTCCACGCTTGCGAAGCTGTCGCCGACCAACGCCCTGAATCAGCTCGGCCTCGGCTACGACGCCGCCAACGCTCGCCAGTATCCGCAGGCGATCACGGCCCTGAAGGCCTATCTGAAGCTCGCGCCGACCTCGACTCAGGCCTCGCAGGTCAAGCAGCTACTCGCCGAGCTCCAGACGCTCGCCGGTACCAGCACGACGCCCGGACAGTGATCCGCGGGTGAGCTCGGTGGCGCGACGCGCCTCCCGCTCGAACCGGTTCTGGCGGTAGCCCTCCAGCAGGTATGAGAGCGGCATCCCGATCGGGTGGTGCTGGAGCTGCCACACGTGACAGAGCTCGTGGCACAGCAGATCGTCGTCGCGCTGCCCGCGGCGCAGCAGGATCACGCGGTGGGTGGCGTAGCCGTCGAACCGCCGAAGCCACGGCAGACGAAACAGCCACGGCGCCACCACCACGTGCACGCCCACCAGACGCACCGGCTCGGGATAGAGGTTGAGGCGATCGAGCCGTACGCGTGCGCGCTCGAGCGAATCCACAGCGGGTTCGGTCGGCATCCCAAAAGTCTAGATCCACCCCCGATCCGCCGGAAGCGGGAACCAAACGGCGTCACGGACGGTCGGAACGACAACGACTCGAGGGGGAAACCGGTGGCATCGATCACAAAAACCGCGGCAATGGTGGGGGCGCTCCTGGCGCTGAGCGGGATGGCGGGGGCGGTATCGGGATGCGGCAGCTCTGACTCGGGGTCATCGTCAGGGTCATCGCAGGCAGCGATCGGCACCGGCGCAGACGTTGGCGGCAGCGTGGGGTCGGCAGCCAAGGATGCATCGCTCTCCGTCTCGGTGATCGAACCGCTCTCGGTGATCAAGACCGCCAGCCTCGAGCTGCGCATTCCCAAAAACCGGATGCAGCGTCAAATCGTGGCCGCAACCGCGATCGCGACGGCGGCCGGCGGCTATGTCCAGAACTCGAGCCAGCAGTCCTCGCAAACCAGCTCGGCTGACATGGTGATCCGCGTTCCCGCCTCAGCTTTTGGATCGGCGGTCAACCGCCTCAAGGGTCTCGGCACCGTGCGGTCGTCGTCGATTGGAGGCGACGATGTCACCCGCCAGCTGATCGACCTCAATGCCCGGCTGGTGAACCTCCAGGCCCAACGGCGGGTGCTGCTGCGGTTGATGCACAAGGCGGGCACGATCGCTGCGTCGATCCTGGTCGAGAACCAGCTGTCGCAGGTGCAAGGCTCGATCGAGCAGCTCACCGGGCAGCTTCGCTACGTCCACGACCGCGCCGACTTCAGCACCATCACGGTTTCGATGATGGCCGCCGGGGCCGTTGCTCCAGCTCCGCAGCACGCAAGCAGCCTGTGGCAGGCGCTCACCCGCTCGCTGGACGCCGCTCAGTGGGTCGTGACCGCGGTGATCATCGGTGCGGGCTTCGTGATCCCGATCGCGCTTCTGCTTGGACTGGCTGCGATCCTGGCCCGGAGGTTTTGGCCGGGCCAGGTCGCGAAGTCACGTGCTCAGGAGTAGCGGCTAGAAGCCGTACACCAGGGTGGTCGAGCCGACCATGCCGGTCTTCGAGCCGGCGAACTTCACCTGGCAGTTTCCGTACACGTTCAGCGTGGTGCCGATCAGTCCGGTCTTGCTCGCGGTGAACTTGATCTGACAGCCGGACTTGGTCGTCTTCACCTTGAAGCTCGCCGCACCCGAGGCGTTGGTCTTGAGCGTCTTGGCTGCGACCCCACAGTTGGAGTCCTTGACGCTGACGCCCGATATCCCCTTGCGCGCCAGTTCTTGGCACGACCTTGACGATGATCGTCTTACCCTTGATCGGCGTGCCGGAGCCGGTGAGATGGATCAGCACCGGCATCTTCAGAGTCTGGGCTGCCGTCCAGCGACCATGTTGCCATCGGCATCCTTCGCAGCGACTCGCCAGTAGATGTTGCCGCCCTCGACGTACGCTGGCGGGATGGTCGAAAGCATCGGTGCCAACGAGGTGTTCTCGGTGGTCGACGAGCTCAACGAACCCGTTGCCGAAGCGGGAATCGGTCGAGAACTGCACGGTGTAGTTCTTCGCGGTGGCCTTTGGATCCCAGCTCACGATCTCCTGGTGCGCCCCGGAGTGAGTTGTCGTCATTCCCTCCGGAGCGCCAATCGTGCGGGTGAATGCCTGGGCACTGGCTCCGCTGATGGCGTTCCCGCCCGCAGTCGGGTACTCGGCCCTGACCGTCCACGTGAACGTTCCGGTGCCCTTAAGGCTGGTGAGCGTGAAGGCTGTCGTGTCCAGTGCCGGTGGCGTCCGTCTGTCCCTGCCCGTTAGCTCGGCGGCCGATATGCACGTCGTAGGCGACCGCGCCCGGCATTGGATCCCATTGCAACGCCGGAATGCCTTCTCCAGATACGGGATTGTTTACCGTACCGAACGTCGGCGCCGCAAGCGTCTTTTGGAACTGCGATGTCGGCGATGACGCGAGAACACGTTGCTACTGCGATCAAGCGCCTGCACCTACCAGGTAAAGTTGCGCTGAAGCGGGGAAGTTCGACGCGGTGAAGGATGTGCCCTCGGTGGTGAACGGCGAGCCCGTGACCTGATTTCCGAATTCGGATCGGTCAGACCTGACAGCCGGTACTGGATACGCACCGGTCACCGGCGACCATTGGAACGTGGGCTGGGTCCGATCGTCGAGTTGTTCGCGGAGCGATCGGCGTCGGCGCAAGTCGAGTGCAGGTCGAACGCCTGCGGGTAGCTCGAGCGTCGGTGTCGGGTCTGAGGCCACGCCGATACCGTGGAAGTCCGGTGCCGGCAGCACCGCCCAGTAGTACTTGGTGCTGGTATTGGATAGTTGGTGACCGGGAACCCGCGCGCGGAGCGTAGGCAGGAATCTGGTGTACGCCTCGTCGATCACGTTTTGGAAGCTCGGGTCAGAGGCGACGATCACCAATAGCTCTGGTTCGCCCGCGATCGGCTTCCACGTGAACACCGGCAGGCGCGTTGTTGCCGCTTGCGAGCGGCAGCTCATAGTCACCCGCGCCAATGTTGTTGGCGTTGCACGGCTGTGTGCACGGGCTGCCGGCGGGATACCCCGAGAAGGTGAACGCCGGATTGTTGCGGCCCACCCATCTGTTGTACGTCCCGTAGACGATGTTGTTCTTGCCCGTCCTCGTGTCGCCGGGCGCGGACACTTGCACGCAGTACTGACCTCCGGGGTGAGCAACGTGCCGTCTCCGACGACACCCGGATGACCGGTGTTAGGGAACGGGTTGGCGACATTGAATCGTTGCCAAGCGGCGTCCACGCGGTGGTGGCGGTCTCGATGTGCCATGCCGCCGGTGCCGTATCCTCCTAGTGGCAGGCTGATGCCGTCATAACGGCGCCACGTCGACGTCGTAGGAGGCCGCGCCCGGGGTCGGGTTCCAGGTCACGATCGGCGTATCGGTGGTGAACCCTGGCGTCCACACGGCTTGTGCCGGATCCGTCGATCATGGTGAGATTCGTAATCCCCGGCAGGTCGTAGTTCATCGTGAACGGAACCGGCGTCGAGTTATTGTCGGGCGCCACTACCCACGAACCAAAGTTGCCACTCGAGTCCTCCGCACGTACACGCCAGTAGTAGGTGGTACCGGCGGTCAGAAGCGTGGTCGGCGAAAACGACGTGGCGACGCTATTGGTGTCGCAGCAGACCTTGCTGCCCGAGGCGAAGTCGATCGTCTTGTTGATCTCGACCTGGTAGCTCGCAGCTCCGGGAATCGGTGTCCACGAGAACTGCGGATCGAACACCTCGGCCGAGGGATCGAGATCCGTCACCGCGAGCTCGGTATTGGTCGCGGGCCAGTTCCAGGTGAAGTGCCAGACCGGAGACGGATTGCCATCGAGGCCCTCCGCGTCGATCGGGGTGACCCCCCAGTAGTAGTCGCCCGCCGCGAGCCGGTTAGGCGGCGAATACTGCGTCGACGACGTGGTGACCTGGAACCCGGGCGTTGTGCTCGAGAGATCGGGCGAGGACGAGACCGTGAGCCGGTACTGCTTCGCGCCGTTGGCCGCGGTCCAGTTGAGGAGCAGCGGGTTGGGATAGTTGAGCGTCCCGCCGTTAGTCGGGGACTGCGGTTCGGGCCGATCGTTCCAGTCCATGTTGAATTCGCACCGGTCTCGACCACGGACCGGGGCGCGTTGGTCGCGCTGACCGCGCGCACGCGCCAGTAGTAAGTCGCGCCGTTCGGCAACGTCTTGGTGACTGTGGCTCGCGTGTTCTTGGTGTTGAAGTGACCGATGCTCGTATCCGAGAACAGGTTCGAGCCGAAGCTGGGGTCACCCGAGATGAAGAACTCGTAGTGATCGGCGCCGGCGACCGCGCTCCAAGAGAACACGCCCAGGCGATCGACGTTTCCGGGCGTACCCTGCAGATTGCATTGCGAGCCAACCACGGGATTCGGCTTCACCAGGGCGGCCGAGCCACCGGGAGCAGAGATCATCACTGCGGCACACATCGCGGCCAGGGCAGCAGCAAAGAACTTTCGCGAGACAGGCAAGGACACCGGGACTCCTCAAATCGGGGGAGCGCACACCCCAGGGGTACGTAGACTTCTGGTTGTCCGCATCGGCAGGAATGGGGAGGATTCGCATCCCTCTAAGTGGTGACGAACAGCGTTTCGCCAACCCCACGTCAATGGTCCCCGACATGCCGTTTTCCGCGGCTTTATAGTGTCCGTCCGGTGGCTGGAAGCTCTCGACCTGCGCTGCGGTGGGAGGCGGCGGTGACGTTTGTCGCTGCCCGCGCGCGGCCGCGCGGGCGCCGCTAACCGATGCTCTTCCCCACCATTACCTTCGCGATCTTCTTCGCAATCGTGCTGCCGCTGAACTGGATCTTTGCGCCCCGACCCAGGCAGTGGCGGGTGTTCATCCTGATCGCGAGCTACATCTTCTACGGCTGGTGGAGCGCGCCATTCGTGCTGCTGCTCGCGGGCGTGTCGCTGTGGAGCCAAACGATGGTGCTGGTGATCGATCGCACCAAGACCGAGCGGGCGCGAAAGATCGCGCTCGCAGTCGCGGTGGCCGGTGACCTGGGTGCCCTCGCCTACTTCAAGTACACCGACTTCTTCCTGTCTTCAGGACTCGACGCGCTCGCCCACGTCGGAGTCGCCTACAACTCGCCGCTGCCCGAGATCACGCTCCCGGTCGGGATCTCGTTCTTCACCTTCCAGGCGCTGACCTACGTGGTCGACACCTACCGCCGTCAGATGCGGCCGGTGGGGTGGCTTGATGCCTGCGTCTACATCTCCTACTTCCCGCACCTGGTGGCGGGGCCGATCGTGCGGGCCTCGGAGTTCATGCCACAGATCGCGCGGCGCCTCGACCCGCGCCGGATCCCGGTCGGCCACGCCTACATCCTGATCCTGGGCGGGGTGTTCAAGAAGGTGGTGCTGTCGGATCTGCTCTCGAGCCGGATCGTCGACCCCGTGTTTGCCGCGCCGAAGCTGCACTCCGCACCGGAGTCGATTCTGGCGATGTACGCCTACGCCGCCCAGATCTACTGCGACTTCAGCGGGTACACCGACATTGCCATCGGCATTGCGTTGCTGCTCGGCATCCGCTTCCCGCAGAACTTCGACGGGCCCTACACCGCCACCTCACTCCGCGACTTCTGGCGGCGCTGGCACATGACGCTGTCGCGGTTTCTCCGTGACTACCTGTACATCCCGCTGGGCGGTAACCGCAAAGGCACCGGGCGAACGTACATCAACCTGATGGCAACGATGCTGCTCGGCGGCCTGTGGCACGGCGCCTCCTGGACGTTCGTGGTCTGGGGCGGAATCCACGGAACCGGTCTGGCCGTCGAACACGCCAACGATGCTCGCCGCAAGCGCCGCGGCCTGGGACCGCTGAATCCCCGCGGAGCCAGCCGCTGGATCGCACGCATCATCACCTTCCAGATCGTCTGCATCGCCTGGGTGTTCTTCCGCGCCACCTCGTTCGGCAACGCCTGGGCGATGTTCGAGAGCATGCTGCGAAACTGGGGCATGGCCTCGCCGCTGGTCACGGCGACGGTGCTCGCGGCCACGATCGCGGGCATTGGAGTTCAGTATGTACCGCGCGTCTATCTGGAGCGGCTGACCGAATGGTTCGGCAAACTGCATCCAGTGGTGATGGGGCTCGCGATCACCGTCTGCCTGCTGGTGACCTTCAACCTGGGGCCCGAAGGCGTCGCCCCGTTCATCTACTTCTCCTTCTAGATGTCAGACACACCGACTCGCACACCTCCCGAGCACTCCGACTTTCACCGAAGCTTCGAGCGACCCGCTGGGCACGCAGTCGTGGCGATGTTCGTGGCGCTGCTCGCCGGGCTGATCTTCAACGCTCAGGGCCTGCTGGCCACCGCCCGCCAGCTGCCCTACGGCAGCACCACCCGCAGCGTCTCGATCACGCTGCTGCGGCCGGTCAACGACGTCACCAACGCCCTCTTTCTGAACTCACCCCGCGACGGCCTCCAGTGGGCGCTGGGACGCCACTCGCAGGGCACCTCGGGTGATCCGTTCGCGAATGTGCCGAAGGTGACCCAGCCACAGACGACCGGCTCCGGGCCAACCACCGGGAGCACGTCGCCGCCGGCCTCGAGCACCGGCACCGGCCCAGGCACCAACCCGACCACCGGCGTGACCGCAGCGCTGCCGAAACCGACTCCCGAGAAACCCCTGCGGATGCTGGTGATCGGTGATTCGCTGGCCGGCGACTTCGGGCCGACGCTCCTCAGCGACGCCGAGAACACCAAGGTGATCAAGCCGGCCGGCGCCGTCGATTACCACATCTCGACCGGTCTCACCCGGCCCGACGTCTTCAACTGGCCGGGCGAGCTTCAGTCGGCGATCGACCGCGACCATCCCACCACCGTGGTGATCGCACTGGGGCTCAACGACGCCCAACAGCCGATGACGCTGCCCGACGGAACGTTCCTGAGCCGCGGCTCACCCGGTTGGCGGGCAGAGTATCGTCGCAGGGTGGGCGCGATGATCAGCATCGCCCAGAACGCGGGAGCGCGCGTCGTGTACGTCGCTCCGCCGCCTGTGAGCGAAGCCGATTCGAATCCCTACCTGTTCAGCATCAACGTCCAGATCGTGAAAGAGGCCCAGGCCCACAAGGACACCGCCTCGGTGTTCACCTACCCGAAGTTCGCGGTGCACTCCCAGTACTCGGCGTACCTGCCGATCGACGGCAAGCAGGTGCTCGTCCGAACGCCCGACGGGATCCACCTCAGCCCGGCCGGCAATGACATCCTCAGCGCCGCCGTGATGAAGGCGCTCGGCACGATCTACACGCTGCCTGCGTCGAAATGAGTGGTGGCGGGTTGGCGGCGTACCTGCTGGAACGATCCGAGGACATGACACGCACGCTGGTGGCGGTGCTCGCCGCGCTTGCAGCGATGCTCGGCGCGTCGATCGCCAGGGCCACGCCCGTCACCGACACCGCCGCCACCTCGTGGCAGACCAACGGCCGCGTGACGGCGATCGCCGTGGTCGGTTCAACCGCGTATATCGGCGGTCAGTTCACCGCCGTGCGGCCGGCGGGCAACGCCGCTGACCAGGGCACCGTCGAACGAGATCACGCCGCCGCGATCGATCTGACGACCGGCGCCCTTCTGCCATGGAACCCCGACGCGAACGGCAACGTGCGCGCGATCGCCGCGACCGCCACGCGGGTGTATCTCGGTGGCGAGTTCTCGAGCGTCGGCGATGCGTCGGCGAGCCACATCGCCGCGGTCGACCCCGACACCGGACGGCCGGTCGCCGCGTTCACCGCCGAGGCAGACGACTCGGTGCTCGCGCTTGCGATCTCTCGCAACACGCTCTACGCCGGCGGAAAGTTCACCAACGTCGATGACGCCTCACACACTCGCCTGGTCGCACTGAACGCAACCACCGGAGACCCGCTCGAGAACTTCTCGGCCTCCGCAGACGAGCCGGTCAAGTCGCTCGTGGTCGTCCCCGGCCGCGACCAGCTCGTGGTGGGTGGATCGATGTCCAAACTGAACGGCGTGTCGCGCACATCGGTCGGGTCGATCGACCTCATCACCGGAGCGATCCAGGCGTGGGCTCCCAGCTTCCCCTTCCCGGTGATCAGCATCGCGGCAACAGCCACCGGGGTGTACGTCGCCGGAGGTGGCGACGGCGGAAACTTCGTGGCGTTCGATCCCGCGACCGGTGCCGTCAAGTGGCGCGGCGGCACCGATGGAAACGCGCAGGCGATCACGACGATGAACGGGATCATCTACGTCGGCGGCCACTTCACCTCATACTGTGGCGCCATTGTCGGAGCGGAGGTCTGTGCGAATCCGACCGAGCGCGACAAGCTGGTGGCGGTCAACGCCACGTCCGGGGCGCTGGTGGGGTGGAATCCGAAGCTCGACTCGACCCTGGGCGTGTACGCACTCGCAACCGGCGCCACCACTCTGGCGGCCGGCGGGGACTTCACACACGTCGGTTCAACCGCGCAGCAAAGCTTCGCCACCTTCCGCTGACCCCGTTGGCGGCCGCGTCAGGCGGCGCGAGCAGCGGGAGGAACCACGGCGATCGTGGTCCCGGCCTCTTCGCTCACCCGGCGGCTGAGATCCGCAAACTCAGGGAGTGTCGAGGCAACCACGATGCGATGGCCCTTGCCGTCGCTGATCACCAGCGTCTGGCGCCCGAGCGGGCTGCGACTGGTGGTGGTGCTGCACACGTCGTTCCACGGGATCTGGGTCTCACCGGCGAGCCCGGCGGCCTCGATCCCGAGACTGTCGATGTGCACCCACTCCGCCCGGCGCGCGGCCGGCCACAGAAGCGCAGCCACCTTGCGGATCACCGGCACACGGCGCGCGGCCGCATGGGTTACCTCGCGGTAGGGACAGCGGGGATACACATAGACGACTTCCACGCCCGGGTAATCGACCTTTCGGTGGGATTACTGCATCACCGATTTAGGTGATGTGGACTCTGGTAGCGTTGGTCGGTGAACCAGCTCACAGGGGGCAACGATGAGTGCCGAAGAACCGTCTGCGATGAACTGGGGAGCGACCCCGGCGGCCGTACCACGGATGTATCAGGAGTACCTCGTGCCGGGCATGTTCGAAGCGCTGACGACCCGGGTCGAGTCGCGGCTCGCGATCTCGCCGGGGCTGCGCGTGCTCGATGTGGCCTGCGGTACCGGCGTGCTCTCCCGGACACTCGCGCGAGCCGGGGCCGAGGTAACCGGCCTCGACCTCACACCGTCGATGCTTGCGATCGCACGGGAGTACTCACCCGAGATCGAGTTCGTCGAGGCCAGCGCCGATGCGATCCCGTTCGGCGACGACAGCTTCGACGCGGCCACCTGCCAACAGGGGCTCCAGTTCTTCCCCAACCGGCAGCTCGCACTGACCCAGATCCGGCGGGTGGTAAAGCCCGGCGGTACGGTGGTGATCGCCTGTTGGTGTGACCCCCACCAGGGGGCATTTGGAGCCGTTGCCCGAGCGCTCACCAAACACGCCGGCGAGGACGCGGGTGCGATGATGATGGCGCCGTTTGTGATCAATCGCGAGAGCGATCTCCAGGCCCTGCTCGAGGAGGTCGGATTCGCCGACGTCTCGGTCGACCGCGAGACAATCGAAGCCCGATTCGCCGAGCCCGCTCGGTTCGGCGAGCTTGTGATCACCGCGGGACCGATCGCCGCTCGATTCATGGAGGAACCCGAAGACGTGCGGGCCGCGATCGAGGCCGACGTCACGCGCGAGATCGCACCGATGCGACAGGGAGACCAGCTCGTGTTTCCCATGCCGACGCTGATCGCGACGGCCACCTCCTAAGCGCGACCGGCGTGCACCGCCGCAAAGTGCTCAACGCTCGGCGGATCCGCAAAGTACGGACCGGCGAGCGCACGCCACTCCGTGAACAACGGCGACTCGCGAAAGCCGACAAGATGCGCGTCCAGCGACGCCCACCCCACGCGCATCAGAAACGTCGAGGGCCGCTCCACCGACCGGTGGAGTTCGATCGACACGAACCCTTCGGCGCGACCGAAGACCTCCCGCACCCGCTCCTCGAACACCCGCTCGAACTCCTCTTCGCGACCGGGGACGATGCTGAGCGTGGCGTGCTCGGTAATCATGCGCTGGGGATCCTCTCATCTCCAAGCAGCGAAGCGGCGCGCAACCCCACCACAACGGCCGGGATGTTGGTGTTGCCGCGCGGGATCACCGGCATCACGGAGCAGTCGGCAACGAACAGGTTGTCCAGGCCTCGTACGCGCAGACCTGGGTCGACCACGGCCAGCGGATCATCGGCGGCGCCCATTCGGCAGCTTCCCACCGGGTGGTAATAGTGCTCGAGTCGTGATTCGATCAGCTCGTCGACGGTCTCCGCGTCGGTCTCCGCGCCGAGAAAGCCGCGTGCCGGTTCGGCGCCCGCAAGTTCCCGGCTCAGCCGCACGCCGTCTGCGAGCACAGCGCGGTCGTGCCCATCGAGGTCACTGAGGTACCGATGGTCGATGGCGGGCGGCGTCGAGGGGGCAGCGTCTCGGATATGAATCGCACCGCGCGACGCGGGAGTGAGACCGGCCACCCACAGCTCGAAGCTGTAGATCCCATCCGGCTTGATCGCCGACACCGGGTAGAGATGAAGGTCGAAGCCTTCGTCGCAGAACCTCGAGGCGGCTTTGGCGATCACCTGCTCTTCCGGGAGGTACTGGTCACGAGCAAAGGCCGTCATGACGTCGTAGGCCTCCGAACCGCCCTCGTAGGTCAGCTTCATGGCCGGGTGGTCGTGAAGGTTTTTGCCGACCCCGGGGAGTTCGTGGAGGACATCCACCCCCGCTGCGCGCAGCACCTCGGGGTCACCGATACCCGAGCGTTCGAGCATCAACGGCGACCCGTAGGCGCCGCCGGTCAGCACCACGCGGTCACACCCGACCCGGTGCAGCTCGCCGTTCCAGAGCACCTCGACCGCCACGACCTGGGATGAGCGCAGTACGACCCGCACGACTGTGGCATCGCCGACGATCTGAAGCGACGGTCGATCGCGCACCGGATCGAGGTAGGCAAACGCCGCGTTCCAGCGCACCCCGTCGACCACGTTTGCGGCAGCGGCGGCAATCCCGGCATCCTCGGCCCACTCGTTGAGATCGGCCACCCGCGGAAGCCCGACCGCCGGGGCAGCATCGAGAAACACCTGTTGAAACGGCGTGACCTGCTCGGGCGCGTAGGCCTGGACTCGCATGCCATCGAGCGCCGCCGCAAATACCGGGGCCAACGCCTGGGTCCCCCAGCCAGAGCACCCCAGCGCCTCCCAACCGTCGTAGTCCAGCCGTGAGCCCACGATCGCCGCGCAGCCGTTGTGACTCGAGCATCCACCAAGCACGCGGGCGCGGGCGAACCCAAGCACTCGCCCCGGGAACGTCTCGGCGCTGTCATAGCCCCAGTCGTATGAGTCGGGCAGGATCCGCGCATCGAGCAGGTCAGGCGGCCAATTCGCCGCCGCAAACGCGCCGAAGTCCGGGCCGGCCTCGAGCACCAGCACCGACTCGTCGGAGGCCTCGACCAGTGTTCCGGCAAGCGCCGAGCCACTGGTACCGCCTCCAGCGATCACGGTCGTCGCGTGGGCGGGGAGGACGGTCACAGCGCCGCCATCATAATCCGAAGATGACGAAGGCCCAATGGAAGGCGCTGGCCAGGCTCGCCGGGGCGCTCGCGATCACGGCCGGCGTCGCGCTGGCCGCCGTGTTAACCATGCATACCCGGGGACCCGACCCCGGCGGCCCGCTGGCTTGCGGCGGGTGCCCGACCACGGTGAGCCACCTGGTCGGCACCGACGTGACCCGAACCAGCTTTTCCTTCAACGGGGTGCGGCTCAGAAACACGGACGACCAGCCGGTCACGCTGGACGACGTGCGCCTCGAGCATGCGACGGCCGGGCTGTACGTGGTACGCCGGGCGCTCTCCGACAGGCCGCGGCTCCACTACCTCAGGCACGGACATTCCCACCCGCCGGTGTATCCCACCATGACCCTGAACCCATTCCGCGGCGCCGTGATCGGTGCCCACTCAGACGCGGGCCGCGACTCGGTGGTCGTGTTCTTTGTCGTCCCAGAACACGCCGGCACATTCAGCTTCTCGGGCGTGATCGTCGATTACCACCAGGGATCGACCAGGTACCGCGCGACCTTTCCCAACCAGGGGCGGGTGTGCCTCGGCGCCACCAGCTGCTCGTCGGTTCCGGTTCAGACTCCGTCGCGGTGAACCACGCGTCCGTCGACAACGGTCGCCAGCACCGGGAGCTGTGGCAGCTCGTCTGCGGAGATCTCGACCGGGTCCTCGGCGAACATCGTGAGATCGCCACGCAGGCCTTCGATGATCCGGCCGCCCAGGTCACGCTCACCAACCGTCGCCGCAGCGGCTGTGGTGTAGCCATGCAGCGTGTCCAGCCCCGAGAGCCTCTGGTCGGGCTCGAACACTCGCCCGTCGAGGTCACCCGGCGTACGTCGCAGTCGCGCCCACGCCATACCCAGGCGGGGATCGTTCTGGGCGACCGGCCAGTCGGAGCCAAGCGGCAGGCGGGCGCCACTTCGCAGCAGATCCTGCGTGCGCCATGCGTGCGCCGCGCGCTCGGTACCGAGTCGCGCCGCCCATGAGTCGCTGTTGTCGGCGCGCCGCCACTGCATGTGCAGCGGCTGCATCGAGGCCACCACACCTTCGCGGAAGAAGCGATCGAGATCGACGTCGGTCAGGGTCTCGATGTGCTCGATCCGATGGCGCACGCCACCCGGTGCGCCCGCGGCCAGATAGGCATCGAGCGCAGCTCGCACACCACGATCGCCGGTCGCGTGGGTGACACACTGGAACCCGGCTCGCGCAAACAGCATGACCGCCTCGGCGTACCGCTCGGGGTCGGGCCAAAACGGTTCGATCCCACCTCCCAGCGTGTCGGGCTCATACAGCCAGCCGGTACCGGTATCGATCACGCCGTCGATGAAGAACTTGGCGACGCCGCCGCGCCACAGCCGGCCGCGCTCATCGCGCAGCCCCAGTTGCGCATGCATCTCGTCCAGGGACGTCTCGGGCGTCTGCCACAGGGGTACAACAGCCCGGCAGGTGAGGTCGCCGGCGGCCTCGAGCTCGCGGACGAAATCGAACGTCTCGGGCGATCCGTCCATCACATGCATTCCGGTGATCCCACACGCATTCAGGGTGCGAAGCGTCTCGAGCACCCGCTCGTACTGCTCGCGCTCGGTCGCCGCCGGCACCACCGCATCCACGAGTTCCATCGCCGCATGCTCACGCAGCTCGCCGGTCGGCGCCCCGTCGCGAACGACCACCTCAGCACCCTCCGTGAAGTCGACTGGGCCGGTGATGCCCGCCGTCGCAAGTGCGCTTTCGCTCACAAGCGACGTGTGCTGATCCATGAAGCGCACCAGCGCTGGGGCGTCACCGATCGCATCGCCGAACAGCCGCGAGTCGATCTCGTTGCCGTGGAACGCCTCGTAGCTGACCCCCCACCCCAGTACCCACCGATCGGGCCCAACGCGTGTCCGCTCGGCCGCCAGCGCGGACTGGACGTCGGCCAGCGACGCGCAGCTGGTGAGATCGGCACCGCGCACCATCTGCGGGACGAACGGGTGGATGTGGGAATCGATCAGCCCCGGCGTGACCGCAGCGCCGCCTGCGTCGATCACCTCGGCGCCGGCGCCAACCGCCGCTCGGGCTTCGGCGTCCGTGCCCACGGCGGCCACGATCCCCTCGCGAATCGCGACCGCAGTCGCCTGGGGCCGGGCATCGTCGAGCGTGCGCACCGCCGCATTGATGATCACGAGATCGCTCACGGCTAAGGAGAATACCGGGCGTTGGTAGCATGGCGAGAATGCAACGAGTCATCGAGCAGGTCGCGGGCATTCTGCATCGCAACGACGTGCCGTTCGTCACGCGCGCCGACGGCAACGGGTACCGCATCATGCGCGACTCGAGCGCGACCTTCATCTCGTTCGCGCAGTTCGGGGAAACGATCATGGTGAGCGTGCATTCGCCCGTGCTGCAAGAGATCGAGGACGACGGTCTGCTGCTGGAGATCCTCACCGCGGTCAACGACCTGAACGCGAGCACCCGGTTCTCGCGGTTCGTGTACTACCCCGAGGAACGCGTGATCGCGGTCGAGTACGACCTGGCCGCCGACGATCTCGACGAGAGCGAACTGATCCTCGCCGTCGAGCGGATCTCCTACGCCGCCAACACCCAGGACGAGGAGCTCAAGCTGCGGCTGGGTACCGGGCTTCGCTTCTCAGAGACACTGCCCGAGGTCTGAAGAGTGTCGGAGCAGCTCCCCGAGCTGGTCGGCGAGCGCGTGCGGCTGCGACCGGGTGGGCGGGCCGACATCGAGGCTGTCCACCGGGTGCGGTGCGATCCCACGGTGGTTCGGTGGTGGAACGCCGCCGATCTCGCCGAGACCACGGAATCGGTGCTGAACGAGGAGGAGAACACCTACTTCTTCGTGATCGACACCGATGTGGGGATCGCCGGCGGCATTCAGTTTTACGAGGAGCCAGACGCCCAGTTTCACCACGCGGCCATCGACATCTTTCTCGGCTCCGAGTTCCAGGGGCGAGGGTTGGGCCGTGAGGCGATGGATCTCCTGGTCGACTACCTCGTGCTCGGGCGAGGCCACCACCGGATCACGATCGATCCGGCTGCGGCCAACGAACGGGCGGTGCGCTGCTACGCGTCCGTCGGCTTCGAGATCGTCGGCAATCTCCGCGAGTACCAGCTGATGGACGATGGCACGCGCCTGGACGGAACCCTGATGGAGTGGATTGCGCCCGACCACATGCGGGTGCGCCACCGCTAGTCAGCCGGGAGCAGCGCGGCGCAGAGTGCATCGGTGACCCACTGTGCCCACCGCTCTGAGCTCCAGCCCGAGCGGTGCACCAACAGGCGATAGCTCTCGGGGTGACCCAGCGCGAAGATCACCGCAGCCGCGTCGTCGGGACTCAGACCCTCTCGCAATCCTCCGCGCTCCGCCAGCAGCCGTCCGGCCATGCCGTAGTTTCGCAGCCGCTGCTGGGCCCGCTCAGTCTCAAGTTGGGCGATCTCGGGATCGAGCGCGGCGGCTTGCCGGATGACCTCAAAAATCGGGGCGGTGCGCTCCAACCCGCCTTGCCAGAACTCGACGAGCTGGCCGATCACCCGGCGAGGATCGGGCTCGGACTCGGTCTGCTCGCGCATGAAGGCGGGTACCGGACGGGGGGCGCGATCGCCGGCGGCGGCAAAGTCGAGCACGCGCGAGAGCAGCTCGCGCTTGGACCCGACCGAGTTGTAGATCGTCTGCACCACGACCCCCGACTCGCCGGCGATCTGGGTGATGGTCGTGGCCGCATACCCCTGCTCCACGAAGAGCCTGGCGGCGGCCTCGACGATCACCTTCTGAGTCGCTTCGGCGGCGATTTGCCGACGTGATTTGACATCGCTCATGTCGTTAGAGTACCGTTCCACTCATTGTGATGCGATTCTATCAAAGGGAGTGGACATGACAGAGCACGATCTCAAACAGCTGACCCTCGACGGATTCGAAATGATGTTCAACCGTGGCCAGGTCGACTACGCCGACACGGCGATCGCGGTGGGCGGTGTCGATCATCAGGAACCCCTCGGAGCGAGCTTCCCACCGCACCTCAAGAAGGTCGTGGCCACGCTCCGAACCGGCTTCCCCGATCTGCATTTCGAGGTTCACCAGATCATCAGCGAAGGCGACACCGTGGCCTGCCGTTCGACCATGACGGGCACGCATCTCGGCGTTCTCGAGCTCGGTCCGCTGGCCGCGGTCGAACCGCAGGGTGCGAAGGTCGAGGTCTCTCACATGCACATGTTCCGCTATGCCGACGGCCGCGTCGCCGACCTGTGGCACGTGTGGGATCGAGCCACGCTCATGCGCCAGCTCGGTGCGCAGATGCCGGAGATTCGCGTCGCCTGACACCGGCGAGCTGTGACAGCTCGCGAGCACCGAACACGACGAAGAACACCAGGGTCGCCGTGACGACGATGGTGCCGCCCGACGCAAGATCCCACCAAAACGAGATGTACAACCCGGCCACACCGCACGCCGCTCCAATCGCCGCAGCCAGCGCCTGCATCACCAGCAACCGGTTGGTGAGGAGCCGTGCGGTGGCGGCCGGTGTCACGAGCATCGCGAGCACCAGAATGTTCCCGATCGCTCGCAACGACACCACGATCGCGAGCGTGATCAACGCGAGCAGCAGGAGATCCAGCGCGAACACGGGGTAGCGCATCGCGTCGGCCATCTCGCGGTCAAAGGCGATCAGGGAGAACTCCTTGTTGAGGAGCAGCACGGTCACCAGCACGACCGCCGTGGCCGCGCCCGCAAGTTCGAGGTCGCTGGTCGAGACGCCCAGGATGCTCCCGAACAGGAGGTCGGCGATGTCCTTCTGGTAGGAGGCAAGACTCGAGACGAGCACCACTCCCAACGCGAACATCCCCGCGAACAGGATGCCGATCGCAGTGTCCTCGGAGACCCGTCGGCTGCGGCTGATCAGCGCGATCCCACATGCCGTCAGAAGGCCCACCACCATCGCTCCCAGAAGGATGCTGCGACCGAGCGCCACCGCGATCACGATGCCCGGAAAGACCGCGTGTGAGAGCGCATCCCCGATAAACGCCATCCCCCGCAACACGACATAGCTTCCCAGCACACCCGAGACGACCCCGGTGAGGACGACCGCCGCGAGCGCCCGGCGCATGAACTCGAACTGCAACGGGTCGAGCAGGTAGTGGCCCATCAGTGGTGGTGTCCCTCCGGGGCGAGGATCCGGACGCCACCCACCTCGATGGTGGTAGCGCCATACACATCGGCCAGCGCCTCGGCGGTGAGAGTGTCCGCCGGGGGGCCAAACGCGTGAACCGTGCCGGCCAGCAGGCAGATCAGGTCGCAGTTCTGCGCCGCCCACCCAAGGTCGTGGGTCGAGATCACCACCGAGCGGCCCTGCGTACGCAGCATCCCGAGCGTCTCCAGAAAGAGCCCGGCGGTGGCCACGTCAACACCCGTCATCGGCTCGTCGAGCAGCACCAGCTCGGCGTCCTGCACAAGCGTTCGGGCCAGCAGCACGCGCTGGCGCTGGCCGCCGGAGAGCTGGCCGATCTGGCGTCGCTCGAATCCCTGCATCCCCACCGAATCGAGCGCCTCCGCCGCCCGTCGCCGCTCGCGGCGCGATGGCAACCGCAACCAGCCGGTGCGCCGATACGACCCTTGCAGGGCGACATCGGCAACCGCCAGGGGGAAGTCCCATACGGCGGGTGCGAGCTGGGGCATGTACCCGATGGTGGCGGGAGCTTCGATCACACCTGCTGCGGCGGAGCGAGTGCCCGCAATCGCGCGCAGGAGGGTGGTTTTGCCGGCTCCGTTGGGCCCGACCAGGCCCACGACCACACCGGCCGGCACCTCGAACGACACGTCCTGGAGCACGCGTCTGCCGGCGAGATCGACCGCGAGATCCGCGACGCGGAGGATCGCGCCGCCGTTACCGGGCATTGGCGGCGCAGACCGTGCATCGCGCAGGGAGCGCACCGAGAGCTTCATCGATCAGCTGGAAGCCGGCCGCGGAGACCGCGCGGCGAACCGGCTCGATCACGCACCCTTCGAGCGTGGTGGTGGCGCCGCAGTCAACGCACACGACGTGGTGGTGATGGGCGACGTCGGTGCAGAAGACGAAGGTGGCCTCGTCCCCGCGGCGTCCGGCTTCCTCGGCAAACCCCTCCTCGCGCCAGCGTTCGACCGCGCGGTAGGCCGTCGTCAGCCCGAGCTTGGGCTGATCCTTGAGGGCGGCGTCATGAAGCTCGCGCACGGTAAACGCGCGCCCCATGGCGCGACCGGCCTGGAGAAGCGCTGCGCGATTCTTTCGATTTCTGCCCATTTCATCCATCGCGTCAGCATACTGACATCGAACTCGAGTTGCAATATCTCGAAATGGAAACCAATGTCATTCTGATAGGATCGCTGCCATGCGCCGCCGCTCTCCAGCCCTGATCGTGCTCGCCGCGCTTGGCTGCCTGGCGGTAACCGCGTGTGGAACAACGAAACTCGCGGTCACCGATCCACACAAGCCCACCGTGGTGGCAACCACGACTCAGATGCAGGATCTGGTCAGAAACGTCGGTGGGCATCAGGTGAACCTCGTCGGCATACTCAAACCGAACGTCGATCCACACGAGTTCGAGCCCTCTCCGTCGGATGCGATCGGGATCGCCGGAGCCAAGCTGGCAGTCACGTCGGGCGTGGGCATCGACACCTGGGCCGCGCAGCTGATCTCAGACAGCGGCAGCGGCGCGGCGATGTTCGATGCGTCTGCCGGCCTTCCGATCCGCAGGGGTGACAGCGAGGAGCCCGACGGCGATCCCCACTGGTGGCACGATCCGACCCTGTATGAGCGGGCCGCCCGGAACCTGGGCGCCGAGCTGGGCCGGATCGATCCCGCCCACCGAGCGCGATATCGCGCCAACGCCCGCCGTTACGTCGCTCGGCTCGAGGCCATGGACGCCGCGAACAAACGCGTGATCGCCTGCCTGCCCGCGGGGAATCGCAAGCTCGTTACCAACCACGACGCGTTCGCCTACTTCGCGGCCCACTATGGCCTGACCGTGGTCGGTTCGGTGATCCCGTCGATCTCGACCGCGGCGGAACCGAGCGCACACAACGTGGCCGATCTGATCGAAAAGATCAAGGCCCAGCACGTGCGCGCGATCTTCACGGAGTCATCGCTCAACCCCTCGCTCGAGGACCAGATCGCGCGGGAGGCGGGTGTCAAAACGTACGCCACGCTCTACGGCGACACGCTCGGCCCGCCCGGTTCACCGGGCGCGACCTACATCGGAATGGAGCGCTGGAACGTGCGCTCGATCGTGGCTGGGCTACTCGGCCACAACCCGCCGGCTGGGGGTTGCGTTTCATGAGTTTCAAGCATTAATGAGAGCGAGGGGCAATCACGCCCGTCAGGGGATACGAGGAGCGGGGTTTGGGAGATCTGCGCGTGTACACGCTGGCGGTAAAGGTGCCTCGAGATCGACGACAACCGCAGGCCACCGACCAGGAGCCGCCGAAGCGTCACGTACCTGTCACAACCCGTGACAAACCCGCCCCAATAGCCACACGTGAATAAATGGTGCCTGGCACCATTTATTCACGGTACCCTCGCCGGGTGGATTGCTCTTCGTCACGTTGGCGTGCGGCGGTCGTTGCTCTCGACGGGCGATGGTCGGATGTGGTTCATGGCACCGACTCGGACACACTCGACCACGCCGCGCTGGCGTTTGACCGCTCCGGCAGAGGGATCGTTCGGGCAGCGACGCTGGCGGCGATCGGCGGGCAACTTGCGCGGCGCCGCCGGTGGCGTGGGCTACGGGCATTCGCAGTGTCCGAGGCCGTTACCCCGCTCGCGGTAAACGCGATCAAGCTGGTGGTGAGCCGTGAGCGGCCCGCGCGGGCCAGAGTCGATCCGTTCGGCACCTCCTTTCCATCGGGCCATGCCGCCTACGCCGGGGCGACGGCGGTCGCGGTCGTTCTGCTGGTTGCCGATGGCGATGCCCCGTCGGCGTGGCTGTGGACCACGGCCGCCACCGGTGCGGCCGGGATGGTGTGGAGTCGCACCCATCTGCAGGCCCACTGGCTGAGCGACGTCGTGGCCGGCGCGGCGCTCGGCGCGGGCGTCAGCCTGGTGGCGTTTGCGGTGCTCGACCGGCGGCAGCCCTGAGCAGATCGCCGACAACCGCCTGAGGGCCGGGACGGGCGAGTGCCGCCGGCGAGACCCCCCGCGCGTGCCGTGGGAGCCGCACCAGCAGCGCACCGGGGCGTGATTCGAACACCAGCGGGGGCTCGAGCGACGTAGCCTCACCGTCGATCCCGATCTCGACAGGCGCGGCCGAGTCGATCCGGAATTGGGACGATTCCCACTCCAGCCAACCGTGGAATCGGCGGATCTGTCCGGCCGATTCGAGTGTCGCAAACTCCACCGCCTCCCGGGCATTCTGGATCCGCGCGGCCACGATCCCCAACGTGCCCGCGTCGATTCGCGGGCGGGTGCCGCGGCCGTCGATATGGTCGAGCTGGTAGGGATCGTTCGAGACCAGGATCATGTGAGCGGTGGTGAGCTGCTCGCCATCCGGGCCCGCAAATCGCAGATCGAACGGCTCGGCGTCGCGACCGAGCATGTCCGGAAGCATCGCCGACGCGGTCTTCGCCTTGGCGTCGCGGTACTCGGGCGACTGGACGATCTTGGCGTACACGCCCATGGATGCGTTGTTCACGAACACCCGCCCGTTGACCGTCGCGAGGTCGATGCGGCGCTCGACAGCCTCACCAAACGCGTCAAGCGCGCCGACCACGTCCTCGCGATCGAGACCGAGGTCGAGCGCGAAGTGGTTGCGGGTGCCCGCCGGAATGCACACATGCGGTACCCCGCGTTCGGCTGCGACCGACGCCACGAGGGCCTGCGAGCCGTCCCCGCCGGCCATCCCGATCACGTCGGCGCCGCGGTCGACCGCGTCGGCGGCAAGCTGAAGCAAGTCGTCGCCGCGCTCGAGCACGACCGGCTCGATGCCCCGTCGGCGGCACTCGTCGACCAGCCCGAACTTCTCGACCTTGCCGCCACCTGACCACCGGTTCATGATCAACACGGGATGGCTCGCCGCCGCCACCGTGGGGCCGACGCTGGTCGCGGTCGTGGCCGGTGCACGCAGCGCGTATCGCGCGGCGATCGCCGAGACCACCAGCAGCACGAGCGCCAGCTCCAACTCCAGTCCGTTACTCGGTGCGGTCACGACAACCAGCACCAGGGCGATCAACGCCGATGCGGCGACCAGCACCCCAACCAGCCGTAACATCCCCGCGTTCGAGATCGCATACCAGAGGCCGATCTCGGCGGCGACCACCGCCACGGCAACGACCACAAGCCGCGCGAGTCCACCGTCGTTGAGAGAGAGCAGCCCGGCGACAAGGGCGCCCAGGAGCGCAACCAGCGAGATGAGCGCGGCCACCCTGTGCATCTGCCGACTGTACCTAATGGGCCGTGTAGGGATCGAACCTACGACCTTGGGATTAAGAGTCCCCTGCTCTACCAGCTGAGCTAACGGCCCGCGGCTGACCAGTGTACCAACGGTTTCCGGAGTCGCACGCTGACCCTCGCGCGTCCGCTAGCCTCCGGGCTCATGCGCACCGAATCACAGACCTTCTTTACCGATCTGCTCGATGCCGCCGGACCAAGCGGCGACGAGCGAGCCGCAACTCGTGTGTGGCGCCGATACGCCGAGCAGTTCGCCGAGGTCAAGACCGACTCGCTGGGCTCGACCACGGCCGCAGCCAACCCAGGTGGAACTCCGGTGATCGGTGTGTTTGGGCACATCGACGAGATTGGCCTTGTGATCGTTCACATCGACGACGAGGGGTACCTGTGGTTTGCCGGCGTCGGCGGATGGACCGCCACCGTGCTTCTGGGCCAGCGGATCCGGGTGCTGACCAAGTCGGGGCCCGTCATCGGCGCGATCGGTAAGAAGCCTCCGCACCTGCTCAACGACTGGGATAAGCAGCGCGGCGACAAGATCGACACCATGTGGATCGACATCGGCGCGGCCGACGGCGACGCTGCTCGCGAGATCGTGCGCGTCGGTGACCTCGCCGTCATCGAGCAGCCTGCGGTTCCGATTCTGGGCGACCGGCTGGTCAGTCGGGCAGTGGACAACCGCGCCGGAGCGTTCGTCGCCGCCGAGTCTGTCCGGCTGTATGCGGAGTCACCGGGGACGGCCTCCCTGGTGGGAGTCGCCTCGGTGCAGGAGGAGACGAGCTTCGGCGGCGCCTTCACCGCCGGCTACGGGATCGCGCCCGCGGCGGCGATCGTGGTGGACGTGACGCACGCCTCGGACTACCCGGGAATCGAAAAGACCCGGGTGGGCGACGTGACTCTCGGCGGCGGGCCTGCGATCAGCCGCGGTTCGGGAGTTCACGCCACGCTGACCGAGCTCGCGATCGAGGCCGCCGAGGCCGAGGGCATTCCCTACCAGCTCGA
The DNA here is from genome assembly GCA_963708725.1 of uncultured Actinomycetes bacterium. GTDB lineage: Bacteria > Actinomycetota > Thermoleophilia > Gaiellales > JAICJC01 > CAVPTL01. The sequence goes on along the minus strand of CAVPTL010000008.1, from coordinate 493,528 downwards.
GGCATCCAGCGGTGCCACCCACACCGATGCCGACGCCGTGTCGCTGACCCGCGCGGGTGTGCCGAGCGCAGTGATCAGCGTACCCAATCGGTATATGCACTCACCCAACGAGATCGTCGACCTGAACGACCTCGAAGCCACCGCCAAGCTGGTCGCGGCGATTGCCCGACGATTGGACGCGGTGCCGCCGCTGACGTAGCCGCCCATCGGCGGGGCGTACCATCTGGGCATGCGCATGCGCCGCAGCATCCTGCTTGCCTGGGGCCTACTCGGTATCGTGATCGTCGGCATGATCGTGGCCTGGGGTCGCACCCACAACCCCTCGAGCCTGAACGCACCGATGCTGACGCAAGAACTCAAGCCGGTGAAGCTGCGCGGCCCCGCGCCTGCGTTCTCGGGCACGACCGTCACCGGAACGACCCTTTCGAACGCGTCGCTGGCCGGCAAACCGGCCGTCATCGACTTCTTCTCGACCTGGTGTGCGCCTTGTAAGCAGGAGGCCAGCGGTCTGGGCGCACTTGCCGCGGGCTACAGGGGAAGGGTGCGATTTCTTGCGGTCGACCTCGACGACACCTCGAAGTCGGACGCGACCGCGTTCGCAACGAAGCATGGGTGGGACTTCCCGATCATCTGGGATCCCCACGACTCCCTTCCCGACCGTTTTCAAGTCGCGGGCAAACCGAGCATGGTGATCATCGACAAGCACGGACGGCTGGTGCTGCTGGTTCCCGGGCCGCACATGATCAGCGAATACCACGCCGCGATCGACAAGGTGCTGGCCGAGTGAACGTCTCGGCCACTGGGCTGGCGGTCGCGTTCGCCGCCGGAGTGGTCGCATTCGCGTCACCGTGCGTGTTGCCGCTGATCCCCGGCTACCTGTCGTTTCTCGGCGGCACGCAGGCCACCGGCACCACGGTTGACCGCCGCGGCGCGATCACGGCCACGATCGCATTCACCGCCGGCTTCGCTGCCGTGTTCACCCTCGCCGGCGCCGGCGTCGGGCTGGTGGGTGCCCAGTTCGTCAACCACCGCCGCGCGCTCGAGTTGGCCGGAGGCATCCTGGTGATCGCCATGGGCGTCCTGATGATCGTCGGCGGTCCGCTGCTGCTGCAGCGCGAGTGGCGCCTGCCAATGGGCTCGCGTCCCCGTACCGCCGCCGGCGCGGCCGTGGTGGGGGCCGCCTTTGCCGTGGGTTGGTCGCCCTGCATCGGGCCAACCCTGGCCAGTATCCTCGCCATCGCCGCCGCGCAGGGTCGTGCGACCGACGGCGCCCTGCTGCTCGCCGCATACTCACTGGGGCTGGCGCTGCCGCTGATTGCCGCCGGCCTCTTCTTCACGACCTTCCTCGAGGTCGCGACTCCGATCCGACCCCACCTCGGCGCCATCAGCCGCGTCGCCGGCGCACTGTTGGTGGTCACCGGGCTGCTCCTGGCCAGCGGCCAGCTCGAGCAGATCTCGGCCCGGCTCGGCCAGTGAAGATCTAGGCTCTGCCGCATGCCGTCGTTCAAGGTCGTCTCGGTGGTCGGCAACCGACCGCAGTTCATCAAGGCCGCGCCGCTTCAGGCCGCACTCGACGGCGTATGCCAGCACGTGCTCGTCCACACCGGCCAGCACTACGACCGCGAGCTCTCCCAGGTGTTCTTCGACGAACTCGGCCTGCGGCCGCCCGATCATGAGATCACCACCGGCTCAGGGAGCCACACCGACCAGACCGCAAGCATGCTGGTGGGACTCGACCCCGTGCTCGCCGCCGAGCAACCCGACCTCGTGCTGGTGTACGGCGACACCAACTCGACGCTGGCCGGCACGTTGGTCGCCACCAAGGCCCGCTACCCGCTGGGCCACGTCGAATCAGGCCTGCGCTCGTTCGATCGGGACATGCCCGAGGAGATCAACCGCGTGATCGCCGACACCGTCTCAGACCTCCGCTTCTGTCCCAGCCAAACCGCCGTCCAGAACCTTGCCGCCGAAGGCATCACCACCGGAGTGCATCTCGTCGGGGATGTGATGGTCGACGCGGCACTCACGTTCGGGCCGATCGCCCTGCGCCGCTCACACGTCCACGCCGACCTCGGAATTCCCGAACGCGGGCACGCGCTGGTCACCGTCCACCGTCAGTCGAACACGACCGACGCCGCGATGCCGGCGCTGGTCGACGTGCTCGAGGCGATTGACCGCCCCTTCGTGATGCCTCTGCACCCACGCACCCGAGCTGCGCTGGAGCGGACCGGGCTGCTCGAACGGGCTGCCGCGGCGGGCACGCTGGCGCCGCCGCTCGGGTACCTGGATTTCACCGCGCTGCTCGCGTCGGCATCGGTGTGCCTGACCGACTCGGGCGGTGTCCAGAAAGAGGCGTATATGCACCGCGTGCCATGCTTGACACTTCGAGACACGAGCGAATGGGTCGAGACAATTCACCTCGGCTGGAATCGGCTGACCGGCCTCGATGCCATGGCGGTTGCCGCCGCACTGCGAGACCTGGATCCACCCCAGACGCATCCGCCGCTGTACGGAACCGGCGATGCGGCCGCGCAGATCGCCGCGGTGATCGCAGGCCTCCAGTGAGCGCCGTGGTTAGCATCTGCGCATGACGAAACTGATCGCGATCATCGGCGCGGGATACGTGGGGCTTCCGCTCGCCGTCGCATTCGCCGAGGCGGACAGATCGGTGATCTGTATCGACTCGGACCCCGCCAAGATCGCCGAAATCACCGCCGGCCGGTCATACATCGAGGACGTCGACGGCGATCAGCTGCAACGACTGGTCACCACCGGCAAGCTCCGCGCGAGTACGAGCTACGCGCCATGCGCGGACGCGGCCGCCATCGTGATCTGTCTGCCGACGCCGCTCTCCACCAACCGCGAACCCGATCTGAGCATCATCACCGAGGCGACCACCGAGATCGCCACCCACCTCCAACGCGAGACGCTGGTGATCCTCGAGTCGACGACATACCCGGGCACGACGCGGGAGGTGTTGCGCCCGATTCTCGAAACCTCGGGTCTGCGCGCCGGCCAGGACTTCCATCTGGCCATGTCGCCCGAGCGAATCGACCCGGGCCGTACCGACTACACAATCCATACGACGCCAAAGATCGTTGGGGGGCTCACGCCGCGGTGCACCGAGCGCGCCCTCGAGTTCTATTCGGTCTGCATCGACACCCTCGTCCCGGTGAGCTCGTGCGACGCCGCCGAGATGACCAAACTGCTCGAAAACATCTTTCGCTCGGTCAACATCGCGCTGGTCAACGAGCTGGCGATGTTGTGCGACCGCATGAGCCTGAACGTGTGGGAAATCGTGGGCGCGGCCGCGACCAAGCCGTACGGGTTCATGCCCTTCAAACCCGGCCCCGGCCTGGGCGGCCACTGCCTGCCAATCGACCCGTTCTACCTGAGCTGGAAGGCGCGTGAATACGACTTCCCGACGGAGTTCATCGAGCTGGCGGGCAAGGTCAACCAGCACATGCCCTACTACTGCGCCGAACGGGTCGCCCGAGCGCTGAACGACGCCGCGAAACCGGTGTCGGGATCGACGGTGCTGATCCTCGGGGTGTCGTACAAGGGAAACGTCGGCGATGTCCGCGAGTCCCCCGCGTTGAAGCTGATCGAACTGCTCCGCGACAGCGGCGCCCACATCGTCTACCACGACCCGCACGTCCCAGCCGTCGAGCGGCTCGGGCTCGAGTCTCAGGAGCTCACCGACGAGCTCCTGCGAACCTCCGACATCGCCTGTATTGTGACCGCCCACGATGCCGTCGACCACGTCCGGGTGGCCGACCTCGCGCAACGGGTGATCGACTTTCGCGATGCTGTGCCCACCCGCACCGACAAGAAAGTGGTGACATTGTGAGTGACCGCATCTCGGTCGGAATGGTCGGACTCGGAGGGTGGGGAAAGAACCTGCTCCGCAACTTCGGGTCGATTCCCGAGTGTGAGCTGCGGTACGCGTGTGACCCCGACGACGATCGCCGGGCGGTCTACGCCCCGGCCCACCCCACGACCACGTTCACCCCGAGCTACGACGACCTGCTCGGCGATCCCAGCCTTGACGCCGTCGTGCTGGCCACCCCCGTACCGACCCATTTCGAGATGGCCGAGGCGGCAATCCTCGCGGGCAAGCATGTGATGGTCGAAAAACCGATGACCTGGCGGGCGAGTGAAGCGCGAAAGCTGCGAGAACTCGTACACGCCTCCGACCGGGTGTTGATGGTCGGTCATCTGCTGCGCTTCCATCCGGGCGTCGAGAAGCTGCGCGCGCTGGTCGACTCGGGAGAGCTGGGCGACGTGCGCTACGTGTATGGCAATCGCGTCAACCTGGGAGTGATCCGCTCGGAGGAGAACGTGCTGTGGTCGCTCGGGGTCCATGACATCTCGGTCGTCCTGCACCTGATCGACAGTCCGGCGATCGAGGTCTCGGCCCGCGGTACCGCATACCTCCAGCCCGGCGTCGAGGACATCGTGTTCGCCCACATCAAGTTCGCGTCGGGCCAGATCGGCCATCTCCACCTGTCCTGGCTCGACCCGCACAAGATGCGCAAGATGACCGTGGTCGGCGAGAGCCGGATGGCGGTGTTCGACGACATGGAGCTCGAACGAAAGATCACGATCTACGACAAGGGCGCCGTGATGATCCCCGACGGCACGATCTCGACACACACCGGTGACATCACGATTCCCGAGCTGAGCCGCGCCGAGCCGCTGCGGCTGGAGTGCACACACTTCCTGCAGGCGGTCGCCAGCGGCGAGACACCTCGCGCGAATGTTGACGAGGGGCTTGCGGTGGTCGAGGTACTCGAGGCGATGCAGACCTCCCTCGAAAGCGGCGGCACGACCGTGGTGCTGGAGTCGGTGACGGCCTGATGTGGGTTGCCGCCGAGGCCCCGGGACTGACCCTGGCTCCCGACGCGGTGATCGGTAATGACGTCAGCTTCGGGGCGGGGGTCACGGTCCACGCCGGGACGGTGATCGGCGCCGGGAGCGCGATCGGCGACGGCGTTGTGCTGGGCAAGCAGCCGATGCTCTCGGCCAGGTCGACTGCCAAGCGCACAGAGCTCGAGCCGTTGCGATTGGGCGAGCGATGCCGGGTGTCGGCGGGTGCGGTGCTCTCGGCCGGATCGACGTTCGGTGACGACTGCGTGGTCGGCGACCTGGCGACGGTACGCGAGCGGGTCACGGTCGGCGAGGGCGTCGTGATCGGCCGTGGCGTGTGCATCGAGAACGACACGACCATCGGTCGCCAGACGAAGATTCAGACCAACGCCTACATCACCGCGTACTGCACTCTCGAGGACAACGTGTTCATCGCGCCGTGCGTGATCACCACCAATGACAACTTCATGGGCCGCACCGAGCGACGGCACAAGCTCGTCAGGGGGCCGACGATCCGCCACGGTGCCCGGGTCGGCGGCGGGGCGATTCTGCTGCCCGGGATCGAGGTCGGTGCCGAGGCATTTGTGGGAGCCGGCGCACTGGTGCTTCGCGACGTGCCCGCCGGCATGGTGGTGGTGGGATCGCCCGCGCGGGTACTGCGTGAGGTGCCGGCAGACGAGCTTGTCGAGAATCAATAGGGGCAGGCTGAGTATCACTCGTTAGGGGGAGTGCAAGCGTCCGCTATCGGCCGACGTTGTTACTCCCCCGCCGATGTCCCGATTCCTCCCCACAGCCGCTCTCGTCTGCCTCATAGCATCCGCTCTTCTGGCCCCCGTAGGCGAGGCGGCTGCGGCGGGCACGGCCTCGGCCACCCAACAGGTGCGGTTCGAGACCACAAACGCCCTCCAGCTTCAGCTCACAACCACCACTCCGTACGATTTCGGACAGGTCAGCCCGCTGGCAGTTGTCAACCCCGCCGGCCGCGAAAACCTCGCGACCGTGTGGTCGAACGGCACGTGGCGCCTCCAGGTTCGCGCGGCAGGACCCACCTTCGTGCAAGCCCCCAGTGGTACCGGCACGATTCCGGTGAGCCGTTTGCAGGTGACCGGTCAGACCGCGGTCACGATGTCGACCGCCGATCAGCAGATCGCCAACGGCAATCGCACCACGATCCTGGGACGCCGAGTTGCGCTCAACTACCGGTTGGCGCTGCTCTGGTCAGATCCCGCCAACGTGGCCGGATCGTCGTACTCGCAGGCACTCGTCTACACCGCCGTCAGCCCGTAGCGCTGGGCTCAGGAGACGGTGACAGCGACGACGGGCGAGACCGCTCCGCTCGCCAGCCCGAGCTTGTAGGAACGCGAGCTCACCGCGGTGGTCGTGAACGTGAACCGACCCCCGGTTCCGAGCGCGAGCTTGGATACCGCCACCGACCACGCTGACGTCCCGGCAACTCGCCGAAGCAGCTTGACCGCGCCGGTGGGGCGAGGCCACACGCGGCCGGTCACGGTGATCGTCCCACCGGATTTGACCGGCTTGGAGTTGGCATTGAGCGTGACCTGGATGATGCGGAAGTAGTTCGAACGCAGGCCGAGATGCGCCGAAGCGGCGATTCCCGTCCAGCTACGGTTGGCCGCCGCGGTGTGGAGCACGAGCGTGTGTTCGCGCAGCGAGGCCGGATCCCAGGTCTGATCGACCGAGCGCACCGGACTGGAGTACCCAAACGCCCGGGCCAGCGTCTTGCCGGTGTAGCGCTTCGGCGCCCAGGTGTGGTTTGGGTTCGCCCCGCCGGCGGCGTCGTAGGGGTCAGCCACGGGTTTGAGATAGCCCGGACCCGGTCCGGCGGTTCCCCACGATGCGTGCTCGGATGAGGTGCGGCCGCCCGAGCTGGACGAGTAGAACGTGGTTGCGATGGTCGTCCCGAACCACACGACGTTGGGCTTCGTCGCAACCGCCGCCGCCGTGCCGGCCGCCGCCTCACGCTCGATCGGCCCGTATGTCTGATCAGACAGGGTGGCGTCGTAGACCCGGCCGGCGTCACGGGTGGTGTATGCGTACGACCGCACCGCCACCGCCTGGGTGCGGACGGCCGGCTGCGGCCACGATGCGGACACCTCGTTGGGCACGACTGCGGCCACGTACTTCTCGATCGGAACCCAATCCACGAGCATCAGGCGGTTACCGGACTTGTGGACGTGCAGCGAGCCGCGCCAATGGTGATTGGCGTCCCAGATACCAGCGGGTTGGTTCAGCTGGATCGACGTGGCCAGCGGCGTCGCGGCCAGCGGAGGTACGAGCCCCTTGAGCACGAGCTTTCCGCTGGCGCGATTGACCAGCTGGAGCCGACCGGGAGTGGTGCCGAGCTGGACGCGGTAGCGGCCGGACGGCACCGCCTCAACGGGTGTCCCCTTGGCACCGACGTTGACCGGCGAAGCAAACGTCAGGTCGACGTGGGCGACACCATCCAGCAGCAGCACCCGCTCGGTGAATGGCTTGGTGGCCGGCGCGATATGGGTGCCGGTGAAGTAGTGGGTCAGAATCCGTGGATACGACCAGCCGTGCTGGGCGTATCCGAGAGCGCCGTACTGCGACAGCCCGATTCCATGGCCCCAGCCGTGGCCGGTCAACGTGAACAGGGTCGCGGCGCCCGCCGGTGACGCCGCACCGAACCCGGCAAGCGTCGCTCCAGCGGCCAACACAGCTATCGGCCTTCGCCACATCCCCCCACGCATCGGCATCAGTGTTGCGCAACTCGAATCGAAGCGCCAGGGCTCACACAAATGTTTAACACGGGCTCCGCGGATCTTCGGCCCCGCCGATAACCTCTGTCGAATGCGCCTTTTTTCACGCCTCCCCCCCGCGTGGCGCTCGGTCGCCGACATTGCCGTCACGCTGATTCTGGCGGGCGCAATCGTGTGGGTCGCCCGGGCATACGTGATGAAGCCCTACACCGTGCCGACCGGCAGCATGGAGCCGACCCTCATGGTCGGCGACTACGTGATCGCCGACCGGATCAGCCTCGACTTCGGAAATCCCCACCGCTACCAGATCGTGGTCTTCCACCCGCCGCACTGCCGGGCGGGGCTCAACGACGACCAGGGCGCCTGCACGACCACCGACCGGAGCAAGCGCGTCGGCGCAGCTTCCACGACGTTCATCAAACGCGTGATCGGCCTGCCCGGCGACACCATCTGGCCGAAGAACGGGCACCTGTGGGTCAAACGCGCTGGACAGCCGGCATTCGAGTTGAAGGAGCCCTGGGTCATGAACCACCAGGAGGTGGTCGGCGCTCCCCTCCCGAAGATGACGATCCCCAAGGGCTACTACCTGATGCTCGGCGATAACCGTGGGATCTCCGACGACTCGCGGGTGTGGGGGCTGGAGCCGCGCGGCGACATGATCGGCATCGCCCGGGTTCGATACTGGCCACTCAGCCGGATCGGCATTCTGTAGGGCCTGCGACTGGGCGAACGTGACCCCGGATACACTGGATTCTCGTTACTGAAGGGAGTCCGGGGTGCGGTTGCGACGAAGCTGCCTGGCGGTTCCAGGCTCATCCGAAAAGATGCTTGCGAAGGCGGCCGAGCTACCGGCCGATCAAGTGTTCCTCGATCTCGAGGACGCAGTTTCCCCGCTCGAGAAGGAAGCGGCGCGGGGCCATATCGTCGATGCGCTGAACACGCACGACTATTCCGGGAAGACCCGCGTGGTGCGGATCAACGGGGTTGCGACCCAGTGGTGCCTCCGCGACGTGATCGAGGTCGTCACCGGCGCCGGGAAGAACCTCGACTGCATCATGGTGCCGAAGGTCGAAGACGCCGCGACGCTGCACTTCATCGACCACCTGCTCTCCCAGCTCGAGTTCGAGTGCGACCTTGACCACAAGATCGGGATCGAGGCCCAGATCGAGTCGGCGCGGGGAGCGGTCAACCTGAACGAGATCGCGACCGCCACCGACCGCATCGAGACGCTGATCTTCGGGCCCGGAGACTATGCCGCCAATATCGGCGTGGCCCAGCTCACGATCGGCAGCATCGACCCGACCTATCCCGGAGACCAGTGGCACTTCGTGATCTCGGCGATCGTGACCAGTGCCCGCGCCCACGGGCTGCAGGCGATCGATGGGCCGTTCACCGACATCAAGGATACGGACACCTACCGGACGCTCTGCAATCGTGCCCGGTCGGTCGGATTCGACGGCAAATGGGTGCTTCATCCCGGCCAGGTGGCAATCGCCAACGAGGTGTTCATGCCGACCCAGGGGCAGTTCAACGCCGCCCGCCGGCTGCTGGATGCCTATCACCACGCGACCCAGGTGGAGCGCAAGGGAGCGGTCATGCACGAGGGCCAGATGATCGACGAGGCGTCGCGCAAGATCGCGGCCGAGGTCGTGACCCGGGGCGAGGCGGCCGGGATGACGCTTTCGGAGGCGGTTTCATGAGCCTGGCCGTGGATCAGCTGAGCGAGGAGCAGCGCGAGATCGTCGAGCTGGTGCGCCAGTTCACCGACGAGCAGATCATTCCGGTGGCGTCGGAGTACGAACGCACCGACACGTTCCCCGACGAGATCGTCGACGGCCTGCGTGAGCTCGGCATCTTTGGGTTCACGGTGCCCGAGGAGTACGGCGGCCTGGGCCTTGACCTGACGACCTATGCCCTCGCGGTGTGCGAGCTGTCGCGGGGCTGGATGAGCGTCTCAGGGATCATCAACACCCACTTCATCGTCGTCAACATGCTGATGCGCGACGGTACCGACGAGCAGAAGCAGCGGTTCCTGCCGCGAATGGCAACCGGTGAGATCCGCGGCGCCTTTTCGATGACCGAGCCCGAGTGCGGCTCCGATGTCCAGGCAATTCGCTCGAGCGCGGTGCGCGACGGAGACGACTACGTCGTCAACGGCCAGAAGATGTGGGTCACCAACGGCCTTCGCTCCGGTGTGGTCGCCACCCTGGTCAAGACGGATACCGAGATCACCCCCGCCCACCGCGGGATGAGCTGCCTGCTGATCGAAAAGACGCCAGGCCAGGCTCAGCAAGGCGGTCTGACCATTCCCCCGCAGCTGGAGAAGCTCGGATACAAGGGAGTCGAGACCACCGAGCTGGTCTTCTCCGACCACCATGTGCCCGTAGCCAACCTGCTTGGAGGCACCGAAGGAGCGGGCTTTGCGCAGATGATGTCGGGAGTCGAGGTGGGACGCGTGAACGTCGCCGCCCGCGGGGTTGGAGTCGCCCAGAGGGCGTTTGAGATCGCCATCCGATACGCCCAGGAGCGCCATGCCTTCGGCCGCGAGATCGCAAAGCACCAGGGCATCCAGTTCAAGCTCGCCGAGATGGCCACCAAGATCGAGGCCGCCCGCCTGCTGATGCTGTCGGCGGCGCGTAAGAAGGACGACGGCGAGCGCTCCGACGTCGAGGCCGGGATGGCCAAGTTGTACGCATCCGAGATCTGCCACGAGGTTGTCGAGGACGCGTTCCGCATCCATGGCGGCTACGGCTACTCCAAGGAGTATGAGATCGAGCGGCTGTATCGCGACGCACCGATGCTCCTGATCGGTGAGGGCACGTCCGAGATCCAAAAGCTGATCATCGCCCGTGGGCTGCTTGCGAGGAATCCCCTGTGAGCCGGACATTCGACGCCCGCGAGACCCGCTTCGGTCGCTACTTCGAGGATTTCGAGATCGGCGATGTGTACAAGCACTGGCCGGGCAAGACGATCACCGAGGCCGACGACCACCTGTTCTGCATGATCACGATGAACCACCATCCGCTGCACACCGATGCCCACTACGCCGAAACCGAAACCCAGTTCGGCAAGAACGTGGTGGTGGGCAACCTGGTCTACTCGCTGGTGCTCGGGATGAGTGTGCCCGACGTTTCGGGGAAGGCGATCGCCAACCTCGAGATCGAGTCGCTCAAGCACGCCAAGCCCACGTTCCACGGCGACACGATCTACGCCCAGACGACCGTTCTGGACAAGGTGGAATCGCGTTCGAAGCCCGATCGCGGAATCGTCGCTGTGGAGACGATCGGCACAAACCAACGCGGCGAGGTGGTGTGCGAGTTCCGGCGCAAGGTGCTCGTACCGAAGCGACCCGTCGAACCCGCGGCCTGAGCGCGGCAGCATCGCTACGGTTCGAGCCGTGGCGACTGCCATTTCTGTCAGTGGGTTGACCAAGCGCTACGGCGACTACACGGCCGTCGACGGAGTCTCGTTCTCGATCGACGTCGGCGAGACGTTTGGCATCCTCGGGCCAAACGGCGCCGGCAAGACCACCACTCTGGAGATGATCGAGGGCCTGCGCAAGCCAGACGCCGGCGAGGTGTTCGTGCTCGAGCAGCCGGTGTGGCCGGATCCGCGCTCGATCCAGGCCCGCATCGGGGTACAGCTCCAGACCACGAACCTGTTTGAGGCGCTCAGCGCGAGGGAGCTGCTGACCCTCTTTGCAAACTTCTATGAGCTTCCGAATCCCGCCGAGCTGGCGGATCAAGCGCTGGCCCGGGTGGGGCTCGAGAGCAAGGCAGCGGGCGAGGTGGTGACACTTTCGGGCGGCCAGAAGCAGCGGCTTGCGATTGCCCTGGCATTGGTACACGAGCCCGAGGTCGTGTTCCTCGACGAGCCCACGACCGGCCTCGACCCCCAGGCGCGGCGAAACCTGTGGGACGTGATCCGGTCGATCTCGGCAGACGACGGCCGCACGGTGATCCTCACGACGCACTACCTGGAAGAGGCCGAGGAGCTGTGCGACAGGGTTGCGATCATGGACAAGTCGCAGATCGTGGCGCTCGACACGCCGGCCGGCCTGGTGGCCTCGCTCAACGCCGATGCGCGGGTGTCGTACAGCGACGAGGCGGGCGAACAGACGATCTACACCAAGGACACGCAGGCGACCGTCTTGCAGGTGCTCGAGGACGCCAAGCTTCGCGGAGACACGATCGAGGGGCTGACCGTCAAGGGCGCCGACCTCGAAGATGTCTTCATGAAGCTCACCGGGCGGGAGTATCGCGAGTGAGCTTCTCCCGCTATCTGACCACGACGGTCGCGATGCTACGGATGATCTTCCGGCGCCGGATCACGCTGTTTTGGTCGCTGCTGTTCCCGATCATTTTGATGACGCTGCTCGGCCTGCTGTTCGGCCAGTCGCTCAACGCCGGAACTATCGCCGTCGTGAACACCACCCGCTCCGACTCGGCGACCGAGGTCGTGGCCACGCTCGACAGCCTCAAGGGCGTCACGGTGAAGACAGCGCCCGACGCGGCCACCGCCCGCAAACAGGTCACCAACGGTGACCGTGATGCGGCGCTGATCCTGACTCCTGGGCCGAACGGGACGGTATCGGCGCGGCTCTACACCTCGAACACGTCGGCCGATCAGGCGGGGATCATTCGAGGCATCGTCTCGGGCGTCACCAACCGGGTTGCGATCGCAGCGACCGGCCGTCCGCCGGCGGTGACGCTGCAGAGCCAGTCGGTGGACTCATCGTCGCTCAGCTACATCGACTTCCTGCTGCCCGGGATCATCGGCCTCTCGATCATGATCTCGGCGGTGATCAGCCTGGCAACGGTGATGGTCAAGTGGCGCGAGAACGGCGTGCTTCGCCGGATCAAGCTGACCCCGATTCCGCTGGCGGAGTTCTTCGCCGCGCGGGTCACTGCCGGACTTGCGGTTGCGGTGATTCAGGTGTGCGTGCTGATCGTGTTCGGGCGCCTGGCGTTCGGCATCGATATCTCAACCACCGCCTGGGCGGCAATTCCGGTGGCGATCGCCGGCTGTCTCTGCTTCCTGGCCCTCGGGTTCGCCATCGGGTCGGTGGTTGCGACCGCGGAAACCGGCGATGCCGTCTCCAACGTGATCACCAACCCGATGATGTTTCTGTCGGGCACGTTCTTCCCGGTGGCAGCGATGCCATTCGCCGTGCAGCAGTTCGCCAAGCTGCTGCCGCTCTACTACCTGATCAACGGCCTGCGTGACACGATCGTCCGCGGCCAGGGCCTGGAGCATGTACTTCCCGAGATCGGGGTACTGTTGGTGATGACTCTCGTCCTGGCCGCCGTCGCAATGCGGACGTTCAGGTGGGAAGCCCGAACCTGATCCGCGAGGAGGAATCGGTGAGCTATCAGAACGTGATCGTCGGCGGTGGCCTGGCGGGCGGCATGATCGCCCAGGAGTATCGCGAGCAGGGCGGCGACGGCTCGATCGTCATCATCGCCTCTGAGCCACACCATCCGTATCACCGGCCGCCGCTCACCAAAGACTTTCTGCGGGGGGAGAAACCCGCAACCGACGGCGACATGCATCCTCCGGCCTGGTGGCGTGAGAACGACATCGACGTGCAGATGTCGACCACCGCGGCCTCGATCGACCCCAGCGCCCACACGGTCACGCTCGAGGGTGGACGGACGGTCGAGTACGAACGGCTCGCGTTGGCGACCGGTGCAACCCCGCGGACGATTCCCGGGACAAGCTCGATCCGCACCATCGAAGACTCCCAGCGAGTCGCATCGGTGTTGGAGGAGGGCACGGGCCACCTGGGCGTGATCGGCGGCGGGTTCATCGGCGTCGAAGCGGCGGCGAGCGCGCGCATGAAGGGCCTCGATGTGACCATGGCGGTGCCCGAGAGCGTCGTTTGGGAGCACCTGTTTGGCCCCGAGGTCGGCCGCTACTTCCAGGACCAGCTCGAGAGTCATGGAGTCAACGTGCTGACGGGCACCAAGGAGTTGCCCGAGCGCGCATACAACCTGGTGCTTGCCGGCATCGGCGTCAACCCCAACATCGAGATCGCCAAGGCCGCCGGACTCGAGACCGGGTCAGGCGTGCTGGTGGACGAGCAGCTGTCGGCCGGCAACGACATCTGGGCGGTGGGCGACATCGCCGAGTACCAGAGCGTCGTTCACGGCCGGCGGATCCGGATCGAGCATTGGGATGTGGCGCTCAATCAGGGCGCGTATGTCGGCCGTAGCTGGGCGGGTAAGGAATCCGGCCCGTACAACGTCGTCCCGTACTTCTTCTCGGACATCGGCGACTGGACGTGGTTCGAGTACGTCGGCCCCGGCACGGGCGAGGTCGAGATCCGTGGCTCGATGGCTGAGGACGACTTCGTGGCCTACTACACCGACGCGAACGGTGCTGTCACGGCGTGTCTTGGCGTCAACCGCTCCGACGACGTGAACGCAGCCAAAGAGCTGATCACCAACCGCGAGCCACCACCAGCGGCCTAGACCGTGAATAACGGTGCCTGGCACCGTTATTCACTCAGGCGGGGACGATTGCGGGCTCGAGTTCGCGCAGATACGTCGCGATCTCGTCGACCGTAATCAGCGGCAACGCATGCCGCCGGCAGAAAGCGGCCAACTGCGGGCCGCGCGCCATCGTTCCGTCCTCGTTCATGAGTTCGCACAGGATGCCGCCAGGCGTCAATCCCGCAAGCCGGGTGAGATCCACCGCAGCCTCGGTCTGACCACGGCGCTCGAGCACCCCCCGCGGTCGAGCCCGCAACGGGAACACGTGGCCGGGACGAAGCAAATCCGCCGGACCGGACGCCGGATCGATCGCGACCTGAATGGTGCGCGCTCGGTCGGCAGCCGAAATCCCCGTGGTAACGCCGGTGGACGCCTCGATCGACACGGTGAAGCCGGTGGCTTCATTGCCGTTGTTCTGGGGCACCATCAACGGCAGCTGGAGCTCGTCGCAGCGATGTGAGGGCAGTGACAGGCAGATCAGGCCACGCGCCTCGCACGCCATGAACGCAATCTTCTCGGCCGTGACGAACTCGGCGGCCATGCACAGGTCGCCCTCGTTCTCACGGTCGGGGTCGTCGCAGACGACGACCATGCCTCCAGCTTGGAGTTGACGCACAGCGCGGTCGAGCTGAGCTGGGAATTCTGAGACGGCCCTCACCGGCGCAGGATGATACAGCACCCACCCGCCCCCGGCGTCAGAGAACACCCGTTAGATCTGCACGGCCGAGGCCGGCCGGTACTCACCGAAGACGGAGCGCAGTGCGCTGGAGACCTCGCCCAGGGTGGCGCGGGCCCTCACTGCGGCGACGATCGCAGGCATCAGATTGGCCTCGGAGGAGGCCGCCGATTCCAGGGCCTGGAGCGCCGCGGAGACCGCCGGCTGATCGCGCTGCGACCGCACCCGGTGAAGCCGCGCGACCTGGTCTTCCGCCAACCCGGCGGGTACATCGAAGTGTTCGGGAGTGCGATCCGGCTCGTCCTCGAGGAACGCGTTTACGCCGACCACGACGTCCTCACCGGAGGCGATCCGCAGTTCCTTGGCATAGGCCTCGTCGGCAATCGTCTGTTGATAGAAGCCGGTCTCGACCGCAGCCACCGCACCGCCCATCTGGTCGACGGCGTCGATCAACCGCAGCGCCTCGGCCTCGAGTTGCGATGTGAGCTGCTCCACGAACCACGAGCCGCCGAGCGGGTCGGCGACGTCGGTGATCCCAAACTCGTTTTGGAGCATCTGCTGAGTGCGCACCGCCAGCGTCTGGGCGTGCTGGGTCGGGATGGCGATCGCCTCGTCAAAACACGAGAGCGCCATCGACTGGACCCCGCCCAGGGCGGCGGCGAGAGCCTGCACGGCTGCGCGCACGATGTTGTTCTCGGGCTGCTGCAACGTGAGCGTGGACCCGGCGGTCTGGGTGTGGGTGCGCAGCTGCCACGAGCGCGGGTCGGTCGCCCCGAACCGATCGCGCATCACGTGTGCCCACACCCGGCGCAGCGCCCGGTACTTGGCGATCTCCTCGAAGAAGTTCATGTGGGTGTTGAAGATCCACGAGAGCCGCGGTGCGAAGTCATCGACGGCGATCCCCCGATCCACGACGGCCTGCACGTAGGCGATCGCATTGGCGACGGCGAAACCCATCTCCTGGGCCGCGGTGCATCCCGCCTCGCGCATGTGATACCCCGACAACGAGATCGCGTTGAACCGGGGAGCGTCGGTGGCACACCACGCGATCAGGTCGGCGGCGAGCCGCAGCGACGGCGACGGCGGGTAGATGTAGGTACCGCGGCTCACATACTCCTTGAGCACGTCGTTCTGGGCGGTTCCGCGGATCTGGGAACCGTCGCGACCCTGAATCTCGCAGGCGACGTGGTACATCGCGACGAGCACCGGCGCCGGAGCGTTGATGGTCATCGAGGTGGAGACCTGGTCGAGCGGAATACCGTCGAACACCGCGACCACGTCGTCGACCGTGTCGATGGCGACGCCCACCCGTCCCACCTCACCCAGCGCACGGGGATCGTCGGAGTCGAGCCCCATCTGGGTCGGGAGGTCGAAGGCCACCGACAGCGCCGCCTGGCCCTGGTCGATCAGGAATCGAAACCGGCGGTTGGTCTCCTCGGGCGTACCGAAGCCGGCGTACTGCCGGATCGACCACGGCCGGCCCGCGTACATATCTCGATGAATGCCGCGGGTGTAGGGAAACTCGCCGGGATCTCCGAGATCGCGGGCGTAGTCGAGTTGGGCGTCCTCAGGCGCGACGAACCGCCGCCCCTCCGGATCACCCGCAGCACTCACGCGGTGCGGCCCTCGCCCTCACGCTCGGCGCCAACCAGCACCACCATTTTGCCGACGTGCTGGTTCTGTTTCATCATCTGGTGGGGAATCGGGCATTCCGAGAACGGGAACACCTTCGACAGCACCGGCTCGATCTTGCCCTCCGCGATCAACCGGTTGGCGCGCTCGCACTCGTAGGCGTTGGCGAAGTGGCTGCCGATGATCGACTTCTGGCGCATCCACAGATAGCGCACATCGAAGTCGAGCTGGAATCCCGAGGTGGCGCCGCAAATCACGATCTTTCCAAACGGCCTGCAGACGAACACGCTGGTCGAGAACGTGGCTGCGCCGACGTGCTCGAACACGATGTCGCAATCCACGCCACCCGCAGCGGCGCGTACCGCCTTGCCAAACCGCTTGACCTCATCGAAGTTGCGCTCGCCGGTGTCGGGATCGGCGAGTGCAAAGTCGCGCCGGTCGATGATCGCTTTGGCACCCAGCTCACGCACGAGCTCGATCTTGTCGTCGGACGACACGACCGCGATGGCGTTGGCGCCCACCAGTGCGCACAGCTGCACCGCAAACGTCCCCAGGCCACCGCCCGCGCCCCAGACCAGGACGTTGTCGCCCGCGCGCAGCTCGCCGCGGTCGATCAGCATCCGGTAGGCCGTGAAATATGTGAGCCCGTAGGAGGCCGCCTCTTCCCACGTCAGCCGCTCGGGCTTTGGCAGCAGCTGCTGGGCCTGCACCTTGCAGTACTCGGCGAAGCTGCCCCAGTTCGACTCGTACGCCCAGATCTTCTGCTGCGTGCAGGCCATCGGATCGAGGCCGTTGCACTCCGGGCATTCTCCGCAGCTCTGGTTGCAGTGGATGACGACCTCGTCCCCCGGCTTCCAGCGGGTGACGCCCGGCCCAACTCGCTCGACGATGCCCGACGCGTCCGAGCCGGCGATGTGGAAGTCGTAGCCGGTGTAGCGAAAGATCGACACCGGCAGGCCCAGCGACGCCCACACGCCGTTGTAATTCACGCCGGCGGCCATGACCCGCACGAGTACTTCGCCCGGGCCGGGCTCGGGGATCTCGATCTGCTCGAGCTGCATCGCGTCTTGGGGATCACCCAACCGATCCGGTCGGATCACCCACGCACCCATGGTTTCGCCCCCGGCCATCCGGTGATTATCCCCGAGATCCGGCCGCGGCGGCGCGGTTGCGTCGGCGAAGGCCCCGCACGTCGCCAACGGCGAGCTGGCCGCACGCGGCGTCGATGTCACGGCCGTGGGAGCTGCGGTAGGTCGCCGACACTCCGAGCTTGCCCAGCGTCGCGGCAAACCCGCTCACCCGCCCCTGGCCCGAACCGGTGTACCCGGCCTGGGTCGGGTTGTACGAGATCAGGTTGACGTGATAGCCGCCGCCGGCGAGCAGCGCCGCCAACTCGGTGGCATGCGCGTCAGAATCGTTGACGCCTTCCAGCAGGAGGTACTCGATGAAGATGCGGCGGCCGGTGGCCTCGCGATATGCGCGACAGGCGGCCATCAGCTTTCGCAGCGGGAAGCGGCGGTTGACCGGCATCAGCTCGGCACGGAGTTCATCGTTGGGTGCGTGCAGCGACAGCGCCAGCCGGATCTGCATCGGTTCGGCGGCCAACCGTTCGATCCCCGGGATCCAGCCCGCGGTGGAAATCGCTATCTGGCGGGCGCCGAGACCAAACCCCGCCGGATCGTTCAGCATGTGGCAGGCGCCCAGCACCTCGTCGTAGTTCAAAAACGGCTCGCCCATGCCCATCATCACGACGTTCGTGACGCGCCGGCCCTGTTCTCGCAGCATCGCGGCGAGCACAAGCACCTGCTCGACGATCTCGCCGGTGGTGAGGTTGCGTCCCAGCCCCATCGAGCCGGTGGCGCAGAATGTGCACTTGAGCGGACACCCCGACTGCGACGACACACACACCGTCGATCGGTCGCGATGTCGCATCGCCACCGTCTCAACCGGAAAGCCGTCGGCCGTCGTCAATCGCAGCTTGATCGTGCCGTCGGTGGAGTGCTGCACCTGGTCGGTGGTGAGTTCGCGCAGCGGAATCGCGGCCGCGAGGCGTTGCCGCAGATCGCGCGACAGCGGAGTCAGCTCGTCATAGGACTGAGCAAACCCACGCGTGGCGCCCTCGTACACCTGGCGCGAACGGTACGCGGGTTGGCCAATTTCATCGAGAAAAGCTGCGACCTTGGGGAAATCCACCGTGGTAGTCTGACTGAGTTTCCAACGGGGAGGTCCCACTGTGGCAACGAAGATCAAAACTGACAAGGTTGCAGACGCGATCACCCCACTGGTGACACGCGTCGCAAACGACGAAGAACTGCGGGCCCACGCGATGACCGCACTCGACTCCGCCCGCACGATTTACTCGCGCGTGCAGGCCGACGGTCCGCGCCGCGCAGCCGGTCGTAAGGACATCCAGAACGAGGTCGCAAAGGCCGCCGCCGAGCTGAAGCTGGCTGCGACCAAGCTGACAGCCGAGCCGAAGAAGAAGAGCCATAAGTTCCGCAACTTCCTGATCGGTACGGCCATCATCGGTGGCGCCATCGTCGGGGCAAAGCGGCTGATGGGCAAGGATCAGGACGAGTTCGACTACGAGCCGTAGGCCCGAGGCCGCGCGTGCCATCGGATGTAACGCCCGACCAACCTGAGGTCAACATTGACGTGCTCTCGGACGAGCACCGAGCGTTTCCCCCTACGCCGGAGTTCGTCGCCCAGGCGCTGATCTCCGATACCTCGGTGTACGACGAGGCCGCTACCGACCTCGAGGGGTTCTGGTTGCGACGAGCCACCCAGTCGCTGGAATGGGCGGTCGAGCCTCGGGCATCGCTCGAGTGGGATCCACCCCACTGCACGTGGTTTGCCGACGGTCGCCTGAACGTCTCGGCGAACTGTCTCGACCGGCACATCGCCGCCGGGAACGGGTCAAAGGTCGCGTTTCACTTCGTTTCGGAACCCATCGACGAGGACGATCGCGCGATCACGTTCGCGCAGCTGAAGGATGAGGTGTGCCAGTTTGCTGCCGGCTTGCGCGAGCTGGGGGTGGGCAAGGGCGACGTCGTCGGGATCTACATGGGCATGGTGCCCGAGCTTCCGGTCGCGATGCTCGCCTGTGCGCGGCTGGGCGCGCCGCACGTTGTCGTGTTCGGCGGCTTTTCGGCCGAGGCGTTGGGCGAGCGACTCGAATCGACCGGGGCCAAGCTCCTGATCACCCAGGACGCTGCCTGGCGCAAGGGGAACGAGGTCGCACTCAAAGCGATCGCCGACGAGGCCATCAAGCTGGCGCCCACCGTCGAGCACATGGTGGTGCTCAAACGCACCGGAACCGAGGTCGCCATGACCAGCGGCCGCGACCTGTGGTGGCACGACGTCACCGACGGCCGGCCGACCGATCTCGAACCCGAGATCGTCGAGGCCGAGCACATGCTGTTTGCGCTGCACACCTCGGGCACAACCGCCAAGCCCAAGGCCGTGGTGCATACCAGCGGTGGTTATCTGACCTACGTGGCCACCACCCACAGGTGGATCTTCGACGTCCACGACGACGACGTGTACTGGTGTGCCGCCGACATCGGCTGGGTGACCGGACACAGCTACATCGTGTACGGACCGTTGACCAACGGCACAACCAGCATCCTGTACGAGGGCGACCCGATGTTCCCGGGCCCGGATCGGCATTGGGAGATCATCGAGCGCTACAAGGTTCGGCAGTACTACACCGCTCCGACCCTGATCCGCGCGTTCATCAAAGCCGGCCACGACCACCCGGCCGCGCATGACCTGACGTCGCTCAAACTGCTCGGCACAGTGGGAGAGCCGATCAATCCGGAGGCGTGGGTGTGGTACTGGGAGCACATCGGCGCGGGACGCTGCCCGATCGTCGACACGTGGTGGCAGACCGAAACCGGCGGCGTCCTGATCACCCCTCTGCCCGGGGTGGTAACCGCCAAGCCGGGATCGGCGACCCGCCCATTCCCGGGGGTCGCGGTCGACATCGTGGACGAGAGCGGCGAATCGGTGGAACCTGGTCAGGGCGGCTACCTGGTGATCAAAAAGCCGTGGCCGGGCATGTTCCGAACGCTGTACGAGGACGATGACCGGTACGTCTCGAACTACTTCTCGCGTTTTGGCGCCAGCACCTACTTCCCCGGCGACGGGGCGCGTCAGGACAGCGACGGCGACTTCTGGCTGCTGGGTCGCGTCGACGACGTGATGAACGTCTCGGGCCACCGGCTCTCGACCATCGAACTCGAATCCGCGCTGGTCGAGCACCCGGCGGTCGCAGAGGCGGCCGCGACCGCGGCCCCCGATGCGCTCACCGGTCAGACGCCACTCTGTTTCGTGGTTCTGCGAGGCGGCTACGAGCCGAGCGACGAGCTGGCCGCGGAGCTGCGTAACTGGATCGGCGAGAAGATCGGGAAGATCGCCCGGCCAAAGGCGGTGATCATCGTGGATGACCTGCCAAAAACCCGGTCAGGCAAGATCATGCGAAGACTGCTGAAAGACATCGCCGAAGGGCGTGACCTCGGCGACACCACCACGCTGAGAGATCCCGCTGTGGTCGAGGAGCTCAAGCAGAAAGCCGACGCCGTGCTGGCGTCCTCTCGCTGAGCCGCGCGCCGTGGACGGGCACATCGCCCAGCTGGTGGCCCCGCTCATCGCCGACCCTCGGCACGGAGCGGTCGTGTGCGATATCGACGGCACGCTTGCGCCGATCGAATCCCGCCCCGACCAGGCGCGAGTACCGGCCCCGACGCTCGAGCTGCTCGAACGCCTGACCTCCATTTACTCGCTGGTGGCGTGCGTGACCGGCCGGCCGGCCGCCGAAGCTCGCCTGATGGTGCCGGTCGAAGGACTTGCCATCGCCGGCAACCATGGACTCGAAGTGTGGAAGCACGGAGCCGCCGAACTCGAGCCGCGCGCGGCAAAGTACCTCGACGCGATGCGCACCGCCGTGGTGATGGTCGAAAACGACGGCGTCCTTCTGGAGTACGGCTGCTCGGTGGAAGACAAGGGAATTACCTTCACCGTCCACTTCCGCAACTCTCCGCGAGCCGATCACGCGACCCGATACCTCGAGACCCAGATCGTGCCAAAACTCGAACGCGCAGGCCTCGAGGCGAACTTTGGGCGGATGGTGCTGGAGGTGCGGCCCCCCATCCCGGTGAACAAGGGATCCGGAGTGCGCGCGTTGCGTGGCCGGCGGGCGATCTCACAGCTGCTCTTTGCCGGCGACGACCGCAGCGACATCGACGCTTTCGCCGAGGCCACGATCAAGATCGCAGTTGCGTCCAAGGAGGCTCCACCCGAGCTGATCGCGGCCGCCGACGGCGTGTTGCAGGGCCCGGTTCAGGTCGCTGAGTTGTTGGCCCATCTCGCCGACGAAGCGACGCGATGACCCATGTCGATGAACTGCTTCTGGCGGCGGTGGTCGCACGCTTCGGCCAACCCGAAAGGTGGGATGGAAGCCGAGAGCTCAGCCCCCAGAACGCCGCCAACATCGCGCGGTCGACGGCGCGCGGCCGCGCCCACGACGTCACGTTTGTGATCCAGGCGCAGGACGAGCGGGTCGTGATCGTCCGAAAGCCCCAGTTCCCTCCCGGTGCCTGGCGGATCCCGTCGGGAGGGATCGATCGCGGCGAGAGCTTCGAGGCCGGGACGCTGCGCGAAGCGCGCGAGGAGACCGGCCTCGAGATCGAGCTGACCGGCTATCCGCTTGTGGCCGACTCCGTGTTTACCCACCGTGGCACCGAGATTCCGTGGGTCTCCCACGTCGTCACTGCACGAGCAGGATCCGAGCAGATCGCTCCCCGAGACAGGGTCGAGATCGAGGATGCCAGATGGGCCCCGATGAACGAGCTGACCGGATCGATCGCGACCGTGCTGAGAGCCTCCGGCAGCCCGCTCTTCTCCTACCGGGCCGATCTCCACGACCGCATCGCCGCGCTGCTCAGCTTTTGAGCAGCTTGCGGGCCTCGGGCCACTCGCGAGTGTTGATCACCGCATCGGCCGTTGCCCAGCCCCGCCGGGCGTTCATCACGCCAAACCGCATGTAGGACTGGGCAGCGGTGGAATGGCCGTCGGTATCGATCACCAATCGCGCGCCGGCCTGCAGCGCGAGTCGCACGTTGACATCCGACAGGTCGAGCCGTTCGGGCTGGCCGCTGACCTCCAACACCGTGCCGGTCTCCACGGCAACTGCGACCACCTGCTCCATATCGAGCGGATTGGGGTCGCGCACCCCGATCCGGCGACCGGTGGGATGACCGAGGATGTCGACGTGGGGGTTTCGCATCGCCTCGCACACCCGCGCGGTTTGGTCGGCCTGGGAGAGCCGGTGTGAGGCGTGGACACTCGCCACCACGACGTCGAGCTCGGCGAGCAGCTCGTCCGAGTAGTCCAGCGACCCGTCCTTGAGGATGTCCACCTCGCATCCGACGAGCAGCGTGAAGGCCGGCTCGAGCTCCGCGGCAAGTGCCCGTACCCGCTCGATCTGCGCATGCACGCGCCCGGCATCGAGGCCCATGCCAAAGCCCACCGCGGGCGAGTGATCCGTGATCGCGACGTATGAGCGGCCGAGTTCGATGGCGGCGTTCACCATCTGCTCGAGCGACGCTTTGCCGTCGGTCCAGTCGGTGTGCATATGCAGGTCGCCGCGGATCTGGTCGAGTTCGATCAGGTCGGGCAGGGTGCCCTCGCGGGCAGCCTTCAGCTCGCCACGGTTCTCGCGCAGCTCCGGCGGAATCCACTCCATCCCCAGCCGCTTGTACACCTCCACCTCGTCTGGAGAGGCGAACACCTCACCCGTGGCGGTGTCTTCGATCCCGTACTCCGAGACCTTCAACCCCTTCCGCACCGCATCCTCGCGGATGGCGACGTTGTGTTCCTTGGAGCCGGTCAGGTGCTGGAGGAGATTGCCAAAGCTCGCGACCGGAACCATCCGCAGCTCGACCCGGGTGCCATCGTGTGCCACGGCCGTGACCCCCGCCTCGCCCCGGGATGGCACTTCTGCGACCCAGTCCTGATCGACGAAGGCCTCGATGGCGGTCACCCGGTTGGTGACCGCGGCCACCAGATCGATGTCCTTCGCGGTCTCGCCAAACCGCCGCAAGCTGCCGGCAATCTCGCACCGTTCGACCGCCGGAGAGGTCAGAAGCTCGTCGCGGGCGCGGGTGGCGAGCGGAATCAGCCGGGCCACCGAGGCTCGCCTGCGCTGGGGCCGATCGGTGGCGGCGAGCCCCTCCAGAATTGCCGTCTCGGTCTTGATGCCAAGCCCGGGAAGCGCTCGGACGCGCTGTTCCAGTGCAGCTTGGCGGACGTCGCCAACCGTCTGCAGATCCAACTCGGTGAAGATCCGGCGCGCGGTTTTGGGCCCCACCCCCTGGATCCGCATCACCGCCACCGCCCCCGGCGGGTTGCGGCCTTCGAGCTTTGTCAGAGCGGAGATCTCACCGGTCTCGATCAGCTCTGCCACCTTGTCGGCGATCGTCTGGCCGATTCCGGGCAGGCTGGTGAGTTTGCCCTGAAGCGACAACCGTTCCACCGACTCGGGGGTCTCGCTGAGCGTCTTTGACGCCCGTCGATACGCCAACACGCGGTAGACCACAGCGCCCTCGAGCTCGAGCAGGTCGGCCATCAGGTCGAAGCGATCGGCGATGTCGGCGTTCGAGAGAGGTTGAGCCATCCGGCAATTATTCCTGACCCGAAGGCAAGACGTCGCTGGTGGGGTCGGCGAAGGTCGCCGCGGCCGACACTATGCTGTCGGTTCGTGTCATACGTCGTCATCCTTCCCACCTATAACGAGCGCGACAACCTCCCCGCCGTGGTGGCGGCTATTGCGCAGGTGCGTACCGAGGTGGAGGCGGTCGGTCATGTGCTCGTGGTGGACGACAACTCGCCCGACGGCACCGGCGAGATCGCCGATCGGCTGGCCGCCGAGCACGACTGGGTGCACGTGCTGCACCGCCCTGGCAAGCAGGGTCTCGGCCAGGCCTACATCGCCGGCTTCCGCTGGGCACTCGAGCGCGATTACAGCCACATCCTGGAGATGGACTGCGATCTGTCGCACCCGCCTTCGGCGATCCCGCGACTGCTCGAAGCCGCCGAGGTCAACGACCTGGTGTTGGGTTCGCGGTACGTGCCGGGTGGCGGCGTGGTGGGCTGGCCGGCCCACCGGCGGGTGATTTCTCAGGGAGGCTCGCTGTACGCACGCGGCTGGCTGGGGGCGGGTATCCACGACCTCACAGGGGGGTTCAAGTGCTTCCGCCGGTGGGTGCTCGAGGCCCTCGACCTCGACTGTATTCATGGGCAGGGGTACGTCTTCCAGATCGAGCTGACGTTCCGCACGCTGCGGATGGGAGGCCGGGTCGCGGAGGTGCCGATCGTGTTCGAGGATCGCACGGTCGGACAGTCGAAGATGTCGACCGCAATCGTGCTGGAGGCGGTCTGGAAAGTCCCCGCGCTGCGCGTCCGGGCACTCACCGGACGGCTCGACGCCGACTCCGCCACCGGCCGTACTGCCACCCAGGCGCCATAGCTATACTCGCTCTCCGATTCGAACGAAGGAGCCACCGGTGAGCGAAAGCATGGTCGAGGTCACAGACGCCACGTGGGACGAGCAGGTGGCGGGGTCAGATCAACCGGTGGTCGTTGATTTCTGGGCGCCCTGGTGCGGCCCGTGCCGGGTGATGGATCCGATCCTCGACGAGCTGGCCCAGCAGCACTCCGAGAAGGTCAAGTTCACCAAGGTCAACGTGGACGACAACATCGGCATCGCGACCAAGTACGACATCCTCTCGATCCCGACGTTGATGGTGTTTCAGGGCGGCGAGCTGCAAAAGACGCTGATCGGTGCCCAGCCGCGACGACGGATCGAAGACGAACTCTCCGCCTGGATCGGCTAGCCGCTCACGGGCGGACCGCGGCGAGCACGGCGACTCCCGCCAGGATCAGCACCGCACCGCTTAGCTGGCGGCGCGAAAGCGTTTCGCCGAACACCAGGTAGGTGGTGATGGCCGCCACGGCGGCGTACTGGGACGCGAGCACGGCCGTGATCGCCACACTGTGCCGGGACCCGTCCACATAGGACACCTGACCCACGATCTCCGCGGCGGCCGAGAACGTCACCATCCAGCGCGCACGGCCCGGAGATCGCAACGTGCGCTGCGCGAGCAACGGCAACACGATGATCGCGATGCCGACCACCCGGGCACCGGTCAGCGTCCAGTACACCCCGATATCGGCCCCGCCGCGGGCCAATGCCACCAGGCCCACGCCGAACATCGTCGCCGCAACCAGCGCCAACAGCGCCGCACGCACGTGCACGTCGCTGCGACTGCCGTTGACCGTCACGATCACGACCCCGCACACGATGGCAGTCAGCGCGAGCGCCTCGCTGAGATTCAGCTGCTCCCCGAGCACCAGCACCGACAGCACCGCCGCGATCGCACCCTCGGTCGATCCGATCGGCGCAACCACCCCCACCTTGCCAATTCGAAGCGCCTCGTACATCAGGAGCAGCCCCACGTTCGAGGTCACACCCGACGTGATCACCCACCCCCACGCCGCGGGAGTCGCGTGCGGGGGCGGGCCTGCGAGCAGAGCCAGTGGGAGGACGATCACGAGCCCGAGCAAGAGCACCCAGGCCAGCACCTGGTGCGCACCGATGATCCGCGTCGAGCGCGACGCGACCACGGCCGAAAGGCCCCAGCAGAGAGCGGCAAGTGCGCCGCCCACAACTGGGTTCACGCGAAGTGGTCCCAGCCGCGCAGATCGACGATCGCCCCCGCCGCGTCGAGCAAGCGGCTCCCCGAGCCCCGCTCCAGGCGCCCGACCACCGTCACCGAAACTGGCATCACCGCCGTCGGCGGAACCGCTGCCAGCAGCTCGAAGTCCTCGCCGCCGGCCGCAGCCATCTCGACACTGACTCCGGCCGCGCGCGGCAGCAGATCCAGCTCGACAACCGCCGCGCAGTCGCTGGCCTCGGCGAGCCGCGCGGCGTCCGAGGCGATCCCGTCGGAGAGGTCGATCATGGCCGACGCCACCTTGGCAAGCGACCGGCCCTCGGCGATCCGCGGGGTGATCGGCGCCGTGTATCCCGATGCGGCCTGGGCACCCAACTCGCCGGTGACCACCAGCAGGTCGCCCGGGTTTCCGCCCGATCGCAGTGCTGGGCGATCGGCCCGTCCCAGGGCCGCGATCGAGATCACGAGCTGGTCGGCGCGCGACAGATCGCCGCCGACCAGGTCGACGCCGTAGTCGGCAATGCCCGCGGCGATACCCGCGACGTCGTCAAAACCCGGCGGCACCCCGAAGGCCGCGACCATGCACACAGGTACCGCCCCCATCGCGGCCATGTCCGACAGGTTCGCACCGGCTGCACGGCGACCGATCGAAAACACGTCCGATCGCGAGCGATCGAAATGCACGCCCTCGACCAGCATGTCGCTGGCCAGCACCAGCCCTCCGGGCAACACCGCGGCGTCGTCGCCGATCCCCACGGCCACCGCGCGCAACGCAGCGATCATCTCGAGCTCTGATAGCATCTGCGCCAATGTACCGTGACGGCACATTCTCCGGCTTCGCCTTTACCAGCCCGCGAGGGGGTATTTGAGCGCTGCCGGCAGACCGCAAGCGACTCGAAGGCCTCCGATGATCGGGGGCCTTTTTTGTTGGGAGGACCGATGACCACCACCGTTGCACACTTCGGCGAAGGGGACGCCTACGCGGCCGAGGCCGCCGGCCGGCTGTTCCCGGACGCCGACATGACGTCGTGCCGCTCGTTCGCCGACGTGATGCGTGCTGTCACTCGTGGTGAGGCCGCCGTCGGCGTGCTCCCGATCGAGAACTCGCTCGCCGGCGCGATACCTGAGACGTACGACCTGTTGGCACATGCCCCGTTGGCGATCATCGCCGAGGCCGTGATCCCGGTTCCACATTGTCTGGTTGGCCTCCCGGGAACGAACATCGACGCCCTCACGCGGGTCCACTCCCATCCCGCCGCCCTGGCGCAGTGCCGCCGGTTTCTGTCTTCGATTCCCGACACGCTGCCGGAGGTGGCACAGTCGACTCCAGCCGCGGCCCGTCGGGTGGCCGAGAGCGGAGACCAGCGCCAGGCGGCGATCGCGTCGCGGCGTTCGGCCGACAAACACGGTCTGGTGGTGCTCCTCAACGACGTGTCCGACCACGCCCAGAACTACACCCGGTTCGTCGCCGTCGCCGCGCACACACGCCTCGACAGACATAACTCAACCGACTGGCGGACGGCGGTTCGGTTCGTCACCCACCACCAGCCCGGTGCGCTTGCCTCGGCGATCCAGCCCCTGGCAGAGTTCGGGGTGAATATGACCTCGCTGCAATCGCGACCAATCCATGGCCGGCCGTGGAACTACCAGTTCTATGCGGATCTCGAGGGCCACCCACTCGACCCGCAGGTCGCGCTCGCGCTGCGGACGCTGGAGGCGAACGTCGCCGAGATGTCGTATCTCGGCTGCTTCCCTGCCGCCGCGCGACCGTGACCATCGGCACGACCGCCGCCTGGAGCGACCTGCTCGAAATGGAGCAGGTGGTTGCGCGCGAGGTCTTGCCGGCACACGAGGAAGTGGTCAAACCACTCCCCGACGATCTCCACCCTCGACTGCGAGAACGACTCGCGGAGACCGGGATCACCAGCCTCTACAGCCACCAGGCCGCCGCCTACACCGCGGCCCGCCAGGGAAACTTCGCCGTGGTCACCGGCACGGCGTCTGGCAAATCGCTGGCGTTCAACTTGCCGGTGCTGCAGGCGCTTGCAAGCGATCCCAAGGCCCGCGCGATCTATCTCTACCCAACCAAGGCGCTGGCGCAAGATCAGGCCCGCTCGCTCGCGCTGCTCGCGGCGCCCGGCGCCCGCCCGGCGCTGTACGACGGGGACACCTCGCCTCCCGACCGACGTGCCGCGCGCTCGCACTCCAACCTGTTCCTGACCAATCCCGACATGCTGCACGCCGGGATCCTGCCCAGGCACTCCGCGTGGGCCGACGTGCTCCACAACCTCGAGTGGGTGGTGGTCGACGAAGCCCACACGTACCGCGGCGTGTTCGGGGCCCACGTCGCCAACGTCATGGCCCGATTGCGCAGGCTGTGCCGGCTGTATGGCGCCGACCCAAGGTTTGCAATCACGTCGGCCACCATCGCCAATCCCGGTGAGGCTGCCGAGCGGCTCGCGGGTGGTCCCGTCACCGTGGTCGAGGGCGACGGCTCGCCGGCGGCCGAGCGAGAGATCGCAATCTGGAACCCCCCACTGCTCGACGAGCTGCTGGGTGTGCGGGCAAGCACGTTGGGCGAGGCGGCGACGCTGCTCGCAGGTCTGGTCTCACGCGGGGTGCGCACCATCGTGTTTGCCAAGAGCCGGGCGGGCTGCGAGTTGGTGTATCGATATGCTCGCGAAGGGCTCGAACGGCACGACCCCGCAAAGGCTCGGCGGCTCGCCGCCTACCGGGCGGGATACACCCCCGAGGATCGCCGGCGGATCGAGCGAGCCCTCGCCGACGGGGAGCTGCTCGGCGTCGTCTCGACCAACGCGCTCGAGCTGGGTATCGACATCGGCCACCTGGATTGTGCGGTTTCAGTTGGGTTCCCCGGATCGACCGCCTCGCTTCGGCAGCAGTGGGGTCGTGCAGGGCGGCGGCGCGAGGGTCTCGGGATCTTCGTGGCCGCCGAGGACGCGCTCGACCAGTATTTCGCTCGGCATCCCGACGAGCTCCTGGGCCGGCCGGTCGAGGCGGTGGTATGCAACCCGCAAAACCCCAACGTGCTCTCGGTGCACCTGCTTTGCGCAGCGGCCGAGCGGCCGCTGGTCGACGCCGACGCCGAGTATTTCGGCGACCACGCGCTCGAGCTGGCGGCCGGCTTGAAGGATCTGGTGCGCACCCACGAAGGGCTCGCGTACCGGGGCTCCGATCACCCCAGCGCGAACGTGTCGCTGCGAAGCACCGGATCGGCGGTTGCCCTGGTCGAGGCCAGTTCGGGCGCGGTGCTCGGGCAGATGGACGAAAACCGGGCGCATTCCTCGGCGCACCCCGGGGCGGTGCACCTGCATCAGGGAGCACAGTTCCTTGTCACCGACCTCGACCTCGACCGTGGCATCGCCGTGGTGCGGCCGTTCAACGGTGCCTACTACACCCAGGCGAAGCGGCTGACGAGCATCGGCATCATCGCCGAGCGAACGGTCGAGACACGGCTGGGGATGCGGGTCGTCCACGGCGACATCGAGATGCGCGAGCAGGTTGTCGGCTACCAACGCAAGCGCTTGACCGACCACACCGCGATCGACCTGATCGAACTCGAGCTGCCCCAGCAGCAGTACAGCACCGAAGCGATCTGGTTCGAGCCGGACGTTGACCCCGCGGACGATCTCCTGGGGACGTTGCATGCCGCCGAGCACGCTCTGATCTCACTGCTCCCGCTGCTGGCGATGTGTGACCGCGGAGACATCGGCGGGCTCTCGACCGACCTGCACTTTCAGACCGGCGTCCCGACCGTATTCGTGTACGACGGTCACCCCGGGGGAGTCGGGATCGCCGAGCGCGGGTTCGACCTGTTCGAAGAGTGGGTGCGACGCACCGCGACCTTGCTGTCCGAGTGCCCGTGCGCCGACGGCTGCCCTTCGTGCGTGCAGTCGCCGAAGTGCGGGAATCTGAACGAGCCGCTCTCGAAAACCGGCGCTCGGCGGTTGCTCGGCCGGCTCGCAGTAACGCCGTCGTGACCGGCCGGATCGACCCCTGACGGGAGTTGGAGGCCGTGCAAGCCCGCTGTGGTACAGTTGCCGCCCTGCGGGTGGAAGAGGGAAGCCGGTGCGAATCCGGCGCGGTCCCGCCGCTGTGAGGGTGTTCGTTCGTCGTGCCGTAAGGCAGCCACTGGCTCCAACAGGGCCGGGAAGGCCAGGCGAACGGCCCGGGTTTCCGGGAAGCGCATCCGAGCCAGAAGACCTCCCACCTGCCAAAACGCGAAAGCCTCTCGAGGAAGGAGGACCCGTTGGCGACCACAAACCGCCTTCGTTCCCTGATCATCACCGCCGTGACCATTGTCACGGTGGCGCTCGCAGCAGCTCCTGCATACGCCGCCGCACCGAAAGTTCATGTGCGCGTCGAGGACGGTAACGGCACGGTTGCATGGAGTACCGTCACGCCGTTCACCGGCACGGTTCAGGGCCACCCGCTCAAGACTCCGACACCACTCGGTGCGCTGATCACCGCCACCACCAACGCCAGCGTTCCGCTGGGTCTGCAGTGGTTTGACCCATACGGGTTCTTCATCAACTCGATCGACGGCCGCGCCGGCACCCCGACCAAGGGCTGGGCGTTCAAGATCGGCCAGACGCTCTCGGCGGTCGGCGCAGACGCTGTCACCGCGACCAGCAAGGCGAAGTACCTCTTCTACTACACCACCTACGACCCGGTGACGTTCGCGACCCAGCCGACGCTCGGCATCAGCGACAACGCGTCGAAGGTCAAGAAGGGCTCCAAGCTGACGGTCAAGGTGCGCTCATACGACGACGCCGGCAAGGCCACCCTCCAAAGCGGCGCCCAGATCTACGTGGGCGGCGTGAAGGCCGGGGTCACCGGCGCCAAGGGAACCGCGCGCGTCACCCTCACCACCAAGGGCCGGTTCCAGGTGCGAGCAGCATTCCCGGGTGCGATCCGCTCAACCCGGTTGTGGGTTCGCGTTACCTAATCGCAGCTCTGCTGACGACCCTGGCGGCGGCCGGTTGTGGCTCGGCCGCAACCCCGCCTCCAGGGCCGGCCGGTGTCGTGGTCACAGTCACACGTGACTTCGGCGCCGCCACCCTGACAAACGCGCGGGCCGCACCCGGCCAGTCGGCCATGAACGGTCTGCGTCGAAACGCCGACGTGGCCACGGCCTACGACGGCCGGTTCGTGAGTTCGATCAACGACGTCAAGGGAAACACCGGCGATGGCTGGGACTGGTTCTTCTTCATCAACGGCATCGAGTCACCCCGAGGCGCTGCTGACTACACCCTGCACCCGGGCGATCGGGAATGGTGGGACTACCGCTACTGGGCTCAGTACGAACAGGTGCCAGTCGTGATCGGCGCGTGGCCCGAACCCTTCGTACACGGCTTCGACGGTAGACGGCCGCAGGTTCGAGTCAGCGGTCTGGGATGTTCGCGGCAGCTGGTTGCAGCGCTTCACCGCGCGGGTGGCCATACGACAACTGGTCAGACCGATTTTAATCTCCAGGTGGACACATTTGCGAGCGTCAGATTGGCTCTGGCGCCCGATCAGGCCACCGCACGGGGCCTCACGGTATGGCTCCAAAACGGCGTTGTAATGCTGTATCGGGGGCGGTCCGGCGCGGCGTCGCTGCCCGCTGCCCGCGCCCTGGTGGTCGCCTACCGACCCGGCGACGTGACCGGAGGATCGGCCTCGCTGATCGTTGCCGGGGCCAATCGCGCCGCCGCCTGCGCTGCGGCTCACACGCTCGCCAATGACCCCGCCGCGGTGCGATCGACCTACGCTGTCGCCATGGACGCACACGGCCACGTTCTGGCGGCGGGGGGGCGCTCATGAAGCCGCTCTCGGTGACGCTTGTGACCGGGGCAGCGATGGTGGCTGCGATCGTGGCGTGGAATCCGATCGTGCTCGCCGCGGCGCTGATCGGAGCCTCGGCACTGCTCGCCGTCTCAGATGGTCCCAAACGCGCGTACATCTCGTTCGCACTGTTCGCCGCGGTGACCGTGTTCGTCATCAACCCCTTCGTCAGCGTGCAGGGCCTGACCGTGCTCTGGCAAGGACCGTCGATTCCGATCCTCGACACCCAGATCACCGCCGAGGAGCTGGCCTACGGCGCCGGCGCGGCCATCCGCCTGGCAGGCGCCGCGCTCGCCGCAGCCGCATTCGTGCGGCTGGTCGATCCCGATCTGCTGACCCGTGCCGTCTCACGGGTGGCCCCCCGGTCGGCCATGATCACCGCGCTGGCCACCCGCATGCTGCCCGCGCTCGAGCGCGACGCGCGCGGGCTCACGCTGGCCGCGCGCACGCGTGGGTCACAGCTCAATCGCCGTCGGGCGGCCACGGCGCTCGTCCCGGCCCTGATGGGCATGTCTCTCGAACGCTCGTTGGGGCTGGCCGAGGCGATGGAGTCGCGCGGCTACGGTGAGCCCGGAGCGACTCGCGCCCCCGAACGGGCGGCAACGCCCGCCGAACGCTGGGTGTCGGCGCTGGGTGCGATCGCCTGTGCGGCCTGCGTGGCCATGGTGGCGACTGGCTCGGCCAACTTCGAGTACTACGACACCGTCGGCAACCCGGTGACCTCCGCCGCCATCGTCACCGCCGTCTTCCTCGCCGTTCCACTGGTTGGCGCTGCGGGGGTGATCCGATGGAAGCGGTAATCCTTTCCGGCG
This sequence comes from uncultured Actinomycetes bacterium, assembly GCA_963708725.1. Taxonomy (GTDB): domain Bacteria; phylum Actinomycetota; class Thermoleophilia; order Gaiellales; family JAICJC01; genus CAVPTL01. The sequence goes on along the minus strand of CAVPTL010000008.1, from coordinate 460,723 downwards.
TCGGTTACCGCTACCCGCGACGCGATCGACCCGCGCTGCGCAACATCGACCTACGCATCGACGCCGGCGAGCTGGTGCTGCTGCTCGGCGACTCCGGCTCGGGGAAGTCGACGCTCCTGCGGGCGATGCTCGGGCTCGTTCCCCATTTTCACGGTGGCGAGCTGAGCGGGCGGGTGGTCACCGAAGGCATGGACACACGGGCTCACCGACCGGGCGAGATCGCGCGGCGGGCCGGCCTCGTATTCCAGGATCCCGAGGCCCAGATGGTGATGCGCACCGCCCTCCGCGAGGCCGGCTTCGGATTGGAGAACCTGGGCTGGCCGGCGGACGACATCGCGGCCCGCGCCCAGGAGGCGCTGATGGTCACCGGAGCCTCCGCCCTCGCCGAGCGGCCGGCCGAGCAGCTGTCTGGAGGAGAGCAGCAACGGCTTGCGATCGCCTCGGTCGTCTCGATGGGGCAGAGACTGCTCCTGCTCGACGAGCCCACCAGTCAGCTCGACCCGGTCGCCGCCGAGGAGTTGCTGGGCCTGGTCGTGCGAGTCAACCGCGATCGCGGCACAACCGTGGTGCTGGCCGAGCATCGCACCGGCAGGATCTTTGCCGAAGCTGACCGGGTGATCGTGATGGACGCTGGGCAGATCGTGATCGATGCGCCACCCGCCGCCGCGGCAGCGCAGCTCACCCACTCGGCTCCCTGGCTGCTGCCGCCGGTGGCACAGGCGTTCGTCCGCGCGCGCCGCCCAGAGCTCCCGCTAACCGTGCGCGCAGCACGCGCGGCGGCGGCCGGCATCGTTGCATCGCCCCCGGCACTTCCACGGCCCAAAGCTGCGGAACTGATCAAGATCACGGGCGCCCACAAGCGCCTGGGCGAGATCGATGCTCTGCGCGGGGCAAACACCGGCTTTGGAGCGGGCCAGACCACGGTGCTGATGGGCGAGAACGGGGCTGGTAAGACCACGCTCGCATTGGCCGCCTGCGGGCTGATCGACCTCGATCGCGGAACGATCGACCGCTCGGGCCGGGCGGGGTACGTGAGCCAGAACCCCGCCCACTACCTGCTCCACGAAACCGTCGAGGAAGAGGTCGCCTACGCACTGACGAACCTCGGTGTCGACGGTGACGAGCGGCGAAAGCGGGTGCGTGCCGAGCTGGAACGGTTCGATCTCGACGACCGCAGCGGCGGCCATCCCCGTGACCTCTCCAGCGGCGAGCGACAACGCCTGGCGATCGCATCGGTGACCGTGATGCGACCCGAACTGCTGATCCTGGACGAACCCACTCGCGGCGTTGACGGCCTGCGCAAGCTCGCCGTGATCGAGCTCGTGCGAGAGCTGAGCGACTCGGGAACCGCGACGGTCGTTGTCACCCACGACATGGACTTCGCCGCCGAGGTGGCCGACACGGTCACGACCATGGCCGCCGGGAAGGTGCTGCACGACCGCGGAGAGCGCGAGCTCCTGGCCAGCCGCCTGTTCTTCGTGTCACAGGTCGGGCTGGCGTTTGGCTGCGTCTCGGTCGCCGAGGCGGCCGCCCTTTTGGAACGGTCGAGTCCGGTGGCCGTACATGCCTAGCCTGGTGGCAGCTATCGGATTGGTGTTGGTGCTCCTCGCGATGGTGACCGTCGAAAGCGGGCCGAACCGCTCGCGCGAGCTCACATTGATTGCCTCGCTGGCGGCGGCCGGAGCGGCCGGCCGAGTGTTGTTCGCCTTCGTCCCCAACGTACAGCCGCTGACGATGATCGTCGCGGTCACGGGTGTCTGCCTGGGGCCACGAGCCGGGCTCGCAACCGGCGCATCGGCCGCGGTGGCGTCCAACGTCTTTCTTGGCCAGGGACCGTGGACACCGTGGCAGATGCTGGCCTGGGGATTGGTCGGAGCAACGGCCGGGCTGATCGGCCCTCCGCTTCGCAACCGCTGGGCGCTGGCCGCGTTTGGAGTGTTCTGGGGTTTCGGTTTTGACTGGATCCTGGATCTGTGGAGCTGGGCCGCGCTCGGGCCGTCGGCCGATGCCTCGTCGTTCATCGCCTACGTGTCGGCCGGATTGTGGTTCGACGTCGCCCACGCAACCGGAAATGCCGTGATCGCGCTGGTCGCAGGCCCCACCCTGATCCGCACCATCGACCGCTACGCCCAAAAACTGCAAGGAACCTTCGTCCCACTGGAGCCCACATGAAACGCGTCACACTGACCGCCGCCCTTGTCGTCACCGCCGCCTTCGCGACCGCCGCGCCGGCAATGGCATCGAGTGGCGTCGCCTACCTGCGAAGCCACCAGACCGCCTCGGGCGGGTTTGCCAATCCCGGGAGCCCCGCCGGCGTGACCACCACCGAGTGGGCGGTGATGGGGCTGCGTGCGGCCGGCATCAACCCGGCGGCGATGCGGCGGCCCGGCGGGAAGACGCCCGTTGGATTCCTGGCCACGAGCTCACGTTCATGGTCGGGCGCCTACGCACTCGAGCGCGGCATCCTGGGCGTGGTCGCGCTGAGGCTCAACCCCGCGAAGTTCGCCGGCCGCAACCTGATCAAGGCGCTGCGCGCGCAAGTCGTTCCCGCCAGCGGGAGGATCGGGGCCTATGCGAACTCGACCTTCTGGGGCGTGATCGCACTGCGAGGCGCCCGCCAGACGCTCCCGACACATTCGATCGCGTACATCAAAGGCCGCCAGCAGTCGAACGGCGGGTACTCGTACCTCCCGACCAAGCCCGCGGGTGCTGACTCAAACGACACCGCCGCGGCGATCATGGCGATGCATGCGGGCGGCGTGCCGTGCTCGGACGTCCACATCCGGCGGGCGATCGGATACCTCTCCACCACGCACATCGGCGGCGGCGGATATGCGCTCCTGCCGCATGGCGCCGCCGACAGCCAATCCACCTCCTGGGCGGTCCAGGCGCGGCGGGCGTGCGGGCTCAAGAATGCCGCGGCGCTCAGGTGGCTCGGCGCGCGGCACAGCGGCGACGGCTCGTACTACTACGCGCCGGGAAACCACCAGACCCCAACCTTCGTCACCGGACAGGTGCTGCCCGCAACCAACGGCAAGTTCTATCCCGTTCGCTGAGGACTCGCGTCAGCCGTACAACCAAAACGAGGCGGCCACGAGCACGTAGATCCCCATCAGCTGAAGACCCTCCAGCCAGTTGGTCTCACCGCCGCGAGCGACAAGCGTCGCAACCACGGCGGCAGCCCCCAGTGCACCAAGCTCGAGCGGCGGGAACACGAGTGTCAGCGTGTGCCCGACGAACAACGAGGCGAACACCGCGATCGCCGAGGCAAACAGCGCCACCTGGATCGCCGATCCGAACGAGATGCCCATCGCGAAATCCACGCTGTTGCGGTAGGAAAGCCTCACCGCCGAGAAGTGTTCTGGAACGTTGCCGACAAACGGCACGAGCACGAATCCGATAAACGCGCGTGGGAGCCCCCACTCGTGGACGACGGGCTCGATCGATTTCACCAGCACCTCCGACACCACCCCGGTGGCCACCGCGGCGAGTGCGAGCATGACCACCGCCTCACGGCGGCTCCACGTGCTGGCGTGGGCCGGCTGGATATATCTCAGCCCGGGCGTCGCGAACGAGAAGTAGACGTAGGCGAGGTAGATCCCGGTGAGAATCAGCGCCGTCCACACCGACAGGACCTCGGCGTCGTGGGCGGCCGGATCGACGCGCTGAAACAGCGTGGGCACGCCCATGCCGATCACCGCCAGCACGAGCATCGACGAGTTGGTCGCCGCCAACCGAGCGTTGAACTTCTGGATCCCGTTCTTGAGACCGCCCATGAACAGCGCAATCCCCAGGATCAGGAGAATGTTGCCGGTGACCGAGCCGATGATCGACGCTCTGGCAATGTCGTTGAGACCGGCGTTGATCGCAAGCACCACGATCACGATCTCGGGCAGGTTGCCGAACGAGGCGTTGAGCAGCGCCGACGCGCGCGGCCCCACGGTGCCGCCGGCCTGCTCGGTGGCTTCGCCCAGAAGCCAGGCCAGACCGATCAGCGCCACCGCGGCAAGCACGAACGTGAGCTGGCCCTCGACCCCTGCCAGCCGCGCCGCGATTGCGGCGATGGCCAGCACCAGCGCGACGGCGGCGATAACTCGCTGGCGCCCGCTCACAGATACCAGAAGGTGGTTGCGACGATCAGATACACCGCGATCAGTTGGGCGCCCTCGAGCCAGTTCGACTCGCCGTCCAGCGCAATCAATGCAGTGATCGTAACTGCAGCCGCCAGCGCGAGCACCTGGATGACCGGAAACACGAGGTCGAAGTGATGGGTGGTCAGCAGCGACACGAACACCAGGATCGGCGCGACGCCGACGGCAATCTGAAGCGACGAGCCCAGCGACACAACCATCGCAAAGTCCATCTGGTTCTGCCACGCGATCTTGATCGCGATCACACTTTCGGCGATGTTGCCGACGATCGGCACGATCACGAGACCAAGAAAGGTCGCCGAAATGCCAAACGTCGAGATGATGCCATCGAGTGTGCCGACGAAGACCTCGGCAACGACGGTAACGGCCAGCGTCGAGACGAGCAACATCACCACCGCGATTGCCGGCGTGAGGTGCGGTGCTGAATGCTCGAGCAGGCCTTCTCGAGCAGCCATCGGCAGCTGGAACGTGAAGATCAGCGAGAGCACGTAACAGACGAGCAGGATGCCGGCGGTCACATCCGAGACGGCCTGGACGTTCACGTTCGACGGCGCGGCGGCGGCAAACGCCGTGGGGATCCCGAGGCCGATCACCGCCAGGGCGAGCATCGACGCGTTCATGCCCGCGAGCGTGCGATCGAACGTCTGCATCCCGTTCTTGAGACCGCCGAGCAGCATCGCAGCTCCCAGCACCAGCAGCGTGTTTCCGAGGATCGAACCCGTGATCGACGCGCGCGCCACGTCGATTTCCCCGGCGCGCACCGCAAAGATCGTGATGATCAGCTCGGCCGCATTCCCAAAGGTCGCGTTCAGGACACCGCCGACTCGCGGACCCGCGCTCTCGCCAAGCTGCTCGGTACCGACGCCGACCACCCACGCCAGCACCAGCAGCGCGAGCGCGCCCAGCACGAACTGGAGGGTGTTCGGCGCGCCGCCGACGGCTGCCGCCGCGGTGGCGACGGCGAGCGCGGCCGCCAGCGCCGAGCTCACCGCCTCGCCGCGTGTCAGCCCTCTGGTCACCGCCGCGAGGCTACTCGACCCACGCGCCCATCTCGCGAAACTTGCGTCGGCGCAACGCGCGCCGCTCCTGGGGCGGAATCGTCTGCAACTCCTCGAGCTCGGCGGTGATCGCATCCGCGAGCAGCTCCGCGGCCTTGCCGTGATCACGGTGCGCACCACCCGACGGCTCGGGCACGATCGCATCCACCACCTTCAGCTGGAGGCAGGCATCCGCGGTGGGTCGCAGCGCTCCGGCCGCACGGCGGGCCTCACCCGCGTCCTTCCACAGGATGGCGGCGCACCCCTCAGGGGAGATCACGGTATAGATCGAGTGCTGCTGCATGAGCACACGGTCGGCGACACCGATGGCGAGCGCGCCGCCCGAGGAGCCCTCGCCGATGACACACGCCACCACCGGCACCTCGAGCCCCATCAGCATCAGCTGCGAGCGGGCAATTGCACCCGACTGTCCACGCTGCTCAGCTCCGACGCCGGGATACGCGCCCGGAGTGTCGATCAGGGTCACGACGGGGAAGTTGAGCCGAGCCGCAAGTTGGAACACGCGCATCGCTTTGCGGTAGCCCTCCGGCCGCGGCATCCCGAAGTTCCGGTAGGTACGTTGCTTGAGATCGCGGCCCTTCTGGTGGCCGACGAAGGCAACCGACTGGCCGCGAAACGAGCCGATGCCGGCGACGATGGCGGGGTCGTCGCCCTCGGCCTGGTCGCCATGAAGCTCGAGGAAATCGTCACAGATGCGGTCGAGATAATCGAGCGTGTACGGCCTGTCCTGGTGTCGCGCCAGCTGCACCGCATGCCACGACTCGGAGTCAGGCCCGCGACGCCGAAGAAACGGGAACCGGCGCTCGGCGGTGGTCATGACCCGTCGCCGTTTCGGCGGTGAAACACTCCACCCACCCGCCGCCGGACATCGGACATTGCCCGCACCATGCCGCCGGGCGTGACCGGCGAGGCCGACCGCGATCGATACGGGGTGCCACCCGACAGCAGCGCAATCGCGCGCGCCACCAGATCGCGTAGCTCAGGCCGGGGCACGATCACATCGACGTGTCCGTGACGATGGTTGGACTCGGCGAGGCCGAAGTCGTCGGGCACGTTCTCGCGGGTGGTCTGCTTCACCACACGCGGTCCCGAGAACGAGAGCAGCGCTCCAGGTTCGGCGATGATCACGTCGCCCAGGGCGGCGAAGCTGGCGGCAACGCCACCTGTGGTGGGATGGGCCAGGATCGAGACGAACGGCAGCCCGGCCTCTCGAAGCTCGTCGACAGCGGCCACGGTCTTGGCCATCTGCATCAGCGCCAGCACGCCCTCCTGCATCCGCGCCCCACCCGACGATGACACCGACACCAACGGCAGTCGCTCGGCCACGGCAGCATCCACAACGCGCGCAAATTTCTCGCCCACGACGGCGCCCATGCTGCCGCCCATGAAGGTGAAGTCCATGACCGAAAGCGCCACCCGCTGCTCGCCGATCGCAGCCGTCCCGACCAGCACGGCGTCGGCCAAACCGGTAGTCGCCTCGGCATCGGCAAGCCGCTCGGGATACGGCCGCGAATCGACGAAGGCAAGTGGGTCGGCCGAGTGCAGGTGTGAGGCGATCTCCAGCCACGATCCTTCGTCGGTCAACTGCACGATGCGTTCGCGCGAGGTGACCGAGAAGTGGTGGCCGCAGTGGGTACAGACGCGAAGGTTTGCCACCATCTCCTCTTCGCGGTAGTGCGAGCCGCACGACGGACACGTGTTGCGACCACGCGGAGCGGCGGAGTACGCCGGTTGCGCGACCTCGGCCGCGGTGGTGATGTCAACGCTGATGCGATCGGCCACGGGTTCCTACTCAGTCCATTTACGCAGGACGAGAACGGCGTTGTGGCCGCCAAAGCCAAACGAGTTGGAGATGGCGACGTTGACGTCGACCGCCCGGCCCTGGTTGGGGACGTAGTCCAAATCGCATTCGGGATCTGGATCGGTCAGGTTGATCGTGGGAGGCACGAATGAGTCGCGCATCGCCAGCAGGGTGACCATGGCCTCGGTCGCCCCCGCGGCACCGAGCATATGCCCGGTCTCGCTCTTGGTCGAGGAGATGGGGATCGCGTGCGCCCGGTCTTCGCCCAGCGCGAGCTTCAACGCGCGTGTCTCGGCCGAGTCGCCGGCCGGGGTGGACGTCCCGTGGGCGTTGATGTAGTCGATGTCGGCGGGCGTCACGCCGGCCTCGTCCATCGCCATTCGCATTGCTCGCGCGGGGTTGCCACCGACGGGGTCTGGTTCGGTCACGTGGTGGGCGTCGGAGGACATGCCGTAACCGGCGATCTCGCCGAGGATATTCGCGCCTCGGGCCTGGGCCCGGCCGAGTTCCTCGAGCACCAGCACGGCACCGCCCTCGGACAGCACGAAGCCGTCGCGGCCCGAGTCAAACGGCCGGCTGGCACCCTGTGGGTCGTCCACTCTCCGCGAGAGTGCCCGCATGTTGCCGAATCCGCCCAGCGCGAGCGGACGGATCGGGGCCTCCACACCGCCGGCGAGCATGGCGTCGCACATTCCGTGGCGGATGTACATGGTCGCGTTTCCGATCGACATACCCGACGCTGCACAGGCGGTCGATTCGGTCGTCAAAGGGCCACGCGTGCCGAACCGCATCGAGACCTCGGCGGCCCCCATGTTCGCGATCAGGGCCGTAACCCAGAACGGGTTGAGCCGGTCTGGCCCCGCGGAGAACAATTTCTCGTGGGCGATCTCCTGCGTCATCAGACCGCCGATGCCGGTGCCGATCGAGCAGCCGATCCGGTCACCGTCGGCTTCGATGTCGATACCCGAGTGGGCGATCGCCTCGCCCGCCGCGTTCACGGCGATCTGCGCAAACCGGTCGGTCTTGCGGATGCTGCGCTTGTCCATGAACTGACTGGGATCGAACTCCTTGATCTCGCCGCCGATATCGACGCAGTCTTCGGGCATCGTGACGGCTTCGACCTTGGAGACTCCCGACCGGCCGTTTTTGATCGAATCCCAGGTCTCCTCAGCATTCAATCCGCACGGAGTGATGGCACCGAAGCCCGTCACCACCACCCGCCGCCTACCGATGTCGCTCATGCTCCCAAACCTCCGTCGACTGCCAGCACGTCACCCGTAATGAAGGACGCCGCGTCGGACGCCAAAAACCGAACCGCTCGGGCCACGTCTGCGGGATCACCGAGTCGTTTGAGGGGGGTGGACTCAAGTATGGCCTCGCGAGCCGCCTCCGGCAGCGCGTCGGTCAGTTCGGTTGCAATGTAGCCCGGCGCGATGGCATTGACGCGGATGCCACGAGTACCCAGCTCCTTGGCCAGCGACTTGGTGAGGCCGATCAGCCCCGCCTTGGATGCCGAATAATTGGTCTGACCTGCGTTTCCGTGGACTCCCACCACCGACGACATGTTGATGATCACTCCGCCCCGGCGCTTCAGCATCGGCCTGGCGACCGCACGACAGGTGAAGAATGCGCCACCCAGATTGGTGTCGATGACCGTCCGCCAATCCTCTTCCTCGAGCTTCATGATCAGGTTGTCGCGAGTGATCCCGGCGTTGTTCACCAGAATCGCGATCGGTCCGATATCGGCCTCAACCGACGCCACCAGGTCGCCCGCGCCCGCCGCCGTCGAGATGTCGCCCTGCATAACGTGCCCGGTCCCCCCGGCGGCCGTGACAGCCGCCGCAGCGGTTTCGGCGGCAGCTGCGTCGCGCGCGTAGTTCACCACCACCGAGGCGCCGGCCGCGCCGAGCTCGGCGCACACCGCCGCGCCGATCCCGCGGGACCCGCCGGTTACCAGAGCAATCCGTCCGTCAAGCTCACGTTCAGCCAAGAGTCGCCTCCGCAGCGTCGAGTTCATCGCGGGTTCCAATCGAAATCGCGGTCACGCCGCGATCGATGCGTTTGATCAGCCCCGCCAGCACCCCACCGGGGCCGACCTCGACAAACGTGTCCACGCCGTCGCCGATCAGGGCCTGCACCGCCTGGGTGAATCGCACCGGCGCGGTCAGCTGGTCGATCAGCAGCCCGGGCACGTGGTCGACGGTCTCATATGCGTTGGAGACCGTTGACATGTAGCTCGTCTGAAGCGGCGTGAACGTGACTGCACCGAGGGCCGGCGCAAAACCCTCGGCGGCGTCGGCCATCAGCGGGCTGTGAAACGCTCCGGAGACCTTCAGGCGGATGCACTTGCCTCCAAGCTCGGCCACACCCGCCGCCACGGCCTCCAGACCGCCGTCGCGGCCCGACACCACGACCTGCCCAGGGCAGTTGTAGTTGGCAGGCCACACGTCGTCCCGTGACGCGCACAGCCCCTCGACCTGCTCGTCGGAGAGCTTGAGGATCGCCGCCATGCCACCTCCCGCCTTCGACGCCGCCGTGGCGAGGCCGCGTGCACGCACCAGGCCGGTGACGTCGGCCACCCCGATGGAACCGGCGGCGGCCAGCGCCGCGTACTCACCAACGCTGTGCCCGACCACGACCGCGGGCTCCGTCCCGAAACGCTCTTGCACAGCCCGCAACGCGACGAGGGACGCTGCCACCAGCGCGGGTTGCGTGACCTCGGTCTTCGACAGCTCCTCGATCGGCCCGTCGGCGCACACGGCCGCGACATCGAAGCCCGCCGTCGCCGACGCCTGGTCGAACACCTGCGCCGAGGCGGGAAACGCGGCGGCGAGCTCGTGACCCATCCCCACGCGCTGGCTGCCCTGGCCGGGGAAGCAGAATGCGATCTTGCTCACCGGCCGGCCTCGCGGGTCGCTGTCCACTCCATCACGCACGAACCCCACGAGAGGCCACCGCCAAAGCCGACCATCAGCACGATGTCACCGGCCTTGATCCGCCCGTCACGCAGGCTCTCGTCCATGCACAGCGGGATCGAGGCGGCCGAGGTGTTGCCGTACCGGGCAACATTCGAACACACCTTCTCCGCCGGAATCCCCAGGCGCCGGGCGGAATGATCGATGATCCGCTGGTTGGCCTGATGGGGAACGAACACATCGACGTCGGCCACGGTGAGATTGGACGCTTCCAGCACCCGCATCGCGGATTCCACCGAGACTGTCGTCGCAAACTTGTACACCTGGGGCCCATCCATCTCGACGTACGGCGAATGCGAGCCCCGCCGATGACCGGCGGCCGCGACCTTGAGCAGATCGCCGCCGCGACCGTCAGAGCCGATCTCAAAGCCGAGCAGACCGGTGCCCGCGCCTCTACGACCCAGCACCACCGCGCCCGCACCGTCGCCGAACAGCACACACGTCGAACGATCGGTCCAGTCGAGCAACCGGGAGAACACCTCGGTACCGACCACCAGCGCCGTATCGGCCAGTCCCGACTCGACCTGACTGTAGGCCTGCGCAAGCGCGTAGATGAACCCACTACAGGCGGCGGAGAGATCGAACGCGGCGATGTTATAGGCGCCCAGCTGCTCCCCGATCAGTGCGGCGGTGGCGGGGAAGTAGTAGTCGGGGCTCGCAGTGGCGGCCACGATCAGGTCGATCTGATCGACCTCGACACCCGCATCGGCCAGGGCGTTTCTCGCCGCCACCGTGCCGAGGTCGGCGGACGATTCACCCTCGGCTGCGATCCGTCGCTCACGAATCCCCGTCCGGGATGCGATCCACTCGTCGGAGGTCTCGACCATCGTCGCGATCTCGGCATTGGGCATGATCCGCTCGGGCACATGCGAACCCACGCCAAGCACCTCCACACCCGATCGGCAAGCTGCAATCAACTTTCTGGCGCCTCCGTCAGCGCAAACGTGATCGTGCCACGGCAGGCGAGCTCACCCGCGACGGAGGCGGAGGCGTCGGCCCTACCCACCGGCCCCCGTAGGCGGTTGATCTCACAGGTGAGGTCGAGCACATCGCCCGGTCGCACGATCCGCTTGAACCGGATGCCGTCGATGCCCGCAAACAACGCGAGTTTGCCCGCGAAGTCGGGGTGTGAGAGGCCACAGACGGCACCCACCTGTGCGAGCGCTTCGACCTGCAACACCCCGGGCATGATCGGATTCCCCGGAAAATGGCCCCGCAGATACCACGCGTCTTCGGGGACGCGATAGCGCCCAACCGCCCGCACCCCCGGCTCGAGTTCTGAGATCTCATCGATCAGCAGGAACGGATCGCGGTGGGGAATGATGTTCTCGATCGCCTGCCGGTCGAGCGGTGTCACTGTCACCCGCCGGCCGCCTGGCGCAGCGGTGAAAGCGCTTTTCGCATCCGCTGGCGGCCGCGGTGCGCGTGGCACTTGACCGTCCCAACCGGCATCTCCAGGGCTCCGGCGATCTCTTCGTACGACAACGAGAGCACATCTTTCATCACCATCACGTGCCGCTGATCTCCCGAAAGCGCCGCCAGCCCGGCGCGCAGACTGCGCCGCTGATCGCGCTCGAGAGCCAGTTCGGATGGCTCGTCGCCACCCACACCGAGGTGTGCCGGCTCGAGCATCTGGTGCTGACGGCGCCGCTGGCGCGCGCCCAGGTCGCGACACGTGTTGGACACGAGGCTGTGGAGCCAGGTCGTGAACTGGGACTCGCCTCGGAACTGGTGGATTCGCGTACACAGCTTTGCGAGCGCCTCCTGGGCGGCGTCTTCGGCGTCCTGCGGGTCTGTCAGCAGATAACCGGAGAGTCGTCGCACACCCGGCTCGTGGCGTTCGACGAGCGTCTCGAGGGCCAGCTGATCACCGTCCTTGGCACGCACAGCAAGGACAACGTCCGACAGCGCGGGATACGACATCTGGTCGTGTCTTTGGGTTCGGAGCGTCAGACGAGCGGCGGGACGTTTCGGTTGCGCGAACATCGAGCCGATAGTCTAGTGAGACCGTGGGCCGGACGTTGGAGCCAGAGAATGTGACGCCTCTCCTGCGGGGTCGGTTCGGCGATCCCTACGTGTACCTCGACACCGTGCCGACCACACAGGAGCCGGCCCGGTCGCTGCCGCATGGTGGAGTGGTCGCATGCGAGCTCCAGACCGCCGGGCGCGGCCGGCTGGGACGAGCCTGGGAATGCCCCCACGGTGCCGGGGTGATGTTCTCGCTGGCGCTCGAGCCGACCACCCCTGTCGAGCGGCTGCCGGCGCTCTCGCTGGTGATCGCAGACGCTGTCTGCGACGCGGTCGGTCTTGACGCGCAGGTGCGATGGCCGAACGACATCGTGATCGGCGATCGCAAGCTGTGCGGAGTGTTGGCGGAGCATCGTGACGGCAAGCTCGTCGTCGGCGTGGGGTTGAACGCGAACCTCGAGCGCGACGAACTGCCAACCGGCGCGCGGGTGGCGGCGACATCGCTTCGGCTCGAAACCGGTGCCGCAATCGATCGGCCCCGGCTCCTGGCCGATCTGCTGTGGGCGCTCGAGCAGCGCTACGCCGCCTTCGAACAGCGCGGGTTCGAGGGCCTCGTGCACGACAACCTGCACGGCCGTCACGTGACCCTCGCCGGTGGCACCGACGGCCTCTGCGAAGGCGTCGATCGCGACGGCCGGCTGCTGGTTTCGGGGGTGGCGCACAGCTCGGCCGAGGTGACGTCGGTCGACGTCGGCTGAATTCCATCGGCGAGCGGGGCTCACGGCGTACCATTCCACCATGCGCGCCCGATATGCCATGGCGCTCGCGATCCTCGCAGCGCTGCTCTCGATCGGCCCGGTTTCCGCCGCAGCGGCGACCACCGGCAGCCGTCCACTCGTGATCGCAATCACGCTCTCGAGTGAGATCAACCCGGTGTCGGCGTCATTCGTCAGCGACTCGATCGACCAGGCCAAGAGCGAACACGCCGCCGCGCTGGTGATCGAGCTGAACACACCAGGTGGTCTGGGAAGTTCGATGGATGACATTGTCGCCGACGAGCTCAGCTCCCCGGTGCCGGTGATCGTGTACGTCTCGCCCGAGGGCGCGCGGGCCGCGTCGGCAGGGGCGGTGATCACGATGGCATCCGATCTCGCGATCATGGCTCCGACCACGCACATCGGGGCGGCGACGCCGATCGACTCGTCTGGCCAGAACATCGGCTCTGACCTTCACCGGAAGATCGTCAACGACTCCCGCGCGCAGATGCGAAGCCTGGCCGCAGACCACGGCCGAAACCCGGTGCTCGCGCAGCGGATCGTGACCCAGGCGACGGAGTACACCGCCCAACAGGCGGTGGCCCATAACCTCGTCGAGGGCACCGCGCCGAACCTCACCGCACTGCTCAACTCTGTCAACGGGATGACCACCACCTATGTTCAGAAGCCGATCGTCCTGCACACGGCAAACGCACAGGTGGAGTCGTTTGGGATGCCGTGGACGCTTGAGCTCCTGAACATCCTGATCGATCCTAACGTGCTGTATCTGATCTTCCTGGCCGGGATCGCAGGCGTGGCCTACGAGGTGCTCAATCCCGGTGTGATTCTGCCCGGCACGATCGGTGGCGTGTGCCTGATCCTGGCGCTGTTCGGGTTCTCGATCGTCCCCATCAACTGGGCCGGCGCCGCGCTGATCGTGTTCGGGGTCGCTCTACTGCTGCTCGAGGGATTTGTGACCAGCCACGGTCTGATCGCAATCTCGGGGATCGTCGCTCTCTCCGTCGGCGGGCTGCTGCTGTTCCGGACGCAGGGCTCCCTGGGGGAGACGTCTCCGGTGCTCGTGATCGGCGTCGGAGCGTTACTCGGAGGCTTGCTGGCGGTGGTCGTCACCAAGGTGGTGGCCGCGCGGCATCAACCGATTTCGGCCTATGGCGGCGGCGCGGCGGCACTGCTGGGCCAAACGGCGATCGTCCGCACACCGCTCGCGCCCGATGGGCAGGTCATGGTTCATGGTGAGTTGTGGCGAGCCCGCATCGACGATGATGTCCGCGTCGCGGCCGGGGACCCGGTCGTGATCAACGAGGTGGACGGTCTCATGCTGCACGTGAGGCAGCGCGTTACCGACGCCGACCCCGAAGGAGCACATCCGTGATCTACTCCGCAACCCCCGAGCTGATCGTCGGCGCGATCGTGGTGGTGTTCGTGATCGCACTGATCGCAGCCTCCGTGCGAGTGCTCCGCGAGTACGAGCGCGGTGTGGTGTTCCGACTCGGCCGACTGCTCGGCGCCCCCAAGGGCCCGGGCCTGTTTCTGCTCATCCCGGTCGTCGACAAGATGGTGCGCGTCGAGCTGCGCACGATCACGCTCGTCGTCCCACCCCAGGACGTGATCACCAAAGACAACGTGCCGGCCAAGGTCAACGCCGTCGCGTACTTCCGCGTGATCGACCCGACCGCGGCAATTGTCGAGGTCGCCGACTTCTCGCAGGCCACGCTCCAGATCGCCCAGACGACGCTGCGAAGCGTGCTGGGCCAGCATCACCTCGACGAGCTTCTGTCCGAGCGTGAGCAGATCAACCAGATCCTGCAGCAGATCATCGACGAACAGACGGCGCCATGGGGCATCAAAGTCTCGGTGGTCGAAGTGCGTGACGTGGAGATTCCCAGCAGCATGCAGCGCGCCATGGCTCGTCAGGCCGAAGCCGAGCGAGAGCGCCGCGCCAAGGTGATCGCGGCCGAGGGCGAGTTCCAGGCAGCCGCCAAACTGAGTGATGCTGCCGGTGTGATCGCCGAGCACCCGATGGCGCTCCAGCTGCGCTACCTGCAAACGCTGATCGAGATCTCGTCCACGAACAACACGACCACGATCCTGCCGATTCCACTCGAGATGCTGCAGTTCGTGAAGGGCAACGGGTAGCAGCTCTGAGGCTTGTGCGAAACCCGCTCACCGGCGTGCCGGTGGTGATCGCTCCCGGCCGCGCCTCGCGGCCCGGTGCGGCTGGCCGCACGACCCGGACGAGCGAGGCGAAGAGCTGCCCCCTGTGTGAGGGCCACGAGGCGATGACACCGCCCGAGGTGCTCGCGCTGGGCCGGGCGCCGGGCGCGGCCGCCGATTCGCCCGGCTGGCAGGTGCGAGTGGTGCCCAACAAATACCCGGCGTTCGCGGGACAGGAGGTGATCGTGCACGGGCCTGCACACATCACCCGGTATGCGGAACTGGGCGCCGGGTTACTCGATTCGGTGGCCGAGGCCTGGCAACAGCGGGTCAACGCGGCAGTTGCTGACGGGGCGGCTTGGGTGCTCGTCTGTGTGAACGAGGGGCCCGGCGCAGGAGCGTCTCTTGACCACTCTCACTCCCAACTGGTGCCGTTCGATCAGATACCGCCGGTGCTGGCGCTCGAGCTGGACGCCATCTCCAGGGCCTGCCCGCTGTGCTCCGCACTGACCGCCGAGGCCGACCAGGTGGTCGAAAGCCGCGCCGGGATCGTGATCGTCTGCCCGAGCTGGAGTCGAGTCCCCTACGAAACGTGGATCATTCCGGTGGAGCACACGCCGCGCGCAGACCGACCCCAGGTCATGACGCACGCGATCCAGCGCGCCGTCACCCGCCTACAGTCGGTGCTCGGCGCCGACCTCGCGTGGAATGCGATCGTGCACGATTCTCCACCTGGCGGTCCCGACTTTCACTGGCACATCGAGCTGCTACCCCGGCTGACCGTGCCGGCATCGGTGGAGTTCGGAGCAGGGGTGTGGGTGAACACCGTCGACCCGGCGGTGGCGGCGACGGAGCTGCGCGGGTCGTAGCCTCTAGGAGGCGAGCGGCGTGGCCTGCTCGTCACGAGCCTGAAACTCGTGCGCTGCGGCGATCGCGGCCTGGAGGTTGAGACCCTTGTCCTTGGCCTGCTTGATGAGCATCACCAGCTCGACCGCGTGCATGTCGTACATCCGCTGCTTCTTGCCCTTGGTGGGGATGTCGGCCTTGTTCGTCCAGTAGTCGAGCTGCATCTTGGAGATGTTGGCCACCGCGCATACCTGGCTCAGGTACAGGTCAAGTTGATCGAGGCGGTCGGTAATCGCAACCGGCTCAAGCAGGTCTACCTGTCTCATCATGGCTTGCCTTCCCTTCACGGAGCTCCGGCCTCGTCGTTCCACCGGTGCAATCAGATTCGCGAGTGATTCTCCAATTCCTTCCAGCTGACCAAGCGCCCGCTTACGAACGCTTAGTCGGTGGCAGTATCGGCAGAACCATCCGATTCTTGAGTGCTGTCCGTCAGGGGGAGTTCTTCGGGCAACTCATCGTCGTCGGCCACCGTTTGCGGCTCTGTCACGCGGGCGATGCTCGAGACCTTGTCGCCCTCACGCAGATTCATCAGGCGAACGCCCTGAGTTGACCTGCCCATACGCGAGATACCGTCGGCCGATTGGCGGATGACCGTCCCATCCTGCGAGATGAACATCACCTCGTACGAGTCTTTGACGATCATCGAGCCGGCCAGCCGGCCACGCGATTCGGTGTAGCGGATCGTGAGCACGCCCATCGTCCCGCGACCCTTGATGGGGTATTCGTCCACGCGAGTGCGCTTGCCGTACCCGTTTTCGGTCACCACCAGCAGATCCTGATCGTCCCGGGCGATCTCAACGGCGATCACCTCGTCCGAGGCCCGCATCTTCATGCCGGCGACGCCCGTGGTGTCGCGACCCATTGGCCGTACGTCCTGCTCGGAGAACCGCACCGCCGATCCGTTGCGTGAGACCATCAGTACGTCGTCGTCACCGTCGGTCAGCCGCACCCCGACCAGCTCGTCGCCGTCGCGCACCTTGAGAGCGATGATGCCGTCGGCCTTGAGCACGGTGTCGTAGGACTTGAACTCGGTCTTTTTGACGATGCCGTTGCGGGTGGCGAACAGCAGGTACTTGCCCTCGCTGTAGTCACGCGTGTCGATCACGGCGCGGACGTACTCGTCCTGACGCAGCGGCAGCACGTTGACGAGCGCGCGGCCCTTCGACTGGCGATTGCCCTGCGGCAGCTCGTGCACCTTGACTCGATACACCTTGCCCACGGTCGTGAAGAACAGAAGGTAATCGTGGGTCGAGGCGACGAACAGGTGCTCGATGTAGTCGTCTTCCTTCATGTCCATCCCGATCACACCCACCCCGCCGCGGCCCTGGGTGCGGTAAGCCGAGAGCGCAATCCGCTTGATGTATCCCGACGCGGTGATCGAAATCACCATGTCTTCCTCGGCGATCAGCTGCTCGAGGTCGATCTCACCCTCGGCGGGGACGATCTCGGTGCGGCGATCGTCGGCGAAGGACTCCTTGATCTCGAGCATCTCTTCTCGGATCAGCGCCATCAGCCGCGATTCGTCGGCGAGGATCGCGCGCAGCTCTCCGATGCGCTCCATCAGGTCGTCGTGCTCGTCCTTGATCTTCTTGCGCTCGAGGCCGGTCAGCGCCCGCAGCCGCATGTCCAGGATCGCCTGCGCCTGAATCTCGGTCAGACCGAACTGGGTCATCAGATCGGTGCGCGCGGTATCGGCGTCGTCTGAGCCACGAATCACGGCGATCACCGCGTCCAGATTGTCGAGGGCAATCAGGTAGCCCTCGAGCACATGAGCGCGACGCTCGGCCCGCTCGAGCTCGTTCTTGGTACGGCGGGTGACGACCTCGCGCTGGTGATCCAGATAGTGGTTGAGGATCTGCCGCAACGACAGCGTGCGGGGATTGACTCCGTCGACCAGCGCCACCATGTTCACGCCGAAGGTGGTCTGAAGCGCGGTGTGCTTGTACAGCTTGTTCAGCACCACCAGCGGAATCGCGTCGCGCTTCAGCTCGATGTAGATGCGCATGCCGTTGCGGTCGGACTCGTCGTTGATGTCGGCGATCTCGGAGATCACCTTGCCGTTGACGAGGTCGGCGATCTTGGCGATCACACCGTCGTCGCCGCCCTTTTTCACCATGTACGGAAGCTCGGTGACGATCAGCGCCGATTTGTTGCCCTTGACGTCCTCGGTGTGCACCCGCGCGCGCATCACGACCCGCCCGCGACCGGTGTCATACGCCTCGCGGATACCCGAGGTACCCATGATGAGCCCGGCAGTCGGGAAGTCGGGGCCCTTGACGTGCTGCATCAGGTCATCGACGGTGGCTTCCGGATTGTCGATCAGCGCAACGGCGGCGTCGATCGTCTCGCCCAGGTTGTGGGGCGGAATGTTGGTCGCCATGCCGACCGCGATTCCCGCCGAACCATTGACCAGCAGGTTCGGATACCGCGCCGGCAATACCGAAGGCTCTTTGTGGCGGCCGTCGTAGTTCGGGATGAAGTCGACGGTGTTGGCGTCGATGTCGCGCAGCATCTCGGACGCGAGCTTGGTCAGCCGGCACTCGGTGTAGCGCATCGCGGCAGCGCCATAGCCGTCCTGGTTTCCGAAGTTGCCCTGCCCGTCAACAAGCGAGTAGCGCAGCGAGAACCACTGGGCCATGCGCACCAGGGCGTCGTAGGCCGCGGTGTCTCCGTGGGGGTGGTACTTGCCGAGCACGTCGCCGACCACGGCCGCGCACTTGGAGTACGGCCGCCCGGGTTGTAGACCGCGCTCTGACATGGCGTAGAGCACCCGGCGATGCACCGGCTTGAGACCGTCTCGCACGTCGGGAAGGGCACGCCCCACGATCACGCTCATGGCGTAGTCGAGGTAGCTCGACCGCATCTCCTCGGCGAGCTCGCGCGGCTCTACGCGGCCGCCGTCAAGGGTGTCAAAAGCCACAGGCGCTCATTTCAGATATCGAGGAACTTGACGTCGCGGGCGTTGCGCTCGATGAAGTTGCGGCGCGGTTCGACCTGATCGCCCATCAGCATCGAGAAGATCTCGTCAGCTGCGGCCGCGTCTTCGACCGACACCTGCTGCAGGATCCGGTTTTCGGGGTTGAGAGTCGTCTCCCAGAGCTGAATAGGGTTCATCTCGCCGAGACCTTTGAAGCGCTGGAGGTTGAGTCCCTCCTGCGCCAGCGACAGCAGCGTCGGGCGGAAGTCCTCGAACGTCTGCACCGTCTCGGTGATCTTGTTCATCGCCAAAATGAACGGTGGCTCGCCGGTGATCTCGATCAGACGCTTGTGGGTTGCCTGCATGCTGCGATACCCATGCGATGTGAACAGCTCGAGCGGGAACCGCGAAGTGCGCGCGGCGCCGGTCGTCTTCTCGGACACCTTGACCACCACCGCGTCGGGCATAACCTCGGCCAGCTCGACCCGGTGGAGCTCGTCCTCGTGCACGTTCTCGCGGAAATACTCCTCGAGCGCCTCGATCGAGTCGATCTCCCGCTCGATCATGCGGTGATCCTTGACGTAGGCGACCGGCTCGGCGCCGTACATCTCCTTCAGCTTCGAGCCCCAGCCCTCGTACTCCTTGACGGCGCGTTGTAGCCGCTGGAGCCGAGCCTCGGTGAGTTTGATCGACTGGCCGTTGCGATCGGTGATCTCGATCTTGTCGAGCCGCTCGCGCACGAGCCAATCCTCGAGCTGATGCTCCTTCTCGAAGTAGCGCTCGTCCGACCCGACCTTGAGGCGATACAGCGGTGGCTGTGCGATGTACACGTAGCCCGCCTCGATCAGCTCCTTCATGTGCCGGAACAGGAACGTCAGGATCAGCGTGCGGATGTGGGCGCCGTCGACGTCCGCATCGCAGGTCAGAACAACCTTGTGGTAGCGGGCGAGATCGACGTTGAACTCCTCGCCGATGCCGGTGCCGATGGCGGTGATCATCGCCTGGATCTCGTTGTTGGACAGCACCTTGTTGATGCGCGCCTTCTCGACGTTGATGATCTTGCCGCGCAACGGCAGGATCGCCTGGAAGCTGCGATCGCGGGCGTCAACTGCCGAGCCGCCCGCGCTATCACCCTCGACCAGGTAGAGCTCGGTCGAATGCGGATCGCGCAACGAGCAATCTGCGAGCTTTCCCGGCAGGCCACCGCCGCCAAGAGCCGACTTGCGGCGGGTCGCGTCGCGGGCGGCTCGTGCGGCCTGCCGCGCGCGGCTGGCGGAGATCAGCTTGTTGACGATCTGCTTCGCCTCGTTGGGGTGCTCCTCGAGGAACTCGCTGAGGCGAGCGTTGCTGCTGGTCTCCACAAGGCTGCGGATCGACGGGTTGCCCAGCTTGGTTTTGGTCTGACCTTCGAACTGTGGCTCGCGCAGCTTGACCGACACGATCGCGGCCAACCCCTCGCGACAGTCGTCGCCGGTCAGCGGCTCTTCCTTCTCCTTGAGCAAGCCCTTCGATCGCGCGTAGTCGTTCAGCGTGCGCGTGAGTGAGGCCTTGAAGCCGGAAAGGTGCGTGCCGCCCTCATGGGTGTTGATGTTGTTGGCGAACGAAAACGTGGACTCGACGTAGCTCTGGTTCCACTGCATTGCCAGCTCGACCTGGCCCTCATCGGTCTCATTGTTGAAGTAGATGACGTCCTTGTGGACGGGATCCTTGCCTTCGTTCACGTAGGTGATGAAATCGACGATGCCACCGTCGTATTTGAAGCTGATGCTCTCACCGCCGGCGCGCTCGTCGATCAGATCGATCTTGAGTCCTCGCGTGAGGAACGCCATCTCGCGCAGTCGCTGAGACAGCGTGTCGAACGAGAAGTCGGTCTCCTCGAAGATCTCATCGTCGGGAAGGAAGGTGATCGTGGTGCCGGTCTCGGTGGCCGGTTCGCCCTCGGTCAGCGGCCCCATCGGCTCGCCGCGCTCGAAGCTCTGCCGCCACACGTGGTCATCGCGGCGAATCTCGAGATCGAGCCGCGACGAGAGCGCGTTGACGACCGAGATCCCCACGCCATGGAGACCGCCGGACACCTTGTACCCCTCGCCGCCGAACTTTCCGCCTGCATGCAGCTTGGTGAGGACCACCTCGGCAGCCGGCAAGCCGGTTTCCGGCATGACGGCAACCGGGATGCCGCGGCCGTTGTCGATCACGCTGAAGCGACCATCGGGCGCAATCGTCGCCACGATGTGATCGCAATGCCCCTGGAGAGCTTCGTCGACGCTGTTGTCCACCACCTCGTACACAAGGTGATGGAGTCCGCGGGGACCGGTCGAGCCGATGTACATCCCGGGCCTTCGGCGAACTGCCTCGAGCCCTTCGAGAACTGTGATGTCTTTGGCGTCGTAGCCGGATTCAGTCAATGAGTACCTGGGGAAATAGGGGTTTGCGAACTGCTTTGCATTTTACCAGAGCCACCCCCTGGAGCCGCCGAGCGACGGTCACGAACCAGCGACAAAACGTGCCGCGATCGCACGTTCGATCGTCGCGCGCAGATCGGGGTCCGAAACCTCGGCGGCAAGCTCTGCCGCTCGGGGATTGATCGCGGGCTGACGCACACCCTCGGCTCGCACCGGATCGGGCAACGGCAGCTCACCGACCTCGAATCGAAGCTCGGCGGGCGCCGCCGGCCCCATCGACTGCTCGAGCCGCGCATGCAGATGGGCTCGCAGGAGCGTGAGCTCCGACGCCCACGCCGACCCCGAGCAGTGCACGACCACCACGTCCGACCGCGTGAGCCGCACCGGAAACGCGTTGCGCGCGACCTCCGGACCGACCGCCTCGGCCCAGATCTCCCTGAGTGCGAGCAACCGGTCATCGGTGCGCGGGGCACGCGTCAGGGTCCCCATGATCGTGCCCACCGGCCGCAGGTCGCGTGCGAAATCATTCATACGACCGACACCGTACCGGCATCGACGGCGATCAGCGAGGCGCTGGCATCGCCCAGGTCGGCCGAGTCGGTTGTGGTCACCACCGCCTGGTCGAACCGCGTGAGCGCCTGCAATAGCAGCTCGCGGCGGGCGGCATCGAACTCGCCCGTGACATCGTCAAGCAGCAACAGCGGGCGCTCGCCGCGCTGCTCGGTGAGCACGTCGGCCTCCGCCAGGATCAACCCAAGCAGCGCCCGGCGTTGCTCCCCTTGCGAACCAAACGACCGCAGGTCGCGGCCCGCGTCCTCGATCGCCCAATCGTCGAGGTGCGGGCCAACACCCGTGGTCGCCCGCTCGATGTCGCGGCCGCGGCGGTCTCGAAGCGCGGTCAGAAGCGGATCGTGGCCGCCCTCAACGCCTGCGACGTACCGCAACGGCTGGTCTCCGGGCTCGCCGCCGAGCTCGGCCGAGCGCACGATCAACGCCGGCCGCATGACATCGGCCAGCCGCTGGCGCGAGGCGATCAGCTCCGCCCCCCATCGCGCGGCCAGCTCATCCCAGGGATCGAGGGCATCAACCGAGGCGGCTCGAGCCCGGACGCGGCGCAGGAGGTGATTTCGCTGTACAAGCGCTCGGCCGTACTCGGCTGCCGCGGCGCCGGCCGCCGGCCACAGCCTCACCAGCACCCGATCGAAATACGACCGGCGAAGCGCCGGGGCACCCTGCACCAGCCGCATGCGATCGGGCGTGAACACCAGCACCGGAAACCGGCTGAGAAGGCGTTCGACGGACTCGATTGGCGCCCCGTCGACGAGCACATGCTTCGGCTCACCCGGCCGGTACCCCACGCGCGTGCTGAGTTCGCTGCCTGCGGCCACCACGTCCGCTTCGGCTCGCAAGAGCGGCTGGCCCAGACGCACGAGCCGCCGCTCATTCGATGTGCGCGGCGAGTAGGCCACCAACGCGAAGTGGATCATCTCGATCAGGCTCGTCTTGCCGGCGCCGTTGGGACCGATCACGCCGACCAACCCCGGGGGTAAGTCCACGGCGACCCGCTCGTAGCAGCGAAAGTCACGGCCCCTGACCGCGGTTACCCGCACCGGCGCTCGTTGCTCAGGACGAAAGCCGGATCGGCATGATCAGGTACGAGAAGTTCGCGTCGTCGCCCTGAAGCAGACCGGGTCGCAGGGGGCTGATCAGCTTCAGCTTGACACTGTCGCCCTCGACGCTTTCGACACCCTCGCGGAGGAACTCCGCGTTGAATCCGATCTCGAGCCGCTCGCCCTGGAAGTCAACGGGTACCGACTCTCGGGCTTCACCGACGTCCTGGGTCTGGGCGCTGATCGTCAGGGCGCCCTGGTCGAACGAAAGTCGCAATGGAAGGTTTCGCTGCGCCATCAACGAGGTGCGCCGCACGACATCCAGGAACTCGGCCCGGTTGACCGAGATCTCATGCTCGAACGTCTGGGGCAGCAGCTGGCGCCAGTTGGGAAACTGCCCGTCGATACGACGGGCCGACAGCAGTACACCATCGGCGCGGAACAGGATCTGGTTTTCACCGATCCAGATCTCGATCTTTTCGCCCGACGCGATCCGGGTGAGTTCACCCAGTGCACGCGCCGGCACAATGGCCTGGCTCTCGACGTTCGAGCCGGGCAGCGGAGACTGCTTCACCGAGAGCCGGTAGCTGTCGGTGGCCGCCATCGTCACGGCGCCGTCGCTGAACTCGACCAGCACTCCGGTGAGCACGGGCCGCGACTCGTCCCTGGACGCAGCCCGCGAGACATGGGAGACGGTCGCGGCGAAGGCTTCGCGATCGACGCTGAAGGGCGTCCCATCGGCTTCGGGCAGATGTGGAAAGTCCTCGGCCCCCTGGGCGTGCAGCGTGTACTCGCTTTGGCCGCATGCGATTCGCACGGCGCCGGCCCCCAGGGCCTGCTCGATCGTGACCTCCTGGGCCGGCAGCGCCTTGACGATGTCGAGCAGGAGACGACCCGGCAAAACCACGGAGCCCGACTCCTCGACCTGTGCCGAAGCGACCGGCACTCGAATCGAGAGCTCCATGTCGGTGGCGGCGAGCTCGAGCGTGCCCTCGGCCCGGAACAGAATTCCCGAGAGGATCTGGACCGTGGACCGCTGCGACACCCCGCGAGCGGCGATGGCCAGACCTGCGGCAAGGTCTCCCTGCTGACAGACGATCTTCATATGTTGGTGCTCCTCACTACTGCTTCTGTTCTTAAGTCTTCAAAGAAAGAGGTTATAGAAGTAGGGGCTGTGGATGGTGTGGGAAAGGCGTTCAAGCCCCGATGGGGAGCCGATCGACCGGTGTGGACGGAAGTGTTGGCCGGTGCGACGCTTTCAACGGCGTCCCCGGGAGAACCACCGGTCGGCCGCGGTTTTCCCCGGAACTGCCGAGGCCGTCCCGGAGTGCCCACACCTTGTCCACGAGTTTTCACCGGGACTGTTTGATGCGAGCGGTGAGGTCCTGGACGAGGTTGAACGAGTCACGATCCTCGACCAGCAGCTTGGAGATCTTGTCCTTGGCGTGGATCACCGAGGAGTGATCGCGACCGCCGAACTTTGCGCCGATCTTGGGCAGCGACACGTCGGTCAACTCGCGGGCCAGGTACATGGCGACGTGGCGCGGGTAGACGATGTCCTGAGTGCGCTTGTCGCCCTTGAGTTCGGCCAGGCTCACTCGGAAGGCCTCGCACACCGCCGATTGGATCTGCTCGATCGTGATCGGTCGCCCGGCGCCGTCGGGGAAGAGATCCTTCAGCACCTCCTGGGCGACCTCGACGGTGATCGGCCTGCCCGTGAGTGATGCGTACGCCAGGACGCGGGTCAGTGCACCCTCCAGCTCGCGGATGTTGGTGGTCACGCGGTCGGCGATGAACGTCAGCACTTCGGGATCGTCGATGCTGAGATCGTCGGTGATGACCTTCTTGCGAAGGATCGCGATCCGCGTCTCGAGATCAGGCGGCTGGACGTCGGTGGTCAGACCCCACTCGAAGCGCGTACGCAGCCGCTCCTCGAGGGTTGCGAGCTTCTTTGGCGCCCGGTCGCACGCGATCACGATCTGCTTGCCGGCCTCGTACAGACTGTTGAAGGTGTGGAAAAACTCCTCCTGCAAGTTTTCTTTTCCTTCCAGGAACTGGATGTCGTCAACCAGCAAAACGTCCGCGTTCCTATACCGCTGTTTGAACCCGACCACCTTTTTCTCCCGCAAAGCGTCGACAAACTCGTTCATGAGCGTCTCGGTTGTGACATATCGCACGCTTAGTTCGGAATGCTGCTGCCGCACGTACTGGCCGACTGCCTGAAGCAGGTGAGTTTTCCCCAGGCCGGTGGAGCCGTGGATGAACAGGGGGTTGTACGCCTGAGCAGGCGATTCGGCAACGGCCAGGGCGGCGGCGTGCGCAAACCGGTTCGACGGACCGATCACGAACAGGTCGAATGTGTAGCGCGGGTTCAGCTTCGATCCGGGATGCCTGGAGGTCGGCTGCGCCAGATCGCCGGCGACTGCCGTCGGACGATGGGGCGAGGTGATGGGCGCGGAGGTGGCTTCGGCCTTCGCCTCGGCGACGGCTACGCGAAGTTCCACGACCAGATCGTGCTCCGCAGCTGCGGCGCCGAGGAGCGAGCCGAAATGACTCTCGATCCACGACTTCGTAAACTCGTTCGGCACGCCGACGACGAGCACCTCATCAGTCTCTTCGAGTGCGCTCGCTGATCCGAACCACTTTCCGTAAGTGCCGGCATTGAGGGCGTCGCGGAGCTTGTCTGAGATGCTCTGCCAACTGGCGCTTGAAGTCCGTTCGGTGGGCATCGAACACCGAGTCTAACTTGCCGGAGAGTGCGGTGTGTCCGCACCCGTCGCACCCCCCGGCGTTGCCGAAATTCGGCCGTTTTGCAGGGGAAAACCCGGGATTCCCACAGCGTTATCCACACCTGTGGAAAGGTCCCGGTCGGCTCTGGAACATGGGCGTTTCCACGGCCTTTTGGGACGCGGTCTAGGCGATCGTCGAGTCCGACTTTCCACAGCAGAATTCA
Source organism: uncultured Actinomycetes bacterium (assembly GCA_963708725.1). Lineage (GTDB taxonomy): Bacteria > Actinomycetota > Thermoleophilia > Gaiellales > JAICJC01 > CAVPTL01. The sequence continues at coordinate 435,052 of CAVPTL010000008.1, read as the reverse complement.
TGCGGATCGTGCGAGGTTGCCGCTCATCTATACTTCGCGCCGCCCATGAAGCGCACCTATCAGCCAAATACCCGCAAGCGTTCCAAGACGCACGGCTTCCGTAAGCGCATGAGTACACGTGCGGGTCGCGCGGTACTCAAACGGCGCCGCGCGCGAGGCCGCAAGCGACTCTCAGCCTAGATCTCGTGCCGCCCCGCTCCCCCGGTCGCGGTGCCCCGTCGTCGGTGTCACGCGGGCGACTCTCGCGTGCTGCTGAATTCGACGCGGTGGCACAGCTGGGCCGCTCGATTGGCGGCCGGTACTTGACGCTGCGTTATCGCCGGCGGGATCCTGACGAGATCGCGTACGAGGGCGCGCGTGTGGGATACGCCGTTCCGCGCCGAGTTGGAGACGCCGTGGATCGCAACTCGATCAAGCGCCGCCTCAAGGCCGCGGTCGATCAGCGGGAGGATCTGCTGGTGGATGGCACCGACTACGTCGTGATCGCCCGCCCCGGCCTCGCCTCCGCCGCCGAGGCCCAGGACTTCCAGTGGCTCTGTGATCAGGTCGGCGAACTTCTCACGGGCGCAGCCTCGTGATCACGCGTGCGATCTCGTTCGTCGTGATCTGGGCCATGCGGCTGGTGCGGCTGGCGCTGACGCCCTTTGTGGCGATGACGTCGGTGACCCCGCGGGTGTGCAAGTACGAGCCCAGCTGCTCGCACTATGCGGAGGACGCCGTACGCGAGTACGGGCCGGTGCGTGGAACGGCTCTCGCGCTCTGGCGACTGCTGCGCTGCAACCCATTTTCCAAGGGCGGTTATGACCCGGTGAGGCGACATTGATCACGTACCTGATCGTTTGGCAGCAGATTCAGAGCGCCCTCGAGTGGCTCCTCAACACCTACTACGGGTGGGTTGGCAACTGGGGCTGGGCGATCGTGCTCGTCACCGTCACCGTGCGTCTGCTGATGTTCCCGCTGACCATCAACCAGCTGCGCTCGACCGCCGGAATGCAGGCGATCCAGCCCAAGGTCAAACAGATCCAGAACAAGTACAAGGGCAAGTCGTCAAAGGAAGACTCGCAAGCCAAGCAGGCCGAGATCATGGCTCTCTACAAAGAGAACAAGATCAACCCGTTCGCGTCGTGCCTGCCGCTCGTCCTCCAGATCCCGATCTTCATCGGGCTCAACTCGGTGCTGCGCTACCACGTACACCCGACGGGCAACAAGGGCTTCTTGTTCATCAACGACATCTTCGTGGAGATGAAGCATCTGCCTCACGACCAGGAGTTGCTGATCACGGGCATCTACCTGCTCTCGATGCTCGGCACCTCGCTGTTGTTCTCGCTGATTCCCGACAAGAACCAGCGCTACATGTTTGCCGGCATGGCGGTCGTGTTCTCGCTGTTCATCAAGAACTTCACCGTCGGCCTGGTCATCTACTGGATCACGACCAACCTGTGGACGATCGGCCAGCAGGGCTTGATCAAGCGCACGATGGGCCATCGGTTCCCACATCTCCAGACCAACGCCAAGGGTGGATCTCCAACCAAGGGCGGCGGAGGGTCGAAGGGCGGCGGTTCAAAGACCAAGGACGGCAACAAGGACGGCGGCTCCACCAGAAGGGGCCGAAGTCGCACGCCCAAGGGCACCAAGCCGCCGCCGCGCGAGCCCAAGAACGGCGGCACCGAGTCATGACCGACGGTGTGCGCGTCGAAGCCACCGGTGAGACGGTCGCCGAGGCTCGATGGGCCGCTCTCCATGATCTCGAGCGCCGGTTCCCTGACCTCGATCGGGATGCCGTTGAGTTCCAGGTCGTGTCCGAAGGTCAGCGCGGGGTGCTCGGCGTCGGGTACGAACCGGTTCGGGTCACAGCGCTTCTGACGGTGGTGCCAGAATCCCGGGCTGTCCCGGAGCCGGCCGAGCCGGAGCTGCCCGCAGTCACCCTGATCGGCCTTGATCCGGCGACCCCTGCGGGAGATCGGATCGCCGAGATGCTGGGGCAGATCGTGCCCGCGATCGCGACCGATGCTCAGGTTCGTATCACCCAAAGCGGATCCGAGCTTCAGGCGACGATCACGGGCGAGGACCTCGGCCTCGTCATCGGGCGGCATGGCCAGACCATTGACGCCATCCAGTACCTCGCGAACGCGGTTATGCATCGTCACGGTGAACAGGTCGAGGTTGTCATCGATGCCCAGGGATATCGTGAGCGGCGAGAGCGCATGCTTCACGATGTCGCCGTCAACGCCGCGGTCGAGGTGCGTACGACGGGGCGACCGGTGGCACTCGAGCCGATGACGTCGGTGGAGCGCAAGATCATCCATCTGCGCCTGAAGGAGATGGAAGGCGTGGGCACGGAGAGTGATGGTGCCGAACCGAATCGGCACGTCGTCGTCATCCCGGTCGAGGATGACCCCAGCGCCTCGGTGTAAAACGTGAAACACCCAGAGCTTCTGCGCGAGTACTGCCGCCTCCTGGGTTCCGCGCCCGTTTCGGTGACCTCTGTCACCGATCCAGACGCCGTGTGGGCGCTCCATGTCGAGGACGCCCTGTCAGCCCTTCCCGCGATTGTCGCCCGCGCCCCAGGGTCGCTGGTCGACGTTGGCACCGGGGGTGGCTCGCCGGGAATCCCGTTGGCGATCGAAACCGGAATCCCAACGGTGCTGCTCGAGTCCCGCGACCGCAAGGCGGAGTTCCTGCGTTCGGTGGTCGCCGAGCTGGGGCTGAGCTGCGAGGTGGTCGCCCAGCGCTCCGAGGAGTTCGGTCGGGGCCGGGGCCGCGAGGCGTTCGACGTCGCCCTGGCGCGGGCGCTCGCACCACCACCAGTTGCCGTGGAACTGTGCCTTCCCCTCGTCCGGACCGGTGGAACGCTCGTGCTCTGGACCGGTGTGACCGACCCAGAACCCATCGCGGTTGCGGCCGGTGAACTCGGTGGCCGTGTGGGCGAGACGGAGGCGACCGCCGCCTCCCGGAATCTGGTGTTCGTGGACAAGGTGACCGCCACGCCCGATCGCTTCCCGCGGCGGCCGGGCATGGCCGGGAAACGTCCGCTGGCCTAGCTACCATCGTCTGCATGAACGGCCGTGTCTACGCGCTCGCAAATCAGAAGGGTGGGGTCGGCAAGACGACCACCGCGATCAATATGGCGGCGTGTGTCGCTGAGGCCGGTACCCCGGTTCTTCTGATCGACCTCGATCCCCAGGCGAACGCCACCACTGGCCTCGGATTTCGGCCAGACCAACTCGACAGCAGCACGTACGACCTGCTGCACGGCACGCCGCTCGACGAGGTGGTCGTCTCGACCTCGATTCCCAACCTCGATCTGGCGCCGTCGCACCCTGACCTGGCCGCCGCTCAGGTCGAGCTGCCCAAACGCCATGACCAGGGCACGTTGCTTCGCGACATTCTCGCGGGCACCGAGGAGCGCTACCCCTACGTGTTCGTGGATTGCCCGCCCTCGCTCGGTCTGCTCACCGTCAATGCTCTGTCGGCGGCGAACCGTTTGATCGTCCCGGTGCAGTGCGAGTACTACGCACTGGAGGGACTCGCGCAGCTGCTCCAAAGCATCGAACTCGTCCGCACCCGCCTCAACCCGCGGCTTGGGGTCACGGGTGTTCTGCTGACGATGTACGACGGTCGCACGCGGCTTTCGAGCGATGTTGCCGACGAAGTCCGGTCGTATTTCGGCGATCTCGTGTTCGACACCGTCGTGCCCCGGAGTGTCAGGTTGGCCGAAGCGCCGAGCCACGGCGTGCCCATCACCCGCTACGACGCTCGCTCGGCCGGCGCCGATGCATACTTCAGAGCGGCGATGGAGGTTGTCGAGCGTGGCTGAGCAGTCCAAACAGCGCGGACTTGGTCGAGGACTCGCGGCGCTGGTCGCCGAGTTCCCGAGCGGTCAGACCTCGTTGATCGACATCGAGCTCTCCCAGGTCACGCCCGGCCCCAAGCAGCCTCGCCAGGTATTCGACGAGGACAAGCTCGCCGAGCTCTCCGAATCGATCAAGGCGGAGGGTGTCGTTCAGCCGATCGTGGTGCGCGAAGTGGCCACCGGGTACGAGATCATCGCGGGCGAGCGGCGATGGCGCGCCGCCCAGCGCGCCGGCCTGCGGACGATTCCGGCGGTCGTGCGGCGTGGGGACGACCGCGACAGTCTCATCCTGGCGATGGCCGAGAACGTGGCCCGCGTTGACCTCAACGCGGTCGACCAGGCGCGGGCGTACGCCGTTCTCTCCGACGAGCTCGATCTCACCCAGACCGAGATTGCGCGGCGGGTGGGTAAGAGCCGGGCGGCGGTCGCAAATACGATGCGGCTGCTCGACCTGCCAGACTCGGTGCTCGACCTGATTTCCGATGGCAGCCTGTCGGAGGGCCATGGGCGAGCTGTGCTTCTGGTCGAAGGCCAGGATGAGCGAACCGCGCTCGCGCGGCTTGCTCTCAAGCGGGGATTGTCGGTTCGCCAGACCGAGGCTGCCGCCAAGCACACGCCGAAGAAAAAGGCGAAGGCCGCCCGTAGCGCCGTGGGCTCGATGGACGATGAGCTGGCGAACATGGTCGTCGACGCCGCCTGGGCCTCACTCAACCTCCGCGCGGCGGTGCGTCGAGGTCCCCGTGGCGGCCGGGTTGAGCTGCATTTCACGAGCAGCGCCGAGCTCGGGCGGATAATCGACCAGTTGCGCGCCGAGCGCAGCTCCTGGCCCGCCTGAAGCACCGCGCGAATGCTATTCTCATGCCCGCCCCGGGCGATTAGCTCAGTTGGTTAGAGCGCCGCTCTGATAAGGCGGAGGTCCCTGGTTCGAATCCAGGATCGCCCATGCCCGGGGCCGAAGGTCATGGCCTGACCACTCCATTCCTGCCGCGTTCGGCCGCGGCTGTAGCACCGATTACGGCGACTGGGTGCCAGCCAGCCCGCTGGCTATAATCGCTGGGTGGAGGGAGTCGCTTGCACAAGATGACGATCTACGGGGTGTCGTTCGACATGGTGGGCAAGCAGCCGATCGTTTTGCTCCGCACGCTCGACGGCAATCGGTTCCTTCCGATCTGGATAGGTCATCCCGAGGCAGCGGCCATCCTGATGAAGCTCCAGGGCCAGCCGACCGCGCGGCCGATGACCCACGATCTTGTCACCAGCATGCTGGAGGAGCTGAACGCCACCGTGTCGAAGGTCGCGGTGACCGAGCTTCGCGAGAACACCTTCCACGCACTCATCACCCTGCGGGTCGACGATACCGAGATCGACATCGATTCTCGGCCGTCTGATGCGCTCGCCCTCGCCGTCCGCACCGAGGCCCCGATCTTCGTGGCCGAGGCCGTTCTGGACGATTCTGCGATCGAGTTCGGGCAGGAGCCCGACGACGCGGGTGAAGTGATCGACGAGTTCAAGAAGTTTCTCGAGAGTGTGAACCCGGACGATTTCGCGGGCTGATCGCCGCTAATATGGGTGGCCTCTTTCGCAACTCCGGAGGCCGAACATGCATCGCAGTGGTGGCGTTAGTTGGTTCGCCGAAAGGACTCTCAGCGGGGTCGGTGATGATGGCGGCTCCGAGGTGATCACGCTCTGGATCGAGCGTAAGCCGGGCGCGTTATGGGCGGTCGGCAGAGCGGTGGGTCTGGCCGAGCGCGCCGACGGAGCGGTGCATGACGTCGACTACGTGTTCGAGGGCTACGAGATGGAAGACGCGGTCGAGGCGGCGAACGAGGCGCTCGAGTCTGACCTCGAGGTGTGCCGCAGCGAGGGCTCGAGTCAGGACGTGCAGGTCTTCACCACCACCGAACTCCTGCCACAGCTCGAGCGCTGGTTCTTCGGACGACCTCCACATCCCGTCTGAGGCGCTAGCCCAGGATTTGGAGCGGCGGCCGGTCGGCAGAAAGCACGCCCGCATCGATGCCGGTGCGCTCGAGGGTTGTCAGCGACCGCTCGCCTTCGGCGCCCAGGTCAAACGTGTTGTCGTTCACGTACAGCTCGACATATGGCCAGATCACGTCTTCGCCCATCTCCTGAGCATGGGCACGGATTGTCGGCAACGTCTCCTCACGGTTCGCCCAGGCATAGCTGATCGAACTCTGAAGCACGCTGGTGAATCGTGCGACGACATCCGGTGGGATCGTGAGCGACGCCAGGATGCCTCCCAGCGGCACCGGAGCGTCGGCGAGCTGTTCGAAGGACGTGCCGAGGTCTTCGAGCAGGATCAGCCCGTCGCGCTCGTAGGTCAGCCGGCCTTCGTGGATCAACACCCCGATGTCGGCGTTGCCGCGCCGTAGCTCCTCGCCGATGTCCGAGAACACGGAGTGGCGAACGACGCCCTGGTGGGGATGGAGGCAGTGGTAGAGGAGCGTCGCGGTGGTCGTCGCACCGGGGCAGAGTACGCGCGCGTGGGGGCTTGGGCCGAGGCCGGGCTGGGCGCTGACGAGCAGCGGGCCGACTCCGAAGCCGAGCGCGGATCCCGCGCGAGTTACTCCGAACCGGTCAGTCAGCAGCAGCGCCTGGTGGAAGCTTGCCTTCGAGAGGTCGAACCGACCACCAACCAACCCGTCGTTGAGTGCTTGCACGTCTCCGAACGTCACCTCGATATCGAGACCCTGGAGATCGATTCGCCGCTCGAGAATCGCGTGGAACGCAAATGTGTCGTTGGGGCACGGCGAGATTCCAACCCGAAGCTTCATCGTACGATCTCCGCGACGTGTGCACAGGCTGCACGGATCGCTTCGGGTAGTGCCCAGCCGCTGACATCCCGGTCACCGGCAACGTTGGAAATGCCGCGCACGATCCACAGATCTACTCCGAACTGTTGTGCCGCCAGCGCCACCGCGTAGCCTTCCATCTCCTCGGCGACTGCCTCGGGGTGACGTCGCGCGATCGCAGCGGCGTTGGTGGCGTCAGACGCTTCGGCGACCGAGATGATCTCGGGTCCTCTGCCGGCCAGCGTAAGCAGTTCGGGAGCGCCAAATCCCAGCGCCTCCGGCGATCGGCCTTCAGCGCCGATGCCATGGCAGCGAACGGAGCCCGCGACGACTGCGGAGCCGACGGGATAGGTTGCCGGGTCGTAGGTTCCGGCTGCTCCGAGAAGGATCACGCCGTCGGCCGCCTCCGGGTGGGTCGCAATGGCGTGTGCCGCCCGCGCGCCGGCCTCAGCCAGACCAAATCCGCACAACGCGAGTGGCGTTGACAGCGGCGCCGTCATCATGCCGGCTTCGAGCTCGGTGGGAACGAGCGTGAGCACGGTCGCAGTCTGTCAGTCGCCGCTCTCTGACGGCGCCGGTTGTGGAGGAGCGATCCTGGCCACGCGGGCCGCCCACGTCGGCAGGTACCAGTTCCACTCGCCCATGATCGCCATCAGCGCAGGCACGAGCAGCGCACGGATCACCGTCGCATCGATGGCAATCGCAACCGCGAGCCCCCACCCGAACTCCTGGAGTCCGAGCAGGCTGCCGACCACAAACCCCGAGAACGCGGCAACCATGATCGCGGCCGCGGCAGTCACGATCCTCCCGGTTTTCTCGAGCCCTTGAGTGACCGCCAGAGTGGTGTCCCCGGTCTCGTCATAGATCTCGCGCATTCGTGACAGCAGAAACACCTCGTAGTCCATCGAGAGTCCAAAAAGCATCGCGAACAGGAAGATCGGGATCCATGCCTCGATCTGGTTCGACTGGGTCAGACCAATCCACTGCCCAGCCCCCCATTTGAACGTCATCACCAGAATCCCGTAGGTGGCGGTGATCGAGAGCACATTCAAGAGCACCGCCTTCAATGGTAAGACCACTGAGCGGAACGCGCGCAGCAAAACGATGTAGGTCAACACGAGCACCGTCAGCACCAGCCACGGGAACAGCGAATACGCCCGGTTGATGAAGTCCACCCCCGTCGGAGGACCGCCACCGGCCAATACCTCGGCGTCGCCGAAGCGCGCATTGGGGATGTAGGTGTCACGCAGGCGACCGGTGAACTTCTTGGCCTGGTCGGTGCCGTAGTCGGTCTTGGTCGCGATGATCATGCGCAGATACCGGCCCGACGGATCGATCAGGTACGCGGTCTTGGTGGGAGTGGGCGACTGGACGTTGGCCACCTCGGGATCGGCGCGTACCTCGCGGGCGAGGCGGGCGACCGCTGGCAACTCACCGGCGGCGCCTCCGGCCCGGCCGCTGTCGACCACCACGATCGCTGGAGAGAGCGTGCCCGGCCCCAGTCGTGCCTCGAGCACCTTCAGCCCCTGCACCGCCTCAGACTGCGGCGGTAGCCCCTTGCTCGACCCCGGAGTCAGCGACAGGAACACCGCTGGAATGGCCGAGGCAATCAGCACCGCCGACACGATCGATGCGATCAACTTCGGTCGCTTCATGATCGCCTGTGCCAGCCGTGCCCATAGGCCGGTGTCCGAGTTCTTACGCCGTTCCATGACCGACTTGGGCACCACCCGAAAACGGTTGACTCCCGTGCCCATGATGGCCAGCACCGCGGGCAGGAGTGTCATGGCCGCCGCTACCGATACGAGGGGAATCAGCACTCCACCGATGCCCATCGAGCGGATGAACGGCAGCGGGAGCAACACCAGCAGCGCCAGGCCGATCGCCACCGTCACACCCGAGAACAAGACAGCCCGGCCGGCGGTGTTCATGGTGGTGCGAAGCGCCAGCCGGGGATCCTCCGGGGTGCGCTCCAACTCTTCGCGGTACCGGTAGACGATCAGAAGTGAGTAGTCGATCGCGATCGCGATGCCGATCAACGAGACGAGCTGCTGGACGTAGATCGCCATGCTGAGGAAGTTGGCGATCGCCCAAACGATTCCGAGTGTGGTCGGCACGGTGGCCAGCGCCATGATCAGGGGGACGACGGTGGCGGCCGCCGTGCCGAAGATGAACAGGAGGACGAGCGTCGCCGCCGGTAGGGCAATCAGGAACTCACCGCGCTGGAGGTCGTGATCGAAGACCGGTTGGAGGTCCTTGTTCACGGCCACCGTGCCGGTGAGATACGTGCGCGTTCCCGGGATGTCTGGTCGGGCGGCGCGGATGTCGGGCACAAGCTCCTGGGCCTTGTCGGGTGGGAGCGTGGTCCCGATGGTGGCGTAGAGCACTCCGTCGCGGGTGGCGCGCAGGGGACCGATCACCCCCTTGCCGAGCGTGTGGGCCTGGGCCTCGAGCGACTGCAATGCCGCGGCGCGGTTCACCGGGGCCGAGCCGGTCGGCTGGAACACGACGGTGAAGCTGGAGTCGTCGCGCTCGTGGAAGTTCTTCTGCAGAATCGCAAGCGCTCGAGCCGACTCCGTGCCCGGAAGGTCGAAGCGATTGGACAGCAAATCCGAGAGCTTCGGGCCAAAGCCGCCGTATTGCGCGGCGAACGCCACCGCCACCAGCGCGACCCACGCCAACACCACGAGGTAGCGCCGACGGTGGATCGCGGACGTCCACGCGTCCATCTGGCCGGCGCGGTCGCTCAAACGATCTCGACCATCCTGCGGATCGCACCTCGTGCCTGCTCGGCGGTCTCAGGGTCGACGGTGACGACGTACTTCATGTCGCGCAACGAGTCGTGCAGCTTCTCGAGCGTGATCATTTTCATGTACCGGCACACCGCCCGCTCCGACATTGCGACGAATCGCTTGTCGGGCGCCTCCTTGGCGAGCCGGTGCAAGATGCCGGTCTCGGTGGCGACGACGAACTCGTCGGCGGGCGAACTCTTGGCATGGCGCACCATGCCTTCAGTGGAGAGCACCTTGGTTCGTCGACCGACGCTCTCGTCCTCGGACGCCAGGTACATGCACTGGCTTGCGCACCCGCATTCGGGGTGGATGAGCAGATCAGAGCCCGGTCGCTCGTCCAGCACTCGGCGCACGTCATCGGTGCGGATGCCGGCGTGCACGTGGCACTCGCCCGGCCACACCTTCATTTTGCGCCCGGTGACGCGCTCGAGGTAGGTGCCGAGGAACATGTCGGGGAGAAACAGGATCTCGCGATCCTCCGGTACGGCGTTGATCACGGCCTCGGCGTTGCCCGACGTGCAGCAGTAGTCCGACAGTGCCTTGACTTCGGCCGTGGTGTTGACGTAGCTGACGACCACCGCATCGGGGTTCTCGGCCTTCCAGTCGCGCAGGGCCGCAGCATCAATGCTCGCTGCGAGCGAGCAGCCCGCGTCTGTGTCGGGGATCAGCACCGTCTTTTCGGGGGAGAGGATGGCCGCCGTCTCTGCCATGAAGTGAACTCCGCAAAACACGATCACGTCGGCCTCGGTGCTGGCCGCGATCTGGGAAAGACCAAGCGAATCGCCGACGTGGTCGGCGACGTCCTGGACATCAGGCACCTGGTAGTTGTGTGCGAGAATCACCGCGTTTCGCTCGGCAGCAAGCTCGCGAACCTGCTGGTGCAGGTCGGTTGCGTTCGGGCTGAGCAGTGTCATGTGTGGACCTCCAGCGCGATGTCCAGTGCGGACACCGAATGGGTCAGTGCGCCGATTGAGATTGCGTCGACGCCGGTGGCGGCGACCTCGGCGATGGTTTCGAGGGTGATCCCTCCTGATGCTTCGAGTCGAGCCTGTCCATCGGTTTGCCTGACCGCTGCGCGCAAGGTGGCGGGGGGCATGTTGTCGAGCAGGACCGTGTCGACGCCGCAGGCGAGGGCTTGGTCGAGCTGATCCAGGGTGTCCACCTCGATTTCGATCGACATCCCGGGAGCGTTATTGAGGACTGCGGTGATCGCTTCTCGGATTCCACCCGCAATCGCGATGTGGTTGTCTTTGATCAACACCGCCTCCGCGAGTCCGAAGCGGTGGTTGGTGCCGCCGCCGCAGCGCACCGCGTGACGGTCGAGCGGTCGCAGCCCCGGCGGTGTCTTACGCGTGTCGAGCAGCTCGACCGTGGGGTCGCCGATCGCGTCGACGTAACGCCGGGTCACCGTCGCGATCCCCGACGCGCGCTGCATCAGATTCAGTGCGAGCCGCTCGCCGGTGAGGATCGCCCGCGCGCTTCCCCGGAGGGTGGCCACCACGGTCGGAGCGTCCGCGGGGTGGTCGCCGTCGGTGGCGTACCGGTCGATCGCGATATCAGGATCGAGCGTCCGGAATACTTCAAATGCCGACTCGAGCCCGCACACCACCCCGGGTTCGCGGAGCACGATATCGGCCGTCGCCTGGAGCGCGGCGGGGACGATTGCATCGGTGGTCACATCGCCGGTGCCGACATCCTCGGTCAGCCCCGCTGCGATCAGTGCGTGATCGGGAGCGTATTGCACGCGACCTCCTCGTCGGTGCGGATATGCGAACCGACGCTGTCGCGACGACCAAGGGCCGCTCGAGCAATCTGGGTCGACACCGAGACGGGGTTTGAGAGCGACTGGGATTCGAGCCATGCCAGAAGGTCCTCGAGCCCGGCGGCGGTTCGGGTGGGGCCGGCCCCGAGCCACATCCGACGCCGCAGCTCGTCCAGCGGAGCTCGCACGTTGGGCCGCCCGGGCGGCTCGGCGTCGACCCCCTCGGGCCTGAACTCGAGCCCTGCATTGACGCTGCGGTGAGAGAACACGAAGCACTCGAGCAGCGAGTTCGACGCCAGCCGGTTGGCTCCATGTGCCCCGGTGCTGGCACACTCGCCGCTGGCGTACAGCCCCGCGATGCTGCTGCGGCCCTGGAGGTCGGTTGCGATGCCCCCCATGAGGTAGTGCGCGGCTGGAGAGACGGGAATCGGATCGGCGGTAAGGTCGAGCCCGACTTCTCGGCAGCCGGCCACCAGATTGGGAAAATGGGAGCGCACGCGAGCCGGATCGAGGTGCTGAAGCGTGAGATATGTGGTCAGACCATTCTGGGTGCGGGCGTGGATTGCCGAGGCAACGACGTCTCGGGGCGCGAGTTCGGCGTCGGGATGCACGTCGCACATAAATCGGTAGCCGTCCTCGGTCACGAGGTGGGCGCCGTCTCCGCGCACCGCCTCGGAGATCAGAAAGGCTCGTTCGCCCTTTGCCAGGGCGGTGGGGTGAAACTGGACGAACTCCATTCGGGCAACCCGGGCTCCGGCGGCGATCGCGATCGCGATGCCGTCTCCGGTCGCGCTGGGCGGGTTGGTCGTCCGCTCGTACAACGCGCCCGCACCGCCCGATGCCAGCAGCGTCATGGGCGCTCGCACGTCGATCAGCTCGTCGCGATGCAACACCCAGGCTCCGCCGCACCGCTGCCCGTCGGAGATCAGCCCAATCGCCGCGGCGTGCTCGAGCACTCGGATCAGGGGTTCGGAGCGGACACGCGCGATCAACCGCTCGGCGATCGCCGCTCCGGTGGCGCTGCCCCCGGCGTGCAGAATCCGGTTTACCCCGTGACCGCCTTCGCGACCGAGGTCGTACTCGCCGTCGCTCGTCCGATCGAACTCGACGCCCAGCCGCTCCAGATCCCGGATTCTCTCAACCCCCTCGTCGACCAGTACGCGGACCGCGGCGGGATCGCAGAGTCCGCGGCCGGCGGTGATGGTGTCGGCAAAGTGCAGATCGGGCGAATCGCCTGCGCCAATCGCAGCCGCCACTCCGCCCTGGGCCATGAATGAGTTGGAGGCTCGCAGTCCGCCCTTGGTGATCAGCGTCACGGTTGCGCCCAGTGAGGCGGCGTGAAGTGCGCCGTACAGCCCCGCGAGTCCGGCACCGATGATCGCGATCTGTGGGCGGTTGGGGTGTGGTGTTGACACCGTGGCGCGCATAATAGCCGAGGTGACTAGAAGATGTCGGGGAATGCGCAGAGGGTTGGTGGCGTTCATACAACTGGAATGTTGCTGACAACTGATACCCTCGTTTTCGTGGCTGAGGATCTTGATGAGACCGAGAACGCTCCGGGGCTCGTGCAGGCGCGCGAGGCCCGTGACCGTGCTCGATTCGAAGAAGACGCGCTATCGCATGCCGATCAGCTGTATCGGATTGCCCTGCGACTGACCGGGTCTCCCACGGCCGCCGAAGATCTGGTTCAAGAGGCGTATCTCCGGGCATTCCGATCGTGGCGGAGCTTCACCCCGGGAACGAACCTGGCGGCGTGGCTGGCGACGATCCTTCGTAACGTCAATCTTGATGCCGTGCGCAAGCAGAGCCGCAGGCCACGCCAGGAGTCGATCGACGAGCAGGGCGACTACTACCTGTACAACCGTCTTGCGGAGGCTCCACCGAAGCAGCCGCAGGAAGAGGTGCTCGATCGCCTCGGTGGTGCGGGTGCGATCGTCGATTCGATGGCAGATCTGCCGCCGGCATATCGGGAGGTGGTGGTCTTGGTGGACATCGGCGAGTTTTCCTACGCCGACGCCGCGGGAATCCTGGGCGTACCGATCGGCACCGTCATGTCGCGGCTCTACCGCGGCCGCCGGCTGCTCAAGCAGGCTCTGGCTGACAGGGCCCCGGCTCAGGAGCCGACGCAGTGAGCTCCGAGGTCACAGGTGCAGAGGCCTGCCGCGGTGCCGAGCACATGCTCCAGCCCTATCTCGATCGCGCGTTGACCGAGAAAGAGGTCACGGAGGTGGACACGCACCTGCGGGTGTGCTCGTACTGCAACGACCGGTACGTGTTCGAGCGAAACCTGCGCGCGACTGTCAAGAACTGCTGTTGCGAAGACACGACGCCCGCGGGACTGGTGGACAGGCTGCGGCTTCGGTGCTGCGGTCAGGACGCGTAGTCGACGTCGCCCGGCGCCGCGAGGTCTGTGCAGTCGACCGCTTCCCAGTCGAGCGCCCGCCCGGGCGTCTCGCCGCTGGCAGGAAGCTGCGACCACACCGCGCGGGGTAGCACCACGGGATGCGAGCGCCCGCTGCCGTAGTCGGCCGCGAGCACGGAGCCGGGGTGGTCGCGGTGGGCTGAGATCATGCGCAGCACGGCCTGCCGAGTGAGCCCCGGTCCGTCTCCGAGCACGACCAGAGCGGCGGTGATCTCGGGCTCGAGCACCGCAAAGCCGCATTGGAGCGACGCGGCCTGACCGTCACTCCAGCGTGGGCAGACGACGACCAGCGCAGCTCCGAACTTGACGTTCGCGGTGACCTGGGTGGCGCGTGCTCCGAGCACCACGACGAGCGCGTCCACGGGCGCGTCAGAGACGGTTTCGACCACTCGCTCGAGCATGGGGCGCCCATCGACCGGATGCAGTTGCTTGACCCCCTCATACCTGCTGCCGGCGCCTGCCGCGAGCACGAGAGCGGCGATCATGGTGTGTCGAGAATTGCGAGTGCGACCTGGAGTAACCGCATGGCGCCGCGGGTGTACGGGGCGGCCGCCTCGCGATCCTCAAGCGCAATGCCCTCGTCCCAGAGCTCGGCCGCGCAGCCGATCAGCTCGGCCACATCCGCGAGCTCGGGAGAGCCGTCGACATCGCACGCGCGCACCGCCAGCCCGAGCGCGCCCGGGATGTCTGGCTGGTAGAGCCACAGAAGCGCGGTCGTCGTGACCACGTAGTCGGCGATGCGGCGGTGCTGGAGTGACCGGGCCGGCGGCAGTTCGAGCAACGGTGGTGAGAGCTGCGCCGCGGGCTGGCCGCGGCTCACCCGCTCGGTGTTGCCCCAGAACAGTGCGTGCACCTGCTCCGGTGTCGCCCGGCCTGAGAGGCACAGGCGGGCGAGTTGGATGATCATCGCCGCCGGCTGTCCGTATGGCAGATCGCTGGCCCAAAGGATCTGCTCCGGTGAGACGGTGGTCAACAGGGCACGCAGGTCGGTTGTCGACCAGACCGACGTGTCGTACGTGACGTTGGGCTGGTTTCCCAGTGTTCGCCCGATGTGCTGAAGGTCGGCGATGGCGCCGTGGGCGAGGATCAGCTGCGCCTGCGGGTGTCGCTCCACCAGCAATCGCAGATCGTCGGCGATCGCGGGCAGGCCGCGCCCGGCATGGATCAGGATCGGCACCGATCGCTCGGCGGCAACGGCGAACACGGGGTCGAGGCCGCGGGCACCAAAATCGAACTTCTGCGCCCGTGGGTGAAGCTTGATGCCGCGCGCTCCGCGATCGAGGCAGCGGTTGGCCTCCCCGATCGGGTCGGCGCTGAGGTCGAGCCGGCAAAACGGCACCAGCCGATCCGGCGCGGCCTCGCACCACGCCAGCACGCGATCGTTGGGGACGCAGTAGTTCGGCACCCGCTCGGGATCGTTCAGCGGGAACGTGAACGCCCGCTCGACGCGTTCGGCATCCATTACCGCGATCAGCTGCTCGGGGCTCTGGCGAAACCCGTCGTCATCCACTCCGAGATGCGTATGGGCGTCCCACAGCCGCGTGTCGGACGGCAGAATCGCCCACGCATCGGCCAGGTGGCGGTGAAACAGCGCGTCGGCTCGATCGAGTGGCACTGCGGGCTACGCGGCCAGGAGCTCCAGGAATCGATTCTCGTCGTCGAACGGACCGACAAGCCCGAAATTGAGAGCGTCCTGCACCATGATCTGCTCCGCCACGCGCTGGACATCGGCCACGGTCACCGCCTCGATCCCGTCCAACACCTCGCTTGGCTCGGCGAGGCGGTTCTCGAGCACTTCGCGCCGCAATCCGAAGGTGATCAATCCGCGCGAGTCCTCGAGTTGGAGCACCATGCGGCCCTTGAGGTAGTTCTTGACGCGGCGCAGCTCGTCCTCACCGACCGGTTCGGATGCCATCGCCCGAAACTCCTTGAGGATGGTCGTGACGGCGAGATCGATGCGGTCGGTGTCGACGCCGGCTTGCGAGAACAGTGTGCCGGTGTCGGCGTATGCGGCATGGTGGGCAAACACGTAATAGGCCAGACCATTTCGCTCACGCACCTCGGTGAAGAGACGCGAGGACATGCCCCCGCCCAGCACGGCGCCCAGCACCTGCATCGCGTAGCGGTCGGGATGGTCGGTCTGAATGCCGCGGACGCCGAGCCGCAGGTGGGCCTGATCGGAGTCGCGCGTGTCCAACGCGACCCGGGGAGCGGTTTGAATGGCTTGATCGGGCGTGGGTGCGCCCGATGGCCGATCGACCAGGTGCCCGAACTGCGCTGCGACCTCCTCGACAAAGCTTTCATCGACCGCGCCGGCGGCTCCGACAACCAGGCGCTGCGGCGTGTACCACGCGTCGAGGTAGTCGAGGAACGTCTGACGATTGGCCGCGCGGATGGTTTCCTTGGTGCCGATGATGTCCCAGCCGAGGGGCTGGTCGCCGAACAGCAGGTGCTCGTACACGCTGTCGACATGATCACGCGGCGTGTCCACGTACATGTTCAGCTCTTCGATGATCACGCCCTTCTCGCGCTCGACCTCCTCGGGGTCGAACTTCGAGCTCAGGAGCTGGTCGGCGAGAACATCCAGCGCGAGCTGACGATGCTCGGCGGCGCATTTGATGTAGTAGCCGGTGTACTCCTTGCCGGTGAAGGCGTTGAATTCCCCGCCGATGCCGTCGACTTCCGCCGAGATGTCCTTGGCGGTCGGTCGTTTGTCCGTGCCCTTGAAGAACATGTGCTCGGCGAAGTGCGCGATTCCACTGGTTGGCTTGGTCTCATAGCGACTACCTGCGGCCACCATCACCATCACCGCAACTGACTGAGACTGAGGCTGGGGCGCGGTGATCACACGCAGCCCGTTGGGGAGAGTTGTCTTTGTGAACATCGGCGTATCGTACTCGTGCCCGGTAGGATCTGGCGATGCCCGACGTGATCAGCCACGGCGTGAGGATCAGTTACGACGTGGTCGGTTCCGGGCGGCCGCTGATGTTGCTGCACGGGTGGTGCTGCGATCGATCGTGGTGGACGGAGCCGGGGTACGTCGACGAGCTTCGCGGTGAGTATCGCCTGGTCAACGTCGACCTGCGCGGACACGGTGCCAGCGACAAGCCGCATGCGCCCGCCGACTACACCGCCGAGGCCCTGATCGGCGACGTGTTTGCGGTCGCCGATGCCGAAGGTCTTGATCGGTTCGCGATCTGGGGAATGTCATACGGTGGATGGATCGCGTGGCTGGCCGCGGCGGCCGAGCCGGAGCGGATTCCAGCAATCGTGTGCTCGGGAGCGTGGGATCCGAGGCCAGCGACCGAGCCGCCGTCCGAGCCCGACGAATGGGACGAGGCGCTCAGGCGTGGTGGCACAAGCGCACTGGTCGAGCAGTTCGAGCTCGAGGATGCGGCGGCGTTTGACCGCGAGTTTCCGCCGTGGGCACGGGTCGTGACGCTCCGCGCCGATCCCGAGGCGTTGCTTGCCGCTCACTCACCGGAGTTGTGGGCCGATGGACTGCCGGCCGCGGATCTCGCCTCGTTCCCGGTGCCGGCGTTGCTGATCGCCGGCGACCTGGAGGACCCAGACGATGAAGCCGCAGAGGTGGCGGCGATGATCTCCAACGGTCAGAGCCTGCGATTGCCTGGGCTCGGTCACGGGGGTGGATGCGCGGCGAGTGAACTCACCGTCCCCACCGCGCGCGCGTTTCTCGACCGCTGGTTCGGGTGAGGATCCTCGTCTGCCGTTGCGAGATCGCCTACCAGGGTCGGGCAACCACTCGGCTGAGCGCCGGTGACCGTCTGATTCTGTTCAAGGATGATGGTTCGCTGTGCGTGCACACCGACAAGGGCTACAAGCCGCTCAACTACATGGCCGGCCCGACCGCGGTGCGGGAGGAGGGAGACGTCATCCGCGTCTATCGAGCCGCCTCCGACGAGACGCTTGTGATCGTCGTGCTGGAGGTGCACTCGGATACGACGCTCGACCTGCTCGACGAGGCGTCGCTCGAGCGCGAGGACGCCGAGCTGCAGATCCACCGGCTGCTGGAGCGAGCGCCGGACACGATCGAGCCGGGCCTGGTGGTGCTCGACCGCGAGCGGTTCACCGATACCGGTCCGATCGATCTGTTCTGCCGCGATGTCGAGGGCCGCACCGTGGTCGTCGAGGTCAAGCGCACCCGGGCGGTGGCCGCTCATGTGGAGCAGCTCACCCGGTATTGCGAGCGGGTCGACCTCGACCCCGTGCACAAACCGTGCCGCGGCATTCTGGTTGCCCCCGAGATTGCTCCCCAGGCGCAGGTAATGTGCGAGGCCCGTGGGTACCTGTTCGTGGCGCTCGACTTCGAGGTGCTGAAGGGCGAGGCCGAGCCCGATTTGACGTTGTTCGAATGACCGAAGGAGAACGCATGACCTCGATCGATCTGTCCGCCCACCCCGTCACCCCGACCTCGTTCGGCCGGTGGCAGCCCCTCAACGCTCCGCTCGGCGTCACGGCGTTTGGGATCAGTGCGGTGGTGTGTGACCCCGACGAGCCGTTCACCATCGATCACGACGAGGCGGAGACCGGCCAGCAAGAGGTGTACGTCGTGGTTGCCGGCCGTGCGCGGTTCACGATCGGTGACGAGACCCTGGATGTCGGTCCGGGCGAGGTGGTCGCGGTGGCTGATCCGGCGGTGACCCGCGGGTTCATCGCGCTTGACCCCGAGACGCGGATCGTGTGTGTCGGCGCGGGTGCCGACGGGCGGGAGCAGGCCTACGGTCAGTGGATCACCGACGCCGCCGTCGGCGACGACATCCCCGGACACTGACCGCGCGAGGCCGCTAGAGGGCGGCGACCCGCTCGAGAAAGAGGTCGATCTCGGCGGCGGTGTTGTAGTGCACCGCGCCGACGCGGACGGCGCCGCCCGAGTCCTCAAGACCAAGCCGCTGCATCAGCTCCAGCGCGTAGTAGTTGCCGTCCCACACGAAGATGCCCTCGTCCCCCAGCCGCTGGGCAACATCGGCCGGGCCATACCCCGCGACGTTGAATGCGGCCGTTGGCACCCGCCGGTCGAGATCGCGAGTGCCGTAGACCGTGACCTTCGGCATTGCGTCGAGGCCTTCGAGCAGCCGCGACGTGAGCGTGCGTTCGTACTCGGCGATCGCATCCATGCCGACGCCTTCGAGGTAGCGGATGGCGGCCGCGGTGCCGGCGATGCCCTCGAGGTTGACCGTTCCCGTCTCCCACGATGCCGGTGGCTGGTCGGTCGCGGGGCGCACCTTGTAGGGGAGGTGGCGTTCGAGCAACTCACGGCGCCCGAACAGGATGCCGACGTGCGGGCCGAAGAACTTGTAGGCCGAACACACCAGGAAGTCGGCCCCGAGCGCCGAGACGTCGATGCGGCCATGCGGGCCGTAGTGGACGGCGTCCACGTACGTCAGGGCGCCGGCCGAACGCGCAAGCGAGGTCAGCCGGTGCACATCGTTGACGGTGCCGGCGCCGTTCGAGGCCCATCCAAAGGCGGCCACCCGCGTGCGTTCGGAGAGCTTGGAGGCGAAGTCATCGACGTCGACCAGGCAGCTGTCCAGATCGATGTCGGCCTGGCGAATCGTCACGCCTCGGTCGGCGGCGGCCAGCAGCCAGGGCGCCACGTTGGCGTCGTGGTCAAGACCGGTCACCAACACCTCGTCTCCAGGCCCCAAATCGCGCAGCAGAATCCGCGACGCGTGCATCGTGAGCGTTGTCATGTTTGCCCCGAACACGATCTCATCGGGCGAGCCGGCGCCGAGGAAGCGCGCGGCGGCCTCGCGGGCGTCGGTGAGCATCTCGCCGGCCAGCCGAGACGACTCAAAGGGGCCATCGAGGTTGGCGTTGGCCCTCTCGTAGAAGTCCGAGACGGCGGCGATCACCGAGCCGTGCACCTGTGTGCCGCCGGGATTGTCAAGGTAGATCCGGCCCTCGGTCAGGGACGGAAATCCCTGTCGAGTCACCAGGGGATCGAGGGATGTTGCGGATTCGCCGATGGCAGAGTTTACGATGTCAGGCATGAGACTCGCCATATTAGGTGGTGGCCCCGCCGGGTACGCGGCCGCCGTAACCGCAGCGCACCTCGGTGCAGACGTCACCCTCGTCGAAGACAACCAGCTCGGCGGTAACTGCACGATGACCGACGCGATTCCGTCCAAGACCCTGCTGACGACCGCCGATGCGATGCTCAACGTCGCTCGGGCGGTCGATGACGGGCTCGACTTCGTGCATGGACTCCCGGGCGTGAATCTCCGCCGCACCCTCGCTCGGGCGCGCGCGGTTGCGCTGCATCAGAGCCGGGGCGTGCGCGAGCGCATGGACGGCATGAACGTGCGGGTGCTTCCGGGGCGTGGCTGGGTAACCGGCCCCAACACGCTGACCGTGCAGGTCGATGAACGCGACCACGAGGTCGAGTTCGACGCGCTGCTGGTGTGCACCGGCGCGTCCCCGTTCGTCCCCGAGTTCGCCCATCCCGACGCCCGGCGAGTGCTGACCACGCGTCAGGTGTTCGAGCTCCGCGATCTCCCGGAGCATCTGGTCGTGCTCGGTGCCGGGCCGACCGGTTGTGAGTTTGCCGATTTCTTCTCGCGGTGCGGATCACGGGTGACACTGATCTCGGCCCGCGACCAGCTGCTTCCCAACGACGATCCCGATCTCGCCGAGGTGCTCGAGGAGGTCTTCCTGCGGCGCGGGATGGATGTCGTCAAGAACGGCCGTGCAGCAGCCATCGAGGGCGATGAGCTCGAGCAGGTGCGTCTGATCCTCGAGGACGGCCGCGAGATCGATTGCTCGCATGTGCTCCTGTGCATCGGTATGCGGCCCAACACCCAGGGGCTCGGGCTCGAGTCCGCCGGGGTGGAGTTCGGCCCCCGAGGGACGCTCCCGGTCGACGATCGCTGTCGCACCAACGTCTCGCACATCTATGCCTGCGGCGACGTCACCGGACAGATCATGCTCGCCAACACGGCGGCTATGCACGGTCGCACGGCCGCCATGGACGCCGCCGGACTGAACCCCGACGCGATCAGCTACACCGGCGTGGCCTGGTGCGTGTTCACCCGGCCCGAGATTGCCAAGGCCGGACTATCCGAACGCCAGGCCCGCGTCGATGGGACTCCCGTTTCGGTTACCAAGCATCTGATTCGCGCGAATCCCCGTGCCGTCATGGAGTCGGAGACCGACGGACTGATCAAGCTCCTCACCGACCCCGAGACGGGGAAGATCCTCGGCGGCGCGATGGTCGGGTTCCGGGCAAGCGAGGTGATCACCGCGGTGGCCCTGGCGGTCCATGCCGAGTTGTCGGTGCTGGCCCTCGCCGAGACTGCGGCGGTCAACCCGTCGATGTCGGAGAGTCTCCAGCGGTGCGCCGAGAAGGCGGCCGAGGGCATGCTCGGCTTCTCGCGCGTCAGCCTCTCGACCTAGGCATGAATAAATGGTGCCAGGCACCATTTATTCACTCGAGGTCGTAGCGGAGGCCGGGGTGGGCGACCTGAACCGGGCCGTTGTAGATGCTGCGGGCGAGCTCGGCGACCGCTTCGTGGTCGTTCTCCTCGGGGACGTGCGTGAGCAGCAGCTGGCCGACTCGCGCCCGGGCTGCCGCGGTCGCCGCTTCGCGCGCATCCATATGACCCCGTTCCTTGGAATCGGTCGATGCGTCGAGCAGTGCGGCCTCGCACAGGAACAGGTCGGCATCGCGGGCAAACCGCGACAAGCGCTCGGTGGGTGCCGTGTCGGCGGAATACACGATCGTCTTCTCGGGCCCAGCGATCCGGATCGAATAGCAGGTGGTGTAGTGCAGGCAGGGGGCGAAGGTGAACCGCAGCTCGCCGAGGTGGAGGTCGGCGATCGGGTCGTACTCGCTCATGTCAAAAGCGGCGTCGAAGGTCTCGGCCGAGCCGTCCCAGACCGACGCCACCGTATCGAGCACCCCGCGGCCGCCGGGCGGCAGGTGCAGGCTTGCCCGAGGGCGCCCGCGCCAGCTTCCATACCGGATCGCGTAGTGCAGCGGCACCAGGTCAAACCAATGGTCGGCGTGAAAATGACTGATGATGACCGCGGTCAGCGGACCCGGGTCGTGCAGTCGCAGCTCCGATGCGATCCCCGATCCGCAATCCACCAGGATGCGCTGGGTGTCACTCTCGATCAGGTACCCGGAGGCGCCCTGGCCCGCGTTCGGCCATGCGGGACTGCCGCCCAGGACGGTCAGCGAGAGCGTCACTACATTCCCATCGCGTGGTAGCCGGAATCGACATACACCACCGTACCCGTCACCATCTGCGATAGCGGGCTGGTGAGGTAGAGCGCGGTCGAGCCAACGTCCGCCGCCGCGATGTTCTGCCCCAGTGGGGAGCGCTGCTCGATGATCGCTTCCATCTGGTCGAAGTCGGCGATGCCCTTGGCGGCGAGTGTTCGCACCGGGCCGGCCGAGATGGCGTTGACGCGCACACGCTTGGGGCCGAGTTCGTAGGCGAGGTAGCGTACGCTCGTTTCGAGCGCAGCCTTGGCCACGGCCATCACGTTGTATCCCGGGAACACCCGCTCAGAGGCCATGTAGGTGAGCGTCACCATCGCGCCGCCCTCGTTCATCAGCGGCTCGGCGGCGCGCGCCATCGCGATCATGGAGTACGCCGAGATGTCCAACGCGGTTGCGAACGTCTCGCGCGAGGTCTCGATGAAACGGTTCTGGAACGCGTCGGGAGGTGCATAGGCGATCGAGTGCACCATGATGTCGAGCCCGTTCAATCCAGCTCCGACCTGATCCATCGCCCGGGCGATGCTGGCATCGTCGGAAACGTCGCAATCAACCAGCAGGTCGCTGCCGACGCTTTCCGCGAGCTTCCGCACCGATCCTTCGAGCCGCTCGCCCTGGTACGTGAATGCGAGCTTGGCACCGTGCTCGTGCAGCTTTTGCGCGATCGCCCATGCGATCGAGCGCTTATTGGCCACTCCGGCGACCAGCGCGGTCTTCCCGTGAAGGAGAGCTTCGCTCATGACCGAGCGAGGGTAGCATCTCCGCCGCTGGGTGGGTCGGCGATATCTTCCAGCACCGCGGGATTCTCCAGCGACGAGAGGTCGCCCTGCTCGAGGCCCAACGCCGCCGCCCGCACAGCGCGGCGGACGATCTTCGCCGAGCGCGTCTTCGGCAGCGCCGGCACGAACACGATCCGCGCCGGTGCAAACGCCTTGCCCAGGATCTCGGTTACGCAGGTTCTGACCTCGGCCGCGAGCTGTGCGGATGGCGACCCGGCCGCCACGCAATAGAGCCAGGCGACCTCGCCCTTGACCGGGTCGGGAACGCCGATGGCACAGGCCTCGACCACCGCGGGATGCTCGACCGCGGCGGATTCGAACTCGGCCGGCCCGATGCGCTTGCCGGCGATGTTCAGCGTGTCGTCCGAGCGCCCGTGCAGGTACCAGTAGCCCTCGTCATCCACAGACGCCCAATCGCCGTGCACCCAGATCCCGGGGAATCGCGACCAGTACGCGTCGAGGTATCGCTGCGGGTCGCGCCACACCCCGCGCGTCATGCTCGGCCACGGCCGCCGGCACACGAGCTCGCCCACCTCGCCGGCGGGGAGGTGGTTGCCGGCTTCGTCCACGACGTCCATCGCCATCCCGAGCGACGGCGCGCCCAGCGTACATTCCTTGAGCGGCATCACCGGCATCGGCGAGAGAAAGCAGGCGCCCACCTCGGTGCCGCCGGACAGGTTGATGATCGGGCGGCGACCCTCACCCACCACGTTGTGCAGCCAGCGGTACGGCTCGGGGTTCCACGGCTCGCCGGTCGACGCCAGGATTCGCAGCGATGAGCGGTCGTGGGCCAGCACGGGATCGTCGCCGTGCGTCTTGAGCGCACGAATCAACGTCGGCGAGACCCCGAGCACCGTGATCTGATGCCGCTCCACCTGCTCCCACAACCTCCCCGGGCCGGGGTGATCAGGTGCGCCCTCACTCACCACCAGGGTTGCGCCCAGCGCCCCCGTGCCAACCACGACCTTCGGCCCCATGATCCAGCCCATATCCGACACCCACATGAACCGGTCGTCGGCGTGGACGTCGGTCTGGAAGGCACATTCCTCGGCGATCTTGACGAGAAACCCGCCATGCACATGGACCGCCCCCTTGGGCTTGCCGGTGGTGCCGGACGTGTAGATCACCATCAGTGGCGTCTCGGGATCGAGCGCCGGCGCGGGCAGCGAGTCTGAGTGATCGGCGACGAACTCGTGCCACCAGTGATCGCGCCCAGCGGTCATCGCAGGCGAGGTTTTGAGACGATCCCATACAACCACCGTCTCCACCTGCGGCAGCTCTGCGATGGCGTCGTCGACCACCGGCTTCATCGGCACCGGACGGCCCTTGCGCGGCACCGCATCGGCGGTGATCACCGCCACCGCGCCGGCGTCGGCCAGGCGCGCCGCCACCGCATTTGCGGCAAACCCCGAGAAGATCGGCACCGCCACCGCACCGATCTTTGCGACGGCGTAGAACGCCGTTACAACCTGCGAGGACATCGGCAGGTACAGGCCGACCGCGTCGCCCCTCGTGATGCCGGCGTCAAGCAGCGCGTTGGCGAGCCGGTTGACGTCGGCCGAGAGCTCGGCGTAGGTGACGGTGTGGGTTTCGCCGTCCTCGCTCTCCCAGATCACCGCGAGCGTGTCAGCCCGGGGGCCGGCGGCGTGGCGGTCGACGCAGTTGTAGGTGAGGTTCACGCTGCCGCCGGCAAACCACGTGCTCCACTCCGTCCCCGCCGACTCGTCGACGACCTGGGTGTAGGGCTCGAAGAACTCGAGGCCGAGGTGTCGGACGACCGCATCCCAAAACCAGCCGATGTCCTCGATCGACCGACGGTGAAGCTCGCGCCAATCAGCGATCTCGTACTCGCGCATGAACGCCGTGACGCGCGCGTTCTCGACGTAGTCGGGCGTTGGTTCCCAGATGAACTGCGAGGTGGACAACGGCGGGCGGATGGTACCGCCCCGGTGTTACCGGTGCATGTCCAGGATGCGCCCAATCCGGCGCATGCGCTCGACATCGCCCTCGATGTCGGCGATCAGATACCTCATCCACAGGCGTTCGTTCGACTGAAGCCTGCGCGGCGGTGTGATGATGGCGGCCATGAGAGCCGTGTTCGATCGCAGCCACGACATTCCTGCTCGTGAAAGAGTTGCCCGATGCGGATCCTGATCGCCCCCGACAAGCTGCGTGGGACATATACCGCGGGGGAAGCAGCGGCCGCGCTCGGCCGCGGGTGGCTGTCGGCGCGCGACGGGGACGAACTCCGCGAGATGCCGCTTGCCGATGGGGGCGAGGGGACGGCCGAGGCGCTGTGTGCGGCGTCGGGGGGGAGTTGGCGAGCAGCGGAGGTGCATGACGCCGCCGGCCGTCCGATTGAGGCGCGGTTCGCCCTGCTCGACCCGGCCACCGCGGCGCTCGATGTGGCGGAGGCCTGTGGCGCGCTTCGGGTTGCAGATCTTCCACGCGACCCGCTCGGGGCATCGTCGGCGGGTGCCGGAGAGCTGATTCGGGCCGCGCTTGTGAGCGGGGCGACCACCGTGATCGTCGGGGTCGGCGGCACGGCCACCAGTGACGGAGGCGTTGGCCTGCGCGACACCCTCGGCCAGATTCCGCCCGATGTCCGCGTGGTGGCCGCACTGGACGTGACAAATCCGCTGCTTGGCCCGGCGGGCGCCGCGGCCGTGTTCGGTCCGCAGAAGGGCGCGTCGCCGCAGCAGGTGGCAGAGCTGGAGCGGCGGTTGGCGAGCCTCGAACTGCCGACGGCGGCCCTGCCCGGCGCCGGCGCCGGGGGAGGCATCGGCGGGATGTTGATGGCGATGGGTGCCGAGTCGGCGTCGGGTGCCGATCTCGTGATGGACCACGCCGGGTTCGATGCGGTGCTTGCCACCGCCGACAGGTGTATCACCGCCGAGGGCCGGATCGACATGTCGACGCTCGGCGGCAAGGTTGTCGCCCGCGTCGCCCAGAGGTGCCGGGTGGCCGGAGTGGCGTGCGTCGCGGTTGGCGGCGGCGTCGATGTGGCGGCCGCCAACGAGCTGCGCAAACTGGGCTGTGACTGCCTCGAGCAGGGCGATCTCGAACGCGCCGGTTACCAGTTGGGTAACGCCCACGCATAAGATCGTGCATTCCCGTGTAACGTGCGGTTGCAGCCATCCGTCCCCAGGAGTTTCCCGTGTCCCGAGGCTTTGACGAAACCGACCAGCTCTGCATCGATACGGTGCGGACGCTCTCACTCGATGCTGTGGAAAAGGCGAAGTCGGGTCACCCCGGGCTCCCGCTCGGATGCGCGCCGCTTGCGCATGTGTTGTGGTCGCGGCATCTTCGCTTCAATCCTGCCGATCCGCATTGGCCCGGGCGCGACCGGTTCGTGCTCTCGGCTGGCCACGGCTGCATGCTGCTCTACTCGCTCCTGCATCTGACCGGCTATGACCTGCCGATCTCCGAGCTCGAGAACTTCCGGCAGTGGGGAAGTCGCACGCCGGGGCATCCGGAGTACCGGCACACCGAGGGCGTCGAGACCACCACCGGGCCGCTCGGCCAGGGCGCGGCCACCAGCGTGGGGATGGCCATCGCCGGTAAGCACCTCGGTGCGCGGTACGGCGATCCGGCGGGATTTCGGGTCTTCGTGATCGTGTCAGACGGCGATCTGATGGAGGGCGTGTCGGGCGAGGCCTCGTCGCTCGCCGGTCATCTGGGGCTCGACAACCTCGTGTTTCTCTACGACGACAACCACGTCTCGATCGACGGTGACACCGAGATTGCATTCACCGAGGATCGGGTCGAGCGCTACCAGGCGTACGGGTGGGAGACCTCGACGGTCTCGGACGGCAACGATCTGGACGAGTTGGACGCCGCCATCTCCGCGGCCATCGCAGTCGAGGGCCGCCCGGCGTTCGTCGCGGTCAAGACAATCATCGGGTACGGCTCGCGTGACGCCGGGACCCATCGCGCGCACTCCGACGCCCGCGGTGCCGAGCAACAGGCCGAGACCAAGCGAACGCTGGGCTTTGATCCGGACAAGTACTTCTTCGTTCCCGATGCCGCCGCCGAGCGCTACCGCGAGTTGGGCGCCAGAGGCGCGGATCTGCAAGCCCAGTGGGAGACTGACCTCGACGCGCTCTCCGACGCAGCTGAGCTTCGCCAGATCTACACCAACAAGGCCCCGGACATCGAGCTGGCCGGGTTCGTGCCCGCCGACGGTCCGATCGCGACCCGCGCGGCGTCGGGCAAGGTGCTCGCCCAGCTCGCCAAGCAGGTGCCACAGCTGATGGGCGGCTCGGCGGATCTCACGCCGTCGAACAACACCCAGCCACCGGACTGGACAGACTTTCAACCCGCCAGCCCCGAGGGCCGGTATCTGCGGTTTGGGGTGCGCGAGCACGCCATGACCGCCGCGATCAACGGGATGGCGCTGTCCTGCATCCGACCCTACGGCGGCACCTTCTTCAACTTCGTGGACTACGCGAAGCCTGCGGTGCGCCTGGCGGGCTTGATGGGGATCCCTTCGGTGTTCGTGTACACACACGATTCCATCGGCCTCGGTGAGGACGGGCCGACCCACCAGCCGATCGAGCAGCTGGCCACGCTGCGGGCCACGCCGCACGTCACCGTTTTCCGACCGGCAGACGCCAACGAGACCGCCGTGGGCTGGCGGATCGCAATCGAGCGCGACACCCCGACCGCGCTGGTTCTGACCCGTCAGAGCCTGCCGATCCTCGACCCGTCGGCATTGCCGGTGTCCGACGCCGCGAAGGGCGGCTACGTACTCGAGGGTGACGACGACCCCGAGGTCGTCCTGATCGCGACCGGTTCGGAGGTGCACCTGATCCAGGAAGCGCGCGCAATCCTGGCGGAGCAGGGGACGCGCAGCCGGGTGGTGTCACTCCCTTCGTGGGAGCTGTTCGACGAGCAGACCCGGGAGTATCGCGACAGCGTGATCCCCCCGGACATCACCGCCCGCGTCACCGTCGAAGCCGCGGCCACGCTGGGGTGGGAACGCTACGCCGGCCTCCGTGGGGTCGTGATCGGTCTCGACCGGTTCGGCGCTTCGGCACCGGGCGGCACCGTCATGAAAGAGCTTGGGTTCACGGCCGAACGGGTGGCGGTTGCAGCCCAGCGGCTGGTGGACGATCACAAAAATGCTGCTGTGTAATCGAGGGGAGTCCGACAATGGCTGACAATCTGAAGCGCCTGGCGGCCGCGGGTACGAGTCCGTGGCTTGACAACATCCGTCGCGGATGGCTGGAGTCGGGTGAGTTCCGCGGAATGGTCGACGACGGCATCGTGGGCGTGACGTCGAACCCGACGATCTTCGAGAAGGCGATCGCTGGATCGAGCGACTACGACGCTGCCATCCATGCCCTTCACGGTTCGGGGAAGTCGGCCGGCGACGTGTTCTTTGAGCTGGCGATTGCCGACGTACAAGAAGCGGCGGATCAGATCCGAAACGTGTACGACTCGACCAACCATCTGGACGGGTTCGTCTCGTTTGAACTCCCACCAGCCATGGCCAACGACTCGGCCAAGTCGATTGCCGGCGCGCCCGAGTTCTGGGGCCGGATCAACCGACCCAATATCTTCATCAAGATCCCGGGGACAGCGGAGGGTGTGCCGGCCATCGAGGAGTCGATCTTTGCCGGCATCAACGTCAACGTCACCCTGCTGTTCTCGCTCGCGGCCTACGACGCGATCCACGAGGCGTTCATCCGCGGGCTCGAGCGCCGCGTCGAAGCGGGACTTCCGATCGATGACGTGCACTCGGTGGCGAGCTTCTTCGTGAGCCGGGTCGACACCGCGGTGGACAATCAGCTGCCGGAGGGCTCTCCACTGCGCGGTAAGGCCGCGGTCGCCAACGCGAAGCTGGCCTACCAGCACTTTGTGGACACCGTCGCCGGCGATCGGTGGCAGACACTCGCCGCCAAGGGCGCGCGCGTCCAGCGCCCGCTGTGGGCATCCACGGGCACGAAGAACGCGGAGTACTCCGACGTGCTGTACGTCGACAGCCTGATCGGCCCCGACACGGTCAACACGATGCCCGAGGGTACGATCGCGGCCTTCCAGGATCACGGTACCGTGGCCCGCACGGTTGATGCCGACGTCGATGCGGCTCGGGCCGAACTCGAGGGCATCGCGCAGGCCGGCGTGGATCTCAACGCCGTTACCAAGCAGCTCGAGCTGGACGGGGTGAAGTCGTTTGCGGGGTCATTTGACTCCCTGCTCGAGACGATTCAACAGCGACTCGACCAGATGGGTACCCGGGGCGCTGCGTGAGCATCGTCGAGCGATCGGTCGAGAATCCTCTCCGGGCCGGTCTGCGGGTCGGCGGCGCCACGGTGCCCGCCGCATTTGTGATCTTCGGCGCCACGGGTGACCTCGCCCAGCGCAAGCTGCTGCCGGCGATCTACAACCTCGGCCGCCGGGGTCTCCTGCCGGCGCGGTTTGCGCTCGTGGGGTATGCCCGCACGGAGATGACCGACGATCAGTACCGCAACTTCTGCCATGCCGCGATCGAGAGCCATTCGCGCACACCAATCGACGAGCATTACTGGCCGGCGTTCGCTGCGATGCTGCGCTACCACGTCGGTGGATTCGACGACGACGCGGACTTCACGTCGCTCGGCGATCTCCTCGAGCAGGTCGACGCCGAGGTCGGAACCGAGGGAAACAGGGTCTACTACCTGTCCACACCGTCGAAGTTCTTCCCGGTGATCGTCCAGCGAATGGGTGCCGCCAAGCTCAATCGGCCGCACGGGTTTGCCCGGGTCGTGATCGAGAAGCCGTTCGGCAATGACCTCACCAGCGCCCGCGAGCTGGCCGAGATCGTGCATAAGCCGTTCCGAGAGCAGCAGATCTACCGGATCGATCACTACCTGGGCAAGGAGACCGTCCAGAACATCTTCGCCTTCCGGTTCGCGAACGCGATCTTCGAACCGGTGTGGAACAACACCTACGTCGACCACGTCCAGATCACCGTGGCCGAGTCGATCGGTGTGGAACACCGCGCCGCCTTCTACGAGGACACCGGAGTCGTCCGCGACATCGTGCAAAACCACCTGCTCCAGGTGTTGGCGCTGGTCGCCATGGAACCGCCCTCGACCTTTGAGGCTGACCCGGTGCGCGACGAGAAGATCAAGCTGCTGCGCGCCGTGACGCCGATGACCTTCGAGCACTCGGTACGCGGGCAGTACACGTCGGGGTTCGTCGCCGGTGAGGCGGCCGATCCCTACCTCGCCGAGCCCGGGGTCGGCGCCGACTCGTCCACGCCGACCTACGTTGCCGCGCGGCTTCAGATCGAGAACTGGCGCTGGGCCGGTACGCCGTTCTACATCCGGGCGGGGAAGCGGCTGGCCAAGCGCGTGACCGAGATCGCCGTGCAGTTTCGGCGGCCCCCGCACCTGCCGTTCACACCTCACGCCGTGGAGCATCTCGAGCCCAACTCGCTGGTACTCCGGATTCAGCCCGACGAGGGCATCTCGCTGCGGTTTGGGGCGAAGGCGCCGGCCTCGACGCTTTCGATCCGCACGGTCAACATGGATTTCCTGTACGGATCGGCCTTCATGTCGGAGGTGCCCGAGGCCTACGAGACGCTGATCCTCGATGCGATCCGCGGCGACGGCACGCTGTTCACCCGCCAGGATGGCGTCGAGCGTTCGTGGGAGATCTGCGACCCACTGCTCGCTCAGTGGGAGGCGGGTCAGCCGCAGCTCTATACCGCCGGGTCATGGGGACCGCCGGGCGCGGACGATCTGCTTGCCCGCGACGGCCGTCGCTGGCGCCGCCCGTGAGTACCGCCCAGGCTCTGCGGGTCGAAGACCTCAATCATGTCGAGCGCGAGCTGGTGCGGATGCGAGCCCGCGAGAGTGGCTCGAGCGTGCGTGCAACAACGCTCAACCTGGTGGCGTTCGCCGGCACCGACGAACACCTCAACCGGACGGTCGACGCGCTGCAGCTGATCGGCGGCAGCCGGCCGCTGCGGGCGATCGTGATGGTTCCGGGCGAGGACACCACCTCCGCCGCCGTGTCGAGTACCTGCTGGCGCAACGTCTCCGGCCAGGAGGTGCGGTCGGAGCAGATCGTGGTCACCGCGCGTCCCGTCGCGATGCCCTCTGCGGTGGTGTCGCTCTTGATTCCCGATCTGCCCACGTTTCTTCTGTGGAACGGGGACCTCGGCGATCGCCGGGAATTGTTACTCGGCCTCGCCGATGAGGCCACTCGGCTGATCCTCGATTCCGATGAGTGCGGCCTGGAGACCGTTGTGGAGGCGGGCTCACTCAGCGTCGCGGTGACCGATCTCGCGTGGGCGCGGCTGACCCCGTGGCGCGAGGCGCTGGCGTCGCTCACCGACAGCCGCGATGGGCTCCAGCTGCTGAAGCGAGCGATGGGGGTCGAGGTGCGCGGCCCGTCCAACGAAGCCGCCCTGATCGCAGGCTGGCTGCGGTCGCGGATGGGCCGCCAGCTGGGCCTCCAGCACGAGCATGCGCGAAAAGCGCTGGATTGCATCCGGGTGGACTGCGGCAAGGACGACCTCGTCGTCGAACGCACCGGGCAGGGTGATGTCGGTCGCGCGGTGTGTGGCGGGGCATCCGAACACGCGGTGCTGCTGCCGCGGCTCGACTGGGCCACGCTGCTGGGTGCTCAGCTCGACCGGCTCGGCTCTGACCAGATCTTCGAACAGGCACTCTCGGCCGCGGGTGACTAGCCGCGGCGGGTGAATAACGGTGCCAGGCACCGTTATTCACCCTCGCCGAGACAGTTACGGCAGCAGCTGGAAGATGAAGTCGTACTTCGCGCCGTTGTCGCGCGACTTCAAGAGCATTTGACCGCGTGCGTTGCGGTAATGCCCAGTGCCGCCCGTGATTGCGAGCGTGGTGTTATGGAAATCGGAGAACGGTCCGTCGACGTTGATCTGTCCGCCCTTGAGGAAGGTCGTCCAGTTGCACTCCCACGTTCCCGCCGCCGGATCGATGCGCGTGCACACGCCCTGATCGCGTCCCACCACGTGCGTGTCGCTGCGGTTGTAGACCTTGTTGTGGAAGGTCAGCAGGTTGCCGGTGACATCCGCACCACCGCCCGACGGAACCTCTGTGTCGGTCACCGCGTGCTCGACCACGTGCACGGTCGTCGGCTTCGTCAGCGCGCTATGTGACGACGACGCGTAGGCCAGGCCCGCGATCGCAAGTGTTGCCGCCGCTGCGAGCGCAGCGGTCCAGAGCATCTTGCCCTTCATGGTTTCCCCCCGAAGTTGGACAACGGGGCCTACCGTATCAGACACTCTGCAAGCGGTCTAGATCGGGTGGGACGCATCGGTGAACTCGCGAAACTCTGCGGTCACCAGATACGCGGTGCGCTCGCCGATATCGACGGCGTTGTCACCGATTCGCTCGAGGCAGCGAGAGATCAGGATGGCTCGCAATCCGGCCTCCTGGCTGGCCTCGCCGTTGAGGCTCATGATCCGCCCCACCAGGTCGCGATTGGCCCGGTTGATCACCTGGTCCATCTCGACCAGCGACTCGGCTCGCTCCAGATCACGGGTCTCAAACGCCTTCATGGCCGCTGCGATCATGTGCTCGGCCTGCTCGCCCATCTGGCTGAAGGTCACCGTCAGATCAGTCGGCAAGGGCGCCTCGTCGAACGTGAGCTTGGCGAGTTTGGCGATGTTGACGCACTGATCGCCCATCCGCTCCAGATGGAGGTTGAT
Source organism: uncultured Actinomycetes bacterium (assembly GCA_963708725.1). GTDB lineage: Bacteria > Actinomycetota > Thermoleophilia > Gaiellales > JAICJC01 > CAVPTL01. The sequence continues at coordinate 402,710 of CAVPTL010000008.1, read as the reverse complement.
GTGAAGCACCGCGAGAATCAGACGCAGATCGGTGGCCACCGGTGCTTCGCGTGCGAGCAGTTCTTCGACCGCATGCTCAATCTGAATGTGGAGCTGGTCGACCCGGTCGTCTCCTGCGATCGTGGCATCGGCTGCCTGTGGGTCACGGCGGTTGATTGCCGCAAGCACCGATCGCAGTAGGCCAGTGACCTCGTTGGCCTCGTCCTGGATCAGTGCGGAGAGCTCTGCGAGCTCCTGGCTGAAACGCTCTCTGGTCGCTGGCATTCGCCTACTTTATGTCGAATCCGATGGCCTCTGACGAATTATCCGACCTTTCACAGCGGAATAACCGGTCAGCACTGGTAGCATCAGCGCTTGTGAGCGGCCCGTCCCAGGCCAGTACGGTCACCGAGCCCGACGACGAGAGCTCGCTTCTCGCCGACCGCCTGTTGGAGGAGCTCGATACGCCCCGCAGTGGGCCGCTGGCCGAGTTTGTCCGCATGTACGTGCGCCGCCCGCCGGCGTCGCTGACCGAGAATCTCGCACCGGCAGAGCTGGCAGCCCAGGTGCGCGGGATGTTCGAGTTCGCAAACAGCCGCAAACCCGGCGAGCTGGCGGTGCGGTGCTACCGGCCGCAGCTTGCGGCCGATGGGTATCAGACCTCGGGATCGGTGGTCGACGTCAACATCGAGGACGCGCCGTTCCTGGTGGATACCGTCACTGCCGAGCTCCACACCCACGGGCTGGCGGTGCGCGTGGTCGTCCACCCGGTGATCGGCATCGAACGTGCTGAAGACGGCACGATCCGGGGCGTCACTCCCGCTCGCGGGGCCGAGCGCCGCGAGTCGGTGATGCACTTCGAGATCGACCGGGCACTCGATGCAGTGGCGGCGGCGACGCTCGAGGCAGATATCGAGCGGGTGCTCACCGATCTGCGACTGGCGGTCAGAGACTTCCTGCCGATGGTCGACCGCGTCGAGCGCATGATCGAGGTTGCCGGCGACGCGGGCTCCCGATTCTCCGAGAAGGACATCCACGAGTCGGTGGAGTTTCTGCAGTGGCTGACCGACGACAACTTCATCTACCTGGGCTACCGCGAGTACGAGATCCAGGGCGACGGCGGCTCCGCGGTGGTCAGTGTGGTGCCCGAGTCGGGGCTTGGCATCATGTCCGACCCCGACCGGTCGAGCTATGCCACCGGCGTGCCGCTGGCCGAAATGACCCCGGCGCTTCGTGGCCGGATGCTCGGCGGCCCGCTGGTCGTGATCTCGAAGACCAATCGGGAAACCACCATCCATCGGGCTGCCCGGATGGACTACATCGGGGTGCGGCGGGTGTCGGCTGATGGACGCATGATCGGCGAGCTTCGGATGGTCGGGCTGTTCACGTCGAAGATCACGAACGAGTCGGCCCGCCTGATCCCGATCGTTCGCCGAAAGCTCGATTCGATCACGCGCTGGGAGGATCTGTTCGCCGGCTCCCACGACCACAAGGCGGTGGTCGCGTTGTTCGACAGCTTCCCCAAGGACGAGTTGTTCACCGCCCCCGCGCAGGAGCTGCGGCATGTGATCATGACACTCCTGGGGATGGCAGAAGGCCGGGCGGTGCGGTTGTTCGTGTTGCACGACGAGGCTCGCCGCAGCGTTTTTGCAATCGTTGCGCTACCGCCCGACCACGTGTCCGCCGGCCTTCGCGCTCGGCTCGAACATCTCCTCGAGGTGCGATTCGGCGGCACCTCGGTGGAGCACCACATCGAGACCGAGTCGGATCCAGCTCGGTTCCATTTCACAATCCACGTGCCCGAGGGAGATCTGCCCGACGTCGATCTCGCCGCTGTGGAGCAGGAGGTGGCGGAGGCCTCGCGCAGCTGGGACGATCGCCTGTCAGACGCTGTCGTCAGCATTCATGGAGCCCAGAGCGGCCATCAGCTCGCGGCCAGGTACTCGGCGCTCTTCCCCGACTATTACAAGAGCGCGTCCAAGATCTACCAGGCGGTGTTCGACGTCACCCAGTTCGAGCAGTTGAGTGACGATCGCCCGTACGTGGTGGCGCTTCAGAACGAGCGCCACATGGCTGAGCCGCTGACGCGTCTGAAGCTCTATAAGACGGGCGGCAAGGCGCCGTTGACCGATCTGCTGCCGCTGCTCGAACAGCTCGGCCTGACGGTGGTCGAGGAGGTCCCGACTCGGCTCCAGGGTGACGCCGGTGAGACGCGCTACCTCCACGATTTCGGTGTCCTCGGCCCGGACGGGAACACCCTCGACCTGGAGGAGCTCGGCGCCCTCGTCGGCGAGACGTTCGGCGCGGTCTGGGACGGCCGTGCCGGGTCGGATTGGTTGAACCGGCTGGTGGTCGCCGGGAGGCTCTCGTGGCGCCAGGTTACGATCCTGCGGGCCTACCGAGAGTATCGCCAGCTGCTGGGGGCCCAGTTCACGAGTCGCTACCAGAACGACTGTCTGGTGCGAAACTCGCATATCGCCAGGCGGCTGGTGGAGCTGTTCGAGGCCCTGTTCGATCCCACCCGCGAGCTCGACACGGCCGCTGTCGACGCGATCCGCGAAGGCGTGCTGGCCGACCTCGAGGACGTCACCAGCCTTGACGACGACCGGATTCTGCGCGGCTACCTTGGCCTGGTGGATGCCACCGTGCGCACCAACGCGTATGTCCGCGGGGGCGAATCGGAGCACATCTCGTTCAAGTTGCGCTGTGCTGATGTCCCGGGAATCCCCAAACCGGTGCCGCTGTGGGAGATTTTCGTGTTTTCACCGGCAATGGCGGGCGTGCATCTGCGCGGTGGGTACGTTGCGCGGGGAGGCATCAGGTGGTCAGACCGCTTGGAGGACTATCGCACCGAGATCCTCGGGTTGATGAAGGCCCAGATGGTGAAAAACGCTGTGATCGTCCCGGTCGGTGCCAAGGGCGGATTCATCCTCAAGCGCCCACCTTCGGATCGGGCGGCGCTGATGGAGGAGGAGCGTCGTCAATACATCACGCTGATGCGGGGCCTGCTCGACGTCACCGACAACATCGTCGGCGGGGAAGTGGTGCAGCCCGCCGACGTGCGCGTGCTGGACGAAGGCGCCGACGCCTACCTGGTGGTTGCGGCCGACAAGGGCACCGCCCACCTTTCCGACACCGCCAACGAGGTTAGCCTCGAGTACGGATTCTGGCTGGGCGACGCCTTCGCCTCCGGCGGGTCGGCGGGGTATGACCACAAGGCGCTTGGGATCACGGCCAAGGGAGCGTGGGAGAGCGTCAAGCGTCACTTCCGCGAACTCGGCCGCGATGTCATGACCGAGCCTTTCACGGTGGCAGGTGTCGGTGACATGTCCGGCGACGTGTTCGGAAATGGGATGCAACTCTCCCCGGTGATCCGGTTGGTGGCGGCCTTCGATCACCGCCACATCTTCATCGACCCCGATCCCAACCACGAGTTGGCGCTGATCGAGCGTCGCCGCCTGTTCTCGCTCCCGTCGAGTTCGTGGGACGACTACGACCGATCGCTGATCTCGGAGGGCGGGGGCGTGTGGCCGCGCTCGGCCAAGTCGATCCCCGTCAGCACCGAGGCCCGCGAGGCGCTGGGGATCGAAGCCGAATCGCTCGCTCCGACCGATCTGATCCAGGCGATTCTCAAAGCCCCGGTCGACCTGCTCTGGAATGGCGGCATCGGAACGTATGTGAAGGCGTCGACGGAGTCCCACACCGATGTCGGTGACCGTGCGAATGACGCGGTGCGCGTCGATGGATCGGATCTGCGGTCGATCGTCGTCGGCGAGGGGGGGAATCTGGGATTCACCCAGCTCGGCCGGATCGAGTACGCACTCGGTGGCGGCAAGATCAACACCGACGCGATCGACAACTCGGCGGGAGTCGACTGCTCCGACCACGAGGTCAATCTCAAGATCCTGCTCGCACTCCCCGTCGACGCCGGCGCTCTGACCGTGGCCGATCGCGACTCGCTGCTCCAGACGCTGGCCGATGACGTGGTCCACCACGTGCTTTACGACAACTACCTCCAGGTCCAGATCCTGTCGCAGGAGACCGGGGTGTCTGCGCGCCGGATGGAAGCGTATGAGGATCTGATGCTCGAACTCGAGCGTAACCATCTGCTCGACCGCAGGCTCGAGTTCTTGCCCTCGAGTGAGCGCATGGCCGAACGCGCCGCCGCGGGCCAGGGCATGGCCCGACCGGAGCTGTGCGTGCTGCTTGCCTATGCCAAGCGACTGCTGCGAGACCAGATTCTGGCCTCAGACCTGCCGGATGACCCCTACCTTCAGGCCACGCTCAACGAATACTTCCCACGCACGATCGTCGAGCGCTTTGGAGACGACGTGCTGCGACATCCGCTGCGCCGTGAGTTGCTGGTCACCATGATCACCAACGACGTGGTCAACTCGATGGGGATGACGTTCGTCCAGCGGATGGTGGCGGAGACCGGAGCCACCGCCTCAGACGCCGCTCGGGCGTTCCTGGTCGCCCGCGACGTGAGTAACGCCCGCTTTCGCTGGGACGACGTGGAGACGCTCGACGGCGTGCTCGACGGCTCCGTGCAGACCGCTCTGATGGACGGCGTGGACGGCCTGGTCGAGCAGCTCACCCGCTGGTATCTGCGCAATCCCTCCAGCCTCGGTATCGCCGACGAGGTCGGTCGTGATCGCACGGGGTTTGGCGACGTTGTGGAGGTGTTGCGATCGGCCGGGCCCGAGGGCTGGCGGGTGCTCTACGACGAGCGGCTGCACGCGCTCGAGGAGTCGCGCGTGCCCGAGCGCGCGGCGCTCTTCGGTGCCGGCGTGCCCGCCCTGGTATTTGCGCCGGACATCCTGATGGTGGTCCGCAGCGCCGGCCGCTCGCTGGCCGAGGTCACCCACGCGTTCTTTGCCGTCGGTGAGCGGCTGTATCTCGACCAGGCCGAGCAGCGCGTCACCAGCCTCCCGGCCACCAGCCGCTGGCAGCGGCTGGCAAACCAGGCGCTGATCGATGACCTGCGGCTGCTGCGCCGGCATATCGTCTCGACGATGCTGGCCGAGGGTGGGGACGGCGATGTGGATGCGGTGCTTGACGCCTATCTCGACGAACGAGCGGAGGCCTACGCGCGCCTGACAGGGCTGATCGAGTCGATCGGGCCAACCGCCTCTGACGATGGGTCGCTGGCGATGGTGATGGTGCACCAGATCAGGCAGGTCGTCTCGTGAGCGGCTACACGCTCAAGAATCTGAAGCAGATCGACGACGCGGCGGTCAGCTACGGGCTCTCGCCAAACTTGGAGTCGCGGTTTGCCAGCGACGACCTCCAAAGTGAGCAGCTCGGCCTCAGCTACCAGCGGCTGGCACCCGGGGCGCGGCAGCCCTTCTCGCATCGGCACGCCCATGACGAGGAGCTGTACGTGGTGCTCTCGGGCACCGGGTGGGTTCAGCTCGAGGGCGATGTGGTCGCGCTGCTTCCGATGGACGCATTGCGGGTTGCGCCTTCGACAGTGCGCTCGTTCGCCGCCGGCCCGACCGGCATGGAGCTGCTTGCCTTCGGCCCATTCGGCGCGGGCGACGCGGAGCCGCTCCCGGTCGAATGGGAAGATACGCTGCCCGAGTGAACCTGCTCGCGGGCGAGACCAGTCCATATCTGCTCCAGCACAAGGACAACCCGGTGCATTGGCGACCGTGGGACGCCGAGGCCTTCGCCGCCGCCCGCGAACGCGACGTGCCGGTGCTTCTGTCCGTTGGATACTCCGCCTGTCACTGGTGCCACGTGATGGCGCACGAATCGTTTGAGCACGACGAGACCGCTGCTCTGATGAACGAGCTGTTCGTGAGTGTGAAGGTCGACCGCGAGGAGCGCCCCGACGTGGATGCGCTGTACATGGATGCGGTCGTTACCCTCACCGGCGCGGGTGGGTGGCCGATGACGGTGTTTCTCACTCCCGACGGCGAACCGTTCTACGGCGGCACCTACTACCCGCCGCTGCCCCGGCCGGGGATGCCGTCCTTCCAGCAGGTGTTACGGGCCGTGTCCGATGCGTGGCGTGACCGCCGCACGGAGGTCGTCGATACCGCCGGCCGTCTCACCGACGCTCTGCGCGAGTCGGCTCGCCGTGCGCCGTCGGACGACCCGGTGACCGAGGCGATCGAGGCGCGCGCGGTTGAGCATGTGACTCAGATTCATGACCCAACCTGGGGCGGTTTTGGCCCGGCGCCCAAGTTCCCTCAGGGGCCTCTGCTCGGATTCCTGCTTCGCGCCCACGCCCGCACCGGCGATCCGGCCGCATTGGCCGCGGCGGTAACGACGCTTGACGGCATGGCGCTCGGCGGCATGTACGACGTGATTGGCGGAGGGTTTCATCGCTATTCGGTCGACGGCATGTGGCTCGTGCCCCACTTCGAGAAGATGTTGTACGACAACGCTCTGCTCGCGCCGGCCTACCTCGAGGCCTGGGCGGTCACCGGCGACGAGCGCTATCGCGATGTGGCCGCCTCCACGCTCGACTACATGGTGCGCGAGCTGCGCCTGCCGACCGGTGGGTTTGCGTCCTCGCAGGATGCGGACACCGATGGGGTCGAGGGCGCCACGTTTGTCTGGACCCCTGAGCAGGTGCGCGCGGCGCTTGACCCCCCAGACGCGAATGTGGCGCTCGAGTTCTATGGCGTCACCGACTCGGGGAACTTCGAAGGCGCCACCATCCTTCGCCCGACTGGCGCCCCGCCCGAGGGGCGCGATCGCATCGATGCGGCGCTGCTCGCGGCCCGTGCGCGCCGGCCGCAGCCGGGTCTGGATGACAAGGTGATCGCAAGCTGGAACGGCCTCGCACTCGCTGCTTTGGCGCAGGGAGCGTGGCGATTGGAGCGCCCGGATCTGCTCGGCGTGGCCGAGCAGTTGGCGGAGTTCCTGCATACCGAGATGGTGGATGCCGGTGGCGCATCGGTGCGCACGTCGCGTGCCGGGGTGGCGAAGATCCCAGCCCAGCTCGAGGATTACGCCGCCGTCGGGTTCGGTCTGCTGGAGCTCGCGATCGCAACCGGCGACGACCGCTACCGACGGCGGGCGGCCGACCTCACCGATCGAGCGGTCGAACTGTTCGCCGATCCGGTTCACGGCGGGTTCTATTCCACGGCGGCGGATGCGGCCGCCCTGGTGGCTCGTCGCAAGGAGTTCGACGACAACCCGATTCCATCGGGCAGCTCGCTGCTGGCGCACGTCCTCCTGCGGCTCGCTCGTATCGCCGGCGACCCCGAGTATGAGCGGCTCGCGATGAGCGCGGTGGGGCTCGCACTTGAGTATGTGCAGCGCGCTCCGCACGGGTTCGGGCAGCTGCTCCAGGTAGTCGACCTGCATCTGGCGACTCCACGCGAGATCGCGGTTATCGGAGACCCCGCCGACGCGGCCACAGCGAGTCTGGTGGCCGCGGCCCGCGCGGGATTTCACCCAACAACGGTGTACGCGTTCGGGTCGGGTGAAGCCAGCGACGAGCCGCTGCTGGTGGGTAAGACCCTGATCGAGGGGAAACCTGCCGCCTACGTGTGCGAGCGGTTCGCCTGCCAGACGCCGATCACCGATCCGGCGCTGCTTTCGGTCAGGCGCTAGGAGCAGCCGGTGGCGGTGGCGGTGCGAGTTTCCGGCCGATCTGCTCCGCGGTTGGCCGTCGCACGTTGCGCACCAAACCCATCTTCTCCCACAGGCCGATGAGGAGGCCGGAGAGGTCGAACTGCTTCCACGGGGACAGCCCGTGCACCGCCGAGGTCGGGAACACGTGGTGGTTGTGGTGCCACGACTCCCCGAGCGACGGTAGCGCCAGCACCCAGTTGTTCGTCGACTGGTCGCTGGTGGTGAACGGCCGGCGACCGAAGAAATGGCAGATCGAGTTGACGCTCCAGGTGATGTGGTGGTTGAAGAACAAGCGCACGAGGCCACCCCAGATCAGGCCCGTGACCGCGCCTTCCCATGTCCCGGTGATCAATCCGCCCAGCGCAAACGGCAGAGCGAAGGAAACGATCACCCACAACCAGAAGCTGCGATCGACGAACATCACCATCTTGTCGGCGAGCAGATCCTTGGCGTACCGTTGGCGGTCGGTGCGGTTGTGCTCGAAGAGCCACCCGACGTGTGCGTGCCCGAGCCCCTTGAGCTGACCCCAGATCGAGTCGTCGAACCCGTGATGAGGGCTGTGCGGGTCGCCCTCCTTGTCGGAGAACGCGTGGTGGGTGCGATGATCCACGGCCCAGTCGACCGCCGAGCCCTGGATCGCGATCGAACCGAATACGAGCAGCAACGCTTTGAGCGGTGGCACCGCCTCGAAGGCGCGATGGGTGAGCATCCGGTGGTACCCGATCGTGATCCCGAACCCGCACAGCGTGTACAGCCCCAGAAACAGCGCCAGATCGGTCCAGCCGACGGCGCGGTTCCAGAGCATGGCGATGGCGGCGATCAAGCCGATGAACGGCAGCACGGTGATCACGATCATCGCCGTCTTTCGGCTACGGCTCGGGGGAGTCAAAAGGTCGGGTGCAGCGTCGATCCGAGGGGGTGCTTCGATGGCCATGGATGCTCCTTAGGTCACAACGCGGCTTCCGGGGACGAGGTCGTCCTCCCCGGTGTCGTCCCAGCGAACCCACGCCTTGTGTCCGCCGTCGTAGTCGGGTCCGAACAGGATCAATGTGGCCGGCCGGTCGAGGGCGGTGCAGTGCCCATCGCCGGGCGAATCGACGCCCCGCCAGATCCGGATGAACGGATTGGACTCGCGCTCGGCGCCGATCGTGGTCGGATCCATGTGGCCGGGATGAACCACCGTGTCGTCGGGGAGTCCCAGCAAGACGTCCATCACCGATGATTGAAGCTTGGCGTAGGAGTCGTGCAGCGTCCCGCCCACCGTGCCCTTGAACAGCACGTCGGCGGTGAAGCAATCGGTCGAGTTGATCAAGAACGCCAGGTGCCCCGGACTGTGCCCGGGCGTGAACAGCGCCGTGATGTCGAGGTCGCCGGTGCGGACGTGGTCGCCGTCGGCCAGCAGCAGGTCAGCACCGCCCATGCGATCAGCCTCGATCTGATGCGCGGCCACCGGGATCCCGAAGCGCTTGACGTATTCGCCGTTGCCGGCGATGTGGTCGGCGTCGGCATGGGTGATCAGAAGGTGTGTGATCGTGAGGTCGTGGCTCTCGGCCGCGGCGATCAGCGGCGCGGTGGGACCACCGGAATCGATCAAAACGCCCGTCCCCCCGGCGGCATCGCCGACCAGATAGGAGTTGGAGAGCCAGCCGGGATGCATCGAGCGTTCGATGATCACGAGGCGGCTGCCCGTTTGGCCGCCTTGGCCGCGCGTTTGCCGGCCTGGTAGCTCGCAAGCGCCTCGGCCGAGTCGACGTCGCCGAGCGTCGGGTGGTTCGGCAGCACCTCCGCGTATCCGTCGGGGCGCACCCCGAACTGCTTGACCAGCGTTGCGATCAGCGAGCGCACCTTCATATCGCCGATTCCCGGTAGCTCTCCGAGTCGTTGCTTGAGGTCGGCGCCGCTGGTGGCCTCTGTCCATACGCGTCCGCCGTCGCCGTCGTAGCGTTCGGCGACGAACGCGCACAACGCCTGCACTCGGGTGGCCATCGAACCCGGGAACCGGTGAATGGCGGGCTTCTGCTTGAAGACCGCCTCCAGTTTGGCGGGATCTGTGGCGGCGATCCTGGCGGGGTCGAGGTGGCCGAGCCGGCGTTGCAGCTCGCGCGGGCCTGAGAATGCTTTTTGCACCGTGACCTGCTGATCCAGCACGAAGCCAATCAAGAGTGCGTTGGGGTCGCTTGCGATCAAGCGGTCGGCCTCATCGTCGCCCGACCAGGGCAGTGATGCTGGAGCTGAGGTGGTGGTCATCGCGCTCTAGAGTAGCCGGGTTCCGGGGTCGCGGTCAGTGGTCGGCGTCGTGGTGAGGTTCGTCGCCGTCGAGCTCTCCCCTTCGCCTGGCGGCCTCGGTGCGAGTCGCGATCACCACCAGATAGGTGCCGGGGATCGCCCAGAAGACGCCGTACAGCGCGCCCCGCGCGATCGGCTGGCGAAACAACGTGATGTGCAGCAGAAACAGCAGCACCACGAGCGTCGGGAACGCGATCGCGATCTGCACCTGGCCGGGAAGCGACTCCCATTTGAGAAGCAGCGCCGGTGGTTCGCGCTTATCGTCGGTCACCAATCTCCAATCCCTTCCGATACGCCGCACGCACCTCTTCCGCCGTCCAGGGAGCCGGCGCCACGGAGATGAAGTAGTCGGCCAGCGCCTTCTCGGCCAGCTCGTCCAGCTGCTCCTCGGTGACCCCGACGGCAGCAAGCGTCTCGAATTCGAGCTGGTTCAAGATCCGGCGGACAGCGGTCACAGCCCGAGACCCGTCGCCCGAACCGTCATCGGGCTCGCCCAGCGCATCGGCGATCCGTTCGAACTGGTCGGGCACGTGCAGGCGGTCGCGATCCATCGTCTCGGCGAGTACGAGGCCGATGGTCAGACCGTGGGGGAGGCCGAGCATGCCGCCGATCGCCTGTCCGAGCGAGTGCTCCGAACCGCAGTCCGAGATGTTCATGCAGAGGCCCGCCATCAGACTCGAGCACGCCATCTGTGAACGAGCCCCGGCGTCAGCGCCGTCGGCGACGACCTTGGGCAGGGCTTCGCCCGCCAGCCGGATCGATTCCAGGGCGATTCCGTCACCGATCGGTGTGCGCACCTTCACGACCATGGCCGCGATTGCCTGCGCCAGCGCGTCGATACCGGTGTAGGCCGTGATCTTCGGCGGCAGTCCGTGGGTCAGCACCGGGTCGACCAGCGCGTGTTGGGCGCGCAAGAGCGGGCTTGCGATCCCGGCTTTGGTGTGGGTGGCTTCGTCGGTGATGACCGCGCCGCCGGAGACTTCGCTGCCGGTGCCCGCCGTGGTCGGCACGCACACCAGCGGCAGTTCGGGCGCCTCGTACACGGCCTCTCCGCGGGCGAATCGCATGTACGGGCCACCCTGACCGGCCACCAGCCGCGCGCCCTTGGCCGTGTCGATGGCCGAGCCCCCACCGATTGCCGCCACCGAGTCGCAGCCGCTCTCGAGCAGCGCTTCGGCAACCGCTTCGACGAGGGTGACAGTGGGTTCTCCTGGAGCCTTCTCGTAGACCACGGCGTCAGGCAAGGGTGCCAATGCGTCGGCCACCCCGGGTACCAGGTTGGCGAGTCCCGCGTCGATGATCACCAGTGGGCGGTGGGTGCCCTCGTCGGCAAGCACCTGTCCGAGGTCAGCCGAGCATCCGTCGCCGAACCGGATTTTCACCGGCAGGTGGTTTCGGAAAGCGGGAATCACCGGCGAGGGATGGATTGACTGCACACGGGCCATGCTGTGGTTAGGTTACCCCGTGTCCATCCGTTGGAGGTTCGATGTCTGAGTCCGGTTTCACGAAGGCCCTGAACGAGCAGATCGCCTACGAGTTCGGCGCTGCCCAGCAGTACATCGCGGTTGCTGTCTATTACGACTCCGAGACGCTGCCGCGGCTGTCCGCGCACTTCCATCGGCAGGCGTTGGAAGAGCGAAACCACGCCATGATGATGGTGCAGTACCTGCTCGACGCCGGTGACGAGGTGACGATTCCGGGGGTGGCGGCGCCGCGCACGGGGTTTGCGGACACGGTCGAGCCCGTTGCCTTGGCACTCGAGCAGGAGCGCAAGGTGACCGGCCAGATCAATGCGCTCGCGGGACTCGCGCGCGACGCTGGGGACTACGCCGGCGAGCAGTTCCTCCAGTGGTTCATCAAGGAACAGGTCGAAGAGGTTTCGAGCATGTCCGACCTGCTCAAGGTGGTGCAGCGCGCGTCCGAGAATCCGCTCATGGCCGAGGAGTATCTGGCGCGTGAGGATGCACCGGAGGCGGTCGATCCGACGGCGCCCCACGCGGCGGGCGGCGCTCTTTAGAGTTCGATTCCCTCGAGCGCGTGCTCACGACTCGGCACGTCGCGACCGAAGCTATCGGCATTCGTACCCAGTTGCTCGGCGAGTTCGAGTGCGATTCGCTGGACGGCGGCGGTCAGCGGGAACACCGACAGCAGCTCTGACGGGTAGGTCGCGGTGATCGTCTGCACCGTTACGCCGGTCGACTGCGCCGACCGTGCGACCTCCAGCAGGCGTCCCTCACCTGGCCCCCCGCCGTTGAGACAGACGAGCGTATCCTGGGCTCCGAGGGCCACGATCGGGCCGTGCAGCAGCTGCTCGGCAGAAAGCCCTTGGGTGGCGACGTAACACGTCTCGCGGACCTTCAGAGCACCCTCGGCGGCGGTCCACTGGTTCGGCCCGGCGCCACAGAATTCCAGGAGCCGGGTCGGTGGCTTGATCCCGGTTTCACCGGAGCTGAGTACGGCGTCGACGGTCTCGGGCACCGCTTCCAGTGGGCCGAGTTCCGCGCCCAGGGCGGTGGCGATCTGCGCCACCCGCAGCATCGCTGCGGTGTGACTCGTCGTAAACGCCGATGAGCGTTCCGCCTCGACGGTCTCGATGTCTGCCCCCGGCACACCCCGGCCCGAGATGGTCACGATGGCCGCGCCGGCCTCGCGAGCGTCTGTGAGTGCCGCAGTGGTGTAGCGCTTGGTGCCGCGGTGGCTCAACAGGATCACGCCGTCGTGTCCGGTCGGCCGTGGTCCGTGGAGGGCAGCATCGACACCCTGAATCGCCCAGGCGTCGACTCCTGCCGCACGCAGGAACCATGCGCCGACGTTGGCGGCGTGCCAGCTGGTGCCGGTGCCGATCAGCACGACGCGGCGGCCCCGCAGGCGCTCGGCTGCTGCGTCGGTCGGGGACGAATCGGCGAGCAGTCGTTGCAGTTCTGCGGCCTGACCATCCATCGTCTCTCGCATGATGCTCATACCAGGGTCATATCAGAAACCATGTGGTCTGACCGATCCTGTACAATCGCGGCCGTGTCAGTTTCCGCCGACGTTCCACGGCGTATCCGTGAGCTGATCGCCGACAACAACATGGGTGTCGGGGATCGGTTGCCGCCCGAGCGCGAGTTGGCGGTTGCGCTGGGAGTGTCGCGCCCGGCCTTGCGTGAGGGGCTGCGGCGGTTGATCGACCTGGGCGCACTCGAGCCGCGCCAGGGCTCGGGCACCTACGTCGCCGGCGTTGACCGGATGGAACTCCTGGAGGTGCGCGACCGGCTCGAGCCGCACGCCGCGCGGCAGGCAGCCAAGAACCACACCGCCATCGACGCCGCGGCATTCGCCCGGATTCTGGAGGACCTCCGTGGGGGGGTACGCGGCTCGTATAACGAACTGCGGCTGGCGATTTCCAGCGCCTCGGGAAACGGCGTGCTGGCAGCCATGGTCGGGATGCTGGTCGAGCTTTCTCCGCGTGAGATCAAGATCACCAACCGAGTGGTTAAAGACATGACCCGAGTGGTTGACCGCATCCACGATCGTGATGGCGCCGGCGCCCGTCAGGCGATGCGACGACATCTCGCGCGGCTCGCGAAGTAGCCGTTAGCCGACGGGCTGAAGCGGTCGGCGAACGTCGCGCCGCACCGGCACGCCAAGTCGGCCGAGAGCTGCCTTCAGGTTGGGAATCAGGTGTGGCTCGAGTGTCGCGCGCAACCGGGCCAGCGACTCGGCTCCCTCTGGGCTGGGATTCCGGACCACCGCCGCCACCTCGGCGGGGTATGCAGACGACAGGCCCGACACTGCCCCCGCAGCGCCCGCTGCGAGCGCTTCGGGGATCAGCGGCTCGGCGCCGACCAGCACCGGAAGACCTGTGTCGATGAACGCCTTGATCTCGGCGGAGGAGCGCTCCGACACCTTCAGCCCCGCGAGGTTCGCTGCTCGCTCTTGCAGTGCGCGCACGACCGAAATTGGCACGGGATAGCCGCTGCGGGCGGTGAAGGCGTAGACGTAGAAGTCGACCGGCGCACACGCCGCCGCTGCGTCGGCCAGGTGGGCGAGTAAGCCGTCGTGGTCGAGCGGGAAGTACGGCGGCGGGATCACCGCCACCCCGTCGGCGCCCACCTCCCGCGCGTGTTCGGCCAGAGCCACGGTGTCGCGGGTCGACTGTGCCCCGGCGTGGACGATCAGTGCGCCGTCGCATGCGGCCCGAAACAGCTCCGCCGCACGCCGGCGCTCATCGATGGTCAGGAGCATCCCCTCCCCGGTGGTTCCGCAGCAGAACACTCCATCGACGCCGCGTTCTCGGAGATAGCGCACGAGTGGTGCGATGGCTGGCTCGTCCAGCCGCTCTCCGCCGTCGGTAAGGGGTGTCACCGCGGCGGTGAGGAGCGAAGCGCGCATACGGGTTGGAGCATAAACCGGCGCGCGTCGCCGACGTCACAACCGCGGTCACCAAATCGGCACGGGAGGTTCACTTGTAGACCTGGCTGTAAGCACTAGTGTTGTGACTCACTGTTCATACCACTATGTGTTTTGCAGAGTGGCTCTATAAGGGGATCACATGAAACGAGTGTTGTGGGTGCTGTGCGCCGCCGCGGTTGCGTGCGTCGCAGCCTCAACGGGAGTGGCAGGCTCGGGTTCGGCCAGCACGATCACGGCCAAGCGGGTATGCACGACTGGGCAGATTCGCTGCCTGGCGATGGTTGCGGTTTCGCCGGCCGGGAGGGTCGTGGCCGCGGCCCGGCCGTCCGCGCTTCCATCGGGGCTGACGCCGGCGCAGCTGCGCACGGCCTATGGACTGCCGGCGAAAGCTGCGTCGCCGGCGACGGTGGCGATCGTCGACGCCTACGACTATGAGTCCGCGTATTCGGATCTGACTGCGTACAGCAAGGCAGTTGGCCTGCCGGTGATGCCGCACTGCACAAAGGCAGTCACCGTCTCGTGCTTCCAGAAGGTCAACCTCGGCGCCGGCGCCAACTCGGCGGTGAGCAAAGGCTGGGACGTCGAGATTGCACTCGACATCGAGGCCGTGCACGCTGTCTGTCAGAACTGCAAGATCGTCCTGGTCGAGGCCGCGCACACCGATTTGGCGTCGTTCGTTGCGGCCGAGCGGTCGGCCAATGGATTGGCGGACATCGTGTCCAACAGCTGGGGGCTCTCCCCAGCGGACGGGTCTCTCGGCACGTCGAACGATTCGGCGTTCTCATACCCCGGCCACGCGATCGTGGTGTCGGCCGGCGACGATGGATACGAGCCGAGCTACCCGGCGACGCTCAACACCGTTATCTCGGTCGGCGGCACCTCCCTCCGCGTGGGCTCGGACGGGACGTATCGCGGCGAGAGCGTGTGGTCGGGCTCGGGCTCGGGCTGCGCAGCCGGCACCATTCGAGGAGCCACCCGGGTTGCACCCGCCGCGTTTCAGAAGGCGGCTGCCGGCGTTTCCTCGGCAGGGTGCCCCACGGGTGTGCGCGGAGATAACGACGTTGCCGCGGTGGCCGACCCGCACACAGGTCTGGCCGTGTACGTCAAGCGCTCGGGTTGGCTTGAGGTGGGTGGTACGAGCCTCTCAGCTCCGCTGATCGCGGGCATCTACGCCCTTGCTGGTGACGTCGGCAGCACCAAGCTGCCGGCGGCGTCGCTGTATGCCCACCTTGGCAACACGTCGGCGTTTCGCGACGTGACAACCGGGTCCAACGAGCCGTCGACGGGATGCGACGGGGTGGTTGCGCGTTGCACCGCGAGGCGCGGCTATGACCTTCCGACGGGGGTCGGTACGCCCCACGGGATCTCGGGATTCTGAGGGTTACACTGAGTTGATGGACTGGAGCCCGGTGCCCGAAGCCGAGATGGTGGTGACCGAACAGGGAACCCGCCATCCTTCGGGCCCGGGCTGGTTCATCGTGAACGTGTCCGACGCCGCCGCGGTCGAATCGCCGGAATTCGGCGCCGCAGCGCTGTTCGACGGCGGCTTTCTCGGTGGTCACCGGTTCGAGGCGATCGGAGTCAACATCCGCATCCTTCAGCCCGGTCAGAAAGCAACGATCTATCACCGCGAACCGCATCAGGAGGCATTCCTGGTGCTCTCGGGAACGTGCGTCCTGATCGTCGAGGACGAGACCCGCCCGCTTCGGCAGTGGGATTTCTTTCACAGTCCACCCGGAACGGCGCACGCGGTTGTGGGCGCGGGCGATGGGCCGTGCGCGGTGCTGATGGTCGGCGGGCGAGGCGGAGAAGCGCCGATCATGTATCCCGCGAGCGACGTTGCCGGGGAGTACGGCGCGGCGGTGGCAGCCGATACCGAGGAGGCGGCGGTCGCGTACGCCAACGTCACCCCGCCGCGGCCCACGCGGCTGGCGTGGCCGCCAGGCCCACAGAAATGAGTGTCGATCAGGAGCTGCTCGATGCTGAACGCGAAAAGCGCGCCTACGTACGAATGCAGATCAAGGTGCTGCGGCGGATGAAAGACCGCCGGCGCGATGCGGGAGAGCCGGTGGATGATCTCGACTCGCGCATCCGGGACCTCGAAGCCTCGCTCGCCGGACTCGACGAATCGGTCGAGGGCCTACGTGCGAAGCTGGGGCGGCCCCACCGCCAGCTCGATCGCGGGTAGCCCCGGATCGTCCACCACCTCGGGGTGAAGCAAGTATCCCAGCTGGCGCACGCCCTCGGCCAGCCTCGGCGCCGGCCGCGAGTAGTAACTGTCGCCGTCGACGGCGATGGCGCGGCATCCAAACGTGAGCCCGGCGGCCCGTCGGGCCGCCTCGTCGGCGTCAAAGCCACAGGGGGCGACCACGACCAGCTCGGGCTTGTGGGCAGTGACGTCCTCCCACGTCGTTGTGTGAGACGGCGCTCCGGCGACACCGATGACGTCTCGCCCACCGGCGCGCTCCACCATCTCGGGTAACCAGTGCCCGGCACAGAACGGCGGGTCGATCCACTCGGCAAGAAAGATCCGCTTGGGCTCTCGTCCCGCCACCGCGAGCTCGACTCCCCGGATCGCCGCCCACATCTGATCGACGAGCGGCCGCTCGGCACCGGCCACTCCGACGGCGCGCGCCAATGTGCCGACCGAATCGGCAACCTGCGACAACGTCTGGGGGTCAAGCGACACCACGCGGGCGTCAACCGGACAGATCGAGCGCAGATCGCCGCTCGAGACGGCACACACCGCGCACAGGTCCTGGGTCACGATCACGTCGGGCTTGAGCCGCTCGATCAGCTCGGCATCGACCGTGTAGAGCGAACGTCCATCGCTGACCGCGGCCCGGACTGCCTGATCGATCTGAAGGCTCGTCAGCTCCGCGGGGTCGAGCCGGGCGGCGGTCACGATCGGGAGTCCCACGACCGCGGGCGGCCACCGACACTCGTTCGAGACGCCGACGAGTGAGTCGATCAGCCCGAGATCGCACACCATCTCGGTCGCACTCGGGAGGAGTGAGCAGATTCGCGTCACGCCACCAACCTCGCGGGCAGATACTCGCGGTGCGCGGCGGCCATCTCGTCGTACAGGCGCTCGGCCAGGTCGATCTGGCCCACGAGCGGGTTTGCGGTCAATGCCCGCACTCCGTCGGCGCGCGTTCCGTGCCAGGCCGCCGCGGCGGTCAGCCGCTGATACTCACCCAGCATCTCGACCAAGCCTCGAACGCGGGTCGGTAGTGGCGGCGTGGCGATCGGATCGATTCCGTTCGCGCTGCAGCGGCCGGGCACCTCGACCACCAGGTGCTCGTCGAACCCGGCCAGGGCACCGTTTCGGTTCATGACGTTGACGGGGTGGATCTCGTCCTTGTCGTTGAACACGGAGTCGATCACGTCGATCGCGAGTTCCAGCTCGTTGATGCCGCCGCGCGACCGCAGCGGGTCGAGCTGAGGATCGGCGCTGGCCGCCTGCTCGCGGTAGTGGGCCCAGTAGTCGGGCGTCCATCTGAGGATGTCCTCGGCGCGAGTCGTCGGCTTGGCTTGCAGCTCGGCGAGCACCTCGTCGCGGAAGTAGTAGTAGCCGAAGTAGTCGGCGGGGATTGCCTCCATTGTGGCCGCGAGCCGCAGGGTGCGGCGCTCCTCCAGGGAAAGTGTGGGATCGTCTCGGCGACGTTCCCACGCCTGCTTGATCAGCTCGATCACGTCGCCGCCCTCGTAGCGGTGTTCGACGCTCCAGCAGCCGTGGTTGAGGCCCACCATCGTCGCCTCGAGCCTGGTTGGCTCGAGTTCGGCGAGGCGAGCGATGTCATCGACGAAGTAGATCGGGCCCTCACACAGAGACACCACCTCGATCGGTGAGTGCTCAGCGATTGCCTGGGCGACGATGTTGACCGGGTTGGTGTAGTTGTAGATCCGCGCCGACGGGCACAGCTCCTCCATCTCGGCGCACACCTGCTGGAGAACGGCGATTGCGCGCAGCGCCATGAAGAATCCGCCGGGGCCCTGCGTCTCCTGGCCGATCACGCCGTGATTGAGCGGGATTCGCTCGTCAAACACGCGCGCGGTAAATCCGCCGGGGCGAAATGACGACAGGACAGCGTCACAGTCGGTCAGGGCCGCCCGGCGGTCGGTGGTCGCCGACACCACCAGATCGAGACCGCGAACCGAGGCCATCCGCTCAGCGATTGTGCGTATCAGCTCGAGGCGTTGCGGATCGAGATCGACCAGCACGACTTCGGACCCCTCGAAATCCTGGCCGTTTTCGATCAGGGAGGCCATTGTGCCGGCGGCTCGCGTGGAGCCGCCACCCAGGTAGACGAGCTTGATCCGCGCCATTCGCTGACTCGACTGTAGCCTTCGCACTCGTGCTGTGCGCTTGCCTGCCGATAGAGGTCCACGTATGACCCCCCGCCGAACATTGCTGTTGGCGCTGGTGTGCGCGCTGGCCGCGGTTGCCAGCACACCCGGGCTGGCTCAGGCCGCGCCGAAGGTACCTGTGACGACCATCAGTCAGTACGAGCACTCGACGGTACCGGCGACCCTCGACTATGCAGGGTTGCAATGCGGGCAAGGCCGGTAAGACCGGCCTCGTGATCCTTGATTTTGGCCGGCCGGCGTACAAGAACAAGGCCTACGGCACCCTCGACTTCTCCGGCACGTTTCAATGGAACGTATCGATCAACAAGGCGGTCGAGGCCTACATCACCGGCTATGTCCGCTGTCGGCCGGCGTCGGTCAAGGGCGTCCTGTCGGTGGCTCGGGGCACGAACAACTCATGTACCAATCAGGACCCGAACTGTTGCCCGCATGGCTGCAATCTCGAGCCCAAGTCGTTCACATCAGCGGGATATTCGTGGGCGGTGCGCACGAATCAGGTCGAAAACTGGGTGATCAGCAAAGGCTGGAAGTACAAGGCGCGTGCGACCGGCGCGATCGACGCCGAACCGGCCTGGGATCCCGCCTACTCGGCGACCGGCAAATTCGTGGCCGCGTTCAGCTATACGGCGCGCCACTCTGGTTGGAAGCTGCCGCCGCTGATGTGGGACTTCGGGTCGCTGGAGCCGGGCTACTGGAGTCGAAACCAGGAGTGGACGATCGCTGCCGGAGGCGGTGGCGTGAACCACGTGATGCCCGAGATCTACTACCCGGGCATGGCCCGCGAGTGGTCAGATCTCTCGGCTTATGCCAAGGCCAACCATGGCGCGCGAATCAAGTTTGGCGGAGTCACGTCCCAGTGGGCGCCCGGCGTGAGCGCCTGCGGCTACTCGCCGGCACGCGGCGTCGGACAGCTACTTGCGGCGCTCAAGGTTCACCCGGGTATCGGACAGGCCTCGATCGCCCGGGTCACCGACTTCCCGTGCGCGTCGAGTGCAAAGGCGGCAGCCGCCGCCGCGACCGGTGTTGGCGTCCCACCGGACGTGTACGGGCAAAACGGCGTCCCGTGCGAGTCGATCAAGCACTGCTAGCCGGCTCGGCGGTGTCGGCGGTGCCGACCTTGACGAAGCCGAGCTTCTGGTAGAGCTGGGCCACGGCGTCGTTCTCGGCCCAGAGAAAGCACAGCCCCGTGCCGTGAGCGCGTGCGTGCTCGACCAGCGCTGAGGTCAGCGAGCGGGCGATGCCGCGGCCGCGAAAGGCAGGCAGTGTCGCAACTCCGGTGATCTCGGCGACACCATCTCGGGGTGCATAGGAGCCGCCGGCGACTGGCCCCGCGTCGTACTCGGCCGCCGCCGAGACGACCAACCCGCGGTGAATGCAGTCACCCACGAATTGGGCCGCTTGATCGCCGGCCGCCATCTCGGTGTCGCGCTCGGCGATTCCCACCGGTCCGCGCTCCATGCCGGTGTGTGCGAAGCCGAGCTTGACCGCAGCGCGAGCCGCCGCGAGGCCGGGACGGTCGTCGGCTTCGAGGATGCGGACCCGAAATCCTTCGGCCGCGGGTGGTGGCTGGAGTTGGTCCAGCACCATCAGTTGGTGGCGTTTGACCTCGAGCCCGGCGGCCGTAATCACCTCGGCGAGCTGCGGTGAGATCTCCTCAACCCACTCGAAGGACTCGGGCACGCCCAGTTTTTGCTGACGGGCGCGCACGCGTTCGACGTCGGCCGTTGTGAACCGGCCCGCTCCATCAAGCCGCGGACGTGCGTAATATGGCCAGCCGCTGCTGCGGTGGAAAACGGTGAACGGCCCCATCTCCTCGACCTTCACCAAAGCCCGTGGAACCGTGTCCAGGTAGGCCTCGATCCGAGCGAGCTGTTCGGATACCACGTGACCCACTCCCTCAGCAGTGTTGTGCACCGAGGCTCCGGCCGATCTCGATCAGCGACTTGACCTGGGACGTCGACAGACGACCGAGAAAGTGGATCTCAAGCGCGGCGCTGAAGGTCTCGTCCATCTGCGCTAAGCTGATCGTGGCCTGCCTCCGTGAGTCGCACCAGCGCCAATCGGCCATCGTGGGGCGACGCCGCGCGTTCGAGAATCCCGCGATTGACGAACTCCTCGGCCACCCGGGATACGCGGCTTGGGCTCAGCAATACCTGGTCGGATAGGTACCGCACCGACGCACCCTCGGGATGGAGATTCGCGAGTCGTGTGAGCAGCTCGTATCCGGTCAGGTTCGTCGCGTGGGTGCGGGCGAGGGCGTCGTCGATCTGGCGAACGACGCTCGCCTGGATGTGCTGGAGGGCAAACAGCGCCTCGAACCCGGTCTTTGAAGATGTGGCCATAGCCGAATGATAGTTTGCTGTGCGCACGGTATGATGCGTGCGCAGTCAAGTATGCGCACGCACATAGTTTGATCATTCCAAGGAGCGTGACTCAGATGAGCGAGACTCGAGTGGTAATCGTTGGTGGCGGATACGGGGGCATCAACCTGGCCAAGGCCCTGGACGAAGAGTTCGACGTGGTGCTGGTCGATCCGAAAGAGGCGTTCTCCCACAACGTTGCGGCATTGCGTGGGCTGGTCGATCCCACCTGGCTGCCCAACATCTTCTTCCCGTACCGGGGACTGCTCGAGCGCGGTGAGTTTGTCCAGGAGCGGGCGGTGGCGGTGGAACCGGGCCGGGTCACGCTCGAGTCCGGCCGTGTGATCGAGGGCGACTATGTCGTGCTTGCGACCGGTTCGAGCTATCCGTTCCCCGCCAAGGTTGACTCGATCGGGGTTGCCGACGCGCATGCCCGTTACGAAGCTGCCCACGCGGCACTGGTGGGAGCCGGTCGCGTCATGCTGCTGGGAGCCGGCCCGGTGGGGCTCGAGCTCGCCGGTGAGATCGCTGCGGTCTGGCCGGAGAAGCAGGTCACGCTGGTCGACCTTGCCGACGACATTCTGGTGGGACCGTTCAAGCAGGAGCTTCGCGACGAGCTTCGCCGGCAGCTGGACGAACGGGGTATCGAGCTGGTGCTCGGCAGCCCGCTGGTGTCGCTGCCACCGACTGAGCCGGGCGAGCCTGGGACATTCACGGTCGAGACCGTCGACGGACGCGCGATAACGGCCGACCTGTGGTACCAGGCCTTCGGCGTGACTCCGGTGACCGACTACCTGACGGGAGATCTGCATGCGGCGCGGCGAGACGACGGGTTCATCGACGTGGGGCCGACACTTCAGGTCGCGGGTCACGACAACGTCTTCGCTCTCGGCGACGCATCCTCGATCGACTCCAACATGGCGGGCCGCGCCGGCCGCCAGGCGCAGCTCGTCGCCGAGAACATCCGCGCTCATCTCGCGGGAGCAGCGCTTCAAGACTATGAGCCGCTGCCGCCGGTGATCCTGATCCCGCTCGGCCCGAACGGAGGAGCGGGGCAGCTTCCGGGAAACGACGAGATCTCCGGCCCGGACGTGGCTGCACAGCTGAAGGGCTCGCACATGATGGTCGAGAACTACGCCGCGCTCTTCACCGCCGCCAACACCCCCGCGGGGGGTGAATAAATGGTGCCAGGCACCATTTATTCACCTCAGACGGGAGCGACGGGACTCGAACCCGCGACCTCCGGCGTGACAGGCCGGCGTTCTAACCAGCTGAACTACGCCCCCACGGTGGCGCTCGGCCGGGCGACAACCTGCCCGTCCGGCGACGGCAGAGTATAGCCCGGAGGTTTGGTGGGGCAGCCGGTCGCGTGGAATACTGCGACCGCGTGGCCGGCTATCTCCCAATCGCAGAGCATGGCGTCATCGGCAATCTCCACACGGTGGCGTTGGTGGGGACAGACGGATCGATCGGATGGTGCTGCTGGCCGCGGTTCGACTCGCCGAGCGTCTTTGCCTCGCTGCTGGACGCCGACAAGGGGGGCTTTTGGAAGATCGAGCCGACCCAGGAGTGCCACTCGATCAAGCAGCTCTATTTTCCTGACACCAACGTACTGATCACGCGTTTTCTCACGCCGGACGGGGTCGGTGAGCTGCAGGACTTCATGCCAATCCACCGCGATGCGGATGCCCGGCGTCATCTGGTGCGGCGGGTGACTGTCGTTCGTGGTGAGATGGGTTTTCGCATGGAGTGCCAGCCCCGGCTGAACTACGGCCGCTCGCCACACGCCGTTGATGCCGGCGAGAAGGGGGCCATCTTTCGATCGCCCGAGCTCACCCTGGTGGTCGAGTCGAGCCAGCCGGTGACCCAGTCGGGCGACGGCGTGGCGTGCGAGTTCACGCTCAAGGCAGGGCGGAGCGCGAGCTTCTCGATGGCCGACAGCGGCGACGATTACGTCTGCAAGGGCATTCGCGAGGCCGACGCTGCCCAGCAGTTCCAGCGCACGGTGCGCTACTGGCGGGGGTGGCTGGCCAAGTCGCAGTACCGCGGTCGCTGGCGTGAGATGGTCAATCGCTCGGCTCTGACATTGAAGCTCTTGACCTACCGGCCGACGGGTGCGATCGTGGCCGCGCCGACCACGAGCCTGCCCGAGCAGATGGGCGGCGGCCGCAACTGGGACTACCGCTACACATGGATTCGCGACGCCGCGTTCTCGGTGTACGCCCTTCTGCGCCTCGGTTTCACCGAGGAGGCGGCCGCGTTCATGAACTGGCTCACCGATCGCTTTCGGGAGTCCGAGAATCGGGGGGAGGCCGGCCCGCTTCAGATCATGTATGGCATTGATGGCAGGCACGAGCTCCCGGAATCCCAGCTCGACCACTTTGAAGGCTACGAACAGTCCTCTCCGGTGAGAATCGGAAATGGCGCCGCCCACCAGCTCCAGCTCGACATCTACGGCGAGCTGATCGACTCGGTCTACCTCTACAACAAGTATGGCGAGGCGATCTCGTTCGACACGTGGCGGGATCTGTGCGTGATCGTGGAGTGGCTGTGCGACAACTGGGACCGGCCCGACGAGGGAGTGTGGGAGGTCCGCGGAGGACAGAAGAACTTCACGTATTCGCGGCTGATGTGCTGGGTCGCAATCGAGCGCGCGATCCGCATGGCCAACTCGCGTGGTCTGCCCGCCGACACCGTTCGCTGGTCACGCGTGCGCGACCAGATCACTCATCAGATCCTCTCCAAGGGCTGGAACGAGAAGCGCAAGGCGTTCGTGCAGAGCTACGGCTCCGATGTGCTCGACGCGTCACTGCTTTTGATGCCGATGGTCAAGTTCATCGCTCCCAAGGATCCGCGGTGGCTCTCGACGCTCGATGCGATCGGCCGCGAACTCGTGTCCGATAGCCTCGTGTACCGGTACAACGTCTCGGCAGCGCCGGATGGGCTCGAGGGCGACGAGGGCACCTTTTCGATCTGCTCGTTTTGGTACGTCGAGGCGCTTGCCCGCGCGGATCGGCTGGACGAGGCGCGACTGGCGTTCGAAAAGATGCTGACCTACGCCAACCACCTCGGCCTCTACTCCGAGGAGATCGGTAGCTCGGGTGAGCTCCTGGGCAACTTCCCTCAGGCGTTCACCCATCTCGCCCTGATCTCCGCCGCGGTCAATCTCGATCAGCGTCTCGGCTGAGCCGGGGCCCAATCGACCCGCTGATACAGTGGTCCGGGTTGGGTTGGCCATCGAGGCAGGCGCTGTGTCAGAGACACCAAAACCGGAAGTCCGAGCCGACGATGAGCCTCTCGAGGGGATCGAAGCCGAGGTTCCTGCTGCCGACCAGGATCCGCTGGATGCGCCCGCCGTGCCGTTCCTGGAGCGTCGCTCGGCGCCGCGAATGCGAATCGAGTCGCTGTTTGTCCGGCTGATCGCGACCAGCGGCATCGTGGGCGTCTCGGTCGCGATCGCCGCGATCATGGGAACGTTCTCGGTGCAGGCCTGGATCATCGGGCTGGTCGCGTCCGCGGTCAGCGTCGTTTTAGCGGCGATCCTGTGGTCGTCGAGAACGCTCTAGAACGGGAGGCGAAGTGACCGAACACGCAACCGCCCATCGTGCCGGGGAACGCTACGCCGAGTGCATCGGCGCCTGCACCGACACGCATCAGGTGTGTGTCGAGACGCTGGCAGCCAGCGCCCAGATGGAGGGCGGACACGGGAAGCTCCTGCACCTGCGCCTCCTCCAGGATTGTGCCGAGGTCTGTGACCTCACTCGCGACATGCTGTTGCGAAGCTCTGACCTCGCCCATCAGGCCTGTCGGCTGGCCGCCGACGTGAACGACCGCTGCGCGACGTCGTGTGATCAGATGGGTGGTGAACAGATGGAGCGGTGCGCCCAGTCCTGTCGCCGCTGTCGCGACATCTGTGCAAGCATTGCCGGCTGAAGATGGCGCGCACAATCCTTTGCTACGGCGACTCCAACACGTGGGGCTACTCACCCGAGACCGGTGAGCGGTTCGCGCCCGACGTGCGCTGGCCCGGTGTACTTTCCGAGCGGCTCGGTGACGACGCGCGCGTGATCGAGGAGGGCCTGAACGGACGCACGACCGTCTACGACGATCCGCTCGACCCGATCCTCAACGGCAAGACCTTCCTGCCCGTGTGCTTGGCCACCCACGCCCCGATCGACGTGGTCGTGATCTTCCTCGCGACCAACGACGTCTTCCTGCCCGAGGGCATCACCGCCCACTACGCCGCCGCGGGCGCTGGAGTGCTCGTCGACATGGTGGCACGCAGTGAATCGGGGCCTCAGGGCAGCGCGCCGCCGGTGGTGGCCATCGTGCCTCCACCGTTTGCGCCGCTGGGAGAGGACGAGGTGTTTGGGCCCAACGCATTCGAACAGTCGAAGCTGTTCTCCGAGGCGTTTGAACGGATGGCCATGGAGCGAACCGTCACCCTGCTCGACCTTCGCGGGGTCGCCACCTCGAGTCCACTCGACGGGATCCACTTCGACCCTGCTGGCCACCGCGCGATTGGTGAGGCTGTGGCCGGGGTGCTCACGAGTACAGTGTTGTAGCCGGGGCGGTTAGCTCAGCTGGGAGAGCACCTGCTTTACACGCAGGGGGTCGGCGGTTCGAACCCGTCACCGCCCATGATTCGTCAGGCCGTCAACCGAAAGCTGCGACGATAACGCGGGCGGTGAACTCCTTCGCCGAGCTGCGACCCAGGTCTCGGCAAGCTAGGCGTTGCGGCTACGCTAGCGGCGTCGGTTCGTGGATCCGCGGCTTGGCCACGAGCCCCAATCTGACGGTCGCGAACGATCGGAGTTCTGGATGGAACTGGTTGAGCTACAGGAGAGGGTGTCGTTGTCGCGCGAGGATGCGGCTGCTCGACTGCATGCGATCGCCGACGAGCTGGGCGCAAACAATGACGTCGTGATCGAGCGGGAACAGATCAGGTTTGTGGCGCATGTCCCTGATCAGGTCAACCTGAAAGTGGAGTTTGAGGTGCAGGATGATGGCACCGAGCTTGAAATCGAGCTCACGTGGTAGCTCAACCCAGGGTCGGAGTCTCTTAGTACCGAACCAATCAGAGGGAGGGTGGATGTCAGAGTCGACGCACTCACGGCCGGGCCTAAGTTCGGGTCCGACCAGCGAGTTCAGCTTGTTTTTCATCGTCAAGCCGGGCCACGGAGACGAGATCCGACGGGCGCTGCGATCGCTTCAGGACGAGCCGGGCTATCGCCCCGGCGAGCACAACATGGCCGTCGCGACGATCCACGAGGCCCGGTTCGTGCTGTTCGACGACGACACGCGGCTCTTGTTTGCGACCAGCTTCGACGGTCCATGGGACTCGTACATGGATGACTTCTTCACCTCAGGCCCCACGCTCCAGCTGTTCGACGATGTGTTCCAGCACGTCGAGGGTTACAGCGGGCTTCCCGATGCCCAGGCTGTGAAGGACTTCGTCCTCGGCGCCCAGGTCACCGCGGCGGCGTACACCCGGAACTACGGTGGCACGGTCAAGGAGATCCGAAAGGCCGAGCGGATTGGCGGCGCGTTCCAGCAGGTGCTCGATGATCCGGGCGCCGAGGCCGCACTTTCGAGCCCGGTGCTGGCGCCGCTGCTCGAAGAGGCGGCCGACTAACCGGCAAAGGGAAGAGGCACATGTCTGATCACATTTCAGGGCCGCGCGCGCTCGCGGATCCGATCGCCGACATCACGGATGTGTACGCGTTTCCAAGTCCGGAGCGACCGGGTCATCTGGTGCTGGTGCAAAACACGCTGCCGTTCGCGCCGGCGTCGGCACAGTTCTCCGACGGGCTGATCTACCGCTTTCGGCTGCGTGAGGTACACCTGGTCGAGGCCGCGAGCGGCCAATCGCCATACGATGTCCACGACTCCCCGGAGCTGGTGTTTGACGTTGTGTTCTCCGACCCGGCGGGTTCCGAGCCGCAAGCGGGCACGTGTCATACGCCGAGTGGGGACACCGTCGGCTTTGTTGTCGGCGATGACCAGGGCGGCACTGCCCATGGTGTGCGCGCCTTCGCCGGCGTGCGCTGGGATCCGTTCATCATGGACGCCCCGGCCGCGCTGAAAACGATCGCCACCGAGAAGCTCGCGTTCACCGACCCCGGATCGATCTTCATGGACGGCAAGAACGTGCTGAGCATCGTGCTCGAGATCGACTGCGCCACATATCTGCCGGGAGTCGAGCTCGTCGGGCACGTCTCCGAGACGCTGACGCGGGGCAGGTTGAACATCCGCATCGAGCGCGTCGGCCGGCCCGAGGTCAAGAACCTGCTGCTCGCACCCAAGCAGTTTGACCAGGTCAACCGCGACCTCGAGATCCGCGACATCTACAACATGGAGGACGGCTTCCACCTGGCCGACGGCTATGTCGGGGCGTACCGGGCTCGGTTGAACGCGAATCTGCGCTTCTGGGACGGGCTCGACGGCAAGGCGGACTGGACGTACGACGGCGATACGCATCCGCTAACCGAACTCGCCCTGGCCGACTACCTGGTCACCGACGTGACCAAGCCGTATGCCGCCCACGGTTCGTACCTCGAGATCGAGCAGGCGTTGATCGCCGGACGGCCCCACACGACGTGCGGCGGGCGGGCGTTGAACGATGACGTGATGGATACGATTTTCACGCTGCTGATCAACGCCGGGAAGGGGCCGGTGATCCGCGACGGCGTCGATGGAGCCTCGCGGCCGGCGACCGAGACGTTCCCCTACGTCGCGCCGCCGAACCCGGATCCGCCGGATAAGCCGGAGCACCACTAGCGTGGACGTCCAGCTCGAGTTGGACGACATCCAGGGCGGTGCGCTTCATCCCCGCCCCTCCCCCTACGTCGGCACCCACCTGCTGCTTCGAATCGATGAACAGCGCGGCCGGGCGCGAACTTGTGCGCCGGCTGATTCCACTCGTCGGCTCGGCGCGGACAACACCCGATCCGGCGGACGAGGCCTGGATCACCGTCGCCTTCACCTACAACGGCCTCAAAGCGCTCGGTGTACCCGACGACTCACTCGAGAGCTTCGCACCAGAGTTTCGGAAGGTATGGCGGCACGAGCAGCAGAGCTGGGCGACCTCGGTGAGAGCGCGCCCGCAGCACTGGGAGCAGCCCCTGGGGACATCGGATGTGCACGTGGCAGTCGCGGTGCTCTCGTCAAACGCAGACCACCTTGCAGCGCTGGCCGAGCGCGCCCGCGCTGCGCAGGATGAGTTGCCGGGAGTCGAGCTGATCTGGCGGCAGGAGTGCTATCAGCTGCCCACCGGGCGAACGTCGTTTGGATTCAAGGATGGGATCGGCCAGCCGTCGGTCGAAGGCAGCGGCATCCTGCCGACGAATCCGCTGCAGCGGCCGATCAAGGCCGGTGAGTTCATTCTCGGCTATCCGGACGAGACCGGCTCGCCGCCGCCGATGCCCACTCCCTCGGTGCTGGGGCAAAACGGCACCTACATCGTCTTTCGAAAGCTCCACACTCGGGTTGCCGCATATCGCCGCTACCTTCGGGAGAAGGCGGCTTCGCGTGAGGACGAGGCGCTGCTCGGCGCGAAGATGGTCGGGCGGTGGCAAAGCGGTGCGCCGCTTGCGGTCACACCCGATCGGGACGATCCCGAGCTCGGTGCGGACGACACCCGAAACAACGCGTTCCTCTACGGGGATGATCCACGGGGGTTCAAATGTCCAGCCGGAGCTCACGCACGTCGGGCAAACCCGCGAGATGCCTTCGATGATGACGGCGGAGTCGACGTTCGGTTGCATCACATGATCCGACGGGGCACGAGCTATGGGCCGATGCTGCCCGATGGAGAGCTCGAGGATGACGGCCAGGATCGCGGCATCATCTTCGTGTTTGCCGGGTCGCACCTGAAGCGTCAGTTCGAGTTTGTGAAGACGCAGTGGCTGAACGACGGGATCTTCATCGGCGCGCCACAGGAGGCAGATCCGCTCGTCGGCCAGACACCGACTGCGACAGCGTTCACGATCCCAAAGCGGCCGATCAGACGCCGGCTTGCCGACGTTCCGCCATTCGTCGTCACGCGAGGCGGCGAGTACTGCTTTGCACCCGGCCTGCGCGCCCTGCGCTGGCTCGCCGACCTCGACACCTAGGAGACTTCGTGGCATCAGAATCATCACACACAGACCGCTGGAGGAATCTGGACTTCAGTCCGCCACTCGCCGCCGGCGACGAGCCCGACGATCCCGTCCTGCTCACCTATCACGGCGACGGGGCAATCGCCCTGATCACGCTGAACCGGCCGCCCGACAACGCCATCACAACAGCGATGGGCGCTCGCCTGACCGAAGTACTGGAGACCATCGGGGTACAGACCGCCGTGCGGGTTGCGGTGATCACCGGTGCCGGCGACCACGCCTTCTCCGTCGGCAGCGACCTCCGCGAGCGCCACAGTATGACCAAGGAGGACTGGCTTCGGCAACGCCAGGCCTTCGACCGCACTCTCTACACGCTGCGCGAGTTGCGAACGCCGATCTTCGCGGCGGTCAACGGTGTCGCCTACGGCGGCGGGTCCGAGATCGCGCAGAGCACCGACTTCATCATCGCCTCCGACAACGCCACGTTCGGCCAGCCCGAGGCCATGATCGGCCTCTCGGCCGGCGGCGGTTCACCGGTGTTCTTGCCCCGAGTGCTCCCGCCCGGAAAAGCGATGCAGATGCTTCTGACCGGAGATCCGATCACCGCCCAGGAGGCCTATCGTCTAGGCATGGTCAACGAGCTCCACCCACAGGCCGAACTCACGGAGGCGGCGCTGCGCGTCGCCGAGAAGATCGCCAGCAACTCGCCGACGGCGGCACGAGCGGTGAAACGGGCTGTCCACCTGGGTCAGGGCCAGCCGACCGAGCAGGCGATCTCGATAATGATGGAAGCTCATTGGCGTTCGGCCGTACATCCCGACCGGATCGAGGGGATCGGGGCGTTTAACGAGGACAGAGACCCGACGTTCCAAGACCCCGACTACTGAACCGTGACCACTTCACACCATCCGACTAAGGGAGGCCGATCGTGGCTCTAGCAGACGATCTGGAACGAGAACGTGCGGCGCTGACGATGATCCACGGTCAGCCGTTCAATGCCGAGGCGCCACCCGAGGCGCTTGAGACCGACATCACCCCGACTGAGCTGCACTATGTGCGCAGCAACTTCCCCGTCCCCGACCACGACGGCCGGCTTGAGATCGGCGGAGCGGTCGGCCATCCCTTATGCGCTGAGTCTCGACGAGCTCAAGGCGATGCCTTCGATCGAGCGCGTCGTGACCCTCGAATGCGCCGGCAATGGACGGCTCGCGATGCGGCCGCTCCCCGCCGGCGAGCCGTGGGGCGACTACGCAGTCTCCACCGCAAGTTGGAAGGGAGCGCTGCTGCACGAGGTGCTCGAGCAGGCGGCGCCGCTCGACACCGGCGTCGAAGTGCTGTTCGCCGGAGTCGACCACGGCTCATACATCCTCAACCCCGTGCTCAAAGACATCGATGCCTCAGACCTCTCGTTCGAGCGGTCATTGACCCTCGTCCATGCAGCCGATCCTTCGGCTGAAATCATGATCGCCTACGAGATGAATGGTGAACCGCTCAACCCTGATCATGGAGCCCCGTTTCGGCTGATCGTGCCACACTGGTACGGCGTCGCCTCAGTCAAATGGCTCAAGCACATCGAGGTCGTAACCAAACCGTTCGTCGGTGAGTTCGAAACCGGGCATTACATGTACCAGTGGGCCGATCGCCCAGCAGAACGCGTGACGGTGATGCGACCCCGTGCGCGCATCACCGACCCCCGAGAAGGCACCGTGATCAGCGGCGGAGGAAAATACGTGGTTCGCGGTAAGGCGTGGTCGGGCACCGGGCCGGTGACCAACGTCGACATCAGCCTCACCGGCGAGTCGGAATGGCTCCCGGCGCACATTGAGACGCCGAAGGGCCCGTACCAATGGCAGAACTGGTCATTCGAATGGGAACCCACGGAGCCGGGCCGAAAGAGCCTACGCGCCCGGGCCACCGATGCTGCCGGAAACGTCCAACCCGAAGTGCCGATCTGGAACAGGCTGGGCTACGGCAACAACGCCATCGAAGTCATCTACGTCGACGTTCGATAAGGGGCGGCGTCGCGCAAATGTCGTACCGATGGCTCCTGAACCACCCTTCCGATGCAGAACCGGGCTGAATGCGGAGTTCAGCCGCTACCGATCCTTGACCGTCGCTCGCGCCGGATCGACCAGCGACGCACCCAGCCGGCGCATGGCGTCGAGATGGTCGGCGGTCCAGATCATCCTCACCACCGTCGGGTTGTGATTGCCGGAGCCGGCGGCGAGGTCGCGCTGAAGCGCCTCGACGAGCCGTGTGTTGGCGGCGGCGTCCGGCTCGAGCGCCGGGGGGATCTCGGCTCCACCCGCGATTCCAGCTCCCAGCTCGTCGTACCACTGCCGGATCCGCTCGCCGGCCGCCCGCACCTCGGCCTGGGCATTCGCGGAGTCCTCGTTCGACTGCCCGTCGTCGTAGCGCCACAGCTCGAGCAGCGCGGTACCGGCGATGCGAAGTGCGGTGACTCCCGACACGAGGCCGGTGATCGCAGCGAACGGCACCGGCTTTGCGCCCCGCTCCGACAGGTAGGTGCGTAACGCGTCGTCCAGCCGGCGGTACGCCGCCGCGGCCTGCAACCAGTCGCCGCTTCGGGCCGGTGGGATCGGCTCGCCCAGGTTGTGTCGCGCCAGGCCGAACTCGACCGCGCGCTCGAGATACTCGGCGCTGTCGCGGTATGCGATCGCCAGCGTCTTTCGAAGTGCCGCCGCCGCTCCCCGTGGCCAGAACAGCAGACCAACCACGAGGCTCACGGCACAGCCGAGCGAGACGTCCTCGAGACGCACGAGGCCCACGCTCCACCCGGCTGGTTGGATGATGTTGAAGAGGATCACGAGGGTGATGGTGAACGCCGCCTGGCCGGCCGCGAACGAGATCACCGCAGGTGCCAGCCCGGCGCACAGGATCGCCAGTGGCAAAAGCACCCAGAGCAGCACGACCGACGTCCCGATCAGCTTGAGGATCGCCGCACCGATCACGAAACCCGCGACCGTCCCGAGGATCCCACGGACCGCGAACTGGCCTGTGTTGAGCGCGTTGGAACGCAGCACTGAGAGCGTACCGAGCACCACCCAGAACGAGTGTTGCAGCCCGGTCTCGTTGGCGACAAAGACGGCCACGCTCAGTGCGATCGCGCCCCTGATGCTGTTGTGGAGCCACACCGAGTGGCGCTCGAGATGGGTCGCCGCTCGCTGTCGCGCGGCCAACCACGGTGTCACGACCCCGTCGGGCTGGTGCCCGAGCAGTCGATCCCACCAGCCGCGGTGCTCCGCCACGTTGATGCGCTTGACATTGTGACCGATGAGCGACGTCGCAAAGCCAACCTCGCGCGCTCGGAAGCTTGGCTCCAGGGCGGTCACGATCCCCGTGTCGGCGAATCGTGACTGCGGGAGGTCGACCGTGACGTCGCGCTCGAGTTGTTCGAGTGCCTCATGCAGCCTCCCGAGCGCATCCGAGAGGCCTTCGCGCGAACTCTCACCGGGGGCAAGCATCGCCGCCGAGCGAGCGAGCGTCTCCCCGGCGGCCAGTTTGAGATTGCAGACGGCCGTTCTCACCTGGCCGGTCGATCGCATGTGGTCGGCCTGGAGCACGGCGCGCAGCCAGCCCAGCTCGTCGACCAACCGAAGCAGCAGGCGGGCCGAGGTACTCAGACCGGTGGGGCGATACGGTGTCGCCAGAAACCGGGTGTGCAGCGCCTCCGCCGCGGCGTTTGCACGGTTGACGGCCTCGCTTCGCTCGACCTCCGTGGGCGCGCCTTCACCTCCACGCAGAAACGCCGACTCGGTGGTCAGGCGATCGGCCAAGGCCTGACACGTTTCCCGGAGGTTGCCGCGCAGCGGGTCGTGTTCGGGGGCTGGCCACAACACCCGAATGGCGACCAACGCGACGATCCCCGACATCGTCCACCCCAGCAACCGGTCGGGCACGGACGAGGTCGGGCCGATGAAACAGACCGGCAGGATGAACGAGAGCAGAAGCGAAAAGCTCGCTCCCGCGAGCACCGAGCTGATCACACCTGCGAACAGCACCGCGAAGCCGACGATCAACATGGCGAGTGCGGCGATCCATGGATTGCCCGAGGCGATCGTACCCAGCGTGATGAACACCGCTCCGGTGACGATGAGAGCCGCCATCGCCTCGAGCCGTGCGCGCATCGGCCCTCCGAAGTCCACCAGCAGGAGCATCGAGAACGCTCCAAACGCGGCAAACACGGCGACGTCGGCGCTGCCAATGACGTTTTGGCCGATCGCGAACATGATCGGCATCACAATTGCCGTGCGGCAGGCCCGGCGAAGCGCCGAGAATCCGCGGTCACGCGCCGCGAACCATTCCAGCAGACGGACACTGTTCTTCTCCGCGGCCACGCCGACACGATAGACGGTGAATAACGGTGCCTGGCACCGTTATTCACGAGTCAGACGGTTGGTTCCCGTGGGGCGTGTTGAACGAGTTCCTTGTCCTTCGTGCTGCCCCCGGCTTGGTCGTGCCCGTGGTGAGCCGACGCGTGGGAGGACGGTTTGATTGGTTGCTGCGAGCCGTCGACGCGTACCCCACCGCTGAACATGGGCGCATACCAGCCGCTGTCGAGGCTGTCGATCGACACCACCGTGCCGGTGTGTGGGGCGTGGATGAACTTGCCGTGACCGAGGTAGAGCCCGACGTGACCCATGCCGAAAAACACGAGATCGCCGGGTTGCAGATCCTCTTTTGAGATGTGGCGGCCCGCATCCCACTGGGCGTAGGTCGAGTGGTCGAGCGTGATCCCAAACTGGGCGTACATGAACCGCGTGAAACCTGAGCAATCGAACCCACTCGTGGTGGTCCCAGCCCACACGTATGGCACCCCGAGGAAGTGCGGCGCCCTTGCCGCGACCGCGTCGGCGATGGTTGGAGCTGGAGCCGGAAGCTGTGCCGACGGTGGAATGTCAGCAGCTGCCTGGGCGACGGAGGGGGCGGCGAGCAGGAGCACGGCGACCACCGTTAACAAACGGCGCATAGCCTCTAAAGTAAGCACAAGCTCTGCACAATGTCCAACGACAACGTGCGAAAATGCCATCAAACATCAATGTGAACCACGATGCTCAGTCCGCAGAAGGCTGCCGCACATCGAGCCAAGCCGACCAGCGGTCGAGGGCTTCCTGCGAGCCCTGCCTACCGACTCCGACACGAAACCGGTCGGCCGGTGTCGGCGTCAGCTCAGATCGGTAGATGCTCGCGGGCAAAAGCAGCACGCCTTCCTGTTCCACCAGGTCGGTGCACATCGTCTCGACCCCCTCACCGCCGAGGTATCGGGGAAATGCGACGCAGCCCCCTTGCGGTGGCTGCCACTCGAACAGCGTCGGATAGCGGGCGAAGAACGCATTGAAGGCCGTGGTGTTGGCGGCGACGATTCCGCGGTTACGTTCGAGAATCCGGTGTCGCGCGCGCAGAGCAATCAGGGCCAGAACCTCGCTCGTGGCGGAGTTGCAGATCGAGGTGTAGTGCTTGGCGCGCTCGAGCTGGCCCAGGATGGTGCGGTCGCGGCACGCAATCCAGCCGATCCGCAGACCGGGGAGGCCGTAGGCCTTGGACATGACGTTCAGCGAGAGCGCACGGTCAGAGAGATCGGCAGCCTGCGTGGCCGGTGAGATCGGTGGTTGCTCCAGGCCTCGGTAGACCTCGTCGCTGAACAGGTGGATGCCGCGCTCGTCGCACAACTCGGCCAGCCGTCGCCACGTACCGGGGTCGGGGACGGCGCCGGTCGGGTTGTTCGGGAAGTTGACCGAGACGATCCGGGTTTCGGGCCGAAGCGCCGCGGCCACCTCATCGATGTCCAGTGCCCAGCCGTTGTCGGGTTGGAGCGCGACCCCCGTGACATCGCAGATCGCGGCGGGAACCGTCTCGGCGGCCTGATAGTTGGGCGTTACCGTCACGACGTGGTCGCCCGTATCGAGCAGTACCTGCATCGCGAGGTAGAGACCTTCCTCGGCGCCGGCAAAACACAGGATGTCCTCAGCGGCGAGGTTGTCGTAGGTGGAGGCGATCGCCTCGCGCAGCGCGGGCAGGCCGTGGGTCTCG
This sequence comes from uncultured Actinomycetes bacterium, assembly GCA_963708725.1. Classification (GTDB taxonomy): domain Bacteria; phylum Actinomycetota; class Thermoleophilia; order Gaiellales; family JAICJC01; genus CAVPTL01. The sequence goes on along the minus strand of CAVPTL010000008.1, from coordinate 367,576 downwards.
GTGTAGCCCAGGTGGAGGGTGTCCCATCGCGCTCGGCCGTCGTCATCGGCCAGCTCGAGCAGCTCTGTCAGCGCCATCGTCTGGGCATCCGAGGCGGTCAGGTGGTATCGCGCTGCGAACTCCCAGCGAGAGAAGTACGTTTCGAGACGGAAGTCGGGAAGCATCGGCATGGGCGCTGGATTCTGCCACCACCGCCAGCACCCCGCGTATGATCGGGCCCATGGCGCTGTATGACCGCGACTCGGAATGCGCGCTGATCGATCGGCTGATCGGCGACGCTCGCGGGGGACGCAGCGGCGTGCTCGTGCTGCGGGGCGACCCCGGACTTGGCAAGTCGACGCTGCTCGAGTATGCGGTCGACCACGCCGACGGCGCGAGCGTCCTCTCATGTCGTGGCTTCGAGTCCGAGTCGCAGCTCGCGTTCGCCGGCCTCAGTGATGTCCTGCGACCGCTGACCGACACGCTCTCCACGCTCCCGGATCCGCAGCGGGCGGCGCTCGAGGGGGTGCTTTCGATCGGGCCGCTCGCGATGGCCGACCGGTTGACGGTGAGTATCGGCGTACTGAGCGCGCTTGCGGCCGCGGCCGAGGATCAACTCGTGGTGGTCACTGTCGACGATGCCCAGTGGCTCGATGCCGCGTCGCTCGAGGCGTTGGCGTTCGCCGCTCGGCGGCTGGACGCCGACCGGGTTGGGATGTTCGTGACGGTGCGATCGGCCTCGAACACCCCGTTTGACGCGGGCGGGTTCCCGACGGCAGAGCTGCAACCGTTGGGCCGGCTGGCCGCCCGGCGATTGCTCGAAGAACACTCGACGACTCGCGGCGGCTCCGTGGAACGGGTGCTGGAGTTGGCCGGCGGCAACCCACTGGCAGTGATCGAACTCGCCGCGCATGCAGGCGGCGACGGCGGTCCGCTCGACCCCACCGTGCTGCCGCCCGGCCGGGTGCAGGCGGCGTTCGCAAAGCGATTGGCCGAGCTGCCCGCCGACACCCGATCAGCGGTGCTACTCGCGGCGGTCTCGCCGGATGCCGATGCGCTGATTTTGGGGCGGGCGCTGGCGGCCGCGGGTCTCGCACTGGAGGTGTTCGAGCCGGCGGAGGAGGCTCGCCTGCTGGGCTTTGCACACGGCGGCGTGGAGTTCATCCATCCGCTCGCCCGGGCCGCCGTTTCGACTGCCGCCACGGCTGCCGAGCGACGTGCGGCGCATGCCGCGGTGGCGGTGGCCATGACCGGTCCAGAACACGCCGACGCCCGAGCATGGCATCTTGCCGAGGCGGCCATCGAAGCCGACACCGACGTCGCCGACGCGCTCGAGCTCTCGGCCAAGCGTGCGCGGGCGATCGGCGCATATGCGACTGCCGTTGGCGTGCTGCGCCGTTCAGCCGACCTTTCGCCAGATCCACGCGATCGCGTGCGGCGGCTGTGTGCAGCGGCCGAGATCGCGTCCACGAGTGGCGATACGGTGGCCGCGCGGTCGCTGCTCGCCGCTGCGTCCACAGGCATCGCCGATCCGGCGTCGCTGGCCGAGATCGAGCACCTGATGGGGCGGGTCGAGGCGCGTGGGGGATCGCCGGCGCGGGCGTACGATCTGTTCGCGTCGGCTGCCCGGCGGGTGGAAGCGTCGAGCCCGGTGACCGCGGCGTTGTCGCTGGTCGAAGCGGTCGAGCAGTGCATCCGCGCTGGGTTGCCGCTACGAGGCCTCGAAACCGCCGAGCGGGCCACCGCGCTGATCGACGATGAGGGCAGCCCGGCGGCGGTGTTTGCGACCCTTGGCCGGGCGGCCGCCTGCATCTTCCTCGGTGATTCGGCGATCGCCGCCGAGTTGATCGCGACTGCGGCGAATGCCGCCGACGCGGCCGCACTCGACGCTCAGTTGCGCGCGTACCTCGGAATGGTGCTGGCGTTCGACGAGGAGATGGATTCAGCCCGCGAGGTGCTCGCACCGCTTGCGGATCGGGCCCGTGGCGCGAGCGCCACCGGCGGCATGGTGTTTCCGCTGATCTCGCTGGGGTGGATCGACCGAAGCCTGGGTCGCTGGCCGCAGGCCACCGCGGGCCTCACCGAAGCTGCCCAGATCTCGGCCGAGGCGGGTCGGCTCAACGACGAGTGCTGGGCGCTCAGCGTGCTCGCGTGGATCGAGGCGGCGCGGGGACAGACGCATGCGTGCCGTGACCACTGCGACCGGCAGCTCGCGATCCATGGCGAACTGGGCTTGCCCTATCAGCTTGCGGCGGCCGAGGCCGCTCTCGGTGCGCTGGCGCTTGGCGCCGGCGAGTACGACCAGGCGATCGCCCACCTCGAGGCGGCGCTGGCCGCCAAGCGGGAGCACGGGTACTGCGACGCGACCACACACCCACGAGTGACTCCGGACCTGGTGGAGGCATATGTACGACTCGGAAGGACGAGCGATGCGGTGGCCGTGTTCGAACCGTTCGCGGCCGACGCCCGTTCGTCGGCCCGTTCGTCGGCGCTTTCGCTGGCCGCCCGCTGCGAGGGGCTGCTGGATCCGGACACGAGCTTCGAGCTGGCGTTCGGCCGTGCTCTCGAACTCCACGCGCAGGTGTCCGATCCGTTCGCCCGTGCTCGCACAGAGCTGTGCTTCGGCGAGTTGCTCCGCCGCCGACGCCACCGCGAGCGGTCTCGTGAGCTGCTGCGAGCAGCGCTCGAGACCTTCGAGTCGCTTGGCGCAGAGCCGTGGGCTGCGCGCACCCGCTCCGAGCTCCAGGCCAGTGGTGCCACGCTTCGCCGCCGCGACGAGGCTGGCGATGACCTGACGCCGCAGGAGTGGCAGATCGCGGCGTTGGTCGCCCAGGGATTGACGAACAAGGAGGTCGGGGCGCGCGCGTTCATCAGTCCCAAGACGGTTGAGTCGCACCTGACCCGCATCTACTCCAAGCTCGGTGTTCGGTCACGCGCGGGCCTCGCCCACTCGCTGCCCGGGCTCGAGGCCTCGGCACTCGGCTAGCCGGTCACACCATTTCGGGATCGACGACCGCGCTCATGGCCTGGACGAGCGCTCCCCATTCCTCGCGCTGTCCGGCAAGCTCACGCTCACCCCGGGTGGTGAGCCGATACACCCTGCGGCGTGGGCCGCCCTCGCCCTTGGCCCAGCGGCTGGTGAGCAGCTTCGCTCGCTCCATCCGGTGTAACGCGGGGTAGAGCGAGCCCTCCTGCACGTCGAAGGCGCCGCCGCTTTTCGCCAGCAGGCGTTGGGCAACCTCGTACCCATGGCCGGGCTCGTCGCGCAGCGCCGCCAGTACCAGGAGTTCGAGGTGTCCGCGCAGCGCATCGCCGCTGATTGCATCCACCAGGACATCCTACCCAGATGAACACACTAGGTAACCATTGGAACGATTCTCACAAACACCTGAATTACCTCGGTTATCCATGTAGTATGGGACGATGAGATATCGAGTCGAGTACGGGTGGGGCGATCGTGGCCAGGCGCTGTACGCGCACTTCGAGGCCGAGTCGGAGGATCAGGCCAAGCAGACGGCGGTTGCGTTACTGCATCGGATCCGGATCAACGGCGCCTGGATCGTGCACCAAAACGGCGATCAGTCGTCCTCCGAGACGCATGTACCGGGGGTCATCCGCAGCGTGGATCACACCCGCTGGCTCAACCCCTGACGGTGATCTTCTGGGCGTCGGAGAGGGACGTGGATCTGTCCTTCCACCGAACCCACACGTACCACCAGTAGATGCCTGGAGGGAGAGGGCCGGAATACCGGTGCTTGCTGCCACACCACGTATAGGCGTGGCGCCCACTGCGCCTCCCGTGTTCCAGGAAGTGCTTGTACCACCGACCGTCCTGCTGTCTCACGACCTCGATCCTGACAAACTTCGTGTTTGCATTGAGGGTGTATGGCAGATGCGTACACCCTGATGGGTGGATCACGATCGGCTGAGCCGCAAGGGCCGTGGCCCTCCGTGTGTGCGTCGCGCGGTGTGCATCGGCGGTCGGAACGTGCACGACGCCTCCGTCCGTCTCCCGCCCGTCTGGGCCGAGCACCGTCCACGCGTCCCATTCAGACGGTTGCCCCGATCTGCAGACGGTTTCGGAGTGGCCGACGAATAGGTCGCCCACGAGCACGGTTGCGCCGGGCTTATCGATCGAAACCCGCATGCACCCCCGGCCTGTGGTCGTCACACTGGCCGATTCCCCGTGCCGGCGGTGATGCACGCCGTAGGCCAGCGCGCCGCAGCCAACGACGGCCGCCGCGGTCAGCGCGACGAACGTCTTGCCGGTGGTTCGCGACCGTCGCGGCTGCGACAGCTCGTACCCGCCGACGATCGAATCGACGTTCCCCATCCGGGTGATCGCCGCACGCTCGCTCTCCCATGGCGACAGTCCATGGTTGGCAACCTCCTCGTCTGCCAACTCGCGCAGGTGCTCGCCCACCTCCGAGACGATTCGGCGGCGCTGGCGCGGACTCACGTCGAGGTTGCGGCGAAGCTCGTCGAGGTAGCGGTCGATGGGAGAGGCGGGCGCCCGGCGGGTGGTTTCGAACTCCATCGGCGAGAGGCAGTTCGGGCACACGAGCTGATCGCTCGAAGCGCGCCACTGCGGTCGCGTCTCGTCCGCCTCACGCTTGCATCGGGAGCAGCTGTCAGGGCGGCTGTTCAACGATGGATCGACTCACCCTGAACGTGCGGCATTGGGCCCGACTATACCGAGTATCAGGCGCCACATGCGAGAGCAGGTGTCTCTTGAAACTTGACTACCTAGATGAGCCATGTATGATCGGCTGGTGTACGTCGCTCCCACCATCGTCACCCACAACGCACAGTTCCTCGACCTCCAGAAGAACCAGGTGGTGGTTCTGCGTGGGATCGACGCCCCGGCACCGACCACGCCGACGATCGTCGACAAGCTCGGAAACGTCAACTTTGTGCGCATCCGGGTGAACTGGTCGGAGATCGAGCCGACGGAGGGTCAGTTCGATACCGCGGCCGGCGGACCGCTCGACGAGCTGGATCAGCGGGTGGCGGATTACGAAGACAAGGACGTCAACGTCCTGATCGACTTCCACGTCACGACAACCAGCCCAATGCCGACGTGGGCATCGGATCAAACAGGTCCCGATTGGTGGGCCGATCCCAAATCTCCCGGTCTGTACGAGCCCTTTGTCGACATGATGGTGAACCGCTACGACGCGTATCCCAACGTCATGGGATACGAGATCTGGAACGAGCCGCAAGGAGCTCCGGCCACGGCTGCCGGCACGGATGAGGTGATCCGGTGGGAGTCCAAGATCATCGCGTCGATCCGCCAGATCGATACCCAACGCGCGATCGTCGTGATGCTGCGCGGGGGCTCTGACCTGGGCTTGCTTCATGCACAGCTCCACCACTTCACCGACACCCGGCACCTGGTGCTCGACTTCCACGACCCGTTCTGCGGCTGCGTCACGAATGCGAAGGGGAAGTACGTCAGCGGGTACTCCGCCGATGGCGAGAGCCTGATCAAGCCGTCCCAGCAGATGTCCAATGGCAATCCCGACTTTCACGATTACGTCGGAACCAAGGCCGATCAGGCGCTCCATCTCGCCTACGTGGATCGCTGGGTCAAAGTGCTCAACCGACCCGTGATCGTCGGAGAGTTCGAAGTCCCCGCCGACGACGCCAACGGGGCGCAGTACCAGGACGACCTCACCGACCTGATGCGCGCCAAGGGCTACAGCTGGGCTCGATGGCAGGGCCCCGGCCAGTGGCAGCTCGCCGACTTGGCACCGGATACGGCGCTCTCAACGCCGAGGGCCTCGACCTCGCGAACATCCTCGCAGGCCCCGCCCTACCGTAAGCTGACCTGGTCGGCTACGGTGCTTGCATGCGGCGGTTCGTTTCACGTCACGCGGCGATGCTTGCGGTGCTCCTGTGCCTGCAGGTCGCCGCGTCGATGATGGCGCTGCGGCGCGACCCGGTCGACCGGTTCAGTGCCGCGTGCGTCAGCGGGCTGGTGTGGCGATCGCTGCGAAAGATGGGCGCGCCGGGCACCGGGTCGGGGAGTCCGCGACCGATTCGGTAGGGTGCTGGTCGTGCCGCACTCCGACGTTCGCAAGTCTCAGGTACGCCCCACCCAGGAGCAGTACTTCATGCTGCTGGCGATCGCCACGCGCGAGCGCGCTGCCTGCCTGCGGCGCCACGTCGGGGCGATCCTCGTGGCCGACCAGCGGATCATCGCGACCGGCTACAACGGCACCCCCACCGGGTTTCCCAACTGCGACGAGGGCGGCTGTCACCGCTGCGCCCATCCCGATGACTACGAGGCGGGCCGCGGGTATGACGTGTGCATCTGTGTGCACGCCGAGCAAAACGCGGTGCTACAGGCCGCAAAACTGGGCTACACCGTCAGCGGCTCGACCTGTTACTCCACCCTGCGCCCCTGCTTCGGTTGCCTCAAGGAGCTCTACCAGGCGGGCGTCACCGGAGTCCGCTACCTCAATGCCTGGACCCCGTCTGACCCGGTCGAAGCCGGCGCCTATGACTCCCTGCTCGCCGAGATGCGCGTGCACGGGGTGAGCGTCGATGCGCTCGATCTGCCCGAAGCCCTTCTGGATCTTCGCTCGGCCTAGCTAGGCGCTTCGGCGAAGCCGGCGGTGATCGCCGTCTTCCCAGTCGAACGAGCGCGGCCCGGCCTCGGGGAAGAGCGGCTCGAGCGTCAGCGTCGATCCTTCGGCCAGCAGCTCGAAGGGATCGCTGCGATCGGCATCGATCGAGATCTGCACCGGAGAGGTGCTTGCCGTGGTCATCACCGGCGGATGTATCTGCGGCTGCGACGTGATCCGCGCCATGTGATGGGCGTGCAGGGCAAGTCGCCAGGCGCTCACATCCGCGACGGTGTCGGCCGGTACGCCGCACGCATCACAGAGGGAGAGGGGACGCTTCGGTTCGGAACAGCTGTGACAGGGGATGATGATCCGCACGGGCCTCTTGTCGGCGGATCTCGGCCGGAGCTTGAGGGGGAATCTCTCAAGGTTTTGCCAGTTTGTGCCGACGATTGTCACAATGCACCGGTACTCGTGCCACCGGCTGCTGGGGGTGGTCGGTGCCATGGCTGCGGTTTTGGCGGTGACGCTCTCGGTCGCCGCACACCCCGCCTCCGCCGATACGTTGCTCGAACAAAAGCAGCACCGGCTGGACCACGTGCGCACCCAGGTGCATCGGCTGGACGCTCGCTCGGAGCGCCTCACCGAACAGTACGACCAGGCGGTGTGGAGGCTGGGCGTACTGCACAAGCAGATCCTTCGCAACACCGTGGCGCTGCATGCCGCCCAGGCGAAGCTGCTCCACGATCGACACGTGCTGGCCGGGCTATTGATCAATCAGTACAAGGACGGCAACACGCAGGTGATCGCGATTGTGCTGGGCGCCCGCTCGCTGTCTCAGGTAACGAACGCGGTTGAACTCAGGTCGCGTGCCGACACCGCGGTGAGCTCCACCGTTCTGCAGATCCATCGTCTGCGCGACGCCATCGCCCTGCGCCGCACCCAGCTCTTCCGCGAGCGCAAGCAGGTGCGGCACCAAAAGGCGGTGATCGACGCCCGGCGAACGGAAATCGAGAAGATGCTGAAGCAGCGTCGCGCGCTGGTCAAGGAACTGGGCATCGAGGTCAGTGTGATCAAGGGCGCCGCCACGATCGGCCAGGCCCAGCTCGCCCTGGCGGCTCGCAAGTGGATCACGGCGGATCAGAAACTGAACCGTGACGACCCGGGCCGGCTCGTGCGTGATCAGGTCGTGCTCGAAGGCCTCCAGCAGATTGGCGTGCCCTACGTGTGGGGCGGCGCCTCACCCGCCGGATTCGACTGCTCGGGGCTGGTGATGTGGCTGTGGGCGAAGCACGGGCTTGCGCTTCCACACTTCGCCGCCGCACAGTACGGTCTTGGCCCCGTGGTCGAGCAGGGCCCGGTGCTGGACGAGACGAAGCTTCAGATCGGCGACCTGTTGTTCTTCCACAAGCTCGGCCACGTTGGCATCTATGTCGGAAACGGCCTGCTCCTCCACGCGCCGCACACCGGCGACGTCGTGCGGCTCGAGTCGCTCTCCAAGTCATGGTTTACGGATACGTTCGTCGGCGCCACGCGGCCCGGCCCGAGCTGATCAACTACGCTAACGCGGAGGCTTGTGATCCTTCGCCAGATACTCAATACCGACCTCGGATGTGCGTCGTATCTGATCGCTGATACCGACGCCGGGGTGGCGGTGGTGGTGGATCCCCGAGCCGACATCTCGGCCTACGTCGAAGCTGAGCGCGAGCTCGGGGTGCGGATCACCGACGTGATCGAGACCCACAACCACGCCGACCACGTCTCGGGTCGGCCGCAGCTGATGGCACGCGGCGGCGCCACCGCCAGGATCCACCAGCTGGCCGGGGCCGAGTACCCCCACGTGCCGTTCTCCGACGGCGACGTGATCGAGGTGGGCGCGGTTCGGCTCTCGATTCTCCACACGCCCGGACACCGACCCGAGCACTGCGCGGTGACCGTGGTTGACCCCGCGCACGGTGCGGAGCCGGTGGCGGTGCTCACCGGTGACAGCCTGTTCGTCGGCGATGTCGCTCGTCCCGACCTCGCGATCGAGCCCCGGGAGGGCGCAGGCGAGCTGTACGAGAGCCTCGAGCGGCTCGCCGCCCTGCCCGACGCGGTCGAGGTGCTCCCAGCCCACATCGGCGGCTCGCTGTGCGGCAGCGCGCGGATGAGCACCGACACCCGCTCGACCATCGGCGACCAACGCCGGCAGAACTCGATGTTCACGGAGACCGACAAGCGGACCTTCATCGACGAGCTGACCTCCGACCTCGCGCCGCAACCCCCGAACTTCCGGCGGATCGTCGCTCGAAACCGGGCACGGTGGGAGGCCGACACCGATCCGCCCGCGCGCGTCGATGCGCCTGCGGCTCGTGAGTTGCAGAAGAGCGGTTCGACGATCATCGACGGCCGCGGGATCGCGCCGTACGACGCCGGGCACATCCCCGGATCGGTGGGCGTGCCCGAGCAAAAGACCGGTTTCGGGACGAAGGCGGCGTGGATCGTCGACCCGGAGCAGGGCGTCGTTTTGGTGGGCACCGACGACTCCCAGGCCGACCGGATGGCGGTCGCGTTGCGTGCGGTCGCCGTCGATCGGTCAATGGTGCTCGACGGTGGTGTTGACGCCTGGGTGGCCGCGGGATTCCAGCTCCAGTCCGTCGCTGCGATCCGCGCTGACGAACTCGAACCGCGGTGGCGCTCCGGCGACGTCCAGGTGCTGGATGTGCGTGAGCGCGACGAATGGGACGAGTTTCACCTGCCGGGGTCGGTGCACGTGCCTTACCACGAGATTCCGCAGCGGCTGAACGAGCTCGACGTCGCCCGACCGATTGCGTGTTTGTGTTCGGGTGGGGTGCGCTCCGGCGTCGCCGTCGGTTTGCTCCAGCGCGAAGGGATCGACGCCGTGCATGTGCTCGACGGCATCGAGGTATGGCGTCGCAGCGGGTATCCCGTGGAGTCTGGACCGGTCGCCGCGTGAGCTCCGATCTGCCCGCCCGTCAGGTCGACGTGAATGAGGCGCGGGCGCTGTTTGTCGCGGGCGAGGCCACCGCACTCGATGTGCGCGAGCCCTACGAGTGGAACGCCGGCCGGCTGCCGGGCTCGCTGTGGATTCCCATGGGTGAGCTGGCGCATCGGCTGCCAGAGCTGCCCGACGGCACGATCGTGGTGGTGTGCCGGGTGGGGTCGCGCAGTGGACATGTCGCAGACGCTCTCGCCGCTCGCGGATACGACGCCCGAAACCTCGTCGGAGGACTCGTGATGTGGGCGCAGGCCGGATTCGATCTCGAGCCGGAGGGCGGGACGGTCGCGTGACCGCGGTTCGGATCGGGACGTGCTCCTGGGCGGACGAGTCACTCGTGAAGGTGTGGTATCCGGCTCACGTGAAATCCGCCGAGGGCCGGCTCAAGTACTACGCCGAGGAGTTCGACACGGTCGAGGTCAACTCGAGCTACTACGCCCTTCCGACCCACGAGGCTGCGGGTAACTGGGCCCGCCGCACTCCCGACGGCTTTGTGTTCCACGTCAAGGCGTTTGGGGTGATGACCCGCCATCCCGTCAAGGTGGAGCAGCTACCGCCGGATCTGCGCGATCAGGTGGAGGTCGATCATCGTGGGCGGGTCACGCATCCTTCCAGTGAGTTTCGGGCCGAGGTGTTCGAGCGGTTCTGCTCGGCTCTCGAGCCGCTTCGCTCGGCCGGCAAGTTGGGCGGGATCCTGATGCAGATGCCGCCGTACTTCACGTTCAAGCCGAGTTCGTTCGAGTACCTCGAGTGGGCTCAGGAGCAACTTGGCGGCGACGAGATGCTCGTCGAGTTCCGGCACCGAAGCTGGCATGCCGAAGGCAATACGGCCGAGGTGCTGTCGTTTCTCGAGCGTCGCCGCGCGACCTACGTGATGGTCGATGCTCCGCGGCTCGATGCCGCCAACATCATCCCGACGGTGATCGCCCACACCACCCCGACGGCGTATCTGCGGCTCCACGGCCGAAACGCCTCGACGTGGCAGGTGAAAGGCCGAAGCGCCGCCGAGCGTTTCGACCATCTCTACTCCGACGCCGAGCTGTCGGAGTGGGTCGATCCGTTGCGCGAACTCACCGGCGAGTGCGACCACGTGTACACCATGTTCAACAACAACGGCCGCAGCGTCGATCGAAACGACATGCCGATCGCTCAGGCCCCGGTCAACGCCGAGATGCTCCGCGCTCAGCTCGAGGCTGCGGGTGTGGAGACTGCCGGCGTCGCAGCGGGGAAGCGTCTGTTCTAGGCGCGCACGATGATCAGGACGAACGTCAGCAGCCCGAGGCTGACGCCACCGGCTGTGAGCAGCAGGCTCGACCCGCGCGCGATCGGCGCGAACTCCCCGCGGTTGAGCGCCTCGTCGATGTCGCGCTCCCGGCGGTAGCCGTATCCGATGCACGCGATCCCAAGCAGTGCAAACCCGACACCGAGCAGCTCGTACGGCCAGCGCTCGGTGTGGGCGATCTCTGGCACGACCTTGCCGGCCGCCAGTGCGACGGCGAGTGAGGTGAATCCTGTCCGCAGCCACGCGAGGTAGGTGCGCTCGTTTGCCAGCCGGGTGCGGCGGGTGGCATCGGCCGCCTCTTCGATCGGCTCGCCCGCCTCGCGCGCATCGCTCACCGCTCAGCGCCCGCCGCCACCAGCAACGCTTGCAGCTCGGTGTCGCCAATCTGGTCGGCGGCGTCCAGCGCGGTGTAGCCACCGACCTGCTCGGAGTTGGGGTCGGCACCTGCTTCGAGCAGCAGGCTGACGATCCCGATGTGCCCGGAGGCGGCGGCCGAATGCAGCGCCTGCAATGCCATCCCGTTGGTGGAGCGCGCCGACACGGTCGCGCCCGCGTCCAGCAGCACCCGCACGACCTGGGCATGCCCGAAGAACGCCGCCAGCTGGAGCGGCCGAAACCCGTCCACGTTGATCGCGTCGACCAGATCGGGGCTCACCCCGACCAGCTCGGTCACGCGCCCGACCAGGCCGACCGCGGCGGCGTCGAAGATATCGGTTGTGGGACCGGCGGCAAGCAGCGCGGATACCGCCTCGCTGTGACCGCCGTAGCGCGCGTGCAGCAACGCCGAAATCCCGAGGTCGTCGCGGGCGCTGGCGAGCTCACGGTTGGCCACCAACAGCCGCCGAAGCGTCTCGGCGTCGCCGCTCTCGGCGGCGGAGATGACCTCGTCACGTTCGCTCATTGGCTCGCAGTATCCCTCGCCGGGGGGTTCAGTTTCCTTCGATCCGAGCCGGTAGACATACCGGGTGTTCGAATTGGGGGCAGTGTGAGCATAGTTGGCATTCAGCCATCGTTGGAACAACTCGTTGGGGCGTTTGCCCGAGTGGGTGAGGTCAGCTTCGAGCGGGACAACGGTGGCACTTTGCGAGTCGGCTCGGTGTGGGTGTCGGGCGTCAGCCTGCACGGCACCGCCGAACGCATGCGCGTGGTCGGAGGCATGGAGCTGGTCGGGCGGGTCGAGATGGACGGCTCGCGGTTTGCCGTGCGTTTCATGGTTGAGCGTGCGGCCTACGACACCGATCACGTTGCGCGGGTGCAGATGCGTGCGATCGACGGACACTTCGAGTCGACGGTCGAGTTGCGGCAAGAGACTCGGCCGATCCGTGGTCGCGCCCGCATGATCGCCGTCCACTGTCACGACTTGAAGGACGGCGAGACCGTGATCGCCACGGTCGAGGCGCTCTCGGCCTCGTCGATGGTGCTCTCCACACACCAGCTGCTGCGTCGCTACGACGTGCTCGAGCTGCGAGCGCGGTTCGGAGGCGAGTTGCTCGACGGTGAGGTGCAGGTCACGTCGGTGGGGATCGTATCGAGCGGCCCGACCACCGTGGAGTGCCGGTTCTGTGACGGCAAGCGCGGCCGGGTGGGGCAGGTTATGCGGATCTTCGAGGAGGAGCTCTTGCGGCGAGAATCGACCGGTCGCATCGACGTCACCGCAATGCGCAAGGCGCTCGTCGACGAGCCCGGCACGGATCAGCGAAAGTCGTTGTTCGGGCGCCTGCGGTCGGGGCGGTAACGGGCTACACCGCTGGCGGCGGTGTGATCCGGTCGATCTCCGCCAGATCGTCACTGGTCGGGCGCCAACGGCCCGCCTGGACGTTGCTTCTCAGCTGATCGGGCCGGGTGGCTCCGGCGATCACCGAGCTCACCGCTGCGTGGCTCAGCAGGGCGCCGATAGAGACGTCCAGGATCGTGAGGCCACGCGCCGCTGCGAACTCGATCAGGCCCTCGATCTGCTCAAATCGCTGTTCGGTTGCGATCTCGGCTCGACCCGAGAGGCGGGCGCCTTCGGGCGGCGCCTGCCCTCGCCGGTACTTACCGCTGAGCAGTCCGCTGGCGAGCGGGAAGTACGGCAGAACGCCGATCCCGAGCCGCTGGCAGACCGGCAGCACGTCGGCTTCGATGTGGCGATTCAGCAGGTTGTACTCGTTCTGTACGCTCACGATCGGCGCCCAGTCCTCCTGCCGCGTCAAGGCGTCGGCCTCCTCGATCTCGCCGGCGTTCACGTTCGAGATGCCGATCGAGAGCACCTTGCCCTCTTCGACCAGCTCATTCATCGCCCCGAGGGTGACCGACAGTGGGGTGATGCCGTCGGGCTCGTGGTACTGGTAAAGGTCGATCCGGTCGGTCTGGAGCCGGCGAAGCGATGCCTCGCAGGCGCGGCGAACGTAGTCACGCGAGCCTCTCCCGCCGGAGTCGTCGCCGAGACGGCCTTCCATGTCCATACCGAACTTGGTCGCGATCACAACGCCGTCGCGCCGTCCGCGCAGAGCCTCTCCCAGAAATTCTTCGCTTTTGCCGCCATCGCCGTAGATATCGGCGGTATCGAACAGCGTGACTCCACTGTCGATTGCTGCGTCGATGACCGCGGTGGTGGCGGCCTGGTCGAGCCTGCGGCCGAAGTTGTTGCAGCCGAGGCCGACCGCAGAGACCAGTGGGCCGGTGCTCCCGAGCCCGCGCATCTCGATCCCCGCTACCTCTGCCATGGTGCCTCCGTAGGGTCTACTCAGTGAACCCGCACGGTAGCGCTCGAGCCCGGTTCATGGTTGGTGTCAACGTAGCGGTCGGGGTTGTCCTGGAATGATCGCTGGCAGTGCTCAGAGCAGAAGCTGTACGACTTGCCGCGGTATTCCAGGCGACGTGCTTTGGCGCGATCGACCGACATTCCACATACAGGATCGGTAACTCCGCGCCGGATCGTCAGCCCAAGAAGGGTGACGAACACGATCGCGGCGATCACGTTCAACACGAAGGTGTAGTTGAACTCGACCGAGCCAAAGACGTCGGTCTGGGACGGGCGAGTGGTGGGTATCAGCCCTGCGGTGCTGAACAGCGCGTCGATCGCGAGGGCCGCGAGCACCATGGTCACGAACATCAGGCCGACCAGTCGCAGCGTGAAATTCCAGCCGTAGTACTTTCGGTAGATGGCGATGATCGGCAGGACCAGGAGGTCGGCGAAGATGAAGGCGATCACTCCCCCGAAGCTGATTCCGCCCGACCAAAGTACCGCGGCGAGCGGGACGTTACCCACCGAGCAGACGAACGTTGCGACCGCGATCAGCACGCCCAGCACCGCATTTTCGATTGCATTCAACGGTCCGGGTAGGCCGGTGTCGAAGATGTCTCGAAAGATCCGCTCAGGTACCAGGCTGACCACTCCGGCGAGGAGAAAACCGGCGGTGATCTCCTTCCACAGCATCTGCCAGTCGCCGCGGAAGTTGTGAGCCACGTCGGACCAGGCACTCGCCGAGGTCAGCCGCTGGCGCCAGCCGCCGGTGGCAGAGGAGGAGTGGTGTTGGTGGCCGGACTCGGCAGAGATCGCGTGATCACGGGCTGTCTCCTCGACCCTCGCGGGGATAAACAGCCGCAGCATCGCGGCCATCAGCAGGATCATCACGAATCCGCCCACGAACTGCGCGAGCGTGAACTGCCAGCCGATCAGCACCCAGATCACGAGTCCCAGCTCCCACACCAGGTTTGTGGAAGCAAACTGGAACGCGATCGCTGACATCGCCGATGCGCCTTTCTGGAAGAGCGATTTGGCGATCGCGGTTGCGGCGTAGGAGCACGACGACGAGGCGGCACCGAGGCCCGTCGCCCACACCAGCGGCCCGGCGCCGCCTCCGGCGAGCCTGGCCTCCACGCGCTCGCGCGGCACCCACGCCTGCACGATGGCCGAGACCGCGAATCCGAGCACGAGTGCCCACCACACCTCCCATGCCATCAGGAGCGCGTTGCCCAGCGCCGTTGCGATCTGCGAGGCGACGTGGTCCATCAGTGGGCCGGGTCGAGCAGCGCCCGACCGCGCGCCGTGAGCGCGTACATCGTCATCTTGCCCTGCTTGCGCGAGCGCACCAGGCCGCGTGCCTTGAGCACCTTCATGTGGTGGGACACGAGGTTTTGGGAGCGTTGCACGATCCAGCTGAGGTCACATACGCACAGCTCCTCATCGCCGCGCAGGGCGAGCGCGAGGGTCAGGCGGGTGGGGTCGCCCAGGGCGTGGTAGGCCCCGGCGAGTAGCTCCGCCGCGTCCTCGTCGGGACGGTCGGCTCGCAACCGCCGGCCCTCGGCCTCGGTGATGTGGAGAAGCTGTCCGTGTTCCATAGCGACATCCTAACATGTGTTGGTATGTCATCTCGAGAATTGACAAAGCCGTCCGCCGAGGATCGCTACGGTGTTCGCATGTACCCATCCACTTGGACATCTTCAGACGAACTCCAGCGCTTGATCGTTGGCCCGCTTTCCGACCTGCTTGCGCGCGCCGTGGCGCTGCAGGAACAGGCCGCTCAACCCCTACCCGTACCGCGCCCGGCCCCCCGCAACGTCCTGGACCCCAAACAGTCTGAATAAATGGTGCCAGGCACCATTTATTCAGGGAGCTGTTTTGGTGCGCTCTTGTGACAACTCCTGGCTAGAATGAGGGAGACCGATCTGGAGGCTGTGAGATGCGTGGTGACTTGGAGTTCGAAGCGACCGAGACGACGACCTGCGGATACTGCGGAGTCGGCTGTCGCCTGGAGACCCACGTTTATCGTGGCCGGGTCATGTCCATCTCGCCTGCGCTCGACGGCCCTGCCAACGACGGCCACACCTGCGTCAAGGGCCGGTTCGCACACCAGTTCTCACGCTCACGCGAGCGTCTCACCGCTCCGCTGATTCGCGAAGGTGACGGCTTCCGGCTGGCTACGTGGGAAGAGGCACTCGATCGGATCGCGACGGAGCTGGGGCGGATCAAGTCCGAGCATGGCCCCGACGCGATCGCCGGTCTGGCCTCGTCACGCGCCACCAACGAAGACTGCTACCTGATGCAGCGCATGATGCGCGCTGCGATCGGCACCAACAACATCGACAACTGCTCGCGTGTGTGCCATTCGCCGACGTCGTTTGCGCTTCGCAAGGCATTCGGTCTCTCCGGCGCCACCGGCTCGTTCGCCGACATCAACAAGACCGACGTCGCGATCATCATCGGTGCGAACCCGACCCAGGCTCACCCGGTGGTCGGTGCCCGCATCAAGCAGGCCGCGCTCAACGGCGCCAAGCTGATCACCATCGACCCCCGCCGCATCGAGCTTGCTGACTACGGCGTGCTGCACCTGTCGCCGCGGCCGGGGACCAACGCCGCCGTGATGCTTGGACTCATGCATGTGATCAATCGCGACGGACTGGTCGACCAGCAGTTCATCGACGAGCGCACCGAGGGCTTCGAAGAGGCCCAGGAGCTGTGCCTTCTCTACACGCCCGAAGCGGTCGAGGAGATCACCGGCGTTCCGGCTGCAGACCTCGAGGAGGCCGCGCGCCTGTACGCGCAGGCCGAGAACGGGTCGTTCATCTGGGGCCTCGGCGTGACCGAGCACAAGTATGGATCAGAGGTCGTGCAGCTGATCTGCAACGTGGCGATGATGACCGGCAAGCTCGGTCGCCCCGGTTCTGCGCTGCTGCCGCTGCGCGGGCAAAACAATGTCCAGGGATCGTCCGACATGGGCGCTCTGCCCGACACCTACACCGCGTATCGCTCGGTGGGCGATGAGGACGTGGCTCAGCAGTTCGAGGCCGCCTGGGGTGTCGATCTCTCGCGTGAGAAGGGCTTCACCATCCCGCAGATGTTCGACGCTGCGGTCGACGGCCGCCTCAAGGCGATGTACATCTTCGGCGAGGACGTCGCTCAGACCGACCCCGACACCAAGCACGTGGTTGCGGCGCTCGAGTCGCTCGACTTCCTGGTGTGCCAGGACATCTTCGAGACCGAGACCACCAAGTTCGCCGACGTGGTGCTCCCGGCATCGTCGTTCCTCGAGAAGGCCGGGACGTTCACCAACGCCGAGCGCCGGATCCAGCTGGTATCACCTGCGATCGAGCCGCCGGGTTCGGCCAAGACCGACTTCGACATCATCAAGCTGGTCTCGAGCGCGCTCGGCCACGAGATCCCGCTCGAAACTCCTGCGGATGCCATGGACGAGGTCGCCGCGCTGACGCCGGACTTCGCCGGCGTGACTCACGAGCGGCTCGGCCGTCGTGGATTGCAATGGCCGGTGGACGCAGACGGCGTCGACGCGCCGATCCTGTACCAAGAGAGGTTCACTCGCCCCGGCGGGCGCGGAGCGTTCGCGGCGCTGCCCTACAAGGCGCCGGGGGATGAGATCAGCGAGGAGTTCCCGCTGATCCTGGTGACGGGCCGTCGGCTCGAGCACTACAACGCCGGCACCATGACCCGGCGTACGGGGAACCTGGAGCTGCTCCCAAGCGACGTGCTGGAGATGCACCCAACCGATGCGCTCGAGCTCGGAGTCGAAACGGGACAGACCGTCAACGTGCGCAGCCGCCACGGCGACATCGAACTGCCCGTGCAGATCACCGACAGGATCGTCGAGGGGCACGTGTTCACCACGTTCCATTTCCCCGAGATCCGCACCAACCTGCTGGTCGGTCAGTCGGCGGATGTGAACACCAGCTGCCCGGAGTACAAGGTGATTCCCGTCACGGTCACGACGGTCGGCGTGTCGCCGTTCTCCGACGACGTATCCGAAGCCGCGCTGACGGATTAGGCGTGAATACCGGTGCCTGGCACCGGTATTCACTAACCGGTAGAGGTCGCGCTGCGTCGTGGACTCCATATGGTCGAATCCGGCCGGGATCCGCTCGTACACCACCCGAGCTAGGCGATTGCCACCGCTGCCTCCGGTGTGGCGACCCGGAAGCTGAATGACTCCTCGAGATAGAGGTTCACGGTCTCGGCGTCGTGGGACGCGTACCCGACCGACAGATCCTGGCCAGATTCGAACAGGAAGTCGCCGCCGCGCAGGCTCACCACCACAGCGCCCTTCACTCCCGGAGCCCACACCAGCGGCCCTTCCAGGATCCGCTTGAGGTGCTCAGCCAGCAGGTAGCCTCCGTGCTCGGTCGTCTGGATCACCCGCGTGTACTCGTCGCGACCCAGCGCGATCCCGTACGGCCCGTCAACGCCGCTTCGCAGCAGCAACTCGACCGCCTGCGCGACCTTGATCGGATAGTCGTCGATCGTCTTGCCCGCTTTGATCACGGCATGGGGCGTCTCGGTTGTGATGCCTTTGATCCCGGCCTCGGCCCAACCGTGAAACACGGCGATGTTCTCGGCTGTCGTGACCAGCTCGGCGGCTGCGTCGAGATCGTCGAAGTCGACATCCTGCGCACCGCGATCGCCGGCGCGCAGCTCTGACCGGCTCACGTTGAAGTCGGCGTGCAGCTCCGCCAGCGGGAGCACCACGCGTGAGCGCGGCTCGAGCCGGGAGTTGCCGTCGGCGGCGGCGAAACCAACCGCGGTCACCCGCCCCAGGTTGGTGGCAGAGTGCTGCCATCCCAGCGGTCCGATGAAGTCCACCAGGCGCCGGGCTGCGAGCCCCGGCGCGAGCCGCTCACGGGCCTCGTCGTCGATCTGCTTCCAGTTGAGCTCGCTGACCGGTGCGTGTTCGCGCAGCAGGTGGCTCATCGGGCGACCTCCTGGAGCGAGCCCAGCCCAAGCGAGCCGTTGCCACCGGTTGTCGGCGTCGGCGATGAGTCGCCGTCGTCCTCGCCGGCGGCCTCGGCGATCTCCGCGTTCTCGACGAGATCGCCGGGTTGGAAGAGCACTCCCTTGGCGATCGTTCGCCACTCGGGCCGCCGCCGGAACAAGAACTCCAGATCCATCGAGAAGTGCTTGTACTCCTCGTGCATCGCATCGCGGATCACGGCGACGGCCTCGGGATCCTGCTCGAGCGACAGCCGCTGCTCATACCAATTGATCGCTTCGGCCTCCTCGGTCAACGACGCGAAGATGCGCGCCATCGTGCGGCTCTCCTGCGAGAGCTCTTCGGGAGGCTCGTGATATTGGTCAAACCCCATTGATGGTTTCCTCTCGAACGTTGTTTCCCAGCGCTCGAAGCCTACTCCCTTGGGGATGTCGCTTCGCGGCTCCGCGATTCACCAAATGTTTACCCCAGAGCCTCCAACTGATAACCCAGCGGGTGCCGTGCCGCATCCACAATCGATCCGACCAAACGGAATGTAATTGGAGGATCTTTATGCCGAAGTTGAAGTGGCTCCTCGCGGCAGGTGCGGCGGTGACGATGATCGCAGCCGGTTGCGGAAGTTCGTCGAGCAGCAGCTCGTCGAGCTCGAGCAGCGGATCATCGAAGCCCTCGACCACGTCGGTGCTCGTGGGCGCAGGCAGCACCCTGGTAGCCCCGCTGATGGCGCAGTGGCAGCCTGACTACGCCAAGAGCGCGGCCGCGGTCACCGTGACCTACGGTGCCATCGGTTCGGGCGGCGGAGTCGATGCGATCACAAGCGGCACGGTCGACTTCGGCGCCAGTGATGCCCCGCTGACCTCTGATCAGGCGACCGCCTGCAAGGGTTGTCTGCAAGTGCCGTGGGCGCTCGCAGCCACGGTCGTGACGTACAACGTCAGCGGCGTTCCCAACAAGCTGCACCTCAGCGGCGACGTACTTTCGAAGATCTTCCTCGGGGACATCACCTCCTGGGACGATCCGGCAATCAAGTCGCTGAACCCCGGCGTCAACCTTCCAAGCACGCATATCACTCCGGTCTACCGCAGTGATAGCTCGGGAGACAGCTGGGTCTTCACCAGCTATCTGTCGTCGGTCAGCCCCGACTGGAAGTCCAAGGTCGGCGCGTCGACCAGCCCGTCCTGGCCGACTGGTACAGCGGCCGAGAAGAACTCGGGCGTTGCGGCCGCAGTTCAGGCACAGGATGGCTCGATCGGGTATGTGGCGGTTTCCTATATCGCCGCCGACGGCCTGAACGAGGCGCTGCTCCAGAATCAGGGCGGGCAGTTCCCCGAGCCGAGCCTGGATGGGATTCTCGCTGCGGCCAAGGCCGTGACGACGATCCAGCCCGACGGGTCGGTTCCGCTGGTGAATCCGCCGGCCTCCGCACCTGACGCGTACCCGATGTCCACGTACACGTACGCGATTGCGCCAGCATCTGCCCCGCACGGGCCCACGCTGGCAGCGTTCCTGACGTATGCCATCACCACAGGGCAGTCGTTCGGCCCCGATCTGGGATACCCGGCGCTTCCCGCGAACATCGTCGCGCACGACAAGACGGTAATCGCGAAGATCAAGTAACAACCTCCGCTCTGGGCGCCGGCCAATTCGGGTCGGCGCCCAGAGCTGTTTCTCGTCCTCTTTCCCCGCGAACGGAACACCACTTTTCATGGCAGTAGAGATTTCAGAAGACATCCCCAAGGGCGGCCGCCGGCTCGGCGATCGCGCCCTGAGGACACTCGCAACAGCAACTGCGCTCCTGGTCGGCCTGGTCATGGTGTTGATCGTGATCAAGGTCGTGCAGGGTGCGTGGGATTCGATCGAGACCTTTGGGCTCTCGTTCATCACCACCTCAGCGTGGAACCCGGTGACGGATCAGTTCGGCGCGCGCGACCTGATCATCGGGACACTGCTGACCTCAATCTTTTCGCTGTTGCTGGCGGTTCCGATCGGGATTGCCATCGGCCTTTTCCTGAGCGAGCTCGCCCCCGGGTACCTGCGAACGCCGATCGGGATGCTGGTCGAGCTGCTGGCGGCGATTCCCAGCGTGATCCTCGGTCTGTGGGGAATCATCGTGATGGGCCCGTTTCTTGCCCAGCACTTCGAGCCCTGGCTGAACGATCACCTCGGTTTCATACCGTTCTTCAGCGGCTATCCGTCGCCATCTGGCTTGCTCCCCGCATGTCTGATCCTGACGATCATGGTCGTCCCGATCGTGGCGAGCATCAGCCGTGAGCTTTTCACCAGCGTTCCCAGTGATCTCAAACAGGGTTCGATGGCGTTGGGTTCGACCCGCTGGGAGATGATCAAGAATGTCGCCATCCCGCAGGTCGGGGGAGGCATCATCGCCGGCACGATGCTCGGGTTCGGCCGCGCCGCCGGCGAGGCCATCGCCGTCACGCAGGTGATCGGCGGCTCGCTGTCGTTTCCTTCGAACATCTACGCGTCGGGTAACACGATGGCGAGCATGCTCGCCAGCCAGTACCAGGGTGCGGCAACGACGCTCCAGAAGTCCTCGCTTGTGTATCTGGCCGTCATCCTCCTGGTGATCAGCCTTATTACAAACGTCGGCGCGCAGCTGATCGTACGCCGCATGAACGCCAAACGAGAGGCCCGGGCATGAGCTCCGTCGAGGGGGGCAATCCGTTCCAGGTGTCGAAGCGCGGCAAGCGTCGCAAGCGCATGAGCACCTTCATGGAGGGAGTCGGCACCGCCGCGTCGCTGCTCGCGATAGCGGTGTTGATAATCGTTTTGGCCAGCGTGTTCAAGCATGGTGCTCCGGCACTCAGCTGGAGCTTCTTGACCCAGACGCCCTCGGCCAACATTTACACGCCTGATGCTGCGTCAACTGGCGGCATCTCGAACGCGATTGTCGGAACCCTGATCATGGTGGCGATCGCGACGGTGATTGCAGTGCCGGTCGGCATCCTCACGGCGATCTTCACCACCGAGTTCGCCCGGCCGTCCACAGCGGCGCTGGTGCGGTTGGTGTTGAACATGCTCGCCGGCATCCCGACCATCGTCATCGGCGTGTTCATCTTCACGCTGATCGTGCTCACCCACGGCCAGAGCGGATTTGCGGCGGGTATCGCGCTTTCCATCATCATGCTTCCATTGATCGCACGGTCGACCGAAGAGGTGCTGCTCCTGGTACCTCCGACGCTACGCGAGGGTGGCATGGCCCTGGGGGCCACCCGGTCGCATACGGTGCTGACAGTGATCCTGCCGACTGCACTCGGGGGAATCGTTACGGCAACGATCGTGGCAGTTGCCCGGGCCGCCGGTGAGACCGCACCGCTTCTGTTCACCTCGTCGATCTTCGCCACCACGGTGTCGTTTGATCCCAGTCAGCCGATGGCGTCGATTCCGCTCAGCATCTTTGAGAACTCCGAGCAACCCAGTCAGGCCCTGCAACAGCAGGCCTGGGCGGCTGCGTTGGTGCTGATCACGATCGTGCTGTTGGGCAGTGTGCTGGGGCGACTTCTGTCGCTTCGCACCCGGCGCCAGATTGAGCAGATGCGATAACGATGGTACGTTCTCTCTATGAAGGTGGCTTCTAACCTATGACTGACGAAACTCAAGTGACGACGACGACTGCGGTGCCGGCGAGCGCCACGCCCGACGTCGTGCCCGCGCAGTCGCGAATCGCGGCGCTGGCCGCCGGCCACGGGGAGAACCCCCAGGAGGGCCATGAGGTCGTGTTCGACGTCAAGGACGTTACGGTGTCCTACAGCGGCCGCGAGGCGATCGCGGGTGTCAACATGCAGGTTCACAAGAACCTCGTGACCGCGTTTATCGGCCCGTCAGGTTGCGGTAAGACCACGCTTCTGCGGAGCTTCAACCGCATGAATGATCTGATCAAAGGCGCGACGGTGGACGGCACGATCAGCTATCACGGCCACGATTTGAATGGTAAGGACGTCGATGCCGTCGAGGTCAGGCGCAGGATCGGCATGGTGTTCCAGCGTCCCAAATCCGTTCCCGAAATCGATCTACGACAACGTTGCGTATGGCCTTCGTCTGCACGGGATGAAGGACGGCATGAATGATCGGGTCGAGCAGGCCCTGACCGCAGCGGGTCTGTGGGACGAGGTCAAAAACCGGCTCAAGGCCAGCGCGCTGTCACTGTCGGGTGGTCAGCAGCAGCGGCTGTGTATTGCCCGGGCGATCGCCATCGAGCCTGACGTGATCCTGATGGACGAGCCCGCCTCGGCGCTTGATCCGATCGCGACCCAGATCGTGGAGGATCTCGTCCAGCGGCTGAAGACCGACTATACGATCGTGATCGTGACGCACAACATGCAGCAGGCGGCACGCGTGGCCGATATGACGGCCTTCTATAGCGTCCAGGTGAAAGAGAACGACGACCGTCATGGCATCCTGGTTGAGTACGGGCCGACGTCGAACCTCTTCATCCGTCCGTCGGATCAACGTACCGAGGACTACGTCACCGGCCGGTTCGGGTAGTCCTGGTGAGTGAGACTCGCGAGCAGTTTCACAGCGAGCTGAGCGATCTCGAAGAACTCGTCCAGCACGAAGCGGTACGGATCCGGATGTCGTTGGGCCGCGTCGTCGACATGCTCCAGAGTGGAGACCCCGCGGTCGCCGAGGAAGTGATCGCCGCCGACGACCCGATCGACCTGTTGTACATCCAGGTCGAACGCGACGTTGCGTCAATCCTGGGGCGTCAGGCTCCCGTTGCAGTCGACCTGCGGCTGGTGCTGGCAGTCGTTCACATCAATCACAACCTCGAGCGCATCGGCGACCAATGTGTGAACATCGCAAAGCTGTTTGAACTGACGAAGGAGACGCCGATCCCGGCCAACCTGATTCACGACTTCACAGCGATGGCCAGCCGTGCCGACGAGATGCTCGGACTGGCGATGAGTTCGTTCGCCAACCGCGATCTCGAGGTCGCCAAATCGCTTGTGGCACTCGACCAGTCGGTGAACCTTGCCCATCACCGGTTCTCCGAGCGACTGCTCGACATCCCCGACGACGGTGACACGCTTCGGGAAGCATCGCTGCGGGCGGTGCTGATCTCGCGTTGCCTCGAGCGGATCGGCGATAACTGCGTCGATATCGGTGAGCAGACGGCATATCTGATCACCGGCGAGTTTGCCGAGTTCACCGATGCGTCGGTGAGTTCACGCTTGTGATCTAAAGTACCCGGATGCTGTGCTCCAACTGCGGGCGAGGTGAGCTGGTCGGGCCGTACTGTCCCGTCTGTCTGACGCACGCCGACGATCCCACCCTGGTGAATCTGCCGGCGGTTCAGGAAGCCGTGCCGGTGGAAGCGCCGGATCAGCCGTGGACAGACTGGCTCCTGTTCGTCGCGTTTCCGCTTCTGATGATCGTGGGTGCCGCCGTGGCATTGGTGTGGCACGTTCCGAATCTGTGGTTGTTACTCGTGCCCACGGCCTGCGTCACGCTGGTCTGCGGTCTTCGCTCCCAGGGGTAGGTAGCGCTCGGGTCAGTTCCTCGGTGCCGATCTCGATCGCCTCGGGCCGGGACAGTCTTGGGGAGCCACTCAGAAGTGACAGCGACAGCCCGTCCAGGAACCACAGGCCGCGGCGCGCGACCTGTGTGAGATCGACCTCCGGCGGGGTCGCGCCATCGTGCAGCGCGGCCACCACATCGTCGATCCACAGATCGAGCAATACCTCGAGTTGTTCGAGTGTTTCCTCGTCGCTGGGAGGGTGAACTCCGACCTGGAGCCACAGGTTCCAACGGGCGTCGGCAGGCCCTTGGGGCAGGTAGAGGTCGACCAGCGCACGAAGCCGCGCGTGCGGATCCTCCAGGTCGCCGAGCCGAGGGCGCCGGCGATCGGCGAGATCGTGCTCGCTCCAGCGCAGCGTCTCGATCAGGATCCGCTCCTTGCGCCCGAAGTAGTAGAGGATGTGCCCGGGGGTCATCCCGGCGCGCTTGGAGATGTCACTCATCGTGAGCCCGTCGACTCCGACATCCGCGATGGCCGAGATGGTCGCCTCGAGTACTCGGGCTCGCTGACGATCGGTCCTTGTGGTTGCAGCCATACCGTGTTAGTCTAGCGTTCTAGAAATCTAGAACGACATACTAAGTCAGGAGCCGTGATGTCGACCCACACCACCGAATCCACGCAAACCGACCCCGCTGTCGCCCGCACTCCGCGCCAAGACGGCTTTGTGATGCCGGGCCGTTGGGTCGAGCACGAGCGCACGCTCGTATCCTGGCCAGACCTCGAGTGGCCTCACGCGCCGGGGCATCTGCGTGACGCAAAGCTCGAGTGGGCCGGAGTGATCCGCGCGGTCAACCGGTTCGAACCGGTGACGGTCGTCGCCAATCCCGGCCGCCGCGACGAGGTACTCGAGTTGTGTGGCGAGTCGGTGGATGTCGCTGAGATCCCGGTCGATGACTGCTGGATCCGCGACAACGGGCCGATCTCCGTGATGGACTCAGACGGCGGCGTTGCGATGGTGCACTTTGGGTTCAACGCCTGGGGTGGCAAGGCGGAGACGTGGGACAACGACGCCGCTTTGGGTAAGCACCTGGCCGAGCGGTTCGGCCTGCGTCGCTACCGGGCACCGATCATTGCAGAGGGAGGCGGCATTACCTCCGACGGAGAGGGCACGGTGATTACCACCGAGTCGGTGATGCTGAACCCCAACCGCAATCCCGGCAAGTCCAAGGCCGAGATCGAGGCCGTGTTCCGCGAGTATCTGGGTGCCGAGAAAGTGATCTGGCTCCCGTTTGGGCTGGCGGAGGACTCCGGCGACGGCGGCACCGACGGCCACTCCGACAACGTTGTGCAGTTCATCCGGCCGGGTCAGGTGCTGTTCCAGGCGGCCCCCAATCGTTCGAATCCCAACTGGGAACTCGCCGAGGCAAATCGCGCGCGGCTGGTGGGCGAGACCGACGCGCACGGACGCCCGATCGAGGTTGTCGAGATCGAGCTGCTCTCCTACACCCGCGAGGTCGAGGGTCGCCGGCTGGCCGCTCCGTACACCAACTTCTACCCGGTCAACGGCGCCATCATCGCGCCGCGCCTGGATGTCCCCGAAGACGACGTCGCCTACCGCCTGCTGGCCGAGCTGTTCCCGGGCCGCGAGGTGGTTGGTGTGACCACCGACTTCCAGGCATACGGCGGTGGTGGTATCGGCTGCATCACGCAGCAGATCCCCGCCGGGACGCCGGTCGCATGACGACCGCGCTACCCGTCGCGACCCCGCGCGCCGATGGGTTCGCCATGCCGGCGGAGTGGGACACCCACCAGCTGACGCTGATGTCGTGGCCGTGCCGGCCCCAGACCTACGTTGGGGCCGGTGGCGACCTTGGCCCCGAGTCCTACCCGCAGGCGCAGGTGCAGCAGGCAGCGGTGGCCAACGCGGTATGCGAGTTCGAGCCGGTGCTGATGCTCGTTCGCCCGGAGCAGCTGGGCGAGGCCCGGCGGGTGTTGTCGTCGCGGATCGAGCTGCTCGAGATCGACCTCGACGACTCGTGGATGCGCGACAACGGGCCGATCTTCGTGCGCGATTCCGAGGCGCGGGTCGCGCTTGTGGACTTCGGATTCAACGGCTGGGGCGAGCTGAACCAGCCGTTTGGGTTCGATTCTCAGGTGCCCGAAAAGCTGGCAGCCCATCTCGGCGTGCGCCGGTACCTGGCGCCGATGGTGCTCGAAGGCGGGTCGTTCTTCGTCGACGGTGAGGGCACGCTGATCACCACCGAACAGTGTCTCTTGAACGCCAACCGAAACCCTCACCTGTCACGCGAACAGATCGAGTCGGCGCTGAGCGACTATCTCGGCGTCGACAAGGTCGTGTGGCTGGGCGAGGGCCATTACGAAGACTTCTCCACCGACGGGCATGTGGATGACATCGCCCACTTTCTCGCTCCGGGTCGGGTGATTCTGCACACGCCGTCCAACCCGTCTCATCCCGATCACGGCAAGGGCGGCGAGAACAGGCGCCGGCTCGGTGAGACGTCGGACGCCCGCGGACGAACGATCGACGTGGTGGAGTTCGACACGGGCAGTGCGGACGGCATCCCGTACCTCAACCTGTTCGTGTGCAACGGGGGGATCATCGCCCCGGTCGCCGACGCACCCGACGACGAGATCGCGCTCGCTCAGATCCGCACCGCGTATCCTGGGCGTGAGATCGTGACCGTTCAAGCCGACGTCTTGTTCATGGCCGGTGGCGGCGGCCCTCATTGCATCACCCAGCAGGTGCCTGCGGGCACCCTTACGCTCTGACTGTTCCGACCGATCGATGCGTCTACTGCCCCGTGAACACCAGCGGCTCCAGATCTTCCTGGCGGCCGAGCTCGCCCGCCGCCGACGGGCTCGGGGCCTGCGGCTGGCGCAGGCCGAGGCGGTCGCGTTGATCACCGACGAGCTGATGGAAGCGGCGCGCGACGGATTGCCGTATGCCGAGGTCGAGCAACGCGGCTATGAGATCCTCGCCCCCGCGGATCTGCTCGACGAGGCGGCCCGGCTGGTCACGCGGATCGAGCTGGAAGCGTTGTTCGCCGATGGCTACCGCTTGATCGTGCTGCACGACCCGATCACCGGCGATGGTCCGCCGCCCCTGCTCGGCGATGACCTGGAGCCGCAGTGGCTCCCGGGCGGGATGCCGCTCGAGCTCTCCAACGCGGGCGATGTCCCGATTGCGCTGACGTCGCACTTCCATGTATTCGAGGCCAACCGCCAGCTCGACTTCGATCGCCGGGCCGCGTGGGGAACTCGCTTGGCGGTCGCCGCCGGCGTCAAGGTCGTGGTCGAGCCGGGCCGGCGACGTGAGGTGCGGGTGATCCCGATCGCTGGAAACCGGATCGTGCGAGGACACGGCGGCCTCGTCGACGGCCCGCTCGATGCCCCTGGCGCGTTCGAGGCCGCCATCGAGCTTGCGCGCGAACGTGGGTATCGCGGTGTCTGAAGCCCCGACGGTGCGGCTGGGCGATAGCGACCTGTGGGTGGTACCCGAGCACGACGACGTCTCGGGGCCGGATGAGATCATCCCCGGCTGGGGCAACACGATGCGCGATGGGCTGGGCGTGCGTGCCGAGCGCGGCGGGGTCGAGATCGCCGTGGTCGGCGGGCTTGTGCTCGACCCGGTGCTGGGGGTGCGGGCGACCTCGTTTGGCATCAGCGATGGCCGGATCGTCTCGATCGGCCGCGCCGGCAACCCCGACACGATGGATGGGATCGAGGTTGTGCTCGATACCGGCACGGCGGTGCTTGACGCGCGCGGCCTGATCGTGACGCCCGGTGGTATCGACTCCCACGTCCACCTGATCTCGCCTCAGGTGTGCGACACCGCGCTGGCCGGTGGGCTGACCACGCTCATCACCCAGGAATGGGGGCCGGTGTGGGATCTCGGTATGAATCCACCGGAGGCAATGGCGATGATGTGGTCGGCGTTCGACGCGATTCCGATCAACCTCGCGATGCTGGTGCGCGGATCGTCGGCGCGCCCTGAGCCGGTCGAGCATTCGCTGGTGCGCGGCGGCGCCGGCCTCAAGATCCACGAAGACGTGAGCGCGGGGCCCGAGCAGATCGACTGCGCCTTGGGTATCGCCGACCGTCACGATGTGCAGCTCGCAATTCATACCGACGGTCTCAACGAAGCGCTCAGCGTCGAGGACACCTTCGCCGCGTTCGCGGGCCGGACGGTTCATGCCTACCACATCGAGGGTGTTGGGGGAGGGCACGCGCCGAACCTGCTGGAGCTGGCCGGTCGCGACCGGATCCTGACGTCGTCCACCACGCCCACGGTGCCGTTCGGTGTGTCGACCGAGGCCGAACACCTGGCGATGGTCACTGCGGTGCACCTGCTCGAGCCGACCGAGCGCGCCGGTGATCGCGAGATTCTTCGCCACCGGGTGCGGGAGTGGACGATGGCTGCCGAGTCGGTGTTGCACGATCTCGGCGTGATTCACATGCTGAGCTCCGACTCGCAGGGCATGGGCCGGATCGGTGAGGTCGTGCGCCGGGCGTTCCAATGCGCCGATGCCATGAAGGCGCAGTTCGGGGCCGAATCGGGTCAGGCCGACAACCAGCGGGTGCTGCGGTATCTCGCCAAGGTGACGATCAACCCGGCGATCACTCACGGGCTCGCGGCCCATGTCGGATCGCTCGAGGTGGGAAAGCTGGCCGACATGGTGATGTGGGCCCCGGAGTTCTTCGCTGTCCGCCCCGAGCTCACGCTCAAGGCCGGCATGCCCACCTACGGCGCGTCGGGTGAGGGCAACGGCTCGACGTCCTATGGCGAGCCGGTGTCGGTGCAGCGCCAGTTTGGTGCGCTGGGCTCGGCGCCGGCGGGCACGTCGCTCGCATTTCTCGCCCGGGCATCGATGGACGCCGATCTGCCGACCGAACGGCGACGCGCTTTGGTCGAGCACTGTCGCGACCTCTCGGCCAAGGACATGGTGCGAAATACGCGCACCGGGTCGGTCAAGGTCGATGGTGATCGTCGAGTGGTCACGCTCGACGGCGAGCCGATGCGGGCCGAGCCGGTCGAGCGGCTCGCGTTCTCGGCGTCGTATCTGCTCGGCTGATACCCCCAACCGGGTTCGAACCGGTGTTGCCAGCGTGAAAGGCTGGAGTCCTAGACCACTAGACGATGGGGGCGGGCGTGCGCAGAATACCCGTCAGTCGACGGTCAGCGGCGCGGGCGACTCGAGGTGGCCGAGGGCGACCTGGAGCTGCTCCCATGCTTTCGGTTCGATCTGCTCGTAGTCGTCTCCCGAGAGATCGGCGGTGACTTCGAGGTACCGGCGCCACACGACCTCCGCCGAAAGCGGGAACCTGGTGACGATGTCGGTGTGTGTGGTCAAAGGAGTCACAGTTGTACTACGGCCTACAGGGCCAATTGGTTCCCAAAATGGTGAACTTTCTATCTCGATCTGGAGTCCAGCTGAGGGGCGGCAGACCGGCCGCTGCGTCGCAAGGCCAGACCTGAAAGCGCCTCCAGCACCAGCCGGTGGGCGTTCACAGCGGTGATACCGCTGGGGTCGTACTGCGGTGAGACCTCCACCAGCTCGAACCCGACGACCGGCAACTCGGCGGTCACCCGGCGAATCGCGGTGCCCAGCTCACGGGTGGAGAGCCCGCCGATCTCGGGCGTGCCGGTGCCGGGCGCAAACGCGGGATCGAGCGAATCGATGTCGACCGAGAAGAACACGTGGTCCCACTCCTTGGCCGCTTCGATCACCTCGTCGAGGCAGGTGACAAAACCGCGCTCGTCGAGCTCGTACATCGTGTACCAGCGGAATCCGTTTTTCCGCATCCAGGTGAATTCCTCTTCCTCGGGCCACCAGCCGCGCAGCCCGATCTGGATGAACTGGTCGCCACGGATCGCGCCGTTGTCGACGACCACCCGCATCGGTGAGCCGTGCGAGAGCTCGAATCCGTGCATCGCCGACGCGGTGTCGGCGTGCGCGTCGAAGTGGATCACTCCCACCTTGCCGAGCCCGTGGTGCTCGGCCACGGCCGTCATGTCGGGAATCGCCACCGAATGGTCGCCGCCGAGGATGAGCGGGATGGCGCCCGCGGCGCAGATCTCGGATACGAGCTGTTTGACCGCGGCGTGGCTTGCGGCCGTGTCGCCGGGCACGGTCTCGGCGTCGCCGTAGTCGACCACGTTCAGCTCGATGAAGGGGTCGACTCCGAGCAGCATGTGCGGGCGGGCCGGCGGGACGCCGCCCGTGTCGTCCGCGTTTCGAATCGCGCGTGGCCCGTAGCGGGTGCCCGGGCGGTTGGAGACGGCCTCGTCAAACGGCGCCCCGACGATCGCGACGTCCACGCCTTCGAGCTCGGCGGGGCTGAGCGCGAGCGGCAGCTTCGAAAACGTTGCGATGCCGCCATACGGCGGCTCACCCACACGGTTGACTCGCGTCATGTGTCTCCTTTGAGCGCTCGCAATTCCCGGGCCGCCCCTGCCGGCGTCCGCGGAGTTCAACCTACCACCTTCGCGGCAGCGGAGTGCCAGGCCCGAGCGGGCCATCTAGGATTGCGACCGGGGCCGTTAGCTCAGTTGGTAGAGCAGGGGACTTTTAATCCCAAGGTCGTAGGTTCGATCCCTACACGGCCCACTTATGCGAGCGTGACGGCAGCACGGCGTAGAGTGCACGACGATGTCTGGGTCGAAGATGCGCCTGGCTGACGGTTCGCGTATCGCGGTGATCGGGGCCGGACCGGCCGGTTTGGTGGCTGCGAAGCACGCGCTCGCGGCGGGGTTTGATGTGACGGTCTTCGAAGCGCAGGGCGATCTCGGCGGGCAGTGGAACTCGGCGTCGCCCCTGAGTGGTGTGTGGCCGGGGATGCAGACGAACACCAGCCGTTGGATGACGGCGTTCTCGGATTTCGCAGTGCCGCCCGACCACGGCCTCTATCCGTTCGCTGAGCAGATCCACACCTATCTGCGAGCCTATGCCGAGGCATTCGACGTGACGGAGCGGATCGAGTTCGGCCACCGCATCCAGTCGGTGCGGCCGGGTTGGAGCGTGGACGGCAGGCGGTTCGAGGCCGTCGTGGTGGCGTCGGGCCGATTCCACGCGCCGCAGATCCCACCCGGCCTGGCGGGGTATGCCGGCGAGCTGTTGCATGCCTACGACTATCCCGGCGCGGGTGAGTTCCGCGAGGGGCGGCCGCTGGTGTATGGGAACGGGGTCAGCGGACACGAGATCGCGTCGGACATAGCCGCGGTAAACGGCGTCATCTCGGCCTACCGGAAACCGCGTTACGTCCTGCAGAAGGTGTGCCGAGGCGTGCTGTCTGACTGGCAGTGGTACACGCACATCGGTGCCCTGCGACGGCGGGAGTTGCCTCGCGAAGAGTTCGGGCGCATCCTTCGCGAGCGGGTGGTGCGGATCGCCGGAAACCCCGCCGAATTCGGGGCACCAGCACCTGACCGAGACATCCTTTATGCCGGCGTCTCGCTCTCCCAGGACTACCTCAGCCTGGTGCAGAGCGGTGGCATCGCGTGCCGACCCGCGATCGAGTCGGTGTCGGGGCGAAGCGTGACGTTCAGCGACGGTACGAGTGCCACGGTCGACGCGATCATCTGCGCGACCGGGTACGAGCTCGACATTCCCTACCTTGACGAGCGGGTCTGGGCCCAGGTCGGATCTGACCTGCGGCTGCACCTGCGCACCTTCCACCCCGACCTCCCGGGCCTCGGCATCATCGGCCAGTATGCGACGGCAGGCCCGTATTTTCCGCTGCTCGAGCTCCAGGCCCGCTGGATCGTGAATCTCTGGGCGGGCGCGGTCGACCCGCCCTCGGAGTCGACCATGCGGGCAAGTCTCCTGGATCCGCCGCCACCGCTCGACTCACACGACGCTCTCGCGCTCGCCTTCTCCGAAGCCTCAGGCGTCGCACCCGACCTTGACGCGCGCACAGAGCTTCTCGACCCGCTCCTGTTTGGTCCGATGCTGCCACCCCGCTACCGCCTCGACGGCCCGGGCTCGATGCCCGACGCCAGCGAACTTCTGCTCAACCAGATGGCCACGTCACCACGCGCGCCGATTGAGCCCGACGACCGCGCAAGCGCCAGAGCGCTTGGGTGAGCTCAGGGCAGCGCAGGTGTGGTAAACCTCACGCCGTTAGGCCAACCAATCTGGAAAGAGTGACCGAGATGCCAGACGCGACCGCTTTCGTCAACGGGGACGTGTGGACCATGAGCAGGAGTCGGCCCCGCGCCTCCGTGGTGGTGTGCGAGCACGGCCGCGTCACCGCGGTCGGAGGTGCAGAGGTGGTTCCGGCCGGCGCGCAGGTGGTGGACGTCGGTGGCAAGGTGGTCATCCCCGGGTTCGTCGATGCTCACTGCCACGCCGAGATGACCTCGGTACACCTCGAGCATGCCGTCCAGTGCTTCACCCCACCCAAGCGCTCCCTGGCCGAGATCTGCCAGGCCGTCGCCGCTCGCGTCGCCGAGGTAAACCCCGGAGAGTGGATCGTCGGGCGCGGCAACTTTGCCATCCACCGATGGGTCGAGGAGCAGCGGCCGCTCGTGTTCAGCGACCTCGATGCGGTGGCGCCCGACAACCCCGCGGTGGTCTTCGCTGGACTTCACTCATGCACGCTCAACACCCGCGCGATGGAGGTCACCGGCCTGCTCACCGACCCGCCACCGCCAGGCTCGAGCTTCGACCCGCTCACCGGCCGCGGCACCGAGATGTGGGACAAGCTGCCGCTGCCCGCCTACGGAATCGATGCCACCAAGGCTGCGCTCGCAAGGCGCGTGCCCGAGCTGTTTGTGCGAAACGGCGTCACCTCGATCGGCGAGATCGTGTTCTCGCACGACGGCGTGCGGGCGTTCCAGCAAATGAAGCGCGATGGCGTCCTGCCGCTGCGCGTGAAGTTCTGGCCGCACGTTCCCCGGATCGCGTCGGTCGCCGACATCGCTGCGAGCGGGCTGGAGTCGGGGTTCGGGGACGAGTGGCTGCAGCTCGGCGGGATCAAGATGTTCGTGGACGGCGCCGGATTCGACGTGTGGGGTAACGCGGAGCCCGCCTGTGACCGCCAGTGGTCGCAACACGATCTCAACGCCGCGGTGTGGGACGCCCATCGCGCCGGCTTGCAGCTGCTGCTGCACGTCGCCCCGACCCTGACCGGCACCCGGATGGCGGCGGACGCGTTGGAGCAGGCGATCACGCGGCTTCCCGGCCTCGATCATCGCCACCGCATCGAGCACCTCGGCGACATGGTGCCCGACCCGCCGATGCTCACCCGCCTACAGCAGCTCGGGGTGGAGGTGCTCTCGACGCCCCATTTCCTCTACAGCTCGCCTGAGGATTCGGTGTGTCCCCTGCGGACGCTGCAGGCGATGGGCTTCCGGGTGCCCGGCAACAGCGATGTGACCGGCACCCAACCCGAAGCCGCGAACCCGTTTTGGGGCATCTGGTGCGCCGTCGCGCGCGAATCGAAAGACGGCAGCCTGATCCTGCCCGACGAGTCGATCTCGGTCGAGGCGGCGATCCGCATGTACACCGCCGATGCGGCCTACTCGGCGCACTGGGACGACCGTGGCGTGCTCGAGCCGGGCATGCTCGCCGATCTCGTGGTGCTCGCCCAGGACCCATTCGCCGCGGCGGTCTCGGAGCTCCCCGATATCCGGGTCGAGAAGACGGTGATCGGTGGCGAGATCGTGTGGGATGCCGCTGAGGCACGGTCATGACTCGCCGCGCATACCTCGGCGGCCGGGTGCTGACGATGGACGCCACCGACCGCGTCGCCGAGGGATTCATCACGTCGGGCGGGCGGGTCGAGGCGGTCGGCCATGATGCCGAGCTGCGCGGTCTGCTCGACGGCGCCGACGTGGTCGATCTCGGAGGGCGGGTGGTGGTACCGGGGTTCGTGGACGCCCACTGCCATCTCGAGCTCACCACGGTTCATCTGAGCTATGCGACTCAGTGCTTCGTCCCGCCCCACGCGGGAGTCGGCGACATCTGCGAAACGATCCGGGCGGCCGCGGCCGAGCCGGGTGAGGACTGGATCATCGGCCGGTCGAACTTCAGCCTGCAGCTGTTTGCCGAGGAACGCCGGCCCATCACCAGGGCCGACCTCGACGCCGTCGCTCCCGATCGCCCGGTGGTGGTATTCGCGGGCATCCACTACGCCACTCTGAACACGCGTGCCCTGCAAGTCACCGGGCTGCTCGACGGCGCTGCGCTTCCGCGTGGATCGAGCATCGACCTCGAAAGCGGTCGCGGTGCCGAGCTGTGGGACTGGTTGCCGTTCCAGACGTTTGGCGTCGACGCTTGCGCCGCCGCGATCGAGCGGCTGGGGATCGACATGTTCCGCGCCAGGGGCGTGACATCAGTCGGTGAGCTTCCGTTCAGCCACGATGGGATCCGGGCGTTCCAAAAACTTCATCGCGAGGGCCGCCTGCCCATGCGCCTTGACCTGCGCTACCACGTACCGAGGCTCTGCTCGGTCGAGGAGATGGCGTCGCTTGGCTTCGAAAGCGGGTTTGGTGACGAGTGGTTGCGGCTCGGGGGCATCAAGCTGTTCGTCGACGGTGCGGGAGCCGACATCCACGGCCAGCTGGTCGATGACATCAAGTGGTCGCAGACCGAGCTCGACGAGGCCGTGGCTAGGTCGCATCGCGCCGGCCTCCAGTTGATGATGCATGTGCAGTCGGAGCACTCGCTCGACATGGCTCTGCGCGCGATCGAGCGAGCGCTGCAGGATGAGCCTCGCGCCGATCACCGGCATCGCATCGAGCATGCCGCCGACCTCCCGGTGGGCGATCAGTGGTTCGACCGGATCGCGGCTCTGGGCGTGGTCGCCGTCGCCACCCCGCAGTTCATCTACAGCTTTGGCGATGCGTTTCCCGAGGCCAATAACCCGCGGCTGAAGACGCTGCGGGCGCGGGGCCACCGCATCCCGGGAAACAGTGACAGCACGGGGTCTCAGCCCGAAGCGGCCAACCCGTTCCACGGCATCTGGTGCGCCGTGGCCCGCCGCACGCGAAACGGCACTCACCTCTCGCCCGATGAGGCGATCGGCGTACGCGATGCGATCCGCATGTTCACCGCGGATGCCGCCTACGCCTGCCACATGGACGATCGGGGAGTGATCGCGCCGGGCAAGCTGGCCGACTTCGTCGTCCTCGGCGACGACCCCGAGCAGGTCCCGATCGACCAGCTGCCCCTGATTCCCGTCGACATGACGGTGATCGATGGGGTGTCAGCGTGAACGTCACCGACCAGGAGGAACCCGTGCCCGACCGAGTTGGATGGGTATTCGACGAGCGCTACCTGTGGCACGACGCCCGCACCTTCAACAGCTGGCTTCCCCCCGAGGCGCTGTTCGAGCCCACCCCCTCACCCGAGCACCCCGCCACCAAGCGTCGGTTCAAGAACCTCGTCGAGGTCAGCGGCATGATCGACCACCTCACCCCGATTCGACCGCGACCGGCAACGCGCGAGGAACTGCTGTGGTTGCACACTGCCGACTACGTCGACAGCATCGAGGCGCGCTCGAACGACCAGGGCGGCGAGGCCGGGGACGCGGCCGCGTTCAGCACCGGGGGCTATGAGATCGCGCGGCTCGCGGCCGGGGGCTGCATCGAGGCGGTCGACGCGGTCATCGACGGCCGCGTGGCGCGGGCCTACGCGCTGGTGCGACCGCCCGGCCACCACGCCGTGGCCGATCGCGGGCTGGGCTTTTGCATCTTCGCCAACACCGCCCTTGCAGCCACTCAGGCGCGGCACAGAGGGCTTGAGAAGATCGCGATCGTCGATTGGGACGTGCACCACGGAAACGGCACCGAGAGCGCCTTCTACGCCGATCCCCACGTGCTCTCGATCTCGCTGCACCAGGAGGACATCTACCCGCCCGGCTCCGGCGGCGTCGACGACACCGGCACCGGCGCCGGCCTTGGGTACAACGTCAATATCCCGCTCCCGGCGGGCTCTGGCCGCGCGGTGTACGAGTACGCATTCGAGCGGGTGGTGCTGCCCGCGCTGCGCCGCTTCGAGCCCGAGCTGATCATCGTCGCCTGCGGGTTCGATGCTGCCTGGATCGACCCAACCGCTCGGATGAATCTCACTCCGGAGTGCTTCGCGCGGCTCACCCGCAGCCTGCTGGAACTCGCCACCGAGCTCTGTGGCGGGCGGATCGTGTTCAACCACGAGGGTGGCTACTCGGCTGAGGCAGTGCCGTACTGCGGGCTGGCCGTGCTCGAGCAGCTCACCGGGCACACCACCGGGGTGCCGCTGAACGTGCTGCTCGACGGCGAACCCGAGACGATCGGACTGCATGAGCACGAGCGGGCCAACGTCGACCGCGCGGCCGCCAGGATCACCACCTCGCGGTAGTCACGCGCAGCCCCTCGATCAGGGCGGCAAATCCGATCTCGAACCCGTCGTCGGGCTGAGGCACGGGCGGGCCGTGCACGAGTTCGGTGAGCCGCGGGTACTGCGGCTCCTGACCCTCCGAGAGCTTGATCGCCGGGACGTTTGCCGTGAACACTGCGCCGAACACGAGGTTCTCGACCACGAGCGTCACCTGGCGGCTGAACTCCAGCTCCCATCCGCAGGCCATCAGCCGGTCGATCATGTGCTCGTAGATGCGGAGCCCGGCATCGGTGGTCACCGGGGTCATCGCCACCGACTCGACCGCGTGGGGGTGTGCCATCAGCACCGCCCGCAACTGCTGGCTGTAGATGGTGAGCGTCTGCTCCCAGGTACCGTCGACCCGGTCGAGATCGATCTCGGAGTAGATCTGATCGACGATCGCCCCGAGCATCTCCTTCTTCCCCCGGAAATGGTGGTAAAGCGAGGGGCCCTGCACCCCGAGGTCGGCCGCGAGGCGGCGCATCGACAGGGCCTCCATACCCTCGGCGTCGATGATCGTGAGTGCTGCGGCGACGATCTTTTCTGGACTCAGAAGTTGAACGGAAGGACGGGGCACAGCTCTCTTGACGTGGGGGTCACAGGTTCGTTAGGATGCGCAGCCTAACAGAGTAAGGTTTTACCCCGGAAGCGGTTCCAACGATGTTGCTGGGGAGCCTCGCCCCAAGCCTCAGTCCTGTCCCAAGGAGCGGAAGCATGATGCCGAACCCCGACCACTGCGGACCCGAACGGCCTCGCGGCCGTCATCTCTCTCGCGTCCTTGGACTTCTCGTTTTGTGCTTCGCGATCGCCGCCACCGTCGCGGCGTGCGGAAGCTCGTCGTCGTCCTCGGGCGGTTCGAACGGTTCGACCGCCCCGGCTGCCAAGCTCGTCTACACCACGCCTCCGGGGACAGGCGCGGTCGACTCGATCACCTGGGATATGCCGTTCGGCGAGCCGGTCACCCTGGACTACGTCAAGGCCGGTGACTACAGCCCCGACATGCTCATCTCAAACCTGTGTGACTACATGCTTCGGTTCGATCCCAAGTGGGGCCTCCATCCCGCCGTCGCGCAGAGCTACAACTACCCCAACCCAACGACGCTGGTCTTCAACATCCGGCCCGGCATCAAGTTCTGGGACGGCAAGCCGCTCACGGCTGACGATGTGGTCTACAGCCTCAAGCGCAACATGGACACCAGCACCGGCGCCGTCAACGGCGGGTTCTTCAAGACCGTCAAGTCGATCACCCAGACCGGCACGAATCAGGTCACCGTCAAGTTCTCGGCTCCAGATGAGCTGTTCATCAAGGAGATGGCGACGGTGGCTGGCGGCGTGGTCGAGAAGGCGTATGTCGAGCGGGTCGGCGACAAGAGCTTTGGCACGTCCAAGGGCGGCGTCATGTGCTCAGGCCCCTACAAGCTGCAATCGTGGACACCGGGTCAGCAGATGGTGCTCGTGAAGAATCCGAACTACTGGGACACGTCGCTCCAGCCCAAGGTCGGCAAGGTCACCGTCAAGTTCATCTCCGATACCAGCACGCTGACCGCCGCGCTCAAGTCGGGCGAAGTCGACGGGGCGTACGAGATGCCGCCGATCTCGATTCCCGCTCTGAATGGACTCTCGACGGGCAAGGTGTACATGGGCCCGAGTCTCGCCATCGAGATCCTGGTACCCGCAGCCACCAGCGGCCCGGCCGCCAATCCCAAGGTGCGCCAGGCGCTGGGGATGGTGATGGATCGAGCTGCGATCGCCGACAAGATCTACAACGGGGCCGGCGAGCCCAACAAGGCGTTGACCCCACCCACCGCCTGGACGCCCGACAACGCCAAGAGCGTCTATCAGGCGGCGTATGACAAGCTGCCCGGCGGCGACAAGCCCGATGTCGACGGCGCCAAGAAGCTGCTACAGGGCGTGCCTGACCTGTCGCAGCCGATGGTGCTTGCGATCGGTGCCGGCGATCAGACCGCCATCAACCTGGCGACGCTGATCCAGGAGGGGGCTTCGCAGATCGGGCTGACGGTGAAGATCAAGCAGATGCAGCCGCTCGACTTCTCCAACCTGTTCTTCCTGCCCCAGTACCGCAAGGGCGTCGACCTGGTGCTGAGCAGTGGCTACCTGGATGTGCCCGACCAGCTCGACTATCTGCCATTCTGGATCTATCCGGATTCGTTCTTCAACTGGACCGGCTACGACAACAAGCAGGTGCAGCAGCAAGCCGGCCAGGCCCTTCAGACGTTCGATGGCAAGCAGCGAGCGGCGCTCTTGACCGAGGCCCAGGCGTCGTACATGAAGGACCAGATCGCGATTCCGATCCTGGCGCTGCACGAGGTGCTCTACCTCAGCAACAAGCTGGGCGGGGCGACCACGTCGTTCGCGTATCTGTTCCAGCCCTCGTTTGCGTATCTGGGCGCGCGATAGGCCGGTGGCGGCGGCGTGGCGAGGTTTATTGCTTTTCGGCTGCTGGGCCTCGTTGTCACGCTTCTGGTCGCAAGCTTCATCATCTATGGAGCGTTGTATGTAGCCCCCGGCGATCCGGCGACGCTGCTCGCCGGGGGCCACGCAACGCCGGAAGTTCTCGCCACGATCCACAAGCAGTACCACCTCGACGACCCGTTCCTGGTCCAGTACTGGCACTGGCTCGAGGGGGTGTTGCACGGCGATCTCGGCCAGTCATTCGTCTACCACGAGTCGGTTACGACGCTGGTACGGCAGCGGCTCGGTGTGACCGCGGAGCTGATCTTCTACTCATCCGTGTTGATCCTCGGGATCGGGATCAGCCTCGGCATCCTCGGCGGTCTCTCATCGCGGGGAAGCTCGCTGATCACCGCCGCCACGAGCGTTGGGCTGGCGATCCCCTCCTACGTGGCGGCGATTGTCCTGGTCACGGCGTTCGCGGTCGACGAGCAGTGGTTTCCGGTGTTCGGCAACGGGTCGGGGGTGGGTGGCACCGTCCACCACCTGACGCTGCCCGCAATCGCGCTCGCGCTCTCCTGGACGGCGTTCGTCGCCCAGCTGACCAAGGCGGCGGTGGTTGTCGAACTCGACAGCGAACACGTGGATACGGCGCGTAGCCGCGGGCTGCGCGAGTCGGTGGTGATCCGCCGCCATGTGGTGCGTAACGCCATGATTCCGATCACCACGGTGGCCGGGCTGACGGTGGCGGGGCTGGTTGCCGGCGACGTGGTGGTCGAGCACGCGTTCGGGCTCGGCGGGATCGGTTCGTTTCTGGTGCAGGCGGCTTCGCAGAAGGACTTCGCCGTGGTGCAGGCGCTCTCACTCTTGATGGTGGCGATCTTCGTGGTGGTCAACACTGGAGTGGACATCATCAACGGGCTGCTCGATCCCCGCATCCGTGACCAGGGGCACACATGAGCGCGGTCACGCCACCCACGATTCCCACCACTCGCGCGCGCAGCCGCCGCAGCGTGCGCGGCCACGACCTGACGCTGATCATCTCTGCCGCCGTGATCGCGATACTCGTGGCGATGGCGGTGTTTGCGCCGCTCCTGGCTCCCCACGACCCCAACCAGACCAACATCCTGGCTG
Organism: uncultured Actinomycetes bacterium; assembly: GCA_963708725.1. GTDB lineage: Bacteria > Actinomycetota > Thermoleophilia > Gaiellales > JAICJC01 > CAVPTL01. Next base: position 327,646 of record CAVPTL010000008.1, on the reverse strand, counting down.
CCAACCAGGGGCCTGGCGGTGGGTATCTCCTGGGCACCGACGCGGTGGGTCGTGACATCTTCTCGCGGATCATCTATGGCGCTCGGCTGAGCCTGCTCGGCCCGGCAATCGTGGTTGGCGCTGGCGACCATCTTCGGCGCCGCCTCGGCGATCATCAGCGCCTGGTTCGGCGGCGGCATCGACTCCGCGGTGTCGCGCGTGCTCGACATCCTGTTCGCGTTTCCGGGACTGATCTTTGCCATCCTGGCGGTCGCCATCTTCGGCACCGGACTCACCGCGCCGGTGATCGCGCTGTCGTTCGCCTACCTGCCGTACATCGCTCGGGTGGTGCGCAGCGTGGCCGTGCGCGAGCGGCGGCTGCCCTACGTCGATGCGCTCTACGTGGGCGGGCTCTCGGGCGTTCGCATCTCTCTGCGCCACCTGTTGCCGAACATCCTGCCGTTCATCGTGGTTCAGGCCGCGCTCTCGTTCGGCGCAGTGCTGGTCGATCTGTCGGCGCTCTCGTACCTCGGCCTGGGCGTGCAGCCACCGGCGTCGGAGTGGGGTTTGATGGTCGCCGATGGCCAGCAGTCAATTCTCAACGGTCACGCGATGGAGTCGATCGCAGCCGGGATCATGATCGTGATCACCGTGGTCGCGTTCAACCTCCTTGGCGACCGCCTGGCCCACCGAACCCAAGAGACGAGGTGAATGCGTGACTGTCCCGCTGGAGGTGCTCGAGCCGGCCCCACTGGATCCGCGTGCAACGCAGACGATGGTGCCGATGCGCGACGGTGTCGAGTTGGCGACGGATACCTACCTGCCCGGCGACGGCGCGCCCGTTGCCACGGTGCTGGTACGGCTGCCGTACGACAAGTGCGGCCGGTACACGTTCATGCCCGACATCGCCACCCGGTTTGTGGCCGAGGGCTACGCGTTCGTCGTGCAGGACGTGCGTGGAAAGTTTCGCTCGGGCGGCGAGACGCTGGCATTCGTGCACGAGGTCGACGACGGATACGACACGCTCGAATGGATAATCGCGCAGTCGTGGTCGAACGGCGTGGTGGGCATGTGGGGCGATTCGTACTATGGCTTCACCCAGTGGGCAGCGGTCGCCAGCGGCCATCCTGCGCTGAAGGCGATCGTGCCGCGGGTGACATCGGCCAACCTCGGAGCCTGGCTCCAGGGTGGCGTCGATCCGCTGTACGGCGGCCAGTATCTGGCCGAGGTGTGGATCGATGGCCTGATGCGCACCTGGCCGATCGACTGGTCACGGCGGCCACTCAGTGAGGTGTTTGACCCGGGATTCGAGGCTGCCGGCGTCCGCTCGGCGGCGTTCGACGCGTTTCTCGCGCACTCGCGGGGTGACGAGAAGTTTGATCCATTCGCACGCGCCGGGCACCCGTTCGAGCGTTTGGCCGTGCCCACGCTGCATGGCGTCGGGTGGTTCGACAACATCCTGCCCGACTCGATGCGCGACTACGAGCGGCTCGTGGCCGACCCCAAACTGGCCGCGCTCCAGTACCTCGTGGCCGACGCGACCGATCACGAGAACTACCAGCTCAGCGACGTTCCGATCACCGACGACCTGAACCACGACCAGAACGAGGCCGCCCTGGCCCGCATGCTGCCGCGCTACCTGGATCCGGCGGTCGAGTTCTTCGAGGTGTTCCTCAAGGGCACACGACCTGCGGAGTCCCTGCCGCGGGCGCGCTGGCGACACGGCCGGGAGGGGTGGCGCGAGGCAGGTTCATGGCCGCCTGCGGACGCGCGTGAGCTTCGCCTCTATCTGACCGATGGCGGGCTGGGTGGGAGTGCCCCCGAGCAGCGAGAAGCGGTGGAGTGGGTGCATGACCCGAGCGATCTGGTGCCATCCACGGTCGTCAATCCGTTTGCGTTTCTGTACGAGTGCCCCGACGAGTCGAGCGTTGCCGAGCGGTCCGACGTTCTGACATTCACCGGCCCTGTGCTGGAGCAGCCGCTGGATCTGGCCGGCCGGGTCACGGCCCACCTCGAGGTGGGCTCCGATGCGCCCAGCATGCACGTATTCGTGAAGCTGGTGGAGGTGATGCCCGACGGCACCGGGTTGATGCTGCTGCGCGGCCAGGTCACTGTCCGTCCGGGCGACGACCCGACGGCCGAGGTGTTCCTGGCCCACACGGGCCACCGTGTGGACGCCGGCCACAGGCTGCGCGTGCAGATCGCATCCAGCGACTTCCCGCTCTACGTTGCCCACCCCGGCACCGACGAGAACCCGTGGTTCGCCCGCCAGTCCCGAGTCGCAACTCAGCGACTGTTCACCGGTGGGCGAGACGCATCCCATATCAGGCTCACTGTGCTGTGAGCGAGGCCGATCTCCTGACCGTCGAGGGCCTGACCGTGCAGCTGCCGGTATCGGGCGAGCTGCGCACGGTGCTCGACGATGTCGCGTTCACCATCGCCCCTGGCGAGGCGCTGGGACTCGTGGGCGAGTCGGGATCGGGCAAATCGATGACTGTTCGCGCGATTTCTCGGCTTCTGCCCCGCGGAGCCAAGGTCGACGGCCGGGTGAGCTTTGATGGGCGCGATGTCTACGCGCTGCACGGCGGCGATCTCCGCGCCTACCGTCACGAGGTCGCCGTGGTGTTCCAGGACCCGCGAGCGCATACCAACCCAGTTCGGCGGATCGGCGACTTCATGACCGAGACCCTGCGTGAGTCGGTAAGCCGCTCCGAAGCCGAGCAGCAAGCGGTTGAGATGCTCTCGCAGGTGGGCATCGACGACGGCGCGCGGCGCCTGCGGATGTATCCGCACGAGCTCTCCGGCGGGATGCTCCAACGGGTCATGATCGCCACCGCCCTTTTGACCAGGCCTCGTCTGATCCTCGCCGACGAGCCGACCACGGCGCTGGACGTGACCATCCAGGCGGAGGTGATGGCGATCATCGATGCGCTGCGCAAGGACTTTGGCGTGTCGCTGCTCTTCATCACCCACGATCTCGACCTGGCCGCCGCGGTGTGTGACCGCACGGCCGTGATGTATGCCGGCCAGCTCGTCGAGCTGCAACGGGCCGGCGCTCTCCATGATCATGCGAATCATCCGTACACGTCCGCGTTGGCTGCGGCGCGCCCGAGCGTCAGCAACACTGCCGCGCGGCTCGAGGCGATTCCCGGCCGGCCGGTGTCCGCCTACGAGGCTCCCTCGGGTTGCGCCTTTGCACCGCGCTGTGCGTTCGCGGAGGACCGCTGCCGGGCTGCCCGTCCCGCGCTTCGGGCTGTGGAGGGTGGGCTCAGTCGATGCGTGCGCGCCGAGGAGCTCCCGGTCTTGCGCGAGGGGCGGCCGCATGGCTGAGCCGGTGCTCCAGGTCGAGGAGCTCGTCAAGCGCTTCGGCGAGTTCACGGCGGTCGATTCGGTGTCGTTTGAGATCGCGCCGGGCGAGTCGCTGGCGGTTGTCGGTGAGTCGGGCTCCGGCAAGACCACCGTTGCGCGCATGATCGTGGGCCTGGAGCGTGCCACCTCGGGCCGGATCGTGGTCGACGGCAACGACCGATCCACTCCCGCGCGAAGTGCCAGGCTCAGGCGGGCGCGCGCCCACGAGGTGCAGATTGTGTTCCAGGATCCCTACTCGAGCCTTGACCGACGCCAGTCCGCCGTCGCGGTGGTCGATGAGGTGCTGCGGATGAATCCCGCGAATTTCAGGGCAGGACCGTCGTGACCGGATCGCGGAGTTGGCCGACATGGTGGGTCTGGACGACCGTCAGATGAACGCCCTGCCGCGGGCGCTCTCCGGCGGCCAACGCCAGCGGGTCGCGATTGCGCGGGCGCTGGCGGCCCAGCCGCGGGTGATGATCCTCGACGAATCCGTCGCTGCGCTGGACGTCTCGATCCAGGCCCAGGTCCTGAACCTGCTGGCCGACATCCGCGACTCGTCGGGGATCTCCTATGTCCTGATCAGCCACGACCTCGCGGTCGTGCGGCAGTTGACCGACAGGATCGTGGTGATGCGTCGCGGTCAGATCGTCGAGCGCGGGGCGACTGCGCAGGTGCTCGACCATCCGGCCGCGGCCTACACGCGGGTGTTGCGGGCAAGCGTGCCGGGGCCGGGGTGGAAGCCAACGCTCGGCCTGCGAAAAGCGATGGACGACGAACCGGAGGGATCGGATCGGGAGTCGTCCTCGTAATCCCGGTGGAGGCGGCTGGTCACATGGGCTCGGCCGCCCGGCTCGCTGCCCACGGGTCGCCCACCCGCCGCGCGGTCGCCAGCGCCCGGGCGCGCAGCTTCGCAGCGGCCTCTAGGTCGCCGCGGTCGGCGTAGAGCGCGGCCAGAGCCGACTCGGCGGTGGACGAGTATGACCCGGGAACGTCCCCATTCCCGGCGATCTCGACGGCCTCGACGAGCAGCGCGAAGGCCGATGTGTCGTCGCCCGCGCTGCGGGCACACGCGGCGGCCGTCTGGAGTGCGCACACGAGCATCAGCGGAGCGTCGAGTTCGCGTGCGAGCATGAGGCTCTCGGTGGCGTACTCAAGGGCCAGAGCGTCGTTCCCGGCAGCGGTTTCGACGTCGGCGAGCACCCACAAGAAGTATGGAGTGAACCAGCCGTCCACGAGATCGCGAACCACGCCCAGCCCCTCCTCGGCGAACTCGCGTGCCAGATCGAGGCGGCCCTGCCGGAAGCTTGCCAGCGCGAGCCCGAACAGCGCCATCCGCAGCCCCTGCTGATCACCGGTGCGGCGTGCAATCGCGAGCGCCTCGCCACCGGCCTCGGTGGCGAGCTGCGGCTCTCCCTGGAGCGGGTAGATCGACCCGAGGGTCGCGAGCGCGTCGGTCAGGCACCACTCGTCGCCGGCGATGCGGGCGTGGGCAATGCTCGCCTCGAACTGCTCCCGGGCCCCCACCATGTCGTTTTGGAAGAACGCGAGCAGCCCCATCATGTCGAGCGTGCGGGCGATGCGCGAGTCATCACCTTGTTCGCGGGCGAGCTCGAGAGCTTCCTCGAACATCTCCAACGCCCTCGCACTGTCTCCGATCATCGTCCACATCAGCCCGGCGCTCCACAGTGCTCCCGCCCGAACACGTGAGCGATCCCCCTGGCTGCTCGCGAGTAGCGGCTCCAACCAGTTGATGCCCTCGCGGTACGGGCCGCGGATGAACCAGTAAAACGCGAGGCTCGACGCGATTCGCAGCCCCTCGCCGACATGCTCGGGTCGCCGCGAGCTCCATTCGAGCGCCGCGCGCAGGTTCTCGTACTCGTTCTCCAGGCGGGTGAGCCACAGCTCCTGATGCGCGCCGGTGAGTTCCGGCTCGGCACGCTCGGCCAGCTCCACGTAGAACTGCGCGTGGCGGTACAGGAGGTCGTCATAGTCGGCGAGGCCGAGCGTCCCTCTCACGGCAAACTCGCGGATCGAGTCGAACATCGAGAAACTTCCGTCCTCGGACCGCACGAGGCTCTTGTCGACGAGCGACTGGAGCGTGTCCAGCCGTGCATCGCACACGGTTTCGGCGGCTTCGAGCGTGAACCGCCCGGCGAACACCCCGAGCAGTGTGAACAGGGTTTGCTCGTCCTCGTCGAGCAGGCCGAAGCTCCATGCGATGGTCGTCTCGAGCGTGCGCTGGCGCTCCGGAAGATCGCGTGCCCCGCCGGTCAGCAATCCCAGCTGCGATGACAGCCGCGCGAGCATCTGATCGGGGTCGAGCAGCTTCACCCGGGCGGCGGCGAGCTCGATCGCGAGCGGGATCCCTTCCAGCCGGTCGCCAAGCTCGGCGACCTGGGCGGAATCGGCGTCGAATGATGGCAGCACGGCTCGTGCCCGGTCTCGGAAGAGCGCACCCGCAGCCGCTCGCCCGAGCGGCAGAACCGGATACTCGCGTTCACCCTGGAGCCGTAGCGGCTCGCGGCTGGTCGTGATCACCGAGACTCCGGCGCCCTGCTCGAGGATCCGCCCAACCACTCCGGCGGCGGCGATCACGTGCTCGAAATTGTCGAGCAGCAGCAGCACCTGCCGGTCGCGCAGATACTCATGGGGATCGTTTGCGGCGCCGAGTGCGGCGGCGATCGTGGCCGCCACCAGGGCCGGATCGCGCACGGGCGCGAGGTCGACGAACCAGACGCCGTCGGCAAAGTCGTCGAGCAGTCGGTCTGCGACGACCGCGGCCAGACTCGTCTTACCGATACCCCCGGGGCCTGTGAGCGTCACCAGCCGTGCGTGTTCGCCGACGAGCAACGCGACCAGCTGATCGATGTCGGCGTCGCGGCCAACCAGGGGAGCCAACCTCGCGGTGAGGTTGGTGCGGTCGAGGCTCGCGAGCCGCGGGAACTCGCCGTCGCCCAACTGGTAGAGGTGAACGCTGCCGACCCCTTTGAGCTGGTGGCTGCCGAGGTCACGTACTCCACTCGCGGCGCCCGCGAGCTCTCGCGTAGCGCGGGAGAGCAGCACCTGGCCACCATGGCCGGCCGCGCCGATCCGGGCCGCGATGTGAACGTCCATTCCGACGTAGCCTTCGTCTGTCAGAATCGGCTCGCCGGTGTGCATGCCGATGCGGATCCGCACGTCGCCTTGAAGCGCGCTTTGGGCTTCACCGGCCGCGGCGAGGGCGTCCGAGGCACGCTCGAAGGCGACGAAGAACGAGTCCCCCTGGGTGTCGATCTCACGGCCGCCGCGCTGGTCGAAAATCTCCCGCAGCACTCGCCGGTGCTCGGCGAGCGCGTCGGCATAGCTCGGACCAAGGTTTCTGAGCAGCTCCGTCGACCCGACGATGTCGGTGAACATGAGTGTCACCGTGCCCGACGGATATGGCGCGGACGCCTTGGCTGCCGGATCCATCACGCCTCCTCGAAGATCCACCTGCGTCCGTTGACACTATCCGACCGGCGTGGTTGCGATCAGGGCAGAGTGATCCACAGGCGCGGGGCCATCTCGATCACCGTACCGTCGTCGAGATCGTTGACGGTCGCGACCCCCGCCTGTTCCATGTCTCGATGCAGCTCACGCCACGCCAGTGCAACGGTCGCCACCCGGGCCGTCGGACCCCAACCGGTCGCAGCGCGCAACTCGTCTGCACGCGCGCGCACGTCGTCGCGTGTGAGCTCGCCGAACGGCCGGTTCGCGCCGCGGATGAACACCAGACTCTGGACGATCTGTTCTCGAGTGCTCACCGACGCACCTTGCGTGCGGCGATCGCGGCCTGCCCGAACGAGATCCCGCCGTCGTTGAGCGGAAGCCTCTCGGGCACGAGCACGCGCAGGCCCGCGGACTGAAGTCCCGTGGCCACCGATTCGATCAGTCGACGGTTCTGAAACACCCCGCCCGAGAGCACGACCCGGTCGGTATCCGCGGCGGATGCGGCCGCCGCGCAGGCCTCAACAGTCACCGCCGAGACCGTGGTGTGGAATCTCGCAGCCACCACTCGTGATGGAACATCCGCCGCCAGGTCTGCGACGATTGCCCGCACCGTCGGTCGGGGGTCGATCACGAGCATGCCCGCTGTGTTGGCGAGTTCGATCGGGTACCGCCCCCGCTCGCCCGGGTCACATGCCGCCTCCAGTTCGATTGCTGCCTGCCCCTCGTAGTTGACCCGGAAACGCATTCCGCACATCGCGGCCACCGCGTCGAACAGCCGGCCCATGCTCGATGTCTCCGGAGATCCAAGACCGGTAGCGGCCAGCTGTGCGACCTGCTCCCAGGCACGGGCATCGACACCGCGTGCGAGCGTTGGTGGCGGGGCGGGGTCACCGGCCGCGGCGAGCCACGAGCGCGCCATCCTCCAGGGCTGCCTGATCGCCTGGGCGCCGCCGGGCAGCCGTACCGGCATGAGCATCCCCACGCGCTCGAAACCGCCGAGGTCTCCGCACAGAAGCTCGCCACCCCAGACGGTGCCATCCGTGCCGTAGCCGGTGCCGTCGAAGATCGCACCGACGGCGATCCCCGGCTCGAGATGTTCAGCGAGTACCGCGGCCAGATGAGCGTGGTGATGCTGGACTCCAATTAGCCGGACGTCATCGCGCTCGAGCGCGTACTTCGTCGACAGATACTCGGGGTGGAGATCGTGGGCGATCACCGTGGGTGAGACAGCGAACAGCCGCTCGAAGTGCTCGATTCCGTCGGCGAAGGACGAGAGCGTCTCGAAGTTCTCGAGGTCTCCGATGTGATGCCCCACCCACGCCCGAGAGCCGCGGCCCAGGCAAAACGTATTCTTGAGCTCGGCCCCGCAGGCGAGGATCGGGTGGGTGGTCGCCTCGGGCAATCTGAGGCTCGCGGGGACATAGCCGCGAGATCGTCTAAGCGTTATTGCCTGGTGCCGGTGACCGAGCTTCACCACCCGTTTGACCGAATCGTCGGTGCGCGTCTCGATCGGCCGATCGTGGACGAGCAGCAGGTCTGCGATCCCCGCCAAGTGGTCAAATGCGTCGCCATCACGAAACGCGATCGGCTCGTCCGAAACGTTGCCGCTGGTCAACACCAGGGCGAGATCGCCAAAGTCGGCGAGCAACAAATGATGGAGCGGCGAGTACGGCAGCATCAACCCGAGCTCGGGCGACGCCGGCGCCACGGATCGGGCTACCGCGGCGTGCTCCACTCGCGGGGCGAGCACGATCGGCCGCTCGGGACTCTGGAGCAACTCTCGCTCCAGCGGAGTCAGCTGCACCATCTGCTCGGTCACCTCGATGGATGCGGCCATCAGCGCGAACGGCTTGTCCTCACGATGCTTTCGTGCGCGCAAGGTGGCCACCACGCGATCGTCGTCGGCGCGACATGCGAGATGGAACCCACCAACACCCTTGACCGCCACGATCAGGCCGTCGCGTAGGGCAGCCGCGGCTGCCGCGATAGGATCCCGCGCTTCGCCCAACCCCACCGGTTGGCCGTCTGGAGTGACCAGCGACACCGTCGGACCGCAGTCAGGACAGGCGTTGGGCTGAGCGTGGAAACGGCGGTCGCCCGGGTCGTCGTATTCGGCCTGACAGCGAGGGCACATGCGAAAGCCCGCCATGGTCGTAAGCGGCCGGTCGTAGGGGACACCCCGCACGATCGTGAACCGCGGGCCGCAGTTCGTGCAGTTGGTGAACGGGTACCGGAACCGCCGGTCGCCGGGGTCGAAAAGCTCGCTCAGGCACTGAGCGCAGACGCCTGTGTCAGCGGCGACCTCGGCGTCAGCGCTGCCCTCATGGGGACTCGAGAGGATTTCGAATCCCCGGTGGCCGATCGGCTCCCGCGACTCGGCCACCACGCGCTCGACGACAGCCAGTGGCGGACGCTCCGGCCCGAGACGCTCCAAGAACCGCGCCACCGAGTCGTCGTCTCCCTCGACCTCGAGCAGCACCCCCCGAGAGTCATTCAACACGAACCCGGATAATCCAAGCTCACCCGCCAGGCGGTACACGTACGGGCGAAAACCAACGCCTTGCACGGTCCCCTCCACACGCACGTTGGCACGCCGGAGCGTTTCCACGCTCATGCCGGACTCGGCTCGACCAGATCACGAAGCACGTGGTAGGCGCTCGCCTGCGCCTCCTGGATGCGCGGAATATGCTCGGATCTCGTGACCACGACGTGGTCGGCCAGCCCGTCGGAGGCAACCTGACCACCGTCGTATCCCACGAGGGCAATCGTCACCAGGCCGCGACGGCGGCCCTCGGCGAGGGCCTCGATCACGTTGCGCGAGTTGCCCGAGGTCGAGATCGCAATCAGGGGGTCGCCCGCTAAACCGTAGGCGATCACCTGTCGCGAGAACATCGCGTCGGGGCCGATGTCGTTCGCGATCGCTGTAAGAATCGCGGCATCCTCGGTCAGGTCGATGGCGGGGAATCCGCTTCCGACCACTCCCGGCGCGCGGAAATCAGCGGTCACGTCCATGGCGTCGGTGGCGGACCCGCCGTTGCCGAATGCGAGCAGCTTTCCACCGGCCTCGAAGCTTGCCTGCAGTGTGGTCGCCGCTGCCACCAGCGTCTCGCGGTTCTCGGTCAAGGTCTGGATTCGCAGCGCCTCGATCTCGTCGGCCTTCATGAGGATCGATCGGCGGACGTCGTCGATCACGGGTTCCAGCTCGTGTTCACGCTCGTCGAGAAACGGATACAGGAAGCTCGACGCACCGGCGTCGTGAACCGGGCGGGCGTCGCGGCCGGTCAGGAGTCCACGGTGGTCGAAGAACACGTGCACCAGCTCCCACACCACGTGGTAGAGCGTTTCCACCAGCTCCTGGCGTACCGCGGGATCGGGGTTGGGGGGGATGAACTCCCACGCCGCGCCCGCGGGAGAGAACGCGATCGTCAAGCATCCGCGCCCCCGGGCCACCGACAGCGCCCGCATCGCTTCGCCGTCGCGCTCGTCGACACCAAACGCAATCGCGATGTCGTCCGGACGGGCGATCAGATCGACCTGGTGGGCAAGCTCGCCGCCCTCCCCCGCCAAACCGATCGCCGGCAACGCGCGCTTGCCGACGATCACCGGGTGGACGAACTCGACCGCGACGTGCCGCGCGTCCGAGCGGGCCGACGGTGAGTGGCCAAACGCGATCAGCCGGCCGCCTCGGGCGAACCGTTCGGCGGTCAGGTGACACAGCCGCGCGAGCCGCTCCGCCTCGTCTGCGAAGAACCGCCGGTTGGCCTCGCTGCGGATGGCGAGCAGCTCATCGACTCGCGCCAGAGCATCGCCCTGCACGAGCGTCCTCACGCAAGCGCCCCCTCCCGCGCTGCGGCGTGCACCAGCCATTCACGCCACGCCTCCATGCCCTCGCCGGTGCGGGCGCTAACGAGCATCCGCTCGACGTCGGGATGCACCGCATCGAGGTTGTACAGGAACCGGTCGAGGTCGTAGTCGAGGTGCGGAAGCAGATCCACCTTGTTCACGATTACCAGGTCACAGGTGCGAAACATGAGCGGATACTTGAGCGGCTTGTCCTCGCCCTCGGTCACCGAGGAGACCATCACTCGTATGTCCTCGCCAACCCGGAACTCGGCGGGGCACACCAGGTTCCCCACGTTTTCGATCACGAGCAGGTCGATCGAATCGAGGGGCAGCGCGGGCAGCGCCGAGCGCACCATGTTGGCGTCCAGGTGGCACTCTCCGCCAAAGCCCGGGTCAGTGTTGAGCTGGGTTACCGGCACGTGCAGGCTCGCGAGCCTGTCGGCGTCCATCGACCCCTGGACGTCGCCCTCGAGCACACCTACCCGCACACCTGGGAGACTCGACACGACCCCCTCGAGTAGCGTGGTCTTGCCCGCCCCCGGCGCGCTCATGAAGTTGATAACCGTGATGCCGGCGCGATCGAAGTCCGCCCGGTTGGCCCGGGCGATCGTATTGTTGGCGTCCAGTGCCTCCTCGACGACGTTCACCTTTGTGCGATGCATGCGGCGGCCTCCTCGACCTCGATCGATTCAACTTCGAACTCGTTTCCCTGTGCCACGCCGACGTCGCTGCCTCCACAGGTGGGGCACCGAAACGCCGGAATCTCGATCGCCCACTCGCGCTCACAGGCGTTGCACCGTAGGCGTGCGTCGATCACCTCTTGCTCCAGCCGGGCGCCCTCGCAGACCGTGCCGCGGGCGACAAACTCGAAGTAGAACTCGAGCGTCGGCGGCACGACCTGGCGGAGCCGCCCGACCCGCAGGTTGACGACCGTCACCTGCCGTCCGTCGGCGTGCTTCACGACCGTGTTAACGATCGCGCCGCTCAGCGACAGCTCATGCACTCGGCGCCGCCTTCGCCAACGCCTCGGCCCGCAGCTCGGCCACGGTATCCGCCACGAGGTCGACGGCCCGCTCGACCGCATCCTGTACCTGGGGCGAGAGACCGAACCCCAGATCCTCGACGTCGGCCGGCTCACACGCCACCACTACCACCCGCCCCGGCCATGCCCCGATCGACTTGACGAAGCGAAGCACCGTCTGGGGATCCATCCCGTGGGGATTGATCGTCTGGCCGTCCTCGATGCCCGCGGTGATCGACTCCTCGTCGGGCTCCATCACATACAGCGTGCCCGGCTCTCCACCCTGGCGGCTGACGTCGAGGATCACCAGTGCGTCGTATCCACGCATGACCTCGTAGGCGAGATCGAGGCCGCCGGTTCCCACGTCCATCACCGCGACGCCGGGTGGCATTTCGCGTTCCTGGAGGCGGCGGGCGGTGGCGCCGCCGAACCCATCGTCGCGCAACCACGCGTTCCCGACTCCGGCCACGAGGATCAGAGGCTCGCGCTCGGGGCTCATGATTCGATCACCTCCACTTCGGGTGCGAAGAAGAACAGCAGCCGATTGGTCTCGCGCATCAGCTCCTGGCCGGGGTCGTCGTCGACGGTGACGCCAAGGTGCGTCTTGCCGTCGTAATCGACGAAGATCCGTTCGATCGTGGCGCTGCGCCCGTCGAGCATGCGTGCGTGCAGGTCGGCGTCGGGGGCGGGCCGGATCCGCACGTGGGCACCGCGCCGGAACGTGACGCCGTCGACATCGGCCTCGTCCTGGCCCGCGCTGGGGTCGACGAGTCCCGGCGGCGGCTCGGGAGGGGTGTCGCTGACCCGGTCGCGGAGCGTGACCCGGCCGTGGAGCGCGGTGATCTCCCGCGGCGTGGCGGCGGCGGCATGTGCGACCATCTCGGCGACAGCCGGGTCGGCTCGCTCGATCTCTGCCCGCTCGCCGTCCGAAAGCGCCTGAACGTGCAGCAGCAACGCCTCCTCGATCTCGGTCGAGTCGAACAGCCCGCCTCGGCTCTCGGGTGCGATCTGGGGGTGGTCGGGGAGCACGATCGCGGCGCCCAGCACCGCGGAGTCGTCGTCGGCCGCGAGCACCGGGAAGGTGTTGACGCTCCCGCATGGGCGCTCGAGTGGGGAGATCACCCGACCGGCGTTGAGACGAAGCAACGGATGAGTCGACAGCAATGACGACGCCAGCGCGGCAGCCCGGTCCAGTCCGTGGGGGCAGCCGGTGCGATTCTCGACCCGAAACGCGATCTCGAACTCACCGTCGGCAAGTGGCTCGGCAGCCAGCTGCAGGCCGACGCTCAAGGCATCCCCGCCCTCGCCGCTGACGGTGAATTCCGCGTCGAGCGGGTCGTGCGCGACGTCGGTGATGGTGGCGCGCGGTAGCTCGAGCGTCCTCGCGGTGGCTCCGTGACCGATACCCGTAGGCGCCAGGAAGCGAACCTCGGCTGCCAGTTCGGCGTCTGCCGGTGCCGCGACCACGCAGCGCAACTCGAGGTGGTCGAAGGTGCTCGCCAGCGTCGCGGCGTACACCGGCGGGTACGCAATCCCGAAGGGCGTGGGGGTCGCGTTCTTGGTGGCGGTCGGTGTGTACGGGTAGAGCGCATAGCCCTCGAACAGGAGCGAGTCGACCAGCTCAGCGAGATGCTCAGGCACCGCTACGCCCCGCGAGCAGCTTCCGGATGGTCGCGTCGAAGGTCGCGTCGCCGCCGTCAACCCGCAAGCGCTCGAGGGCGGTCAGCGTCTCGGTGCGCAGGCCAACCCAGCCGGTATTGGGGAAGTAATGCTCGATCGTCTCGGACCAGACCGACACCGGCATCCGGAATTCCTCCGAGCGTGCCCAGGGGATCATGGTCATCTGCAGACCGCCGGCGTCGTTGGGGTAATAGACGAGGCCGTTGAAGTGCATCGCCAGGGGTGCATAGCCGTCGGGCAGGGCATGGAGGTACTTGGCGGCGGCGACTTCGAGATCGAAGTTACACCCGATCGGCACCGCGACCGTTGTCGATCCGACAAACGCCGGCACGATCACATCGAGCTGGGCCCACACGAGGCTACGCGTGGTCACCGACCACCGTTCGGGCGGACCGAAGAGCCCGGCCAGCCGCTCGCGGGTGGCGTCGTCATATGTCCGCCGCGCCGGCTCCAGCATGACCTGGATCGTGAGCGCGATCATGTACACCGGCCTCCCGCTGGGCTCGGCCACCTGCAGGTCGAACATCAACGTCGGCGCCGCCGCGTACTTGACCGACCTCGCCCCGATCACCTCGAACTCGGGCTCGGGAGCGATCTCGGGCTCAACCGCGGCCGGGTGGGTGCTCATGCAGGCACCGCCCGGGACTCGAGGTCGGCGAAGAACGCCGTCACCGCCTCGTGCACTCGCGACCCGCCGGACAGTCCCTCCCAGTTCGCCTTGATCGTGCCGGTCAGCGCGTAGCAGTGGTCAATAGGGGCGATCACGTACTGCGGAGGGTCGGCCAGGCGGTTGACAATCAGGCCCTCGATGTCGCGTTCGAGATCCTCCAGCACCGGGTTGAGTTGCACCAGACCGTTCCACGAGGCGAAGTGCAGCTCACTCTCGGTCGCGCCACCAGGGCTCGGGTAAAGCGCCACGACACACCCGGCGGTCGTCGAATCCATGAAAAAGGCGAGCCCGATCGGGATCTGGAAGCTCGCCCACACGTCATCGGGCATGTTGATCTCGGGCAGCCACATGGTGCGACTGCCGGTGGGGCGGTATTCGGCGTCGCCCGAGCGCCGCGCCCAGCAACTCTCGCACACACATTCGATCCGCCGTTCCACCAGCTGAAGGAGGTGGCGATGGTCCGCCGGAATGGTGGTTCCGCAAGCGTCGCAGTGCTCGACGTCCGCCGCCGCCTCCGCGGGTTCGGGCCGGGCAAGACCGCGTAAACCCGAGACGACCAGCGCCCGCCGTCGCGCCACCACCGCTTCGGCCACCATCCGGCGGCCACCGCCGTTCTCGCTCATGTCGCGACCGCCACCCTCACCCCGTCCTGGTCACGCAGCAACGGCACCGGGTCGAGCTGCAGCCGTTCGGCGTCCATCGACCGTCCGGCGCGGGGAAGGAAATACACACGGTCGCAGTGCGGGCACCGAAGTGCTCCATCAACCAGCTCGCCGCCGTGCAGCGCCCCGCCGCAGTCGGCACACACGTCACGATAGGCAAGCAGGGTGCCGCCGACGTTGGCCACCACCAGTTCGGAACCGGCGACCTCGGCCGCGACCAGCTTGCCGTCGGCGAGCAGGTCGAGCCGATCGACGTCGACCCACGATGGCGCCACCACCGCAGCGTCGGGCTGATCACCCAGGCCCGGCACCGGCTCGGGGGCGACACCCTCGACATCGAGTCCGTCAAGATCCGGCGCCGCCTGCTCGAGAGCCTGCTTGATCGCGAGCTCGAGGGTCACCGCCGATGCCGAGCAATCCGAGCAGCTGCCCTCGAGTCGCAACCGCGCGACGCCAGCCTCGAGTGATAGCAGCTCAACGTTGCCGCCGTGGGATTCCATGTAGGGACGTACCTGCTCGAGGGCCTGCTGGACCCGCACCTCGAGCGGCACCGGATGCAGGTCGTGGATGAAGAGCAGCATCGCGACCAGCTCGTCGTCCCCGAGCGCCGTGGCCAACCGGCGACCCTCCTCGCCCGCCGTGACCAGCGACTCGACAATTCGCTCCAGCCCGCCCCCGTACATCTGGACGATCGCGGACACGAGCTCCTCGGCCACTCGGCGGGTTGCGAGATCTGTCGACGCGTCCAGGCGCGCCTGGAGATCCTGAACCCGCTCGACCAGCGCTTCGGGCCCCTCGGCGGCAACGGTGACTGCCATGTCGGCTATGCCATCGCCGTCGGGGTATGAACCACCTTGCGCACCTTGCCGCCACCGGTGTACATGTGCACGCCACACGGCAGGCACGGGTCGAACGATCGCACGGCCCGCATGATGTCGATGCCCTTGAAGTTCTCCGGGCCGTTCTCCTCGAATATCGGTGTGTTCTGCACCGCGTCTTCGTAGGGGCCGGGAGTGCCATACACGTCTCGCGGGCTCGCATTCCACGGGGTGGGTGGATAGGGCTGGTAGTTCGCGATCTTGCCGTCCTGGATCACCATGTGATGCGACAGCACTCCGCGGGCGGCCTCGTGAAAGCCACAGCTCACGGCGGTGTCGGGAACCTTGAAGTTGTTCCAGCTCTTGGTGCGCCCGGCTCTGACCTCGACCAGTGCCCGCTCCAGGTTGTGCAGCGCAACCAGAGCCGCGTAGGCCTGGTGGTAGGTGCGGGCGCGGTCGCGTTCTATGGCATTGGACTTGTCGGGAACATGCCATTCGAGCTCCATCTCGGGCATGTTGGGCGAGCGCGGCAACACCATCTGCAGCGAATGGCCCGTGGCCTTGACGTAGCCGAAGTCGACCAGCCCAGCCTTGGCGGTGCACCACTGGCGGGCGAACGGCCCGCCGCCCGTGTCACAACAGACATGTGTATCGGTGCGCTTGTCGTAGATCCGCGGCGAGACGACCCAGGTGTACTTCTCGGTGAAGTCGCGCTTCTGCGGCTTGGGCAGCGTCACCTTGTTCCACGGATGGTTCTTGTCGACCGGGTTGCCAAGCGGGTCGCGATCGACGAAGGTCGGCTCGTTTTCCCACGAGTCGAAGTACGACGACCCCAGAAGGATCCGGATCATCAGGTTGATCTCGACCAGGTCGGTCGAGATCAGCTCGCCGTTGATCGCCACTCCCGGAGTGATGTAGCGCTTGCGTCCCCACTCGGTCATATTGCGATAGTCGTAGTCGACGTAGTCCGGGTCGTCGAACGACCCCCAGTTCACGAGATTGGTCTCGCGGAAGCCGACCATGTCGTATCCGGGCAACTCCTGAAGGAAGAAGTCGTACAGGTCGTCGTGCATCGGCACGCTGCGCTTGACGTAGTCGAAGTACCGCATCAATCGCACGTAATAGTCGGTACACGTCTGGTGTGTTATGTCGGCGGTGCAACCGCCGGGCATGATCGTCGACGGATGGGTATGCCGGCCACCGAACAGGCAGTACATCTCACGTGTGTAGCGAGCGACGTGCAGCGT
The DNA here is from genome assembly GCA_963708725.1 of uncultured Actinomycetes bacterium. Lineage (GTDB taxonomy): Bacteria > Actinomycetota > Thermoleophilia > Gaiellales > JAICJC01 > CAVPTL01. The sequence goes on along the minus strand of CAVPTL010000008.1, from coordinate 310,907 downwards.
CTCGAGGTAAAACTCGCCCGTGAACGGATTCAGCGCGCGCATGATGTCGGCGATCGTGTTGTATCCATGGATATCTTTGCCGGGCGCCGATGTCTTCTCCGCGGTCGCCAGCAGCGACGGATTTGTCTCCTTGACCATCTGTTCGCAGAAGTCGACGTTGGCCATGCAGTCGTTGAAGATCGCGTGGTCGAAGATGTAGTCGGCGGATTCGGCCAGGTTGAACGCGAGGTCGCCGAGCGGGGGTGGCTTTACCCCGTAGGCCATGTTCTGGTTCAGGCACGAACAGGTGGCGTGATTGTCCCCACAGATGCCGCAGATGCGGCTGGTGATGAAGTGGGCGTCGCGGGGATCGATGCCTTTCATGAAGATGTCGAACCCGCGGAAGATCATCGAGGTGCTGTAACACTTCAACACCGACTGGTTTGAGAAGTCGATCTCGGTGTGAATCCCGAGACTCCCGACGATGCGTGTGATGGGATCCCACGACATCTCCTTGACCATGACCTTCTGGTCACCTGGCGTCTGCACTGTCGCCATCTGTCCATCTCCTTACTCGGCCCGTGCGGGCCGCATGATGTTCGATGTGGGGTCGGTTACCAGCGCTTTTGGTACCCGGTCGTGAGCGTCTTGCCGCGCCGTCTCCAATCGGGTTCCTTGTCGTACTTGGTGGCGATGTTGCGCTTACGGAAGTAGCGCACCATCGGTCCGTAGGCCACCGATTGGAAAGTCGATGCGGCCTTGCCCCACGTGTCCTCGTCCATGAACGGCATGAACCTGTCGGGGAATCCGGGCATCGTGCATGCCATGCAGATGCCGCCGACGTTGGGACAGCCGCCGATACCGTTGACCCAGCCGCGGACCGGCACGTTGCATTTCACAACCGGGCCCTTGCAGCCCAGCTTCACCATGCAGCGATGATCGTTCCCGTATGTCTCGGCGAAGTCCCCCTGCTCGGCGAAGCCGGCGCGATTACATCCCTCTCGCACGGTTCTCCCGAACAGCCACTTCGGCCGCAGCGCGTTGTCGAGCTCGGGTGCCGGAGCCAGGCCGGCCAGGTGCAGGGCGAGGTAGAGCAGCGTCTCGGTCATGTTGTCGGGCTGGGCCGGGCAGCCGGGGATGCAGACGATCGGCAGGCCCGCGCTCGACTTCCAGTTCCAGCCGAGGTAGTCGGGCACACCCATGGCGCCGGTCGGGTTGTTTTTCATGGCCGGGATTCCGCCGTAGGTTGCGCAGGTGCCGACGGCCACCACGGCCGCCGACTTTGGTGCGAGTCGGTCGATCCACTCGTTCATCGTGATGGGCTGGCCGGTCTCGGGATTCACCGCAAAGCCTGTCCAGTAGCCGTCGCCGTTGATCTCCTCGTTTCCGAGTGAACCCTCGATCACGAGCACGAACGGGTCGAGCTTGCCCTCCTCCGCGTCGAACCACGCCTGGGCGTAGTCCTGACCGTTCATGTAGTCGACGACCTGGTTGTGGATGACCACTTTGGGCATTCCGGGGATCGCCTGGAGAATGATGTCCTCGAGGCTTGGATTGGTCGCCGAGGTCATGGCCACCGAGTCGCCTTCACAGCTCAGTCCGGTGGTCATCCAGAGCACGTGGGCTGTGATCGCCTCGGTCTTCTTCTGTGCGTCATACGCCGTGCTTGCCATACCCTCTCCTCTCCAGATCAACAGATCCTCGGCAGCGGGTCACCCACCAGCTGGTCCATCACCCGCCGACCGCCAAAACTCGTCTCCACCAGCACCATTCCGGGAGGTTCGGTGCGCACCTCGCCGATCTCAGCGGCCTCTTCACACCCGGGCACCATTCGCAATGCCGCGAGAGCCGCGTCCGCCGATCCGGGCTCAACAAACGCGACCAGCTTGCCTTCGTTGGCCACGTACATCGGGTCGATCCCGAGGATCTCCGCAGCGCCCGCGACCGCCGGACGCACCGGGACAGCGCCCTCGCGCACGATCATCGCGACCCCCGAAGCGCGGGCCAGTTCGTTCATGACAGATGCAACCCCACCGCGGGTGGCGTCACGCAGGCACCGCAGCCCCGTACCCGCGGCATCGAGCAGTGCGTCGACCGCCGGCCACAGCGAACAGGTGTCGGATTCGATCTCGGCGTCGAGCTCGAACTCGCCGCGGGCCAGCATGATCGCAGTCCCGTGGTCACCAATCGCGCCAGAGAGGAGGATGCGGTCACCGGGCCGCAGGGCCGCAGGGCTGAGTGACGCGCGGTCGTCGTGATGACCGAGTCCCGTGGTGCAGATGTACATCCCGTCCGCATGGCCGCGTTCGACCACCTTCGTGTCGCCGGCGATGATCTCGACTCCAGCGGCCCCCGCCGCGCCGGCGATTGCCTCCACCTCTGCCCGAAGGTCGTCAGCCGACAACCCCTCCTCGAGCACGAGCGAAACGCTCAATGCCAGCGGACGGGCGCCAGAGACCGCGAGATCGTTGACGGTGCCGTTGACGGCGAGTTCGCCGATCGACCCTCCCGGGAAGCGCAGCGGTTTGACCACGTAGGAGTCGGTCGTGATCGCCAAGCCGACGCCGTCGACGACCACCTCGCCCGCATCGCCCATGCGGGCGAGCGTCTCTCCACCGAACGCCGGCACGAACAGCCCTTCGACCAGTGTCTGGGTCGCCTTGCCGCCGGCGCCGTGGGCCATCGTGATCTGCGGATCACGAAACCGCGGCCGGCGTCCGCGCACGTTCTCAATCAGTCCCAGCACCTTGGCCTCGCGCTCCGAGATCGTGACCGGATCAGCCATCAAACCACCTCGCGCTCGCGTGCGAACCGCCCGAAGTTGTAGTACGCAGCGCATGCGCCCTCTGATGAGACCATGCAGGTGCCGATCGGGCGCTCGGGGGTACAGGCGGTGCCGAACACCTTGCACTCCCACGGCTTGATCACGCCCTTCAGTACCTCGCCGCACTGGCACGCCTTGGGATCGGCGACTCGCACGCCGGGGACGCTGAACCGCAGTTCTGCATCCAGATCGGCGTAGGCCTCCGACAGTTTCAGACCGCTGTGGGAGATGAATCCGAGACCCCGCCACTCGAAGTGCGGTCGCAGCTCGAACACCTCGGCCATGATCTCGAGCGCCCGGATGTTGCCGTTGTACGGGACCACCCGCTTGTACTGGTTCTCGACCTCGCAGCGACCCTCGGCGAGTTGCCGGAGGATCATCGCGATCGACTGCAGGATGTCGAGGGGCTCGAACCCGGCGACGACCAACGGTTTCCCGTAGTCGGCGGGGATGAACTCGAATGGGCGGGCACCGACGATGGTCGAGACATGGCCTGGCCCGACGAACCCGTCCAGGCGCAGATCCGGTGACTCGAGCAGGGCCCGTAGGGGCGGCACGATGGTCACATGGCTGCACATGCAGCTGAAGTTCTCGACGCGCTCGAGCCGGGCGCGCTTGAGCGTGAGTGCGGTCGACGGCGCGGTCGTCTCGAACCCGATCGCGTAGAACACGACCTCGCGCTCGGGGTTTTCCTTTGCGATCCGAAGCGCGTCGAGTGGTGAGTACACCATGCGTACGTCGGCGCCCGCGGCCTTGGCGTCGAGCAGCGTTCCGTTCGCGCCGGGAACTCGCATCATGTCGCCGAAGCAGGTGAAGATCACGCCCTCGTTCTGGGCAAGGGCGATCCCGTCGTCGACCCGCCCCATCGGGATCACGCAGACCGGACACCCTGGGCCATGCACGAGCTCGACGTTCGACGGCAGCAGATCGTCGACCCCGTACTTGTAGATCGAGTGGGTGTGCCCACCGCACACCTCCATGAACTTGTAGTGGCGCCCGGGTTCGACCAGCGACAGAATCTCGCCCGCAACCGCCTGGCCGAGCGCTGGATCGCGAAACTCGTCGACGAACTTCACGCGATCGCCTCCTCGGGGTCGAGTGCGACGATCGCCACTCCCGCATGAACAAGCAGCTGATCTCCGATCGCCACGGGCGCCACCAGCGCGGTCTCAACGGTCGTCCGTGCCCCGTCGCCGTCGGCGCAGGTCGCGAGTCCGTCGCGCGCATCGACCGTGAGCACCACCATCGGGATGCCGTCATCGCCGCAGGTGATGCAGTGATCCGAGCCGCAGACGAGAGCCGGGGAGGATGTCATTCGATCACGCTGGCCCGTAGTTCTTCGAGTTCTCGCTCGTAGTCCTCGCCCATTCGTTCGAGCAGGTCGCGGGTCGCCCGCGCCTCTTCTTCGTCCACCTGCGAGATCGCGAAACCGACGTGGATGAGCACCCAGTCGCCGGGTCCGACGCCGCCGTCTATGTCCAGCAGTCCGATGTTGACGTTTCGACGAACCCCCGCCACATCGACTCTCGCCAAACGGCGCTCATCGTCGACGACTTCCACGATCTGCCCCGGGATGGCCAGACACATGCGGCGAGCCTCTTTCTGCTGGGAAACTCTGAACCGATCTGTTTCTATCACCACCGTCGGGGCCCGTTTTGGAACGCGGTAAGCCTGGTTACCAGGTTGTCGTGTAACCCTGATTACCAGCAAAATTGGTTCGCCATGGCGCCCGAGTGGGTATGCTCGCGACGGAGCATCAGGGGAACTTGGGGAAGGCGGGGCGATACCTATCGAACGCCGGAATCATGAGACGAGCGAATCCTCTCGGTGGTCGGAATTCTCCGCCGGCGCCCGGCGCCCGGAGTCTCCGGCTCTGTGGGCGTATGTGCTCGATGCCGACGACGACCTGGCAGAAGAGCTCGATGTCCGCATGCGGCTGGGGGCCGGCCGGGTCGCCACCGCCAAGCTGCTCGACAGCTGGCCGGGTAGGTGCGATCTCGCTCCGTGGCTGGCCTCGGTGGGGCATGGGCCCGGCCTGCTGGTACTGGACGGTCTGCTGGTGGCGCACACGCGCGTCGCTGATCGCACGGTGAGCGAGCTGCTCGGGTCGGGCGATCTGCTCCAGCCGCTCACCACTCGCGTCGACGACATGGTCGAGAGCGACTGTTCTTGGATGGCGTTGCAACCGACTCGGTTCGCGCTGCTTGACGACGACTTCGCCCAGCGGGTGCTGCCGTGGCCACAGATCGCTCAAGCGCTGTTGCGTCGCGCCGAGCGCAGAGCCGGCGACCTCTCGGTACTCCGAGCGATCTCCTGCCAGCCGCGCCTGGAGGTGAGGCTGGTGTTGATCCTGTGGCATCTGGCCGCCCGTTGGGGACGGGTGGAGCCCGCTGGACTTCGGCTCACCTTGCCCTTGACCCACCGGCTGCTCGGTCAGCTCGTGGGCGCCGAGCGGCCGTCGATCTCGCACGCCCTCAGTCGCCTCGCCAAGGCTGGGCTGGTGACCGGCAAAGCCGGTGACTGGCATCTGCACGGCAGCCTGGATGACCATGTGGAAGCGCTGATCGAGCGCACCACGCATCTCCGTCCTCCTTCCGGTGGTGGCCCGGCCTCGCGCAGAACGGTGGCGAGCGCGTGACATCGCCCGCCACCGGAAGCCGGCCGGTGAGCGTGATCTGGATCACCGGAGGACTCGGCTGCGACGGCGATTCGGTGGCGATGACCGCGGCGACGAGCCCAAGCCTCGAGGATCTGCTGCGCGGGGCGATGCCGGGAATGCCTCCGATCGTGCTCTACAACCCGATGCTTGCGTTCGAGACCGGAGCCGGGTTCATGCGCGCGTTCATAGACGCCGAGCAAGGCAACCTCGACCCCTTCATTCTCGTGCTTGAAGGAGCCTTACCGAATGAGGACATCAATGGCGAGGGGCATTGGGCCGGCATGGGTGTCGATGAGGCGACCGGACAGCCGATCCTCACGAACTCGTGGATCGACCGGCTGGCCCCCCGGTCGGCGATCGTGCTCGCGCTGGGCACCTGCGCTGCCTACGGGGGCATACCCGCCATGCGCAACAACCCGACCGGCGCGATGGGCCTCCGCGATTACCTGGGGCACGACTGGGTGTCGCGACTCGGAGTCCCGATCGTCAATCTTCCCGGATGTCCGGTCCAGCCCGACAACATCACCGAGACGCTTCTGTCCCTCGCCCTTCACGTGGTGGGGGCGGCGCCGGCGCTCGAGCTCGACGACCAGGGCCGGCCGCGACGAATCTTCGACCGCACGGTGCACGAGGGCTGCGACCGCGCGGGGTTCGCCGAGCACGCCCAGTTCTCTGAGAGTTATGGAGACGGCCGGTGCCTGGTGAAGCTTGGGTGCAGTGGCCCGGTCGTCAAGTGCAACGTGCCGATCCGCGGCTGGGTGAACGGCGTTGGTGGCTGCCCGAACGTCGGGGGTATTTGCATGGCGTGCACGATGCCGGGATTTCCCGACAAGTACATGCCTTTTGTCGAGCCCGATGCCGGCGCGCGCATGTACGCGCGGACGGCGAGATTCGGGCACGGTCCGTTCGTGAAGTATCTGCGCGACCGTCGCATTCGCCGCACATTCGACGTGGAGCCGGCTTGGCGCCGCCGTGGCGCACGGCTCACGAGCGGCTACCAACCGCGGTAATCGGAAGCACCTCGTAGTTGCGACTCGCTCGCAGCTGTGGAACTCTCCCGGCGTGACCCAGTCGAACGCCATCGCGACCGCCCGGTTTTCGACGTTGGAGGAGGCGATTGCCGTACTGCGCGAGCGGGGGCTGCGCGTCTCGTCGCCGCGCCGGGTCGTGCTCCACGGCCTGTTTATGGCCGCGGAGCCGGTAACGGCGGAGGAGCTTGCCGACGGCCTTGGCGGACGGTCGACGCCACTGGATCTGTCGGTGGTGTATCGAAACCTCGAGACGCTCGAAGCGTTGGGGCTGGTGCGACACGTGCATCTCGGCCATGGCCCTGGCCGCTATGCGATCGCGGCCGGAGGGGGCCGCGAGTACCTCACATGCGAATGCTGCGGTGCCGTGAAAGAGGTTTCGCCGGCAGAGCTCGAACCGGTTCGGCGCGAGATCCGCGAGCGGTTTGGGTACCACGCGCGGTTTACGCATATTCCCATCACGGGAGTGTGCCCCGACTGTGCGGCTGAGAATCTCGTGGCGTCGACGGTTTGAGGAGAGAGGAGGAGATCATGGCTGTTCCCGTTTCGACTCACGCTCGGTTGCCCGCGTGGCTGGGCTGGACGAGGACGCTGTCGCCGGCGGAGTGGGTCAGGCTGTCGCTGTTTGGCCTGGCGATCTTTGGGCTCAACGCGCTCGGTTGGGGACTGTTTTTGTACTACTCCCATGGCAATCCCGCGATGGCGGGGCTGGGCACGCTGGCCTACACGTTTGGTCTGCGGCACGCGTTCGATGCCGACCACATCGCGGCGATCGACAACACCACCCGCAAGCTGCTCCAAGACGGCCAGCGCCCACTTGGTGTCGGCTTCTTCTTCTCGCTGGGTCACTCCACGATCGTGTTCTCCCTCGCAGCGGGTCTGGCACTCGCCGCCAAGACCGTCAACTCGCGCATCCCGGAGTTTCAAAACTACGGTGGCTACATCGGTGCGAGCGTCTCGGGCACCTTTCTGTGGATCATCGGCATCCTCAACCTGATCGTCCTGGTCGACATCCTGCGCATCTTCTTTGAGATGCGCACCGGCGCACATGACGCAGAGCAGCTCGACAAGCGCCTGCTCGACCGCGGCCTGATGAGCCGCTTTTACCTCGGCAAGCTCTCCCAGCGGATCAACGCAAGCTGGAAGATGTATCCCCTCGGCATCCTTTTCGGACTCGGATTCGACACGGCCACCGAGGTCGGATTGCTGGCGATCTCGGCCGGAGTCGCCACACACAACGTCCCGTTCCTGGCGGTGTTTTCACTGCCGATCCTGTTCGCGGCGGGAATGTCGCTGATGGACACCGCAGACGGCGCATTCATGAGCCAGGCCTACGGCTGGGCGTTCTCAAACCCGATCCGAAAGATCTACTACAACATCACCGTCACCACTCTCTCGGTGACCGTGGCGCTTTTGATCGGAACGATCGAGCTGCTACAGGTGCTCTCCGCCAAGTTCGGGCTCACCGGCGGCTTCTGGGACTGGCTCAACAACCTCGACTTCGGCCACATCGGCTACGCCATCGTGGCCGCGTTCGTCGTCACCTGGGCGGTATCGGTGCTCGTATGGAAGAAAGCGCGCATCGAGGAACGCTGGGGCGAAATGGTCGAAGGCGGGGGATGAACTCGAGGCGATCCTCTGGAGCGTGATCGCGGGCATCGTTGTCGCCCTCATCGGCCTGGTCGCCTTCGGTGGCTTCGCGAAAGGGAAGCGGTACTAGCCGAGCGCTGCGATTGCCGCTTCGAGCCGGTGGGTTTCCATGCGATCGCGCTGTGCGTCGGCGCGCTTGATCAGGCGGTCGAAGTCGACGGTGGCAAGGGCGCTGTGGCCTGCAGCTTCCAGCGCCAGCCAGCCCGCCTTTTTTCCGGCGATACCTATGCACAGAGCTTCGAGTTCGAGCAGCCGGCTGAGATCCTCATCGCCTGTGACGATGTTGCTTGATTTGGCTCGCATGAGCTTCTCGCCGATCCGCGCGCCGGCCTGTTTCAGCGAGCCCGGGGCGACGTTCAACAACTTCATGATGTCGAGTAGCGTCGCGCGATCCTCTTCGATCTCGGTCGCGACGTTGTTGAGATCGGCACGAAACTCGCCAGAGTGGGCGTGTCCGCGCAGCGTCGAAAGTAGGTCAAGAGCGCCGGCAGATCCGCTCAGGTGATCGTTCAGATATGTGCTGATCGGTTCTGGTCGCTGCATGCCCACCACCTCCTCGCGGGTGGGGTACCCGTTGGCTGTGATGCGGAAACGGGCCTAGGCCCTAATATCAGGCCATGAGCACGCTCTACCTCCTCCGCCATGCGAAATCGGCCTGGGACGACGTGGCGCTCACCGACCACGAACGCCCGTTGGCGCCACGTGGGCTGCGCGACGGCGAACGAATGGCGTCGTATCTGGAGGGCGTCGGCGTGCAGCCGCAGCTGGTGCTGTGTTCCTCGGCGGTGCGCACGCGCCAGACGCTCGATCTCGTCAGTCCGGCTCTCGGCGATGCCGAAGTGGTGATCGAAGACGGGATCTACGGAGCTTCAGCGAGCGAGTTGCTCGAGCGGATCCAGCGCGTGCCCGACTCGGTGGGCTCGGTGCTCGTGATCGGCCATAACCCGGGTCTCGAGGATCTCGCGATCGGTCTGGCAGCGACGGGCGCCGCCCTCGATCAGCTCAGCGCGAAGTTTCCGACCTGCGCGTTTGCGGCGCTCGACCTCGGTGAGGGCGCCTGGGCGGACGTCGTCCCTGGTGCGGCGACGCTCACAGCCTTTGCCACGCCCAAGACGATCTAGGGATTGCCCGATACGGGTGAAACTCATTGCGTCCGCCCGAGGCCCGTGCGACTCTACGGGTAACGGCCGAATTCGCTCGGCTTTTCTCCAGCGGAAAAGGAGTACGTGAATGACGATTCTCTCGGACTACCCACCGTTCTTCTCGGTGCTGTGGACGATGGCGGTGTTCTTTGCGTGGATCATCTGGTTTTGGCTTCTGATCACCGTCTTCTCCGACCTCTTCCGAAGGCACGACGCCAGCGGCGTTACGAAAGTGGCGTGGATGATCTTCGTGATCATCCTCCCGTACCTGGGCGTGTTCGTATATCTGATCGCAAACCACAACGGCATGACCGAACGCGCCATGAAGCAGCAACAGGCGGCACAGCAGCAACTCGATGAGCACATCCGGTCGGTGGCACCGCCGAGCGCCACGGCCGACATCGAGAAGGCGAAGCAGCTGCTGGACAGCGGCGCGATCACTCAGGCCGAATACGACTCACTGAAGGCAAAAGCACTGGCCTCGGCGTGACCTCGGTTGAGGGCCGAGGGCCAGCCGTGTCCTCGCCCCCGCTGAACACCAAGAGGTCTCGAAGGCATTCGAGAGGAATGGTTCTCGGCTGACGCCCGGGGTGGAGCGCTCCAGAACACATCCCAAGTGGTCGGCGGTCGCCGGGCTCCGCGTGCTCACCACCTACGAGGTGTCGTGGCTGCCCAAGGACGTCGTTGCCGGGCTGGTACTGACCACGCTGCTCGTACCGCAGGGAATGGCATATGCCGAGCTCGCGGGGCTTCCGGCGATCACCGGGTTGTACACGTCGATTCTGTGCCTGATCGGCTACGCGGTGTTCGGCCCGTCCCGGATACTCGTGCTTGGGCCCGACTCGTCGCTCGGGCCGATGATCGCCGCAACGATCCTCCCGCTGATGGGAGCCCAGGGCGATCCCTCCCGCGCGATTGCACTGGCATCCATGCTGGCGCTGATGGTCGGAGCGGTCATGTTGCTCGGCGGCGCCGCCCGGCTCGGGTGCGTTGCCGACCTCCTGTCCAAGCCGACCATGATCGGGTACATGAACGGGCTCGCCATCACGATTCTGGTTGGCCAACTGCCCAAGCTGTTCGGGTTTTCGACCGATGCCGATGGGTTCATCGCCGAGGCCAGAGCCTTTGTCAGTGGCGTCGCAGACGGCGACACCGTCACCGCCGCGCTTGCGATCGGCGTGCTCGGGCTGGTCGTCATGTTCGTGCTCCAGCGGGTGCTCCCAAAGGTGCCAAGTGTCCTCATCGCGGTGGTGGTCTCGATCGTGGCGGCAAACCTGTTCGACCTCGCACAGCACGGTGTTGACCTCGTCGGGACGCTCCCGCAAGGATTCCCGCCGCTCACCGTGCCCGATGTCCATGCCTCGGACATCCCGATCCTGATCGGCGGCGCGTTGGGCATCGCGCTGGTGTCGCTGGCCGACACGATCGCGACCTCGTCGGCGTTCGCCAGCCGATCCGGTGAGGGGGTGGATGGCAACAAGGAAATGATCGGAATCGGCGCAGCCAACCTGGCCGCCGGGCTGTTTCAGGGTTTCCCCGTCAGCACCAGCGGATCCCGGACAGCGGTCGCCGAGCAGGTGGGCGCCAAAACCCAGGTGACGGGACTGGTGGGCGCGGCGGCAATCACCGCGATGCTGCTGCTGTTTCCCGGACTGCTGCGCGACCTTCCCCAACCGACGCTCGCAGCCGTCGTGATCGCAGCGTCGCTCTCGCTGGCAGACGTGCCCGGCACCGTTCGGCTGTGGAATCAGCGCCACAGCGAGTTCGCGCTCTCGATCGCGGCCTTCCTCGGAGTCGCACTCCTCGGGGTGCTGCCCGGCATCGCCGTTGCCGTGGCGCTCTCGGTGATCAACGTGTTTCGCCGGTCGTGGTGGCCCTACCAAACCCAGCTGGGCCGGGTCGACGGCATCCCCGGATATCACGACGTTTCCAGCTACCCCGGTGCCCAGCTGCTCCCCGGCCTGGTGTTGTTCCGATTCGACGCCCCGCTCTTTTTCGCCAACACCCGGACGTTCCAGGAGCAGGTGCTCAAGCTCGCGTCCACAGACCCTGCGCCCGTGTGGATCGTGATCGCGGCAGAGCCGATCACCGACGTGGACACGACCGCCGCCGACATGCTCGAGGATCTGGATGAGGGCCTCAACGCCCGTGGCGTGTCGCTCGTGTTCGCGGAGATGAAGGATCCGGTGCGCGAGAAGATCGAGCGTTATGGACTCACTCGCACGATCGATCCCGACCACTTCTATCCCACGCTCGAGTCCGCCATCGCCGCATACCAAGCGCAGACCGAGGCGAGGTGGGCGAGCGAGTAGTCGCGCTAGAGCTGGGCGGCGCGAACCACGATCTCGGCGGCGTCTTGCGCCGACAGCACGTCGGTGTTGACGACCAGGTCATAGTGGATCGCCTGCTCGTCCTTGACACCGTAGAACTCCGACAGATAGGCCGCGCGGGCACGATCGGAGTCGTGGATCTGTCGCAGTAGGGCATCGTCACTTGCCGTCGAGTCGCCCCGGATGCGGGCGGCCCGGGAAGCCGGAGAACCCGTGATCAGCACCCGCAGCACGCCGGCCCGGCCGGCCAGCGCATGCGATGCTGCGTGGGCGACGATCACCGCGTAGCCGTCGTCGGCGAAGTCGTCGATCGCCTGGCGGATGAGGCTTCGCACCTCGTCCTGCCGGCTGCCGATCTCGATCTCCTGCGGAGGCATGTGGGCGTAGGCCTCCGGCGCGATTGCCGCACCCTTTCCGATGGCGTCGAGCAGCCGGCGCGCGATCGATCGGCGCTGCTCGGCGTCGGCGACCGTTCCGGCGTCGAGCGCGCCTTTCTCGGCGGCCCGAGCCAGGATCTCTCCGTCGAGGCAGCGGAAGCCGAGCTCCCGCGCGGCCAGCACACCAACCTCCTCGCCGGCGGCGCCAAACTCGCGGGAAATGCAGATCACGTTTCGGCCCATCTCGCGACGATAGTTGCCCGTCGACCGCCGAGTCAAGGTACAACCCCTGTGTGGGAACGAGCCATCGTGGACAGGTGAGGATCGGATGCGCCGGCTGGAACTACAAGCAGTGGAAGCAGCCGGTCTACGACGGCGCGCCGCAACGGCTGTGGCTCACCCGCTACGCGGAGCGGTTCTCGACGGTGGAGGTGAACTCGACGTTCTACCGGCTGCCGCTCGAGAGCACGGTCAAGACGTGGGCTGAGCAGACACCCGAGGGCTTTCTGTTCGCGGTCAAGGTCGGCCGCTACCTGACCCATATCAAGCGGCTGGCTCCCCCCAAGTCGGGCGATTTCACGATGCTCGAACGGCTTGCTCCGATCGTTGACGCCGGGAAGCTTGGCCCGCTTCTGTGGCAGCTGCCGCCCGCGTTCAAGCGCGACGACGAGCGGCTCGCAGACGCGCTGAAACGGTTCCCCGGCGGCCATCGCCACGCGATCGAGTTTCGTCATCCGTCGTGGTTCTGCGAGCCGGTGATGGATGCGATGCGCACCGCCGGTGTGGCGCTCGTGATCGGCGATCATCCCGACCGTGACTTCCAGACCCACGAGTGGACGACCGACTGGACATACCTCCGCTTGAACCACGGCAAGGCCGGCGTGGATGAGCGGTATTCGAAGAGTGAGCTCAAGGCATGGGCAAGGCGGATCGGCGAGTGGCGCGACCGCGGCGACGTCTACGCCTACTTCAACAGCGACGAAGAGGTGTTCGCGGTGCAAGACAGCGACGCACTGAGGGAGCTCCTCGAGCGGTGAGTCGTGAGGCTGGGATCCTGGCGAGCCTCAACGTGTCGCTGCCCGTGATCGCCGCTCCCCTGGCCGGGGGCGCGAGCGCTCCGGCGCTGGTCATCGCCACGGGCGAAGCGGGTGCGATCGGATTCCTGGCCGGCGGATATCAGTCGCCCGCAGGACTTGCAGACCAGATCGCGCAGGTGCGGGCGGCGCAGGTGCCGTTTGGTGTGAACCTGTTTGCTCCCAACCCGGTTCCGGTCGACCGCGCCGCGTTTCGGCGCTATTCCCGCTCGATCCAATCCGAGGCCGATCGGTACGGGCTCGAGCTCGCCGGTGGCGAGCCGGTCGAGGACGACGACGGCTGGGAGGACAAGCTCGGCCTGCTGCTCGCCGACTCGGTGCCGGTGGTGAGCTTTACCTTCGGCATCCCCGATCGCGCCGTCGTTGCGGCGCTGCGCAAGCGGGGAAGCCTGGTCGTGCAGACCGTGACCTCGCCGAACGAAGCCCGTGCGGCGCTCGACACCGGGGTCGACGCACTCGTGGTTCAGGCAGCGTCGGCCGGCGGCCACTCGGCCACGCTGACACCGGGTCGGCCGGTGCCGGCGGTACCGCTCGGCGAGTTGATCGGCCGGGTGCGATCAACGACTGACCAGCCCCTGTTTGCCGCCGGCGGTATCGCCACGCCAAAGGATGCCGCCGCCGCGCTGCGCGCCGGTGCCGCGGCCGTCGTGCTCGGCACCGCTCTGCTGCTTGCCGACGAGAGCGGTACCGCCGCTGTTCACCGCGCGGCCTTGACCGCGCCGACCGCTCGCGAGAGCGTCGTCACCCGCGCCTTCACCGGTCGGCCGGCGCGGGGGTTGCGAAACGAGTTCATCGATCGCCACGAGAGCGATGCCCCGCTCGGCTATCCGGCGCTTCACCATCTCACCAGCCCCCTTCGAAAAGCTGCGGCGGCGGCCGGCGATCCCGACCGCTTCCACCTCTGGGCGGGAACCGGCTATCGGCACGCCCGCCCGGGTGCGGCAGCGTCGATCATCACAGACCTGGCCGCGGAGCTGTAGAGCGTCAGAACGTGAGTGCGAAGTGGCGGAACTCGCTCTTGAGCTCGTACCCGATCTCGGTGTAGATGTGGTTCGACGTCGGATTTGCCGCGTCGGTGAAAAGCGAGCACCAGCGTTTGCCGGCGTTCAGCTCGCGTTGTGACAGCTCAGCGACCAGGGCGCTGGCGTAGCCGTTGCCGCGCGAGCCGGCGGGGGTGTACACGAGCGCGACGCATGACGACCACGGCGTGCGTCGGGTGATCGCTGCCATCGAGACGGCCGCCCCGTCGCGCTCCCACACCGCCAGGTCTCCAGCCGGCACCAGCCGCCCGACGGTGCTGGCAGCGATCGCGGGGCTTTGACGCTCGGCGATGTCCTCACCAAACGCGATCACCCAGCTTTCGAGCAGGTCGTTGTCGTCGGGTGTGGCGAGCCGGTAGTTGCCGAGCGGCGGCCGCGGCGGACGCACGGTCCGCAGCTCGTAGGCCAGGGTGTCTCGGTACACCCGAGTGGTCGCTCCCCCACTGTCAGCCCACGCCTGCGCAAACGGCTCACTCCATCGGCGCGCGCCGTTGACTCCGCTGGGAAGCGCATGCCCACCGCGCATCGCGTTGACAAGTGCGCCGTAGTCGACGGTGTCGGGATCGTGAAAGCCTGCGATCAGCGCGGGATGTGGGCCGGTCATCATGACCAGCGCCGTTGGATGGTTTCGAGACATCCCGACCAGCAGCGTGACCTCGGCGCCGTAGGCGTCGGGTTCGGACACAAGCCGCTCGAGCAATCCGAACGCAAGCTCACCCTCGGAGCCCGCCGCGGCCAGCGGGTCGGCCACCAACTCGAGCGTCGCCGGGGCGTTGTCGAGATGGAGGACGTCCATCGACACAACGTTACCTCAGGCTGCGTCGGCGATCCGGACTCCGCGTTTGCCGGAACGCTTGGCGACGCGAAGCGCGTCGTCAGCGAGCTCGACGATGTCGAGGAACGACTGACTGCTGGTCGGGTTGAGCGTGACGCCCACCGATGCCGAGAGGCCGGCGGTATCCTGAAGGCCGGTTATCAGCCGTTGGGCGATCGCCTCGATATCGGCGCCGCTCGTGTTCGGCAGAGCCAGTGCAAACTCGTCTCCCCCGATGCGCCCGGCGATGTCGCCGCTTCGGGTCAGCTGGATCAGCGCGCGTGCGACCCGGCGCAGCGACTCGTCGCCGTGGAGGTGGCCGTACTCGTCGTTGTGGGCCTTGAAATCGTCGATGTCGGCGACCAGCACCGCGAGCTGCTCCCCGGCTTCGAGGCATCGGGCGTGCTTCAACTCGAGCGCCTCGTAGAAGGCGCGGTGGTTGAGGAGCCCGGTCAGAGGATCGCGGTCAGCGAGTTCGCGGAGCTCGGAGACCAGCTGCGCGTTTCTCACCGACACGGCGGCGAGCGTCGCCAGGGCCTGGCAAAATCGCACGTCAACCGGGGTCCACGGGGCGGTCGACCGATAGTCGACAACTTCGATTATGCCGACCGCGTCACCACCGACGACGAGTGGGAACGCGACCCAGGTCTGCCACTTCCACTCGGCGAGCTGTGTCTGGACGCGCCGGGGAAGCCCGTCATCGGACGCTCGGTATTGCACATAACCGGTGCGTTGGTGCAGGAGGTCGCGAAGCCCTGGATAGTCGTCGAGCGGATAGCGCTTTCCGCGCTCCTCCTCCTCGGGCCACTGCTCGGCATAGGCGACGGCGGCCGTGACCAGCTGGTCGCCGACGGGATCCCAGGTCGAGATCGTGCACTCGGATGCGCGGGCGACGGTGCTGGTCAGCTCACGCGCGAGGGTATCGAGTGCGCCCTCGACTGTGGTCGACTCGGCCAGCGCCAGTGCGATTCGGACCAGGACGTCTTCTCCCGCACGCGCGGGTATATCCGCACCGGCCTGTCGTCGGAGCCACACCCAAGATCTATCGGCACAATCCCCCAATCAGACGAGCCGTGAATAACGGTGCCAGGCACCGTTATTCACCTCACTGCTGGCGGGCGGCGAACTCCAGTACGTCGGTCAGCTGCTGCGACGAAACGTTTCCACCGCTGCAGATCACCCCGACGCGCCTGCCGGCGAGTCGATCGGGCATGCTGAGCGCCGCGGCGAGCGATGCCGCCCCGGCCGCCTCCGCCAGGTTTCGTGTGCAGTCGACCATGGCCACCATGGCGCGACGCATATCGTCGTCGGATACCAGCACGAAGTCATCCAGCTGATCGCGCAGGATCTGCTGGGGCAGCTCGAATGCGGTGCGGGTCGCGAGGCCCTCGGCGAAGGTCGTGGTCGTGGCGTCGACCAGCCGTCCCTCTTTCCACGATCGATAGGCCGCCGGTGCGGCGTCGGACTGGACGCCGATCACCTCGATCGACGGTCGTAGAGCCTTGGCGGTGATGCACGCTCCGGCGGCTTGGCTGCCGCCCCCGATCGGCACGATGATGACGTCCAGCTCGGGCTCTGACTCGAGCATCTCGAGCGTGACCGTTCCCACCCCGGCGATCAATGCCGGCTCGTTGGCGGAGTGCACGTAGCGGCGACCGTCGGCGCGTGCGGTGGCCTCGCACCAGACTCGGGCGTCGTCGAAGTCGTGACCCTGGAACACGACCTCCGCACCGAGCGCCTGCATCGACGCCACCTTCACCGGGTTGGCGCCCTCGGGCACCGCCACGGTCGCCTGCGCGCCGAAGAGCCGCGCGGCGTAGGCAATCGACTGGCCGTGGTTGCCGGTCGACGCAGTGACCAGGCCCCGTTCGCGCTCGTCATCGCTCAGCTGCGCAACCAGGTTGACGCCGCCGCGCACCTTGAAAGCGCCGACCGGCTGGTGGTTCTCGTGCTTGACGAACACCTCGGCGCCGACCAGCTCGCTGAGCGCCGGGTACGGATAGAGCGGTGTCGGCCGCAGATACGGGGCGATTCGATCGCGGGCCGCACGGACGTCGTTGAGGTCGGTCATGTCACATCAAATGCTACTCAAGCCCAGGCGGGGCCTGGCCGATGGCAAAACCGATGTCTCGCTCCCGGTCACTCATCGCCCTGCTCGCCCTCGTCCCGATGGTCGCCGCCTGCGGCAGCTCGTCGGCGACCTCCGCGGGTTCATCGGCGGGTGCTTCGGTGCCGGAGACGACGCAGGCGCCCATGACGAGCGCGAAGCCCGCGAACCTCGTCCTGCACCTCCAGGATGTCGGTTACGGCTACATCCCCGTGGCCAAAGACACCAAGAAGATTTCGCTGGCCGCGGAGATCAAGACCGACGGACCGGCCGCCAGGCGAGCGGACAAGGCGGGATACAAGGGTGGGTACACCGCACTCTTTGCCAATGCCTCGAAGGGTGCGATCAGCACCACCACGCTCGTCTACAAGGACGAGGCTTCGGCGACCACCGTCGGCAACGATCCCATGAGCGTCAAGCAGTTCACCTCGGGACCGAATACCACGCGGGTCGCGGTGCCGGCCAACGCTCCGGGCACCAATCCGCTCCTGGTCAAGATCAAGGTTCCGCAGGAGGGCCACACGATCCCGGCCTACGCCTTCAAGTGGCAGCACGGCGCGACGCTCAACCTCGTGCTGGTGATCGATAAGCATGTCACGCTGAAAGGCGTGATGGCGCTTGCCAACGTGCAGGACAAGCGCATCACCAACGCTGGTCTCTGACGCTCGGGCGCTAGCCCCAGACCTCGCGGGCGACCTCGACGATCAGCCGCAGCTTTGCGACCTCGTCGTCGTAGGTCAGCACGTTTCCCTCGACGGTCGACGAGAATCCGCACTGGGGGGAGAGACACAGTTGTTCGATCGCGACGTGGCGACTCGCCTCCTCGATCCTGCGCTTGAGCTGGTCCTTCTGCTCCAGCTCTCCACGTTTGGTGGTCACCAGGCCGAGTACCACCAGCTTGCCCGGGGGGACAAAGCGCAGCGGTTCGAAGCCGCCCGATCGCGCGTCGTCGTATTCCAGGAAGAAGCCATCGACCGCCAGCTCGTTGAACAACGCCTCGGCCACGAACTCGTAATCGCCTTCCGCCGCCCATGACGACCTGAAGTTGCCGCGGCACATGTGGGTGGTGATCGCCATGCCCTCCGGCCTGGTCGCGAGCGCCTCGTTGATGTGGCGGATGTATTCGAGGTGCTGGTGCTCGGGGTCGCCGCCGATGCCCGCGACGTACTCGCGCTGCTTGGGATCATTGAGGTAGGCCAGACTGGTGTCGTCGAACTGCAGATACCTGCAACCCAGCGCTCCGAGTCGCGACACCTCATCGGCGTAGGCGGCGGTCAGGTCGGCCCAGAACCCATCCATCTCGGGATACACCGCGGGGTCGATCGCCGCCCGCCCCCCGCGGTAGTGCACCATGCTCGGTGAGGGGATGGTCAGCTTCGGCGTGGCGGTCTTCACGGTATCGCGCACAAACGTGAACGCGTCGGCAAAGATCGTCTCGTCGATTCCGATCCGGCCGGAGACCTGCATCGCCGCAGGCGTGAAGTCGATCGTGCCCTCGGTGTTTCTGAACTCGACCTTGAGGTCGCCCGGAGCCTTCGTGATCCCGCCGAGTTGATAGATGAAGTCCATGTGCCATGCGGCACGGCGAAACTCGCCGTCGGTCGCCGACTGAAGGCCGACCTGTTCCTGCATGTGGATCACGTCGCCGATCGCGTCGTTTTCGATGGCCCGCAGCTCTTGCGGCGCGAGCCGGCCGGCCGCGAACTCCTCGCGGGCACGAAGCAACGCCGGGGGACGTAGGAGGCTTCCGACGTGGTCGGCGCGAAACGGCGGAGTCGTGCGCGCCGCCACCCGTCAGTCCTGGGCTGGGCGACGCTCGGGATACTGGGGCAGTCCGTCATCGGGCAGCGGCTCCCACACGGCGGCGTAGGCGACGAACTGGCGGGCGTCCGGTCTGATTCCAGGGTCGCCGTCGATGGTGCCGAGCCGCACCGCCTGTGAGCCTGGACGACTGGGATTCTGACTCCAAAGCGCCGAGCCACAGGTGGAGCAAAAGCATTTGGCGAACCCGTCCTCAGGCTCGTAGCAACGCACCAGATCGGCGCCGGCGAGGATGTGGAGAGCGCCTGGAACCACCCGAGCGCTGGCTGCCGCGGCCGTCCCGCTGCGTCGCTGGCAGCGTGTGCAGTGGCAGTAGACGGCGCTGACGAACGGCTCCGAAATCTCGAAGCGCACCTGTCCGCAGAGGCAGTGGCCTGTCACCGGAAGATCGGGCATCGCTCGGTCGCAAGTCTACCGTGTAGGTCCAGCGCGAGCCGGTCGAGTCCAGGTAGTGTCACATCGCGATGGATGACTACGCCTACCCGGTCGGATTTGGGGTATCGCTCTGCCCCGCCGAGGCCGAGCCCGCGTTTGAGACCGACGCCCAGCAGGAGCTGGTGTGGGGTCGCCGCTGGGGCGCCGTCGACGAGGTCGGCCCGCTGCGGCAGGTGTTGATGCGCGTTCCCGGTGACGAGTTTGCGCGAGTGCGCACCGACTGCTGGGACGAGCGAGCCCAGGCGCTGGTCGATCCCGACGGCGGCTGGTATTGGGAGTCGCGCGAGGCCCCGGACCTGGAGTTGATCCAGTCGCAGCACGCGGGGTTACGCTCGGCGCTCGAGGCCGAGGGCGTCGATGTCGTTGTGATTCAGGAGTCCGCCGCCCCGCACCTTTCCCGTCCGGTGTATACGCGCGATCCGCTCTGCACCGTCCCGGGCGGGGCGATCATCGGCCGCATGGCACCGGCCATGCGCCGCGGCGAGGAGCGCGCGGTGACCCAGGCGGTGGCCGAGCTCGGGATGCCAATCCTGCGGACGATTCATGGCGCGGGCCTGCTCGAGGGCGGAAGCTTTGTGAAGCTGACTCCGCGGCTGGCCGCGTACGGCACATCGTTTCGGTGTAACCCCGAGGGCGCCCGACAGCTGCGCGAGGTGCTCGATGTGCTCGGCATCGAGCTGCTGGTATTTCCGCTGCCGGGATGGTCGATCCATATCGACGGGCACATCGGCATGGTGGACGTCGACAAAGCCCTGGTCGACGCAGCGGGGCTTCCGTACTGGTTCCTCGATCGGCTCGCCGCCGAGGGTATCGAGGCGATCCCGTGCCCTGCGGGCGAAGAGTGGGCGATCAACTCACTGGCGGTGCGACCCGGCAAGGTGATCATGTGCGACGGCTACCCGCGCGCCCGTGAGGCCCTGGAGCGGCGCGGGGTCGAAGTCGTCGCCGTCGCCTACGACGAGATCCAGAAGGGCGGCGGGGGCGTGCACTGCTCCACCATGGAACTCGTGCGCGACCCCGCCCGCTGATCCTGCCTCAGGTGTTCGTGACCGTGAGCGTCGCCGCCCCGGTGACCCCGGTGCTCGGCGTGTTCGTCATCAGCTTCCCGGACGTGTCCGAGGCATCGATCACGGAGAGCTGAAGCGACTTGTCGCTCATGACGTCGATCTGAAGAAACCCTGAGCCTCCGGCTGTCAGGTTGGCGAACTGCAACCATGACTTTTGCGACGTGTTGCTCGACCCCGCAGTGCGTGTTACCGGCGCGGTTGAGCACAACCCGATCACCGCGCTGATCAACCCGCCGTATGTGCCGCTTGCGAGCTGAGGTTTCATCAGCTGCATGTTGTGGGAGTGACCCTGGATGATCAGGCGTGAATGAGGGCCTGACGAATCGTTCTTGCCCACGATCTCATCGATCAGGTTCTGCATTCCTTTGCAATCGAACGGGCCGCCGTAATAGGCCCACCGGGGGTGATGAGTAATCACCACATTCGATGTCCCGGGTGCCCACACTGACCGCAACCAGCTGACCCGCGCGTTGCCGGCGACCGACCCGCCGCTGGGTGGCACCGGCCAGCCGCCCGACCCGTCCTTGACGGCTCCGGAGTTGATGATGATGAACCTGACCCCGCCGATGTCGATGTACTGATCGGTCAGGGGAACGCCGTTCTTCTGGTTGATCCACCCGCCGGTGGTGCGCGACAGGGTGCCCTTGGCGGCGTTGTAGCTCAGCCACGCGGCGACGTCGGGTTCATTCGACGAGCCTCCCGGTCCATTGGTGTGGTTGCCGGGGGTCATGACGGTACGCGCAGGCGAGATGTTCGGCTTCGTCAAGAACGTGTCGTAATGTTTCATGGTCGCAGTCGAGCACCATGAGTATTCGTCACCGCCGATGATGAAGTACGTGGCGGCGGGATTCGAGAACCGTCCGAAGGCTGCGTTGATGGCCGCCGCGACCTTGGGCGCCTTCGACGAACCAGCGCCGCCGCAATCCCCCGCGTAGGCGACCCGTGCAACTGCGGTAGCCACTTACATCTCCTCCGTCAGCTCGCAGATCAACTTGACCTGTTCTTTGTGGTCATGATGCGAGCCGTAGCGGCGCAAGTGATAGAGGCTCGAAAGCATCAGTGCGACCGCCGGGTAGAGACCCAACAGACCCTCGGGCTCATCTCCGTGGCGCTCGGCGTGGCGCTCGATGGCGTTGGCCACGGCGGTGAACGCCTCCTGGTCGGGGTGCCCGTCGGCGACGTAGTCGCGCAGCCGTTCCACGGTTTCCCTCCACGACGAACAGTGGTCGAGGTACTCCCATAGAACGAGCTCGGCCTCTTGCTCGACCGTTACGGATGCAGCGGCCGCGCTCGGCTCTCCCAGTGCCCTTCCGATGACGCCACCGACCAGGGGTAACGTCACCAGCCCAGCAATAAACCCTCGACGTTTCATCGCCCCTCCCGTTGCGACGCCACGAACGACTCCACCCTACAGTCAACTTGACCGGTTCGCCAGCCCTCTGCAGACGAATAATTTTGACCGGATGGTTCAGTGAAAGTTGGGCGGCCTAGTTGTAACTACCGCCGCCGGCGCTCTCCCACTGGCGGTTGAGGAGTACCACGGTGAGTGCGTTGAGTGAGTTCAAACGCTCGTCGGGGCCCCATACCGGTAGCTGCCAGCGACCGTCGGCCGTCTGGAGATAGCCGCTCTCGACGAGCAGCGCGGCGCCGGTGACCATGTCGGTGTCCGCGAGCCGCTGTGCCTCACGATGCACTTCATCGGTCGCTTCGTGACTACACGTTGCGCATCGCCGGCAGCGGTGAATGCCCGTCGGGGTCGTCACCTGACCGGCAGGAGGGTGCGATCCATGATGTGAGCACCAGGCGCAGGCCACGAGGACATCATCCTCTCACACCTGGGCCGCGCGGCCGGGTGAGGGGCGGCTCGTCTGCTATGACTCGGGCCATGGGGTACACGGTCGCTCGGATCGCAGACGTCGAAGGCTCGGGGCCTGGCGGTGCGGTGCGATTCATGCGGCGCGCGCTTGGCGTCGAGGCGTTCGGCGTCAACTGGTTCGAGCTGGGTCCGAACGCCGAGGGATATGAGCACGACGAGGCGGGTTCCGGGCAGGAGGAGGTCGTCGTCGTGGTCGCGGGAGCCGGTGGCTGGACGATCGACGGGGAGTACGTCGCCGCCGACGTTGGCACGTTTCTCCGGCTCGATCCCGAGACCACCCGCCGACCGGTCGCCGGGCCCGACGGCATGACCTTCGTGGCCGTGGGCGCCCGTCGCGGCAGCTACGAGCCGCACGGGCCATTCTGAGCCTGCCGCGCAGAGATCCCTAACGCGCTTGCGGGCCCTGCCGGGCGAGTTTGCTCGTTTGTAATCCGCCGCATACACTGTTACGAACGTGCGGAGTCGTGTCCTTTCCGCATAACCGACCCCTGGAGTACCCGCATGCCGCTTCTCGCCCGCCGTGTCCTTGCACTCGTGCTGATTACAGCGAGCGTACTGATCGCCGGAATCTCGTCGGCCTCAGCTGCTTTACCTGTTACGCCGGACACGACCTGGGGGACGAACGGCAAGGTCGATGCGGTGCTTCGGGTTGGCAACACCATCTACCTCGGGGGCACGTTTTCGAGTCTGCAGGATCCGAACAGCACAGCGACCGTGGCCGTCACGAATCTTGCAGGGATCGATGCGACCACCGGACTTCCGACGTCGTTCGCGCCTGCGGTCAACGGGGAAGTGTTCGGCCTTGCCCAATCTCCCGACGGATCTCGTCTGTATGCAGTGGGGAACTTCACCACCGTCGGAGGTGCGACCGTCAAGCGGATCGCGGTGTTCGACACCACCACGGGTGCGTTGATGGCGTGGAAGCCGTTCGCCTGGCCCAACAACGTGGTTCGGGCGATCGCGGTGACCTCCGACCATGTGTACATCGGCGGCGCGTTCACCACGCTCGGCACCACGCCGGCGGCGCATATCGCCGCGCTCAGTCCGGTCACCGGCGCAGCCTCACCGGGATTCACGGCGTCTGCCGACGATCTTGTGCGTGACTTTGCAGTCACCTCGAGCCGCCTCTACATCGCGGGCAACTTCACCAACGTCAACGGCACGCCCCAGGGGAAACTGACCGCGATCAGTCCGACGACCGGGGCGACCATCGCCGGTGTCTACCACCCGACCTACCCGGTGCTCGACCTCGCCGCCGGGACGAACCTCTACGCCGCGGGCGGTGGCGGGGGTGGCAAGGCGCTCGCCGTGAACCTCGCGACCGGCGCCAAGGTCTGGGAGAAGAAGACCGACGGCAATGTCCAGGCGGTCGACGTCCTCAACGGCACGCCGTACTTCGGCGGCCACTTCATGAAGTATGACGGCACGGTGGTTGCGCAGCTCGTGCGTGCCGATCCCGCCACGGGCACGCTGGACAAGACCTGGCTACCCCAGGTCACCGCGGGATTCCTGGGGGTATTCGCGATCGACGGGTACAGCCCCAACAAGCTCTATGTCGGCGGCGACTTCACCCGCGTGGAGGACGTCAAACAGACGAACTTCGCGCAGTTCACCGATGCGGCGGCGCCGACCACCGCCGACCTCGGAATCACGCTGGCGGCTACCCCGGCCAGCCCGACTCTCGGCCAGAACGTCACCTACACGGCGACCGTGACCAACGCGGGTCCTGATACGGCGCTGAACGCCGTCGTGACCGACGTCCTGCCCACGACGCTCGACTTCGTGAGCGCGACCGGGTGCACATTTGCCAGTGCGACCCACACCGTCACGTGCAACCTCGGAGCAGTCACCACCGCAGGCGCGTCGCTCACGATCGTGACCACGCCCAACAGCTCCGGATCGATCACGAACACGGCCGTCGGTTTCAGCGTCCACGGTTGACGCCAACTCTGCCAACAACTCGGCGACGGCAACCAGTGCGGTTGCGAGCGCAGGCGGCGCCGACCTCGGCGTCACCACATCGATTCCGACCAAGATCACCGTCGGTACGGGCTTCTCGATCTCGCTCACCGTCACCAATCACGGTCCAAACCCAACAGTCGCGACACTCACCGACACGCTGCCTGGCGCAGCCACGGCCGCCGGTGCGGTGACCTCGACGCGGGGCACATGTTCGGGAACCGCCACCATCACCTGCAGCCTCGGCACGATGGCGTCGGGCGACGCCGCCACGATCACGATTCCGCTGCTCGCTCCGAGCTCACCGCAGACGTTGACCAATACGGCGTCGGTGAGTGGATCCGCCGTCGATCCGCTTTCGAATGACGATTCGTCGGTGACGTCGGTGAGCGTCGTCACCGGAGGATCGACCGACATCACGCCACCCGCGATGACCGGGCTGCGGATGCTCGACGTGGATCACGACGGATTTGTGGATACCGTGCAGGTGAGCTTCAACGAGCAGCTCGCTGCGTGCGCCGCGCCGTGCACCGGCGGCTGGGTCCTGACCGACGTGCCCAGCGGTGGCTCGCTTCAGTCCGTGTCGGTGAGTGGCACGACCGCGACCCTCAACATCGCGGGATGGACAGACGATCCCGACACGGCGGTCAGCCTGTTCAAGGTTGCGCTGCAAGCTTCGAACGGGATTCAGGACGCGGCGGGCAACCACTCCAGCTTCGCCGCAACCGCACCGACCGACGGGGCAAGTCCCGTGCCGGTCGGGTTCCGCCACCAGCACAACACCGGCGTTGCCTGTGCCGGCCTCCTGTCGACGGCCGGCCTTGCGGAGCCGTGCGACGAGCTGACTTCGGAGTGGAGCGAGCAGCTACTCAAGAGTTCGATCCCAACCACGACCGCCTACACGATCACCGATCCGATCGGGGTGGGGGATCAGACGGCGACGATTCCGGGTTTCATGAGCGGCCCCCTCGACCTCGGTAGCGGCGGGTACCTCACGCTGGACGGATCGACTGCCTCGTGGGCGTCATCGCTGCTGGTGCTGAACAGCTCCGGAGACGCCCTGACCGCGCGTATCTTCGGGCCGTGCACCGGTACCGGCTGCGCTGCCCTTGGCGTCGTCAAGAACGTGACCGTCACCTACGTCCCGGCAGCGACGATCACCGACCTTGCCGGCAACCCCGCGGCCGGCTCGTTCACCAAGACCCAAACCATGTACTAGTGCCGTGAATAAATGGTGCCAGGCACCATTTATTCACCGGTCAGACCTGGACGTGGAATGGGTCGCCGAGTGCGGCCTCACGCACGACGATGCCCAACCCTGGCCCTTCGGGTGCAGCGAGACCGCCGGCCGTAGTCGAGGGGATCCCGTCGGCGTTATCGACCGTGACCCAGGCGTTGAAATCCACCGTGTGGAGTCGCGCTGATTCCGGCGTCGACAACGAGAGGTGCAGCATCGCCGCGGTATCGATGCTCGCCCCTCCGGTGTCCTCGACGGTGACCTCCAACCCGAGCTCGACTGCCAGGTCACGGATTTGTGCGGCTCGGGTCACGCCGCCGACTCGCGCGATCTTGACGGTGACCCCGTCGCAGATTCGCCGCGAGCTGGCGTATGAGAGTGCGGCCACCGAGTCGATCGACTCGTCGAGCACCAGCGGGTGTGGACAGTGAGGGCGAACCGCGGCACACTCCTCGAGCGTCGCGCAGGGCTGTTCGAGGGTGAAGTTTTGTGAGCGAGCGGCTTCCAGGAACGTCAACGCCCGCCCGGTCGTCCAGCCGCCGTTGGCGTCGGCGAACAGCACGACCCCGGCACCGACCGCGTCGCGAACCGCCGCAATCCGCTCGGCATCCTCCAACGGGTCGCCGCCGACCTTGACCTGAAGCCGGCGATAGCCCGCCTCGACGTACTGGCGTGCCGTGCTCGCCATCTCGTCGGCTCCACCAGGCGCGATCGAGCGGTACAGGGCGACGCGTTCGCCAAACCGACCGCCGAGCGCTTCGCACAACGGCTGCCCCGAACTCTGCGCCGACGCGTCCCAACATGCCATATCGAACGCGGATTTGGCATACGCGTGCCCGCGCAGCGCCCCGTCGAGCGAGAGCGTGACTCGCCGTGGTTGGCGCGGATCGGTCCCGACCAAGGCCGCGCTCAGCAACTCCGCCGCGGCCCGCGCGCCCGCGCTGAAGGCCGCGTCATAGAACGTCCCGAGCGGTGCCATCTCGCCCCAGCCGGTCACGCCGTCATCGGTATCGACGGCAACCACCAGCGAATCGAATCCCGCGGCCGAGCCGCTCGAGGTGGCGTATGTCCCCGCCACGAACGGCTGCCATTGGCGATAACACCGGATTCGGACGATGCGCATGTCTCCAGTGTCGCATCTCAAATCCACCCAGGGGGTCGCTAGAGTCGTAGCGGCATGGATGCTCCCGCCCGTTTCGAGACGCTCACCGCGCACGCCGACCGGTTCACTCCGGATGACCGCACCGATCGGCCCGCGCTCGGGGCTGTGCACGGCGAGTCCCACACGCTGCTGGTCGAGGGCGGAGCGTCGGTGGATCATCTCGGGTCGTTCGTGGCCGAACTCGAGCGCCGCGGCCGGCCGCCGGTCATCGCCATCGCGCTCACCCACTGGCACTGGGATCACAGCTTCGGCTCGGCGGCCGTGAACGTGCCGGTGATCGCATACCGGGAGTCCGCCGAGGAGCTTGAGATTCAGTCTGGCTACGACTGGTCGGATGCTGCGCTCGACGCGCGAGTCGCCGACGGCCGCGAACTCGGATTTTGCCGCGACATGATGAAGCTCGAGCTTCCCGATCGCAGCGCGCTTGCGATCATCGTTCCGACCGTCATCCACGAGCATCGCCACACGGTTGACCTGGGCGGCATCACCGCCGTGATCGAGCATGTCGGAGGCGACCATGCTCCCGACTCGTGTGTCGTGTACGTGCCGGACGAGCGCGTGCTCTTCCTCGGCGACTGCCTGTACCAACGGCTCCATGCACCCAGGCCGTATCTCACCATCCGCGGCGTCCGGGGGCTCACCGACCGGCTCGCGAAGTTCGCCGTGGATGTCGCGGTCGAGGGCCACGCCGACGACGTTGCCGACGCCGCGGGCTTCGCCGCGAGGCTTGCCGAACTGCGCCTCGCCGCCGATCTGGTGGAGGCTCACGGACGGGGCGCGGTCGACCGCGCCGGTGAGAACTCGGACCTTGTGGAGACGATCGAGTTCCTCCTGGTCGGCGAGGGTCGCGCCGCCTGAAGCTCTGAACGGGATCGGGCGCGATCCCGCGCCGGCCATCCCGAGGTATGCGTAGACGGAGATCCCTCTGGCAGGGGACATCGATTCACCTAGGTGAGGATCACGTCGGTGTCGACTTCCGCCGAGAGACATGGGCATATCCCGAAGCGAGGGGTCGCTTCGGCTCGTGTGTTTGTCATGGGGTCAACCAATGGGGTCGGCATGTCTGAACTTGCTCTGCCGGCGCGCGCTCTGGCGCGCGTCGATCTCACCCGCGCCGAGGTGTACGACGCCTCGATTCGCGAACGTACTGCGCTAATTGGAGTCATCGGACTCGGCTATGCCGGGCTTCCGCTCGCCGTCGGATTTGCCGAGGCGGGCTTCGAAGTCGGCGGCGTCGATACGAACTCAAAACGCGTGGCTGCGGTCAACGAACGGGAGAGTTATCTGCCCGACGTCAGCTCCGACTCTCTGCGCGAGTTGCCGGATCTGACCGCGGCAGAGGCGTATGGGCGAGTCCACGACATGACGGCCTTGACCATCTGCGTGCCGACGCCGCTCTCCAAGACGCGAACACCGGATCTGTCGTTCGTGGTCGCCGCCGCGGAGAAGGCCGCCGCCCACATCCGCCCCGGAGCGCTGGTGGTTCTCCAGTCCACCACCGTGCCCGAGACCACGATGCAGGTGCTGGTGCCGATCTTCGAACGCGCGACCGGCGGGCAGGTTGGCGTCGACTTCTATCTCGGATATGCACCCGAGCGCGTCGA
The DNA here is from genome assembly GCA_963708725.1 of uncultured Actinomycetes bacterium. GTDB lineage: Bacteria > Actinomycetota > Thermoleophilia > Gaiellales > JAICJC01 > CAVPTL01. The sequence goes on along the minus strand of CAVPTL010000008.1, from coordinate 282,702 downwards.
CCCCGCCAATCGCTCCGGCTGGACGTTGCGCTCGACGCCGAAGATCGTCTCGGGTGTCACCGAGGAATGCCGGCGGCGCACCCGCCTTCTGTACGAGACGGTCGTCGACACCGTGGTGGAGGCGTCCTCACCCACGGTCGCCGAGATGGTGAAGCTGTACGAGAACACGTTCCGTCAGGTCAACATCGCCCTGGCCAACGAACTCGCGCTGGTGTGTGGTCGGCTCGGCATCTCGGCCTGGGAGGTCATTGATGCGGCGGCGACCAAGCCGTTCGGGTTCATGGCCCACTATCCCGGCCCGGGTCTCGGCGGCGACTGCATCCCGGTCGTCCCGCACTTCATCAGCCACCGGCTGAAGGAGTACGGCTACCAGACGCGCATGATCGAGGTCGCCCACGAGATCAACACCGGCATGCCGGAGCACGTCGTCGGTCGGGTCGCGCAGGCGCTCAACGATCGTGGTCGTGCCGTTCAGGGCGCGCGCATCCTGCTGCTGGGAGTGGCGTATAAGCCGAACGTCTCCGACCTGCGGGAATCGCCCGCGATGAGGATCTTCGTGGAGCTCGCCGCGCGCGGTGGCGACGTTCGCTACTGCGACCCGCACGTCGGATCAGTCGCGGTCGGCGGTCGCATCTACCGGTCGGAGCCGTGGGCCGAGGAAGCCGTCACGGACGTCGATTGCGTCGTGATCCTGACCCACCACGACGAGTTCCTCTCCAAGCCGCTGTGGCGGGACGCCGCAGCCGTGGTGGTCGACACCCGAAACGTCGCCGGATCCGTCGATGCCGGAGTGGTCAGCATTTGATGGCTGTGATCAAGAACATGCGAAAGCGTCACCCGAGCGCCGGAATGTTGCTCGACATCGTGAGCATCAGCGCCGACATCGCCCACGCCCCCACCGCGGATCGCACCAAGCCGGTGGGCCGGGTTGCGGGAGCGGCGCCCGAGCGAACGGCGGCGACGCCGCAGATGAAGGTGGTGGAGCCGGCCGAGCCGGCCAAGCCGGAGCTCCGCCTCGTGGCCAGCGAGCCGTCGCCGTGGGATGTCTCCGCCGAGGGATCGGAGCAGCCGGCGACGACCGACACTCCGGAGCCCGAACCGCCGGGGCCGCCGGGGGGCGAGCTGGTCGCCTTCGAAGTGATCGACGAGAGCACCGGGGGCCTGCATCCGCATCTGCGCGGATCAAAGACGGTCAACGTGATCTCACGTCTGCTCCAGGTGATCTGCATCCTTTACGGTGCGGCGCTGCTCTACTGGATCTGGATGGCGAAAGACCTGTCGATCGGTCTGGTGCTGAGCGATCCGGTGTTCGGTACCTATTCGGTGCTGGTCACCCTGTACGTGCTCACCCGATTCTGCCTCGCCCCGTTCTACCGGCCAACGCCTGACACGGGACACCGGCCATCGGCGTCGATCGTGATTCCCGCGTTCAACGAGGAGGCGTGCATCGGCCAGACTGTCGATGCCTGCTACGCCGCGGACTATCCCGACGGCCAGCTCGAGGTCGTCGCCGTGGACGACGGCTCGTCGGACGGCACATGGGAGGCAATGTTGAACGCCCGCAAGCGGCATCCGAGCCTGGTGTGCATCCAGTTCTCACACAACCGTGGCAAGCGGGCGGCGATGGCCGAAGGCATCCGCCGATCGACGGGCGAGGTGTGCGTCTTTATCGACTCGGACTCGGTGATCGAGCAGTCAGGCCTCAATCACATCATGGCCGACTTCCGCGACGATCGGGTCGGAGCGGTGGTTGGCACGGCCGACGTCCTGAACAAGGGCCAAAACCTGATCACCAAGATGCAGCAGGTCCGCTACTACGTGGCGTTCCGGGTGATCAAGGGCTCCGAGTCGATCTTCGGAGCGGTCACCTGCGCATCGGGCTGCTTCTCTGCGTATCGCCGTACCGCGCTGCTCGAGATCATCGACAGGTGGGAGAACCAGCAGTTCCTGGGGCGCAAGGCAACGTACGGCGACGACCGCGCGCTGACGAACATGATCCTCCGAAATCACCGGGTCACGTTTCAGTCAACCGCCCGCAGCCACACCATCGCCCCACACGACATCCGCACGTTCCTGGTTCAGCAGCTGCGATGGAAGAAGAGCTGGCTGCGCGAGTCGCTGTACGTCGTGCGCTACATCTGGCGCAAGCATCCTGTGGCGGCGGCGATGACCTACATGTCGGTGATCTTCCCGTGGGTCGCTCCGATCGTCGTGTTCCACGCGCTCTACTGGCGCAGCCTCGGGGCGGGCGACCCGTGGTTCTACATCATGGGTGCCTACGTGATGGCGCTGCTCTACTCGCTCTACTACGCGGTCAGCCGGCGCAGCCCGATCTGGTACCACGGCATCACCTTCATCGTGATCTACATGGTGGTGCTGGTGTGGCAGACCTACTACGCGGTCATCACGCTGCGAAACACCAAGTGGGGCACGCGCACCTCCAGCCACAACGAGGGTGCCGCCGAGATCACGGTCATGGGGCCTGCCGACGGCGAGTTTGAGGTGGCGGCGTGACGTTTGCTCTCCCGCGCCGGCGAACCCGCACCGCCGAAGAACGGCAGCGCCGCAAATGGTTTCGGCAGACGGTGCTCGGGGTGTTGACCCTGGCGCTGACACCGATCCCGATCATCTTCTACATGGCCCACACATCCGACGGGTACCTGATGTACCTGAAGGCTCGCTACAGCCTGTGGGCTCCGTCGACCCCGCAGCTGCCGGCCAATCAGCTGACGGTGGCATTGGCCGACCGCGGCCGCCCGACGTACGGCGTCCCGGTGCTCGTCTACCACGGGATCGGTCGCGACACGACCGACACCGCCGACTCCAAGTACGTGATCAGTCGCACCAACTTTGCCTACCAGATGCGGGCCCTGAGCGCGGCTGGCTATCACGCCATCACCACCGCCCAGCTGGCCGAATACCTGCACAGCTCCAACCCCTCACTGCTCCCCAAGCGCCCCGTCTTGATCACGTTCGACGACGGCCGCGAGGACGCGATGATCCAGGCCGATCCGATTCTCAAGGCCACCGGGATGAAGGCGACGATGTTCGTGATCGGCGCCGATCCGGGCAAGGCCAGCTTCTACTACGCGACCTGGAGCGCGCTCTCGAACTACGCCTCGAACGGCCGTTGGGAGCTCGCGAATCACACCGACCAGCTGCACCACATCGAAGACGTCAACGGCGTGCCGACCTCCGACCTCGTGCGGCTCGACCCAGGCGAGACGATCGCCGAGTACAAACAGCGGATCGGAGCCGACCTCGACGCCGACGAATCGGCGATCGACCAGAACTCTCCCGATCACGCGATCGCGTTTGCCTACCCGTACGGCGATTGGGGGCAGAACTCTCCGCCGGCAGTCGCAAAGGCACTCGATCAGGTGCTGCGCCAGCGGTTCCAGCTTGCGTTCGACCAGGACGGCGAGTCGGGTTGGCGACCCACGCTTCCCGGTGACGACGTCATGCACCTCCACCGCCTGCAGGCGATGAACTGGAGTGGGTCCCAGCTGATCACCCGCCTGCGGGCCGCGATGACGCTCGCGCGTACGACCTATGAACAGCGCGGACTCGACGTGCGCTACACCAACACCGAGCTGGTCGCGGCCGCCGCCGCGTACCGCTGTGCACCGACGTCGGCGATCCCCGTGTCTTCGGGGCCGACGGGCAAGAAGCAGATCGCGCTCACCTTCGACGGTGGCCCCTCGCCATACACCGCGCAGGTGCTCGACGTGCTGCGAACCCACGGCGATAACGCCACCTTCTTCGTCAACGGCGCGCAGCTCACCGGCGAGAACCGGCTGCTGGTGCGGATGGTGCTCGCCGGCGATGAGATCGGGAATGGCACCTGGACCGGCACGGCGCTCGATACCGCCGACAAGGCCGCCGTACGCTCATCCATCTCCAAGGCACAATCTGCGATCCGGGCGGCGGTGCCCATCACACCGTGCCTGACCCGGCCGCCGTACGGGCTCGACCGCCCGCGGTTCGCCCGGATCGCAGCGTCGCTCGGTCTCGGAACGGCCCTGTGGTCGGTCGATCCGAGCGACTTTCGCACCAACGACCCGGAGACGATCGCCCAGCGGGTGCTCGCCAAGGCAAAGCCCGGGTCAATCGTCGTTCTGCACGACGGCGGCGGCCCCCGCTGGGCCACCGTCCAGGCTCTGCCAGAAATCATCGCCCAGCTGCGGAAGCGCGGCTATCAGATGGTCACTGTCTCCCAGCTGCTTGCGTCGCAAGCCGGCTGAATCACCTCGAACTCCGCTGGAGGAAGTACATGTGTGGAATCGTCGGATATGTCGGTCACCGGGAGGCTCAGCCGCTGCTGGTCGAGGGGCTGTCACGGCTCGAGTACCGGGGGTATGACTCGGCCGGGGTGAGTCTGATCGACGACTCCGGGATCCGCTCGGTGCGATCCGTCGGTAACCTCGACGCATTGCGGGCATCGCTCGCCGCCGCCCAAACCGCGCCGGCACTGGAGCGAGCCGGGATCGCCCACACCCGCTGGGCGACCCACGGCGACGTGACCGCATCCAACGCTCACCCGCACACCAGCTGTGACGGCTCGGTTCACATCGTGTTGAACGGGATCGTGGAAAACTACGAGCAGCTCCGCGACGAGCTCGTCCGCCGCGGTTGCCGGTTCAGCTCCGAGACCGACGCCGAGGTGGTCGCACACCTGCTGGGCTGCCGGTTTGCCGGCGTCGATCTGCCCGCCGCGGTGCGGCTCACCACCGATCTTCTGCGCGGCCACTTCGCCTTCATGGCGATCCGCGCCGACGATCCCCAGACGCTCGTCGGATCTCGGCGGGACTGCCCGATGGTGATCGGCTGCGCCGATGGCGAGGCGTTCGTCGCATCCGCGATTGCAGCCCTGCCGGCCGAGATGACCGAGGTGGCGTTCATCGGTGACGACGAGATCGTCACGGTGCGGGCAGGAGAGCTGACGATCACGACTCGCACCGGCGTGCCGGTCAGCCGCACCAGCGAGACCGTCGAACGCGACGCGGTGATCGCCGAGCGCGGCAACTTCAGCTCATTCATGCGTAAGGAGATCGCCGAGCAACCCGACGCGCTGCGGCGGACTGTTGCCGCCCACGTGGGCCGAAACCCGGTTTTCGGAGCCGTGGATGCCGACCAGCTCGCCCAGATTTCGAGAATCACGATCACGGGCTGCGGGACATCCCACAACGCGGCGATGGTCGGCAGCCTGCTGCTCCAGCGGTGGGCCGGGATCCCGACGACCACGGCAATCGCGTCTGAGTGGTGCGGCTCGGCGCCGCTGCTCGATCCGGGCGAGCTCGTGATCGGCGTGACCCAGTCGGGCGAGACCCGCGACACCGTGGCCGCGCTACGGCTTGCACGCGACCTGGGGGCGCCGACCATCGCGCTCACCAACGCGGCCCTCAGCCAGGCAACCCGGGAGGCTGACGCGGTACTGCGCACGCACGCGGGGCTCGAGGTTGGCGTGGCTGCCACCAAGACGTTCACGAGCCAGGTGGTCGCGTTCGCCCTCTTTGCCCTCTACATGGCGCGCGCGAGGGGGGCACGATCCACGGCCGACCTCGATCAGATCGAGGCCGAGCTGTGCCGGCTGCCGGGGCTCGTCACCGAGACGATCGCCGACGTCTCGGAGCCCGTCGCCGCGGCCGCCGCCCGTCACGCCGATCGTGAGCTCTTCATGTATCTCGGTCGCGACCTCGCCTACCCGGTCGCGCGTGAGGGTGCACTCAAGATGAAGGAGATCTCCTACATCCCCGCCGACGCCTATCCGGCCGGCGAGATGAAGCATGGACCGCTGGCGCTGCTCTCGGAGGGAACTCCGGTGGTGTGCGTCGCAACCGATTCGAGCGTGTTGGACAAGTTGCTCTCGAACCTCTCCGAAGCGCGGGCGCGCGGCGCGACCACACTGGTCGTCGCATCCGCCGGCCAACACCGCGTCCGCGATTACGCGGACGCGGTGTGTTGGCTACCTCCCGTGCATCCCGATCTGCAGCCGGTGCTGGCCGCGGTGCCGCTGCAACTTCTTGCCATCGAGGTGGCCGAAGCGCGCGGCCTGAACGTCGACCAGCCTCGCAACCTTGCAAAGACAGTGACGGTGGAATAATGAGAAGACTCGCAACCGTGATGGCGGCCGCCGTGGTGATGGCGGTGGTCACGGGTGCATACGGCGCCCAGCTGGCGTTGGCCGGAACCTGCTCCGGTAAGACACCCACAAAGCTCGCGTGGTCGCGGGCGGCGGGCCACGCCGCCGGTGTGCTGCGCTGGGTACCACCCGCTACGCGGCCACCGGCAGCCGCCTACCGTGTGCTGCGAAACGGCACCGTGATCGGCCAGACCGCCGGGCGCCAGATCGCGATCAAGGTGACGCCTCGGCGAAAATACGTGTTCACCGTGAGGGTGGTGTCATCGTCGACCGGTGTGATGTCGCCCTGCAAGGCGGCGATCACGCGGATCGTGATCTACCACAAGCCGATTGCGCCCAAGAAGCTCGTGCTCGCGCGGCGAACGGCCACCCAGATCGCGGTGAAGTGGCCGAAGGGTAAGGGCGGCGATGGACGGTTGGCGTCGTATCGCATCCTGCGAAACGGTACCGTCGTCGGACAGACCAAACAGCGGCAGTACACGCTCAAGAACCTGTGGTCGTCCACCAGGTACACGATCGCGGTACGCACCGTGGACTCGGCCGGAATCACCAGCAATGGAGCGCCGCGGGTGAAGACCGCCACGCTTCCGCCGGTGCCGTCCACCGGCACCGCACAGGGGTTCCTGCTGGCGAGCACCGATCGCAGCTTTGCCGATTTCGAGTCCCACTATCGCCGTATCGGAGTTGTCTATCCGACGTACTACAACTGCCTCAGTAACTACTCGATCGTCGGCACCAACGACAAGCTGATCTCCGACTGGGCGCAGGCCCGCAAGGTCAAGCTGCTGCCTCGCATCAACTGCCAGTCGGCGACCGTGTTGCACGCGATTCTGACTGATCCGACGCGGCGCGCCGCGGTCATCGCCCAGCTGATGTCGATCGTCAACGCCAACCACTACGACGGCCTCAACATCGACTTCGAGAGTGGTGCGGCCACCGATCGTGACGCCCTCTCGCTGTTCATCCAGACGCTTGCCGCCGACATGCATGCCGACGGCAAGAAGCTCTCAGTCTGCGTCGCTCCGACCAACTACGACCAGACGACCGGCCGCGCGGGGTTCTACAACTACCAGGCGCTGGCCGCCAACGCGGACTACGTGTTCGTGATGGGCTGGGGCCTGCACTGGGCGACGTCGGCGCCGGGATCGATCGACGACATCAACTGGGAACGCGGAATCATCAACTACATCAACACCCAGCCGAACAAGTCGAAGTTCGTGCTCGGCGATGGGATGTACGGCATGGACTGGCCGGCGGGAGGAGGCAAGTCTCATCCGGCGGTTGCACTCGAGTACTCGTCTGTGATGGCCCTCGCCAAGCGCTTCGGAGTCACACCGGCGTGGGATGCGACGACGCTCTCGCCGCACTTCTCCTACACCGATGGCGGCGTGAGTCACGACGTCTGGTATCAGAACGCCAAGTCGCTGAACGCCCGGATAGCGCTCGCCCGTTCGATCGGCATCAGCGTGGGCTTCTGGCACTTCGGCGAGGAGGATCCCGCGATCTGGAAGCTCCAGAACATCCACTGAACCAGAGCGGCCGAGTCGTGCTGATTGGTGCGACTCGGCCGCGCAGATCGTCGCGTATGCTCTACCCCGGCTCCTGATTTTGGCGAGGTGCAAACTCTGGTCGGGGGTGCGGGTGTGATGAGACGGCGTGGATTTTTCAGCGTGTTGGTGGCGGTGCCACTGTTCGGGTCGTGGATGGCACGCGCGCTGGGTGACGAGACGCACCGCCAGCCGCCTGCGCCGGGGTTCGAAGAAGCGGACGTCGCCCGGGATCTGTGGGGATATCTCGACCACACGTCGTCGTGGGCGGAGACGGTGGAGTGCCTTCGCCGCTACGCCGCCGATGGAAACGCGGACGCAGATGTGGTCGCCGGAATCGCGCAGCTGATCGAAAGCACGATCGACGGGCAGCCGGGGGATGAGGCCGCTGGTGTGCTCGGGCTCTATCCGGCGGTGGTTTTGACGCTTGACGCGCTGCGCGCGCTCCGTGTCCACGGCGCCGAGGCCGACCACCGTCGCCAGTGCGATCTGGTGGCACATTTGATCGAGGCGGTCTAGGTGTCCGCAGCGGTCGCGCGGGTTGCGTTCGCATCCGATGCCGCCGGTGGGCAGGGCGGCAAAGGCGACCGGGTTGCGGCCGCAATCGACGCGGCTTTCGGCCGGTTGGGCAAGGACTCGGCGTGCTGGCTGGTGATCGGTGGCGACGAGTACACCCCGTTCTGCACTGCCAAGACCGTGTTGCACTACGACAAGTTCTTCGATCAGGAGCACATCTCGCCGAAGCGCACGGTGATGACGCCGGGCAACCATTCCAATGGCCCGGGCGGCAAATATCCCGACGCTCGCGCCTGGCTGGCCTATAACCAGGCGCAGGGCACCCTGACCCGAACCGACGGTGGCTGGATCTCGAAATCGGCGGGGATCCCGCTGACCGACCAGTTCGTCGACATCGCCGGTATCCGCTTCATCCTCGTCAACTCCGGAGCTGTGCTCTACCTCGCCGATACGCCTGGTTGGCCGGTGCCGGCGCGGGGTGGATCGGTGTCCGGCGACCCACGGGTCGCGTGGCTTCGCTCGGTGTGGTCTCGCGGTACCTCGAACGTGGTTGTCACCCACCACCCGCGCTGGAGCTACTACGGAAACCATCACGACTGCCCGACGATGCAGAATCTCATCGACGAGATCATGGGACGCAACGACGGCAGTGGCCCACACGCCTCATTGATCCTCCAGGGGCACGATCACAACGTCCAGCTGATGGAACCGCAAGGAGCGTCGGGGGGATACGCCGGTCTCACGAGCGTCGTCATGGGCCTGTGTTCCACGGCGCCTGCGGTGCACTCCGCCGGACGGTCGAACACGTCGCAAAAGTCGTGGCTGCAGTTCGCCAACCTCACCCCGGGCGCATGCGCCTTCTTGCAGATCGACATCATGGCTGATCGCACGCTGGAGCTCTCGATCATCGACGCCGCGGATACCCACGGCCGGTTGCTTGTGGCGACGCCGCATACCGGTGGAGATGGCCCGGCGATGGCCACGATCCCGGTTACCTAGCCGCGGGGCAGATCCCCCAAAAGGGTCATGGGCGCCTCGGCCGCGACGCCGACATTCAACCTCGCCGACCGAAACCGGACGGCCTTTTTGTCCCTGTTGAGTGAAGGAGTTACCCAATGTCCCGAGCACGCTTTGCGATTGCTGCGTGCGTTGCTGTTATCGCCGTTGCCGTCGCTGCCGCGCCGGCCTCCGCGGCGACGACGGCGAGCCAGACCGTCAAGTTCACCAACCAGGCGGCCGTCCAGCTGACCCTGACCCCGGCATCCATCGACCTCGGTACCGTTGATCCGCTGGGCACTGCGACGTCGGCAACCCCCACCGTCGCGACCGTGTTCGCCAACGCTCCCTGGCACCTCCAGGTCAAGGGCACCGGCAATTTCACCTCTGGTGCTGCCGTAATCCCTGATTCGCGCTTGACGGTGACCGGCTCGCTCCCCGGCGTGCAGCTGTCGGCGGCGAACCAGAACATCGCCCTCGGTACTGTCGCGACCCCCCAGACCGGTACCGCGACCAACGTGAACTACGCGTTGTCGCTGCTCTGGAACGACCCGGTTTCGGCCACGCCGTTCTCTGACACGCTGACCTATACGGTCGTCACACCGTAATCCCTGAACACAGGTCAGCGCGCCCACCCACGCGGTGAGCGCATCCGTCGGGGGCTTCCGGGCAGGGAGCCCCCGACGGAGTTAACGACCCGGTTTGAAGGAACCACCCGTCCGATTGCGAACGGGATGGTTGATGCCAACCCTTCGCGTGCGGATCACCGCCTTGGCGTGCATGTTGCTGGCGGCCGCAGCGCTGTCTCCAGCAAGCGCGTTCGCGGCCACAAACCTCATCCAAAACCCCGGTTTCGAGACTCAGGGGACGGCGTCCACCATGTTTTCCGACTCGCTTTCCGCTCTCTCCCCCTACACGGTCACCGCCGGCGGCATGGCGGTCTCGGGCGCCTCGATGACACCGACCGGCGCGGCGCGCAGCTCCGACGTCGCTGTGGTCACCGGATCCACCGACTACACCGACGGGACGTTCCAGCTCCAGGGCACGCCGGTTGACCTGCGGACAGGGCTCTCGGGTGGGATCGCGTTCCGGTATCGCGACGCCTCCGACTTCTATGGCTGCGCGGTCACGAGCAACAGCCTGCAACTCGTCAAACGGGTGGCCGGCACCGACACCGTCCTGCGCACCGCGGCCATGACCGTCAGTGCCGGGCTACCAGGGTGGCTGCGCGCGACCGCGACCGGCTCGACGTTGACCTGCACGGCGTACGCGGGTACCAACGGCGCGCCCGGAACCCAGATCGCAACCCTGACCGCGACCGATGCGACCTACCCGAGCGGTGGCATCGGCATGTACAGCACCAACACGACCGCCACCGCCGGAAAGATGATGACCTTCCAAAAGCCCCAGATGACCGCGACCTCACCGGCCTCATGGGGAGCTCTTACGGTGACCGCGGGTAGCCCCGGCGAGGTGCCCGACCGAGTCGCCACACCCAGTTCCGGCAGCGCGTCGCTCCAGCTGTATTCAGGGTCGGCGAGTTACGACGGGTACGTCGCTCAGACCGGGATCGCGGTCTCGCCGTCCACGGCATACACGCTCTCGGCCGAGATCGGAACCGCCAACCTCTCGACCGCTGCGCAAGCTCAGGTGGTGGCGATCGAGGCTCCCAGTGGCACCACCACGATCCTCTCGAACAGCCTCCAGAACTCGGCATGGACCCTGAACACCTTCACGTTCACCACTCAGGCTACGACCACCTCGGTCTCGATCCGGGTGCGGCTGGTGGGCGCTGGGGTGGCGAGCTTCGACGATCTGTCGCTGTCGGCCGCTCCGGTGGCGACGCTGTCGCTCTCAACCACCGCGGTCAACCTCGGCACCGTCAGCCCGCTGTCATCCCCGGTCACGCTGGTCGGGGCAACCACGGCCACCGTCGGTGCGACGGCGACGTGGACGCTCGCCGCGTACGGATCGGGCCCGTTCGGTGACGGCACCGGCAAGACGATCCCCCTGGCCGACCTCGCGTGGCGGCGATCGGGTGGGAGCACATTCACCTCATTCACCACCACGGCGACCACGATTGCCACCGGCACCGCGACCGCCGGGGTGGCCGTGCCGCTCGACTACCGGCTCACCATCGGCTTCCCCGATCCGGCGTCCACGTCGGCCTACTCGACAACCATCACCTACATCGCGACGACACCGTGAGGTTCCACACATGCGCACCCTGATTCTCCGAGCATCGTTCATTGCACTGGCATTCGCGGCCGTGCTGGCGCCCTCCGCGGCAACGGCCAAGCCGGGGACGGCCGTCAACATCGGCGTCGCCCCCTCAAAGCTTCAGCTGCGGCTCGTGCCCGGCCGCACTGCGCACACGGTGATTCGCGTCTACAACAAGGGTGATGCGGCCGTCTCGCTGGACGTGTTTCCGCAGGACTACTCGATCGATGCCCAGTCGACCGTCGACTTCGTCGCCCCGGGCACATTGCCCGGCTCGGCGGCACCGTGGACCACCCTTTCGGCGACCCTCCTGCGCGTCCCGGCCCATACCTCGCGGGGTGTCGGGGTGACCATCAAGGTGCCGAAGCACATCCCACCCGGCACGCACACGTTGGCGGTCATCTTCCGGTCACGGACGGTGAGTACGGGGGCAGGAGTTCGCTACCGGCCCGCCGTCGCCTCGCTGATGGCGGCGGGAGTCACGGCCGCCGATGGCAGTGGCCTCGTATTTCGCGGAGCCGCGGTGGTGCGCTCGGTCGATGTTCACTGGAAGTCGCTGACCTCGGTGCGATCCCCCAGTGACCTGTGGGATGCGCTGTTTCACCCGACCGTCACCGCCCAGATCGCGGTCATCAATCACGGCAACACCTTCTTCAACATCCTCAAGGGCTCAACGACGTTCAGCTCAGGCATTGCCGCGGGCGGCTCGGGCACCGACGTGAAGGCGCCTCACTACACGATTCTGCCGGGCACGGTTCGGTTCGTGGAGGCGGCGTGGAGCGATCCTCCGTTCATCGGCTGGACACACCTTCAGACTCATCTCTTCTACAACGACTCGTCTGCGCTCAGCTTCGATTCTCCCGCGAACGTCGTGATCATCCCGTGGAACCTGCTGGTCTTGCTTGGTTGGGCGGCGGTTGCCCTGGCGGTGGTCGTGGTGATTCGCCGGGTGCGGCGCCGGCGATCGGCGGTCGATCCCACTCGACGCGTCGTTTGGGCCAACTCGAAATAACGGCGTATGCTTTCGCCGATGCGCGCGGCGGTGTTCACCGGGGCCGGACGGCCCATGACAGTCGAACAGCTCGAGATCGACGGCCCGCAGTCCGGGGAGGTCGGTCTGACGATGCTGGCCTCCGGCGTGTGCCGGTCTGACCTGCACGTGCTCGACGGCGACTGGGCGGTGCAGGCGCCGGTCGTGCTCGGCCACGAGGGGTTCGCGCAGGTCGACACCGTCGGTGACGGCGTGAGCTCGCTGAAACCGGGCGATCGGGTGACCCTGTCGTGGCTCGCGCCGTGCAATACCTGCCGTCACTGTTACCGAGGAAAACCGTGGCTCTGCGAGGGCTCCGGCTCGCTCACCAACTCCATGACCGACGGCACCACCCGGCTGAGGCGTCCCGGCGGCGAGCCGGTGTTCTCCTACCTCGGCGTGGGCACGTTCGGCGAGCGGTCGGTGGTTCCCGAGTCGGCGGCGGTGATCATGCCGGCCGAGTTACCTGCCGACGTGGGGGCGTTGATCGGGTGTGCCGTGGCGACCGGCGTCGGCGCGGTGGCCAACACCGCCGAGGTCGAGGCGGGGGCCGGCGTTGTGGTGATTGGCTGTGGTGGTGTCGGACTCTCGATCGTGATGGGCGCCGCGCTGGTCGGAGCCGATCCGATCGTGGCGGTCGACCTCAGCGACGAGAAGCTTGCGATGGCGCGCGACCTCGGAGCCACCCATGGTGTCCGGGCAGGCGATGGGATGGCGGCCGCGGTCGCCGGCATCTGCCCAGGCGGTCCTGACTACGTGTTCGAAGCCCTGGGGCTGGTCGCGACGATCGAGTCGGCGATGGCGCTGGTGCCCCGCGGTGGTACCGGCGTGCTGGTTGGCCTCACCCCCGACGGCGCAACCGCGACGTTCGACGCGTTCGGCTTCGCCGACGGCAGTCGCAGACTGCTCGGCTCGAACTACGGATTTACGCAGCCGGAGATCGACTTTCCGCGACTCGCGCGGCTGCACCTCTCGGGGAAGCTCCCGATCGACCGGCTGGTGAGCGAGCGGATCGAGCTCGACCAGATCAACGACGCCTTTGCCAAGATGCGCGCGGGCGACGGGGCCCGCCGCGTCATCGCCTACGCCTGACCGTGAATAAATGGTGCCAGGCACCATTTATTCACGCCGAATCTGGCTGATTTCGGTGCTAGAGTGGGCGATTGCGCCGGTCTTCTCCGAGAACGCCGGCGCCCGCCGCGCCGCCACCAACTCATGCATTGCCCGCCCTGCGCCGCCTCGTGCGCGCATCGGTTGGGCCACATGGTCACTCCCAGGAAGGGTTTCGTGCCCGCTCCCGTTGCAGTCGAAGTACGTCAACTCACGAAGAAGTTCGTCCGCCGTGATGGCACCAAACGGCGTGGACCCAAACGCTGGGCGGTGGCGCTCGATGCGGTCTCGTTCACCGTCGAACGGCGCGAATGCGTCGCGATCCTGGGGCAGAACGGTTCGGGTAAGTCGACATTGGTACGGCTGCTCTCGACGCTGCTGCTGAACGACGGCGGAACCGCTGAGGTGTTCGGCGTCGACGTGTTCGACCACCCCCGCCAGGTGCAACGGATGGTCAACCGCGTGTCGGTCGAGGCGTCGTTCTTCAAACGTATGTCACCAATGGAAAACCTCAGCTACTCGGCCCGTTTCTACGGCCTCACGCCCAGGCAGACGCGCGCGCTGATTCCCGAGATTCTCGATCGAGTCGGCTTCCCGGTCAGTCGCGCGACCGAGCCGATGGAGGACCTGTCGCGCGGCATGCAGCAAAAGATCGCGCTCGCGCGGGCGCTTCTGACCTCCCCGATGCTGCTGCTGCTCGATGAGCCGACCACGGGGCTCGATCCGCGGTCAAAGCTCGAGGTACAGGCGTTTGTGGCCACGATTCGCGAGACCACCGATGTCACCGTGCTCCTGTGCTCGCACGATATGGCCGAGGCCGAAGCGATGGCTGACCGGGTCGGGATCCTCCACAACGGCCGGCTGCTGTGCCTGGACTCGCCGGCCGAGATCATTGCCCGGTATGGAGGCAAATCCCTCGAGCACGCATTCCTCGAGGCGACCGGGCGTGCGTTCGAGGACGAGGGCGACCCGTTACAGGAGGTGGCGGCCAAATGATCGAAGGGATGCGTCGAGAGGCGATCGGGTTCGCGGGCATCGTCGAGCGAAATACGTATCTCATCCGGCGGTTTGCCTGGTGGGAGTTGGCGTGGTTCCTCTACACGGTGGCCAACACCCTCACGATCGTCTTCATCGCCAAGGGCGTCGAGGCCGCCGGCGGCAACATCAATGTGAACGACACCGAGATCGTGCTGCTGATCGGCGCTGTCTTGTGGTCGTACCTCGGGCTGGTCTTTGAAATCGTCACCGAGACGGTCGCCTGGGAGCGGTGGGAAGGCACGATCGAGTACACGTTCATGGCGCCTCTGTCGCGTCCGGCGCACCTGCTCGGGATGGGTGCGTTCGCCGTCTGCTACGGCGTGATTCGCACGATCTTCCTGTTCGCCCTGGTCGCCTACATCCTGGGTGTGCACTTCACCGACGCCAACTTCAGCGCTGCGATTGTGGTGCTCGCGTTCTCATCCATCTCGTTCGTCGGGATCGGGATGATGACGGCGGTGCTGCCACTGATCTCACCCGAGAAGGGGACGCAGCTGGGGTTCATCGCCCAGGGCATGTTGCTGGTCGTCTCCGGCGTCTATTACCCCGTGAGTGTGCTGCCGCAGTGGATGCAGTGGCTCGCCACGATCTCGCCCGCCACGTACACGCTCGAGGGCTGCCGCCACGCGATCCTCGACGGCGCGAGCGTTTCGGCGCTTTGGGGCGACCTGTGGCCGCTGATCGTGATTGGCGCGCTCTCGATTCCCGGCGGTCTCTTCATCTTCAACCGTGGAGAGCGCTACGCAAAGCGCCATGGACGATTGAAGCGGTCCGGATGATCGAGCTGTGGACAGCGCTGGTAGGCTAGCCGCGTGGGCAAAATCGATTCCGGAGACAGGGCGGGGTATGAGGTGCTCACGATGGGACGCGTCGGCGTGGACATCTACCCGACCACCGCCGGACCGCTCGAAACGGTCGCCGGGTTCTCGAGATTTCTCGGCGGTACCGCGACCAACGTCGCCGTCGCCGCGGCCCGCCTTGGCCGGCGCACCAGCGTCATCACCAAGGTCGGCGATGATCCCTTTGGCCGCTATGTGCGCACGGCGCTTGAAGGTTTTGGGGTGTCGAGTGGGCATGTGGGCACCGCCGCCAACCTGCCGACGCCAGTGGTGTTCGCAGAGCTCGATCCCCCGTCAGATCCGCACATCTGGTTCTACCGATATCCCAAGGCGCCGGACATGATGCTCGAGGTCGCTGACCTCGACCGCGAGGCGATCGAGGCGGCGGACATCTTCTGGGTGACCGGCACCGGGCTCTCTGACGAGCCGAGCGCGAGCGCGACACTGACCGCGCTGGAATGGCGTTCCCCCGGTGCGACCACCGTGCTCGACCTGGACTGGCGGCCCGGGCTGTGGCTGGATCCGCGTAGCGCTCGAGGGCGCTACGAGCAGGCCCTCGGTCACGCCACGGTGGTGGTCGGAAACCGGTCGGAGGCCGAGGCAGCGGTGGGCACCGCGGATCCCGACGCGGCCGCCGACGCCCTGCTGGCCGCCGGTGCTGAGCTCGCCGTGATCAAGCTCGGCGCCGATGGCGTGCTCGTCGCCGAGCCGGGCGGCAGGGAACTGGTTTCACCGCTCAAGGTCGAGGTCGTCAACGGCCTGGGGGCCGGCGACGCATTCGGCGGGGCGTTGTGTCACCGGCTGCTGGCGGGCGATCGTCCGGCTGACGCGGTGCGGTTTGCCAACGCCGCCGGCGCCTACGTCGTTGGGCAACTCGCATGCGCTGACGCGATGCCGACCGAAGCTCAAGTAACCGCGATGATGGAGTGATCGATGGCGACTGATCCCAACACCCTGCACATCCCGGCCGGCACCGCCACTGACGGGGTCGATCCCTTGCTCTTGACGCCCGGACAGTGTGGCTGGGACTTCTGCGGGTTGCGGGTGCTGGAACTCGCACCGGGAGAGTGGCGCATGATCGAGACGGGCGCTGACGAGCTGGTGGTGCTCCCGCTCGAGGGTGGCTTGACGGTCGAGGCGGAGGGCCACTCGATGGTGCTCGAGGGCCGCGACTCGGTGTTCGCGCGGGTGTCGGATGCCGTCTACCTGCCGCGCGATACCGAGGCCGCGCTGATCGCCGACCGCCGCTGCCAGGTGGCGCTGCCGTCGGCACCAGCGCGTGTGCGCCGCGAGATCGCCTACATCGACGCGCGCGAGGTGGCAGTCGAAATCCGCGGTGCCGGCCGGGCCACGCGGCAGGTGACGAACTTCCTCACGCCCGAGGTGTCGCTGGCCGACCGGCTCCTGTGCTGCGAGGTGCTCACCCCGCCGGGCAACTGGTCGAGCTACCCCCCGCACAAGCACGACGAGTCGGGCGGGGTGGAGGCCGTATTGGAGGAGATCTACTACTTCCGGGTCGAGGGCCGAAACGGCATGGCGGCCCATCGCACGTATGACCTCCGCGAGGGCTGGGACGTGTCGGTGTCGATCGGCGATGGCGACGTGTTCCTGATCCCGCGGGGACTGCACGGCCCATGTATGGCCTCGCCCGACAGCGCCCTTTGGTATCTCAACGTCCTGGCCGGGCCTGAGGCGGAGCGCTCGATGGCGATCTCCGACGATCCGGCGCACGCCTGGATCCGCGAGTCATGGCAGGGCCAGGAGCTCGATCCGCGTGTCCCGATGACCTCGGCGGAGGGGCGATCATGAGCTCGACCGCCAGATTGACGGTGGGCCAGGCGATCGTGCGCTTCCTCGCCGCGCAGCACACCGTGCGCGATGGCGTCGAGCGGCCGCTGTTCGCGGGTGTGCTTGGCATTTTCGGGCATGGCAACGTGGCGGGGCTCGGCCAGGCGCTGATGCAGGAACAGGAGCTGCTTCGCTACGTACCGGCCCGAAACGAGCAGGCGATGGTGCATATCGCCTCGGGATATGCAAAGGCGTCGGGCCGGATGCAGACGTGGGCGTGCACCTCCTCGATCGGCCCCGGCGCGACCAACATGGTGACCGGAGCAGCGCTGGCCACGGTCAACCGGCTGCCGGTGCTGCTGCTTCCCGGCGATGTCTTCGCCACCCGCCGGCCGGGCACGGTACTCCAGCAGTTGGAGCAACCAGGCTCGCTCGAGGTGAGCGTGAACGATGCGTTTCGTCCGGTTTGCCGGTACTGGGACCGAGTGTCACGCCCCGAGCAGCTGCCATCGGCGCTGCTTTCGGCAGCACGGGTATTGACTGATCAGGCCGAGACCGGCGCGGTCTGCCTGGCGCTTCCCCAGGACGTCCAGGCCGAGGCGTGGGAATTCCCGGCCGAGTTGTTCGAGCACCGGCGTTGGCTGATTCCGCGGGCACTCCCCGATGCCGATCTTCTCGCCCGGGCGGGACAGCTGATTCGCGCGGCCAAGCGTCCGCTGATCGTGGCCGGTGGCGGCGTCATCTACTCGGAGGCGTGGGATGCTCTGCGTGCGCTGGCCGATGCCAGCGGTATCCCGGTGGCCGAGACCCAGGCCGGAAAAGGCAGCCTGCCCTACGACCATCCGCTGGCGCTGGGTGCGATTGGATCGACCGGCACGTTTGCGGCCAACCGGTTCGCACGCGAAGCCGACGTGGTGATCGGCGTCGGCACGCGCTACTCCGACTTCACCACGGCGTCGCAGTCGGCGTTTGCCCAGGACGCGACGTTCGTGAACCTGAACGTTGCGGCAGTCGATGCCTCCAAGCAATCAGCGTTGCCGCTGGTCGGAGACGCGCGGGTCACGCTCGAGGCTCTCGCAGACGCGCTGGCAGACCACTCCGTCGACCCCGGCTACCGCGCTCGAGCGGGGGAGCTGAACCGCGAATGGGATGCCGAGGTCGGGCGGCTCTACGCTCGCGACCAGGCTCCGGTATTCGCACAGAGCGCCGTGATTGGCGCGGTCAACGAGGTGTCGGTCGCGCGCGATGTCGTCGTGTGCGCCGCCGGCAGCATGCCGGGGGATCTCCACAAGCTGTGGCGGACTCGCGACCCGCACGGATATCACCTCGAGTACGGCTACTCGTGCATGGGATACGAGCTGCCGGGCGGCATCGGGGTGCGGCTCGCCGCCCCCGACCGCGAGGTGTTCGTGATGGTCGGCGACGGCACATGGCTGATGATGTCGGGCGAGCTGGCCACTGCGATCCAGGAGGATGTGAAGCTTGTGATCGTGCTGGTCGACAGCGGTGGTTACGCGTCGATCGGGGCGCTGTCGGAGTCGGTGGGCTCCCAGCGGTTCGGGACGCAGCTGCGCCGTCGCGACAGTCAGGGCCGCATTCGCGTCGACGGTGACGTGCTTCCCATCGACCTCGCCGCGAACATCGAGAGCTTCGGCATCGAGGTGCTTCGCCCGCAGACCGTCACCGAGTTGCGCGACGCCCTCCGACGCGCCCGCGAAGCCACCGAAACCACGGCGGTGTACGTGCGCACCGACCCACTGGTCGGGGTGCCCGGATACGAGTCCTGGTGGGACGTGCCGGTCGCTGAGACGAGTACGGTCGAGAGCGTTCAGCGCGCCCGAGCCGGGTATGAGGAGGCGCTCCGCGGCGTCCACAGCCATGTTGCCCCGGTCGATCCGCTTCCCGAAGGCTCGGCCTAGCTTTCGCTCCGGGGCGGGGCGGTCGAACCCCGCACGATCAGACGGGGCGCGACGCGCACGGGCCTGGCGGCCATGACTCCATCCCGGAGGGCGGCGATCAGCATGGACGCCGCCGCGCGAGCGACCGCGGGCAGATCGGTCTGGACGGTGGTTAGCTCGAGCCGGGTATGGGCGCCCAGCGGGATACCGTCGTACCCGACCACCGAGACGTCGCGCGGCACGCCCCGCCCCGACCGCTCGAGCTCATCGATCAGGCCGATGGCTGTGACGTCGTCGTGGGCGACGATGGCGGTCGCGGTGGCTCGATCTGAAACCATCGTCATCCCACAGCGCGTGATGGACGCCGCCAGCAGTTCGCGGCGTCGTTCGGCGCCGACCTCGTTCACCAGATGGCCGACGAATGCAATGCGGCGATGCCCCAATGAGCCGAGATGCTCGGCGATGGCGGCCATCCCCGCCGCGTCACAGGCGTCGACCACGCCGATCCCGGGTTGGCCGGTGCCC
The DNA here is from genome assembly GCA_963708725.1 of uncultured Actinomycetes bacterium. Classification (GTDB taxonomy): domain Bacteria; phylum Actinomycetota; class Thermoleophilia; order Gaiellales; family JAICJC01; genus CAVPTL01. Next base: position 263,053 of record CAVPTL010000008.1, on the reverse strand, counting down.
TCGGCCGCGGCCAGGACCGCCGGGATGCCCTCCCGGGACAATCGCTTCTCCACGGTCGAGCCTCGGGTGAGACCGCCGATGATCACACCGTCGGCACGGCGCTCGAGCAGCGCGTCCAGTTGGGCCTGCTCGACCGCCGAGTCGCTGTCGGTGCTCACCAAAACCAAGCCGTGGCCGAAGCGGCGCAACTCGCGCTCGATCGCGACCGCAAGCTGTGCATAGAACGGGTTCACGCCGTCGGGCACGATCAGGCCAACCACGCCGGTGCTGCCGCGTCGCAGGGCACGGGCGACACCGTCGGGTCGATACCCGAGCTCGGTGATCACGGCCTCGACTCGCGCGCGGGTCGCAGGCGCGACCACATCGCTGCCACGCACCACGTTGGACACGGTCGATTTCGACACCCGTGCCCGGCGGGCGACGTCGATCAGGGTTGCGGGCATGCCACCGCCATCGCAAATGCCTGGGACAGCAGATCGATTGAGGCGGTGGCACCGCGGGCGTCGCAGCGAACCGGCGCGCCCTCCGTCACCGAGGCGTGAAATGCGCGCAGCTCGGTTCGGAACGGTTCCTCGTACGAGACGCGAATGTCCGTCTCGTCCAGCCCCATCGCCCCATCGGCGCGCCGCACCCGCAGCTGTGTCGGGACGTGGCGAAGGTAGGGGGAGGGGAACACCAGCTCGAGGATGCGGTCGGTGCAGTAGACGGTCACCCGTTCGCGGTAGCTGGGGACGCCGGCGAGCTTGAGGTGAGCCATGCGACCGTGGCCGCCGCCCGGCAGAACGACGCTCATGTCGACCGCTCGGCCGTCGTCCCAGGTGGCGGCGCTTGCGAGCTCGAGCGACCCGGCGCCATAGTGATCCACAATCCCGTCGAGCAAGCTGAGGTTGTGTACGAGGCAGCCGAGGTAGCCGTCGTGGGCGGTCAGCTCGGCCGGGGACACCGGGTGTCCAGCCACCTCGGTGGCGCTCTGGGCCGTTCGCTCGCGCACGTCTGCGATCAGGGCGGGATCGACATCGCCACCGTGTGCCCACGGCATGTGCGACACAAATGGGAGAAAGTCGGGATCGACCACTTCCATCGAGATCGTGGAAATCTCTCCGGGAGAATCGGGCAGCAGTTCCAGCAGACGCTCGAACGCGGGGTCATAACGCTTCATGGTGCCGACCTGGACGATCCGGCCGGCGGCCTCGCCGCGATCGGCCACCCGTGCGCAGTCGGCGGCGGTCAGGGCGAGCGGCTTTTCACAGAACACGTGCATGCCGGCGTCGATCGCGGCCACGGCGATGTCGGCATGGACGGCATCAGGTGTAGCGATCACGACGCCGTCAAGGCCCAGGCCGGTCAACCCTGAGATGTCGTCGTGCAGCTCGGTGGCGCCGTACCGCTCGCCCACGCCCGTGCGGGCCCTGGCCGATGGGTCGGCAACCGCGACGAACTCGAACCGGTCGCGCTCCTCCCACAGATAGAAGGCATGTTCGGCCTGGGCGACCAGCCCGACGCCAACCAGGCCCATCTTGAGTTTTTGCGCTGGCTGCGCCGGCATGTGTCCTCCCACTTTGGAACGATCCAACTCGTGTAATATACCGACCCATGTCAATCCAAATCGCGACCGCGCCCTGCTCATACGGAGTCTTCGAAATCACGGTCGATCGGCCTGGACTACCCGACGGCGCCGAGTTGGCGCGGGTCATGGCAGCGAGTGGCTACGTCGGCACCGAGTTGGGACCTCCCGGCTATTTCGGCACCGGCCCTGCCGTCGGCCAGTTGCTCACGAGCCATGGGCTCGAACTGATGGGATCGTTTCTGCCGCTGCGTTTCTCGCGTGCCGACGGCTTTGTCGAGGACCTCGCCGCGATGAATGCCGCCCTGGACACGCTCGAGGTGGCCGGCGGTTCGAGCCTGCCGATGGTGCTGCTCGCCGACGCGTTCATCGAGCCCGACCGGATGAAGTTCGCCGGGGCGATCGAGGATCACCCCGAGACCTGGCTCCCGGACGATCGGTTCGAGCTTCTCATCACAAATCTTGAGCTGGCCGCGGCTCGCTGCCGTGAACGCGGCTTCCCGGTGTCGCTGCACTATCACGCGGGCACCTATGTCGAAACTCCGCGCGAGATCGACCGGGTGGTCGAAGCCGTCGATACCGATGCCCTGGGGCTGTGCTTCGACACCGGCCACAGTGCATTTGGCGGCGGTGATCCGCTCGAGTTCCTGCAAAAGCACGGGGATCTGGTGAACCACGTGCACTTCAAGGACGTCGACCTGACGGCACTCAAACGTGTGCAGGAGAGCGGCGGCGACCTCGTGGCCGCCTGGGAGCAGGGTGTGTTCTGCCCACTCGGAACCGGCGACGCCGACGTGTCCAAGTGCCTCGACGAGCTCGAAAAGCGAGGATACGACGGCTGGATCGTGGTCGAGCAGGATCGCGTGCTCTCCCCCGACGAGTCGTTCGACGACGCGGCCGCGGATGGGGTAGCCAACCGGAAGTTCTTGGCGGAGCGAGGTCTGTGACCGACCGCGCGTCCGCGCTCGGGCGTCGCAGGCGGCTTCATCGCATCACTCGTGACGGTGTCTTTGCCCTCGTGGCGATCGATCACCGCGATTCGCTCCAGGTTGCCTTCGAGGGTCGTGGGCTGACCCCGCTCGACGGGCCGGCGATTGCGACGTTCAAGGCTGAGGTGATCGCGGCGCTCGCGCCGTCGGCCACCGGAGTGTTGCTCGACGCCGAACACGGGGCGCAGGCGCTGGCCGACGGTGCAGCCTCGACGCTTTCGGTGGTGATGCCGCTTGAGGCCCAGGGCTATGGCGATGCCGCGCAGGGGCGCACCACCTCGTTTCTCCCCAACTGGGGGCCGGAGCACGCTCTTCACGCTGGTGCCGACGCCTGCAAGCTTTTGCTCCCGTTTCGGGCCGACCACCCCGAGTCGTCGTCCGCTCAGAGCTCCGTGGTCGAAGCAGCGGTCTCAGGGTGTCACGCCGCGGGCCTGCCACTGATCCTCGAGCCGATCGTCTATCGGCTACCGGCCGAGTCCGAGCAGGAGTTCGCCGACAGCTTCCCGGCGCTCGTGGTCGCGGGCGCCGAGCATCTGCGCGACCTCGGGCCTGACGTGCTCAAGGTGCAGTTTCCGGTCGCCTCCGGTGGAGCCGATGCCGAGTGGTGCCGGCGTATCGACGCGGCCTGCGGCGAGATTCCGTGGGTGCTTTTGGGTGGTGGCGCGGATGTCGAGACCTTCCGGCACCAGGTCGATGTTGTGAACGCCAACGGCGCGTCCGGCTATATCGTTGGCCGCACCGCGTGGACGGGGGCGGTGACCGAGGACGCCGCCGCACGCTCGCGATGGCTGACCGACGTCGGAGCACCACAACTCGCGGCGATCCGCGACGCCACCCTCGCAACCGCCCGGCCTTTCACCGACCGCATCGCCCCGCTCCCGCCCTACCCCTCCACCTGGCTATGAATAAATGGTGCCAGGCACCATTTATTCATAGAGCGGGGTTTTTACGGAGTTGTGACAGGTTGTGACGGGTCGAACACGACTTTCATTGCGTCGCCGCGCTGGCTGAGTGCCATTGCCGCCTCCGCTTGCTCGAGCGGCATGCGGTGGCTGACCACGTCGCGGAGCGGCAACCGATCGAGGTGCCGTGACATCAACGCCAGCGCGCCGGAATAGGCGGGTAGCGTCTCTCCCGCCACACCGATTACCAGGATGCTCTTCATGCAAAGGTGACGGTTGACGTTGATCGCCGTCTCGCCCATGTCGACGAACGCCCCCGGCTCGATCAGCGTCCCGCCCATCCGCAACAGGTCGATGGCCTCGACGACGGCATCGCCGACGCCGGTGCAATCGATCACAACGTCGGCGCCAATCCCATCCGTCAGTTCGAGTACCGCCGCACGTCGCTCCTCGACGGTCGTCGCCGATGCATCGAGCGTCAGATCGGCACCGAATGCGCGCGCCCGTTCGAGCCGGTCGCCGAAGATGTCGCAGGCCACGATCTGCCCCGCCCCCATCACCTCGGCCTTGATCAGGTGGCACAGCCCCAGCGGGCCGAGCCCGAGCACCACCACGCTGCAACCCGGGACGAAGCCTCCGCCCGAGGCAGTCATCGACGCGGCCGAGTCGAGGCCGTGGGTCACCGCCATCGGCTCGGTCAGCACCGCCACCTCGTCCGGCAGCTCATCGGGCACACGAAACAGGTGCGTACCCGGCAGCAGGTACATCCCGTCCGACCAGCCTCCGAAGAGGCCCGGGGAACGGCTCAAGGTGAGGCTGTTGCCGTAGTCCTCGAGCCGCTCACACATGAAGTACGGACGGCCGGCGAGGCAGGCGGCGCATGTCCCGCACTCGATGTTCGCGGCCACGACCACCCGATCGCCCACGGCCAGCTGACCCCCGGTCGCGTCGCGCAGCACCGTGTCGGGGCCGATCTCCGAAAGCACACCCACCGTCTCGTGTCCGCAGATCAGCGGGTAATCCATGTCGTGCTCGTGATCAGTCCCGGCGTACTGGAGGCTCTCCCCGCGAAACGTGTGCTTATCCGTTCCACAGATTCCCGAGAGCCCCACCGCGAGCGTCGCGCACCCGCGTTCCGGCGACGGCAGATCGAAGTGGCGCATGCCGATCGTGTGGGGCCGTTCGATCACCACCGCGCGCACGTCGCTCATTCGGCGCGATCGCCCTCGGCGCTGACGAACATCCGAGTGAGGGCGTCGATGTCGACTCGCGCCTGTTCTGGCGGCGTGAGGCACTCGGCCCCAGTGGTGATCGACGCGTGGAACGCCTCGAGCTCGAGCGTGAAGGGATCGGTGTGGGAGCGAAAGCCGGATGATCGGCGTCCGCCCTGCTCTGCCCACGACCGCTCGTAGTTCGCCGCACTTCGGCGCAGCCACGGCGAGCCGAGCTCGAGCGTCGAGATACCGTCCTCAAAGAGCAGCGCCACCCGTTCGCGGTGCTCCTGTAGGTCGAGCAGCTGGATCCACGCGCTATCCCAGCGGGCTCCGCCCGCGAGCCTGACCGCCGCGGTGAGACCGGCGCCGCCGGCCCACCAGGCGCTGTGCTCGACCGCGGCCGGGAGCGGTTCGCCCATCCGCTCGAGTAACCCGTGGACGACGTTGACGAAGTGCACCAGGCTGCCGAGATAGCCATCGCAGAAGGCACGCACCGCGACGTCGTCTGATCGCCCGACAGCGAGCCGCACCTGTTCGCGCTCGCGTTCGGACTCGCGGGCGACGAGCTCGGGATCGATCGGACCGCGTGCGATCTCGTCGGAAGCAAAGTACGGGCCGGCCTCGGGGTCGTGGGCCTCGACCGACACGTATCGCAGCCGGCTCGCGGAGTCGGGTAGCTCGTCGCGCATACGCCGGTACGCGGGATCGTGGCGTTTCATGTAGCCGACCTGGACGACTCGCCCGCTCGCCTTGCCCGCGGCGATCACGCGATCGGCGTCGGCCAGGGTGATGGTGAGCGGCTTCTCGCAAAAGACGTGGAATCCCGCCGCGAGTGCAGCGCACGCGGTGTCGGCATGATCGGCGGGCGGCGTGCAGATGATCACCGCGTCCAGCTCCCCGGCGGCGATCAGCTCTGCCCCGGACGCATACGCGGCCGCCCCGGGATGCCGTTCTGCCATCACGGCGCGGACGTCAGGACGGGGGTCGGCGACGGCGGCGATCCGAAATCGATCTGGCATGCGAGCCAGATTCGGAAGGTGCACGGCCTGGGCGATGAGGCCGCAGCCGATCACGCCGACGTTGATCCGCTGGTCGCTCAAGATGCGCTCCGAATCTTTTGGAGCCCGCGCAGTAGCAGCGGAATCGCAAAACCGAGCATTCCCAGTACCACGGTGGCGGCCAGAAGCACGCTCGCCAGGGCGTTGACCTCGGGTGTGATTCCGAACTTGACCTGCGTGTAGATGTAGATCGGAAGCGTGTTCTGCCCGCCGATCAAAAACAGCGTGATGATGAACTCGTCCAGGGACAAGGTGAACGCAAACAGCGCGCCGGCAACCATCGCCGGCAGGATCAGTGGAAAGACGACGTAGCGCAGCCGGTTGAACATGTTTGCGCCGAGGTCGCCCGCAGCGAGTTCCAGCCGGCGGTCAAAGCTCTGAAGTCGCGATGCGACGATCAGCATCACAAACGGCGTGACATACACCGCCTGGCCGATCACCGCGGTCTCGTTGGAGAGCGTCCAGTGCAGGACGTCGGTGAAAAGCGCCAGCAGGCCGACCCCGATCAAAAGCCCCGGGATCATGATCGGCAGCATGAATCCCGCGCGGACGCCCGATCGAAACGGCAGTCGCGCGCGGGTCAACGGGAAGGCGGCCGCGGTGCCGACGATGGTCGCGAGCAGCGTGACCTGGGCCGAGATGCTGATGCTGGTCTTCGCCGCCTGCTGGATCTGGTAGTCGGCGAACATCTCGCGATACCAGCCGAGTGTCAGCCCCGAGATCGGCAGCGTGGGGTACCGGTTGGTGTTGAAGCTGAACAGCACCAGCAGCACCACGGGCGCAAACAGGAAGACGTACACGAGGATCGCCCAGCCGGTCAGCCCCGCGCGAGCGAGGGTGCCGTGGCGAGCGACAACTTCGGCTTCTCTAGCCGGCATAGACGTCCTCCACGTCGATCGACTTGCGGAAGACGATCAGCAAAATCACGATCATCACCGCGATCAGGATCGCGGCCGCGGCCCCTCGGGTGTACTCCGCGCCCTGGAAGAAGTTCGCGATCAGATTGCCGATCATCACTCCCTGGACGCCACCGATCAGCTGCGGCGTGAGGTACTCACCGAGCACCGGAACGAACACGAAGATCACCGCGGTCGCGATTCCGGCACGCACCTGTGGGAGCAGGATCCGCCGCAGCGCTGTCAGCGGCGGCGCGCCCAGATCCATCGCGGCGGTGAGCTGCGCCCAGTCGAATCGTTCGAGCGCCGAATAGAGCGTCAGCGCCGCGAACGGGAAGTACAGGTAGATCAGCACCAGGATCACCGACGTGCGGTTGTACAAAAGAAACGACAGAGGCTGGTGGATCACGCCGATGTCGAGCAAAAGCCGGTTCAACACGCCCTTGTCGCCGAGGATGGTGACCCAGGCATAGACCCGCAGCAGGTAGCTCGCCCAGAACGGCAGGATCACCAGCAGCAGCAGCGGTCGGCGGACAGATGGTGATACGTACCGGGCGAGAAAATATGCGAATGGGAACGCCGCGAGGATCGTGAGTGCCGTCGCCACCGCGGCCATCCACACCGTCGCCCACAGCGTGCGGACGTAGGTGGGGACAGACAGGAAGTAGCGGTAGTTGCTGAGTGTCCAGTGGTGGACGACGTTGTAGTCGACCGTCTCCCAGAAGCTGTACGCGACGATCAGCGCCATCGGCACCACGAAGAACAGGCCGAACAAGATCAGCGCCGGGCCGAAGCCGGCCAGCTCGAGCGTTCGCGCGAGCGGGCCGGCCCCGGGTTCTCCCGACGGCTGCGATGACGGCGGAGCCGGTGCTGTGAGCTCCTCCGTCACCGGTTACGCTCCGAAGACCTCGTTGAAGGTATCGGTGACCGCCTGGGTGTTCCCCGAGGGGCCTTTCAGCGTCATGTCGAGCGCCTTCTCCGGCTGGTTGTACAGCAGGTTGTCGGCGCGCTCCTTCTGGCCCTGGTTGACCAGGATCTTGTACGCGGCCTCGTTGAACAGGGGCCGGCCGTTGGTGATGAAGTTCTTCGCGATCCAGGGTCCGGTTTCCATCGCATTGATGAACGGAACGAACAGCGACGCGGCGCTGCCCGCCTTGACGATCTGTTCGCAGTCGATGAATCCGTACGTACCCTCGGACGGGTAGGCCGCCATGATGGTCGGCCCGTTGGCGTCCTTGACCCGGTACTCGGTACCGAGGTTCTCGATGGCGATCCACGCCGATCCGTCGACGAGCGCCGCCACCGACTCGGTGTTCTGCGACACCAGCTTGAGGATGTTCGGCTTGAGCGAGGTGAGGAAGTCCTTGGACTTGCTCAGCTCGTCGGTCGTCTGGTTGTACGGATCCTTGGCGCCGGTGGCGCGTCCGGCCATCGCGACCAGGTCGGTCGGCTGGTTCTCGGCCACGATCTTGCTCTTGTAGGCCGGGTCCAGCAGCGCGTGCCACGAATCGGGCTTGGTCGTGACGTTGGTGGGGTTGTAGTAGATCTGGATCGTCGACCACGCGAACGGATAACCGATCGACTGTCCGCCCGACTGGAAGAACGGGAAGTTGCGGGCGAGCGGGTACAGCTCTTTCGAGACCTTGATCTCGTCGATATCGAAGCCCTGGGTCAGGCCGTCGCCGTGGAACTTCGGGGCCCACAATGCGTCGATCGACGCCATCCCGAACTGGCCGCCGGTCTGCTTGATCTTCAGGTACCCCTCCGAGTCGTCGGAGAACAGGGTGGGTGTGGCGGCGATCTTGGTTTGGGCTTTGACCGCCTTGATCTGCTGTGGTGACCAATGGTCAGACCACGTCAGCCAGTTGATGTCGCCCCCGTTGGCGGCGCCCGACGAGCCGCTTGAGCCCGAGGATGAACTCGAGCCGCAGGCAGCGGCGTACATGCTGAGCGCCCCGAGCGCGCCGACCTGCAGCGCACCTCGACGGGTGACTCTCTTCTGGGTCATGCCTCTCCTCCTTCGATTGTGGGGGCGTCGGGGCGAAATACCACGACGTCCTCGCTGTCCCACGTGAGTGTCACGTGGTCGCCGGGGTGTGCTGTCAGCGCGCCCGCCGCCGCGCCATACAGCCACGCCACCACTGGAGCCTCGACACCTTCGACGCTGGTTGCCACCCGCAGGTAGCTGCCGAGGAACGCGGTCTTGACGATGGTTGCCGGAAGCCCCGACGCGGCTCCGGCAGTGACTGTTACGTGTTCTGGCCGCACCATCAGAGTTGCGGCGCCGCTCCCGGCACCGGGAGCGGCCGGGAGCTCGACCCCGCCCGGGCCACGTACCCGGTCGTTGTCGAGGTTGACCTCGATGAAGTTGGACTCGCCGATGAAGTCGGCGACGAAGCGGTTGACGGGGTGGCGGTAGATCTCGGCCGGCGACCCGACCTGCTCGACCCGGCCCTCATTCATGACGGCGATCCGGTCACCCATCGCCATCGCCTCTTCCTGATCGTGGGTGACCAGTACGAACGTGGTATTGACGTCGTGGTGGATCTGCGCGAGCTCGATCTGGAGTCGCTTGCGGAGCTTGAGGTCGAGTGCCCCGAGCGGTTCGTCGAGTAGCAGCACCGCGGGGTTGTTCACCAGCGCGCGGGCGACCGCGACCCGCTGCTGCTGACCGCCGGAGAGATGACCGGGCAGACGATCGGCGAAGTCATCGAGGGCCACCATCGAAAGCGCTTCCGTCACTCGGCCGCGGGCCTCGGTTTTGGGCACACGGGCCATTTTCAGTCCGAACCCGACGTTGTCGGCAACGGTCATGTGAGGGAAGAGTGCATAGGATTGAAAGACGGTGTTGACCGCTCGCTTGTGGGGCGGTACCCGGTCGACCCGCTCGCCGCGGATGTGAATCTCGCCCGAGCTCGGTGCGACGAAGCCCCCGATCACGTTCAGCGTCGTGGTCTTGCCGCAACCCGATGGCCCGAGCAGGCAGAAGAACTCACCCTCATGGATGTCGAGATCGACGGGCTCGAGTGCCGTGGCGCTGCCGTAGCGCTTGGAGACGCCCCGCAATGCGATCGCGACCGACTGCTCGGTCATGCCTCCCCCTCGCATCCACAGGAGTGGCGAACCCGCAGGGAGACGTCGATGCGCTTCTCGGTTTGGCCGATCTCGTCGCTTTCGAGCGATGCCACGAGCATCTCGGCCGCCGTCCGCCCGAGCTCGGCGGAGTCGTAGGCGACCGACGTCATCGGTGGATCGAGGTAGCGACCGTAGTACGGATCGTCGAAACACACCAGCGCGACGTCCGTGGGGACACGCACCCCCAGATCGCGGGCGGAGGCGAGCGCGCCCAGTGCGAGCTCGGCACTTGCGGTCACGATCGCGTCGGGCCGTACGTCGTCGGAGAGGAGCCCGCGCACCGCCGCTCGGGCGGATTCGACTGTCCACGCGCATTCGAGGATCCGCATCGCTTCGGCACGGCCGGGATGGCGGGCGACCGCGGCTTCGAAGCCCGCGCGGCGCTCGGCTCCGCTGGTGCCTTGGTCGGGACCGACCACGAGCGCAAGCCGCTGGTGGCCGTGAACGTCGGTGAGGTGGTCGACCAGGAGCTCCATGCCGCGGTTGTTCTCGATTCGCACCGTGCCCGCGCCGGCGCCCGTGACCACGTCGTCGATGAAGATGCAGGGCGGGCCGCCGAGTTCGACGACGTCGAGAAACGTCTGCTTCGAGAGGCCGGCGGTGCACACCAGAAGGCCGTCCACCTGGTGTTCGACGAGCAGTCCGAGGGCCGCCCGCTCGCGGGGCACGTCCTGGTCGGAGTCCATCAGCATCAGCCGGTAGCCGGCGGTCTCGAGCAGCGCTTCAGCGCCCTTCAGGATGGCGGCGTAGAACGGGTGCGCGACATCGGGCACCACCAGGCCGATCGTGTGCGAGCGTTGCATCCGCAGAGATCGCGCGAGTGGCGAGGGGCGAAATTGCAGCGTGGCCGCAGCGGCTTCGACGGCCGCCCGGGTGCTGACGGAGACGTCTCCGTGACCGTTCAGCGCGCGCGACGCCGTCGACGGCGAGACATGCGCCAGGCGGGCGACGTCAGCCAGGCGCGTGCGGGACGATCGCTGGGACCGGAATCGATTTTGGATCACCGGGAGCGATGATCGCAAGGGCGACTGCGCCTGTCAAGTGAACAGCGGGTGAACGGTGATGGCTGACACCGACCAGTCGTCGAATATGATCGTATGAGTTTGCGAATACTCGTTTAAACATCTATCGTTGGCCCCTCAAACTCAGAGGAGGAGTATCCGAAGTGTCTAAAGGCGTTCGAACGGCAGGGGCGGTGCTGACGGCGCTCGTACTCCTGGCGGTTAGCTCCTCGGCGGCGGTCGCCGCGGCGCCGACCATCACATCTTTCACCCCGACCAGCGGAAACGCAGGCGCCCAACTCGTGGTCACGGGCACCGGTTTCACCGGGACCACCAGCGTGCAGGTCGGCGGCAAGCAGGCGGGGTTCAGCGTGACGTCGCCCACCGAGATCTCGGCGACTGTCCCATCGGCCCCGACGACGGGAAAGATTCGCATCGTAACGCCGGCCGGCGCTGTGCAATCGGCGGCGCTGTTCACGGTCACAAAACTCCCACCGCCGACCATCTCGTTCACGCCGCCGAGTGGCTCGGTCGGGACGACCGTCACCATCAGCGGCACCGGATTCACGCCCGCTGCGACGGTGCAGTTCGGGGGCCATGACGCGGTGGCCACATTCGTGTCGGCGACGGATCTCACCGCGGTCGTGCCCCAGGGCGCGACCACAGGCAAGATCCGCGTCACCACAGCGGGCGGCTCGGTTCAGTCGTCGGCGCTGTTCACTGTGCTCAGGATGGTTCCGGCAACGACCGGATTCACCCCGACCAGCGGCACCGTTCGTACCAGTGTCGTCATCACCGGCGTGGGGTTCACTGGGGCGACAAGCGTGCAGTTCAGTGGCAAAGAAGCAGCATTCACGGTGGATTCCGATACCCAGATCACGGCCACCGTTCCCACCGCCGCCGCGACCGGCCGGGTGCGGATCGCGACACCGACCGGCGCGGTGCAAGCCCCGTCGCTCTTCACCGTGATCAAGGTTGCTCCCGTTGTGAACTCATTCTCGCCCGACAGCGGCCAGGCTGGAACTCAGGTCGTGATCACAGGAACCGGTTTCGGCGCCGCAACCCACGTTCAGTTTGGTGGGGTCGAAGCGACGTTCACGGTCAACTCGACCACCGAGATCGTCGCCACCGTCCCCGTGTTCGCGCAGACCGGCACGATCCGGGTTGTCAACCCCACCGGGGCCGGGCAGTCGCTGTCGAAGTTCACGGTTGTCGTCCCCACCCCGGCGATCAACTATGTCCTTACCGCCCTCGACCAGCCCCAGGGCGTGTACACGATCAACGGCTCGGGATTCACGAGCGTCGTGACGGTCACGCTCGCCGGCAAGCCCGTGCAGTCGTTCACGGTCGATTCCGATTCTCAGATCACCTTCACCGCGGCGAAGGGCACCGACTTCGGCACGGTGACCGTGACCTCAGCGGGTGGCTCGGACACGGGTACCGACCGGGTTCAACTGCAATGGCTCCCGTCATTCAGCCCGATCATCGTCGCGCGTGGGCGCGGTGAGCAGATCGAGTTCGAAACCGTGCTCAGCAGGGTGACGTCGGTGACGTTGTCCTCCCAGGGCGGCACGGTGACCGCATTGCCCGTAACGTCGATCACGCCGCTTCCCAACGGTGACTATGACATTCGGGTGCTGGTTCCGGCAAACGCTTTCAGTGGAACCGTGACGATTGTGAGTGGTGGTCAGACGTACACAGTGCCGACGTTCCTGACGGTCGTGTCAGGTGCGGCTCCGATCATCACCGACGTCGAGCCGATTGTCGGGGAGCCCGGGCACTACACCATCTCCGGCTCGTTCTTCACCGGGACGACATCTGTGACCATCGCCGGAGTTCCGGTCGACGACTTGGCCTCGAACGGGGATGACTCGCACATCACGTTCCTGGCGCCGACGGGCAGCGGCTCGGGTCCGGTCGTCGTGACGACACCGTGGGGCACCGCCACAAGCACGCAGACAATCCCACTGCAGTGACGCACACCTGGGGCGTCGCCGGTCAGAGAGAGGTGCCGGCGATGCCCCAGGAGACCGGATTACACTTGCAGGATGGGACAGGAACTCGTGTGCATCGCACGGCTGGCGGGCGCGACTTCGGAGGGCCGGGCGCAGCTCGAGACCGACGAGATCCGGTTTCGCGGCGAGTTTCGCGTGACCGTTGCGTATCGCGAAGTGACCGCGGCGCGAGCTGACTCCGGAACGCTTGTGGTCGAGTACCCCGGTGGGCCACTCGAACTCGAGGTGGGCGACCGGGCCGAGCGCTGGGCGCATTCGGTGCTGCACCCCAAAACCGTGATCGAAAAGCTTGGAGTCAAGCCGGGCCAGCGGGTTTCGCTGTGCGGGTTCGACGACCCCGAGTTTGGAGCGCTGCTGGCCGAGCGAGGGGCGGACATGGTCGAGTCCGGCGACGATCTCGACCACCTGTTCGTCGCCGTCGAGGTTCCGGCTGATCTCGAGCGGATCGCCGAGCTTCGCACACGGTTGGCACCCAACGGAGGGCTCTGGACGATCCGTCGCAAAGGGCCGACCGCGGTGGTCAGCGAGAGCGCGGTGCGCACCGCCGGGCGGGCAGCCGGTCTCACCGATGTAAAAGTGGTTCGCTTCTCCGACACCCATACCGCCGACAAGTTCGTCATCCCCAAGGAGGAACGGCCGTGAAGATCGCGTTGCTCGCACCAGCCTGGTTCGCCGTTCCTCCGATCCGCTACGGCGGCATCGAGTGGGTGGTCTCGATCCTCGCCGACGGGCTCGTCGATCGGGGTCACGACGTGACGCTGTTCGCGGCCGGCGAGTCCCGCACGAAAGCCCATCTGGTCACGGCCTATGACGATCCACCCTCGTATCGGATCGGCATGTCACTGCCCGACCTGCACCACACGCTCACCTGCCTCGAACGGGCCGACGAATTCGACCTCGTGAACGACCATTCCGGCCCGCTCGCGTGTGCGTTGGGCGGAAATATCTCGACGCCTTTCTGCCACACCACCCACGGTCCGCTGACCGGCGAACCCGGACTCGTGTACGCACAGATCAACGCGATTGCTCCCGACGTCCGGCTGATCTCGCTCTCCGAGGATCAGCGATCGCCGCGCCCTGAGCTCAACTGGCTGGCGACGTGCCACAACGCGATCGACCTGGACGCCTATCCGTTCAGTGCCGAGCACGACGGGTACCTGCTGTTCGTCGGGCGGATGTCCCCGGACAAAGGCGCTCACAATGCTGTGGAGATCGCGGTGGCGACCGGGCTGCCACTCAAGCTCGCCGGGAAGATTCACGACGTGGAGGAGCGCGATCACTTCGACGCCGCTGTCCGACCCCACCTCGACGGCAAGATCGAATATCTCGGCGAGGTTTCGCACGACGAGAAGGTGCACCTGCTCCAGCGCGCGATGGTGACGCTGTTCCCCATCCAGTGGCCCGAGCCCTTTGGGCTGGTGATGGTCGAGTCGATGGCCTGCGGTACGCCGGTGGCCGCCATCGGGCTGGGGGCTGTGCCCGAGGTGGTTGAGGACGGTCGCAGCGGGATCGTCGACTCGAGTGTCGAGGGCCTGATCGCCCGCTTTGACCAGGCCGTGAACTGTGATCGCGCCGACACCTCCCGCGCCGCTCACGAGCGATTTTCCGCCGCGCGTATGGTCGCAGATTACGAGGCCGCCTACGGACTGCTCCTGAGTGGGGCCGGCAAGTAGTCAATCGCGCCGTTATCTGGGATTTTGACGGCACGCTCGCTTTTCGGACGGGGAACTGGCGCGGGTGCATGATCGAGGTGCTGGACGAGCATCATCCCGGCCACACCGTCGACATGGAAACGCTCTCGCCGCTGATTCACAACCGGTTTCCATGGGACAACGCCGATGTCCCCCATCACCACTTGGCCGATCCCGACGAGTGGTGGGAGCCAATGGAATCGATGCTTGCCGACGCCTTCACCGCAACCGGTCATGACTCAACCCAGGCGCGATGGCTCGCGACCCGCACGCGTGCCCGGTTCGTGGACCACACCGTCGGCTGGGGTGTGTTTGACGACACCTTCGAGGTGCTGGACGAGTTGACCGACGCCGGTTGGTCGCATGTCATCCTGTCAAACCACGTGCCCGAGTTGCCGAGCCTGGTCGACGGACTGGGGTTTGGCTCGCGGTTCGCGGCCGTGCTCACATCCGCCTCGATCGGCTACGAGAAACCGCATCCGGAGGCGTTCGCAATCGCGCGGCAGGCCGCGGGCAACCCGGCCGAGATGTGGATGGTGGGCGACAATCCGATCGCCGATGTGGCCGGTGCCCGCGCGGTCGGGATCCCTGCCATCCAGGTGCGCACCGCCGGTGGGGCCGCGTCCCTCAGGGCCGTCCCCGGGATCATTGCAAAATAGACCATATTCTCTAGGTGTTTTGACAATCGTGGTTTAAAGCAATAGGCTGACCCCGTTCGATCCACAAACAGAGGGGTGAGTCAGTGTCGCGTGGAACCCGGAGATCAGTCGCCGCGCTTGTTGTGGCGTTCGCGGTGATGATGGTGACGTCGTCGGTGGCGTGGGCGGCGGGACCGAAAATCACGTCGTTCACACCAGCAACGGGGAACACCGGAACACGGGTCGTCATCACCGGTACCGGCTTCACTGGCACCAGCGGCGTGCAGTTCGCGGGCGTCGCAGCGTCAAGCTTCACGGTCGACTCCCCGACGCAGATCACTGCGACTGTCGCCTCGGGAACGACCACCGGCAAGATCAGGGTCGCGGGGCCGGGCGGCGCGGTGCAATCGACCTCGCTGTTCACGATCGCGCGGCTGCCCTCGACGTCCTCCGGATTCACATTCACCCCGATGAGCGGACCGGTCGGGACGGCGGTTGTGATTACCGGCAGTGGCTTCTCTGGCGCGACCAGTGTTGAGTTTGGTGGCCTGTCGGCGGCGTACAACGTCGATTCGGCGACCCAGATCACGGCGACGGTGCCGGCGAACGCCACCACCGGGAAGATCCGGATCGAGACCGCCTCCGACGTGTTTCAGCTGACGGACACGTTCACGGTTACGAAGGCCGCGGCGCAGACCACCACCTTCTCGCCCTCGGGTGGCGTGGTCGGGAGCAAGGTTGTGATCACCGGCGCCGGGTTCCTCGGCACGACCAGTGTCGAGTTCAGCGGCAAGGCCGCAACCTTCAACGTCGACTCGCCGACCCAGATCACCGCAACTGTGCCGGCCGGGGCGGTGACCGGCAAGCTCAGGATCACGACTCCGACCGGTGCGTTCCAGACCACCCAGACGTTCGCGGTGCTTCCCGCACCTGCGCCGGTGGTGATCGGCGGCGACTGGGAGTCCACCCAGGGTCAGTACGTGCTGATCGGGTCGGGGTTCACCAGCGTCACCGGTGTCACGGTCGCCGGTGTGCCGGTGCAGTGGTTTCGGATCAACAACGACGGCAACATGACGTTTCTGGCGGCGAGGGGCACGACCTCCGGTCAGGTGGTGCTGACGATCGCCGGGGGCAAGAAGTTCTCTCCCAGCCAGTGGGCGCATGTACCGCTCCAATTCGTCCAGACCCAGAGCAACGAATCCGCGTATTCGGGCGAACGGATCACGTTCACGGTGCGCCTCACCGGCGTCACGTCGATGACGTTCGGAGGCGCCTCGGCAACGATCGACTCGCTCACCCCGCTTGGCGACGGCGAATACCTGCTGACCGTGACAGTCCCGCAGGGCCCGGTTTACGGGCCAGTGATTCTCACCTCGGCCCAGGGTACCTTCACCCTGCCCGCCTGGTTCAAGATCTTCTAGTGCACGAAGTGGCGGCGGCCGGTGAACACCATCGCGATACCGGCAGCGTTGGCCGCGGCGACGATCTCGTCGTCGCGGACCGACCCGCCGGGCTGAATCATGGCGGTGACGCCGGCGTCGAACGCGGCCTTCGGCCCATCGTCGAAGGGGAAGAACGCGTCGGAGGCGAGCACCGACTCACCGGCGCGATCCCCCGCCTTCCAAATTGCGAGTCGCACGGCATCCACACGGCTGACCTGTCCGGCGCCGATGCCGACCGTGGCCAGGTCGCGGGCAAGGACGATCGCATTTGACCGGACGAAATGTGCAACCCGCCACGCAAACAGCAGGTCGTCCCACTGTCGCTTTGAGGGCGACGCCTCCGTCACAACCGACATCGTCTCGCGCTCGTCCAGCTCCATGTCGCGATCCTGCACGAGCAGTCCACCCAGTACCCGGCGCACGTCCCGCTCGCCCGGCGAGGACTTGCGTCGCTCCTTGTCCTCGAGAATCCGCAGGCTCTCCTTGCGTTGCAGCACTTCGAGTGCCCCGTCCTCATACCCGGGTGCAAACAGCACGTCGAGCTTGCGTTCGGTCATCGCCGTCGCGAGCTCTGCCGATACCGGCCGATTCACGGCGATCACCGCTCCGAATGCCGCTTCAGGATCGCTTGCCAGCGCGCCCTCGAAGGCCTCCCCGGGAGTCGCGCCGACCGCAACGCCAGAGGGAATCCCGTGCTTGATGATGATGGCTGCGGGCACCTGGAACGACGCCGCGAGCGTGCGCGCCGCCTGGAGGTCACCGAGGTTGTTGAACGAGAGCTGCGGGCCGCCATGCTGCTCGACGCGCGATAGCAGGTTGCGGCGTGCACCGGCGTCTCTGTAGAACGCCGCGCGTTGATGGGGATTTTCGCCGTAGGCGAGGTCGGTCACCTTGAGGTAGTCGAGCGTCAGCCGCTCCGGGAACGGCTCGGTGTCGGTAAACCAGGTCGCGATCGCGGCGTCGTATGACGCCGTGTGCGAAAAGGCGTCTGCGGCGAGCTCGCGGCGGGTGTCGGCCGAGAGTTCTCCAGCCCGCGAACGCAGCTCGTCGAGCAAGAACCCGTACCGCTCAGGGTCGGTGACGACCGCGACCGCGTGGTGGTTCTTCGCAGCGGCGCGCACCATCGCAGGCCCGCCGACATCGATGTTTTCGAGCACCTCATCCTCAGGCACGCCCCGGCGGCCGGCCACTGACCGGAACGGGTAGAGGTTCGAGACCACCATGTCGATCGGCTCGATACCTTGCTCGCGCAACGAGGCCATGTCCTCCGCCTTGTCGCGGCGGGCCAGAATCCCGGCGAACACCGCTGGGTGCAGTGATTTGACGCGACCGTCGAGCAGTTCAGCCTGCCCGGTGAGCTCCTCGACCCGGGTCACAGGAAGGCCGGCGGATTCCAGGAATGTCGCCGTTCCCGAGGTCGAGATCAACTCGATCCCGAGATCGTGCAGCCCCTGCGCGAAGGTCGAGAGGCCGTTCTTGTCGGACACCGATATCAGAGCGCGTGCGATCTTCATTGTCACCGTCCCTGCGTTCGGATGTCCCGCACCGCCTGCACGATCAGCCGGTGCTCAACTTCGTGGATGCGATCCTCGAGAGCCAAGGCGTCGTCATCATACGGAACCGCCACGGCCTCCTGCAGCAGGATAGGCCCGGTGTCCACTCCGGCGTCGACCTGGTGCACGGTGACTCCCGTGACCCGCACTCCGTGGACGAGGGCATCAGCGATCGCGGTGCGGCCGGGGAACGACGGCAGCAGTGACGGGTGAATGTTGATTGCCCCGCGCGCAAACCGGCCGAGGAAGCCGGTCGAGAGGATCTTCATGTAGCCCGCGAGCACAACAAGTTCGACCTGATGGCGTTCGAGGAATGTGGCGGTCTCCTCCTCGTCGGCGGACACGAGCACCGGTAGCGCCGCCCGTTCGGCCCGCTGGATGCCCGGTACCCCGGCCTTGCTGGAGACGACACACGCGATCTCGATATCTCCGGCATCGATCAGTGCCTGCAGGTTGGTGCCGTTGCCCGAGATCAGGACGCCGATCTTCAGCGCAGCTCAACCCCGGGCGTCTCTGTGACCTCGCCGGCGAGCCAACCGGGGCAGCCGCCCCGCTCGAGTGCTTTGAGCGCCGCGGGGACAGACTCCGGCTCGACGACGGCAACATATCCGACGCCGAGGTTGAACACCGATCGCATCTCGTCCTCCTCGACTCCAAGCCCGGCGATCCAGTCGAACACGGGTGGGCGCACCCACGAGTCCAGGTTCAGGCGGGCGCCGAGACCGTCGGGGAACTGGCGCGTGAGGTTGCCTGTGACGCCCCCACCGGTGATGTGGGCCATCGCGCGCACATCCACCGTGCGCGTGAGCTCATTCACCGGGCGGGCGTAGATGCGGGTGGGTTCCAGAAGCGCCTCGGCGACCGACGTCCCGCCGAGCTCGGGAGGAGTCGAGTCGAGGTCGATGTTGGCACGCGCGAGTAGCCGCCGGATCAGCGAGTACCCGTTGGAATGGGGCCCGCTCGAGGGCAGTGCGATCACCGCGTCGCCGGTCTCGATGCGAGCACCCGAGACGAGTTCGCGCCGCTCCGACAACGCGACGCAGAATCCCGCCATGATCCAGATCATCGGGCCGCATCATGTCGGGATGTTCCGCGGTCTCACCTCCGAGCAGTGCGCATCCGGCCTGACGGCATCCATCGGCGATGCCTTCGACCAGCTCTGCGATGGTGTCCGGGTCAATCCGGCCGCAGGTGATCACATCCAGGAAGAACGCCGGACGGCCACCGCTCGTGATCACGTCGTTGACGCTCATTGCGACCAGATCGATGCCGAGCCCGTGCAGTCGACCGGCAGCGACGCCCAGCAGCACCTTTGTCCCGACACCGTCGCATCCAGCCGAGATCAGGGGGTCGCCCACGCTCGGTGCGTACAGGCCGGCGAAACCGCCGTGGTTTGCAAATACTTCGCGCGAGTGCGTGGAGGTCACCGCGTTTCGGATTCGCTGGACCACCGCGTCGGCAGCTTCGAGGCTCACCCCCGCCTCGGCGTAGGTGAGCGGTTCGGGGTCGGTCATCGGATTTCCACCGCGACCGGTCGCGCTTCGAACCGCAACTTTGCCAGCCGCACGTCGGCTGGGATCTCGGTCGGATAGTCGCCGGTCAAACAGGCACGGCAGAATCGCGATGCCGGCTGGCCCGCGGCGGACTGGAGCCCATCGAGTGAGAGATAGGCGAGGCTCGTCGCTCCCAGTTTCTCCCTGATCTGCTCGACCTCTCGGCCCGCGGCGATCAGCTGGTCCTGGTCGGCCATGTCGATGCCGTAGAAGCACGGCGAGATGATCGGCGGCGACGAGATCCGCAGATGCACTTCGAGCGCGCCGGCATCAAACAGCATCGCGACCAGCTTGCGGGTGGTCGAACCTCGCACGATCGAGTCGTCGACGACCACGACCCGTTTTCCCTCGAGCACCGAGCGCAGCACGTTGAACTTGAGCCGCACCCCCCGCTCGCGCAGCTCCTGGTCCGGCTGGATGAAGGTGCGCCCGACATAGCGATTCTTGACGAGTCCTTCGCCGAACGGGATGCCGCTGGCGTTGGCAAATCCAACCGCAGCAGGAGTGCCCGAGTCGGGTACGCCGATGACGACGTCGGCGTCGACGGGCGCCTCGGCCGCGAGCCGCTCGCCCATCTTGCGGCGGACGTCGTGCAGCACCTCGCCTTGCATCGACGAGTCGGGTCGGGCGAAGTAGATGTACTCAAAGATGCAGAGGGCGCCGCTGCGCCGCTCGACGGCCTGGCGGTAGTGCGGCCCGTCCTCATCGATTACCACGAGTTCTCCGGGGCCCAGCTCGCGATCGAAGGTCGCTCCGATCAGGTCGAGCGCACAGGTCTCGGAGGCCAATACCCATGCGTCGTCGAGGTGGCCGACCACCAGTGGCCGGATGCCGTCGGGGTCGCGAAAACCGGCGATTGCGGTTTCGGTCAGCACGACTGCGGCGAACGCTCCTTCGATCTTGCCCATCGTCGCGGCGATCGACTCCTCGAGATCTCCCGAGGGGTGCTGGGCGATCAGCGCGGCGATGGCTTCGGTGTCGGAGCTGGAGTGCAGGCGCACCCCGTCGGATGCGAGCTGGTCGCGCAGTGCGGTGGTGTTCGTGAGGTTGCCGTTGTGTCCGAGCGCGATCGTGTGACCGTTGCCGTGACGTACCACCGGCTGCGCGTTTTGCCACACCGTCGACCCGGTTGTGGAATAGCGGGCATGGCCGATCGCCATGCGGCCGGGAAGGCCCGACAGCTTGGGCTCGTCGAACACCTGGCTGACGAGTCCCATGTCCTTCATCGCGGTCACTCGGGTGCCATCGGAGACGGCGATTCCGGCAGACTCCTGGCCGCGGTGCTGAAGCGCATACAGACCAAAGAACGTCAGGCGCGCGACGTCGCGGTCAGGGGCGCCGGCGGGATCGTAAATGCCAAAGACTCCGCACATGCTTACTCAGGGTCTCCCATCGCATCGGGAATCGTCGAGGCGTAGAGCTCTGTCGCCTCGCTCAAGGTCAATTGTGCCTCACCCACGCTGATCAGGTCGCCACCCACCGTTCCGATCTGTTCCAAGCCGACCTCTTCGCCCAGCGAGATCACCCGCTCGACGGCGTCCGGAGCCACCGAGATCACCGCTCGACCTTCGCCCTCGCCGAACAGATCACCGGTCTTGGCCGTCACGCCGATACCGCCGGCGATCGCCGATTCGGCGAGGCAGATGGCCAGGCCGCCGTCGGAGACGTCGTGGGCGCTGGCCAGCAGTCGTGCCTGTGCGGCCGCGGCCAGGAACTCGTGTAGGCGCCGCTCATTCGCCAGGTCAGGCTCGGGAATGCGGCCCTCGACCCTACCCAGCACGACCTTCTGGTACTCGGAGCCATCGATCGCGGTGGTGCCGCGGCCCGCCACGAACACGACATCGCCATCCGCGCGGAATCCTGCGGTGACCGCAAGCTCGGCGTCCTCGAGCAGGCCCACCACGCCGACCACAGGCGTGGGATAGATCGGGCGTCCCATGTGCTCGTTATAGAGCGAGACGTTGCCCGAGACCACCGGGAGTGCAAGCGCCTCGCACGCCAGCGCGATGCCTTCGATCGCCTCGCCCAGTTCGTAGGCGACGTCCGGTGTCTCGGGATTACCAAAGTTCAGGCAGTTGGTGACTGCAGCCGGCCGAGCACCGGTGCAGGCGACGTTTCGTGCCGCCTCGCACACCGCCGCGGCGCCGCCGCGGCGGGGATCGAGCCAGGTGCGGCGCCCGTTACCGTCGAGTGCAATCGCGATCGCGCGGCGCGATGGGGTCAGGCGCACAACTCCGGCGTCGCCGCCGGGGCGAACCACGGTGCCCGACCCGACCAGCTGGTCGTACTGACGCGTGATCCAGCGGCGGCTTGCGATATTTGGCGAGCTCAGAAGCGTCCGCAGCGCCGCGCTCGGGTCGGCCGGCGGTTCGGGCGGGTCGATCGGCTGGTCGCGTAGCCGGGCGGGCCGCTTCGGAGCCAGTGGGTACCGTGGACAGTCCTCGACCAGCGTGGAGACGGGGATGTCACCAACTTCGACGCCGTGGTGAAACGCGCGCAGCCGCCCGCGGTCGGTAACCTCGCCGATCACCGTGGCGTCGAGATCCCAGTGGGTGCAAAGGGCCTCGACTTCTGCCCAGCGGTCGGGCGCGACGATTGCTGCCATCCGCTCCTGCGACTCGGAGATCATGATCTCGAACGGCTCCATGTCCGGTTCGCGGAGCGGCACACGGCCCAGATCGATGTCGAGGCCAACGCCACCGGAGGAGGCCATCTCAGCGGTCGACGAAGCCAGGCCCGCGGCGCCCAGATCCTGGAGCGACACGACGAGGTCGGCGTCGAGCAGGGCAAGCGTGCACTCGATCAGCTTCTTGCCGGTGAACGGATCGCCGATCTGCACCGAGGGCCGCTTGGCGCCCGAGCTCTCGTCGAATCCCTGGGAGGCAAGCACGCTGGCGCCGCCGATCCCGTCGCGGCCGGTGCGCGCCCCGTAGAGCACGACCAGGTTGCCGGCGCCCGCGGCGGCAGCCGACTGAATCCGCTCGACCGGCAGCACACCGACGCACATCGCGTTGACCAGACAGTTGTGCTCGTACGGTTCGTCGAACACCACCTCGCCGCCGACGTTTGCCACACCGACGCAGTTTCCGTAGTGGCCGACGCCGGTGACGACGCCCTGGAACAGCCGCTTCTGGCCGTCAGCCTCGAGCTCGCCGAAACGCAGCGAGTCGAGGATCGCGATCGGCCGGGCGCCCATCGCAAAGATGTCGCGGAGGATGCCACCCACTCCCGTAGCGGCCCCTTGAAACGGCTCGACCGCCGAGGGATGGTTGTGGCTCTCGACTTTGAGCGCCACTCCCAGCCCGTCGCCGGCGGCGATCACTCCGGCGTTCTCGCCCGGGCCCTGGAGGACAGCAGCGCCTTCACTCGGCAACCGTTTCAGCAGGAGGCGCGAGTGTTTGTAGCCACAGTGTTCACTCCACAAGAGCGAGAACACCGCGAGCTCAAAATCGTTGGGGTCGCGCTCGAGCAGTTCCTGGATTCGCGCCAGCTCTCCGTCGGTAAGACCGAGGCTGCGGTGCAGGGGCTGTGGCGTGACGGCGTTCAAACTGCTCGCAGTGCGTCTGGGGTGCCAATGCTTGCGAACTCGGGGGTGGGATCGGATCGTCCCAGCAGGCCCGCGAGGAGCACCCGGCCGTCGGTCGAACCGAGTAGCTCATCGACGGCGTGCTCGGGGTGGGGCATGAGGCCTGCGACGTTGCCCTCGAGGTTGGTGACACCGGCGATCGAGTCGACCGAGCCGTTGGGATTCGGCTCGTAGCGCAGCAGCACCTGACCGTTGTCCTCGAGTCGACGGAGGTCGTCAGGCGAGGCGAAAAAACAGCCGTCGTGATGCTTGATCGGGATCGTCAGTGCCGCGCCTTTGGCGATGCCGGGCAGCCAATCTGAGTCGCGCTCGACCCGCAGCAGGGCATCGTGACATCGAAACCGCAAGGTCGCGTTTGGTCGCAACGCTCCGGGCAGGAGTCCCGCCTCGGTCAGCACCTGGAAGCCGTTGCAGACCCCGAGCACCCTGCCGCCGTCGGCAGCATGGCGCGCGACGGCCGACATGATTGCCGATCGCGCTGCGATCGCTCCGGGGCGCAGGTGATCGCCATACGAGAATCCTCCCGGCACCAGCACGGCGTCGACACCCTTGAGGTCGGCGTCGGCATGCCAGAGGGCCACAGGCGTTGCTCCCATCAGCTCGACTGCGTGCGCAGCGTCTCTGTCGTCGCAGGCGCCGGGGCAGGTGACGATGCCGACGGTCTGGCTCACGCCACGGCCTCGCTCACGTCCTCGATCTCGTACTGCTCGATCAGCGGGTTGGCCAGGACCCGATCGGCGATCTCGGTGGCCAGCCGGCGGGCCTCCGCGGCATCGTCCACGTCGAGCTCGAGGTCGAATACCTTGCCGGCGCGGACATCCGACGCGGCATAGCCAAGCCCCGCCAGCGATCGTCGCAGCGTCTCGCCTTGCGGATCGAGGATGCCGTCGCGCGGTCGGACGGTGACCGTGATCTTCACGGTGCGACGCCCATGCTCGAGAGGTAGGCGGCAAACGAGCCCCCGGTCAGAACGTCGTAGGCCTCGGCGTAGCGCCGCTCGGTGCCGGCGACCACATCGGCGGGGATCTCGGGACCGGGAGCTTCCTTGTTCCAGTCGAGCGTCTCGAGCCAGTCGCGCACGTATTGCTTGTCGAACGACTGCGGCGAGGTCCCGACCTGGTAGGAGTCGGCCGGCCAGAATCGTGACGAGTCGGGCGTGAGCACTTCGTCGCCCAGCACCAGCTCGTTGGTGAGGTTGTCGATCCCGAACTCGAATTTGGTGTCGGCGATGATGATCCCGCGCGTCGCTGCGTAGTCGGCAGCCGCCTCATACAGCTCGATCGAGATCCGCTCGAGCTGGTCGTAGCGGTCGTCCCCGACCAGGATCTTCCCGGTCGCGCGATCGATGTTGATGTCGTGCCCGTCTGTGGCCTTCGTGGCCGGGGTGAACAGCGGCTCCGGCAGCTTCTGGGCCTGCTCGAGCCCCGCCGGCAGCGCGTGGCCACACACCGATCCGGTCGCCTGGTAGTCCTTCCAGCCCGACCCGACGAGGTAGCCGCGAACGACGCACTCGATCGGCATCATCGTCAGCCGTCGCACGAGCATCGACCGGCCGGCGAGGTCGGGGTCATTCTGTGCCTGGATCGGGAAGTCCTTGCGCTCGGCCGAGATCAGGTGGTTTGGAACGACCCCCTTGAACCGTTCGAACCAAAACAGCGACATCCCGGTCAGCACCCGTCCCTTATTGGGGATCGGTGTCGGCAGGATGACGTCGAAGGCCGACATCCGATCGGATGCGACCATCAGCATCTGGTCTCCGAAGCCGTACATTTCGCGCACCTTGCCGGAAGCCTCGTGGAGGTCGGCGAGTGTGTTCTGGTCAGACATGGGTCACCTCGAGGGTCGTGAGCGTGCGGTCAAAAATCTGATCAACGTGACGAAGGAACGAGTCGAGATCGAAGGCGGCGTCGAGCGCCTCTGGGCCGAGCGCGGCGACCGCGTCAGGGTCGGCCTCGAGCAGGTCGCGAAGCTGCGAGCCGTTGTCCCACGCTGCCAGCGCGTTTCGTTGGACGATCTCATACGCGGCCTCTCGCGACAGCCCGGACTCGACCAGCTGCAGGAGAACGCGACCCGAGAACACGAGTCCGTGGGAATCCTCCAGGTTCTTCAACATGCGATCCGGGAACGCCACCAGTCCCTCGATCAGCCAACGGGTTTTTTCGAGCATGTAATCGAGTGTGATGGTCGAGTCGGGCAGCACCACCCGTTCGGCCGACGAGTGGGAGATGTCGCGCTCGTGCCACAGCGCAATGTCCTCAAACCCCACGATGGCGTTGGCGCGTAGCACGCGGGCCAGGCCGCAAATGCGCTCGCACACGATCGGGTTCTGCTTGTGTGGCATCGCCGAGGACCCCTTTTGGCCCTTGGCAAAAGGCTCGCGCGCCTCGCGCACCTCGGTGCGCTGGAGGTGGCGCACCTCCAGGGCGTAGCGTTCGAGGCTTGCTCCGGCCCCGGCGATTGCGCTCAGAAGCGCGGCGTGGCGATCGCGCGGAATCACCTGGGTTGCGACATCCTCGCGGTGCAGCCCGAGTGCTTCGAGGGCGATTTCCTCGACCCGAGGGTCGGTGTTGGCATACGCGCCCACGGCGCCGGAGAGCTTGCCGACGGCGACCCCGTCGAATGCGGTTCGGAGCCGCTCACGCTGACGGCGCAGTTCCGTCACCCAGCCGAGCAGTTTCAGACCGAAGGTGGTGGGCTCGGCGTGCACTCCGTGGGTGCGGCCGATCATCGGCGTTTGGCGAAACTCCTCGGCGCGGAGCAGGGTGACCCGCTCGACCTCGGAGATGGCGGCGAGGATCAGGTCGCCGGCGTCGCGCAGCTGCAGCGCCAGGGCTGTGTCGCCGACGTCCGAGGATGTCAGACCGTAGTGAAACCAGCGCGACAGCTCGGAGTCAGCGACCTGCTCGGCCACCGACTCGGTGAAGGCCAGCACGTCGTGATGGGTGCGATCCTCGATTGCGCTGATGCGCGGGACATCCACATGGGCACGCTCGCGCACGGCGTCGACCGCGGCTCGGGGGACGACATCCAGGTCGGCCCAGGCGGCCATCGCTGCGATCTCGACATCCAGCCACCGCTGGAACTTGCGCTCGTCCGACCAGACGGCACCCATTGCGGGGCGGGTATAGCGCGAGATCAAGCCGGCGTCGCTGCCTTTCGACGAGGTCGTGCGGACACGAAGCAGTTTATCAACCGGGCCCGTTGGAGCCCGTTGGTCGAGGTTCGCTGGAGCGCTATTCCGATGGCGGTGGCTGCGCTCCTTGGGCGATGATCTTGGCGGCGAAGATGGCCGCGTTGCGCGACCCGTTGATCGCCATGCAGGCCACCGGGACGCCGGGGGGCATCTGCACGATCGAGAGCAGCGAATCCATGCCGCCGAGATCGGAGGTCTTGATCGGCACGCCGATCACCGGCAGGTCGGTGTATGCCGCCACCACGCCGGGGAGCGCCGCGGCCTTGCCGGCGCCGGCGATCAGCACCCGCATGCCGCGCAGAGCAGCGCCCGACGAATACTCGGCCACGCCGTGCGGGTTGCGGTGTGCCGACAGCACGTTCATCTCGAAGGTGATGCCGCGCTCGAGTAGCTCGTCGGCCGCCTTCTGCATCACCTCTTTGTCGGACTCCGAGCCCATCAGAATGCCGACCTGGGGACCGTCTCCTTCGAGCTGATCCCACAGGTGTTTGACTTCGGCGGTTGGTGCGGGTTCAGACATGATTGTTCTCCGTTGCCACTGCTTCGGCTCCTATATCGCGTCGATGGTGGGATCCCGCGACCGTGATTCGGTCAACGGCTGCGTACACTCGTTCACGGGCACCGGCCAGGTCGGCGTCGACCGCGGTGACGTTGAGGATGCGACCGCCCGCGGCCACCAGCTCCCCGTCGCGGATCGCCGTTCCCGCGTGGAACACCTGCACGCCCTCAATCGCCTCGGCGTCGTCGATGCCCTCGATCACGGCGCCGGCCTCGGGCGCCTCGGGATACCCATGGGCTGCGATCACGACGGTCACGCACGCGCTGGGGACGGCGGCCAGCGTGATCTGCTCGAGCGA
Source organism: uncultured Actinomycetes bacterium (assembly GCA_963708725.1). GTDB lineage: Bacteria > Actinomycetota > Thermoleophilia > Gaiellales > JAICJC01 > CAVPTL01. Next base: position 235,766 of record CAVPTL010000008.1, on the reverse strand, counting down.
GCCGACCGCGGCCGCGTGAAGCGCGGGCAGCAGGTCGCCGTCGAGTCGCGGCAGGATCACCTGCGTCTCGGGATCGCCAAAGCGGGTGTTGAACTCGATCACCCGCGGCCCGTCGGCGGTCAGCATCAGCCCGGCGTACAGGCACCCGCGAAATGGTCGTCCACGACGAGCCATCTCGTACACGACCGGCCGATGCACGGTTGCGAGGATCTCCTCGACCAGATCGGCCGAGACGTCGGGGACGGGCGAGATGCAGCCCATCCCACCGGTATTCGGCCCCTGGTCGTCGTCGTAGGCGCGCTTGAAGTCGCGCGCGGGCGCGAGCGGCAGTACCCGCTCGCCGTCGCACAGCGCCAGCATCGAGATCTCTGGTCCGGTCATGCGCTCTTCCACCACGACGCGAGATCCGGCCGAGCCGAACCGATCGTTCACGAGGCAGGCGCGGGCCGCGGCGTTGGCCTCGCTGGCCGTCGAGCACACCACGACGCCCTTTCCGGCGGCGAGCCCATCGGCCTTGATCACGACCCGGCCGTCGGACTCGGCGATCGCAGCCTCGACCGCCGCCATGGTGTCGCACACCGAGTACCGGGCGGTCGGCACTCCGATGTCGGCCATCACCTGTTTGGCGAACGCCTTCGAGCCTTCCAGCTCGGCGGCCGCCATGCTCGGGCCGAAGGCGGGGATGCCGACGTCGTGCAGGCGGTCGGCCAGGCCGGCGACCAGTGGCACCTCGGGGCCGATCACCACCAGGTCGGCCTCGATCCGCTGCGCCAGCGCCGCCAGGCCTTCGAGATCGGTGACGGCGACGTCATGCAGGTGGGCGAGCGCGGCGATGCCGGGATTCCCGGGAGCGGCGTGCAGCGCCGTCAGTTCGGGCGACAAGCTCAGTTTCCAGGCAAGCGCGTGCTCGCGTGCCCCAGATCCAACCACCAAAACGCGCATGGCAGCGAGTCTACATCGGCGCTCGACCACGCGGCCTGCCTCTCGCGTCTCCGCAAGTGCCGCCGGTGAATAACGGTGCCAGGCACCGTTATTCACATCGCGGCGTAGGCGCTGACCGCGCCCCCGCGCGGGTAGCTCACCACGCCGAGCGGGAGCGTCCTGCGCGAACCGCCCCTCCTCCCCAAACCGTGATGCCCCTTGCAACCCATGAATAAATGGTGCCTGGCACCATTTATTCATTACATCGCGGCGTAGGCGCTGACCGCGCGCTCCCGCGCGCGGGTGGCTCGCGCCAGGGCGGGCCGCAGTTCTTCGAGATGGGCGTCGACCAGCGCGTGGCGCGAGAGCATGGTCATGTTGAGCTGGGCGAGGGTCGCCGCCGATCGCGACGCCGCTTCGGCCAGCAGCGCCCCCGTGAGCGCATCACCTTCGAGGTTTCGGTTGCCGGTCTCGGCGATGTCGGCCGCCAGAGTCGCGACTTCCGAGGCGATCTCGAGGATGGCCATGGGCGAGGCGATCGCGCCTCCGACCGCGACGTCCAGCTGCGCGTGCCGGTCGTCGCCGAGCGGCAGCTTCAGTGCCTCGAGCACCGCGCCGTAGGCCACACCATCGGCGTGCGCCAGCGCCTGTGCCTCCAGCCGTAGCTGGCGCGCGCGGTCGTGCGTTCGCTGCAGGCCACGAGCCGATCCGTACGACGTGGCCATCTCAACCAGGCCGGCGGCCATCGCACATGTCAGTGCCGCCGCCGCACCCCCGCCGGGGGCGGGAGTGCGATCGGCGAGCAGATCGAGGAACTCCTCGACAGTCGAGCGAAGGTACGGGTCTCCGTTAGAAGAGTCCGACGGTTTTTCCATTCTCATCGATGTCGACGTTGAAGCCGGCGGGCGAAACCCCAAGGCCGGGCATCTGCATGATGTCGCCGCAAAGCGCGGTCAGGAAGCCGGCGCCCGTGTACGGGCGGATGTCACGGACGGGGATGCGGTAGCCGGTGGGCGCGTTGGCGAGCGACGCGTCGGCCGACAGCGACAGGTGGGTCTTGGCCATGCAGATCGAGAGGCCGGTGAGCCCGTCGCGGGTGAACTGCTCGATCTTCTGCTGTGCCGCCGGGAGGAAGTCGACCCCTTCTGCCCGGTAGATGCGCTTGGCGATCTTCTCGATCTTCTGATCGATCGGATCGGAGTCCTCGTACATGAAGTTGAACGAGTTGGGCTGGTCGGCGGCGTCGGCGACGGCCTCGGCCATCTCCGATGCTCCCGCCCCACCCTCGGTGAAGCCCTCGTTCAGCACCGCCGCGTGCGCGCCGTACTCGAGCCCGAGCTTCTGCACGAGTGCGACCTCGTCGTCGGTGTCGCCCGGGAACCGGTTGGCCGCCACCACGCACGGCACCCCAAACTCCTTGGCGTTCAGGATGTGGCGCTCGAGGTTCTTGCCGCCCTCCTCGATCGCCTTGAGGTTGTCGGCGGCCGAGGCATTGGGATCGGTCATCCCGGCGTGGTGCTTGAGCGCCTTGGCGGTGGCCACGATCACCACCGCGTTGGGCCCGAACCCGCCCGCGCGACAGACGATGTCCATGAACTTCTCCATGCCCAGATCCGACCCGAAGCCGGCCTCGGTGATGAGGTAGTCGCCGAGCTTCTTGCCGGCCAGGTCGGCGATCACCGAGCTGTTGCCGTGGGCGATGTTGCCGAACGGGCCGATGTGCATGAAGCACGGCTGGCCCTCGAGCGTCTGGATCAAGTTGGGCTTGAGCGCGTCCTTGAGCAGCACCGTCATCGCACCGGCACAACCCATCTGCTCGGCGGTAACCGGCGCGCCGTCCACGTTATAGGCGACGGTGATCGATCCAATCCGGCGGCGCAGATCCTGGAGCGAGGTGGCCATCCCCATGATCGCCATGATCTCGGAGGCGGCGACGATGTCGAATCCGGTCTCACGGGGAATCCCGTGTGTGGGACCGCCAAGGCCGGTGACGATGTTTCGCAGATTGCGGTCGTTCATGTCAACCGCGCGCCGCCACGACACCCCATGCGGCGCGATCTTGCACTCGTTGCCGTAGAAGATGTGCCGGTCGACGAACGCGGCGAGCATGTTGTTGGCGGCCGCGATCGCGTGAAAGTCGCCGGTGAAATGGAGGTTGAGATCCTCCATCGGCACAACCTGCGTCAGTCCGCCGCCGGCCGCGCCACCCTTGATTCCGAAGATCGGGCCAAGCGAAGGCTCGCGCAGACACAGCACCGGCTTCTTGCCGATCGCCCCAAGCCCCTGCGTCAGCGACACCGACGTGGTGGTCTTGCCCTCGCCTGCCTTGGTCGGGGTGATCGCAGAGACGCACACGATCTTGGCATCCGGACGGTCGTTCAGCCGGTCGATCGCAGACAGACTGATCTTGGCCTTGTACTTGCCGTAGAGATCGACCTCGTCCTCTTCCAGGCCCATCTCCAGGGCGATGTCCATGATCGGTCGCAGGACCGCTTCCTGTGCAATCTCGAGGCTTGACTTCAACGAAGTGCTCCCTTGGCTTTCGACTCGTTTTTGGTGATCTGCGCTATCAGTGCGAAACCGCCGCCGCGCCGCGCTCGGACACCAGCCGGTCCTCATAGAACCGCGACAGCCGGAACGGCTCGATCAGCTTGGGCGTCTTCTGCGACGCCACCAGCTCGGCGATCGTGTGGCCGACGATTGGCGAGGCCTTGAATCCATAGGTGCCCCAACCGGCGTCGACAACGAACCCATCCACCTCGGTCTCGCCCATGATCGGCGAGTAGTCGGGGGAGACATCGCACAGACCCGTCCACTGGCGCAGGATGCGGGCCTCGCCCAGCATCGGCAGAAGCTCGATCATGTGCATCGCGAGATCCTCGATGAACCGGAAGGTGCCCTTCGTCGAGTAGCCGGAGTACGGCTCGATCTCCGAGCCCATCACGAACTCGCCGCGGTCGGACTGGCTGATGTAGATGTGCAGGGTGCCCGACACGATGATCTTGTCGAGCAGCGGCTTGACCGGCTCGGTCACGCACGCCTGGAGGATGTGGGTGGTGAGCGGCAGCGGGATGTTCACCATCTCGCAGATGCCCGTACTCCAGCCGGCGACACACGAGATCACCGTGCCCGCGTTGATCGTCCCGCGGTTGGTCTCGACCCCCGTGACCTTCCCGCCCGAGGTGTTGATACCGGTGACCTCGGTGTAGGGGTGGATCTCGGCGCCCATCCGCACCGACTCCTTGCCGTAGCCCCAGACCACGGCGTCGTGGCGGATGATGCCGCCCGGCGGGTGGTAGAGCGCGGCCAGGATCGGAAACGTCGGATGCTCGGTGGTGTCGAGCTGCGGGCACAGCTCCTTGATCTCGTCCGGGTAGACGACCCGCGAATCGACGCCCACCAGGCGGTTGACCTCGGCCCGTTCCATCATCGTGTTGACCGACCGGTCGGAGTGGGCGAGCGTGAGGTGCCCGTGCTGGGAGAACATCGTGTTGAAGTTCAGCTCCTGCGACAGGCTCTCGTACAGCTTCACGCTGGCCTCGTAGAACAGCGAGCCCTCGGGCGTGAGGTAGTTCGAGCGGATGATGGTCGTGTTACGACCCGATCCGCCGGCGCCCATGTACGACTTGTCGAGGATCGCAATGTTCTTGATGCCGTGGTTCTTCGCCAGGTAGTACGCGGTGGCAAGACCATGAGCGCCCGCGCCGATGATGATCACGTCATACGACGACTTGAGCTCGTGTGGCTTGAAGAATCGATGCTTCTTGAGCAGCCCGATCATGCGTGCTCCTCCTGCGGGTTCGGGTTGCCAAGCGGATTGATGGGGGTGATACCGAGGTTGACGCCGGCATCCAGGATGGCCTCCCAGAAGTACTCGCCGAACTCCCACCCGATCAGCATCAGCACCCGGTCGCCGGCGTTCAAGATCAGCGCCGGGCAGCGCATCACCGAGCCGGCGACACACCGGTTTGCCGGGAACTGGCTGGCTCGCACATCCGAGCCGGACGAGCGCATGAACACCTCGCGCCACTCGGCACCGCCGAGCTCGACCGCCGCCATCGCGCAGGTGATGTCGACCGCCGCGGCTCCGATCCGTTGGCGCAGCTCGCCCACACGATCAAACGCGCAGATCACGTAGCCGTGGATCGCGGTCAGCCGCAGTGTCCAGACGCCCCCGTCATCGCGGGCATGTCCCGGCTCGAGCCCGCCGGTGAGCGCGTCGAGCTCCGCGGCGGTGCCGCGCAGATCGAGCTTGCCGAGATGCGAGCGATCGGCCAGCCAGAGATCGGCCGACTCGTGTGGATAGGTCGCGATCCGCCAGCCGTGGTGGTCGGCGATCGCAGCCCCCGCCGCGATATGCGAGCGCTCCATCGGAGTGCGGAGGCTGGGCGTGTGAGTGCCGGTTGCGGCAACCGTTGCCGGCGACAGGAACGCGTAGGGATCAATCACCGTCATGAGCGCAGCTTCTCTCCGTCGGGGTCGTAGAACGCTTTGTGGGTCACCGTGGCGGGGATCTTTGCTCCCGAAGGATCCGAGATCGTGATCGCCTTGCCTTCGCCCGCGTAGTCAACGGGCACCCATGCGATCCCGATCGCCTTGCCCAGCCGCTTGGAGAAGCGTGAGCTCGTGATTCGGCCGATCGGCCAGTTGTTGGGCCCGATCACCTGGGTGCCTTCGACCGGGGTCTTGCCGTTGTCGACGGTGAACCCGATCAGCGCGAACCGGTCGCCGCGGCGCTTGAAGTACTCCAGCGAGTAGCGGCCGATCCAGGGTGATTCCTTATCGAGCTTCACGATCCACGGCATTGCCGCTTCCAGCGGACTGGACTCCGCATTGGTGTCCTGGCCGACGATCACATGCATCTTCTCCAGCCGCAGTACGCGCTGAGGCTCGAGGCCGAACGGCTTGACCGAGAACTCGGCGCCGGCGTCCATCAGCTGCTCCCACAGGTACTCGCCGGCCGCGCTCGGGTAGTGGATCTCGTATCCGAGCTCACCGACGAACCCGATCCGCAGCACGAGGCCCGGAACGCCGGCGATGGTGGCGTGGCCCGCGCCGAGATACGGGAAGGCCTCGTTGGAGAGATCGAAGTCGGTCAGCTTGGAGAGCGCGGTGCGGGCATTTGGCCCGGCCACGTTGACCGCGGCGATCGCGCTGGTCACGTTGATCACCTGGACATCCATGTTCCACACGGCGTTCCACCACGTGAACCACTGCTCCATCCCGCCGGCGCCCGACGAGGTGGTGGTCACGTAGTACTCGGTGTCCGACAGTCGCGCGACGGTGCCGTCGTCGATGATCGAGCCGTCGTCTCCGCACACGACCGCGTATCGCACCCGGGCCAGCTTCATATCGCCGAACCGGTTGGGATACAACCGCTCGAGGAACTCGGCGGCGTCGGGGCCGCGCACGATCAGCTTGCCGAGGGTCGAGACGTCGATCAGCCCCAGCGACTCGTGCACCGCGGCGGTCTCGTCGTCGGGCGATCCGTAGTCGTACGGCCGCTTCCAGTCGCCGGCCCAGAGCATCCGGCCGCCGTGCTCGGCATGCCAGTGATGCATCGTCGTTCGCTTGACCGGCTCGTACCCGCGGCCGGCGAGCAGCGAGAAGCTGGTGGGATTGTGTGGCGGCCGGGCGGTGGTGACGCCGGCCTGCTGGCCGTCGGGGTCGATCCCGAGCTCGGCGGCCATCAGCAGTCCCGAGTTGCGGTGACACATGCGACCCTGGCACGGGCCCATCGTGACCGTCGTGTAGCGCTTGCTGAGCTCCAGCGACGAGAACCCTTCCTCGATCGACTGGTGGACGTCCTTGGTGGTCACGTCCTCGCAGTAACACACGAACTGTTTGCCAGATGCGTTCGCAGCCTTGGCGGGGATGGCGTCGCTCGATCCCACCGGCTCGACGGCGATCTTCAGGCCGTCGGGGACGCGGTCGGGCACGTACACCCGCTTTTGCTTGTCGTAGCGGATGCTGCCGCCGGCCTGGGTCAGGAAGCCGAGCTGGCCGACCTGGCCGCCCGACATCACGACCACGTCGCCGGTCAGGGTGCGCCGCTCAGAACCGCGGGCGACCTCGATGCCGCTGACGGCCTTTCGGCCCTTCGCGCGCACCGGTGCAAACCCGGTGAGATGTTCGATCCCGGCGTGGGCCAGGCGCTCGTCGCGGGCGCCCTCGCGGGTGTCGGCCACGGCGACCACCGCCATGCCGGCGTTGGCGAGATCGATCGCGGCATCGATGCCGGCGTCGTCAGAGCAGACCACCGCGGCCTGCTCGCCGGGAGCGATCCGAAACTGGTTCACCAGCCGACGGGCCGCGCTTCCCAGCATCACGCCGGGGAGGTCGTTGCCCTCGAACACCAGTGGCTGCTCGATCGTGCCGTTGGCAAGCACGACCTCGGCGGCGCGGAACCGGTGCATGGTGTCGCCCTGATAGACGGGCACCAGATTTCCCTCGTACATCCCGCCGGCAAACGCCGGCTGAAGGATGAACACGCCCAGGTCACGAGCTCGCTGGATGAGTTCCTGCGCCTGCTCGGAGGCGTCGTGGCCCGAATAGGCGAGGTGTCCGCCCAGCGCGAGACCCTCGTCCACCAGCGCCACATCGCGACCGTCGGTGGCCGCGGCGATCGCGGCTTCGAGGCCGGCCGGCCCGCCGCCGATCACGAGCACGTCGACGTGCCGATGCACCTTCTCGAACCGGCGAGTGCGGCGGTGGTTGGGGTCGAGCTGACCCAGGCCGGCGGCCGAGCGCAGGAACTTCTCGTAGTACTTCCAGGCCCACCGCGGTCGGATGAAGGTCTTGTAGTAGAAGCCGACCTGCATCCCGAACCCGGGCGTGACCTTGGTCAGCGAGTGCAAGGCGTCGCGCTCGAGCGACGGCCACGCGTTGATGTGCTGCACCTGCATGCCGCCGGTGATCGGCGTCATACATGCTCGCACCGTCGGCACGCCGTCCACCTGCACCAGGCAGTTGGGGCACTGACCGCTACAGCACAGCAGGCCGCGCGGTCGGTGGTACTTGAACGAGCGCGAGAAGACGCGCACGCCGGCGGCGTAGAGCGCCGAGGCGACGGTGTCGCCCGCGTATCCGGTGTAGGGCTCCCCTTGCCAGGAGAATGCGATCTCGCGCGAGCGGTCGATCAGCTCGCCACCGTGCTGCGACAGTCGCGGGCTAGGCACTGAGCGCTCCCGGCTTCGCGGTCTCCAACACGGTGTTGTCGGTCGTCACTCGCCGCGCCTGGAACCACTCACGGCAGCCGGAGGAGTGAAACCACCACTCGGTCTGCTCACCGGCGGCGTTGCGCTTGAAGTAGAGATAGCTGAACAGCGCGTGCTCGTCCTCGGACGAGTCGGGCCGAAAGGTGATCTCGCCTCCGTAGGAGAACTCGTCCACGGGGCGGCGGCCGCAGTTGGGGCAGGCAAGGAGAAAGCTCATCGCGGGTTAGTGGATCCCTTCAGGTTTCAGACGATTCGGGCCAGAAGGAGGCTATAGAGAAATCCACACACACCACGCATACCACCATTCTTTCCCGGGACCAGCTCGGATCCTAAGGCAGGAAGGCCCCTGCGGTCAGTGCCAGCGGGAGAACAATTCCTCACATCGTTGTGTCCACTCCTCCACTGAGCCCGCACGGGGAGGGGCTATGCCGAACGCCCGAGCGCGTGCTCGAGGCGCAGCAGCTTCAGCTCGATCTCGATCATCAGCCAATCCTCGTTGGCGACGTCGAGCCCGGTCAGCTCCTGAATCCGGCGCAGTCGCTGGCGCAGCGTATTGGGGTGCACAAACAAGGTCTGGGCGGCCGCGGCGATATTCCCGCGGCGCTTGAGGTATTCCTCGAGCGTCGTCAAAAGCTGAGATCGGTGGCGGTGGTCGTACTCCACCAGCACCTTCAGCGCATCTCCGCGCGGGTCGCGCACACGACCGTCCTGCCCCACTCGCAGCAGGTACTTGTACGCCCCGAGATCGTCGAATCCAACCACGCTCGGCTCGGGGCTGACGATGGCTGCGGCGGCGACGGCCTGCTCGGCCTCCTCGAACCCGGTGCGGAAGCTGGCGGGGCCCTCGCACCGTTGCGAGAGTCCGATCGCGAGCGGATGGCGGGCGTTGAGCGTCGCGTGCAGCTCGCGCAGCTTCGCCACCGCGGCCTGCTCGCCGTTGTGGTCGAGCCGGATCAGCCCGCGCAGCGCCGCGTCGCGGCGGTCGAACAGCGACCCCGGAAATGCGCGGGTGGCGCTCGACTCGAGCGCGGTTGCGACCTCGTCCCAGGTGCGGGTCGCCGGTCCCGGTCGCGGCACGGCCTGCACCACCAGGTGGCCGCGGTCGAGGTCGCTGCCCAGGGCTCGCGCCCGGTCGCTCAGCTCCTCCGGGGAGGCGGTGGAGTGGGCCAGATCCTCGAGCAGGTCCTTGATCACGTTTCGCTCGGTCAGCCGGTCGATCAGCTCGACCTTCTTGATTGCGACCGCGGTCTGTCCGGCGATCGAGGCCGCGATCTCGCGCTCCTCGGCATCCATCCGCCCGCCTTCGGGGATCCGCAGAGCGAGGAATCCGACCAGCTCGTCGGCGGCCACCAGCGACAGTACTGCGGCAGATCCGGGCGTGTCCTTGCCCCACAATCGTCCGACCAAGCGGCCGCTTCCGCTGGTGCGGCGGGCGATCTCGACGCCCATCTCGTGCGCCGTCACCGGCGCGGGAGGGGCGGCCTCGGGTGGCCAGGCGCTGCACAGCAGCTGGCTGCCTCCGGCGGGGTCGACGACGTACAGCTGGCACGCGTCCACCGTCAGAAGGCGGTGTGCACGCTTGGCCACGGCCGGCAAAAGATCATCGAGCCGGGCGGCGCCTGCGACCGCCCGGGCCAGATCGGCGAGGCCCTCGACCAGTGCCAATCGGCGACGGGTGTCATGGAACAGCCGCGCGTTCTCGATCGCTCCCGCCACCAGGGTGGCGGAGTGCATCAGGAAGTCAGAGTCGGCCTGTGTGAACTCCCGGGGTGCCTCGGCGTGCAGCGCGATCACGCCGATCACGGTGCCGGACTTGTCGTTCAGCGGCACTGCGACCAGTGACTGGTACTCCTCCTCCTCGGCCTCGGGCACGATCTTGACGCGCGGATCGGCGAGCGCGTTGTCGCCGAGGAAGACCGGCTGGTTATGGGCGGCAACCCACCCCGCCAAGCCCTCACCGTGCTCGAACCGCAATCGGCCGACCAGCGAGCCGTACGGGTCAGACACCGAGCGCAGCGTCAGCGAGCCATCGTCGGGGTCGACGAAGTAGATGAAGCAGGCGTGGCAGTCGATCGCGTCAGAGATCACCTCGACGATCGCGCGCAACACCCGGTCGAGTTCGAGCGTCGAGGAGACGGTGTTGATGATCTGATGCAGATACCGGCTGTCGACGCCACGGCGCGGCGCAATCGGAGTCGGGGTCAGCCGAGGCTGCCCGGAAGTGTGCGAAACCGACACATCCTGATGGTACAGGGGTTGCCTGCCAACGGGCCGAGCCACCGTTTTGTACGGTTCTTGTGATCTCGTATGTCGTTGGGATGACGCCGGGCGCCCGATCAGGTGTCGCAACCACCATAGACCCGCGGTTCGCGGGCCAAGTAGGATATTCGAGCCTAATGACGACGAAGGGAGACCTGGATGGCAACGGTCGCCGAGTCCGCGATGAACGGGTTGGACCCCATGTTCCAGCCCGACTGGTATTTGGACGACGAACAGTTGAAGCTGCTGGAGCGGTTGAAGGAGATCTGTGAGGAGACCATCCGGCCGCTCGCGGCGGAGAACGACCGTACGCTGACGTTCCCGCGCAAGAGTCTCGAGGCGCTGGCGCCTGACGGGTTCCTGGGCTTGATGCTTCCCAAGGAGTGGGGCGGTCTTGGCCAAAACCACGTGATGTATGCGAACGTGACCGAGACGATCGCGCGCTACGGCGACGCCTCGTGCGCGATGTGTTACGTCATGCATATCGGGGCGGTGGAGACGCTCAAGCTGCGCGCCACCGACTACCTGATCGAGAACTACCTGAAGAAGGTTCGAGAGGGCCTGATCGGCACGCTGTCGTACTCCGACCCCGAGACCGGTTCGCACTTCTGGTATCCGATCGCCTCGGGCGCACGCAGCGTCGATGGCGGATATGAAGTGCTGAAGAAGGCGTCGTGGACGACGTCGGCCGGGTTTGCCGATTTCTATGTGCTTCAGACCACGTCGCCCGATTACAACGGCGATTACTCGAACCTGTCGGTGTTCGTCGTCGACAAGAGCGAGATCGAGGCCAAGCCCGAGGAGTGGGACGCCATGGGTCTGCGCGGCAACCAGTCCGGCACGCTTCTGCTCGACTGGAAGTTCGTCCCCGGTGACCAGCTGGTCGGTGAGATCGGCGACGGAGCGTTCTCCAACGACGAGTCGGTGGATCCCAACTTCCTGATCGGGTCGTCCGGTACCTGGAACGGGATTGCCCTGGGTGCGATCGACATCGCCGTCAGGCACACGACTCGCAAGACTCACAAGGACGTGGGCCTGCGAGTGTGCGACTACCCGACCATCCAGGATGCGGTGGGCGAGGCGATCATGGACACCAACGCCTCACGGCTGATGGTGTTCGGCGTCGCACATGCGCTCGACCTGGTGACCGACGGGTCGCAGAAGAAGGTCACCACCGAGCTGGCTCGCGGTAACTACCTGCCGTGGTGCTGGCAGATCAAGTTCACCGCCGCCAAGAACGTTGCTCACGTGGTGGACAAGATGCTCCACTGCTGCGGCGGCACGGCGTACAAGAAAGAGCCGCTGCAGCTCGAGCGCTACCTGCGCGACGGCAAGGCCGGCTGGGTGATGGGCCCGACCAACGAGGTGCTGCGCCAGTTCGTGGGCAAGACGGCGCTGCTCGGCATGGAGTCGCTCGACTACTGGAACGTCGTGATCAACCAGCGCGCGCTTTCGAACGAGCTCAAGAAGATGACCTCGGACGAGAAGCGAGAGCTGGCAGAGAAACTGCTCGCGGAGGCAAACGCGGGCTGACCGAAGCTCGATCAGCGGGGGCTTCGGCCGATCACTCGGGCGAGCCCCCGCCGATCAAGGAGCTTTGCTTGTCCCAACCTGTTCACGTTCTGCTCGTCCGCGCCGACGGCTTGCTATGGGCGCTGCCGGTTGACAACGTGGATCAGACGCTCGAGTTGGCCGGCCGCAGCATCCATGATGTCGGCGGCCTGCCGATGGTGATGTTTCGCGACGCGGCACTCGAGGTGATCGACGTCGCCGCCGTGCTTTCGGGCGCCCCGCCGGCCGACCGCCGCTCGGCCGTGATCGTGTGGGCCGGCGGACGCCGCCGCGCGTTCGCGGTGGACGAGCTGGTGGGCCAGGTGTGGCTCGAGCCGGTCGCGGTGCCGGCGGTCGCCGACGGACCGTACGTCTCGGGAATCGTGGTGACCGAGGGCACCGTCGTGCCCGTACTCGAGCCGGGCGTGGTGGCCGGCGCGTGGGTTCCGGACAGCGGCGAGGCGTTCGGATTCACGGAGATGCAGCAGAGTGCGCTGTTTGAGATCGCCAACATCGGCTCCGGCAATGCAGCCACTGCGCTCTCGGAGATGCTGGCCCGGCCGGTGGACATCAGCTACCCCGACGCGACGCTCGTGACGGTGGGTGAGGCCGCCGACAGGATCGGTTCGTCGGTCACCGCCTCGGCGGTGGTCGAGACCGGAGTGCGGGGCGATCAGGGCCGCGTGCTGCTGATGTTTCCCGAGGGCTCCGGCGCCGAAATCTGCCGGATGCTCGGTACCGATGTCGAAGACGAGGTCGGTCGCTCGGCGCTGGGCGAGGTCGGCAACATCCTCGCGAGCTCCTATCTGAATGCGATCGTCGAGATGAGTGGGATGCAGCTCGAGCCCGAACCTCCGGTGGTCGACATCGACCTTCTGGGTTCGCTCGTCGAACGCTGCCTCGCGGGAGTCGATCCGGGTGACCCCGTGATGATGATGCGCTCGACCATGACGATCGAGACCACCGACGCGCGGTTCGCCTTCCTGTTCATGCCCCGCATCGGCGCCGTCGAGCTGCTCCTGTCAAGCCTCGGTCTTGGGCGTGAGGCTGCCTGAACCCGCGGGTTCGGCTTTGATGTCCCAGTGCACGGTCATCGCGCTCACGGCACGCTTGTGGCGGCGGTGGATGTAGGGCTTGATAAACAAGAACCAGCCGAGCAGGCTGACCGCCAAGCCTGCGAAGATCGAGATCGTCTGCCCGGTCAGCGCCACCAGCAGGACGATCGCAGCCATCACGCTGACGATTCCCCAGATGACGATCCGGTAGCGCTTCGTCAGGCTGAGGATGCGCTCATAGTCGGCACTTGGGATGTGTGAGGTGTCGTAGCTGCGACCGCACTTGGGACACGTCCAGCGCTCGCCGTAGCCCACCAGCCCGTCGGCTCCGCAATCGCATTTGAGCGTGATCTGAGGAGGCTTCACGCCTGTATCTTCGCCGACAGCCGGTGGACTGGCAAGAAACGTCCATTCGGAATCGTGGCCGGCGCCCTTGACCTGTTCGAAGCAATCCTGTTTGATCCACGCACTGCGCACTCTTTGCGTGTGCAATCTTTTGTGCTCTGGAAATTCATAGGAGGTTTTTTGTGGCGACCGCGGCGGTCGAGGAGCGAGAACTCCTCAAATCGATCGGCTGGTTCGACGGTTTTGTGGTTGCGCTGGCGAACCCGAGCTTCCTGATTACGGGCCTGGGCGGTTCGGTTCTCAGCCTGGGTGGCTGGGGAGCGGTGATCCTGTGGACGGTGTCCGTGATCCTGGGCGCGCTCCACAACTACATCTACTCCGAGACGGCGGCGATGTTCCCCAAGCTCTCGGGTGGCATCGCGATCTACGCGCACGAGGCGTGGAAGAAGTACTTCTCGTTCGTGGGGCCGATCGCAGCGTTCGGGTACTGGATCGGTTGGTCGGTGGTGCTGTCGGCCACCGGCGTGGTCGTCGGCTTCCTGGTGCAGTACGAGTGGTATCCCTCGTCGGCCACGTCGACCGCCTGGAACCACAGCTGGCAGGTGGCGGGTCAGACCATCTACTTCAGCTTCCCGATCTTCCTGACGGGCGTCATCATCATCACGATCTGGGTGTTCAACGTGCTGGGGATGCGTCCGGCCGTGTGGGTCGGTTACGTCACCGGAGCGCTCTTGATGATTCCGCTGGCGGCGATGATCGTCCTGCCCTACCTGACCGGCGACTGGAGCAGCTCCAATCTGCACAACAACATCAGTGCGAATGCGGGGGCGCTCGGCACCAGTAGCTTTACGCTGGTCATCGTGTGGTTGTACGCGATGTGCTGGTCGTCGTACGGGATGGAGTGTTGTGCCACGTTCGCTCCCGAGTACCACGACACGGCTCGGGACACGCCCAAGGCGCTGCGGGTCGCGGCCATCTTCGGCGTGATCGTCTACGGCCTGCTGCCGATGGGCGCGATGGGAACGTTCGGCGATCAGAACATCAACATCGGAAACATCTACACGTTCATGCCCGACACGCTCCACATCCTGCTTCCGAGTTTGCTTGCAGGGCTCGCGATCTTCTCGCTCTGCGCGGGAATTGTGTTGGCCATGAACACGGCCACCGCCGACGGTTCGCGGGCGCTCTACGGCATCTCGCAGGACGGTATGACCATCAAGTGGTTTGGCAAGCTCAACGGCCGGCACGTGCCCGCAAATGCCATGACGCTCGATGCGCTGCTCAACCTCTTCCTGTTGTGTACGTATGCGTATGACCCCGCGGGGGCGATCAAGATCCTGATCTTCTCGAACCTCGGATACGTGACCTGTCACGTGTTCGCCATGTCGGGATTCCTGTTGCTCCGAAAGGACAGGCCCAATTGGCCGCGTCCGATATCAGTGGGCAAGATCTGGGTGCCGCTGGCCGGTGGGCTCGCGGCGTTCGACCTGCTGATGCTCGTCTGGGGTGGCTGGAACTCCGGCCTCGCCTACGGCAACACCAGCAAGACCGTGGTGTTCCAGGGCATCGCGATCCTCATGATCGCCGCGGTGCTTTACATCATCCGCGTCGTGTGGCAGGAGAAGAAACCGTTGGCGCTTCGCCTGTGGGCGCCGACGATGCCCGACGACGTTCCGCCGGCCGGGGTCGCCGTCGACTGATCATCCCTGAGTGGGGGCGGGCCAGTATGTGCCCGCCCCCACGTCAGTGTGTCTGCGCACCCTTGCTCCCGGGGCGCTGGTCCGCGAAGATACGCGCGTGAGGGTCCGCGACTCCACCACGATCGCGCCGCCTGCCGAACCTGCGGTTGGCGATTCGCGGACGGGCGTGGTGATCCTGGCGACGCTCGCTGTGCCGTTCGACCCCGAGGCGGTGCGGGTTGCGGCCCAGGCCGCGCTCGAGACCAACTCGCGGCTGATCGTGATCGACGCCGTGGAACGGCCGTGGTGGCCGCAGTCACTCACGATGCGCTACGCCGAGCTCGAGTCCGCCGGCGACCGCGCGCTGATCAAGGAGTTGGTGGCGCAGATGGTCGGCCTCGGCCTCGAGGTGGAGCATCTGCGGATTCCCTCTGCGAAGCCGGTCGATGCGCTGCTCGACCTGGCGGGCGAGTACCAGGCGGGATTGTTGGTGCTTGGGCCCGATCGGTCGAGGTTTCGGCCCCGCCTGTTCGCGCGGATCTCGCGACGGGTACGCAAGCGCGCGCCGTGTCTTTTGTGGGTCACCGGCGAGGGCCCCTGACGCTCGGCTAAGCGGCGCGGAGTGAACGGGCGCCGTGCTCCCCGACCCACTCGATCAGCTCGCCGCCGGGCATCGGGCGGCTGATGAAGTAGCCCTGAGCCGTGTCGCAGCCCATCGACCGTAGCCGGTCATAGGCCTGCTGGGTCTCGACGCCCTCGGCCACGACCTGGAGTCCGAGGTTGTGCGCCAGGTCGATGGTCGACTGCACGATCACGGCGTCACCCGCGTCGTCGATCATGTTCAGGACGAAGGACTTGTCGATCTTGAGGTCGTTGACGGCGAGCCGGTTGAGATACCCAAGCGACGAGTATCCCGAGCCGAAATCGTCGATCGAGACCTTCACTCCCAACGCGCCCAACCGCTCGACGACCTCCCGCGCGCGGCTCGGGTCGGCCATCAACACACTCTCGGTGATCTCCAGCTCGAGGCTGCTCGCCGGCACGCGCCACTGCTGTAGCAGGCGGTTGACCTCCTCGGGCAGCTGGATGTCGATCAGGTCTCGGGTCGAGAGGTTGACCGAGACGCTCAGTGAGGCGCCTGCGTCGATCCAGCGGCGGCACTCTCGCACCGCGGTCTCGATTGCGAACACTGTCAGCGACCGGATCAGCCCGCTTCGCTCGGCCAGCGGAATGAAGCGATCCGGCATGAGCAGACCCTGGCCAGGGTGGTGCCAGCGCATCAGGGCCTCGGCGCCGATCACTCGTCCCGAACGGAGGTTCACCTTTGGCTGGTAGTGCAACACCAGCTCGTGCCGGTCGACCGCGTCTCGCAGATCGCCGGCCAGCGTGAGCCGGTTGGCGTCGGCGTCGTCGTCGGCGGGCATGTACACCTCGTAGCCGGTGCGCTTGCCCTTGGCGAGGTACATCGCGACGTCGGCGTGCTGCATCAGCTCTTCGAAATCCTGGGCGTGGTCAGGGAACATGGCGATGCCGATCGAGGCCTCGACGTCGAGCGTGAGACCCTGGATCGCGAACGGTTGCTCGAGCATCTTGTGGGCGCTTCGTGCGACCACCAGCGCCGTCTCGGTGTCGGGGATCTGGGGCAGCAGGATGCCGAACTCGTCGCCACCCAGGCGGGCGAGGACGTCGGAGGGGTGCAGCAGCTTCTCGAGTCGCGGGCCGATGGCCTGAAGCAACAGGTCGCCCGAGTGGTGTCCGAGGGTGTCGTTGATCTCCCGGAAGCGATCGAGATCGATCAGCAGTAGGGCCGCGTGCTCTCCGGTGCGGCGAGCCGCGACGATCGCATCCACCGACCGGGCGCGGAAGAGCGTGCGGTTGGGAAGGTGAGTGAGCGGGTCGTGCTCGGACTCGTATTTCGTGCGCTCCAGGTGGGCGCGCATCTCCCTACCGTGGGTGCGCAGCTTGCGCGATGCCCGGGCCACGACCCGAAACACGATCGCGTAGAGCAGCGAGAGGCCGACGATCAGGATCAGGTAGAGCCGGTTGGTGTCGGCGCGGATCGTGTTGGCCAGCGGCGTATAGGGGAGATACACCTCAAACGCGCCGGGTGCTCCTTTTGTGTCGTGAAACGGCACGTACACCTCGAGCAGATCTCCATGCGTCTTGAGGATGTCGCGATTGTCCTCCTCCGTCTTGAGCGGCTGCGAGGCGCGCAGGATCTCGGTGGTCGGCTCGTTGTCGGCGAGCGCTTCGGACAGCTCGTCCGACGGCTCGATCGGTTTTCCCAGCAGATGCTTGTCGCTCGAGTAGACGAGCTTCTTCTCGGGCGACCAGACGTTCACACGCGCGAACGGCAGGGTGGTGTTCTGGGTCGCCGACCTGACCAGCCGCTGGACTCGCCTGCGGCTCGCCGCGCCGGGATGCTTCTCCGCCTGGTGGATGCCCGCGCCCAGCCCAACCTGGGTCGCAAACTCGACGCTTTGCACGGTCGAGTTGATGCTGCGATCACGAATCTGATCGCCCAGCACCGTGGCCAGCACCAGGCCCAGGAGCAGCACCGGCACAGCGCTGATTACGGCAAAGGTGCCGAGCAGGCCGAATCGAAGATGGGGGCGGGGGAGGGAACGCACGGGAGGAGGGTCTGGGGAGACCAGATCTCATCGACTGTTTGGCCGCCGATCTTGAGGAGCAGAGAGCCCTCGCGGATGTTCCCGGTGTTGTCCTACCAGCCGCCGGCGATGCCGATCACGCGGCCCTTCGGGACGAGTGCGTCCTCATCCAGGCCGCCGAAGGCTCCGCGATGGAAGATCAGCGGCTCGCCTCCGGAGCCTTCGAAGTCGGTCACCTCACCCACCACCAGGTCGTGATCGCCGGCGGTGAAGATGTGCACCACCTCGCAGCGCAGGATTGCAAGCGAGTGGCGAACCACCACGTATCCCACCGGATCCAGCACGGTGTGACCGTCGGGAAATGGCGCTCCGGGCTTGGCAAACGCCAGGGCGACGTCGCGCTGGCGGCGGTGCAGCACGTTGACGGCGTAGCGGTCACTTTGGCGGATCTTCTCGAGTGTGCGGGTGCCGTGGGCCAGCGAGACCAGCACCATCAACGGATCGAGTGACACCGACGTGAACGAGTTCAGGGTCATTCCCGCCCGCGATTCGCCGTAGCGCGCGGTCACGACCGTGACTCCGGTTGCGAACGCGCCGACCACGTCGCGGAAGTCGACGCGGCGAGTTGGATCGGTGTGCGTGGCCATCTCACGTCCATAATAGGGCGATGCCGCCCACCGGTCGACCCGCCGAGCGCCGCCTTGCGGCAGTTGAGCGTGCGTTGCGCGTCCTCGACGCGTTCATGCAGGTCTCGGGCGACGCGCGAAACGCCGATCTGGTGCGGATCACCGGGATCAACGCCGCGACGGTTTCGCGCACGCTTTCGACGCTCGTCGACGCCGGATATGTGCAGCATGTGCCGGAGTCGGGCCGCTACCGGCTGGGCACGCATCTGCTGGAACTCTCCAACCACGTGCTGGCCGGACTCGACCTGCGCGGGCTTGCCCGGCCACATCTGGTCGAGTTGGGGGAGCAGACCGGCGAGACGGTGACGCTCTCGATTCCCGGCGAGCGCGACGCGGTCACGGTCGACTTCGTTCCCAGCCGAGCCTCGGTGGCCAGTGTCGCCCGGGTGGGGCGGCCGAGTGTCGCTCACGCCACGGCCACCGGCAAGGTCGCGCTCGCTTTTGCTCCGCCGGCACGTGCCGCTTCGGCGCTCGAACGCTTCACGGCCAACACCATCGTCGACCCCGCCGCGCTGGATGCCGAGGTGGCGCGCGTGCGTGATCAGGGCTGGGCGCGGGCCGAGGGTGAGCGCGAACCCGACCTCAACGCGATTGCCGCGCCCGTGTTCGGAGCGACCGGCGACCTCGCGGCGGTGCTCGGGCTTCAGGGACCCGCCGGCCGGTTCGACACAGCCGCCCAGGACGCAGCCCTCCCGGCGATCCGCTCCCACGCCGCAGACATCTCCCGCGCCCTCGGCCACCGTGAATAAATGGTGCCAGGCACCATTTATTCACCCTTCGGTTTGACGATCTGCTGAGGCGCGACTACGATCAGATCAAGAATGGAAAAGCTTTTGCCACTGTGGCAATGACAAGAAAGAGAGTCTCATGAGCCTGCCGTCGCATGCCAAGTACCTCGTGATCGGAGCCGGGATCCACGGTCTCTCCTCCGCGTGGCATCTCGCCAAGGAGCAGACAGCGCGCGGCGAGGAGCCCGACGTGCTGGTGATCGACAAGACCGGCGTCGGCGCCGGAGCGTCGGGCATCGCCTGCGGCGTCATCCGCAACAACTACTACCAGCCGGCGATGAGCGAACTGATGGCCGCCAACGTCGAGGTGTGGGAGCAGGATCCCAAAGCCTTCAGCTTTCACGAGGTCGGCTACATGGCGCTCGGCGCCGAGCGCCAGATCTCGGATCTCACCGAGGTTCACAAGCGGCAGGCGAGCATCGGCTACCCGTCGCAGCTGATCGTCGGCGAGACCGAGGTCAGCGACTACATGAAGACGTTGTTCCCCGACTGGCGCGCCCAGGGTGTGCACGTCTGCCTGCACGAGGAGAAGGGCGGCTATGCCAACAACATGGCATCGCTGCACGGTCTCGCCGGCAAGGCCAAGGAGGCCGGCGCAAGGCTGATCGACGGCGTCCGCGTCACCGGCTTTGAGACCGACTCGAGCGGTGCCGTCACCACCGTCAACACCGACCAGGGCGACATCCAGGTCGAGCAGGTTGTCGTCGGTGTGGGCCCATGGATCGAGAGCATTTGGACGATGCTCGGCCTGCCCAACACGATTGACGTCCACACACCCGAGGGTGAGGTGCACGCCGGCCAGGACATGTGGACGTACTGGTATCTGCAGGAGGGCGAGATCGGCGTCGATCCCAAGCTCTTGTCGCTCGAGGACGGCTCGATGCCGCCCGTGCTGCACGTCGATTCCGACGCGCCGCTCTACGACGACGAGGGCAAGCTGATCACCGACGAGTTTTGGGGCAACTACTTCAAGCAGGACCTGCACGGTGTGCAGGGCGGCGCGGCACCGATCATCGTCGGTCACGAGTACGAGGTCGATCCCTATCCGACGGCGTCGGTCGAGGCCGACTTCGCCGACATGTGGTGCGCTTCGCTATCTCACTGCATGGCGCGGTTCGAGGGCAAGCGCCCGACCTACAAGAACATCCGCTCCGGCGGCGTCGGCTGCTTCACGGTCGATAGCTTCCCGGTGTTCGATTACATGCTGCCCAACGTGTATGTGATCGCCGACTCCAACCACGGCTACAAGATGATCGGGGTCGGCCGCGAGGTCGCCAGGGTCATGACCGGAGGCGACTCCAAGGTGCTGAAGCCGTTTGCCTACGAGCGGTTCTCGACCGGGGCGCTGCATCCGGTCTCGAACAGCCCGTATCCCTGGAGCTGAGCTATAACCGGCGGCGATGAGCCGCCAGGATGACGGCGAGCGTCGCCAGCATCCCGAGGATCACCGCCCGGTCGGCGCCGAGCACGACGGCGCCGGCCGGTGCGACGATCACACCCACAAGTCCTGCTGCGGTGAACGCCCGTGTCGCGGCCGCCACGATGGCCGCGGCGGCGAGTCCGATCAGGGCCACCTGCCAATCGAGCACCAGCATGGCGCCCAGCGCCGTGGCGAGCCCGCGGCCGCCGTGGAAGCGCAGCTGCACGGGATAGACGTGGCCCAAGACGACCGCCACCATGCCCGCCGCGGCGACTGCGGTTGATCCGGTGGCGGCGCCGGCCACGGCCACGGCGATCGCACCCTTGGCACAGTCCAATGCGAGCGTCAAGGCCGCCAGGCGAACTCCGGCGATGCGGCCGACGTTGCGCGCACCCGTCGACCCGGTGCCCCGCGAGCGCAGGTCGGCACCCGCGCGAAGCCGAACCAGGTAGTACCCCGCCGTCAGGCAGCCGAGTGCATAGCACCCGGCGACTGCCACGACGGCGGGGATCACCTTCGGCTCAATGCAGCGGCGCTTCCCAGCCCTCGAGCACCGGCGGCGTCCAGTTGGTGCCGACCGTGCGGGAGTTCTCCACCCACGGCCCGAGCTCGGGCTGGGGGAACTTGCAGTGCTTCTCCTTCATCTGGATGCCGTAGGAGTTACCCGCCGTGAGGTGCTTGATCAGCACCTTGCGGGCGAACTCGTGCTCGCGGCCCTCGGGGATGTCGAAGTAGATCTTGATGAAGCAGTTGGAGTACCGGTCGAACACGGCCGGCGATCCATCCTCCTCCAGCAATTCGATGTCCTCGAGCCAGTTGATGTCCTTGCCGGGGGTCGCGGCCAGCAGGTCGATGTCCTCCACCAGGGTGATGTCCTCCTGATAGGGGAACCGCTTGCCGGCCATGAACTCGGCATCGATCGATGTGTGCTTCTCGGGTTCTTTGACGTAGCTCATCGTCAGTCTCCGGTCGCTTCCAGATGGGCCTCGCGGACTGCCTCTTCCTCGTGCTTGATCTCGAGCAGCCGCTTGATCTCGGCCAGCGTCTCCTGCTCGGTGACGCCGGGGATGTAGGTCGTACCCGCCAGCGGGACGCGGGCCATGGCCGACGCCTCGGTGGTGAGGGCGCACAGATCCTCGGGCTCGAGGCTGTGGATGTTCGTCTTGCCGCACGCGCGGGCGAGCATCTGAACTTCGAGCGTCAGCGTGTGCAGGAAGTTGTAGACCCGCTCGGATGCATCCTCGACCACCAGCCGCCGCCGCAGCTCAGGATCCTGAGTGGCGACGCCGACCGGGCAGCGGCCGGTGTGGCAGTGGTAGCACTTGCCGGCCGGAACGCCCACGGTGCCCTCGTAGTCGGTGACCCCGGGGATCTCCTTGTTGCAGTTGAGCGCCATCAGCGCCGAGTGGCCGATCGCCACCGCCTTTGCGCCCAGGGCGATCGCCTTGGCAACGTCGCCGCCGTTTCGGATACCGCCGGCGACCACCAGGTCGATCTCGTCGGCCAGGCCGACGTCTTCGAGCGCCCGTCGGGCCTCGGGAATCGCCGCCATCAGGGGAATCCCGGTCTCCTCAGTGGCGATGTGCGGGCCGGCTCCGGTGCCGCCTTCGGCACCGTCCAGATAGATGATGTCGGGGCCGCACTTGGCTGCCATCCGCACATCGTCATACACCCGCGATGCGCCCAGCTTGAGCTGGATCGGGATCTGGTAGTCGGTGGCCTCACGAACCTCCTGGATCTTCAGCGAGAGGTCGTCGGGGCCGAGCCAATCGGGGTGTCTGGCCGGTGAGCGCTGGTCGATGCCCGCGGGCAGCGAGCGCATCTCGGCCACCTGCTCGGTCACCTTCTGGCCCATCAGATGGCCGCCCAAACCGACCTTGCAACCCTGGCCGATGAAGAACTCGCACGCGTCGGCGAGCATCAGATGATGCGGGTTGAACCCGTATCGGCTTTGAATACATTGGTAATACCATTTGGTGCTGTGATCGCGCTCGGGCGGGATCATTCCGCCCTCGCCCGAACAGGTCGCCGTGCCCGCCATCGATGCCCCGCGCGCCAGGGCCATCTTGGCCTCCAGCGACAGCGCACCGAAGCTCATGCCGGTGATGTACACGGGGATGTCGAGCTCGATCGGCTTCTTGGCGAAGCGTGCACCGAGGATCGTCTTGGTCTCGCACTTCTCGCGGTAGCCCTCGATCACGAACCGGGTCAGCGTCCCGGGCATGAACATCAGCTCGTCCCAGTGCGGGATCGGCTTGAACATCGAGAAGCCGCGCATGCGATAGCGCCCGAGCTCGGACTTCACGTGGATGTCGTTCATGACCTCGGGCGTGAAGATCCGGCTGTGTCCGAGCACGTTCTGCGCTGAAGATGTGTCTTCTGCCATCGTCCCTCCTAGAGGACGAGCTTCCGCTCGGAAGGCTCGAGGTTGTCGTAGTTGTAGAGCTTCTTGCCGCACACGAACTTCTGGAACTCCGGCGGCGTGCCCAGGTCATAGATCGAGAACTTGCGATTGATGTATTCGGTATCGGCGTCGGTCCACTCGCCGGGCACGCAGTCGATGCCCAGCGCCTTGACGGTTCCACCGACGTAGATGATGCCGTCGTACATCGAGTCGCCGAGGCCGGGGCCGGCGTCGCCGCAGATGATCTGGCGGCCGCGCTGCATCATGAAGCCGGTCATCGAGCCCACCGAACCGAGCGTCAGGATCAGCCCGCCCTTCTGGTCGATGCCCGAGCGGGCGCCGCAGCGGCCCTTGATCACGAGGTCGCCGCCGCGCAGGGCGGCACCGGTGAGTGATCCGGCGTTGCCTTCGATCACGACTGTCCCCGACATCATGTTCTCGCACACCGACCAGCCGACACGGCCGGAGATGTGCACCTCGGGGCCGTCGATCACGCCACACCCGAAGTACCCCAGGCTGCCCTGGAAGTCGATCTTGCAGCGGGTCAGGATGCCCACCCCGAGGCTGTGCTTGGAACCGGGGTTTTGGACGGTGACGCTCTTGATGCCCCGCTCGTACACGAGGTTTCGGATCTCGAGGTTGATCTGGCGGGTGGTCAGATCGGCGGCGTCGAAGACCGCCGAGTCGCCGTCGATCTCCGAGACGTTCGGGACCTCGGCGTCTGGCTCTGCCAGGCCGCGAGCGTCGTACTTGATGCGGCTTTCGCCTACCGCGTCCATACCAGCACCTCCCCCTCATACGGGTCGTAGGTGTCGATCTCGTGATCGACCACTGCCCGGATTGCGATCTCTTCGGAAGCGAGCGCGACCATGTCGTCGGCCTCGTACAGCACCAGGGGCTTTGCGGCCATCTCGTCCTTGGCCACCCCCAGCGCGTCGGCGGTCACGCACATGTAGGTGAATACGCCGTCGAGCTCATCGAGGCTGGCGTGCATCGCCTCCTCCAGCGTCTGACCCTCGCTCATCTTCTCGGCCAGGTAGACGGCGATGATTTCGGAGTCGCACTCGGACTGGAACCGGTGTCCGCTGCGCTCGAGCCGCCGGCGCCAGTAGAAGTAGTTGGTCAGCTGACCGTTGTGGACGACGGCGACGTCGGAGAACGGATACGCCCAGTAGGGATGGGCGCCGGAGATGTCGACGTCCGACTCGGTCGCCATCCGCACATGTCCGATGGCGTGGGTGCCGTTGAACGCGCCGAGGTCGTACTGGTCGGCGACCGTCTCGGCATCGCCCAGGTCTTTGACGATCTCGAGCGAGTGGCCAAGCGACAAGACCTCGACCGCGGGCACGTCCTCGACGTAGTCGGCCAGCTTCTTGAGGTCGCCGTCGTACTCGATGGTGGCCCGGAAGGCGTACTCGGTCTCGGCCTCCACGCTGTGCACCTTGGCGCCGATGTCGCGCAGCCGCGCCTCGACCTCGAAGCGGTGGCGCTCGAGCCGGTCGGCAAACTCGTAGTCGCGCGCGTCGCCGGTATCGGCCAGCGTGTAGCGCATGACGATGTTGGGCGACGGTGGCGCAAACAGCGCATACCCGGTCGAATCAGGGCCGCGGTGCTTCATCGACTGAAGCATCTGGGTCATGTCCTGCCCGACTCCTCGGGCACCGTCTCGATAGATAATTCCTGCGATTCCACACATACTGATCGCCTTTCGGATGGCCTTGGCAAGGCGGGCCCGATCCCGCTTACAGACCGGAGGTAGGAGAGCAATCGTACCGGCCTGGCTGCCCGCGCCGGTATGGCCGATCCTCCATACTGCGGTGGGCGTTAACAGCGCTGGGCACCGGTTGCCCGGTGCCCAGCAGTCGACCTCTCGCCGTGGTTACGGCAGCACGTCCAGGTACTCCTTGACGTCCCACTCGGTCACCTCGGCGCAGTAGCGCTCCCACTCATCCCGCTTGTAGTGGCGGAAGACCTTGAACATCTCGTCGGGCAGCGCCGACTGCACGATCTCGTCCTCGTCGAGCGCATCCAGGGCATCGCCGAAGGTCATCGGGATCTTCTTGACCTCCTTGCCGCCGGACATCGCCTCGTAGATGTTGCGCTCCTCGGGCGGGCCCGGATCCAGCTTGCGCTCGATCCCGTCCTCCATCGTCTTGATCAGCGCGGCCAGCGACAGATACGGGTTGACGGCCGAGTCGACCGAGCGGTACTCGAATCGCCCGGGAGCCGAGACCCGAAGCGCCGTGGTGCGGTTCTGGAAACCCCAGTCGGCAAACACCGGCGCCCAGAACCCGGTGTCCCACAGCCGCCGGTAGGAGTTCACGGTCGAGGCGGTCACGGCTGTCAGCGCCGACAGGTGCTCGAGCACCCCGCCGATCGCATACAGGCCGATCTGGCTCGGTAGCCGCTGATCCTCACCCTCGGGCATGAATGCGTTCTCGTCGCCCTTCCACAGTGAGATGTTGTGGTGACAGCCGTTGGCCGAGACGCCCATGAACGGCTTGGGCATGAAGCACGGGAACACGTTCAGCTCGCGTCCGACCTGCTTGCAGATCTGCCGGAAGGTGGAGAGGTTGTCGGCGGTCTGCTCGGCGCGGTCGAAGTTGAAGTTGAGCTCGATCTGGCCCGGGGCGTCCTCGTGGTCGCCCTGGATCATGTCGAGGCCCATCGCCTGGCCGTATTCGATCACCTTGTGGATGATCGGCTGGAGCTCGGAGAACTGGTCGATGTGGTAGCAGTAGGGCTTGGTCACGCCGGTGACGTCGGGCGTGCCGTCCTCTTTCATCTTCAGCCACATCATCTCGGGCTCGGTGCCGGCGCGCAGGTGAAGGCCGGTGTTCTCCTCGAACTGCGCCTGGATCTGCTTGAGGTTGCTGCGACAGTCGGAGGTCAGGTAGGCCCCGCCGTCCTTCTCGTCCTCGCGGCCACGGAAGCAGGTGCACCACACGCGCGCGACCTTCTTGTCCCACGGCAGCACCTGGAACGTCTCGGGCTCGGGGATCCCGACCAGCTCCCAGGCCTCCGGCCCGTAGCCGATGTACTCGCCATAGCGGTCGGTGAACAGGTTGGCGGTCGAGCCGTAGACGAGCTGGAAGCCCTTCTTGGCCATCGATTCCCAGTGGGCGGCGGGCACGCCCTTGCCCATGATCCGCCCGGTTACGGAGATGAACTGGTAGTAGATGTAGGTGACGCCTTCGGCGTCGATACGACTCCGGACACTCGCGATCGCATCGTCACGGCCATCGGCCGCGACGAACCGTTCAAGGTCGGTCGGCACGAACTCCTCCTTCGAAAGTCACAACTTCCACGGTCACGGCGACATGGCCGGCGACCCAGGCTACGCGGCTTTCCCAGCCCCGCGCAATGGCGATCTTAACCACTCAGTCGCCCGCGCGGGCATGCGACCGGACATGTGGCGGTCGCTACTCGCCGGTGGCGATCGGCGTGTCGTCGCGGTTGCCCCACTCGTTCCATGAGCCGTCGTAGATCACGGGGCGTGGGCCGCCGGTGAGTTCGATGGCGTGGGCGACCACCGTGGCCGAGACCCCGCCGTTGCAGTAGGCGACGGCTGGGGCCGCGGTATCGATACCGGCTTGCTCGAGCCTCTCGGCGAGCTGCTCGGGCGGCAAGAATCGCCCGTCCGAAGCCAGCAGGTCGGTGTGGGGCATCGTGAGCGCACCCGGGATGTGACCTGCGCGGCGGGAGTGCGTCTCGGCCCCGGTGTATTGGGCGGTGGGGCGGGCGTCGACGACCTGGACGCCGTCGGCGAGTGCACGATGGACGGCGTCGATGTCGACCAGTCCGTCGACGTCGCTCGCGCGTACGGGAGGGTTCACCGCAGGGACGGCGGGCTCGCGCGACTCGAGCGGGAAGCCGGCGTCGATCCACGCTCGGAGGCCGCCGTCGAGCACGTGGGCAGCGGCGTGGCCATAGCTTCGAAGCACCCACACGATCCGGCCGGCGAGGGCGTTTCGGTAGTCGTCGTAGGCCACCACGACGGTGTCGGCGCCGATCCCGAGCCGGGCGGCGTCCACTTCGAACACCTCCGGCGAGGCCAGCGTGACCGGCACGTCGGCCAGCCGGTTGGTGAAGTCGTGACGCCAGTCGGCAAACACCGCGCCGGGGATGTGACCCTCGCGGTAGGCCTCGAGGTAGGCGCGGTAGCGCGGCTCGTCGTCGGCCACCTCGCCGCGTACGTCCAAGACCCGTACCTGGTCGAGATGGTCGCGCAGCCACTGCGGAGTGACGAGGATGTCCGACTCCATGGGTCTGCATGCTAGGTCAAGCCGGACCGTCGATGCGCGCGGATGAATAACGGTGCCAGGCACCGTTATTCACGAGCCCGGGCCGGTAGGTTGCGCGGATGGGAGTCGATGACCGGTACTGGGATCCGATTGAGCAGGCGGAGGCGGAGCAGGTGCTCGGCCCCGACGTGCGCGTCACCGAGCGGCATCGGCGGTGGCTGTTTGCGGTCTCCCGTTGCGAGACGCCCGACGGGCCTCGTCTACCTCAAGCGGCAGCCGGCTATGGGCCGCGATCTCAGTCAGGTCGAGTGGCAGCATCGGGTAGCGACGCACGTGGCGGATCGGGGGGTGCCGGCCACGCGGCCGTTGGGGCTGATCGATTGCGGCGGGCTCTGGTACGAGCTGTGGGAGCCCGCCACGGGATCGGATACCTACACCGACACCGACACCTGGGAACCGTTTCGTTCGATCGCCCACGTGGAGGCCGCCGGGGAGATGCTGGCACGCTTTCACGCCGCGGGAGCCGATTTCACGCCGCTCCAGCCTCAGCCGCAGGCGGGCTTCGTGGTGCAGCTCGGTCGTCTCGACGCGCTGCCGTCACAGGTCGCGCGGGAGCTCGCGGACGCCCGCCCCGCGGTCGCCGACTACCTCGCTGGCCGCGACCTCGCTTCGGTGGACGCGGCCTACGGTGGGCTGTTCGAGCGCTTGGCCTCGGTGGCGGCTGAGCTGCCCGTCGCACCGCTGCACGGCGATTGGCAGACCAACAACCTGTTCTTCTCGGGTGACGACGTGTCGGGAATCATCGACTTCCACCAGACCGACTGCGGGCCGCGGCTGCTCGACCTGGCAGTCGCGATCGAGCGCAACTGCTTCTTCTGGAACCGGATCTCCGAAGGCGAGGATGGGGCGTACAACCTCACCCACGCGAGGCACCTGATCTCGGCGTACCACCGGGTCGAGCCGCTGACCGGGACCGAACGCGCAGCGCTGGTCGACATGGTCGCGATCTGCCAGTTCCAGTACGGGATCTCGTTCCTCGACTACTACTGGGGTGTCGAGCACGATCGGCCCAAGGCCGACTGGGCGTGGGAGACGTTTGTGCTCGGCCACGCCCAGTGGTGGCAGTCCCCGGCGGGTCGCGCGGCTAGAGCAGCGCTAGCAGCGGTCGTGCCTTGACCAGCGACTCCTCGACCTCGTCTGCGGGGTCGGAGTCCCACACGATGCCGCCGCCGACCCACAGGTGAATCTCCCCGGCGGCGATCGCAAACGTGCGAATCGTCAGCCCCAGATCGACATCGCCGCTGGGTGAAACCGTGCCCAGCGCCGCCATCGAGGCGCCGCGGCCGACGGGTTCGAGTCGGGCGATGTGGTTGATGGCCGAGACCTTGGGTGCCCCCGTTACCGATCCGCCGGGGAAGGTTGCGCGCAGCAAGTCCGCCAACCCGACGTCGGCCCGCAGCGTGCCCGCCACCGTCGAAATCAGGTGCCGCACCCCCGTCATCGGCGACTCCTTCATCAACGACGGCACATGGATACTTCCCGGCTCACATACGCGCCCAAGGTCGTTTCGCTCGAGGTCGACGATCATGATGTGCTCGGCGCGGTCCTTGGGGCTCTCCGCGATCGCGCCGCCGCTCGTGGCCGGCCGGGTGCCCTTGATCGGCATCGTCTCGACCCAGCGCCCCTGGGTGCGCAGGAACAGCTCGGGTGAGGCTGACACCACCGACCATCCCTCGCCGTGCATCTCCATCGCCCAGGCCCCGGCCACCGGTGCGAGTCGTGGGAGCACCGCACCCGGGTCGCCCGCAAACGGTGCACGCAGGTGCTGCACCAGGTTGACCTGGTAGACGTCGCCGCGGCCGATCGCGGCCCGCGCAGCGACGATCGCCGCCCGATACTCCGACGGCGACCAGGTGGGGACGAACTCACCGACCTTGGCGTGGCTCGCTTCGGTTGCAGGCAGCCGGGGATGAACGTGGCACGCGAGCGCCGGCAACGGGCATGGCTCGGGGGGCTGGGTGACCGTCACCCCAGGCAGCCCGGCTGCCAATCGGTAACCCAGATACAGGTCGGCGACCATGGCGCCGGCCTCCGCCCTGGCACCCGGAGTGACCGCGAAACCGCTTTCGCCGAGAAACATCTCGAGCTTCCCGAACGGGTCTTCGGTGGAGTCGTCCAGCACCAGCCAGCGGTCGGTGCGGTGAGTGCGGAGCGTCGCAGTGTCGATGCCGTATCGTAGATCCTGTGGCGCTACTGACCCCTCCTCGGGCGGTGCTGTTCGACTTCAACGGCACGATCTCCGACGACGAACCCGTGCTTGCGCGGATCTTCACTCGCATGTTTTCGGAGATCGGGGTCGAGGTCTCAGAGCAGGTCTACTTCACGGAATTCGCCGGCTACTCCGACCCCGAGATCGTCGAGCGGATGCTTGCGAAATACGACCGTCGGGATGACGAACTGGCCGAGCGGCTGATCGAGCGGCGAGCCGAGCTGTACGCCGAGGAGATCGAGATCGCCTCGCCGGTGCGCCCCGAAGCCGCGCAGTTCGTACGCGAGGTGGCGGCTCGCGTGCCGGTTGCGATCGCCTCGGGCGCGGCGGGGATCGAGATCGCAGCGGTGCTCGAGAAATCGGGGCTCGCGGAGCTGTTCGACGTGGTGGTGTCTGCCGAGAACGTCGAGCGGGGAAAGCCTGACCCCGAGGGATATCTGCTCGCCCTGGAGTGGCTCAACCAACGCCTGCTCGAGCCGGTCATCGCGGCCGATGTGCTGGTGTTCGAAGACTCGACGATGGGCCTCGAATCAGCCCTGGCCGCCGGGATGCGATGCGTTGCGGTCGAGGGCACCACCCCGCGCCACCTCCTCGAGAGCGCCGATGCGATAGTGTCTGCCCTCGATTGGTCTATACCACTGGTGGAAGGGTGGAACGAGCATGCGAACTGAGGCGCGAGCGGTCGTCATCGGCGGGGGCGTCGGTGGGTGCAGCATCCTCTACCACCTTGCAAAGATGGGGTGGAACGATGTCGTCCTGGTCGAGCAGTACGGGCTCACCCACGGCTCCACCTGGCATTCCGCCGGCCTCGTCGGCCAGCTGCGTTCGACCGTCAGCCTGACCAAGATGATGCAGTACTCGGTGGGGCTCTACGCCGACCTCGCCAAGGAGACCGGGAAGGATCCCGGCTGGCACGAGCTCGGCGGGCTCCGATTGGCCTCGTCGCAGGCTCGGTATGAGGAGATTCAGCGCCAGGCCGGGTGGGCCAAGAGCTTTGGGTTGCCGATCGAGATCGTCTCGGCCAGGGAAGCGCAGGAGATGTTTCCACTGATGTCGACCGACGGCGTGCTCGCCGCCGCCTTCCTGCCCCGCGACGGCTACCTCGATCCCAGCCAGCTCACGTTCGCGCTCGCCGACGGCGCGCGGCTCCGCGGCGCCGAGATCGAGCAGCGCACCAAGGTGCTCGACATCAAGCTCCGAAACGGCCGGGTGCACGAGGTCGTCACCGACAAGGGCACGATCCGCACCGACGTGGTCGTGTGCGCCGGTGGCATGTATGCACCGCAGATCGCCCGCCTGGTCGGCGTCAACGTGCCGATCATTCCCTACGCCCACGAGTTTCTCGTAACCGAGACGTTCGATCCTCCGCTGAAGCCGCTGCCGACGCTGCGCGATCCCGACAACCTGATCTACTACCGCACGGAAGTCGGCGGTTTGATCATGGGTGGCTACGAGCGTGAGCCGGATCCGTGGGCGCTCGACGGCGTCCCCGACGGATTCGAGGCCGAGCTGCTGCCCGAGGACTGGGATCGCTTCGACGAGATCCTGACCAACTCGATCAAGCGCGTACCCGCCATGGAGGCAGCCGAGGTCAAGAAGCTCTACAACGGCCCCGAGGCGTTCACTCCGGACGGCGAGTTCATCCTCGGCGAGTCCGAGGTGCCAGGGTTCTGGGTGGCCGCCGGCTTCTGCGCCCACGGTCTCGCCGGTGCCGGCGGCATCGGCTGGATGATGGGCGAGTGGATCACCGAGGGCGAGCCCAGCCTCGACCTGTGGCACATGGACATCCGCCGGTTCGGCGGCCAGTACCGCAGCCAGCGCTACACACTCGCCCGTGCCACCGAGGTGTACGCCACCTACTACGACATCAAATACCCCAACTACGAGCGCAGCGCCGGCCGGCCGCTGCGACTGTCGCCCGCCTACACACGTCTGCAGGCGCTGGGAGCAAGCTTTGGTGAGAAGTCGGGTTGGGAGCGCGCCAACTGGTTCGACTCCAACGCCGCCGACGGCGACGAGGCTCTGCGCCCACGCGGATGGGCCGGAGAGAACTGGTCGCCCGCGATCGCGGCCGAGGCGATGGCCACCCGCGAGCGCGCGGGGCTGTTCGATCAGAGCTCGTTCGCCAAGATCGAGGTGCAGGGCAGTGGCGCGCTCGCGTTTCTCCAGCGGATGTGCGCCAACGATGTCGACCGCCCGGTCGGCACGCTTGTCTACACGCAGATGCTGAACCAGGCCGGCGGCATCGAGTCGGATTTCACCGTCACGCGGCTGGGCGAATCGCGGTTTCGGATCGTCACCGGCACCGCCTTCGGAAACCACGATCTGGGCTGGCTGCGAAAGCACCTGCCCGATGACGGCTCGGTGGTCGTCAACGACGTCAGCTCGGCGTACACCTGCTTCTGCCTGTGGGGTCCGCGCTCGCGCGACATCCTGCAGCCGCTGACAAAGACCGACCTGTCGCATGAAGGTTTCAAGTACATGACCGCGCGCGAGCTTTCGATCGGCCATGTGCCGGCCGTCGCGGCCAGGGTGACCTACGTCGGGGAGCTCGGATGGGAGCTGTATTGCCCAGCCGAGTACGGCGCCGGGCTGTGGGATGTGGTTTGGGAAGCGGGGGCCGAGCATGGCCTGGTCGCGTGTGGCTATCGCGCGATCGATGCCCTCCGGCTCGAGAAGGGCTACCTCGCCTGGGGTTCGGATATCACGCCCGAAGACAGCCCGGACGAGGCCGGCCTCGGCTTTGCGGTCAAGGTCGACAAGCCGGGCGGGTTCATCGGCCGCGATGCCGTGGTCGCTGCTCGGCAACGCGGGATCGAGCGGCGCCTGGCCTGTCTCGTCCTCTCCGATCCGCGAGCGGTCACGCTCGGGTCAGAGCCGGTACGGATCGGCGACGAGGTGGTCGGCCGGGTCACGACCGGTGGATTCGGCTTCGCCGTTGACAGGTCGATTGCGCTTGCTTACCTGCCCGTGGCACATGCCGAAGTCGGAACCGCGGTCGAGATCGAGGTGTTCGGCGACTGGGTCGCGGCCGAGGTGGCGGCGGAGCCGCTGTGGGATCCGAAGGGTGAGCGGATCCGAGCTTAGGCGCAGCGGCATGAATAACGGTGCCTGGCACCGTTATTCACTAGGCGGCGCTGAGGAACTCGCGCACCGTGACCGTCTGGTCACGGCGTTGGCCGACGCCCACGATTGCGACCGGCACCCCCACCTGCTCCTCGACGAACCGTAGGTAGTCCTGTGCGGTCGCCGGCAGCTGAGACAGCTCGGTGATGCCCGAGATGTCGCCGCCCCATCCGGGCAGCTCCTCGTACACCGGCTGGGCATGGTGGAAGTCCGACTGGTGATTGGGAAACTCGGTGGTGATCGTGCCGTCCTGGAGTCGATAGGCCGTGCACACGGGGATCGTGTCGAACACCGACAGCACGTCGAGCTTGGTCACCGCCAGCTCGGTCATCCCGTTCAGCCGCGCCGCATAACGCAGCCCGACCAGGTCGAGCCATCCACAGCGGCGGTCTCGGCCTGTCACCGTGCCGTACTCGCCGCCGACCGTGCGGATCACCGCACACCGCTCCGGGTCGGCCTCGCTCGGAAACGGCCCGGCACCGACTCGGGTCAGGTAGGCCTTGGTCACTCCCAGCACCGCGCTCACGCGAGTCGGTCCCACACCCAGGCCGGTGCAGGCGCCGCCGGCGGTCGGGTTGGAGGAGGTGACGAACGGATAGGTACCCGAGTCGATGTCGAGCAGCGTCGCCTGGGCGCCCTCGCACAACACCACCTGGTCATCCTCCAGCGCACGGTGGATCAGAAGCGCGGTGTCGGCGATGTAGGGGCAGATCCGCTTGGCGTAGCGCATCATCGCCTCGGTCAGCACGTCTTTATCGAGCGGCCGGTGGTGGTGCACCTTTTTCAGCAACTCGTTCTTGACCGAGAGCGCGGTCTGGATCTTCAACCGCAGGATCTTCTCGTCCAGCAGGTCTTGGGCCCGGATGCCCACGCGTGAGGCTTTGTCGGCGTAGGCGGGGCCGATACCGCGCCGGGTGGTGCCGATCGCCAGCCGTCCCAGCGCGAGCTCGGAGTCGGCGTCGATGATCTTGTGCCACGGCATGATCAGGTGCGCATTGCCCGAGATCCGAAGTCCAGCGGTGTCGATGCCGCGCTGCTCCAGGCCGTCCAGCTCTTCGATCAGGATCTCGGGATCGATCACGCAGCCCTGCCCCAGAACGCAGATGGTGCCGGGGTAGAGGATGCCGCTGGGTACCAGCCGCAGCTTGTAGGTCTCGTCGCCGATCACGAGCGTATGTCCGGCGTTGTTGCCACCCTGGTAGCGGGCGACCACGTCGGCGTCGCGGGCGAGCATGTCGACGATCTTGCCCTTGCCCTCATCGCCCCACTGGGCACCGACCACGATCGAGAGGCCGCTCACGAGCGCCCCAGGTTGTCGAATCGGGTGTAGCGGCCGACGTAGGACAGCCGCACGGTGTCGAGCGGTCCGTTGCGGTGCTTGGCGACGATCAGCTCGGCGGTGCCCATGTCTTCGGAATCCTTGTTGTAGTAGTCGTCGCGGTAGACGAACATGACCAGGTCGGCGTCCTGCTCGATCGAGCCCGACTCGCGCAGATCCGACAGCTGCGGCCGCTTGTCCGACCGGGCCTCGACCGCGCGCGAGAGCTGTGAGATCGCGATCACCGGGACGTTCAGGTCACGGGCGATCAGCTTCAGCGAGCGGGAGATCTGCGAGATCTCCTGGACCCGGTTTTCGACCCGCGCCTGACCGCCCATCAGCTGCAGGTAGTCGACGACCACCAAACCGAGGCCGTTGCCCTCCTTCAGCCGGGACTGGAGGCGTCGCGTCTTTGCCTTGATCTCGATCGGCGTGACCCCGGCGGTGTCGTCGATGTAGATCGGCGCGCGCGAGAGCTTGTCACAGGCGTTGGTGAGCTTGGCCCAGTCACCGTCGTCGAGCGATCCCGTGCGCAGCCGCTTGGAGTCGACCCGGGCCTCGGCGCACATCAGCCGCTGGGTCACCTCCTCCTGCGACATCTCGAGCGAGAAGATCGCAACCGGGACGTCCTCGCGGACGCCGAGGTGAGCGGCGATATTGAGTGCAAGCGACGTCTTACCCATACCGGGGCGTGCGGCCATCACGATCAGGTTGGAATCCTGGAACCCGGCGGTGACCCGGTCGAGGTCGCGCAGACCCGACGGCACCCCGGTCAGGTCGCTGCCCGACTCCGCCAGAGCGGCGAGCCGCTCGAACGAGTCGTTCAAGAGCGTCTTGATGGCGGCGAAGTCACCGCTGATCCGCTGGTCGGCGATCCCGAACACGATCTGCTCGGCCTTGTCGACGATCTCGCTGGGCTCGCCCAGGTGCTCGTACCCGAGCGAGGCGATCTCGGTGCCGGCCCGGATCAGCGACCGGTAGGTCGCCGCATCGCGCACGATCTGGGCGTAGTGGTGGGCATTGGCCGCCGCCGGCACAGTGGCCGCCAGCGTGTGGACGACGGCCTTGCCGCCGACCTGATCCAGCAGCCCGCGGCTCCCGAGCGCGTTTGTGAGCGTGATCGAGTCGATCGTCTCGCCGCCGCCGTACATCTCGAGAATCGTGCGGTAGATGTGGGCGTGCGAGCCGCGATAGAAGTCCTCGGGTTGAAGCAGCTCGGACACCACCGCGACCGCGGTTGGCGACACCAGCATCGCTCCCAGCACCGATTCTTCCGCGTCGAGGTCCTGGGGCGGGAGACTGGGTATCTGCTGGGGAGCGACTGCCATTGTGCGCGCTTTCTGGTCCGACTAGTAGTCGAGGGGCTCCGAGGGCTCGCCTTCGAACGCCTCGACGGTACCTTCTTCACCGGCCGCACCCGGGACGACCATGACCTTGACCGTGGCCTTGACCTCGCCCCAAACCGTGACGCTGACCAGATGGCTGCCGAGCGTCTTGATCGGCTCTTGCATGTGCACCTTGCGGCGGTCGATGCGGATCTTGCGGGCCTTCCAGATCGCGTCGGCGACGTCGGAGTTGGTCACCGAGCCGTACAGCTTGTCCCCCACCCCGGCCCGCTCCTTGATCGTGAGCACGGTGCGGTTGAGCGTGTGGGCGACATCCTGCGCCTGCTCTTCGGACTGCGCCTCGTGGCGACGGCGCATCTCGTCCTGATGCTGTGCCTCGGCCACGCGGGCGTCGGTCGCGGCCTCGGCCAGCCGCCGGGGGCCGAGATAGTTTCGGAAGTAGCCGGGGGCCACCTGGACGACGTCGCCCTTGCGGCCCAGCTTGTCGACGTCCTGAAGCAGGATCGCCTGTGTTCCTCTCTGTGTCATCCCATCCTCAATGTTCGGGCGGCGTGGCCGCCGTCGATGGTCGCATGGCTGGAAGGCGTTCGCCAGCCCTACGAGTTCAATTCCCTCGCTGTGAGCGAGAAAACCGGCGACGGAGTCCGCCGCCGGTGGTAGACGCGACTAGTTGACGGCGTAGGGCAGAAGCGCCATCTCGCGAGCGCGCTTGACCGCGGTCGCAACCTGACGCTGATGCCGACGGCACGCGCCAGAGATCCGGCGCGACCGGATCTTGCCCTTCTCCGACGTGTATCGCCGCAGCTGGTTGAAGTTCTTGTAGTCGATCTCCTCGACCTTGTCCTTGCAGAAGTAGCAAGGCTTGCGGCGAGTCTGGGGGCCGGTGCCCGCGCCACGCTTGGGCGCAGTCCGGCGTTTAGGCTTGGATGCCATTCGTTACCTTCCTAAAACGGGATGTCGTCGTCTGAGCCGGAGCCTGCGAACGTCTCGACCGGCTCGGGCTTGAGTTCGGCTGTCTGGGTGAAGCTGGGGCGAGCTGCTCCGCCGGCGCCGCCACCGCCGCCTTCGCCGTCGCCACGCGACCCGAGGAACTGGACAGTGTCGGCCACGACCTCGACTGCGGAGCGCTTGCCGCCGTCCTGCGACTCCCACTCACGCCATTCCAGCCGGCCGTCGATGGCGACCGGGCGACCCTTACTGAGGTAGGTGGCGCAGTTTTCGCCCTGCGCGCCCCAGACCTTGATGTCGAAGTAGTTGGGCTTCTCGACCCACTCGCCGCTTGCGTTGTCCTTGTAGCGGCGGTTCACGGCCAGGCGCAGCTTGCACACCGAGGTGCCGCTGGGCAGGGTCGAGAGTTCGGGGTCTGAGGTCAGGTTTCCGGTGAGGATGACTCGATTGATGTTTGCCATTTGGTGATTCCTCCTCTAGCGTGCTTTTACGAACGTGCGTTCGCTCATGGTAGGCACGCGTTCGGATGTCAGCCGGCGACTTCGGCGGGCTCGGGCGACGCGGCGGGCGATGCGCCTGCCTTAATGCGGGTCACGGCCATGTGGCGCATGACGCCGTCGGTGATCGCGAGCACTCGTGTTGCCTCGTCCAGCGCCTCGGGGGAGCTGTCGAAGTTCAGCACGAAGTACCACGCGTCGGTCTTGTGGTCGATCTCGTAGGCCAGCTTGCGCTTGCCCCAGGGGTCGACAGAGACCCACGTACCACCACGCTCGGTGATGTTGGTTTTGACACGGTCGATGATCTCGGTGTGCCGCTCTTCAGCGACTTCCGGGTCGATCATCAGCATGATCTCGTATGGATTGATCCTGATCACCTCCTCTGGACTGAAAGCGGCCTCAGCGTGTGTTGGTGCCACGATCAGGAATGCGGCACCACGCCGAAACAGGAAGCGGCTCGATTGAGAAGGGGCAGTATACTCGTCGATCCCCCGAGGGAGGTTCACCATGAAGCGGATCGGATGGTTTGTTGCCGGAGTAGCGTCAGCCGCCGGAGCGGTGGCCACCGCGGCCGCGGTGCGCTCCAGACGGCACCAGTCTGAAGTTGTTGTGAGCGAGGTCGCTGATGTGACCGCGCCACAGGTCGATGATGTCCCCGTGGCACCCGTCGTGGTGCCGCCGCCCGACACCTCGGCGACAGATGCGATGCGCGAGCAGATCGGCGACGCGCGGATGCGTCTGCGAGAGAAGGCCGAGGCGGGCGTTCCCGAAGCCTCAGGAGGTGCGTGATGGAGATGGATCCTCAGAAGACCGCGGTTGTGCTGATCGAGTATCAGAACGACTTCACCTCGGATGGCGGGGCCTTGCACGACGCGGTCAAGGGCGTCATGGACGAGAGCGACATGATGGCCAACACCCGCAAGCTGGTTGATGCCGCTCGGGCCGCGGGAGTGACGGTGCTGCACGCGCCGATCACCTTCGCCCCCGGCTACGGCGAGCTGGGTGATCCCGACAAGGTCTACGGGATCCTCAAGGGCGTGATCGATTCGGGCGCGTTCGTGAAGGGCACGTGGGGTGCCGAGATCTGCGACGAGATGGCGCCCGAGGAGCAGGACATCGTGATCGAAGGCAAGCGCGGGTTGGACACCTTCGCGTCGACCAATCTCGACTTCGTGCTGCGAAGCCGAGAGGTCGAGACCGTCATTCTCGGTGGCTTCCTGACCAACTGCTGCGTCGAGTCGACCATGCGTACGGCGTACGAAAAGGGCTATGACGTGGTCACGCTGACCGACTGCACCGCGGCTACGAGCGACGAGGAACAGCGGGTCGCGACCGCGCGCGACTACCCAATGTTCTCTCAGCCGATGACCAGCGATCAGGTCATCGACACGCTGCGCGCAGCTGTCGCCGGGTAACACGCTTCCTGAGAGTTTGCCCAGAATCGCTCCAATTGGCTTGCGGCTGGTCCTCTGTGCGCGCATATTCCGACCAGAGAGCTAATGCGCCCAGCCTCGGGCGTGAGTCGGTTCGCCAAAGGAGCTGAACGTGAGTGCATACAGAAAGCGGATCGCGATCATCGGCGTCGTTGCTGTGGGCGTCGTTGGCATCGCGGGCACCGCGCTCGGCGCGGGATCGAGTTCGTCCCCCTCGTTTCTGACGGACTTCGCGCGGCGGCTCGGCGTCTCGCCGGCCAAGGTCAAGACCGCCTACCAGGGCGCCATGAGCGATCGTCTCGACCAGCTGGTGAAGGACGGCAAGATCACCCAGGCGCAGGCCAACCGCATGAAGCAGCATCTCAACGATCACAGCTTCGGCAGCGGCGGCCCCGGATTCGGGTTTGGTGACGGCCGCCGGCACCACATGTTCGGTGGCCCCGGTGGCCACCCGCACGGCGGCCCCATGGTGTGGATCCACACCGCGGCGACCTACCTCGGTGTGACCGATCAGCAGCTGATGACCGAACTTCGCACCGGCAAGACGCCGGCGGCGATTGCGAAAGCCCACGGCAAGACTGCCGCCGGGCTCGAGCAGGCGCTGGTGGCCGCGGCCACCAAGCAGCTTGACCAGGCGGTCACGGACGGTCACCTCACCAAGGCACAGGAGACCAGGATCACCAGGTTCCTGACCCAGCGGATCGATCAGCTCGTCGCCCACGGCTTCGAGCATCACGGCTGGGGCGGTCCGCCGCCTCCAGGTTCGGACAAGGGCAGCAACGAGGGCAGCGGTTCCTCGTCGTCGTCCTCGTACCAGCCAGCCGCGGCCTGAGGTCTAGCCGAGCTCGCTGAGGAACTGCTCGAGGGCGTCGCGCCACCGCACCGGTTGGTCGAGGTGGAGGTCGTGGCCGGCGCCCTCGATCTGGACCAACCGCGCCGCCGGCTGGAGTTCGATCATCCGGTGGTAGTCCGACTCGTTGGTGCCGTCCGCCGATCGAACGACGCAGATCGGACACCGGATCGCCGACCACTCGTCCCACGCCGCCACGTGGCTGACGTCGTTGAGGGCGGCGACCATCGCCTCCGTTCGAAACGCCGGCCAAAGCCCGCCGTCGCGCTCCACCAGCCCGTCGGCCCAGGTCCGCGCCCACAGCGAGTCCCCGCCGAAGAACTCCACGGCCTGGGCGCGAGTCGCGAACGGCTGAGGCCACGATTCCAACCAGGTTCGCACGGCCGCCGGAGCCTCCGGGTCGGGTGCGGGCGTCGCCTCGACCACGACCAGCGCTCGCACAAGATCGGGACGGCGGGCGGCGAGCAGAAACCCGATATGGCCTCCGAACGACTGGCCCACGACGACCACGGGCTCGAGGCTCCGCCGTTCGAGACATTCCACGGCATCGTTCACGAACGCGTTGGCCGACAGATCAGCGATCTCGTCCGCGCGACGTCCGTGGCCACGTTGCTCGAGTGCGAGCACGCGATGGCTGCCGGTCAGCCACTGCGCCGTCTCAGCCCACTCCCGCGCGTATCCGGCGAGGCCGTGGAGCAACACCACCGGCGTCCCCGTACCCCCGAAGTCCTCGTCGATCACCCCTCGACGCTACAGACTTTCCCCACTCCCGGCGCTCAGAGTCGGCATTGAGCGCCGGGCAGGTGGGGGAGGTATGACCCGGCCGGAGGGTGTGGCCGGTGGCCCCGTGGGGTTCGGATCAGGGTGTGGATGATGGGGCCCGGTAGTCATCGGCAGCGTCTGTAAACACCCATGCAGCAGTTCGTGAACAAACCGTAAGCGTTCGCAGGGCCGGAATTCGCATGGAGAGAGCCGTGCGCCCCCGCTACGGCCCCCTCCATGTGACCTTTCAGCCGTTGATGCGGCTGGTACCTTTGGCGATGTCAGCGCTGATGGCGAGAAAGATCGTCGTCAGCTGCGTCGGTTGTGGCTGGGCGTAGTAGTTGCCCGGACTCGCAATCTGCTGGAGTGCCTCGTTCGACTGGATCGCCGGCTGCTCAGGGGTGTTGCTCGATCCGGCGGTGTGGCCGTTCACGAGCGCCCCCTGCGCCGCGTAACACGGGTCGGCACCGGCGCCCGAGATGTCGTAGGCGATGGAGTAGACGAGCACCCCCTGGAGTTTGCTTGCCGCCGCGACGTTGACCGCCTGGCCACACGGTCGCGTGCGATACGGCGAGGTGTTCGGGAGGTAGTTCGGTCCCGAGTTGGCCGCGCCGTCGGAGAGGATGATGATCACCTTCTGCGTTCCCGGCCGCCCGTCAGCGGTGATCTCGGCCTGGGCGGCGTCAAGGGCGCTCGCGTACGCCGTCTGCCCGCCGGCCTGGACGCAGCTGAGTGTCGAGAGCAGCTGCGAACTCGTGTTGAGCTGCCCCTCGGCGTACGCGTAGGTGTTGGACAGCGGGACCAGCAGGTAGGAGGCATTCGGCAGGTTGTAGTTGCCCGAGACGGACGGCCCACAGGCGTTTGTCGAGCTTGATGCCGGCGGCAGCACCGCCAGGCCGACGTTGTCCTGCGTGGGATCCATCGACCCAAGGAATGCCTCGA
The DNA here is from genome assembly GCA_963708725.1 of uncultured Actinomycetes bacterium. Taxonomy (GTDB): domain Bacteria; phylum Actinomycetota; class Thermoleophilia; order Gaiellales; family JAICJC01; genus CAVPTL01. The sequence goes on along the minus strand of CAVPTL010000008.1, from coordinate 195,097 downwards.
TGCCGTCCTTCGCCGATGTCAGCTTGGTACCGGACATCGATCCCGAGCGGTCGAGCACGATCATCACGTCGAGCGGCAGTCCGCCGCACGGCGAGCAGGCCTGCGCCCGAACCGTCTCGGGGATCGAGTCGATCCCGATCAACCGCAGAAACGCCGTCGGCACGCTCGCGTTTTGCGTTACGTGCACCGTGTTTGCCGGCGCGCAGAAGTCGGGGCTGGTCGAACAGTCAGCGGTGGCAGACACCGTCACGGTTCCTGCACCGACGATCGGATTCTTGCCACCGTTGGCAGAGCTGAAGTTCTGGGCCGTGGTGATCGCGGCCAGGGTCGATGGCAGGTTGTCCGCACCGGCGGCGGCCGCGGCGTCGGCTGAGGCCTGCAGTTGTTGGTGAACCCGGAATGCGTTTCCGACATCGATCACGGCGCCGCACATGATCATCAAAACCAACACGAACGCGACGACGAGCGGCAGCGTTTGACCACGCTCATCCGCCCGCGGCAAGCATCGAGGATCCATCGTTCCCCTCCAAGAGTCGACCCGGCCCAATCCCGAGCAAGCTCGGTACACCCACACTCACTGTGGATGCGATGGGCGCGCGCGGCATCCCCGGGCGGGGTGAACCGCAGATCACCGGTTCAGCGTGCCTCGGGAGGGTGAGTTAGCCGGTGGACGCGGGCACGCCGAGCTCACGCGAGATCGCCACCAGCGCGAGTTCGTGGGCGTCGCTCTGAGCGAGTGCCCCCGTTCTCCAGCGCCCGCCCAGGCCCTCCATGGTCGCGGTCAGGCGCACCGCCGAGGCGGTCGCATCGATGTCATCGGGTACCGAGCCGTCCGCCCGGCCGGCATCCAGCAGCTCGGCAACCTCCCGCGTCCACCCGAGGTAGGCGTCGCTCAGCAGCTCCCGCAGCCGCGGTTGGGTGAACGCGCCCGCGGTCATCTCGTTCCAGATCATCCACGACTCGAGCACGACCGGGTCGTCGGCGATCTCGCGCAGCAACCGCGCGACTGTCCGCTCCAGTCCGGTTCCCGCAGGTTGCTCGCGCCGCGCAAACTTCGCATCGGCACGCTCGTTGGCGTACTCGAATGCGAATGAGATCAGCTCGTCGCGGCTCTCGAAGTAGTAGTAGACGAGGCCAATCGAGACGCCGGCCTCACGGGCCACGTCCTCGATCCGCAGCGTGCGCGTGCCCGACCGCGCGATCACAACGCAGGCCGCGTCGAGCAGCGCTTCTCGCCGCTCAGTCTTGCGGTCGGACCTGGTCGAACTCACCATGACCGTTGAGAATACAGGCGTCCCAATCGCGTACAAAAGATCACCCTAGCGAGTGACGGGAACCGCTCGTATGCTCGAGCTGCAGGCTCTTGATGCTGAGCCCCAGGCTTCTGGTTCCAAACGCACCCTCAAGGAGATCTCCCGTGATCCGACGCGCACGCATGGCCGCGCTGGTGTTCGCCCCCCTCGCTGCTCTCGCCGCCGTTTCGGTGGCCGGGGCCGAGGTCAACTCGGCTCAGTCGGTCGTCGTCTCGGCGACTCCGCAGTCGAAGACCCCCAACATCCTCGACGGCATCGTCAACGGCGTTGCCACCGTCGGTAATGAGGTTGTGGTGGGCGGGACGTTCACGCAAGTCAAGTCCTCTGACGGCACCACGCTGAATCGCAGCGAGCTGCTGGCGTTCAATCCGACCACAGGCGTGGTCGACACGAATTTCGCGCCGACGATCGCGGGCGGTGAGGTCACCGCGGTGGCCGCAGCCCCGGGCGGAACGGCGGTGTTCGTTGCCGGCAAGTTCCAGACGGTCAACGGCACAACGCAGAAGCGCCTGGTCAAGATCAATCTGTCCGACGGATCGGTCAACACGACCTTCAAGCCCGCCGTCAGCGGCAGCTGGGTCGAGGATATCCAGACGCTCGGCAACGATCTCTATGTTGGTGGCGCGTTCACGTCACTCGGCGGTCAGCCGCGGGAACGCTTCGGCGCTGTTGACGTCAACACCGGCCTCGCCGATCCCAACGTCAACATCCCGTTTTCCACCAAGCGCGACGGCACGCTGCGGGTTGCGCACTTCGACATCTCTCCCGACGGCACCAAGCTCGTCGCCACCGGGACGTTCCTGACGGCCAATGGCCAGGATCGCGCGCAGATCGCGATGCTCGACCTGACCACCAAGCCGGTCTCGGTGTCATCGTGGGAGACCGACTCGTTCAAGCCGGCCTGTAACCCCAAGTTCGACACCTATATCCGTGACGTCGAGTTCTCGCCGGACGGCAACTACTTCGTGATCGGCGATACCGGCGCCTACACCGGTGGCCCCGCCGCCGGCGTGCTGTGTGACTCGGTGACCAAGTGGGACGCCAACGCGACCGGCCCCGGACAGAAGCCCCTGTGGGCCGACTACACCGGTGGTGACAGCATCACCCAGGTCGCCGTCACCGGAACCGCCATCTATGCGGGCGGCCACCAGCGCTGGATGAACAACCCCAACGCCAGTGACGCCCTCGGCGCCGGCGGAGTCGGACGCATGGGAATCGCCGCGCTCGACCCCGTCAACGGCATGCCGTTCTCGTGGAACCCCGGCCGCAATCCCCGCGGCACCGGTGTGTGGGCCTTGCTGGCCACCCCGGCCGGCCTGTGGGTCGGCTCGGATACCGGGTACATCGACGGCCTCTATCGCAACCGGATCGCGCTGATGCCGGTTACCGGCGGCGAGACGATTCCGACCTGGAACGTCGGCGCACTGCCCGGTTCGCTCGACTCCCTCGGGACGTCGGGTCTGGTCAGCCGCAGCTTCGACGGCTCGACCGTCGGTGCCGCGAGCTCATCCACCGCGGTTGACTGGTCGCACGTGCGGGGCGCGTTCATGATCAACGGAACGCTCTACAACGGCCAGGACGACGGCCATCTGTACGCCCGCTCGTTCGACGGCACCACGTTTGGCGCCGCCACTTCGGTCAACCTGAACGGCCTGACGGCCAGCAACTTCCCGATCGCGTCGCTGACGGGGATGGCCTACGTGCCTTCGACTGGCCGGCTGTACTACACGGTCAGCGGCAGCACCACGCTGTACTACCGCTACTTCGAGCCCGAGGACAACGTGGTCGGCGGCCAGACGTTCACCGCCGGCACGCTTCCGGCAGCCGTGACCAGCATGACCATCGTGGGTGGAAACATCTACTACACCACGGCGGCTGGACTCTCGAGTGTCGCCTTCGTCAACGGCCAGGCCTCGGGATCGGCATCGCTGATCGCGACCACTGGCGATTGGAGTGGGCGCGGCCTGTTCGTCGCCACTTCATAGAAACCTCCGCTGGGGGGCAGAGCGGGGAGCATCGGGGGCGGTCGTGGATTTCACGGCCGCCCCCGAGCAATTCGTGGAGGTTGTAACAATTCGTTGACTTTTCGGCGCCCGTCCGGGATCATCGCTTCGGTATAGACCATTACCCCTCTGGTCAGAAGGAGCGTCCATGGAGGAACAGGTGCGGTCGGACTCCAGCGATCTCGCTGAGTTCGGCTACAAACAGGAGTTGCATCGAACGCTCGGGAGCTTCTCCTCGTTCGCTGCAGGCTTCAGCTACATCTCGATTTTGACCGGCATGTTCCAGACGTCGTACCTCGGCTTCCTCTTCGCCGGGCCGGCGTTTATCTGGGCATGGTTGTTCGTTCTCTTTGGGCAGATGATGGTGGCTTTGCAGTTCTCCGAGCTTGCGGCGCACTACCCGCTGGCCGGCTCGGTGTACCAGTGGTCGAAGCAGGTCGCTGGGAAAGCGTGGGCGTGGAACACCGGTTGGATCTACATGTGTGCGCAGATCGTGACGGTTCCCGCCGTGGCGCTCGCATGGCAAGTGATCCTGCCCCAGATCTCGACCAAGTTCCAGCTCTTCAAGTGCTCGCCGAAGGCGGATGGGCTCGTGTCGTGTCCGGCACCGAGCTTCCCGGCGTTCAACAACCCGGCGTTCGCCAAGAACGCGATCGTTCTGGGAATCGTCATGATCGTGTTCACGACCATCATCAACGTGATGGGCGTCAGCCTTCTCTCGAAGATCAACAACATCGGAGTCGCCTCCGAGTTGATCGGCGCCAGTGGCCTGGTGATCCTGTTTCTGATCAATACGACCCGCTCGCCTTCGGCCGTGCTCACCAACACGGCGGGTACTGGCAGCTCGCACGCGTGGGGCTATCTGGGAGCGTTGCTGGTCGGCGCGATCATGCCGCTGTACGTGATGTACGGATTCGACTCGGCGGGATCATTGGCCGAAGAAACCGACGATCCACGACGAAAGGCGCCAAAGGCGATTATCCAGGCGCTGGCGACCGCTGGCACGATGGGCTTCTTGCTCATTCTGTTCGGCACGATGGCCGTCGGTGACGTGCTCTACAAGGATCCCACGAGTCTCGGATTGGCGGCGATCACGAAGAACGTGCTCGGCGACTTCTGGGGTGACCTGTTCCTGTGGGATTGCGCGCTGGCAATCTTCGTCTGTTGCCTCGCGATCCACGCGATGTCGGTGCGAATTCTGTTTGCCATGGGCCGGGATAACAACCTGCCCGGTGGCTCCAGACTGGCGTCGGTGTCCGGTACCCGCCGGGTGCCGGTCTTCCCAGCGGTGCTCGTGGGCGTGATTGCGATCGCTGTACTGGCGCTCAACATCTTCAACCCCTACGCCGTCACGATCGTGCTCGGCCTGGGCATCGTGTTCATGTACATCGCCTACCTCGGTGTGACGATTCCGCTGTTCCAGCGGCGTCGCGAGGGCTGGCCGAATAACCTGCCAACGGGCAACCAGGGTCTGTTCAAGCTGGGATCTTGGGCGTTGCTGACAAACGGCATCGCCATCGCCTACGGGATCGCGATGTCGATCAACCTCATGTGGCCTCGCGACTACTTCTACGGCACCAAGTTCTACCAGCACTACGGAGTGCTCCTCGGAGTGATAATCGCGATGGGCGCCGGTCTGATCCTGTACTACACGTATCAGAAGGACAAGATGGGGGTGCTTGCCGAGCATTCGTCGGGAAGCACCGCCGAGGCCATGGCGGAGGTCACTCAGCCTCCGATCCACGGCGGACCGTGATCTGAAGCAACGTGGGGCGGGTCGCTACGGCGGCCCGCCCCTTTTCATGCAGGGAGTGTGGGCACTCGATGGAAGTTGTCACGATGGAACCGGAAAGCCTGCGGAAACTGGTGCGACGCGACGTTGTGGTGGTCGCCGCGGGCACCCTGATTGCGATCTGGACATATAGCCTTGTGGCCGCGGTGGCGTTCGGCACGCTGTCCGAGCTCACAGCCGGGCGGGCGGAGGTCGCCGTCGCGGTTGCCGTCTCGGCCTGGTGCGTCTGGTGGTGGGCGTCAGGCCCGCCTGAGTTGATGCGCGATCGCTTGATGGTGCTGATCCCCGTGTTCCTGATCGCGGGCCCGGGGCTGATCGGCGTGCACAACCTGGGAGGCGGGATCATCGTGGGCGTCCTCTCCGGCGCCGTCGGGTTCGCCGCCGCCGGTGTCCTGGGGATGATGTGGGGTGGCCGCAAGCGTCGCGCGCGCTCCTAGACGCCTCGACCGCTAGGATCCCGCACCGATGGGTGCCGAATACATCTACTCGATGCATCGGGCCAACAAGTTCTTTGGTCCCGACCGTCAGGTGCTGCGCGATATCTCGCTCTCATTTTTGCCGGGCGCGAAGATTGGCGTGCTGGGGCCAAACGGCGCCGGCAAGTCAACCCTTCTCAAGATCATGGCGGGACTGGACGAGCCGTCCAACGGCACCGCCCAGATCGCGCCGGGCGCGACCGTCGGCTACCTGCCTCAGGAGCCGCAGCTCGATCCCGCCAAGGATGTGCGCGGAAACGTCGAGGACGGAGTCGCCGAGAAGCGGGCGCTGCTCGATCGCTTCAACGCGATCGCGCTGCAGTTCTCCGAGCCGATGTCCGACGAGGAGATGACCACGCTGCTCGAGGAGCAGGGCGATGTCCAGGATCGGATCGAGCGCACCGACGCCTGGAACCTTGACCGCATGATCGACACGGCGATGGACGCGCTGCGAACTCCTGCGGGCGAGGCTGATGTCGCGAACCTCTCGGGCGGCGAACGCCGCCGGGTTGCGCTGGCACGGCTGCTTTTGTCCTCGCCCGACCTTCTGCTGCTGGACGAGCCCACCAACCATCTCGACGCCGATTCGGTGGCGTGGCTGGAACGCTTCCTCGAAGACTTTGCCGGCACTGTGCTGGCCGTCACCCATGATCGCTACTTCCTCGACAACGTGGCCGGCTGGATCCTGGAGCTCGATCGCGGCGCCGGCATCCCGTTTCAGGGCAACTACACATCGTGGCTCGAGCAGAAGCAAGCTCGGCTCGCGGTTGAGGAGAAGCAGGAGTCGGCCCGCCGCCGGACGCTGGCTCGCGAGCTGGAGTGGGTGCGGATGTCGCCTCGCGCCCGCCAGGCCAAGTCGAAGGCCAGGGTGGCGTCGTACGAGCAGATGCTGGCCGAGGAAGCGGCGGTCAAGCTCGACACGGTCGAGATCCATATCCCGGCGGGCGAGCGACTCGGCGATGTGGTCGTCGAGGCCCGCGACCTGAACAAGGGATTCGGCGATCGCCTGCTGATCGAGGACCTCAACTTTTCACTCCCGCCGGGTGGAATCGTGGGCGTGATCGGCGCCAACGGCGCCGGCAAGACCACGCTCTTTCGGATGATCGCCGGCCAGGAGCAGCCCGACTCGGGCACGCTGCGGATCGGTGAGACGGTCCAGCTTGCGTATGTCGACCAGGCCCGCGCCGATCTCGACCCGGCCAACTCGGTGTGGAAAGAGATCTCCGGCGGCCACGACCTGATCACCCTCGGAAAGCGCGAGATGCCCTCGCGGGCGTATGTGGCCTCGTTCAACTTCCGTGGTGGCGACCAGCAGAAGCGCGTTGGCGATCTCTCAGGTGGAGAGCGAAACCGGCTCCATCTTGCAAAGCTGCTGCGCAGCGGCGGCAACCTGCTGCTGCTCGACGAGCCCACCAACGATCTGGACGTCGACACCCTGCGCGCGCTCGAAGACGCGCTGGTGTCATTCGCCGGCTGCGCGGTGGTCATCACCCACGATCGCTGGTTCCTGGATCGCGTTGCGACCCATATGCTCGCGTTTGAGGGCGACTCTCAGGTGGTGTGGTTTGAGGGCACGCACGAGGAGTACGAGGCCAACCGCCGCGAACGCCTCGGGGCCGACGCCGACGAACCGCATCGGATCAAGTACAAGCCCCTCATCCGAACGTAACCAGGCTGGCCCTCGCCGCCTCTGGCGGCGTCCCACGTGGTGGTGCGGTGCTCAACGTGCCTTCGAGAGTCGGGTGAATAAATGGTGCCAGGCACCATTTATTCACGGCTGCGAGGGCGACCCCACCGCCCGCCAGCAGACCTCGCCGGCTGACGCGGTTCAGGGCGGATCTTCCCAGTCGGCGGCCGAGTCGACGTAGATGTGGCGGATCGTCGTCAGGCCTGTTGGTTCGTCGAGGCTCCCGGCCGCGAACGAGATCGTCTCGAGCGTGGGGCGATCCCAGAACAGGCGACTCCCACAGGTCGCACAGAACCCGCGTCGGGAGTTATTGAACTCGTGCCAGCGAAGCGGTGCTTCGGCGAGGATCTCGAGCTGTTCGCGCCGGCACGCGGCGTGTGGGGCGGGGCCGCCGTGGGCGCGCCGGCAGATGCTGCAATGGCACACGATCACGTCGCGCACCGGACCCACGATGCGGTAGCGCACTTCGCCGCACAGGCATCCGCCTTCGCTGACGGCGGTTCCGTCGTCGCTCATGACGCGCAGCCTAGTGCAGCCTCACGCCGCCATTCGCCGCTCCGCCTGCACCCTGTTCAAGGCGTCCAGGGCTGCGACTCGGTATGACTCGGCGAGCGTCGGATAGTTGAAGACCGCCTCGACCAGCGTGTGCACCGTTCCGCCCGTGATCATCAGCATCTGGCCGATGTGGACGAGCTCCGTCGCCCCCGAGCCGAATACATGCACGCCCAGGAGGCGCCCGTCGTCGGGAGAGACCAGCAGCTTCAGGACACCCTGCGAATCGCCCAGGATCTGGCCGCGAGCGAGCTCGCGATGACGCGAGATCCCGATCTCGTAGGGCACCGCCGAGGCGGTCAGCTCCTCCTCGGTCTTGCCCACGAAACTGATCTCGGGAATCGTGTAGATCCCGATCGGCAGAGGATCGGTGGGGATGCCGGCATCGACTCCGAAGGCGTGGCACGCGGCGAGCCGGCCCTGTTCCATCGAGGTGGCTGCCAGGCTCGGAAACCCGATCACATCCCCGGCGGCGTACACGTGGCGGGTCCTGGTGCGGTAGCCGGCCGAAACAGCGATCCGCCCCCGGCGGTCGGCTTCGATCCCCGCTCGATCGAGATCGAGCCCGTCGGTCGCTCCCTGCCGACCCGCCGAGTAGAGCACCGCCTCAGCGGGGATCCGTTTGCCGCTCGCCAGCGTTGCAATCGCACCTCCCGGCCGCTTCTCGACGGCGGTCACCGTTTCGCCAAACCGAAACACCACTCCCATGTCGCGGAGGTGATACTGCAAGGCCTCGACGATCTGCGAGTCGCAGAACTCGAGTAATCGCGGCCTCCGCTCGACCACGGTGACCTTGGTGCCGAGGGCAGCGAACATCGAGGCGTACTCGATCCCGATCACTCCCGCGCCCACGACCAGAAGCGACGAAGGCACCCACTTCAGCGCCAGCACGTCGTCCGAGTCGATCACCGTATGGCCGTCGAACTCAACCGTGTCCGGTCGGGCTGGACGGGTGCCGACGGCGATCAACATCTTCGAGCCGCTGATCTGGCGCTGCTCGCCGTGATCCCCGGTTACCTGCACCGTGTGGTGATCCACGAACCGTGCCGACCCGCTCACCACCGTGACACCGTTTCGGCGCAGCTGATGGCGGACGACGTCAACCTCGCGCTGGATCACCCCATCCACGCGCCACAGCAGGTCGCCGCTGGTGATTGGATCCTTGACCCGGTGACTGTGGCCATAGATGCCGCGGTGACTGGTACCCGTGAGATAGAGCACGGCCTCGCGCAAGGTCTTCGACGGGATTGTGCCGGTGTTGACGCAGACACCGCCGACAACTCGATCACGTTCGATCACGACCACCCGCCGGCCGAGTTTCGCAGCCTGGATCGCGGCTTTCTGGCCCGCCGGACCAGAGCCGATCACCACGAGGTCGAAGTCGTACGTCACTGCCGGATAATCGGCCGTCAGGTGACGGGAGTGAGCGGCGCCTGGCCGCGCAGCACCGCCACGGCGTTTCGGGCTGCGAGCACTCCCATCGCGGTACGCGTCTCGATCGTGGCCGAACCCAGATGCGGGATCAGCGTGACGTTCTCGAGCGGGATCAGACCCGGATGAACCTTCGGCTCGTGCTCGAACACGTCCAGCCCGGCTCCCGCAATCGTGCCCGCGGCCAGCGCCTCGGCCAGCGCCCCCTCATCCACGACCGGCCCGCGAGTGGTGTTGATCAGATGCGCCGTGGGCTTCATCAGTGCAAGCCGCCGAGCGTCGATCAGATGCCGCGTCTCCTCGGTCAACGGGCAGTGCAACGACACCACATCCGAGGTGGCGAGCAGGTCTTCCAGTGACTCGACATACGTCGCTCCCAGCTCGGCGTCCAGAGCGGCGGGCGCGCGGTGTCGGCCGGTGTAGGCGATCTCCATCCCAAAGGCGCGAGCCCGTCTCGCCGTCGCCGCCCCGATCTTGCCCATCCCCACGATCCCGAGCCGTTTTCCCTGGATGCCGTTGCCCAGCATGAAGAACATGTTCCACGACCATGTGCCGCCGGCGCGGATCATCCGGTCGCCCTCGGCCAGCCGCCGCGTCGACATCAGGATCAGGCCAAAGGCGATGTCGGCGGTGGCCTCGGTGAGGACGCCCGGTGTGTTGGTGAAGATGATGCCGCGATCGATCAGCTCGGGCACGTCGACATTGTCGTAGCCGACGGCGACGTTGGCGATCACCGCCACCTGGCTTCCCGCGGCGTCGAGCAACGCCGCGTCGACGCGGTCGTGCAGGAGGGTCACGATGGCGTCGGCGCCGGCCACCGCGGCGTACAGCTCCTCGGTCGTCAACGGCCGGTCGTGAGGCGAGACCCACACCTCGCCGCCGGCCTCGTTCAAGAGCTCGAGTGCCGGGTCGGGGATCCGGCGGGTGACCACGATCCTGGGGCCGGGGGTGCTAGCCATTGACGGAGAAGCTCGAGTTCTCGTTGATTTCCCGAAGCCGTGAGTAGAAGCCCATGTCGAGTTCCGCACCGGTATAACGGGCGGTCACTTTGAGGGGATCGCGATCGTGGTCGTGGCCCTTCTCGACGGCGTCGATCAGCTCGGCCATGCAGTGTCCCGCCACCGGCCCATTCTTGAACTGGTTGCCGCTGGTGCCGACGGCCATGTAGAAGCCCGGCAGGTCGCTCTTGTCGTACAGCGGGATCCAATCGTCGGAGCAGTCGTACAGGTCGACGACGCCCTTCATCTCGTGCGGAATCGGAAGTGACGGGATCCGCCGCGCACAGCGATACACCTGCGCCTCCCACTGATCACGGGTGATCGAGCGGTCGAAGTCATCGGGGTTTTCGACCCAAACCTGCGGGTCGCAATCGGGATCCTCCGAGCCGATCAGGATGTGATTGCCGGTCTCGGGCCGAAAGTAGATGGCGTTGTCCCCGTCGGAGACGTGACGGCCTTCGTGGTCGTAGTCGAAGTCCTCGGGCGCCGGCACGTGGTGCACCTCGTGCCGCAGCGCCTTGGTCTTGATGTTCATGCCATCCTCGACGCCGGCCATGCGGTTGATCACGAATGAGTGAGGCCCGGCGACGTTCACCACGATCGGTGCGTCGATGTCGGTGCCATCCTCGAGGGTGACGCCCTCGACCCGGCCACCGCCACGTCGGATTTCCTTGACCTTTGTGCGAAACAGGAACCGTCCGCCCTTCGCCTCGGCGGCGCGCTGCAGATTGTGCGACGCCAGCGCCGGATCCGAGACGTAGCCAGACTCGGGCGTGAACACCGCGCCGGGCAGCTCGCCGCCACGGGGCGACATGAAGTCGGGATCCTGGGAGGGCCGCGTGGGCGGCCAGAACTCGTGCATGTCGAAGATCGGCATGCGCCGCTTCGTCTCTTCGGTATCCCAGTCCTCGTAGGTCACCCCCAGCGCGTCATAGTGGGGCAACACCTTGTGGTGGTGGGCGGTCGAACTCTTGAGCAGAATCGTGCCGCACTGCATGTACTTGGACAGCCCGGCCTCATCGGGAGCCTCGAGATATCCCTCCCAGTCCTCCCAGTACTTGAAGCCCTCATACGCCATCGCGACCCCGTCGAGCGATGAGTAGTGGGCACGCACGATCGCGCACGAGTTGGAGGTCGGGCCATAGCCGGCCGACGGCAACTTGTCGATGTTGAGCGTCTTATAGCCACGCTTGGCCAGCTCGAAAGCGGTCGCGGCGCCGATCACGCCCGCGCCGATGATGATCGCGTCGACTTTCTCACCCATGGTCGCTCTCCTTCAGTCGCCGAGCTCGACTCGGCGTCGATTGACGTACTCCTCGAGCTGCTGTCGGATGCCGTCGTCCATCGGCGGCTGCTCGTAGTTTTCCAGCGTCTCACGCCAGATGGTGGAGGCCCGCTCTGCGGCGTCGGCTCCGCCCTTGCGCTGCCACCGCTCGAAGTTCTCGGTGGATGACAGGAGCGGACGATAGAAGCACGTGCGGAAGCGTTCGAGGGTATGGGCGGCGCCGAGAAAGTGACCGCCGGCTCCGACCTCGACGTGTGCTCCCCACGCCAGGCTGTCCTCATCGATCTCCAGCGGGGTGAACTCTTCTTTCAGCATCCGCAGGATCTCGATGTCGACGATGAACTTCTCATAGCTCGAGACCAGCCCGGACTCGAGCCACCCGGCCGAGTGCATGACGTAGTTGGCGCCGGCAAGGAACGTCGGCATCATCGTCATCAGCGCCTCGTAGGCGGCCTGGGCATCGACGGTCTGGCTGGAGGTGAGCCCGCCTCCCGACCGCCAGGGAAGCCCGAAGTGGCGCGCTATCTGGCCGGTGCAAAGCAGGCCGATGGCCGATTCCGGTGTGCCGAAGCTCGGCGACCCCGACTGGAGATCGGTGTTCGAAAGAAACGACCCAAACACCACCGGACAGCCCGGGCGAACCAGCTGGGTAAGGGCGATTCCGGCCAGTGCCTCGGCCATCTGCTGCACCAGGGTCGCGGGAATCGTGACCGGCGACATCGCCCCCATCAGGAGGAACGGGGTGATGATCACGGCCTGGTTCGAGCGGTTGTAGGTGAGCATCGCCGACAGCATGCGATCGTCGAAGCGAAGCGGCGAGTTGATGTTGATCAGCGAAAGCGAAGCCGGCTTGGCTTCGATCGCTTCGCGACTGCCGAACAGGATCTCGCTCATCGCGATCGTGTCGGCGGCGTTGGGGCCGGAGGTGACCGAGCCCATGTGCGGCTTGTCCGACAGGGTCATCAATGCGTACACCATGTCGAGGTGGCGTGAGTCGAGCGGGACGTCGTTGGGCTCGCAGATCGTTCCGCCCGGGGAGTCGAGCTCGTCGAAGCTCTGGGAGAGCCGGACGAAGTTCTCGAAGTCGTCCATCGTGGCCTCGCGGCGGACGTCGCCCATGCGTGCGAACGGCGGTCCATAGACGGCCGAGAACACCATGTTGTCGCCGCCGATGGTCACGCTCTTCTCGGGGTTGCGAGCCTGAAGTTCGAACTCGCGCGGAACCTTGGCGACCTGCTCGAGCACGAACTCGGGGTCGAGCCAGACGTTGGCTCCCTCGGTCTTGCAGCCTGCGGCTCGGAAGATCTCGACCGCCTCGGGGAGGATGAACTCGATTCCGATCTCGGAGACGATCCGGCGCCAGCCGCGGTCGAGTACATCCATCGCGTCGGGCGACAGGATCTCGTATCGCGGCATTGTGTTGTGGAACATGCTCCCTCCGGCGGTATGTGGGCCGCTTGACGGACCTCCCGCGGCGCCATTATGATCCGTATGGTGGAACTAGTGTTCCACATCATGGTGACTATTTCAATGTCGGTACCCACAGGCACACAATCGATCGATCGGGCCGCTCAGCTGCTGGTGATGGTGGTCGAAAGCGACGATCCGGTGTCGATTGGCGAGCTTGCAGAGCGTACCGAGTTGCCCAAGAGCACGGTGTCGCGGTTGGTGTCAGCCCTCGAGCGACAGGCGCTGGTGCAGCGCGCCAGCTCACGCGGCCCGCTCAGGGCCGGGCCGGTATTGATGAGGCTCGCCCATCGCGGAGTCTCTGACCGTGACCTGGTCGAGCTGTGCGAGCCGACCCTCGAGCGCCTCGCCGAGGTCAGTGGCGAGACTGTGAATCTCGGTGTACCGACCTCGCTCGGCGTCGAGCATCTGGCGCAGGTCGACTCCTCCCACTTCATCGGTGCCACCAATTGGCTGGGCCGCCGGGTGGCGCTCCACACCAACGCCCTTGGCAAGGTCTTTCTCGCGTTCGGCGCTGCTCGGCTCGGTCGGGGACCGCTGGAGCGACTGACCCCCGCGACCGTCACCGATCGCGCCCTGCTGGAGCGCCAGTTGACCCAGATTCGGGCACAAGGGTTTGCGGTGGTCGTCGACGAACTAGAACCCAACCTCGCGGCGGTTGCCGCGCCCGTGTGCGACGCCGGCGGCACTGTGGTGGCCGCCCTCTCGATTTCGGGCCCCGATCATCGCCTCACGCTGCCGCGACTGCGTGAGCTGGGGGGAATTATTGTGCATGAGGCAGGTTTGCTATCCACCCGCCTTGGTCACGAAGGCACGACCCAAGGAGCTGCATGACACAGGACGAGCTACTCCAAGAGATGTATGAGGCAACCCTGGTGGGCAACGCCCCGAGGGTGAAGGAGCTGACGGAGATCGGGCTCGAGGATGGGATCGGTCCCGAGACGCTTCTGTACGACTCGCTGATTCCCTCGCTCGAGGAGGTTGGCGCGCGCTTCGAACGCGGCGACTACTTCGTGCCAGAGATGCTGATCGCCGCCCGGGCGATGCAGGGCGCGCTGAATATCTTGCGTCCGCTTCTGGCTGAGACCGGTGCGAAGCCGATCGGCACGTTTCTGATGGGGACGGTCAAGGGCGACGTCCACGACATCGGCAAGAACCTGGTCAACATCATGCTCGAGGGTGCCGGCTTCACGGTGATCGATCTGGGCGTGAATGTTGCGCCCGAGACGTTTGTCGAGAACATCAACGAGCACGAGCCCGACATCGTCGGCTTCTCGGCGTTTCTGACGACCACGATGCCGATGTTCAAGGCCAACATCAACTCGCTTCAGAAGGCCGGGATCCGCGACAAGGTGATCGTGATGGTCGGTGGCGCTCCGGTGACCCAGGAGTACGCCGACGCCGTCGGCGCCGACGGCTACGCGGCCGACGCGAGCACCGCGGTGCGGCTTGCCAAGGAGCTCATCGAGAAGCGGCGAGCTCTGGCCCCGGCATGACCGCAGGCGTGGCCGAGCGGGTGGGGGCGCTGGCCGCCACCGCGAGCATCGAGGTCACTCCCCGCGACGCGGGCAGTCTGTCGGCGCTCGGCGAGCTGCTCCCGCCGGGAACCGCGGTCTACATCACGGCGCTACCGGGCTCGGATCCCGTCAACATCGCCCCGGCGGCGATGGCCGTGCGCGCCGCCGGTCACGTCCCGGTGCCGCATATCGCGGTGCGCGGGTATGCCGACCTCGATCACGTCGATCGCGTCCTCGGCTCGCTCGTGACCGATGCTCAGGTCGACGACGTACTGGTGGTTGCGGGCGGGCTCAAGCAGCCGGTGGGCACCTTGCAGAGCTCGTTCGATGTGCTCGAATCGGGGTTGCTCGAGGCCCATGGGATCGTCAGGGTCGGGCTCGCCGGTCACCCCGAGGGCAGCCCGGACATCACCGATCAGCAGGTGGCCGAGGCGTTGGCACGTAAGAACGAGCTTGCCGAAGCGCTCCCCCTCGAGTTTCGGATCGTGAGCCAGTTCGCGCTCGCCGGCGCGGCCTACGTCGAGTGGGAGCGGGCCATCCGAGCTGCCGGCAACCGACTTCCGGTGATCGCCGGTATCCCGGGAGTGACATCGCCCCCGCGGCTCCTCAAGTTCGCACTCGCATGCGGGATCGGTCCCTCGATCGAGGTGCTCCGAAAGCAATCTGGCGGTCTGCTGAAGCTCGCGACGACCCGGTCATGGAAGCCTGATGAGGTTGTCACCACCATCGCTCAGTCGGTGCAGGACGACCCCCAGAGTCTGATCCGGGGCGTGCACGTATTTCCGTTCGGCGGCCTCGATGCATCGGCGGAGTGGCTCGCCGAGCGCCGTGCCGCGCGGGCCGGAGTATCTGGATAGCCCACGCTCTCTTCGCGCGTCGAAAGGAACCATATGGACACCGTTTTGGAGTCGCAGTCAAAGACCGTTGTGATCGGTGCGGGCCGCCCGTTCTGCGTGATCGGCGAGCGGATCAACCCGACCGGTCGCAAGGCGTTTCAGGCGCAACTCCAGGCCGGTGATCTGAGCCAGATCGAGATCGACGTCGAAGAGCAGCTCGCCGGCGGGGCGGACATGCTCGATGTCAACGTGGGCGACCCGTTGGCCGACGAGGTTGGGCTGATGGACCAGGCGATCCGCATGATCCAGGGGATGACCGACATTCCGCTGTGCATCGACTCGTCGATCATCGAGGCGCTGGAGGCGGGGCTGGCGGCATATCAGGGCAAGGCGCTCGTGAACTCGGTCACAGGAGAGGACGAGCGGATGGACGCGATCCTGCCGCTGGTGGCCAAGCACGGAGCCGCGGTTATTGGTCTGGCCAATGATGACGAGATTCCGATGGAGCCGCAGCGGCGGCTCGAGATTGCCCGCAAGATCGTGTCGCGCGCCGGCGACTATGGCATCAAGCCCGAGGACGTGGTGATCGATCCGCTGGCAATGCCAGTGGGTGCCGAGCCGCGCGCGGTCAACCTCTTCAACGAGACCGTTCGCCTGATTCGCGACGATCTTGGCGTGAACATGACCTGCGGCGCCTCGAATACGGCATTCGGACTGCCCGACCGGCCCACGCTGGGTGCGACCTTCCTGGCCATCGCCGAATCACACGGGCTGACCTCGGCGATCATGGATGCTCGCTCGCGGCAGTGTGTGGACGGCGTGCGCGCGGCTGACTTCCTGTTGGGCCACGACGAATGGGGATCCAACTGGATCGCCGTGCACCGCGCCAGAAAGGCGGCTGCATCAGCGTGAGCGCTGCCGAAGAGGTCGTGGTCGAAGGTACCGGGCGCGTTCGGATCAAGTTCCTGCCGGACGGCACCGAGACGCGAGTGCCCGCGGGTACGACCATCTTCGATGCCGCCTCGTGGAACGGGGTTGCCATCGACTCCACCTGCGGGGGCCACGGGACGTGTAAGAAGTGCAAGATCAAGATCCTTTCGGGCAACGTGCCGATCTCGAACGTTGATCCGCGGGCGTTTTCGCCCGACGAGATGCGGGGCGGCTGGAGGCTCGCCTGCCGGGCGGCCGCGGTCGTCGATATCGAGGCCGAGGTACCGCCGCTTCAGACGCGGCCAAAAGCGGCGCTGGTCGGCGTCGGTCGCCACGTCATCCTGCGCCCGGCGGTGCAGAAGCGCTACGTCGAGCTCGACGAGCCAACCCTCGAAGATCAGGTGTCTGACCTCGAGCGGCTGCTCGCGGCGGTGTCCGACCTCGAGCTGAAGGTGATGCTGGGCGCGATCACCAAGCTCCCCAAGACGCTTCGCAGCTCGGACTTCAAGGTGACCGCGGTGGTGGTCGACGATACCCTGATCGACGTCGAGCCCGGCGATACCACCGAGCGCCGCTATGCGATCGCCTACGACCTCGGTACCACCACGGTGGTCGCGACGCTGCTTGACCTCAGTACCGGCCAGCCACTGGCCGTGAAGTCGGTGCTCAACCGTCAACAGCCGTATGGCGCCGACGTGATCTCGCGGGTCTCGGCCACCATGATGGATGCCGACGCGCTGGATGCCCTCCAGGCCCGTGCCCAGGAGACCGTCAGCCTGCTCACCACCGAGGTGTGCGAGGAGGCGGGTGTGGATCCCACCGAGGTGTACGAGGCTGTCCTGTGCGGCAACCAGACGATGACCCAGCTGATACTCGGCATCGATCCCGAGCCGCTCGCGGTCGCGCCCTTCATCGTGGTCGCGCGCGACCTGCCGCCGGCGTCGGCCGCCGACTTTGGCATCAAGATCCACCCGCGCGCCCCGGCGATGGCGTTCCCGGCGCTCGGAGCGTACGTGGGCGGTGACATCGTCGCCGGCATGCTCGCGACCGGTCTGACTCGGGACAAGCGTTTGCGGCTGTTCATCGATGTCGGCACCAACTCCGAGATCGCCCTGGGGTCGAGTGAGTTGGTGCTCACGACCGCCGCGCCGGCCGGCCCCGCGTTCGAGGCCGCCTCGATCCGGTGCGGGATGCGCGCCGCCGAGGGCGCGATCGAAGGCGTCAAGGTGGCCGATGACGAGATGTCGCTCGAGGTGATCGGTGATACCGACCCGATCGGGATGTGTGGCTCAGGGTTGGTCGATGCGGTCGCCCAGCTGGTCACCGCCGGGTTGATCGACCACTCGGGCAAGTTCGTCGCCGACGAGGCCGCTGCGGAGCTGTGGCCCGGCCTCTCGAAACGGCTCGTCAAGGTTGGAGAGGAGCGGGTGTTCGTGCTGGCGTGGAGGGGTGATGACCCGGCCAACAGCGTGTATCTGTCACAGCGCGACGTGCGCGAACTGCAGTTTGCCAAGGCGTCGATCGCGACCGGCTGGAACATCCTGGTGCGAGATCTCGGGGTCAAGGTCGAAGACATCAGCCAGGTGCTGCTGGCCGGGAGCTTTGGCTCCTACCTCTCGCCGTCCAGTGCCATCCGGATCGGCCTTGTGCCCAAGATGGCGCTGCCCCGGATCATCAGCGCCGGAAACGTCGCGGGTGAGGGAGCGAAGATGGCCGCGCTCTCGATCAACGAGCGGGCGGCGGCACGCGCGATCCCCGACGAAGTCACCTACGTCGAGCTGAGCGGCCGGGCCGACTTCAACGATCTGTTCATCGACCAGTTGGCGTTTCCGGGATGAGCGACGTGGCGGTCATCGCCTGTGGCGCGTTGAGCCTCCATGTCGAGCAGATCGCACGTCGTCGCGGATGGCAGATTGACGTCCACCCGCTCCCGCCAGCCCTGCACAACCGCCCCGAGAAGATCGCACCGGCGGTCGCCGATCTCGCCGACAGGCTGGCCGCCGACTATCGCCAGGTCGCGGTGGCCTACGCCGACTGCGGCACCTACGGCGCCCTCGATCGGGTACTGGCCGAGCGTGGCATCCGCCGGCTGGCCGGCGATCACTGCTACGACGTGTTCGGCCACCGTCAGGTGGCCGAGGCCGCCGCGGCCGAGCCGGGCACATATTTCCTCACCGACTTCCTGGCCAGGAGCTTTGATCGCACGGTGTGGTCGGGGCTCGGTATCGATCGCCATCCCGAGCTGCGGGACGAGTACTTCCGAAACTACACGCGGGTGGTGTGGCTGGCCCAGCGGCGTACGCCCGAGCTGGAGGCCGCCGCCGAGGCCGCTGCCGCGCGCATGGGATTGCCGCTGGAGGTTCGCGACGTGGGCGAGACGGGACTCGAACTGGCGCTCGAGCAGATGATCGGAGGGGCGTATGCGAAAACGGGCTGAAGTCGTGGTCGTCGGTGCTGGAATTGTGGGCGCAGGCGTCGCCTACCACCTCACCAAGACCGGTATCCGAAACGTCGTGGTCGTGGATCAGGGCCCGCTCGAGCACACCGGCGGCTCGAGCTACCACGCGCCCGGGCTGGTGTTTCACGCCAACGCCAGCCGCACCCTGGGGCAGCTGGCCAAGGGCTCGACCGATCTCTACCGCGAGCTTCACTCCCCCGAACAGCCGATGTGGCTCGAGGTGGGCGGAATCGAGCTGGCGACCACGCCTGAGCGGCTTGCCGAATGCCATCGCCGACAGGCCTCTCTGGCCGCGATCGGGATCGAGGCCAGGGTGCTGTCGCCGGCCGAGGTGGTCGAGCTCGCCCCGCTGGTCGATCCGGGGGTGATCCTCGGCGGCCTGCACGTCGCCCGTGACGGTCTGTGCAAGGGTGCCAACGTGTGTCATCGCCTGCTTCGCGACGCCGAGTCCCGGGGCGCCGAGATCAACGATCTGACCGAGGTGGTCGGGTTCGACATTCGCGACGGC
This sequence comes from uncultured Actinomycetes bacterium, assembly GCA_963708725.1. GTDB lineage: Bacteria > Actinomycetota > Thermoleophilia > Gaiellales > JAICJC01 > CAVPTL01. Next base: position 175,844 of record CAVPTL010000008.1, on the reverse strand, counting down.
CGGATCCGTGGGGTCGAAACCACCAAGGGGTCGATCGCGGCCTCGACCGTGATCGCCTGCGCCGGGATCTGGAGCAAGAATCTGCAGGCGCTGACCGGTGTGGCGATGCCACTCCAGCCGATGCAACACCTGATGGCCTACACCGTCCCCGTGCCCGAGCTCGCGGGCACGACCGCCGAGGTCGAGCATCCGATTCTCCGTCACCAGGATCGCTCGATGTATTTCAAGCAGCGCGGCGAGGCGTATGGGATCGGGGCCTACCGGCACGAGCCGCTGACAATCGAGCCGCGAGACTTCGCCCGCGAGCCGGATGGTCATACCACTGCCCAGCTCGAATTCACCGAGGAGCACTTCGCCGACGCCCGCGACGCGACCAATGCGATGATCCCGGCCCTGCGGGACATCGAGTTGGCCGACTGCTTCAACGGCCACTTCTCGTTCACGCCCGACGGCTACCCGATGCTCGGTGAATCCTCCCGAGTGCGGGGGCTGTGGCTGGCGGAGGGAATCTGGGTGACGCACGCCGGGGGTTCTGCCAAGGCGGTCGTCGACCTGCTCACCACCGGCCGTAGTGACATCGATCTGCGCCTTGCACATCCCGACCGCTTCCACCGGTTCGCAACCACCGACGCCTATGTCAACGCCCGCGGAGCCCAGCAGTACCGCGAGGTCTACGACATCATCCACCCGCTGCAGCAGATGTTGCATCCGCGAGGGCTTCGCACCACGCCCTACCACCAGCGTTTCGAGGAGGCCGGAGCCGAGCTGATCGAAAGTGCCGGGTGGGAGCGGGCGCAGTGGTTTGAGTCGAACGCTGCGTTGCCGGCTCCCGAGTTCACCCAGACGCGTTCGTCCTGGGCGGCGCGGCACTGGTCGCCGACGGTGGGCCGCGAGCACGGGGCGACTCGCGCCGGGGTCGGCGTGTTTGACCTGACGCCGTTCACAAAGGTCGAGGTCGAGGGGCCGGGAGCAGCCGACTGGCTGAACCGTGTGTGTGCTTCGGAGATCGATCGGCCGGTGGGTCGGATCATCTACACGACGGTGCTCGACCATGCTGGGGGCACGGTCTGCGACCTGACGGTGACCCGCCTCGGCGATGACCGCTTCCTGGTTGTGACCGGCGGCGGTTCGGGGCCCCGAGACGTGGCCTGGCTCCGCTACCAACTGCCAGAGGGCGGAGGCGTGCGGATGCGCGACGTGACCTCGTCGCTGGCTGTGGTGGGCCTGTGGGGGCCGCGCGCTCGAGACGTGCTGGCACGACTTACCGACAGCGACCTCTCCACCGAGGCCTTTGGGTATATGGCGGCGCGCTCGATCGAAGTCGGGCCGGTGCCGGCGCTGGCGCTTCGGATCTCGTACGTCGGTGAGCTGGGGTATGAGCTGTACGTCTCCACCGAACACGGCCGGTGGCTCTGGGACTCGCTGTTCGCGGCGGGCGAGCAGGACGGCGTGGTGCCGGTTGGCACGGCGGCGTTCAACTCGCTTCGGGTCGAGAAGGGCTATCGCTTCGCGGGCGTCGACATGCATACGGAGTACTCGCCGGTGGAGGCCGGTCTCGGCTTCACGGTCAACCTGTCGAAGAGCTCGTTCATCGGCCGCGAGGCGGCGCTGCGCGAGCGCGAAGCGGGGCCGTCGCGAAGGCTGTGCTGCCTGGTGCTGGACGACCCCAACGCTGCGCCGCTCGGCTACGAGCCATTGCTCGCGGGCGAGGACGCGGTCGGGTACGTCACCAGTGCCGACTTCGGCTATTCGATCGGCCAGAGCATCGCCTACGGCTACCTGCCGGTGGGGATCGCCGACCCAGGCTCGCGCGTCGAGGTGCAGATCTTTGACCAGCGAATCGGTGCGACCGTGTCGGAGGAGCCGTTATTCGATCCCCGCGGAGAACGGCTGCGGGTGTGAGCATTCGCGCCGCACTGCTGCCGGCCGCCGGCACCGCCCTGAGGGTGGTGGATCTCGAGCTCGACGGGCCCGGTCCGGGCGAGGTGCGGGTGCGGCTGCACGCCGCGGGCGTGTGCTCCGACGACCTCAACGTGCTCGATGGCACAGTGGAGGTACCGTGCCCCGTGGTCCCGGGGCACGAGGGCGCCGGAATCGTGGAGGAGTTGGGTGCCGGGGTTGCCGGTCTCGCGGTTGGCGACCATGTGGCGCTTTCGTGGGCGCCGTATTGCGGCCACTGTCAGGAGTGCCTGCGCGACCTTCCCCACCTGTGCTCGACGGCCTGGCCCAAGATGCTCACCGGTGGTCTCCTCGACGGCACCACGCGGCTTCGGTTCGGCGGGGCGGTTGTGCATCACTACTGCTTCCTCTCGGCGTTCGCCGAGAGCGCCGTGGTGCCTGAACGGTCGTGCATCCGGATTCCCGACGATGTCCCGTTCGAGGTCGGCGCGTTGCTCGGTTGCGCGGTAACCAGCGGTGTCGGTGCTGTGTGGCACACCGCCTCGGTGCGGCCCGGCGACCGGGTCGCGGTGGTGGGGCTGGGCGGCACCGGCCTGGCGGCGGTGATGGGCGCGGTCGCCGTCGGCGCGGGGCAGGTGATCGCCGTGGACACTCGTGAACATCGGCTGGAACGCGCGCTCGAGCTCGGCGCGACGGCGGCGGTGCTGCTGGGTGATGACCCCGATGCGACGGCTGCCGAGTTGGTGCGGGTGAGCGGTGGCGGGGTCGACTACGCGTTCGAGACGACCGCCCGGTCGGCGGCCATCAGAGCGTCATTTCTGTCGACGCGGCCACGTGGTGCCACGGTGCTGCTGGGGATCCCGCGCGCAGACGCCGAGCTGGTGTTGCCGGCGCTGTCGATCCCGAGGATGGAGCGGCGCATCCTGGGGTCGATCTACGGCTCGTCGCGTCCGGATCGCGACATCCCGATGATGCTCGAGGCGTTTCGCGGCGGTCAGCTCCCGCTCGACAAGCTGATCTCGCATCGCCTCCCGCTCGAACAGGCGGACGCCGCCGTGGCCCTGGTTCGCTCGGGCCAAGCGATCCGCGCAGTACTCCAACTGGCCTGAATAAATGGTGCCAGGCACCATTTATTCACGCGATGGTTTTGTTGCAGTTTTGGCTCAGGTGGTGAGTGCGGTGACCATTGCGGCGACGTGCTGAGGGGTCGAGCCACAACAGCCGCCCACCACGTCGACGCCCAGCTCTCGCAGTCGACGCGCATGGAGCGCCATCGCGTCGGGGCCGACGTCGTAGACGAAGCTGTCCCCGTGGAGGTGAGGCAGCCCGGCGTTGGACTGCGCAACGAGCAGTGGGCCCTCCGGCCGTCCTTCGGCCATCTGGGACATGATCGCCTCCATCTCGTCCGGACCTCGGCCACAGTTTCCACCGGCACCGGCGATCCCCAGGTCGGCTATCCGCCGTACCGCGTCGGCTGGACTCACGCCCATCATCGTGTGCAGGTTGGTGTCAAAGCTCATGGTTGCGACGATCTCCAGATCGGGTGCCACTCGCCGTGCTCCCGCGATCGCGGCCTCCACCTCGGCCATGTCGCTCATCGTCTCGATCAAGAAGAAGTCGGCCCCGCCCTCGGCGAGCCCCGCGGCCTGGTCGGCGAAGATGTCGGCGGCCTCGTCAGTTGAGAGCAGTCCGAGCGGTGCGATCAGCTCGCCGCTCGGCCCGATGTTTCCCGCCACCAGCACGCTGGGATAGTCGTCGGCGACACGCCGGGCGATCTCGGCGCCGGCCCGGTTGATGTCGGCCACCCGGTCATCGAGGCCGTGCATCGCCAGTCGTGGAGCGGTGCCGCCGAAGGTGTTCGTGGTGAGGAACATGCACCCGGCTTCGGCGTATCCGCGGTGGATCGCCTCGACCTTTTCGGGAGACTCGAGGTTCCACAACTCCCCGCACGCGCCGGCTTCGAGGCCGGCATCCTGGAGGGCGGTGCCATAGGCGCCGTCGCCGACCAGGACTCCATGTCGCGTGCGCAGGTCGCGAAGTGTGACCGACGTCGCCACCGTCACCCGACCTGTCCGAGCAGGCCGTTCAGTCGCTCCGGTGGGAACGCCTCGTCGAGTTCCCCGGCCACGGCCTCGGCCACCGCCGCGGGATCGCCGTCGCGCTGCTGCCAATCCTCCCGGCGCCAGTCGGCGAGGTATGCGTCGGCATCGCTTGCGCCGGCCCGCATGGCCGCCTCGTCGATGGCCTCTTGAAAGCGGTTGGGCAGTGCCACCTTGGAGGTGGCCTCGCCCTCGCGGGCGATCACCATCGAGGGAATCTCCCGCCAATATGTGATCTGGTATTCGGCCATCGAAGCCACATCGTACCCGTGGATCGCGGGGCGGCGCTATCACTCCAGGCGTGACCGTATCCCTCCCCAGCGACCGCGAGATCCTGCGGCTGGCGGTGCCCGCCCTGGGAGCGCTGATCGCAGAGCCGCTGTACGTGCTCGGCGACACCGCGATCGTCGGACACCTGGGTACGCTGCCGCTGGCGGGCCTTGCACTGGGTGGCTTACTGCTGTCCGAGATCTTCGGGTTTTGCACGTTCCTCGAATACGGCACGACCGCCCGCGCCGCCCGTCTGTACGGCGCCGATCGAAAACGCGAGGCGCTTGACGTCGGGGTGCAGGCGACCTGGCTGGCCGCCGGCCTCGGGGTCGCGCTGATTCTGGTGATCGAGCTGCTTGCAACACCGGCGGTGCAGCTCCTGGGAGGGGGCGACACGGCCGCCGCCGGCCAGGCGATCGAGTGGATCAGGATCGCCGCGCTGGGCGCCCCACTGGTGCTGGTCGTGGCCGCAGCACAGGGCTGGATGCGCGCGTTTCAAGACACGGTGACTCCGCTGGTCGTGATCGCGGTTGCAAACGTGCTTTCGATCGGGTTGTCCGCGCTCCTGATCGTTGGGTTGGGAATGGGCATCGAGGGTTCGGCGATCGCCAACGTCGTCGCCCAGGCAGCGTCCGGCCTGGTGTTCCTCGAGCTCCTGCGCCGCACCGGCGCGCCACTTCGGCCGAGCTGGGCGCGGATGCGCATGCAGTTCGCCGCCGCCCGCGACCTCAGCGTGCGCACGCTCGCATTCTTCGCTGCGTTCACGATTGCCACGGGCGTGGCCGCGCGGATGGGCGACGCACAGCTCGCCGCTCAGCAGATCGGGGTGCAGCTGTGGAGTTTTTGTGCGCTGTTCCTGGATGCGACCGCGATCGCAGCTCAGGCCTTGATCGGGCGTCTGCTCGGGAGCTCCGCGCTCTCGGTGGCGGGCGCGCTGGCTCGCAGACTGATGGTGGCAGGCGCCATCCTGGGCGTTGGCTTCGGCCTGGTGCTCGGGGTTGGGCACAACCTGATACCCCGGATCTTTACCTCCGACCCGGCGGTGCTTCATCAGGCGGCGGTGCTGTGGCCGTGGCTCGCAGGCATGATGCCGATGGCCGGCGTGCTGTTCGCACTCGACGGCGTGTTCTTCGGCGCGGGAGATCTGCGGTTCATGCGAAACGTCACCCTGGTGGGAGCATTCGTGGGATTCGTGCCGCTCACGATCGTGGCCTGGGAGCGAGACCTCGGTCTGGGCGGCGTGTGGGCCGGCCTCACCGTGTTTGTGGCCATCCGCCTGGTCGGGGGGTTGGTCAGGTGGCAGCGCGGCCGCTGGCTGGTCGCCGGGGTTGCGACCGTCGACGAACAAGGTTGAGCGAAATCGCGACGATCCACACCAGCATCACGCCCGACGTTGCGCTGTCGACCGTCGTGCCCGGAATCGGCGCACTCACCAGCGCCAACGGTACGAGGCCGGCCGAAAGCCAGGCGATGAACCGCGGTAACGCATCGCCGGTGGCCACCAGATATGCGGTCACGCCGAAGCTGACCGCAAACGCGAACCACGCGAAACCCCCGAGCGCACTTGCAGTCTCGGCCATCGCAACGACCGTGGCCGGGTCGGGCGAGACGTCGGATCGCTGGGCGAGGGCGGTGACGATCGCCGCTCCACCGAGCTGCAGCGCGGCTCCGGCGGCGGCCGCTCCAAAGCCGATCGTGGCGATGGTGGCGGCCCCGTCGTCGCCTTGGCAAAGCCGCGCGCGGAGGCCGCCAAAAAACACGATCAACAGCGCCGCGCCGAGCCCCAGCAGGTAGCCGCTGGCGGTCAGCTCCGAGGGATGAGCAGCGTAGAACAGCGTGATCGCCGTTGAGTCGGCGCCGTGCAGGGCCGCAGGGGATTGACCCGGAAGCGTCGAACCGATCACCACGACGATCACCGCCGCGATTCCGCAACCGCAGCTGATCCGCTGCCACAGCTCAGCGCGACGGTCACGCATCCAGGTTCAACCAATCAATCTGCGATGCTGCTATAACAGGTTGGGGCGATCGAAGGGTGGGGGTCACGGCCAATTTCAGGAGCACCGGCGGCGTCACGACTACCGCGTTCGCGCGGCGGCCTCGCGTTCGTTGCGCTCGTGCTGACCCTCCTGATCGCGTACGGCGGAATTGCTGCGGTGACGCTGTCGCAACTCAGCCCCGGGTCGATCCTGGGGTTCCCGGGTCTGATCACGTCGCATCTTCCGTCCGTCGGTCTCATCTCGCCCCCGTCCGGCGGCGCCAGCGGACCCGGCACCGGGCCGGGCGGCGGTTCAGGGCCGGGCAGCGGTCAGTATCAGGGCACTCACCACCTGGTGAGCACCGTGACGCCGGTGAAGCTGCGGGTCCGCGCCGCATCAGTCAGCGCCGGCCAGAGCTAGATCGCGTCGACTTTCTCGACGTACCAGACCACCCACGCGCCTTCGGTACGCTCAGCACTCACGACCCGCGCCGTGGGCGGAAGAGGAACCTCGCAATGCTCCAGGGTCATCCCCCGGACATCGCCGACAGCTTCCTTCGTCACGGCCGTGATCGGAACCACGATCCGGGCAAGGATGGGCATGTCAGCGGCTTGACTGAGATCAATGCTGCTCATGGCGACGGAATTTCGGCATGAGCACCCGAACCCCTCTTCGCCAACCGGGAACTAGCCGACCGGGACGGTGATCATGGGAATCCGCATCTCGGCATCGCTGGCGCCGCCGTGGTGGCCGCGGAACCGCTGTTCGTAGCGGCCGCGCTCGTACCACCACACGCTCTCGCCCGCGCGCGGGAGCACGACCACGTCGCCGATTCGCTCTCGCAGCCGCGCCGAAGGGTGAGGGCCGAACACACCGTCGTCGAGCAGCCGCTCGGTCACGTGGACGGCGGCCCGATCGCCCAGGATCCGCTCGAGCCCCGCGACCACGGTTGGGATCGCACCGTCGCGGACGTGCAAGAACAGGTCGCGGGCAGACCCACCGGGAGCCAGCACCCCGCCGTCTGCGCCCCGTTTGAGGTGGTCGGTGAGCTGCGGCCACTCCGTGTTCACATACACGGTGGCATCCGGATCGATCGCGGTCATGCCGTGGTCTGCGGTCACGATCAACTGCCCGTCCGTCGACTCGCAGCAGAGCCGCTCGAGCCCGTCGAGCAGCGTCACGATCTCGGCATCGAACTGCGGCGCGTCGGGGCCGGCGACATGCCCGACGGCATCGACCGTGTCGAGGTAGACGAAGGCAAACAACGGCCCTGGTCGAGCGAGCACCCTGGCGACCTCCGCGAGGCCGGCCTGCGGGTTACTGAACGGATGCACGGTCGCCCCATGGAGTGCGAGATCGGTGGCCACACCGGGGGTATAGGCCGCGCTTTGGAACGCGTGGCATTCAACTCCGCGTTGGGCGAGACCAGCGATCAGCGGGGTAACTCCGGGAAACAGCCCGGCGGCGGAAACTCCGGCGGTGAAGAGGGTGCCGCGGTCGTGGTCACCCGCGAACGAGAACATCAGCGGGCAGATCATGCGGTCGAGCGCAGGCTCGTACACGAACCACTCATACATCCCGTGTTCGGCGACCGGAAGGGTCGAGTGCAGCGTCACATACGCGGCCGTCGTCGTCGACGGAAACTGGCTCGTCCACGGTTCGATCGTGCCGGTGTCGGCCACCCGCCGCAGCCACGGATGGTCGGCGTGGCGTTCGGCGAACCGCCACCCGAACGCGTCGATCCAGACCAGTACGGTGCGACCAGCGGCAGAGCCTGCGACCGTGCGCTGCACGAGCGCCGGGACGGCATCGAAGCAGTGCCCGCCGTGGTCGGCCCGCACCCCGTCGAACTGCGTCAATCGGAGTCTCGCGCGATCATCACCGAGGTTGCCTTGACTGTGGCGACGGCTTTCACCCCGGGAGCGAGACCGAGCTCATCCACCGAGTCGCGCGTGATCACCGAGACGACCGTGTATGGACCGGCTTCGAGCGTTACCAGCGCCACCACACCGGAGACCTCCACGTCACGCACGATCCCCTCGAATCGGTTGCGAGCCGAGAACCCCTGGCCCGCGTGGGTCGGGACGCGTCCTCCCAGCCGGACGATCTCGTCGGCCGACACCATCCGGCGATTGGCAGCGTCACGCTCTGAGTTGAGCTTGCCGTCGCGCTCCCACCGGCGCAGCGTGTCGATGCTGACCCCCAGCGCGCGCGCCGCCTCGCTGATCGGGAGCAACCGCGGAGGAGGTGCGTCAGGACTCACGCGCTCATCTTACGCCTAGGTGTGCTGCACATAGGCGGCGTGCATGCCCCACACCAGCGCGACCACGAGCACCATGTAGGTGGTGAAGATGATCAGCCGCTGCACCCATGGAATGGCGTTGTAGGCGCGAGATTCGGGGTCGTTGCGGCGCTCCCAGCGCTGATACACCTCAAACGCGACCATCAAAAGCACGAAGAAGATGAACGGGTTCTCGTAGTGGAAGGCGAGCACCGCGACGATGAAGAGGCCGACGAACCACAGCGCGGGATGCAGCGCCGAAAGCGCCCGGCCACCGTCCAGCGGCACCACCGGGATCAGGTTGAACAGGTTCAGGAAGAACCCGAAGTAGGCCAGCGCCTTCAGCAGGTCGGAGTCGATCTGGACGCCGACGGCGTAGGTCGCGAAAGCGCCGAGGGTTCCCAGCACCGGGCCGGCGAGACCGACCTTGGCCTCGACGTAGGCGTTTTTCGGCAGCTCTTTCATGCCCACAAATGCACCCATGAAGGGAATGAAGATCGGGGCGCTGGCCTTCACCCCCTCGCGTCGGAGCTGAATCACGTGGCCCATCTCGTGGATGAGCAGAAGCAGCGCGAAGCCGACCCCGAAGCGCCAGCCCCAGAGCAGCGCGTAGGCGCCGATTGCGATCACGAAGCTGAAGAGGAAGCTGGCCTTGCCCAGGCCGGCGAGCAACAACCAGCCGAACTTGACCACCGCGAGTACGGCCGCAACGATCCCGCCGCCGATGCGCTGGAAGATGTTTCGATCTTTCGCGATCGGGCTGTGGAACTCCGGCTCGGGATCTGCCGGTGGAGCCGGCGGATCGAGCTGATCCGCGGGAGGCGGAAGCGGCGTCCACGGGTCGGGTGTCATGTACTCAGGGTAGCCGTCGCCGGTGCGATTCGTCTGTGCCTTCTCTGCCAATCCACTCTTCGCCGCCCTCGAAGATCTCCTTCTTCCACACCGGCACGGTCTGCTTGAGCGTGTCGATCGCTTCGCGACACGCATCGATCGCAGCCGCGCGGTGTGCCGAGGATACGGCGATGATCACGCTGGCCTCACCGATCGGCACGGTTCCGACGCGATGGGCGATCGCAACCGCGTGGATGTCATACGTCGCCTTCAGCTGGTCGCCGATCCGCGCCATCTCGGCCTCGGCCATCTCGGGATAGGCGTCGTATTCGAGGTGGGTCACGGTGCGGCCACGGGCATGGTCGCGGGTGGTGCCGATGAAGGTGGCGATGGCGCCGGCGTCGGGTCGCGACACCTCGGCGACCAGTGCGTTCAGATCGAGTGGATCGGACTGCACTCGGAACCCACCACCGGAGACCGGCGGAATCACTGCGACCTCGTCGTCCGGCTCGAGCGGCGTGTCGCGCTCCACGTACTCGCGATTGCGCGCATAGGTCATCCCGGGTGGCTCGGCGCCGATCTGGAGCGCGTCCCAGACGTCGCAGGCCACCGCTCCCTCGGGAAGCTCGAACGTGCGCTGCGACCATCCCGCGCGCTCGCGCACCACTGCGAACAGTTTGACGGAAACCCGCACGAACGGACAGTATCCGCTACGCTCGACATGGAGCCCCGGAGGTTGGCGCAGGCAGCCTGAGGCCGCTGGGTCGGACGCGTACGACTCCGGCCGAAGAAGGCGGCCGCGCGACAGCCGGGGCTCCGTTTCGGTTGGTCGCATAGAGTTTGCGGATGGCCGTGTCCGACAGCGACCGTCACACCGATTCGGGGATCCCCGTCAAGCCGGTTTACCGGCTCGAAGACGCCGGCGCCCCGCGTCCCGACCCCGGCCTGTACCCGTTCACCCGCGGCGGGCGGCCCGAGGGCTACCGCAAGCGCCCGTGGACGATGCGGCAATACGCCGGCTTCTCGTCCGCGGAGGACACCAACAAACGATTCCATCTGCTGCTCGAGCGGGGGCAGACCGGGTTGTCGGTGGCGTTCGACCTGCCGACCCAGCTCGGGCTCGACTCGGACGATCCGCTGGCGCTCGGTGAGGTCGGCCGCACCGGGGTTGCGATCGACTCGCTGGCCGACATGGAGCTGCTGCTGGATGGCATCCCGCTGAGCGACGTGTCGACGTCGATGACGATCAACGCCCCCGGCGCGCTGCTTCTGCTGCTGTATGAGCTGGTGGGCGAGAAACAGGGCGTTTCGCCCGAGCAGCTTTCCGGGACGATCCAAAACGACATCCTCAAGGAGTACATCGCCCGGGGCAACTACATCTTCCCGGCGCGGCCGAGCATGCGCCTGACGGTGGACACGTTTCGGTACTGCACCGAACGCCTGCCGCGGTTCAACACCATCTCGATCTCGGGATACCACATCCGCGAAGCCGGCTCGACCGCCGCGCAGGAGCTCGCGTTCACGATCGCCAACGGCATCGCGTACGTCTCGGCCGCGGTGGAGGCGGGACTCGAGGTGGATGCGTTCGCCCGGCGTCTGTCGTTCTTCTTCAATGCCCACAACGATTTTTTCCAGGAAGTCGCCAAGTTCCGGGCGGCGCGGATGCTGTGGGCAGAGGTCATGCGCGAGCGGTTCGGTGCGACCGACGAGCGCTCACAGATGCTGCGGTTTCACGCTCAGACGGGGGGATCGACCCTGACCGCCCAGCAGGCCGAGAACAACATCGTGCGGGTTGCCGTGCAGGCGTTCTCCGCGGTCTGCGGAGGCGCCCAGAGCCTCCACACCAACGGGTTTGATGAAGCGCTCGCGCTTCCAACCGAGCGCAGCGCGACCATCGCGCTTCGCACCCAGCAGATCCTTGCGACCGAAGCGGGCGCGACCCAGACCACGGATCCGTTGGCGGGGAGCTACTACATCGAGGCACTGACCGACGAGCTGGCGACGATGGCGCGCGAGCTGATCACCGAGATCGACGATCTCGGTGGGGCGGTGGCCGCCGTCGAGGCGGGCTGGGTACAGGATCAGATCGAGCAGGCCGCGTTCGCCCATCACCAGCGGGTGCAATCGGGCGATGAGGTGATCGTGGGCGTCAATCGCTGGATCGCCGAAACCGACGAGGCAGTCGAGCTCCAGCAGATCGACCCGCAGTCCGAGCGGCGCCAGTGCGAGCGCACCGCCGCGGTCAGGACTGGGCGCGACGCTGGCGCGGTCGAGCAGGCGCTGGCCGCGGTGCGAGCCTCGGCCAGCGCCGACGACAACCTGCTGGTTCCGATCCGCGAGGCGCTGCGCGCCTATGCGACTATCGGCGAGGTGTGCACCGAGCTCCGGCGCGAGTGGGGAACCTACGACAGCATCCGCTCGCGCGCCTAAGACGCGCCGCGGGTCTTGCCGAGCAGAGCCGGGACGGTGCGCAGGATCAGCGTGATGTCGCCCCAGAGGCTCCAGTTGGTGACGTACAGATAGTCGAGCACGAGCATCTGCGAGAACGTCACCTCGCTGCGTCCGCACACCTGCCACAGGCCGGTCAGACCGGGTGTCAAGTCGAGTCGCCGTAGGCCCCAGTCGTTCACGAACTTGTGCTCGTGAGGGATCAGTGGTCTCGGGCCCACCAGGCTCATCTCGCCACGCAGCACGTTCCAGAGCTGCGGAAACTCGTCGATCGAGGTCTTTCGCAAGAACTTCCCGACCCGCGTGACGCGGGGATCGTCGGTGATCTTGAACATGCGGTCGTCGCCGAGCCCACGATGTTCGTTGAGGTGTTCGACCTCGGATTTCCGCTCCTCGGCGTCGGCCACCATGGTCCGGAACTTGACGATCGTGAACGCGTTTTGTCCGCGTCCGATCCGGGTCTGCGTGAAGAACACGGGACCCTTCGAGTTGAGCTTGATCGCGATCGCGGCGACCAGGAACATCGGCGAGAGCAGCACCAACCCGACCGCCGCACCAAACACATCCATCGCGCGCTTGGCGAGCCGGTGGCTCATTCCCAGCACCGGTGGCGTCAGCCCGAGCAGGGGAGTTCCTTCGAGTGAGTACACCGCCGCGCGGCTGCCCACGACCTCGAAGAGGCGAGGCACGATGTCCACCTGCACGCCGAGCTCGTTGCACACGCGCACGACCCCGAGGCCCGCCTCGTGGTCGGCGGTGAAGGCGAGCACGACGTGTTCGACGTGGTGCTCCTCGAGAATCCGTGCGAGCTCATCGGGAGCTCCGAGCACCGGTACGTCGGTCAGTTCCTGGTGCAGGGGCAGGGGATCGGCATCGACGAATCCGACGAGGTCGAGCCCGTAGTTCTGCTGGCGCATGACCTTCCGCGCGATCTCCTGTCCGACCAGGCCGGCCCCGACGATGACGGCATTTTGCTTGAGCGTCGTTCGGCTCCGGAGCACCGCGCGCACCACGCTTCGGTAGATCGGGACGGCCACGATCGCGATCACCCAGAAGGCGGCCATGTGGCCGCCGTGCAGGTCGCGCACGGGGGTGAGCTGCGTCAGCACGAACACCAGCCAGGTCGCCACGGTGACGCAGTGGAAGATCGGCCAAATCTCGTCCAGGGTTGCGTTGTCGGCGCCGACGCGGTCGCGCCGGTAGAGGCCATAGAACCCCGTCAGCATCGCCCACAGTGGCAGAACCAGGAACAGCGGCGTGAGCTGCGACGGGTACTTGATCCAGAATGAGACCACACCGATCGCGGTGATCAGTGCGAGGAAATCGGCGGTCGCCAACGCGACCTTGACGAACGATCGCCGCGATCGCTCTGACCGGTGCGGCGGAGCGGCGGGGACGGGCGTGAGGTCGGGTGCGGGCGCGCTTACGACGGCGGACAGACTCCTGTCCACCGCGGTTGCCGCCGCACGGTCTGCACCTGGTTGGTCGCCCACCTTTTCTGCCACCTTCGGTCCGCTACCTCGCAATCTCGAACGTACTCCCGAAATGGGGCCTCGTCAAGCGGGTTTTGCACCGATTCCCACCCCCAAATGGTCACCGTTACACGCCCCCCTGCCAGGGTGTACGGATAACGTGTCGTGCTGAGGCCACCATCCTACAGCTTCCGGCGGTCGGGTTTCGAGTACGCTCCCGGGCCGTGAGCGAGCACACAACCCGCGAACTGGTCGACGCGCTCGAGCGGCTCCACGAGCAGGCGCGGCATCCCGCTTCTCCAGCTGCGGTTGAGCGCCAGCGCTCCAAGGGCAAGCTGCTCGCACGCGAGCGAATCGAAGCGCTGCTCGACCCGGAGTCGTTCGTGGAGCTGGACGCGTTTGTCCAGCATCGCAGCCCGAACTTCGGGATGATGGAAAACCGGCCGTATGGCGACGGAGTGGTGACTGGCCACGGCACGGTCGAGGGGCGACGGGTGTTCGTGTTCTCTCAAGACTTCACTGTCTTCGGCGGCTCCCTAGGAGAAGCCTTTGCGGAGAAGATCGTGAAAGTGATGGACATGGCGATCCGCTACGGCTGTCCGATCGTCGGAATCAACGATTCCGGCGGGGCCCGGATCCAGGAAGGTGTGGTCTCCCTGGCCGGCTACGCCGACATCTTCACCCGCAACGTGAACGCTTCCGGAGTGATTCCACAGATCTCGCTGGTGATGGGTCCGTGCGCCGGTGGTGCGGTGTACTCACCGGCAATCACCGACTTCGTGATGATGGTCGAGGAGACCTCGCACATGTTCATCACCGGGCCCGAGGTCGTGAAGACCGTCACCGGCGAGGACGTGAGCTTCGAGGAACTCGGCGGCGCAACCACCCATGCAACCCGCTCCGGGGTGGCGCACTTCACAGCCCCCGACGAGCATGCGCTGCTTGCGGACTGCCGTTACCTGCTCTCGTTTCTGCCCCAGTCCAACACCGAGCCGCCACCGTGGGAGCCGGCTTCCGACCCGTCCGATCGCCAGGACGTTGAGCTCGACTCACTGATTCCCGACGAGCCGACCCGCCCCTACGACATGCATGAGGTGATTCGCCGGGTCATGGACGACGGAGAGTTCCTGGAGGTTCAGCCGCGGTGGGCCGAGAACCTGATCTGCGGCTTCGCTCGGCTCGGGGGATCGCCGGTGGGAGTGGTCGCCAACCAGCCGCGCGCGCTGGCCGGAGTGCTCGACATCGCCAGCTCGACCAAGGGTGCACGCTTCGTCCGCACCTGTGACGCTTTCGGGATCCCGGTGGTGACGTTCGTGGACGTGCCGGGATTCCTGCCCGGCACCGAGCAGGAGTGGGGCGGCATCATCCGCCACGGCGCCAAGCTTTTGTACGCCTATTGCGAGGCGACGGTGCCCAAGCTTGCGGTGATCACGCGCAAGGCCTACGGCGGTGCCTACGACGTGATGAGTTCGAAGCACGTCGGCGCCGACTTCAACTTTGCCTGGCCGACGGCCGAGGTGGCGGTGATGGGCTCAGACGGTGCCGTCAACATCGTGTTTCGCAAGGAGCTCGAGCAAGCCGACGACCCGGTGGCCCGGCGGGCCGAGCTGGTGGAGGAGTACCGCGAGCGGTTCGCCAATCCGTTCACCGCGGCGGAGCGAGGCTATGTCGACGACGTGATCGCCCCCCGGCGCACCCGGCCGATGCTGATCAACGCCCTCGAGACATGTCGCGGCAAACGGGTGGAGCGTCCAGCCCGCAAGCACGGCAACATCCCGCTGTGACACACATCGACATCGCTCCCGAACCGACCGCGGACGAGCGTGAGGCCATCCGCAAGGCGCTGGCGGCCATCGGCATGATCGAGCCGGATCCTCCCGCTGCCAATCCCCCCGTCGAGCAGTCTCGCCGCTAGATGTTTTCGAAGGTGCTCGTAGCCAACCGAGGCGAGATCGCGATTCGCGTGTTTCGCACGCTGCGTGAGATGGGGATCGGGTCGGTGGCGGTCTACAGCGATGCCGATCGCGAAGCCGAGTTCGTTCGCTACGCCGACGAGGCCTTTCGGATCGGCCCGGGGCCGGCCACCCAGAGCTACCTCCAGGGCGACACGATTGTCGAATGCGCTGTTCGCGCCGGCGCGGAGGCGATTCACCCGGGATTTGGATTCCTGGCGGAGAACTCCGGCTTTGCACGTGCCTGCGCCGGGGCGGGGGTGACGTTTGTGGGACCGCCACCCGGCGCCATGGATGCGATGGCGTCGAAGACCAGCGCCAGGCAGGTGATGGCCGCCGCCGGGGTCCCGATCGTGCCCGGCGTCACCGATCCCGTCGAGACGGTCGAGGACGCCCGCCGGATTGCTTCCGAGATCGGATACCCGATCGCCATCAAGGCGGCCGCCGGTGGCGGCGGCAAAGGCATCAAGGTGGTGCGGGCCGAGGAAGATCTGGTTGCGGGGTACGAGTCCGCCCGGCGGGAGGGCGCGGCCTACTTCGCCGACGACACCGTGTACATCGAGCGCTACCTCGACGATCCTCGTCACATCGAGGTGCAGGTGCTTGCTGACGAGCACGGCCAGGTGGTGCACCTGGGGGAGCGGGACTGCTCGATTCAGCGGCGGCACCAGAAAATCGTGGAGGAAACGCCCTCGCCGGTGGTGACACCGGAGTTGCGCGAGGCGATCGGGAGGATCGGGGTCGATGCGGCCAAGGCCGTCGGGTACACCAATGCGGGCACGGTCGAGGGATTGCTTGCCGGCGACGGCACCTACTACTTCCTCGAGATGAACACGCGGCTCCAGGTGGAGCACACGATCACCGAGGAGGTGACCGGTCTCGACCTGGTGCGCGAGCAGCTGCGGATCGCGGCGGGTGAGCCGCTCGGCTATGCCCAGTCGGACGTCCGGCTGGTAGGGCACTCGATTCAGTGTCGCATCAACGCCGAGGATCCTGCGCTCGGATTCATTCCCACGCCGGGCTTGATCACTCGCTATCGCGAGCCGTCAGGGCCGGGGGTGCGGGTCGATTCCGGGGTCGTGGAGGGCTCGACGATCTCCGAGCTGTACGACCCGATGGTGGCAAAGCTGGTGGTGTGGGATCAGACTCGCGAGCTGGCGCGACGGCGCATGCTGCGCGCCCTCGGCGAGTTCGAAGTCGGCGGTGTCAAAACGCTGATTCCGATCCACCGTGCGATCCTCGAGCAGCCAGCCTTCATCGAGGGGGGGTCGTTGCACGCGTTCGTCGAGGGCGGTGGCTACGCCGCCGAGCTCGAAACCGAGCCGCCGCCCGCCAACCCGCGGGTGGACGTACCCACCGAGCAGCGCGTGAGAACCGTTGTGACCGAGGTTGGGGGCAAGCGCTTCGAGGTGACCGTGAGCGAACCCGAGCATCCCGGCCGCACACGGCTGCGGCAGCGCCGAGCCGATCTGGCCGAGCGCGAGAAGAGTGCCCATGGCGCCGTGGACGTGATCGCCAGCCCGATGCAGGGAACGGTGCTCAAGATCGCGGTCGAAGCGGGCGCAGAGGTGTCTCCCGGAGACGTGCTGGTGGTCGTCGAAGCCATGAAGATGGAAAACGAGATCGTTGCGCATCACAGTGGCACGATCGAGACCGTCGAGATCGCGGTCGGCGATCAGGTTTCGGCAGGCCAGGGCCTCATCCGATTGGTCTGACCGCTGCGCCGGTGATTTACCGGCCGTGACAGCGCTTGTACTTCTTCCCTGAGCCGCACGGGCAGGGGTCATTTCGCCCGATGTCGGCTCCCCCAAAGCGCTGATCCAGCGAGGGCAGCGCATCGATCGGAGTCGCCGCCGGCTCCCCGGGTGTGCGCGCCATGCGTACGTCTTCGAGTTCCCGTACCTGCTCGTGATCGAGCGTGAGCACCAGCTCGACCGGCTCGGGCTCGATCGCGCGCGGCGGGTCGCCGTCGACCAGACCGAGCTGCTCGAGGATCGCAAAGCAGTCCGCACCGGTGAGCCCATCCGCGGTCTCGGGGAGGTCGACCCTCGAGGGCGCAACTAGCCGAAACCGGTCCCAGCGGTCTCGAGCCGCGGCGTCGGGGCCAGCCTCGAGTCGCTTCGCGAACGCGCGCCGGCCCGCGGCATTGGTGTTCAGGCTGGCGTACGCGTCAGCCAGCTCGTTGGGCAGCCACGCCGCCCACCCCGAGTCGATCAGTCCAACCATCCCCGAACCCTAGTGAATAAATGGTGCCTGGCACCATTTATTCACCACTCATGCGAGCTCGCTCATGCGGACGGTCCAGACCTCGAGGGCGAGCTCTGTCCGGGTCTGAGTGAGGTCGAAGTCGAGGTCGTGGCGGCTCGAGAGCGCGGCGAGGCGCTCGTACACGCGCTGGCGTGCGATCCCAAGCCGTCGAGCCGCCGCGGCCTTCGACCAACCGCTTTCCACAAGCGCCTCGACCGTCTCGCGGCCTGCCGCGTCAAATCGTGATTCCATCCGCTCACCCGCCAGGACGTCGCGGGCGAGTGATCCCAGCGCACCCAGACTGGCCCCGCTGCGAATGACCGGCCCCGCTGCGCCGGCCACCAGGCACGCCCGCTCGGCGGCTGCGAGCGCCTCTTTGATCTGCCACGGCTCGCCGCCGCGGCTGTCGATGCCTGCTGCGGTAATCGCGCCACGGCGCACCAGGTCGCGGACGATCGCGGGCAGGTCGGTGTCGCTTCGCACCGCGACCAACGCTCGCCCGCCCTCGACCAGGGCATCGAGCCCGAGCTGGTCGAACCGTGCCAGCGACCCGCGACCGTGAACTGCCCAGAGCGTCGCGCGGCTCAGGTCAACGCCCACCGCCCGCGCGCGGCGGACGACGTCGGTGCCGCTGCCGGCACGGCCCTCGGCGAGCCGCGCGAGCAGCCGCGCGCGCTCGGCGGACGGCACCTCGTCGGTGGGTGGCTGAGCCGCCAACGCGACACTGAGAAGCAGTGAGGCCTCGTCGATTGCCAGTACGTCGAGTTCGTCGTCGGCTCGCGTCAAGAGATGCAGACGGGCACCCGGCGATACCAGACGCGTATGGATGGGGGTGGGAAGCCGCTGGCGCGAGCGGTCAAGCGCGTCCATGAACGCCACGTCCAGCCCGCCCTCCGGGGCGCTCGCGATGGGGGTGCGGTCGCTTCGCTCGAGCAGCACCTGGGCGCCCAGGACGTCACTCAGCGCGGCCACCAGGCCGGCTGGACCGAGTCCCTCCCGGGCAGCATCGCGGAGCTGGGTCTGGAGGGCGACCGCGCGTCGCAGCATGCCCAGCTCTCGTGACACCAGCCGCTCGTGGACGGCGTGGGTGACGTCCACGAATCGCACCGACTGCCCGAAGATCACCAGCGGAAGATCGTGGTTCCGACACGGCTCGACCAGGATCTCGGGCGGCGCGTGGCTCGGCTCAAATCCGATGCCGGCGGCGCCGGAGCGCGCCAGCGTGCCCACCAGCGCGTCGACCTCCGGCGGGCTCATACCGGCCAGACCAATTCCCGTGGTCAGCAGAAACTCGCCCCCGCGCAGCACGTCGCTGACAAACGGCGTCTCGAACACGTGCACCCAGTCCACCGTATTGCCGAGTCGCTGGACGCCGGCAGCGACCGACACTTCGGCGTCACGCAGCGGCTCGAGCTGCAACAAATCCTGGATTGTGAATACAGAGTGTCCGGAATCGGTGGCCATACGAGACACAGTGTACGGTGGCGGCGGGAGCTGAGCCAGGCTTCAATACCTTCAGGCAACCAGAAACCAGGGGGCGATGTACGTGTCTGCGACGACAACGGAAACCAGGCTGCTCGGTAACTACGTCAACGGAGCGTGGATACCGGCGATCTCCCAGCAGGATCTTGACGTCCGCAATCCCGCCAACGGTGAGGTGCTCGCGCGCGTGCCGCTCTCGAGTCGCGCCGATGTTGACGCCGCCGTCGCCGCCGCCCGCGCCGCCTACCCCGATTGGCGCAAGCGCTCGGTGATCGAGCGTGGCCGGTGGCTGTTTCGCTTCCGCCAGGTGCTCGAGGCCCATCAGGACGAGGTCGCCCGGGCGGTCACGCGTGAGATGGGAAAGACGTTTGCCGACGCCAGGGCCGAGGTCGGCCGGGCGATCGAGATGATCGAGGCCGCCAGTGCGGTGCCCCAGACGATGCAGGGGCGCGTTCTCGAAAACGTCGCCACCGCGGTCGATTGCGAGACGATCCGCCAGCCGGTCGGTGTGTGCGCGGCGATCTGCCCGTTCAACTTCCCGGCGATGGTGCCGTTCTGGTTCCTGCCGTTTGCGATTGCGTGCGGGAACACGTTCGTACTCAAGCCATCGGAGCAGGTGCCTCTCACCCAGGAGCTCGTGTTCAACCTGATCCACGAGCACGGTGGACTTCCCGACGGCGTCGTGAACCTCGTGAATGGCTCGGTCGACGTCGTCAACGGCCTGCTCGATCATCCTGACGTCGATGCGATCTCATTCGTGGGGTCGGCCAAGGTCGCGCAGTACGTCTACGAGCGCGCGGCCGCCAACGGCAAGCGCGTGCAGGCACTCGGCGGCGCGAAGAACTTCATGGTCGTGATGCCCGACGCCGTGATCGACAAGACGGTGGGCAACATCCTCGGTTCGGCATTCGGTGCAGCCGGCCAGCGGTGCATGGCGGGGTCGGTGGTGATCACCGTCGGCGACGCTGCTCCGCCGCTGCTCGACGAGCTCGAGCGCCGCACCCGTGAGCTCAACGTCGGCGACGGCCTGGACGAGAGCAGCGACATGGGGCCGGTGATCTCGGAAGCGTCGTGCGGGCGCATCGTCGATTGGATCGAGAAAGGCGTCGCCGACGGCGCCAAGCTTCTGGTGGACGGCCGGGCGAGCAGCGACGGCAGGCCAGGTGGCTCGTCATTTGTGGGACCGACGATCCTCACCGACGTCACCGCAGACATGGATATCGCGCAGGAGGAGGTCTTCGGACCGGTGCTGTCGGTCATCCACGCCGACTCGCTGGAGGCGGCGATCGAGATCGTCAACTCGAGCCGGTACGGGAACGGAACGTCGATCTTCACCGAGTCAGGGGCGGCGGTGCGCCACTATCGACACGACGTGGAAGTCGGCATGATCGGCGTCAACATCGGCGTTGCTGCGCCGGTCGCGTTCTTCCCGTTCTCGGGTTGGAAAGGCTCGTTCTTCGGCGACCTGCACGCCCACGGCACCGACGCTGTCGAGTTCTACACACGTAAGAAGACGATCACTTCGCGCTACTTCTCCTCCGGGGAGAGCGGGAGGTTCTTCGTCGAACAAGGAGACCGCAACGCATGAGCGTTACCCGCCCGCTCGTCGACGTCGAGCTCGACGGGCTTTTCAACCCTGCCTCGGTCGCGATCTACGGCATCTCTGATCGCACCTCTCGGCGGATCGCCGAGAACATGACCGTCGCCGGCGTCCCGTTCTACGGGATCAACCCCACTCGGGACGAGGCCTGCGGCATCTCGTGCTATCCCAGCATCGGCGAGTGCCCCACGGTTCCCGAGCTGGTGGTGATGGGGGTTGGACACGGACGCATCGACTCGGCCGTCGACGATGTTCTGAGCGTCGAGGGCGTCAAAGCCATCATCACTCCCGGCCTTGGAAATGAAGCCGGACTTGTTGGGCCGGAGGTGAGCGCCCAGATCAGCACCAAGATCGCCGCGGCGGGGATTCCGATGCTCGGACCCAACTGCATGGGAATCGCAACACCGGGTTTTCCCTCGCCCTGGATCGGGAGTCTGCATCCCGAGTTCGTCGGCGGGCCGGTTGCCACGCTCGCCCATTCGGGATCGATCGGCGAGATTCTGGTCTCGCTGGGGCCGCGGGTTGGGTTTCGCACAGTGATCTCGGCAGGCAACGAAACGGTCACCGATGTGGCCGACTTCGTCGCGTACTTCTCCCAGGATCCCGCCACTCGCGTCGTGGGCTTGTTCCTCGAAGGCATCCGCCGCCCTGCGGCATTCGAGGAGTCGTTGCGGATGCTGGCCGAGGCCGGCAAGGTGGCGATCGTGCTCAAGGTCGGGACGTCGGAGCTTGGCGCCCAGGCGGCGCTCGCCCACACCGGGGCGCTGGTCGGATCTGACCGCACGTTCTCGGCGATGTTGCGGTACTACAACGCCATCCGGGTGGACGACTTCAGCGAGTGGGTCGAGCACCTCGAGGTGTTTTCGCGCGTGAGTCCACCGCGCGGCCGCCGGATCGGCGCGGTCACCAACTCGGGTGGCGAAGGCGAGTACTTTGCCGACAAGGCCGAGCAGGCCGGGGTGCCGCTGTCGTTGTTTTCGGATGACCTGACGGCGCGTATCAAAGCCGAGTTCCCGAACTTCTCCCACGTCGGAAATCCCGCCGACTGCTGGGCGATCGACGACGACCGGGTGGTGTTTCCCCGGATGTTCGAACTGATGGCCGAGTCGGGCGAGTTCGACGTGCTGGTGAGTGCGATCGACCACAGCGTGTGGCTGCGCGGCGGCGAGCGCGAGCTGGCAACCAACATCGCCGGGGACCTCCAGGCGGCCTGCGCGGGCAGTGAGCTGTTTCCCTGCGTCGTGACCGTCACCAGTGCCGATCCTCCGCTCGAGGATCTCGAGTGGGCCCGCACGCACGACATTCCGCTGCTCAAGGGGACGCTGCCCGGCCTGCGCGCCCTGGCTGCCCGGATCGACCATCAGCCGTTCGCCCCAGCACCGCGGGCGACTCCGCCGGCCGCGGCGCTGACTCAGCGCGGCGCCCTGGCCGAGCTCGAGTCCGCCGAGATCGCCCGCGGATACGGCCTCCCCTATGTCCAGGCGGAGCGCTGCGCGAGTGCGGACGAGGCCGTCGCCGCGGCCGAGCAGATTGGCTACCCGGTCGTCGTCAAGGTCGACAACGTCGCCCACAAAGCACGGGTCGGTGGCGTCGCGCTCAACCTGATCGACGCGGCCGGCGTACGCGAGGCCGCGGCGCGGATGGGCGGCCAGGTGATCGTCGCCGAACAGGCCTCGGGCGGCGTTGAGGTGCTGGTCGGAGCCGTGCGCGATCCCGACTACGGCGCGACCGTCGTCGTGGGACTGGGTGGAGGGCTGGCCGAGGCACTCGATCTCGTGACCGCGAGCCTCGCACCGCTCGACGCCGACGGCGCGGTGCGCCTGATCGAGAGCCTGCCGGTGTTGCGGCGGCTGCTCCCCGACCCCCTGCCGCAGGGGCTGATCGAGGCGGTGGTCGCCGTTTCGCGGATCGCCGCCGAGCACCCTGAAATCGCCGAGATCGACGTCAACCCGCTGCTGGTCTCGGCCGAGCGGGCCGTCGCCTTGGACTGTCTGATCGTGATCGATCCTCCAGAGGAGAGCTGATGAGCGAACCCGCATGTCTGTACGAGAAACGCGGCTCCGCCGCGTGGATCACCCTCAACCGGCCCGCGAAGCTGAACGCGCTCAACGGCGACGTGCTCAAGCTGCTGCACGAGCATCTGGACGCCGCGGTGGCCGACGACGAGGTCAAGGTGGTCGTGGTGGGTGCCGCCGGTGACCGCGCCTTCTCCGCCGGTTATGACCTCGGCGGCGAGGCCACCGGCTCCTACGGCCGGGCGCACGACTGGCACCACGTGCTCGGGGTCGACATCGACGCCACCATGAAGCTGTGGTCGCTGCCCAAACCCACGATCGCAGCGGTGCGC
This sequence comes from uncultured Actinomycetes bacterium, assembly GCA_963708725.1. Taxonomy (GTDB): domain Bacteria; phylum Actinomycetota; class Thermoleophilia; order Gaiellales; family JAICJC01; genus CAVPTL01. The sequence continues at coordinate 152,940 of CAVPTL010000008.1, read as the reverse complement.
GGCTACTGCCTGGCGGGAGGATGCGAACTCGCGATGGCGTGCGACATCATCATCTCCACCGAGTCAGGTCGCTTTGGTGAGCCGGAGATCCGGTACGGGTCTGGGCCGGTGACGCTCCTGATGCCGTTCATCCTGGGGCAGAAGAAGACCAACGAGCTGCTGTTCACGGGAGATATGATCGATGCCGAGACCGCGGAGCGGGTGGGCATGATCAACCGCGTGGTGGCCGACGACGAGCTCGAGTCGACCATCGATGAGTTGGTGCGTAAGATTGCTCCCACGCCGCTGCCGGTGCTGCGGTTGACGAAGATCGCGCTCGTGCGTGCATACGAGGCGATGGGTCTACGGGAAGCGGTGAATATGAACCTGGATCTCTCCTCCATGCTCAACGCTGCGGATACTCCCGAGCAACTCGAGTTCATGGAGATCGTTCGAACCCAAGGCCTCAAGGCCGCCCTCGCATGGCGTGACAATCGCTACGGCGAGGTTCTAGGAGGTGCAACGCAATGAGCACAACCCAGTCAAGTATCGATCCCGCTCGGCTCGCGAAGCTGATCGAGGTCGAGGAGGCCGAGTTCAACGGCCGCCACCACAAATCACGGTCCATGACCGACCGAGCCAGGACGTCGCTCGCCGGCGGAGTCGCCTCCAGCTGGCAGGCCACCGATCCGCACCCGATCTACCTCGCCGAGGGGCATGGCTCCAAGGTCATCGACGTGGACGGCAATGAGTACGTCGACTTCCACAACGGATATGGCGCTGTCGCGGTTGGTCACGCCCATCCCAAAATCGTTGCTGCGGTCTCCGACGTGGTCGCCAAGGGCACCCACTTCGCCCAGCCGACGGAGATGGGTGTTGCCGTCGCCGAGCACTTGCAGAAGCGCTTCGGCCTGCCCCTGTGGCGGTTCGCCAACTCCGGTACCGAGTCGACACTCGAATGCGTGCGGCTGATGCGTGCCTACACCGGCCGCGACATTCTGCTCAAGATCGAAGGCTCCTACCACGGCCACCACGACGCCGTCATGGTCTCGGTGGCGCCTCCGGGCGACAAGATCGGTGACTACGACCACCCGGTCAGCGTTCCGCAGACGCTCGGTCTCCCGGCCGCCTACGTCGAGCTGACCAAGGTCGTGCCGTTCAACGATCTCGATGCGCTCGAGCGGACGCTCGAGCAGTACAAGGGCCAGGTCGCCGGCATGATCGTCGAGCCGTGCATGATGAACGCCGGCTTTGTGCTTCCCGACGAGGGCTACCTCCAGGGCGTCAAGGACCTGCTGCACGCCCATGGCGCACTGCTCACGTTCGACGAGGTGAAGACCGGAGCGACGATCAACTACGGCGGCGCCACCAAGGCGTTTGACGTGGTTCCCGATCTGCTGGCCCTGGCCAAGTCGGTCGGCGGCGGAGTTCCGTGCGGCGCCATCGGCGGAAGCGACGAGGTAATGGGCTGGATCGCGGAGGGCAAGATCGACCAGGTCGGCACCTTCAACGGCAATCCGCTGACGATGGCGGCCATGAACGCGACGCTGAACGAGATCCTCACTCCGGAGGCCTATACCGAGTTCGATCGGCTGGCCGTGATCCTCAAGGAGGGGTGCGACAGCGTGATGGAGCGCACCGGCATCGGCGGCTACACGACCGTCATGTCTGCCCGCGGCGCCGTCACCTACCGCGAGGAGCGGGTTCGGAACTACCGCGAGTACCTCGAGGTGTCCGAGCAGCTCGGCTACATCAACTGGCTCCTCCAGCTCAACCGCGGCGTGTTCATGGCTCCGTGGGGCAAGTCAGAGAACTGGACGCTTTCGGTGCAGCACTCCGAGGAAGACGTGCGTCGCTACATCGACAACTTCGATGAGCTTGGAAAGGCGATCAGCGTATGAAGGCGGTTGTCTTCGCCGAGCACGGCGGACCCGAGGTTCTCAACTACACGGATATCCCCGACCCTGAGCCCAAGCCGTTCGAGGTACTGATCGAGGTCAAGGCGGCGGGGGCCAACTTCAACGACATCTGGGCGCGGCGCGGGATGCCGGGCATGAAGGTGATCTTTCCGCATGTCGCGGGTTCCGACGTCGCGGGTGTCGTTCGTGAGGTTGGTTCGGAGGTCGCGGGTAAGGGCTTCGGCTCCTCACCCGTCAAGGTGGGCGACGAGGTCGTCGTCCACCCCGGCCTCTCGTGTCGCGTGTGCGACATGTGCACGGCAGGCAAGGAGTACTTCTGCCGCCAGTTCGTGATCTGGGGCTTTCAGACTGGGCCAAACGACGGCGGTCACTCCGAGCTGGTCACGATGCCGGCCGCCAACGTCCTGCCCAAACCTGCCAACCTCTCGTTCGAGGAGGCGGCCTCGATGCCGCTGGTGCTCGAAACCGCGTGGCGCATGCTGGTCACCCGGGCACAGATCCAGGCCGGCGAGAACGTGCTGATCTGGGGTGGGGTGGGTGGCCTCGGCGTGATGGCGATTCAGATCTGCCGGATGTTCGGAGCCAATCCGATTCCCGTCGTCGGCGGTGCCGAGAAGGTGGCGCGGGCACAGGAACTCGGTGCGACCGACGTGATCGATCGCAAGACCGAGGACGTCGTGGCTCGGGTCAAGGAGCTGACGGCGAAGGTCGGAGTCGATGTCGTCTTCGAACACTCCGGCGAGGAGACCTGGCCAACGTCGATGGCTGCGCTTCGCTGGGGCGGCCGGATCGTCGTGTGCGGCGCGTCCACCGGATTCGCCGCCGTCACCGATCTGCGCTTCCTCTGGAACAAGCAGCAGAACCTGATGGGGTCGCACCTGTCGACGAAGGCCGAGCTGGCCGCGGCGCTGAAGGCGGTCGAGGCGGGAAGCATCAAGCCGGTGATCGATCACGTGTTTGCGTTGAGCGAGGTCGGCAAGGCCCAGCAGCTGATGGAGGACCTCAAGGTCCAGGGCAAGCTGGTGTACGTGCCGTAGAGGTTCACCCCGGACTCACCTGGCTCATGGCCTCCCCACGGGGGCGCGAGTGGCTGGCTGAGCTTCCTGGGATCGTCTCGCGATGTGTACGGGAGTGGTCGCTCACCGACGTGGGTGAACCATTCCCGTACGCATATGCGTCGCTGGCGCTGCCGGTCGTTACATCCGACGGGACGCCTGCGGTACTGAAGGCGCAGTTTCCCGATCGCGACAGCCGGCATGAGGCGGCGGCGCTGGCAGCATTGGACGGCCGGGGTGCGGTGCGATTGATCGCCCACGACGAACAACACGCGGCGCTTCTGGTCGAGCGCTGCGAACCGGGCACGCCGTTGGCAGACCTGGATCGCGACGATGCCCTGGATATCGCCTGCGAGCTGTTCCCACGGCTGTGGAGGCCGGTGGCCGATCCGTTCACGCTGCTCGCCGACGAAGCCCAGGTATGGGCCGAGTCGATCTCCGCCAACTGGGCGCTCGCCGGCCGACCGTATCCCCGGGCCCTGCTCGACGCCGCTCTCGACGCGATCGCCTCGCTTGCAGGAACCCAGCCCGAGGCGGTGCTCGTCAACCAGGATCTGCACGCACATAACATTCTGGCGGCACGCAGGGAGCCGTGGCTCGTGATCGATCCCAAGCCGCTGGTCGGTGAGCGCGCCTTTGGGATAGCGGCGTTGGTGCGGGGACCGGAGCTCGGTCGTGGACGGGCGCCGCTGCTGCACCGGCTCGACCGGCTGACCGCGGATCTCGGCATCGATCGCGAGCGGGCGCGGGGCTGGTGCCTTGCCCATACGCTGGCCTGGGCGGTCGATGAGACCGGCGCCGACGACGACATGATCACGGCTGCTCGCTGGCTCAGCGATACTTGAGTGATGCGGCTCGCGGTCATCGGACACGTCGAATGGGTGACGTTCACCCACGCTCCGTTCATGCCGGCGGCCGGGGAGATCGTGCACCTCACCGAACCGTTCGACCAGCCGGCGGCGGGCGGCACGGTGTCCGCGCTGGCCCTTGCCCGGATGGGCGCCGACGTCACCTTCTTCACCTCCCTGGGGCCCGACACCGATGCGGCAGCGATCATCGAGAGCATGGGTGTGCGGGTCGTCGCCGCCAAGCGGGCGAAGCCGCAGACCCGCGTGCTCGCGGTCGTCGACCCAAACCGCGACCGGACGCTGTTTGTGATTGGCGAGAACGATCATCCGACCGCCGATGACCCGCTGCCATGGGACGAGCTGGCCGGGATGGACGGCGTGTACTTCACCGGGCAGGACCCGCGCACGCTCCAGCTGGCCCGTGCGGCGCCGGTGGTGGTGGTCACGGCCCGGCGGTTCGAGTCACTGCGTCTCAGCGGAATCCGCGCAGACGCCCTGGTCGGCAGCGGCAGCGACCGTGGCGAGCAGTTTGACCTCACCGAACTCGAACAGCAGCCCGATCACGTGATCGTGACCGCCGGGGCAAGCGGGGGCACGGGATACTCTGCGGTCGCACCACCGGGGCCGGTCGTGGACACCTACGGGGCCGGGGATACCTTCGTTTCTGGGGTGCTGTTCGGGATGGCTTCAGGGTGGGCCATGTCCGAGACGCTGGCGTTCGCTGCGACCCGCGCGGCCGAGTGTTTGACGTGGCGGGGTGCGTACCCCCCGGGCGCAGACGGATGATCTTGCTAATGTCTGCCGCGTGATTCGGTGTGTCTCGGTGATCGTGGTGCTGGCGCTGTCGGTGTTCGCCTCGGGGTGTGGAGCCTCGAGCGGCGTCGCTCCTGCCAGCGACGTCGACCTGGCAAACGGCAAGACGGTCTTCACCGCCAAGTGCGGCTCGTGCCACACGCTCGCCGACGCCGGCACCAGCGGCACGATCGGCCCGAACCTGGACGACGCGTTTGTCGGTGACCGGCTGAGTGGCTTCGAGACGAGCTCGACAGAGGCTCTGGTGCGGCAACAGATCGAAGACCCCGATCCCTTTGGAGTCATGCCGAAGGACATCGTGACCGGTTCCGATGCCGCCGACGTGTCGGCCTATGTGGCGTCGGTCGCGGGCGTCGAGCTCGCCAAGCAAAACCAGCAGCAAAATGGCTCCACCGCGCCCCAGTAGCCGATCGGCGGCTTAAAGCCCGACGACCCGCTGATGCGGGCCGTCGGAGGAGGCAGGTAGCTGCGAAGTGTGGGCACGTTCGGTCGCAGCGTCCGAGGGTGATACTCCAGCTGGGCGGTAAGGAAGTCGTGGGGCAAACGTTAGACCTTTGTAAACCCCTGCCTGTTTGACTAACCATCGCCGCGGTCGCTTGTACGCGGCGTCCACCGGCGCGGCGGATCAGCTTCCCCGATTAGAGTTTCGATCCACGTGGATCTCTACGAATACCAGGGAAAGCAGCTCTTCGCACGGTTCGGGATTCCCGTGTCCGAGGGCGAGGTGGCGACGACGCCCGAGCAGGCTCGAGCGGCCGCGGAGCGGATCGGTGGGATGGTCACGATCAAGGCCCAGGTGCTGGTCGGAGGGCGTGGAAAAGCTGGAGGCATCAAGCTCGCCAACACGCCCGACGAGGCCGAGCAGCACGCCCGCAACATTTTGGGGATGGACATCCGCGGTCACATCGTGCGAACGCTGTGGGTGGAGCGCAGCTCCGACATCGAGCTCGAGTACTACTTCTCGATCACGTTCGATCGCGGGGCCAAGCGCCCGCTGTTGATGCTGACCACCGAGGGTGGCATCGACATCGAGCAGGTCGCTGCTGAGACTCCCGAGAAGCTGGCACGGCTGCATGTCGATCCGCTGGAAGGCTTCCAACCGCATCACGCCCGCGAGCTGTGCTTCGCGGCGCGGCTGCCCGCCGAGCAGATGAAGCAGGCCTCCGACATCATGGCCCGCTGCTATCAGGCATTTGTCGAGACCGATGCCATGCTGGTCGAGATCAACCCGCTGATCGTGACCCCCGAAGGCGCCTTGCACGCGCTCGACTCGAAGTACACGGTCGATGACAACGCGCTCTACCGGCACCCCGATATCGCCGAGATGCGCGACCTGGCGGCGCTGGATCCGCAGGAGCGGATGGCGCGAGAGCGTGGAGTCACCTACGTCAAGCTGGATGGCACAGTCGGCATCCTCGGTAACGGCGCCGGGCTCGTGATGTCGACGCTCGACGTGGTCGCCGGCGCGGGCGGAACTCCCGCGAACTTCCTCGACGTCGGCGGTGGTGCCCAGGCTGACGAGATCGTCACCGCGCTCGAGGTGCTGCTGTCCGACGACAAGGTGCGGGCGGTGCTGTTCAACGTCTTCGGTGGGATCACCCGCTGCGACGAGGTCGCTCGCGGAATTCTGACCGCCCTCGAACGGCTCGAGGTCACCGTCCCGCTCGTCGTTCGCCTCGACGGCACCAACGACGTGGAGGGCCGAAAGATTCTGAGTGACGCCGCTCCGGCGAACGTGTTTGTCGAGCAGACGATGCTCGGCGCCGCTGAGCGTGTGGTCGAGCTCGCCGGGAGGGCCGGCTGATGGCGATCATCGTCGATGCGGACACCCGCCTCGTGGTGCAGGGCATCACCGGCCGTGAGGGCAGCTTCCACGCCGGCCGGAATCGCGACTACGGCACCGCTGTCGTCGCCGGGGTCACGCCGGGGAAGGGCGGCCAGTCTGTTGACGGCATCCCGGTGTACGACACCGTTGCCCAGGCGGTGCGCCAGCAGGCCGCCAACACGGCGATGGTCTTTGTCCCGCCCAGGTTCGCGGCCGACGCGATCTATGAGGCGGTGGACGCCGGAGTCGAGACCGTGGTGTGCATTACCGAGGGCATCCCGGCGCACGACATGCTGCGGATCTACCACCACGTACGACCACGCGGGGTGACGCTGCTCGGGCCCAACTGCCCCGGCGCGCTCTCCCCAGGAGTGGCGAATGTCGGGATCATTCCCGCCCAGGTGTTCGCCGCGGGGTCGATCGGCCTGGTGTCGCGCTCGGGCACGCTCACCTACCAGATCGGCAAGGAGCTCGCGGACGCGGGGCTTGGGAACTCGACCATCGTCGGAATCGGCGGCGACCCGATCGTGGGGATGTCGTTCATCGACGTGCTCGAACGGTTCGAAGCCGATCCCGACACCGAGTTGGTCGTGATGGTCGGCGAGATCGGCGGTGACGAGGAAGAGAAGGCGGCGGAGTACATCGCGACGCATATGAAGACGCCGGTGGTTGCCTATATCGCTGGTTTCCAGGCACCGCCCGGCAAGACCATGGGCCACGCCGGGGCGATCATCTCCGGCTCTGCAGGTACCGCGCAGGCCAAGAAGGATGCCCTGGAGAGCCGGGGCGTGCGGGTCGGCTCGAGTCCGACCGAAGCCGCTCGCCTGGCCGTCGCAGCATTCGAGGAGCTGAAGCAGTCATGAGCACGATCGCGTTCACCCGGGGAGTTCCCTCTGCAGATCTGTTGCCGGTTGCGGCCATCTCGGCGGCGGCGGTCACCGCGCTCGAGCTCGATGCGCCTGGTGCGCTTGCCTACGCACCGGGCGGGTACCTCGGCCTGCGGGAGTGGATTGCCGAGCGCCACGGAGTGTCAGCCAAGCGTGTGGTGCTGTTCAACGGCTCGCTCGAGGGTGTCGGCATGCTGGTCGAGCAGCTGTTCTCGGCAGAGGGCGGCTCGGCCATCGTGGAGGACCCCACCTACGACCGCAGCCTGATCGCTTTGCGCCGTCGCGGCGCCGACGTGATCGCGGTGCCGCTCGAGGCCGACGGCATCGACCTCGACGGAGTGCGCTCCGCGCTCGAGAACGCGGCGAACCCCCGGTTGATCTACGTGATCCCCACCTTCCAGAATCCGGCCGGGGTGACGATGTCGGCCGACAAGCGTACAGCCCTGGTGGAGCTCGCTCGCGACCGCGGGGTGCTGGTGCTCGAGGACGACCCCTACGGTCTGCTGCGGTTCGAGGGGGTCGCCGACTCGACGCTGTTCGAGATCGACGGTGGCGAGAACGTTGTGTATTCCTCCTCGTTCACCAAGACGGTCGCGCCCGGGCTGCGCACCGGCTATCTGGTGCTGCCCGAGCGGCTGGTCGCACCGATCACCAAGCTTTCGACCAACACCTACATCGGGCCGAACGCGTTCGCCGAGGCGACACTCTCGGCGTATTGCCGCGCCGGTCACTTCGAGCCGAACGTCGAGAATGCGACCGTCGCGCTCAAGACCCGGCGAGACGCAATGGAACTGGCTCTGCGCGAGTCGTTCCCCGCGGGGGCGAAGTGGACGACCCCGGCCGGTGGATATTTCTACTGGATCGAACTGCCCGAAGGGTTCGAAACCGCAGCCCTGCTGGAGGCCGCCACCGAGGCCGGTGTGCCGTTCGTGGCCGGTGCCGACTTCACGTCGCGGCCGGTGGGTGCCCGATCGCTACGGCTGGCGTTCAGCGCGGTGACGCCGGCCGAGATCGACGAGGGAGTGCGCCGGCTGGGCGACATCCTCGCGCGGCTCCCGATCTCGGCCTAGAAACTGGTCAGGCCACTGCCGGTTGGAGCCGGATCTGAGGGGCGGCGACCAGCTGTGGCTGGCGTGGTGCGACCATTGCACCCTTCAGCATTGGGCGAAACGTGGGACACGGCTCGGCGAGCCGGAGCGCGCACAGGTTGCTTTGGTGGAAATAGCAGTCGTTACAAGTAACACAGCGCGCTTTCGATGCCACGTGGAGAGCCCTCCGGGGGGTGGTTGACTGACGAGCGAGCGGAGAGTGTACGAGGCTCGTCGCGCCGAATCTAGGGCTCGTTAAAATGGAAAGCCGCTAATAGCGGGAGAAGCTTTTCACCCCGCGGACGCAACTGGCGGAAGCTGCCGAATCGCATGCAGAGCTTGTGTGAAAGTGGACACACCGATGATGCGAATCCGTCCATGGGACTCGGCTCGAGCGTCGCGATAATTGTCGCCCTTGGGAACGATGAAGGTATCGGCGCCGGCATCGATCGCGCCGAGTGTCTTTTGGGTCACGCCGCCGATCGGCTGCACGCTTCCGTCCAGGCCGATCTCGCCGGTGACAGCCACGCGATGGCCGTGCAGCAGGTGGCGGCCGCTGAGGCTGTCGTAGATCTCAAGCGTGAATGCGAGTCCCGCGGACGGGCCACCGATGTTCTGGGTGGAGAAGTGGACGTGTACCGGCAGGTGAGTGATCCGTGCGGCGTCTGCGATTCCGATCCCGATGATGCCGCGCTTGGTCCCCGGTGCTGCGACGGTTTGGATCTGGCGGGTGCCGAGTCCACTGAACGTGTAGGAGGCGGTGTCGCCCGCGCTGACATGGGCGGTGGCCCGCTCGAGGTCCTGGCTCGAGAGCACCTGGTGGCCGTCGACCTTGCGCAGCACCTCTCCGGCCTGGACTCCCGCCTTGGCGGCCGGGTAGCGCGGATCGACGTAGGTCACGGTCAGCCCCAGCTGCTTGATCCCCACCTTCATCCCCAATGCCCGCTCGGCGACGGCTTGGGCGACCCGCTGCGAGCTGTCCATCGCGCGCAGATCGGCTGCCTGGAACTGCTGCTGGCTCTCGCCCGGCGCCCGTTCAGACGCCACCGGAATCAGCTGGGCGCCGTTGACCAGGTGTTTGAAGTACTGGGCCTCGATCCGGTTTGCCTCGAGGAGGTGCACATCGACGAAATAGATGCCGGTGTCGGGGGCTGGAGCCTTGCCCCCGGGAACGTGGACATATTGAGCGGCGGGATGCGCCTTGTCGGGCCAGATGGCGTAGTAGCCGGACTGCGTCGTCCAGCCCCAGACGAGGCCGGCGGCGAGCACCGCCACGACCGCCACGGCCACCCATGTCCAGCGAGGTCTGCGCAGATGCTTCATCCCACCACCGCCAGCGAACCTATCACCGCGCCGGCGCCGATCGCCACGAGTCCGACGTAGGTCGCGACCGACATCTGCGTCGAGGCGATATGTCCGCGCCCGTAGCCCGACAGGATGAAGGCAGAAGCTGCACCCGCGACCAACCCGCCGAGGTGTCCGCCGATCGAGATGTTGCTTCCGGGGAGTGCTGTGATCACCAGGTTGATCACAATCAACCCGCCGATCGAGCCGCCAAGAAGTGCGATCCCCCGCTGGCGTTCGAGCACGAACATCGCTCCCATCAGGCCGAAGATCGCGCCCGACGCGCCGGCTGTGAGCGCGTTTGGCGAGAGCAGGAGCGCGCCGAAGCTGCCCGCCAGGAGCGACACCAGATACACGACCGAGAACCGGATCGAGCCGAGATAGCGCTCGAGCGGCTGGCCGATCAGGTAGAGCGCATACATGTTGAAGGCGAGGTGCAGCAGGCCGAAGTGCAGGAAGCCGGCGGTAACGAGTCTCCAGTAATCCCCGTGGGCCACGTACGGGCCGTACAGCGCCAGCCGGTCACCGAGCGGTGTCAGCTGCGCCGACGAGAATCCAAAACCGCTGCTGATGTTGTTGGTCAGCAGGAACATCACCACGTTGGCGGCGATCAGAAATCGGGTCACCCATGGTTCGTTGGGCTGCATGAACGCAGCTCGGCGCATGACCTTTGGCTTGCCGGAGCATTCGGGGCAGCGGACGCCAACCGCGGCGTGGGTCATGCATTCGGGGCAGATATACCGGCCGCAGTTGGAACAGCTGAGTGCGGTTTCGCGGTTGGGGTGCCGGTAACAGGTGTCGGTGGCCATCCCCACAATTCTACGTGGCGGCCATTGCGATCCGGTTTAGCCGAGACGCCGGTTCACCAGACGCCGCGAAGCGCACCGCCGTCGACGGGCAAAACCACTCCGGAGACATATGCAGCGGGGACCGAGCACAGATACACCACCGCGGAGGCGACCTCATCGGCGGTGCCTGCGCGGCGGGCGGGGATCGACGCATGGTCGTCGTCGCCTGATCCAAGTTCCTGGGTGCGCGGCGTATCGATCTTTCCGGGTGCGATGGTGTTGACGGTGATTCCGTCGGGCCCGAGTTCGTGGGCGATGGTCTTCGCCCAGCCGATCACCCCGGGGCGAATCGCGTTGGACAGGATCAGGTTGTCGACGGGCTCGCGCACCGAGTATGAGGTGATGTTGACGACCCGCCCACGACCGCTCTGGCGCAGGTGGGGGAGGGCGATCTTGGTGAGTCGGATGGTCGCGTGCAGCGAGAGTTCGAACGCCTCCAGCCAGGCCTCGTCGGGCGTGGTGTCAAACGTGCTTGGCGGAGGACCGCCGGCGTTGTTGATGACGATGTCGAGCCGACCGTGGGTGGTTACGGTGCGCTCGACTGCGTCGCGCAGAGCCTCGCCATTTCGAACGTCGCACGGGATGTGGAGCGATCCGGGCACCGATTCGGCGGCCGAGGCAAGGCGCGCGGGGTCGCGGGCGAGCATGGTGACCGCGGTGCCCTCGGCGGCAAGTGCCCGCGAGATCGCAAGGCCCATTCCCGACGATGCACCGCCGACGATCGCGGCCGTCCCGTTCAGTCCGAGTTCCATTGGTGGGACGGTATACGATCGCGGTGTGCACTACCGCCCCATAGACGCCTCGATCATGCCGCGCTTCAGCGGGCCGCGAACGTTCATGCGGCTTCCGCATGTGCAGACCACCGAGGACGTGGATGTGGTCGTGATCGGGATTCCGACCGACGACGCTGTCTCGTTCAAGTCGGGAGCGCGCTTTGGTCCTGAGGGGATCCGTTCGGCGTCGGCACTGCTTCGGCCCTACAACCCCAACCTCCACGTCGATGTGCATGAGGTGCTCTCGATCGTTGACTACGGTGACGCACCGACCGTGCCCGGCTATCACGAGGAGACGTTGCGCCGGATCGAGGAGTTTCTGCGGCCGGTGCACGAGGCGGGGGTGACACCGCTCTGCCTTGGTGGCGATCACTCGATGGTGCTGGGCGAGCTGCGCGCGGCCGCCGCGGTGCACGGCCCGCTGGCGCTGGTGCACCTGGACGCCCATGCCGATGTGTGGGAGCAGTACTACGGCGTCCGCTATTTCCACGGCACGGTGTTCAAGCGCGCGGTCGAGGAGGGGCTGGTCGACCCCAGCGCCTCGGTCCAGGCCGGTATGCGCGGCACCCTGTACGGGGCGGCCGACGAGTCGGCACCGGGCGACCTCGGCTACGACGCGATTCCGTGGCTCGAGATGGCTGAGCTCACTCCCGCTCAGTACGGCGATCGTGTGCGCGCTCGGGTGGGCGACCGGCGCGCATTTTTGAGCTTCGACATCGACTTCGTCGATCCGGCGTTCGCCCCCGGTACGGGCACACCGGAGGTGGGTGGGCCGACCAGTGCGCAGGCGATGGCCTATCTGCGTGCGCTCGAAGGCATCGACTTTCGGGGCTTCGACTGCGTGGAGGTCGCCCCTGCCTACGACCCGGCGGGGATCACCGCGTGGCTCGCCGCCAGCGCCTGCCACGAGATGCTCTCGCTCAAGGCGCTGCGGGTACTCGCCGGCCGCCCGGATTGACGGATGCCGCGCCGGTCGACTAATCTGGGTGCACCAACCCGTTCAGACCACGCCAGTACGAAAGGAGGCGGCCATGAAAATTGATGCTTGTCACACCGCCTCCAGGCCCGCTGTCTGAACCCGGTCGTTCGTCTCCTGAGTTCGCTGCCGCCTGAGAGCCGGCAGCCTTGTTTCCCATGACTCAGGAGTCTTTTGTGAATCTTGAACGATATGGGTGGACGGCCGATTGGGCGTCTGCCTTCGAACCATTCGCGGCGGCTGGGCTCGAGCCCGGTCGCGTCATCATCCAGCACCGCGGCGCCTACGTGCTCGCGGTGGAAAGCGGCGATCGCTGGTCGGAAATGTCCGGCGCGCTGCGCAAGACCGCGGCCTCGGCGATCGATCGGCCGGCGGTCGGCGACTGGGTTGCTCACGACGGCGATCCAGACGCCGAACGCGTGCAGATCTCGGCGCTCCTGCCTCGACGTTCGGCATTCATCCGAAACGCCGCGGGTGAGGTGACGACCGAACAGGTCGTCGCCGCGAACGTGGATGTCGCACTGCTTGTCTCGTCGCTGAACCAGGATCTCAACCCGCGCCGGATCGAGCGCTACCTCGCGGTCGCCTGGGAGAGCGGCGCGAACCCGGTGATCGTTCTGACCAAGGCCGACCTCTGCCCCGACGTCGCAGCGGCGGTGCGCGCCGTGGATGCCGTTGCCGCCGGTGTACCGATCCGCGTGATCTCGGCAGTGACCGGAGAGGGCATCGATGAGTTGCGCGATCTCGTGCGCGGGAGCGGGACGGCGGCCGCGGTTGGCTCGTCGGGAGTGGGGAAATCGACGCTCATCAACCGGCTGATCGACGAGGAGCGACTGGCGACGAGCGAGATCCGCGACGACGGGCGTGGCCGTCACACAACCACTCACCGCGAGCTGGTTGTGCTGCCGGGCGGCGGTTGCATCATCGATACGCCCGGGATGCGGGTGATGCAGCTGTGGGAGGCCGACGAGGGCGTCGCTCAAACCTTCGATGACATCGAGGAGCTGGCGGCGGCGTGTCGTTTCCGCGACTGCGCTCACGAGAGCGAGCCCGGCTGCGCTGTGTTGGCAGCAATCGCTGCCGGCACGCTGCCGGCGGAGCGGCTCGAGAGCTACCGAAAGCTCCAGCGTGAGCTGCATTTTCAGGCGACGCGGGACGACAAGCGGGTGCGCTCCGAGGAGCGCCGGCGCTGGGCTGCGACCAGTAAGGCGCTCAAGACCGACGCGTACTAGGCGACCGGCTCCTCCTCGACCGCCTCTTCTTCCTCGGCCTCGAGCACCGCGGCCTTGGTGCGTCGCCTGCCCATCGCGGCGACCATGTCGCGGACGCGTCCCACCTCGCCGCGGTGCACGACCCCGACGGCGATCAGCCCGATCGGGAACAGCAGTCCCATCGCGATCCGCACGGGAACGCCCACCCAACCGGTGGCGGGAACGACCAGGATCGAAAGCGCGATGAACACCGCCGTGACCAATGCCGTGCGGATCACGCGGCTCCACTCGTAGTCGACGGGGTAGGAATGCTGGGCGTTACGCCAGCCGAGGTAGACGAGCACCACATATCCGACCACCGTTGAGATGCCGGCGCCGACGATCCCAAACCACGGGATCAGGGCGAAGTTCAGCCCCACGTTCACGATCGCCGCGACGGTCGCAACCACCGGTGTGAATCTGGTCTTCTTCGACCGGTTGACCCCGGCGTTCAGGATCAGATAGGCACCGAACAGCACCGATCCGAACATCAGCAGCGGCACCACAGGCGCTGCGTTCCACACGCTCTTTGGAAGCGCGACGTGGATATACGTCGGGGTTGCCAGGCTGATCGCGACCACCGCCCAGGCCATCACCATCGACCAGTAGGTCAGCACCACCGCGTACACCTTGCGGGTCTCGTCCTCGGACGGCATCGAGTTGGCAAACGCCGGCCACGCGGTCTGGAACGCCGCAATCAGCAGCATGATCGAAAGCGCGATCTTGGAAGCCGCCGAGTACGAGCCCAGCAGCCCGGGCGAGCCGAGATACTTGACCTGGAACCGGTCGGCCACGTTGAGTGCCCACAACGCCAGCCCCGCAGGAATCAACGGCACCGAGAAGACCAGCATTCGTCGCAGCAGCGCGCGATCCCAAAGGCGAAAGCCGATCACATCGCGGCGCGCGATCAGCATCAGGCCGTAGGTCACGTAGGTTCCCGAGAAGTTGCCGATCATCAGCCCCGCCGCTTCGTGATGCCAGTGCACCACCAGAAGCACCGTCATGACCACGGTGATGGCCACGTTGGTGAGCGAATACACCACGAACGCAGTCGGTCGCCGCTCGATCCGGTAGATGCCGGTGACGATGTCGAAGTTCATCGACACCCAAAGCCCGGTGAGCCCGATGATGGTCAGGCCGCGACCGCCGAGCACGCTGGCCAGCGGGTCGAGGAAAATCAGCCCCAGGATCACAGCCAGCGTCGACAGCATCATCACCGAGGTAAACGTGGTCTGGACGGTCGTGCGACGGTTGTCCTCGCCGGGGGTGTCGAACGAGAATCGGAACATCGCGTTGGTCAACCCGAGCCGAAACACGATCGCCGCCAGCGTGATGGTCGACATGATCAGCTCGACATCGCCGAACTGGACCTTCGATACGTGCCGGAAATACACCGGCAGCAGCACGATCCCGACGGCCCGTGAAACCAGGCCGCCGAGACCGTACACAAACGACTGGCCCGCCAGTTGTTTCAGTCGGGCCGATCGATTCATGTGGCTGGGGTGCTCAGAGTCCCATGACGTCGATGAGCTCGCGCACCGCATCGGCCGATCGGTTCAGCTCGGCCTGCTCATCGCTGGTTAGCTCCACCTCGAAGACGTGCTCGAGCCCACGGGCGCCCAGACGGCAGGGAACTCCCATGAAAAGACCGTTGAGCCCGTACTCGCCCTGGAGCAATGCCGCGGCGGGCAACACCCGGTGTTGGTCGAGCACGATCGAGTCGACCATCTCGCAGATCGCGGCCGACGGGGCGTAGTAGGCCGAGCCGGACTTCAGCAGCTTGACCACCTCGGCACCTCCGTCGCGCGTGCGCTGCACGATGTCGTTCAGCCGGGCGGGCTCGATCAGGTCGGTGACGGGGATTCCCGCGATGTTGGTGTTCGAGGTCACCGGCACCATCTGGTCGCCGTGGCCGCCAAGTACGAACCCGGTGACGTCCTTGACCGAGACGCCCAGCTCCCACGCCAGGAATGTCCGGAAGCGGGCGGTGTCGAGCACGCCCGCCATGCCGATAACGCGCTCGCGCGGCAGTGAAGCGGTGTTGAACGCCACCTGGCACATGGCATCCAGCGGATTGGTGACCACGATCAGGATCGTCTCGGGAGAGTGCTGCACGAGGTTCCTGGTCACGTCCGAGACAATCGCCTGATTGGTCTTGAGCAGGTCGTCGCGGCTCATCCCCGGTGTGCGGGCACGCCCGGAGGTGATCACGCAGATCGACGAGCCGGCGGTCTCCTCGTAGCCGTTGGAGCCCACCACGGTCGACTCGTACCCGACCACGGGCCCGGCCTCGTTCATATCGAGCGCCTTACCCTGCGGCAGCCCTTCCACGATGTCGACCAGCACCACGTCGGCGTAGTCGCGCTCGGCCAGCCGCTGCGCGGTGGTCGCGCCGACGTTACCCGCGCCGACAACGGTGATCTTCTCTCGCCTCATTCAACTTCCCCCAACTGCTCGATGATTGCGTCTGCCACCTGAGACGTACCGACGGCAGTCTCGTCCGATCGCGATGCCTTCATGTCGTAGGTGACGTTTCGGCCCTCGGCGATCACCGCGGCGATCGCCGATTCCAGCCGGTCGGCCGCGGTGCGCTCGGTGAGATGTTGCAGCATCAGTACACCGGAGAGCATCATCGCAATCGGGTTGACCTTGTTCTGCCCGGCGTACTTTGGCGCCGAGCCGTGCGTCGGCTCGAACACCGCGGCGTGCGTGCCGAAGTTGGCGCCCGGTGCAACTCCCAGCCCGCCGACCAGCCCGGCGCCGAGATCGGACACGATGTCGCCGTAGAGGTTCGGGAGCACCAGCACGTCGTACAGCTCGGGCTTTTGCACGAGTTGCATGCACATGTTGTCGACGATGCGATCCTCGAACTCGATGTCGCGATTCTCCTCGGCCACCTCGCGGGCCACCTCGAGCCACAGCCCGTCGGTGTACTTCATGATGTTTGCCTTGTGGACGGCGGTCACCTTCTTGCGGCCACGCTCACGGGCGTAGTCGAAGGCGAATTGCACCACCCGGCGGGTGCCGAACTCGGAGATCGGTTTGATTGAGATGCCCGCGTCTTCGCGAATGTGAGCACCGCTGGCGCTCTGGATCGCGGCCGCGACTTCACGTGCACCCAGCGAGCCGCGCTCGAACTCGATCCCGGCGTACAGATCCTCGGTGTTCTCGCGCACGATCACGATGTCGACGGGCGTGTCGGCGTAGCGCGTGCGCACGCCCGGGTAGATCTTGCATGGCCGCACCTGCGCGTACATGTCGAGCTCCTTGCGGAGGCCGACGTTGACCGACCGAAAACCGCTTCCCACCGGGGTCGTGATCGGGCCTTTGATCGCCACCCCGTTTTTCCGGATCGAGTCCAGAACGTGGTCAGGAAGCGGATTTCCGCCAAAACGATCCATCACGTCGGCGCCCGCCTCCTGGACGTCCCATTCAATCTCCACACCGGTTGCGTCGATGACTCGGCGGGTGGCTTCGGCGATCTCGGGCCCGGTTCCATCACCGGGTATCAGCGTAACTCGATGACTCACGTGAAAACTCCCGCCTCGTTGGGGTGGCTGGCCGGGCGATTGTTGCACGAACGCTAGGATTTAGTCGAAGTCAAAAGCGCGCAAATAGAGCAGGCGGAGGGTCTCGCATGGCAGACAAGGGTGGACTTGAAGGTGTGGTGGTTGCGCGGAGCCGCCTGTGTTCGATCGACGGCCAGAACGGCGTTCTGATCTATGGCGGGTACGACGTCGGAGATCTCGCGGAGCACTCCACCTACGAAGAGGTGTGCTTCCTGATCTTGCGAGGCCACCTACCGACCGAACCCGAGCTCGAAGCCTTCACGACAGCTCTCACAGAGGCCCGCGAGCTCTCGCCGGAGACGGCCTCGGTTGTCGATATGCTCGCCGGCCATGCCGAGCCGATGGAGATGCTCCGCACGGCAGTGTCGTCTGACTCGTTCGACGACCCCGACAAGAATTCCAACAGCGAGGATGCCAACTTCGCCAAGGCCACCCGTCTGATCGCGAAGATGCCCACGATGGTTGCGCGCTACGACCGGCGCCGCCGCGGCCTCGATCCCATCGCCCCCGACGCCGAGTTGTCCCACGCCGCCAACTTCCTCTACATGATTTCCGGCGATCGGCCCAATGACGACGCGGCCAAGACGTTCGACGTGGCGCTGATCCTGCACGCCGACCACGAGATGAATGCCTCGACCTTTACGGCCCGCGTGATCGCCTCGACCCTCTCGGACATGCACTCGGCGATCACCGGCGCGATCGGCGCGCTCAAGGGGCCGTTGCACGGCGGCGCCAACGAGCAGGTGATGAAGCTGCTCGAGTCGGTCGGTGGTGACGATCATGTCGATGAGGAGATCCGTGCCCGGCTCGACCGCCGCGAGCGGATCATGGGCTTCGGTCATCGTGTGTACAAGACTTTCGACCCCCGCGCGGTGATTCTCAAGCGCTTCTCCAAGCGTCTTTCCGAGCAGTCCGACGAGCCTCAGTGGTTCAACATGTCTGAGCACATCGAGCGGGTGGTGCTCGAGCAGAAGGGCCTCTATCCCAACGTCGATTTCTACTCGGCCTCGACGTATCACTATCTCGGCATCGAGACCGGCCTGTTCACGCCGATCTTCGCGATGAGCCGGGTCGTCGGCTGGGCCGCTCACGTGATGGAGCAGCATGCGGACAACAGGCTGATTCGACCGAGCTCGGAGTATGTCGGTCCGGCCGTGCGTCCGTACCAGCCCATCGGCCAGCGCGGGGATCAGCCGGCGATCGCCTAGCTGCGGCGCAGATACATCGAATCGCCGCGACCGGGAATGAAGCCCGCGGTGAGATAGGCCCGGCGAGCGGGCTCATTGCGCGGATCGACGTCGAGCACGATCTCGCGCAGATTCAGCCGCTCGAAACCGAGTTCGGCCACCAGTCGGGTGGCCTCGGTGCCCAGTCCTCGACCGCGATAGGCCGCCTCGCCGATCACGATTGAGAACCGCGCTCGGCGGGGACCGTGCGGCGTCAGTCGGGCATTGCCGATCACGTCGCCGCCGCCGCTGGGTTCCAGGCCCACGGCCATTCGCCACGGATCGGCGAGCATGCGCCGGCCCCACTCCACCATCTGATCGACCGTCGGTTGCTCGTCGGGCTGGCCCCGGCGTCCGTACAGGTAGCGGGTGGTGTCGGGGTCGTTGAGCCACCGCGCCCAGGCGGGAGCGTCGCCCACGTTCAACGGGGCGAGCACCACGAGCTGCCCGAGTATGCGGTCGCGGATCGTCATCGGCGAAGGATTAGCATCGCAGAACGCCGTGCCTCAGCAGCCCCTCAAACCGATGCTCGCCTCCAACACCGACCGGCTCCCGCCCGGGGAGGGTTGGGTGTACGAGCTGAAGCTCGACGGCTACCGGATGGTTGTCGACGCGCGTACCTCGCCGGTGCGCCTGTGGAGCCGCGGCGGCCACGACTATGCCGAGCGGTTTGCGGTGGTCGCCGCCGCCATCCCGGGCGCCGCACGCGTGCCGTGTGTGGTCGACGGTGAGGTGTGTGCCCTCGACAGTGAGGGCCGGTCGAGTTTCTCGCTGCTCCAGTCGGGTGGGGGCGTGCTCACGCTGTTTTGCTTCGACCTGCTGGAGCTCGACGGGCGCGATGTGACCAGGCTCCCGCTGGTCGAGCGGCGGGCGCTTTTGGCCGGCGCGATCGAGCCGGGACCGGTCGTGCGGCTGTCGCACACCTACGACGACGGCGAGGCACTGCTGGCCGAGGCCACGCGTCACAGGCTCGAAGGCGTGATGATCAAGCGCGCCGCCTCGATCTACCGGCCGGGGGCCCGCAGCCGGGACTGGCTCAAGCTCAAACTGAAGCAGCGCGAGACATTCACCATCGCCGGCTACACCGCGGGAACCGGTTCGCGGCACGCGTTTGGTGCCCTGGTGCTGGCCGAGCGGGTTGGGGCGGATCTCCAGTGGCGCGGGGATGTCGGCACCGGCTTCTCGGCGGATGAGGTCGATCGGCTGCTGGCCCGGCTGGAACCGCTCAAAACCCCGCGGGCCCAGGTGGCTCGTACCCGCCCCGGCAAGGTGACCTGGGTCGATCCCACGGTCGGGTGTGTGGTCGAGTTCATCGAGCGGACACCTCAGGGGCGGCTGCGCGCGCCGGTCTACATCGGGCTCGCCGGCGATCGGCCGGTGGCGGCGCCACCCGCTTCGCGGGTCGTGGCGAGCAACCCGGACAAGATGTTCTTCCCCGAGCTGGGATTGACCAAGAGCGATCTGATCGACTACTACACGGCGGTCGGCCCGGCGCTGGTGGAGCACCTCAAGGATCGGCCGTTCACGATGAAGCGGTTTCCCGACGGCATCCATGGCAAGCATTTCTTCCAGAAGGATTCGCCATCACACATGCCGAGCTGGATTCCGCGCTCCGAGCAGCAGGGCATCGGCTATCCGCTGGTCAACTCGGTCGATGCGCTGATCTGGATGGTGAACATGGGCTGTATCGACATGAACGCATGGAGCGCCCGGGCCGATCGCCCCGATCGGCCCGACTGGGTGATCTTCGATCTCGACCCGGCCGAAGGCACCGAGTTCGCGGTGGTCGTCGAGGTGGCTCAGCTGGTCAGAACCGCGCTCGAGGCGCTCGATCTCCAGGGGTTTCCGAAGACGTCGGGATCGCGCGGAATCCACGTGCTGGTGCCGATCGCGCGCCGCTATGACCAGGAGACGGTGCGGGACTTCGCACACGCGGTGGCGCGGGCGCTCGCGCACACCGCTCCCGATCTCGTCACCACCGAGTGGCAGCGATCTCGCCGTCATGGGGTGCTGATCGATGCTAACCAGAACGGCTACGGGCGCACCACAGCCGCCGTCTATTCGGTGCGGCCGGTGCCCGGGGCGCTGGTCTCGGCGCCTCTGGAGTGGGACGAGGTCGGGCCGGAGCTGGATCTCACCGACTTCACCATGGATGTCGTGCGTGAACGGCTCAGGCGCTGCGACGTTTTCGCGCCGGTGCTTTCGCTCCGCCAGCGCCTGCCGCGGCTTTAGACCGCTTGGCGGCGGGTTTCGCTGCCTTGGCCTTGGCGGCGCGGGTATCGCGGGCCTGGTCGAGCGACGCCGTCAGTGCCGCCATCAGATCGGGTGGGGCGGTCGTCTTCTCGGCCGCCTTGGCGGTCACCGTCTGGCCGCTGCGCTTGGCCTCGATCACGGCCAGCAACCGCTCCCTGTAGGTGTCGGTGTACTGGGTGGGATCGAAGTCCCCGGTGTATGCCTTGATCAAGTCGTTGGCCATTTCCAGCTGCCGCTTATCCACCTTGTCCGCCGCGGGGGCGAGTCCATCGGGCGAGCGAATCTCGTCGGCGAAGTACATCCGCTCCAACGTGATCACGCCGTCGCGGATCCTCAGGCAGCCGAGGTGTTCGCGATCCTGGTGGACGTAGGTGGCGACGGCCGACAGGCCGGATTTCTCCATCGCCTGAGCCAGCAGGGCATAGATCGCCTCACCCGCGCCCTCCTGCGGCCCCAGGTAGTAGCTCTTTTCGAAGTAGATCGGGTCGATCTGATCGGCGGGCACGAAGTCGTGGATGGTGATGGTGCGGTGGCTGGCCTCGGCGGCCGAGGCAAAGTCTTCGTCGGTGACCTCGACAAATTCCCCGCCGCCGACGTCGTAGGCGCGCACGATCTCGTCGGCGGGAACGACCTCGTTGTCGACCTTGCAGACCTTCTGGTAGCCGATGCGGCCGCCGTCGGTCTGATGCAGCTGGTTGAAACGAAGCGTCTTCTCGCTGGTTGCCGTGTACATGCGCACTGGCGCATTGACCAGGCCGAAGGAGATGCTGCCGGTCCAGATCGCTCGTGGGGGTGCCATCGCGTGAATTCCTCGCAGTTGCCGCTAGTAGGGCTTAAACGATACCCCGAAATCCGCGAAAATCCTCTTTTGGAGGCACTTTCCCGGTTATGGCTAGATGCCGGGGATGAGGCTGAACACCCGGCAGTCATGAATCAGCCAGGTGCCGTCGTAGTCGCGCCACAGGAGTTCCACGACGTTGGTCTCGCCCTCGGCCAGCTCCAACCGCAGGAGTGTCCTGGTGCCGACCGTGCCGATCAGCTCGGCCCGTTCAGTCTGCTTCAGCAGCGGTTGCAGATCGTCGTCACGCTCGGCGAACTCGGCCGAGAAGCGGTCGTGCTGGCGATCGGCGTCGTGCCCGTTGACGACGGCCTCGAATCCGCGCGCCGCCCGCTGGACGGCGACTTTGGTCTCGGATGGCGGCAAGCGGTCGGTTACCTCACCGAATCCACGATCTCGCGCGAGAGACTCGGGAACTGCGAGAGGAACTCGGCCCGCTCCGCCTTGAGCTGCGCGACCCGCTGGGCGTACTCGTCGGCCCGGCCGGTTGCCGTGTACAGCCGCCGCGGCTGCAGGATGTCGATGTCGTCGGTGTCGATGCCGGGCACGCGAGCCGCCACGAGGTAGCCGAAGTCGGGGTCGACCTCCCACTCGATCGTGCCCTCGGCGATCGCCTCGACGATCGCGGACGAATGTGGGATCCGCACCTTCTTCGAGCCCTCGACGGTGTCCTTGCCGCCGACCCGCCCGGTGTTCATGACGTACACGTCGATCGGGTTTTGCTCCAGCAGCTCGAGGAAGCGGTTGCCCTGGTGGTCGTGATGCATCGGGAAGAACGGGTTTGTCCCGGGCACGCGCAGAAACTTGCCCTCCTCGTCACTGCCTCCAGCCGCAGTGCCGGTGGTCTCGCCGAGCATGAAGAACGCCGCCGCCTGCGGGCCTTCCAACTTGGCGACCGCCGGAATCACGTTCTCGTTCTTGTTCAACACCAGCAGGAAGTCGGCCGCCTCGATCACGGTCGCGTCGGCCGCCTCGATCACGTTGAACGAGAACACCGCCCGGCCGTTCTTGGTGTAGCTCTCGTCGAAGAAATCGACCGCGCCGGAATCGTCCATCGACACGTTTTCGAGATAGGCCTCGGGTTTTGTCACCGCGCTGTGGATCGTGGGCTCGTCCTTCGGGCCCAGCGCGAACGTCTTTGCGAAGCAGCCGGCCTCGGTGGCCGATACCCGTCCATCGGGCCACCAGGCGACGAAGTCGTCCTGCACCGGCAGTGAACCGTTCTGGCGGGTAAACGTGGTGGTGGTCTTGCCGGTGCCCGAGAGGCCGACGATCAGGCCGGTCTTGATGCCCGAGTCGGTCGGAATCACCTTGCAGCCGGCGTGCAGCGCCAACCCGCCGCGGTCATAGACCAGCTTGTTCCACATCCGCAGGCCGCCCTTTTTCGACTCACCGAAGTAGTCGGAGTTGAACACCCTGGTGACATTGAGGTCGAGGTTGACCGCGATCAGACGGTCGTCCGGGTAGCCCGGCATCTCGAGGTTGGGCGTGTAGATCACGAGCAGCTCGGGCTCGAACGGCTCGGACTCCTCATGAGGGAAGTAGAGGACGTCCTGCATCCCGGCGATGTTGACGTTGCGGCTCTCGATGTACAGGCGGGCGGGCACCCGGCGCTCGGGATCGTTTCCGATATAGCCGTCGACCTGCACCATCTCCTGGGCAGCGATGAACTCATCCTGTGCGGTCGATACGCGCTCCCACTCATCGCGGGTGATCGCCTGGTGGGGCTCACCGTCGGGATCGTCGGAGACGATGTACGTCGACCCCTTCGAGCGCGCCAGCACCTGTGTCTGGATGTTGACCGCGCCATAGTCGGTGAGGCGGGCAGTCGCTTGCAGCGCCGCCAACGCGTGAAGCTCGGATTGCGGAAGGCTGCGCAAAACAGCACGCGCCTCCGGCAGTGCAAACACCATCTTCGCCAAGGGTACTCCCCCGTTCAACGATTCCTGCGGACCCACAAACGTGCCGCCAGTCTACCCCAGAATACCCCGCCGAGCGCGGAATGCGCCGTGTCACAAACCCCGGCCTGCGGCGACCCGTCACCCCGCTTGGTAGGCTGCTTTTGGGCGCCGTTGGCGCGGTACTTTGCGGAGGTGGAATGGTTCGTCACGACGTGGTGGTGGTAGGCGCGGGGCTTGCGGGCATGCGCGCTGCAATCGAGGCCGCTCGGTATGGGGCTGACGTCGGTGTCGTCTCCAAGCTGCATCCCACCCGCAGCCACTCCGGCGCCGCCGAGGGCGGCATCAACGCTGCGCTCGGAAACGCCGGTGAAGACAGCCCGGAGAACCACACGTTCTTCACGGTCAAGGGTTCCGACTACCTCGGCGACCAGGACGCGATCGCGGTGATGTGTGCCGAGGGGCCCGGGGATATTTACGAGCTCGAGCACATGGGCGCGATTTTCTCGCGCACCGAGGACGGCCGCATCGCCCAGCGCCCCTTCGGTGCCGGCGGCGCGCCGCGCACCTGCTACGCCGCTGATATCACCGGCCACGTGCTGCTCCACGTGCTCTACGAGCAGCTCGTCAAGAGCGGTGTCACCGTCTACGAGGAGTGGTTTGCGCTCGACCTGGTCACCGACGGCGAGCGCTGCGTCGGGGTGACCGCGTGGGATCTCATGCACGGCGGCGTTCAGGGCGTCGAGGCCGGCGCGGTGATTCTCGCGACCGGCGGCCTCGGGCGGATCTATCGCGGCACCACCAACGCGTACGCCTGCACCGGCGACGGCATGTCGATGGCGTGGCGCGCCGGCGTGCCGCTGAAAGACATGGAGTTCATGCAGTTTCACCCGACGACGCTCAAGGCCAACGGCGTGTTGATCACCGAAGGCTGTCGCGGCGAGGGCGGATACCTCCGCAACGCCGAGGGCGAGCGGTTCATGTTCAACTACGCGCCCAACGCCGTCGAGCTGGCCTCGCGCGATGTCGTGTCGCGCTCCGAGCAGACCGAGATCGATGAGGGCCGTGGGGTCGACGGATGCGTGCTGCTCGATCTCACCCACCTCGGTGCCAAGCGGATCAACGAGCGGCTGCACGGGTCACGCGAGCTCGCAATGGATTACGCCGGAGTCGATCCCATCGAGGAGCCGATTCCGGTGCGCCCCGGTAGCCACTACCACATGGGCGGGATCGATACCGATGTCGACGGGCGCACCATCATGCCCGGGCTGTACGCCGCCGGCGAGTGCGCCTGCGTGTCGGTGCACGGTGCCAATCGTCTCGGTGGAAACTCGTTGCTCGAGACGATCGTCTTCGGTCGCCGGTCAGGCGCAACCGCGGCCCAGGATCTGCGCCAGAACGGCCTTCCGGGAGTGTTCTCGCCGTCGGCGGTGCGTGTCACCGAACAGCGGATCCGCGAGATGCTCTACAACTTCGACGGTGAGCGGCCCCGGGCGATTCGCCAGGAGCTCGCCGACGCGATGTACGACAACGCCGGCATCTTCCGCACCGCCGAGAAGCTCGACGCGTGCAAGGCCACGGTTGAAGAGCTGCGCGAGCGTTACGCCGCCGGGATCATCGTCCAGGACAAGGGCACGACCTTCAACAGTGACCTGATCCAGGCCATCGAGCTGGGCTCGATGCTCGAGATGGCCGACTGCCTCGTCACCGGGGCGATCGCCCGCACCGAGAGCCGCGGCGCCCACAGCCGGCTCGACTATCCCGACCGAGACGACGAGAACTGGCTACGGCATACGCTTGCCTGGCACCAGAACGGTGGTCAGGTCAAGCTCGACTACAAGCCCGTCACCATCACCGAGCATCAGCCGGCGGTACGCAGCTACTAGGAGCGTCATGGAAGTCACCCTCAAGATCCATCGCAGTAACCCCGACACCGGCGAGACCGGTGTCGACGAGTTCACCGTGGACGCTCCCGAGACGGCCACGCTGCTCGATTGCCTCGACCAGATCAAGGACGAGCAAGACGGGTCGCTCACGTACCGCAAGAGCTGTCGGATGGCAGTCTGCGGCTCGTGTGGCATGCGGATGAACGGCGCCGCTGTGCTGGCCTGTAAGACGCCGATGGCCCCCGTGGTCGAAGCGG
The DNA here is from genome assembly GCA_963708725.1 of uncultured Actinomycetes bacterium. Lineage (GTDB taxonomy): Bacteria > Actinomycetota > Thermoleophilia > Gaiellales > JAICJC01 > CAVPTL01. The sequence goes on along the minus strand of CAVPTL010000008.1, from coordinate 127,408 downwards.
GCGAGGTGCCGGTGATCTCGCCGATGGGCAACCTGCCCGTCGTCAAGGATCTGGTCGTCGACATGGAGCCGTTCTGGGAGAAGTTTCGCTCGATCAAGCCCTACCTGGTCGAGGACGACGATCCGCCCGCCAAGGAGTGGCGGATCCAGCAGGAGGAACTCGACCGGATCTTCAAGGAGGCGCTCTGCATCCAGTGCGGGTGCTGCGTTTCGGAGTGCAACTCGATGGAGGTCGATCCCGACTTCATGGGGCCGGCGGCGCTCGCCAAGGCGGCGCGATTCGTCGGCGACGTTCGCGACCGTGGGCGCAAGGACCGGCTGCGGACGCTCAACGGGAAGCACGGCGTGTGGGACTGCACCCGCTGCTACTTCTGCAACCAGCGCTGTCCCAAGGGCGTGGATCCACGGGATGCCATCGCCAAGCTCGGCGCCGAGATCTACTCCGAGGGGATGCTTTCCGACGGCGGTGCCCGACATGCCCAGGTGTTCGACGTGTCGAGCCGGATGACGGGCTACCTGCTCGAGACCGCGCTGGTGCCGTACAGCTCGCCGAAGCAGGCGATGGACATCAAGTTCGCGATGCAGATGGCCAAGTCTGGCAAGGTGCCCAACCCGCTCAAGCCACATCGCGCCAAGAAGCTCGACGAGGTGCGAAAGCTGCACAAGCTGCTCAAGCCGATCGAGGAAGCCGAGCGCGAGGCCAAGCGGCAGGGAGTCACAATCGAGAGAGAGCAGGACGCGTGAACTCAAGTTATGCCTATTACCCTGGGTGCCTGGCGAGCCTGTCTCAGAAGGAGCTCGACACCTCGACCCGCGCGGTCGCCGAGAAACTCGGGTTCTCGCTCGTCGACATTCCCGGGTTCACCTGCTGTGGCGCCGGCGACATCCACGAGGCACGGCCCGAGTACTACCTGCATCTCAATGCCCGGATCCTGGGCCAGGCCGAGCAGCTCGAGCAAAAGACGCTGCTCACGATCTGCAACGTGTGCACGCTCAACCTCCGTCAGGCCGACCTCAAGCTGAAGGCAGACCCGGAGCTGCGCGAGCGGATCAACAAGAACCTGCGTGAGGTTGGAGCCGCCGCGTACAACGGCACCGTCGAGGTTCGCCATCTGCTCTGGGAGATCGCCGAGGGCGAAGGCTACGAGCGCTTGAAGGAGATCGCTCACCGCCCGCTCGAAGGCGTAAAGATTGCGCCGTTCTACGGGTGCCAGATCCTTCGGCCCTCCAAGATCCTGGGCTTCGAGGATCCCGATCGGCCCCAGTCGCTCGAGCGCATCATCGAGGCTTGCGGCGCAATACCGGTCGACTACCCGTCCAAGATCAAGTGCTGCGGCTTCCCGATCGTGCTCGCACGCGAGGAGGTCGCCCTGGGTGAGCTGATCCAGCCACTTGCCGAGGCCAAGGCCGCCGGGGCCGACGCGATGGTGACCCCGTGTCCGCTTTGCCATCTCTCCCTGGACGCGTGGCAGGGTAAGGCCTCGAAGGAGGCCGACATCCAGTTCGACATGCCGATCTTTCACCTGGCGCAGCTGGTCGGCGCCGCTGCCGGCCTCACCTATGACGAGCTTCAGTTCAAGCGTCATATCACCAAGGCATATCCGGCAACCGACAAGATCTACGCCACGCAGTAGATCTCTGAAGGCCCGATGACCCCGAGCTACGCCGCGCTGTTTCGGTCGCCGTACCGCGCCCTGATGGTGGCTGCTCTGGGGGCGACATTCCTGGGATCGCTCGACGCGCTGATGGTGACCACGGCATTGCCAACCGCCGCCGAGGACATCGGCGGTGTTGGGTTGATCGCCGCGACGGTGGGAGCCACGAGCGTTACCGTCGCGATTACCTTCCCGATTGCCGGCGCGGTGATCGATCGATCGGGAGCGGGTGTGAGCTTTGCGATCGCGTGCTCGTTGTTTGCGATCGCAAACGTGGTCGGTGGCCTCGCCACCACGATGCCGGTCGTCACGTTGTCTCGCGCCATCCTCGGACTCGGGGCGGGGTTCATGTTCGCCGTGCCGCTCGCGCTGTTCGCGATTCGGGTCCCTGACGCCCTGCGGCCACGCGCGTTTGGGATCAACGCCGCGATGTGGGGAGTATCCGCGCTGATCGGGCCCTTGCTCGGCGCGATCCTGACCTCGACCGTCGGCTGGCGGTGGGTGTTCTGGGTGAATCTGCCGCTGATTGCGATCGTCGCCTGGGCGGCGCGGCTGGCGCTTCGCCGTGATCGCCCGGTCGAGCGGGTCGCGGCGCGCACGCCCATCAACTGGATCGGCCCGCTGCTGCTCGGGGTGATCGTGGGCTCGCTTTTGGCCGCGTCCCACGACTCGATTCCGGTCGCGGTGTTGATTCCGACGGGGATCCTCGCCGCCGTCGCCTTCGTGTGGTTCGAACGGCGCACGCCGAATCCGATATTCACCCACTCCGCGAATGCGATTGCCGCCAACGTCTCGGCGTTCGCGGCCGGGGTCGTGTTTCTCGGCGCCGAGACGTATCTGCCGCTCCAGCTCCAGGTCGGATTTCACCACGGAGTGACGGTCGTCGGTATCGCGCTGCTGCTGTGTACCATCGGGTGGACGAGCGGGTCGATGGGCGCGGCACGGATCAACCTCAGCACCAGATCTCAGGTCATGCTCGGGACCGCCACGACGGTGGTCGCGACGGTCGTGATGGCACTTCCGTTCGGGGGAGCGCCACTCGTGATCCTGGCCTACGCGGTGTCGGGACTCGGGATGGGCATCGCCAGCCCGGCGTTGTTTGCTGCGGTGCTGGCGGACAAGGTCGAGGGCCGCGAGGGTCAGGCGACGTCGACGGTTCCGTTGACGCGTCAGATTGGCTCAGGAGTGGGCGCAGCGGTCGCGGGAATCGTCTTTGCAGCCTCGCTTTCGGCGCATGAGGTGGCCGCCTCCGAGCACGTCGGGGCGCATGTGCCCGAGGTGATCGGCGCCGCCCGGCTCACGTACGCTGCGGTGGCCACGGTTGGGGTTCTCGGGGTCATCGCGACCCGGTGGTTGTACGACGATCGCCGCGATCGCGCCACGGTCGGTGTCGAACCCGACCACGTGCCCGTGTAACCCGTCTTCGGTCCACCGCGTCTGCCACACTGCATGACGTGGGCATCACGGCGATCGACATCGACAGTGAGCTGCGAACGCGGTTTGGCTTCACCGAGTTTCGCGCGGGTCAACGCGAGGCCGTCGAGGCTGTGCTCGAGGGTCGCGACGTGCTTGCGATCATGCCGACCGGCTCGGGCAAGTCGCTCTGTTACCAGCTTCCCGCGGTGGTCGGCGCGGGATTGACCGTCGTCGTTTCTCCCCTGATCGCGCTGATGCAGGATCAGCACGCCGCTCTGGTCGCACGCGGGTTCGACGGGATCGAGATGCTCGCCTCCAGCATGTCACGAGAGCAGATCAGCGCAACGCTTGATCGCATCGGAGAGGGGCGCACCCGGCTGGTGTATGTCGCGCCCGAGCGCTTCTCCTCGCGGCGCTTCCTCGACGCGCTCGCGGCCACCAACGTCTCCCGGCTGGCGGTGGACGAGGCCCATTGCCTGTCGGAGTGGGGCCACGACTTTCGGCCCGACTACCGCCGCTTGGCCGACGTCCGCGAGCGGCTGGGATCGCCGCCCACAATTGCCCTCACAGCGACTGCAACGCCCCGGGTTGCCAAGGACATCGTGGCGGCGCTGGGTCTGCGAAACCCCGCCACTCCGAGCACCGGGTTCGATCGTGCAAACCTGTTTTTCGAAGTCATTCGAGTCGCCGGCGACGCGGGCAAGACCAAGGTGTTGGCCTCGCTCCTACGCGAGCCCGATCGACTGCCGGCGGTCGTCTACTGCGGCCGGCGAAAGACGTGTGTCGAGGTTGCCGATCGGCTGCGAGCCGCGGGCGTGAAGGCCGAGCCGTACCACGCCGGCCTCACTCAGGACGCGCGCTCCAAGACGCTGCGCGGCTTCCTCGATGGCGAGCTCGAGGTGGTTGCAGCGACCACGGCGTTTGGGATGGGGATCGACAAGGCCGACGTGCGCTCGGTCGTGCACTGGACGCTCCCCGCCTCGCCCGAGGAGTACTACCAGCAAGCGGGTCGCGCCGGTCGCGACGGGCTCTCGGCCCGATGCACACTGCTGTACAGCCCCGCCGACAAGGGCCTGATCGTGTACTTCATCAACCGGGCCAAGCTGTCGCCGGGTGACCTCACCGGGATGCACCGGTCACTCGCCGGGGTGGCGTCCCCCGAAGGTCTGTTTGCCTCGTCCGACCGGGATCTCCCGGGAGATGAGCCGCGGGTGGCGCTGGCCGTGCTCGAGCGGGCGGGTGCGCTCGAGCTGTTTCCCGCGCCCTCGGGGCATGTGTCCGGCCGGCTGGCGTCGCCGCGGCTCTCGCCCAAGCATGTCGCGGCGGGCGTTATCGCCGGACGGCGAGTGGAGCGACAGCGGTGGGACCGGCTCAAGGCGATCGATGCCTACGCGACCACTGACGGCTGCCGGCGCAAGGTACTGCTTGGCTACTTTGGTGACGAGCCGTCTGAGCGGCCGGCGGAGGTGTGCTGTGACGGCCACGGCGCGGCGGCTCGTACGGTGATCCCGGGAGTTGACGTGACTGCGGCGGTGATCCTGGCCGTGGACGAGACCAACGGCGCGGTTGGACGCTCTCGGCTGACCGCAATCCTGCGGGGCTCGACCGCGAAGGCGCTCAAGGGCGCCGGCCACGACAAGCTGACGAGCTATGGCGAGCTCGTGCACATGACCCAGGACGACGTGATGGCGGCCATTGACGATCTGATCGCCGCCGGCACACTGCGAAAGACCGGCGGCCCCTACCCACTCGTCCAGCGCGCCTGACCAACCAACCTGTCACGAAAGACGCAACAACCACGCACGTGAATAAATGGTGCCTGGCACCATTTATTCAAGGGTGAGGGTGGTGGTGTTGGCTGGGGCGAGGTCGGCGGCTTCGGCCTGGGTCGTGAACACGATGATCTGGCGATCGGCCGCCAGGTCGGCCAGCACCCCCAGCGCGGCGCGCAGACGCTCGCGATCCAGGTGGGCGAAGGGCTCATCGAGCAGTACCGGCAGCGGTTCGCTGGCCGGCGCGATCAGCTGCACCAGCTCGAGCCGCTGGACGAGGTAGACCAGCCGCTGAGTGCCGGTCGAGACCTGGGCGAGGTCGACCACTGCCCCCGTCTCGGGAGCTTCCAGCCGCACCGACAGGTCGTCGGCGACGTATGCCTTGCGGTAGCGGCCATTGGTCGCCCGCTCGAGGTTTCGTTCGAGCGCGGCGTTCAGGCGGGGTGCGAAGTCCCGGTAGGTCTCGGTCATCGTGGCTCGCAGTTCGTCTTCGGCGAGCTTCAGGACTGACTCCGCGCGCTGAAGTCGCTGCACCTCTTCCTCGGCGGCGTCGAGCTGTTCCTGCAGCGCCCCGGCGTCAGGCACCAGCCGCAGCCGTTCGGCGGCCGTCGCGACCAGTCCGCTCTGGCGAACCGCGATGTGCTGGCTCTGGGCACGCAGACGCGTGAGCTCGGCCTCGATGTCAGCCGGATCGCGATCGGCGCCCGCCGCGTTGCGGTGACCGTTGAGCGAGCGCTCCAGCTCCAGGCAGCGGGTCTGTGCCTGCTCGAGGCTGCCTCCGTCCAGGAGCCTCGAGAGTTCGGCCTCAGCCTGCTCTCGGCGTCGCTCGGCTTCGACCCGCCCGGCATGAGCGCGCACCCGCGCGTCGTAGGTGGCCAGCGCCTCCGCGAGCTCATCGGGGTCGGCATCGACGGAGTCGAGCATCTCGGCGAGGCGATCGCGGGTTGCCTCGAACTCGCTTTCGACCGTCGCGATCTTGGCCAGCTCGACCTCATACCGCGTCGCCCGTTCGTGACGTTCGGCGGCCGCCGACTGGCGGGCCTCTCGAAGCTGCTCGCGACGCGCGTCGTCGGCACGGCGCGCCGATGTGGCCAGGCCGGCTCCGACGACCACGGCAGCCACGCCAATTACGGCGACGATGATTGAGGCCACGAGTCCGGCTGCGACTGCGATTGCCCCCGCCGCAGCGACGATCCAGCCGGCTCGAGACGGGCCGCCGGTGGGGGTTTCCGAGGCGTCGATCAGCGGCGACCGCAGCGCCTCGAGCTCGCGCTCGGCCTCGACTCGCCGCGGTTCGATCCGCAGCTGCTCGGCACGCAGGTGGTCGTAGCGCTCGCGTGCGCCGTCGATTCCCGGAATCGGATGGAAGTCAGCGACAGCCACCGAGCGTTGAACCACCGCCGTCGCCGCTTGCAGCTCGCTATCCATGCGCTCGGCGCGCTCGACGGTCGCCCGCAACGATCGCCACCGAGCGCCCTCGAGGGCAAACTCGAGACCACGGATGCGGCGATCGAGCGCCTGCGTTTGGTCAGCCGCCTCGTCGCGTTCGGCCGACAGCTGCTCGGCCTCGGCTCGTGCGCCGAGTGCGTCGCTGAGCTCGGCTCGAAGACGTGACACCGAGGCCTCCGCCCGGGGCAGGGCGTTGGCGGGGTTTCGATTGAGGCCGACCAGCTCCTTTCGACGCCCGCGCAGTCGATCGATCGCCGCCTGACTCCCCGAGTCGGCCTGCGACTGGCCGGCGGCGCGCTCGATCGCCTCGCGGACGCCGGTCGCGTCGGTGGCGATCTCGGCAAGCTCCTCCTGGCCGACGGATCCGATCCGCAGGTAGACATCGCGGCCGACCCCATACAGCGTCTCGCTGAGCACATCGGCATTTGTTCCCGCACCGTGGCCGGAGCTGAGGTCGGCTCCGGTGGTCGCGTCAATGACTGCAAACCGCTGCTTCTCGTGATCCCAGTCGAGCCGGAGCCGGCGGGCGTCGTGTTGTTCCAACTCGACGGTGGCCGCATACCGGTCACCGTGCCACGGGCGATGTCGCTCGATCACCAGCGTGTGTTTGGGAGATCGGCGGCCACCGGGCACCAGGCCGAAGATCGAGGCCGAGAGTGCGGCGTGCATCGTCGACTTTCCCGACTCGTTGGGCCCGTGCACGATCGTGAGTCCCGGTCCGAATCTGAACTCGCGGTCGCGGAGCCGCCCAAACCCCTGTACTCGGAGGGTCGTGACCTTCATGCAACCAACTCCGCGTGGCCGTCCATCGCACGGAGACCGGCGATCGCTGCGTCGGGAGCCAGCGGGTCGTCGGATGCCAGCATGCGGGCCACAAACCGTCCGCGTACCGAGCCCTCGCGGGCGATGGCATCGAGGTCGTAGGCGGGCCGCGTGTGGTCGACCACCACGAGCTCGGCCAGCCCGCCGCGACACCTCTCAGACAGCAGCCGAGGGTCGATCTCGCAGGTCGGCTCGACCTCGCCTTGCAAGATCACGCGCAGCGAACTGGCGGTGAATCCGGCGGCGGCTGTCGCTATTGAGGTCTCGATCTGGGTGGAGGTGGTGGCCCCGGAAACGTCGATGGTCTGCTCGGCGTAGCGCCGGCGGGCGATCTCGTGGAACTCCCAGGACACCGCGCCGTTACCCTGAACGTCGATCACCGCAGCGCCGTGAGTGCCGAACCGCTCGCCCCAGCCGAGTGGCTCGAGTGAGCCCGGGTAGAGCAGGAAGTCATCACCGCGACCGTCGTGAAAATGCCCGAGCATCGCGAACTTTGCCCCGGTGGCACGTAGCTGATCACGGGTGAGCGGGCGGTGCCCGGGATCGTCCGCCCACTGCTCGCCGGTGAGTGCGCCGTGGATCAGAAGGACGTGGGTGCCGCCGTCGTTCGGCGCTTGCCAGTCGGCGATCGCATTGGTCGAGCAGTGCTTGGCGGTGAAGGCGGCGCCCCACACGGTCACCTCGAGATCCAGCGCGAACGGCTCGATCCGATCCTGGGTAAAAACGTGCACGTTGTCGGGCCACAGCGTGCGCTGCCACACCGATCCCGGCAGGTACGGATCGTGGTTTCCGGGGCTCACCAACACCGGTACCCCAACGCCCGCGAGCTGGTCGCGGAGAAACTCGACCGTGTCCTCTCGCACGAAGTCGTGCTCGTAGGCGTCACCGGCGATGCAGACCGCGTCCACGCACTCGTCTCGACCCACCGTCAACGCTCGTCGAAGCGCGTCGCGCAGCTCCGCCCGGCGACGATCCGCGTCGTGCCGGGTCTCGGCGCTACGAAAGACGCGATCGAGATGGATGTCGGCGATGTGGAGGAGCTTCATAGGGCCAAGAATTGTATGCGGCGGGTCGGTCGTACCTTGATGTCGGGAAAGTCGCGTCCAACCTGTCACCTGTCGTTTCAGACACATGACGGTCGGCGGGGCTACGGTCGTCCCCATGAAACGAGCCCTTCCCGTCATCGCCTTGGCCGTGCTTCTCGGAGCGACGGTCGTCTATCACCAGATGCGATCTGGTGGTGCTCCCATCACCCACGGCACCGTCTCGCGTGTCGTGGACGGCGACACCATCTACGTGTCGGCCGGTGGCCGGTCGCAGGATGTGCGCCTGATCGGTGTCGATACGCCCGAGACCGTCGACCCAAACCGGCCGGTCGGCTGCTACGGCCCGCAGGCCTCGGCGTTCATGAAGCACTGGCTGACAGGTCAGCCTGTCACGCTGGTGTACGACCAGGTCACCCACGACAAGTACGGTCGTTACCTCGCCTACGTGTTCGTCCGCGGTCAGTCGGTCGAGCGGCGGCTGCTCCAGCTTGGTTATGCCCGCACGCTTTCGATTCCCCCCAATGTCGCCCACGCCTCCGAATACTCGGCACTCGAGAGCGCCGCGGCGGTTGCCGGCCGGGGCCTCTGGAGCGCCTGTCAGTGAACATCCGCGGATCAATCAACTACACTGGAGCGGCATGTCGCGCTTGGTGAAAATTGCAGTGCTGGCAGCCGCGGTCGCCGCGGTCGCGCACTACCTCTACGACCGTGACGAAGGTGTCCCGGCTTCTGGGAATGGCCATTCCAGCGACGCCGATCGCACCGCTGTGCTGAAGGAGCGCATCACCGCCGCCCGCCGGCGGTTGCGGGACGAGCTCGACAGCGTGCGTGGCGACTAGAGCTTCGCGGCTTGCAGCCGACGCCGCGGCTGCGGCGGTCGGACTCGGCGCGTGGGGACTGTTCGAATCGCAGTGGCTGCGCGCCCGCACTCTCGAGGTGCCGGTCGTCGCCCTCCCACCGGCGCTGGACGGCCTGAGCATCCTGCACCTGTCCGACTTCCACGTGGGGACGCCGTCGCTCAACATGCGGGCATTGCGAAAAGCGGTCGACTTCGGCGTCCGCGTTCGACCCGACCTGGTCGCGGTCACGGGTGACGTCGTCAGCCACCCGCGTGCCGAGCATGCCGTGCGCGTCGAACTCGCGCGGCTGCGGCCCCCGCTTGGGATGTATGCGGTTACCGGGAACCACGAGGTGGCTTCGACCAACGATCCCTTCTCCCGCCCGGTCGTGATCGATGACTGGAGCCCGGCCGAGGTCGATCTCCTGCGCGACCGAAGCGTGAAGTTGACGCACTCAGGCGTCACCATCGAGGTGGCCGGCTCCGACGCCGAAGCCTGGCTGGGCGAGGGTGGCAAACCCGCAGAAACGCTGTTCACTGATTCCAGTGCGTTTCGGATCCTGCTCGCACACTTCCCCGACATCGCCCTGCGGATCCCGGCGGGGACATGCTCGCTGGTGCTCTCGGGGCACCTCCACGGCGGCCAGATCTGTATCCCGACGATACACGGCAAACGCCGGCTTTCACACAACCGGTGGGTGTTTGAAGAAGGCGTGATTCACCACGGCGAAACCACCGTGGTCGTCTCTCGCGGGACGGGCACAACGCTGCTGCCGTTTCGGTTTCTGGCCCGTCCCGAGGCGTGCCTGTTGCGGTTACACCCGGCCTGACGGTCGTATACTCGAACACCATGGCAGACCCCTCCGCCGACCCGATCGAGTCGGTTCACTCGCCCTCGGCGTCGGCCCACATCTCACATGCTGTGATCGCCACCTACGCGGCCGCGGCCGCCAGGGAGGTCGAGGGCGTCGCCGGCATCTCCGACGGACTTCTGGGTGGGCTCGATCGGCGATTGAGCGAGGAACGGCCGCCCCGGGGCCTGAAGGTGATCTCCGATGGTGATCGCATCCGAGTCGAGTTGCGGCTGGTGGCTGACTGGGGAGTGCTGCTGCCCGACCTCGCCGAACGGGTGCAGGAGGCTGTGCGAACCTCACTGGTCGCGATGACGGAGCTGAACGTGGGCGAGGTCACGGTCGTTATCGACGACGTTGCGGTCCCCGGGAACTGATTCATGGTCTCGCGAATCGATCATCTCACCGGTGCCACTGTGGGCGAGGCGCCCGCCCCGTGCAAACGGTGCATGTGGTGGCAGACCCGGCCGGGGCGAGAGCCGATGGATCGCGACCGGTTCATGGAGGAGACCGAGCGCGAGTTCGGTCCTTGGGGGAAGGTGTACCGCGAGGACGGCGGCGTGAGTGGTTTGATCCAATATGGGCCGGCGCCGGCCTTCCCGCGTGCGGCCACGATGCCCGCCGGCCCACCCGCCCGCGACGCGGTGGTCATCACCTGCGCGTATCTGATCGACGTCAACAGCCCCTGGGTACTACAGAGCCTCGTTCTCGCCGCCATCGGCGACTGCAACGATCGCGGCTGGCCGGCGCTGGAGGGCTTTGGGTACGACTACCCGCCGCGCGAGTCGTTTCCGACACGGTTCATTCGCCATCGCACGATCTTTCCGCAAGACTTCCTGGCAGACTTTGGGTTTATACCCACCCGCACAGCGGGCAGAATCGCCCTTATGCGGCTCGACCTGCGAACGCTCGAATCCTCCCCCGAAGCCAGCCGGCTGGAGCGACTCAAGGCACGGCTGGCGCTCCCCCAGCCGACTCCCGCGTTGCGCTGAACCGGTTTACGACCTCAGGCGAATGACCGAAAACGATAGTCAAAGAGCGTCTCAAACAGGGCTTCCGTCGGATCGCGAGTTGCTCGCTCGGGTGCGCGAGGGCGACCGGGGGGCGTTCGCACAATTGTACGACCGCTACGGCGACCCGGCGTATTCGTTGGCGGTACGGATCGTGCGAGACCGTGATCTCGCGGCGGATGTGGTGCAGGATGCGTTTCTGGCAGTCTGGAAGAACGCGGCATCATTCGACCCCGAACGGGGACAAGCTTCGACATGGATTCTGACAATGACTCATAACAAGGCCGTCGATCTCGTTCGCCGCGAGCAGCGCCGGCGTGCCGACCAGCTCGACCCCGAACACGATGCCCCCAGTACCGACCCCGCCCCCGACCAGCTCGCGCACCTGTCGGCGGCACGCGGCCAGATACGTGAGGCGATGGCAAAGCTCCCGGCGGCGCATCGCGAAGTGATCGAACTCGCCTATTTCGGGGGCTACACGCAGTCCGAGCTGGCCGACATGCTGTCGGTGCCAATGGGAACGATCAAGAGCCGCACCTTCGCCGCGCTCAAGGCGCTGCGAGCCGCACTCGAAGAGACCGGATGGACGGGGGAGGATCAGTGGACGACCACGTCGACGAACTGATTCCCGCCCACGTCCTGGGAGCGCTCGACGCCGAGGAGTCGGCCCGGGTTGAAACCCACACGGCGACCTGTCCGGGTTGCATGGCTCAGCTCCGCGACGCCGAACAGGCCGTCTCGATGCTGGCGCTGTCGGCGCCGCCGGTGCCGGCCCCGCCGGCCGTGCGCGATCGCTTGATGGCCGCGATCGAGTCCGAGCCGCAGACCGTCTCACGGCCTGCGGTGGTCGCCGCCGAGCCTTCGCCAAAACGGGATGGCTCGCGATCACCGGGGTGGTGGCCCCGGTTCGCGCGGATCGCCGCGCCTGTGCTCGCGGTGGCCGTGATCGCGCTGGTGGCGTGGAACGTGTCGTTGCGAAACTCGCTCACCGACACACGTGACACCATCTACGGCAGCGCGACCAGTGCGGCGCTGCCCCACGTTGGCACCGTGTTCATCGACGCCAACGGCCAGGCCACACTCGAGGCCAACGCCTCGTCGGCGCCGAGCGGCAAGACCTACCAGGCCTGGGTGATCCCGCCTGGAGGCAAGCCGATCTCGGCCGGTCTCTTCTCCGGTGGCCGCACCAGTGTCGATCTCGCCACCGTGGCCCATCCCGGTGACACCGTGGCGGTGACCGTCGAGCCGGCCGGCGGGTCGCCTCAACCCACCAGCCCTCCGATCTCCGCGACGCGGGTGACCTAACGCGCGAGAAAGTAGAGGGTGGTGATGATCACTGCCCCGCCGGCGGCGATGCGGCTGATATGGGTCACGTTGGGCAGGTGGATCGCGGGCAGCGCAATCGCCGGTTGGGCATCGCGCTTTCGCTCGCGGGCGCGGGCGAGTCGCTCGCGCTCGACCGCGCCGTCACGCTGGGCGCTGGGGCCGAGCAGCTCGTCGAGCTGAAACGGTCCGTGCCCGTCGTGGTCGACGCACTCGTATCCGGATCGACCCTCGGCCACCTCACCGAGGCACCGCGGGCAGGCATGGAGTATCGGAGTGAACGGATGCCATGTGTGGCGGATCGCGTTTCGGCGGTCGAGAATCGTGAGGAGCTGGTGAGGCGACCACAGGCCATGATGATCACAGACCCCTCTGCGTACCTCACCGAGGCACACGGGGCACAGGATGCCTCGGCGATGCTGCATACCTAGGCGGCCGCTGCCCCCGGCACGCGTACCAGGTCGCGCTGGACCATGACCTCGGCGATCTGGACGCCGTTGGTCGCTGCGCCCTTGCGCAGGTTGTCGGCGACGATCCACAGCGCGAGACCGTTCGGGCGCGATTCGTCGCGCCGGATCCGGCCGACCAACACCTGATCCTGGCCGTCTGAGTCGAGCGGCGTCGGATACTGGTTGGTGGACGGATCGTCGACCACCGTGATGCCCGGTGCTCGTGACAGCAGCTCGCGAGCGTGGTCGGCAGACAGCGGGTCGGCCGTCTCGATCCAGACCGCCTCGGAATGGCCGCGGTTGACGGGGATCCGGACGCAGGTGGCCGAGATCGCAAGCTCGGGCAGCGACAGGATCTTGCGCGTTTCGCGAATCAGTTTGGTCTCTTCCTGGGTGTTGCCGTCGGCGTCGAACACGTCGCAGTGGGGCAGCGCGTTGAACGCGATCTGTCGCGGGTAGACGTTGGTCTCGACCGGCTCGCCCGCCATCACGGCACGGGTCTGTGCGGCGAGCTCGTCAACCGCCTTGGTTCCAGTACCGCTGACCGCCTGATAGGTCGCGACGGTGACGTGGTTCAGGCCGACCGCGTCGAGCACCGGCTTCAGCACCGCCACAAACTGGATCGTCGAACAGTTCGGATTCGCAACGATGCCGTTGTGGGAGTCGGTCGCCGTGGGATTGACCTCGGGAACGACCAGCGGAACGTTGGGGTCCATGCGGTATGCACTCGACTTATCGACCACCACGCAACCGCGCGCCACAGCTTCGGGAGCAAACGTGCGCGAGGTGCTCGCCCCCGCCGAGAAGAGCGCGAGGTCGAAACCTTCGAGGGCATCGGCGGTGAGCTCGCGCACCTCCAGCTCCGTTCCGGCGTACGCCACCCGCTTACCGGCGGAGCGGGCGGACGCAAATGCCACGACCTCGGTTGCGGGGAAGTTGCGTTGCTCGAGCACCTTGAGCACCTCGGGCCCAACGGCGCCCGTCGCTCCGACGACCGCGAGTTTGAGATCAGACACCGGGCGCTCCATGGCTCAGCTCGATCTCGGCCTTGAACGCCGAGTGCAGCTCGGCCACCGCCTCGCCCACCTTGTCACGTGGGATCACGCACGACACCTTGATCGGCGAGGTCGCGATCATGCGCACGTTGATGTCGTTCTCGGCGAGCGTCTGGAACATCTTTGCGGCAACACCCGGGTGGCTCTTCATGCCGGCGCCGATCAGGCTGACCTTGGCCGCGGTGTCGTCCACGCGCCAATGCAGCCCCAGGTCACGGCAGAGGCCCTCGATCGTGTCGGTCATCAGCGGCAGATCATCGGTCGGGATCGAGAAGGTGACGTCGGCGTCACCGTGGGTGACGGCGTTTTGGATGATGGTGTCGACGTTGATGTGAGCGCCGGCGACAGCGTTGAAGATGCTCGCGGCGGTACCCGGCTTGTCGGGGACATCGGTGAGCGTCACATACGCTTCGTCGGTTGTGTGGGTGATCCCGGAGATGATGGCGTCTTCCATCGTTCCGTCCTCTCGAATCCAGGTTCCCTCTGCGTCGGAGAACGTTGACCGTACATGGATAGCAACACTGTGGTTGCGGGCAAACTCGACCGACCGCAGCTGCAGCACCCGCGCTCCTGAGCCGGCCATCTCGAGCATCTCGGTGGCCGATACCTCGGCCAGTTTGATCGCGTCGGGGACCAGCCGCGGATCGGCGCTGAACACTCCGTCGACGTCGGTGTAGATCTCACAATCGCCGCCCAGGGCAGCGGCCAGGGCAACGGCGGTGGTATCCGATCCGCCCCGGCCCAGGGTGGTGACGTCGTAGGCGGTGGAAACGCCCTGGAACCCGGCGACCAGCACAATCTCTTCGCGCCCGAGTGCCTCTTCGATCCGGCGCGGCCTGATCTCCACGATCTTCGCCTTGGTGTGCACCGTGTCGGTCACGATCCCCGCCTGCGAGCCGGTGAGTGACACCGCCCGGTGACCGAGATCCTCGATGGCCATTGCACACAGTGCAGCCGAGATCCGCTCGCCCGTCGAGAGCAGCATGTCCATCTCGCGCGGGTGGGGGCGAGGTGACACGTCGGCGGCCAGCGCGACCAGCTGATCTGTGGTCTTACCCATCGCCGACACCACGCCGACCACGCGCCGGCCCGCCTCGTGTGCGGCCACGAGCCGCTGTGCCACCCTGCGAATCTTGTCGGCATCGGCGACCGACGAGCCGCCAAACTTCATCACCAGCACGCGCTGGGGAGATGGTTCAGTCGTGGGGTGGGAGGCTGCCATTCACCGCATCGTATCCAGGATGGCTTGGATATCGGTGAGGGTGGTGCGGGGGTTCACGATCGCAAACCGGGTCACGGTCTCGCCCTTGTGCACCGTCGGGGTCACAAATGCGAAGCCCCGCGCAAGCATGTCTGCACTCCACCGATCGTAGTCGTCAGGAGCCCAGCCGATACGGCGGAAGCACAGCACCGACAGCTCGGGCTCGCTCACCAGTTCGAGGTCGGAACGCGTGCGGATCTCTTCCGCCGCGGCCTGTGTCACCGAGAGCGTGGACTCGATCGCAATCGAGTAGGCGGCGGTGCCGTGGACCGCCAGCGAGAACCAGAACGGGAGGCCCCGCGCACGACGCGACAGATGCACCGCGTAGTCGGAAGGATTCCATTCGGACTCCGACTGGATCGCGTCGAGATAGCCCGCGTGCTGGGTATGCGCCGCACGGGCCAGCTGGGGCCGCCGGTACAGGAGCGCGCAGCAGTCAAAGGGCGCGAACAACCATTTGTGGGGATCGACGATGAAGCTGTCGGCCCGCTCGATCCCGATGAACCTGTCGCGCACCGATGGAGCGGCGAGACCGGCGCCTCCGTAGGCGCCATCGACGTGCATCCACAGGTCGCGGCGGTCGCAGGTCTCAGCGACGCCGGCGAGATCGTCGATGATGCCGAGGTTGGTGGTGCCCGACGTCGCCACGGCGGCGAACAGGCCCTCGTCGCCCTGCTCGGCGATCGCAGCCTCGAGGTTCTTGCCCGTCAATCGGCCGTGATCATCGGCGGCGACCTCGAGAATGTCGACGTCCATCACCTGCGCGGCGGACACGATTGACGAGTGGGCCTCGACGGTCGCTGCGATCCGTAGCCGTGCGGGGCGCTCGCCCCCACGCTCGGCCAGGTAGGTGTACCGGGCGGCAACCAGCGCCGACAGGTTGCCGATGGTGCCGCCGGACACAAAACAGCCGCCGGCTTGGTCGGGCATGCCGGCCAGGTCGGCTATCCACCGCAGCGCCTGGTTCTCCGCGTACACCGCACCCGCACCCTCGAGCCAGCTCCCGCCGTAGATCGACGAGGCGCCGACGACGAGATCAAACAGTGTCGCCGACTCGGTTGGGGCGGCGGGGATGAAGGCCAGATAGCGCGGGTTATCGACGGACACACATGCGTTGGAGAGCACCTCGTCGAACAGCCGCAGTGCCTCGGGGCCGCCCAGACCGTCGGTTGTGATCGTCTCGCCCACAGCCGCCGCGAGTTCGGCCGGATCACGCGGACCGTCCAGCGGCACGGGATTTAGCCGCAAGCGGAACCGCGTGTACTCCAGGATCGACTGGGCCAGTCGCTCGGTGACGTCCGTGTAGCGATGCATGGAGGTGGCGTCGATCACTCGCGCAGTTTCCCAGATGGCGCGCTCGATCGCGCCGGACGGGTGCGAGGCGCTGTTCGACCAACACCACCAGGCGGTGCGTGCCTACCTGTGGCGGCGCGACCCCGAACTGGCAGACGATGGCACGGCCGAGACCTTTCTGGTGGCGTGGCGTCGGCTGGGTGAATAAATGGTGCCAGGCACCATTTATTCATATCGCGCGGCGGCCTTGGAGGGCGCGGCCGAGGGTGACCTCGTCGGCGTACTCCAGGTCGCCGCCGACCGGCAGGCCGCTTGCCAAGCGCGTGACGGTGGTGCGGTCGCGCAGCCGGTCGGCGAGGTAGTTCGCGGTCGCCTCACCCGTCATGGTGGGGTTGGTGGCCAGCAACACCTCGGTCACGCCGCCGGCGTCGATGCGCGCGATCAGCTCGGCGATGCGCAGATGCTCCGGATCGACTCCGTCGATTGGCGACAGGGCGCCGCCGAGCACGTGATAGGTGCCGCGGTACTCGTGGGTGCGCTCGAGCGCGACCACGTCGGAGGGATCCTCGACCACGCAGATCAGCGCGATGTCGCGCCGCGTGTCAGCGCAGATCGTGCACAGCGGCCCCTCCGCCAGGTTGTAGCAGCGCTCGCAGAACCCGATTCGCTCCTTGACCTCGACGATCGCGGCGGCCAACGCGCCGGCCTCTTCGGGGGTTGCCTTGAGCAGATGAAACGCCAGCCTCTGGGCGCTTCGCTGCCCGACTCCGGGCAGACGCGCGAGCTGCGTAATCAGGTTGTCGACCGAGGGTGCGTACACGCGAATCCGCCCCTAGAGGCCGGGGATGCCGAGCCCCCCGAGCCCACCCATGCCCGACATCATGCGCTGCTGTTGCAACTGCTGAGCGGCGGCGATCGCACCGTTGACCGCGCTCACCAGGAGATCCTGGAGCATCTCGGCATCGTCGGGGTCGATCGCTTCGGGCTTGATCGTGATCTCGGTGATCTCGAGCGCGCCGGTCGCCTTGACGGTGACCGCGCCGCCACCGGAGGAATGCTCGACGAACTGCGTCTTCAGCTCCTCCTGGGCAACCTCCATCTGCTTCTGCATCTGGCCGAGCTGGGCCATCATCTTCTGGGGATCGATCTTCGTCATCGCTTCGGCTCCTCGATCTCGCGGGCATCGAACGTGTGCTTCACATGGGTCAGGAACTCGTCCTCGGACAGGGTGGGCTGGTGTTCGACCTCGACCTCGTGCTCCGGTTCCGGCTCGGGAACGTCTGAGACCGAAAGCCGAACATCCACCGTGCCCCCGGCGGCCATCGCCAGTACCTGGGCGAGCACCGCACGGTGGGCGGGCGTATCCGCCCCGTTGCGGGCAAACGACTTGGACTGCGGGAAACTGATATCCACCTGATCCCCGCGGACGGTGACCTCGGTCGCGAACTGCATCAGCGCCGCCAGGGGCTTTTTCCGCCGCGCAAGTTCGGGCAAAATCGTCTCGCGCCACTGCTCGGGTACAAGATTGATGTTTGTGACCGACGGCGCGGCAGGCGGAGGAGGTGGCGGACTCGGAGCCGGACTCTCTCGGCCTCGGTGGGCAGGCGTCGCCAGCCGCGGTGGCGGTGGCGCTGGCGCTGCAGCCGGCACGCCCGCCTCCAGCCGCGCAATCCGCTGCTCGAGCGCGTGCAGCTCGAGCTCGCCGGCCGGCCGGCAGATCCGCACCAGCGCGAGTTCGAGCGGCAACCGCGGATCGGCGCCCTCGCGTACCTGATCGTTGGCGTCGCGCAGCAGGTCGACGAACCGGTGCACCGTCGCCGGCTGCAGCCGATCGGCCTGGGCGGTGAGCCGCGCCCGCTCATCGTCGGTCGCGGCCACCTCCTCGGGAGGATCGCCGAGCTGCTGGCACAGAAACAGCGCGCGCAGGTGCCCGAGCAGATCGGTGACCAGCGTTGCCAGATCAGCGCCACCATCCACCTGGGCGGCGATCACCCGCAGGCAGCCGCCGGCGTCACCGTCGGCAACCAGGTCGAGCGTCTCGAACAGCACCTCGGTGTCGGTGGTGCCCAACAGCTCGCGCACGTCGGCCACCCCGATCCGTCCGTTGCAGGCGGTCGAAAGCTGGTCGAGGGTGGAGACCGCGTCACGGAAGCTGCCGCCGGCGGCGCGAGCCACCAGCCCGATCGCGGCGGGATCGATGTCAATCGATTCGGTCTCGGCGATCCGGTGCAGCACCGCGCCGATCTCCGGCAACCCCGGCCGCTGGAACACAAACCGCTGGCAACGGCTTCTGATCGTCGGCAGCATCGACTGCATCTCGGTGGTGCAGAGCACGAACACGACATGTTCGGGGGGCTCCTCGAGCGTCTTGAGGACGGCGTTCGAGGCTTCCTTGGTGAGCATGTGGGCCTCGTCGACGATGTACACCTTGCGGCGCCCGGCGGCAGGGCGTTGCGCCACCTTGTCGACGATCTCGCGGATGTCGTCGATCCCGCGATTGCTCGCCGCGTCCAGCTCGATCACGTCGATCGAGGTGGCGTCATGGATCGAGCGGCAGGCCTCGCACACCAGGCACGGCGACACCGTCGGCCCGCGTTCGCAGTTGAGCGATTTGGCCAGGATCTTGGCCATCGACGTCTTGCCGGTTCCGCGCGGACCGGCGAACAGGTAGGCGTGCGCCACCCTGTCCATCTCGATCGCGTTTCGGAGGGTGCGGACGACGTGCGCCTGGGCCGGCTCGAACTGTGCGAAGTCCTGCGGCCGATGGGTGCGGTAGAGCGCAGACACTTGAGGTGCAGCTTACTTGTCGAAGGCTTGACGAGTTCAAGTAGTGACCGTGCACCCACCTCTGTGGCGGTGGACTCGGGTGGTGCTCGTAACGCAGGCTCCTGCCAGGCTAGCCCGCGGCACCCGGATGACGTTGCTTAGCGCTGCTTCCTTCCGGACCTGACGCGGTTCGCAAGCCTCCGTTGCGCGGGACCTGGCGATCAACACCGAACGCACGAACCCGTTCCCGAACCCTTCACCCCTCGGGTGGGAATTCGGCCCGGCTAGAGCGGATTGCCGGAGACAGGGTACCGCTAGCCCCCCGCTTAGCACGGTCGCGGGCCATGCTAGCAGCATGTTCAGCCTTCGGTGGCGGCCCGCTCTTGGGTCTCCCGCAAGGTGCGCGCGAGGCTGCGTGCGATCTTGACCGCGAGGCCGGGGTATTGATCCAGGAGCGGCGTGAACTGCCACGCCGTGAGTCCGAACACCCGCAGCTGTGATTCGGCGATCACGGTCGCGGTGCGCCGCCCAACGCCTTCGTCGAGCAACGCGACCTCGCCAAAGGAGTTGCCCGAGAGCAGCGTGGCAACGCGCTGGCCGCCGGATTCGACGCGTGCGGTGCCGTCGGCGATCACGAAGAAGCCGATTCCGGAGTCTCCCTCGCTGACGATGGTGTCGCCGGTGTCGAAGCGACGCTCCTTGGTGGCCTTTGCGATGGCGCCGAGTTCTTTGTCGGAAAGACCGTCGAACAGGGCCACCTTGCGCAAAACATCGATTCGCTCGTCGGGCATGCTGACCTCAATTCGTTGTAAGGAGCCCATAGTCTCGCCCACCCGGGCACCGCGTGGCAAGTGGGTGGCATACTTGCGGGTCTGGAGAGGTGTCCGAGTTGGCTTAAGGAGCGCGACTGGAAATCGCGTAATGGGGGTTTCCTCATTCGCGGGTTCGAATCCCGCCCTCTCCGCTCACGGTCTGGCAGACGGAGGGACCGCTAGTGTGTCCAATAGCACCGGTTCGGGATCCATTCGTGCTATACCACACCGAATCACTGAAGTTTGACCCGTCAGCTCACATGGAGGCCACGATGTCGGTCACAGACGAACTGCTTCAAAACTCCAAGGCGTATGCCGAGAACTTCGACAAGGGCGATCTGGCGATGCCACCCGCTCGGAAGGTTGCGGTCGTTGCCTGCATGGACGCACGTCTCAATCCCTACGGGCTGCTCGGTCTGTCCGAGGGTGATGCGCATGTGATCCGTAACGCCGGTGGCGTCATTACCGACGACGAGATCCGGTCGCTCGCCATCAGCCAGCGGCTGCTCGGCACCCAGGAGATCGTGCTGATCCATCACACCGACTGCGGGATGTTGACCTTCAACGACACCGACTTCCGGGCGTCGATCGAGCAGGACACCGGTGTGCGCCCGCCATGGCACTCAGAGTGCTTCTCGGATCTCGAAGGCGACGTGCGGGACTCGATCAAGCGGATCGAGGACAGCCCGTTCATTCCCAACAAGAGCTCGGTGCGCGGGTTTGTGTACGAGGTCGAGACCGGCAAGCTGCGCGAGGTCGTCTAGCGTTCTCTAGTCGCGGGCGACGATGTCGCCGTACTTCTCGACCGCCTCGACCGCGGCGCGGTCACGTTCGACCACGGCCAGCTCGTCCGCTCGCTCGTTCATCTCCACGCCGTCGTGGCCTTTGACCAGCACCCAGCGCACGCGGTGCTTGGCGACCTCGGCGATCAGGTCTTCCCACAGATCCTGGTTCTTGACCGGCTGCTTGCCGGATGTCCGCCAGCCGTTTGCCGCCCACTTGGCGATCCAGTCGTTGGTGAAGGCCTTCTCGACGTAGCTCGAGTCGAGGTGGATCTCGACGTCGACCGGGGCCTTGTTCAGGGCACGCAGCCCCTCGATCACCGACCGCAGCTCCATCCGGTTGTTGGTCGTCAGCGGCTCGCCACCGGAGATCTCCCTGACCCGATCGCCCTTGCGCAGGATCGCCGCCCAGCCGCCCGGCCCGGGATTCCCCGAACAGGCGCCATCAGTCCAGATCTCAACCGGATCGGTCATCGCGTGCACGGTAACAAGTTGCCACACGACCCTGCGCGTGCCAACCTTCGGACCGTGCTCGAGAACCTCATGCCCCGCTACGACATCCTCTCGCCCGACGCGATGGAGGTGCTGGAACGTGGCTGGCGGCGCCTGATCTCTGAGATCGGCATCGAATTCTTGCACGACGGCGCACTCGAGCACTTCCGCGCCGCGGGTCAGACGGTGGAGGAGTCGGTGGTCAAGTTCGATCCGGACTTCGTGATCGAGCAGGTCGCCAAGGCTCCCAGTGAGTATCAGCTGCTCGCCCGAAATCCCGATCGTGACGTTCACATGGGCGGCTCGCACATGGTGTTTGCGCCCACCCAGGGGCCGCCATTCGTGCGCCTCGGAGACGAGCGGCGCGAGGGTACGCTGGCCGACTTCGACAACCTGTGCCGTCTCAGCCAGAGCTTCGATCAGCTGGATACGGCGGGAGGGCTTCCGTGTGAGCCCAACGACCTCCCGCTCGACTCCCGGCACCTGGACATGCTGCTGTCGGTGGCGACCCTCACCGACAAGCCGTACCAGGGTGCCGTGATCACCGAGGACGCCGCCAACGACTCGATCGCGTTCACCGAGATGGTGATGCGAGGGCGCGGCGGGCTTGCGCTCGGCCCGTCGGTGTACGGCAACATCAACGTCAACTCACCGCTTCGCTACGACACCCGGATGTTGGATGCGCTCATGATCTACGCAGCGGCCGGGCAGATCTGCACCATCACCCCGTTCCTGCTGATGGGAGCGATGGCCCCCGCGTCGGTGCCGGCCGCCCTCGTCCAGCAGACAGCCGAGTCGCTGGCGGGGATTGTGCTCACGCAGTTGATCCGGCCGGGCGCTCCCATCCTGATGGGGTCGTTTCTGTCACACACCGACATGCAGTCCGGCTCGCCTGGATTCGGTGGCCCGGAGTCGGCGATGGGGCTCCTGTGCTCCGGGCAGATCGCCCGTCGGTTCAACATGCCGTGGCGGGCCGGCGGAGGTTTTCTGACGTCCAGCCAGACACCGGACGCCCAGGCGGCGTACGAGGGGCTCAACACCATGCTTCCGACGTTCCTGGCCGGCGCCAACTACGTACCGCACTCCGCCGGCTGGCTGGAGTCGGGGCTGGTCGCGTCGTTCGAGAAGTTCATCGTCGATATCGAGATGTTGCGGATGCTCCAGACCGAGTTCACTCCGCTCGAGATCGATGAGGCAAGCCTCGCGTGGGACGCCCACGTGGAGGTTGGAGCCGGCGGCCACTTTCTGGGCGCCGCCCATACGCTGGAGCGGTTCCGTACCTGCTTCTACCGTCCGCTTCTGTCGTCCACCGAGAACTTCGAGCGGTGGCAGAAGCGTGGCGGACTCGACGCCGCCGATCGCGCGGCCGTGATCTGGCGCGAAACGCTCGAGGCCTACGAGCCGCCGGCCATCGACGCGGAGCTCGAGGCTGAGTTGCGCGCGTTCGTGACGGTCCGCCGCCGCGAGTTGGGCGATTGACCCAGATGCACGATCAGCCGGTGGTGCTCGACCAAACGCTGTCGCTCGAAGACCTGGTGGCGGTTGCCGTCCACCACCGCCCCGTGGAACTCGCGCCGGCCGCCCGGGAACGGATCGCTGTCGGCCGGCGAGCCACCGAGCAGCTGCTGGCCGAGGGCAAGCAGGTGTATGGTCTGACCACTGGAGTGGGCGCCATGAAGCGGGTCACGGTCGGCGCCGACGAGCAACAGGGCTTCAATCGCCTGCTGCTGCTGTCGCATCGCACCGGCACAGGCGCCGAAGTGTCCGAGGCGGTGGTGCGGGCAACCCTCCTGGCTCAACTTGCGGGGCTGGCCCGGGGCCGCTCGGGAGTGCGGGAGTCGCTCGCCGATCTGATCGTGGCGGCGCTCAACGCCGGGCTGGCGCCGCGTGCCCGCTCGGTCGGTTCGCTCGGCCAGTCTGACCTGGGGCCGTTGGCCGACATCGCCGAGGCGCTCACGGGTGAGGGGGAGTGGGCTGCCGAGCTTGATCGGCTCGGGCTCGAGCCGTGGCGACCCGATGCCAAGGAGGCGCTCGCGTTTGTCAACTCAAACGCCTTCTCCCTGGGCTCGGCGGCGCTGGGGGTGGCGGCCGTCGACCGGCTACTCGTGAGTTTTGATCAGGCGGCGGCGCTGACCTTCGAGGGCATGCTCGGAAACGTCCAGGCGCTCGACGCGGCGGTCGCCGAGGCCCGCCCGATCCCCGGCCTGACCGAGGCGATCGAACGGCTGCGCGCGCTGCTTGCCCACGGCGCTCTGCTCAAAAACGGCGACCTTCACCGCGAGCTCCAGGATCCGCTGACGATGCGGGTGGTGCCCCAGACGCACGCGGCCGCTCGGGTGGCGTTCGACCACGCACGGACGATGGTCGAGGCCGAGCTGGTCTCTTCGCACGACAATCCTTGCATCACGCCCGACGGGCGAGCGCTCTCGAACGGAAACTTCGACTCGGTGCCCTACGGTGTCGTGCTGGACTACCTGCGGTTGGCGCTCGCCCACGTTGCGACCGCGTCATGTGAGCGGTCGCAGAAGCTCGCACATTCCGGTTTCAGCGGCCTTCCCACCGGGCTTCGCAGCGACGACGCCTCCAGCGGGGACGGCCTCGCGATCGTGGTCTACGGCGCGGCCGCCGCGGCCGCTGAGGTGCGGCTGCTGGCGATGCCGGCGACGCTCGAGTCACCCACGACCTCAATCGCCGAGGGTATCGAAGACCGTGTGATTCCCACCCCCGTGGCTGCGCGCCGCCTCCACGAGCTGACCGAGCTGGCTCGCTACATCGCCGCCACCGAGCTCTACTGTGCCGCCCAGGCGATCGATCTACGCGAGCGCGCGAGTGATCTCGGGAGGGGCACGCGTGACGCCTACGATGTCGTGCGCGCCAACGCGCCGCGGCATCGCGACGGCGAACCGCCCGCAGCCGACCTCACCCCGCTGGTGGACGCGTTGCGCTAAGGAGTCGTGGCGCTGTGACCGTCGTGATGTCACGATGCTCGTCGGACCAGGTCACCGTGATCGGCGGTGCGGCACGAGCACCGGAGGCGTGGCACGTCACCGTCGAGATCGAGGTCACGATGCTCGTCGGGCCGGTGACATTTCGAACGTACTCACCGACGTGGCCGTGTTCGTGCGAGTGACCTGCTGGCCGGGAGTGGTGACGGTGTTGAAGAACGTCGAAGCGGGAATCGTGGTCACAACGCCGTTTCTGGTGACGACCTTGCCCTTGACGACATGCTTCTTGACGATCGTCGACGTGTGGGAGACCGTGATGTTGCTGCCGCTGATCGTGGAGCGGATCGTGAGCGTCTGCGCGGGGTCGGCCGCGGTCGCATCCGAACCGGTTCCGACCAGGGCCGCGATCGCAAAGCCGATCCCGGTCAGCGCGATCGAGGCCAGCACCACCGGCAGAATCAGGTGGCTCTGATTGCCTATCGAATCGCGAATGGAATACGACTTCAAACGACACCCCTCCCCAGGAGCAAATGCCCGACGTCAAGCGTGCACGAGGCGACCATCCTCGTTGCGGCGAACTCTAACGCGAGTTCAAGGCGCCTGTCGAACCAGTTTAGCCAGGAGGGCGGGCGTTGCCGATGAGCCGTTGATGGTGAGCCATGTCACGTCGCGTCCACCGCTGACTATCCCCAGGAGGGTTGGCTGGGCCATGTGGCACGCGCACAGGGGGGCGACGATCAGCGCGCCGCTGCGACCGTCGGAGTGCAGCGGCTTGACGGTCGGGATCTGGCCGACGTAGTCGCCGGCGTGCGCATCGACGAATTTGACGAAGCCCTGCGCGCCTGCGGGAGTTTCGAACCGCAGCGTGCGAGAGACCACCAGCTGCAATCGATGGCGTTCCGGACCCTGAAACGTGCGCTGGGAACCGACCACGAATCCGAGCCTGGAGAGCGTCGCCGGCAGCACCGCCAGATTGGCATCCTTTGCCAGCTCGGGCTCGCCGATGGGGATGACCTTGCTGTCCAGATAGGGCACGGCAGACGGCGGCAACGTCGGCGGTGCCGCAGCCTTGGGCTGCGAATCGGCGCGTCCCAGCGCGAGCAGCACAGCGCCGCCCGCCACCACCGCGATCATCACCGCGGCGACCACGACGCCGCCAATCCGGTGTCGGCTGTCACTTTGTGCCACACCAGGACTTTACTTCCGGGGTTGGCGACCTGTACAGTCGGGCCTTCTCGAGCGAACGTGGAGGTAGTACGGATGCACAAACTGGATCGTGGAGATTTTCTGAAGGCAGCGACGGTTGCAGGCGGCGCGGCGCTGCTGCCGGCCTGCGGCTCGAGTTCGAGTTCCGGCTCGTCTTCGAGTTCGAGCGCACCTCCGCCGCTCAGCTCTGAGCCCGGCAAGCTCTCGATCCTGGAGTGGGGTGGATACGAGGCGGCCGGTACTCCCAAGCAGACCTATATGACGGTGCCGGGTAAGTCATACACCGCGCAATACGGCCCATCGAGCATTACGTATACCTACATCGTGAACGACAGCGAAGCACTGCAGAAGGCCAGCGGGCAGGACTTCGACATCATGCACCCGTGCAACGAGAACACGCCGGACTACGTGTCGCGAAACCTCGTGCAGCCGTGGGACACCAGCCTGCTGCCAAGCTTCAAGGAGCTGAACCCGTATCTGGTCGACGCCGCCAAGGTCAAGGGCGAGCAGTACATGATCCCGTGGGACTGGGGCTACGCGAGCCTGACGTACAACTCCGAACACGTCGATGCGGCTGACGCCACCAGCTGGGATCTCGCGTGGAATCCCAAGTACTCGGGCAAGATCGCGCTGTGGAACGGCGCGGCGTCCAACCTGGAGGTGGCCGCGCTCAAGCTCGGTTTCCCCCACATGGACACGATGACCGACGATCAGCTGACCCAGGCGACCAATACGCTGATCGACCAGAGCCCGCTGAACAAGTTTTACTGGGACAGCGAGTACGGCGACATGCAACCGGCGATGAAGAACGAGACGATCTGGATCGCCTACTCGTGGCAGGACACGACGGCCACGCTCAACGGCAAGACCCAGAAGTTCGTGTTCCTCGACCCCAAAGAGGGCCGGCTGAGCTGGTTCTGCGGGTTCATGCTCGGCGCCAATACCAAGAACTACCGTCACGCCCACGAGTACGTCGAGTCGTTCATCAACGCCAAGGCGTGCACCGATATGGGCGGCGCGTTCTATTACGGAACGTCCAACACCAAGGCAACGCCGCCGGACATCCCGGACAAGACGCTCGCGAAGTCGCTCGACCTCGGGAATCCCAAGGCGGTCGCCGCCTCGGACGTCCACCTCCAGAGCTGGGAGCCAAACCGATCGGCGTACGACCTCGCGTGGGTGAAGGTACAGGCGGCGGCGACCTGACCGGACGGCTTTTAGCCTCCTCGGGCCGATGAGCGCCCCCCAAGAGAGTGCCCGCCCCGCCACTGCGCGGGGCGGGCATAAACGGAAACTGCCCCGCGGCCTCCTGACGCTGCCGCCGGCGCTGTACGTGCTGCTGTTGCTGATCGGCCCGATCGTGTTGATCGCGATGTACAGCGTGAATCTCAAGAGCCAGTATCCCGGCGTCCCCAACGAGTTTTCGACCCACAACTGGCACGACTTCCTGTTTGGGGCCGACAACGCGTTTCGCAGTCGCTTCAAGTCGTCGATGGTAATCACGCTGGTGGTGTCGGTGGCCGCGGTGACGGCTGCATACCCGGTCGCCTACTTCCTGGCGTTCGTCGCCAACAAGCGGCGCTACACGCTGCTGCTCCTGGTGCTGGCGCCGTTCTTCACCAGCTATCTCCTGCGCGTCATTGCCTGGAGGATCATCCTCAGCAATAACGGGGTCGTCGATTGGGTGCTGTGGCACCTGCACATCGTGGAGCAAGGTCACTCGCCCTCGTGGCTGATCTACTCGAACTTCTCGGTCGGCCTGGTGTTGTTCTACACCTGGGTGCCATTCGTGGCGCTGCCGATCTTCGTGGTGCTCGAGAACATGGACCGGCGCCTGCTCGACGCCGCTCACGATCTGGGGGCGAATGGGTTCTCGGCGTTTTGGCGAGTCACGTTCCCGCTCAGCTTTGGCGGGGTGATGGCGGGTTTCGTTTTTGTGCTGATCCCCACCACAGGTGAGTTCATCGCACCGCTTCTGGTCGGCGGCCCCTCGAGCTTCATGTTCGGAAACGCCATCCAGGCGTTGTTTGCCGGCACGCCTGACTGGAACTACGGGTCGGTGCTGGCGATGTGGCTCGTGTTCGTCGTCGTCATTCTGATGGTGGTGTTCGGCCGGTATCTGAGTGCCGACGTCGCCGAGGCGGAAGCCAAATGACCGGTGCCGGCAGGCTCACGCGGGGGATTCTGAGCAGCTACTTCCTGCTGCTGGTGATCTTCTTGTACGCGCCGCTGGTGGTGCTGGTGATCTTCGCGTTCAACGACAGCACGATCCCCACGCTGCCGCTTTCGGGATTCACCACCAAGTGGTTCCACGCTGCCATCAACGACCCCGATCTGATCGGGTCGGTCAAGCGCAGCCTCGTATTGGCTGCGATGGACGGGCTGATCGCAACCGCCATCGGGGTGCTGGCCGCGATGGGCCTGGCCTCCCGCCGCCTGTTCCTGCGCCCGGTGGTCACGACCATCATCCTGCTGCCCCTGGTGGTGCCGTACATCGTGCTCGCGGTCGGCCTTGAGATCCTTCTCCACCAGCTCGGGATCGCAACCTCGCTGACAGCGGTGCTCGCGGGGCACATCGTGATCTCGCTGCCCTACGCGGTGCTCGTGATCCTGCCCCGGCTGCGGCTGCTCGACGCCTCGATCAACGAGGCCGCGCGGGATCTGGGCGCGTCCGAGATCTGGGCATTCGTCCTGATCACATTGCCGCTGCTCGCGCCGGCCCTGGTGTCGTCGTTCCTGGTCGCGTTCACGATCAGCTTCGACGAGTTCGCGATCGCCTCGTTCCTCGCGCCGGCCGGCACGCCAACCTTCCCCGTGTTCGTCTACACCGGGGCGCGCACCCCAACACTTCAGCCCGAGGTGATCGCCGTGGGCAGTCTCGTGATTGCCGTCTCGCTCATCCTGGTCGTCACCGCCGAGGTCGTGCGGCGGTGGTGGGAGGGCAGGCTCGAGGGCAAGAAGGCCGAAGCGACCACACCCGCATTTGCCGGCGGCGCCTGATGACCAAGAGGAGCATGAGATGACGAACGATGGAGTCCTGGGGAAGCGCGAGATCGGCCTCGAACTGGCGCTGCGAATGCTCGCGGCCGTGCGCGAGGCCGCCGCGGCGGAGTCGTTGGCGGTGGCGGCGGCGGTGTGCGACCCGGGCGGTCATGTGATCGCCAGCGCGCGCATGGACGGCGCGGCCCTGGGGGCGATGAAGCTCGCTGTCGACAAGGCCTACACGGCGGTGCTGTGGCAGACGCCCACCGGCGAGTTCATGGCGAGCACCCAGCCGGGTGGCGACGACTGGGGCTTCAACGTGACCACCGACGGTCGGATCGTGGTCTACGCGGGTGGGCTTCCGGTGTTCAGCGACGGTGAGCTGTGCGGAGCGCTCGGAGTCAGCGGTGGCACGGGCGCGCAGGACGAGGCCTGCGCACAGCAGGCGCTCGCCGCGGTCGGATTCGAATAGTCGTCAGCGAGCGGCGGCGCGGTAGGCGTCGAGCAGACGCGTGTAGTTCCCCGCGATCGTGGTGGCAGCCGCGTCGGCGTCGCCGTCTGCGAGCCACGCTGTGAGCGCGTCCCACCAGATCGTGCGACCCACCGCGAAGCCTGAGTAGCCACTCGTGACCGCACCGGTCTCGAGCCACTCGATCACTTTCTGCTCGTTGCCACCCCGCCCGAGCACGATGCAGCGCACCCCGTCGCGACCATTGGTGCGGGTCGCCCGCGCGACGCGATCGCAATCCTCGGTCGTGTCGAGACCCTCGATCTTCCAGATGTCGGGCTCGACGCCGCCGGCATACAGCTCGTGGATGGCGTCGACCATCAGCCCGGCGCGCAGCTCCCGGTCGTACCGGTCGCTGTCGCCACCGACCTGATCGAGCTGATGCTGCTCGGCCGGCACCAGCAGCTCGAACAGGTACTTGCGGTCGTTCTCGTGGAGCCAGCTGCCGAGCCGGGCGAGTCGCTCGGTCTGGCGCTTGTTCATCTCGCGGTCGCCCTCGACGTTCATGCGTACGAGCACCTTCGAGAAGGTCGGATCGAACTCGAGGATGTGGTCGCCGAACTGCTCGCCGTACTCGAAGTCGAACTCGTTCTGACCACTCTTCTCAACCGGCATCGCGAAGGCGACGCCAAGCTCATGCGCAGCGTGTGCCACCTCGCTTCCGAACTGCTCGTCGGTGAGCACGCCGAGGCCTTCGCGGTCGCTCTGGGCCTCGTAGGCCTCGAGGAATCCGGCGTAGATGACCTTTTTGGCGGACTGGATCAGCTCGACCTGTTCATCGGTGGGCGTGCCCGGGATTCCCAGCAGCTTGGTCTGGAACGAACCGCGGTGATCGAAGGCCAGGATGTACAGCGGGTGTGAGTATCCGAGAGTCATGTTTTCTCCTTGGTCGGCCCGAGTCTACTAGGCTGTTCCCCGATGCCTGATCATGTAACGACGCCGCTGCGCGAGCGACCTGCTTTCGGCGAGCTCGAGAGCCACCACCGAGAGCTCGCCGGCGGTCATCTGCGAGAGCTGTTCGCAGCCGATTCGGGGCGCGGCGAGCGGTTCGTGGTGGAGGACGTCGGCATCTATCTCGACTACTCCAAAAACCGGATCACCGAGCAGACGATTCCCCTGTTGGTGCAGCTTGCGCGGGAGTCGGGGCTGCGCGAGCACATCGACGCGATGTTTCGGGGCGACCGCATCAACGTGTCGGAGGATCGATCCGTGCTCCACGTCGCGCTTCGGATGCCGCGCTCTGCCAGCCTGGTTGTCGACGGCGTGGATGTCGTTCCCCAGGTGCATCAGGTGCTCGATCGCATGTCGGCGTTTGCCCATCGGGTGCGATCCGGCGACTGGAAAGGCCATACCGGAAAGCCGATTCGAAACGTCGTCAACATCGGCATCGGTGGTTCCGATCTGGGCCCGGTGATGGCGTATGAGGCGCTGCGGCACTTCAGCCGTCGTGAGTTGACATTTCGGTTCGTGTCCAACGTCGACTCGACCGACTTTGTCGAGGCGACTCGCGACCTCGACGCCGACGAGACGCTTTTCATCATCTCGTCCAAGACGTTCACGACGCTGGAGACGATGACCAACGCCAACTCCGCCCGTGAGTGGACGCTCGCGGCGCTGGGCGACGACGCCGCCATCGCCAAGCACTTCGTCGCGGTTTCGACGAACGCGAAGGGGGTCGCCGCGTTCGGGATCGACACCGACAACATGTTCGGATTCTGGGATTGGGTCGGGGGCCGCTACTCGATGGACTCGGCGATCGGACTCTCGACCATGATCGCGATCGGGGCCGACAATTTCCGGGCGATGCTCGACGGTATGCACGACCTGGACGAACATTTCCGAACCGCCGAGTTCGACCAGAACCTGCCGGTGCTGATGGGGCTGCTCGCGGTCTGGTACCGCGACTTCTTCGACGCTCAGACCGTTGGTGTGATGCCCTACAACCAGTATCTCAAACGGTTCCCCGCCTACCTCCAGCAGCTCACGATGGAATCAAACGGCAAGCACGTCACGCTCGATGGGCGGGTCGTCGACTACGCCACCGGCGCGGTCTACTGGGGCGAGCCGGGCACCAACGGGCAGCACAGCTTCTACCAGCTGATCCACCAGGGAACGTCGCTGATCCCGGTCGACCTGATCGGCTTTGGGAAGTCGCACAATCCGCTGGGCGAGCACCACGACATCCTGATGTCGAATGTGTTCGCGCAGGCCGAGGCACTCGCGTTTGGCAAGACCGAGCAGGAGGTGCGCGACGAGGGCACCGATGAGGCCGTCGCACCACACCGGGTGATGCAGGGAAACCGGCCGACCAACGTGCTGCTGCTCGAGCGGCTGACGCCGTACTCACTGGGGTCGCTGATTGCGCTCTACGAGCACAGCGTTTTCACGCAGGGCACGATCTGGAGCATCGACTCGTTCGACCAGTGGGGCGTGGAGCTTGGCAAGGTGCTGGCCAAGCGCATCATTCCCGAGCTGACCGCCGTGTCCGAGCCCAATCTCGAGCACGACAGCTCGACCAACGCATTGATCCGCCGCTACCGCTCGATGCGGTGAATCTCGATGAATAAATGGTGCCTGGCACCATTTATTCACGGTCGTCGATTCGGGTAACGGTCAGCGCGCGTTGTCCTCGCTGGTGGCCGACGAAGCTGAAGAACCAGCCGGCGGCTGCCGCAAACCGGCCGCGGAATCCGGTCATGAAGGTCAGGTGGATGAACATCCACATCAGCCACCCAATCCAGCCCGTGAAGCGGCGGCCGCGGAAGCTCACGATCGCGCGGCGCCGCGAGATCGCTGCCATGCTGCCGAGATCGCGATAGGTGAACGGCTGGGGCTCCGCGGCGTTTGAGACCCGCTTGGCGATCGTGCGGGCAGCGTGGATGCCCGACTGCATCGCCACCTCCGCCACGCCGGGGAGGTCGTCAAAGTTCATCATGTCGCCGACCGCGAACACCTCGGGGTAGCCCGGGAGCGAGCAATCGGGTTGAACCTTGATACGGCCGTTGTGATCGCATTCGGCGCCCGAGGCGTCGGCGAGCTTGCGCGCAAGCGGTGAGGCGGCCACCCCCGCAGCCCAGATCTTTGTCCGTGCCGCGTACCGCTCGACCGAGCCGTTCGCACCCTTGACCTCGAGGTGGCTTGCGTCGAGGTAGGTCACGACCGACTCGGTGTGCACCTCGACGCCGGTGGCTTCGAGCTCCTTTCGTCCAATCGCCGAGAGCTTGTTGCCGAAGGTGGCCAGTATCTCGGTGCCACCGTCGAACAGCAGCACCCGCACGTCCTTCCCGGAGAAGTTCTGGAAGTTGCCTTTCAGCGACCGTCGCGACATCTCGGCGATCTGGCCCGCGATCTCGACGCCGGTTGGCCCGCCGCCGACGACCGCAAACGTCAACCACTCTGCGCGGATAGCGGGATCCTGCTCGAGCTCGGCCATCTCGAGCGCGCCGAAGATGCGGTTGCGTTGGTCGAGGGCGTCTTCGAGGGTCTTCATGCCGGGCGCGAACTCGGCGAACTCGTCGTGGCCGAAGTACGAGCCGCCGGCACCGGCGCCCACGATCAGGCTGTCGTATTCATGCACCACCGCGCGGCCGTCCGGCCGGGTCGCGGTCAGCCGCTTGGCGTCCAGGTCGAACCCCGTTACCTCCCCCATCTCGACCGCGATGTTCTTGTGCCGGCGCAGCACCTCGCGCGTCGCCGGCGCGATCGCGCCCGACGGGAGGATGCCCGTCGCCACCTGGTAGAGCAGCGGCTGGAACAGATGATGGTTGGTGCGATCGATGATCGTCACCTCGAGCGTCGCGCGTCGCAGGAATCGTGCCGCGAACAACCCGCCAAACCCTGCTCCGACAATCACCACCCGATGGTCGGTACCGGGGAGCTTGAGGGTGACCTCCTCGCCCGCGCGTGGGGTGATGGCCACTCAGCGCCTCATTCGTGTTATTCGGGAAGCCACGGCTCTTGCCAGCCGCCGCGGTGTGCCAGCATCTTGTGCGCTGATTTCGGCCCCCAACTGCCCGGCGCGTAGGGCTCGACGGGTGGTGGGTCGACGATCAGCGGCTGCACGATCCGCCACGTCTCCTCGACCGCGTCTTCGCGGATGAAGTGACTGCGATCGCCGTGCATCGCGCCGTGCAGCAGCTGCTCATACGGGGTCGGGCCCTCGCCACCCTCTTCGGCGAAGTCCATGTCGAGATGCACCTCGTGGAGGCCCGACGAGTTGGGATTCTTGCTCTGCAGCCAGATGCTTGCGCCCGGACGCGGCCCGACCCGCAGCACGAGATTGTTCGGCTCGGGATGCCGCCAACGGCTACCCGCAAACGCGAGCTTGGGCGCATGCCGAAAGACGACCCGCACCTCGGTCACCGTGTCCTTGAGTGCCTTGCCCGCGCGGATGTAGAACGGCACGCCGTTCCACCGCCAGTTGTCGACTTCGAGCCGAAGCGCGGTGTAGGTCTCGGTCTCGGAGTCGGCCGCCACGCCTTTGACATCGCGGTAGCCGCTGTACTGCCCGCGCACGTACTTCTCGGGATCGGCGTCGGGCATCGCCAGGAAGACGTCGCGTTTGCGGTCGGCGATGATGTCCTGGCCGACGCCCGCAGGTGGTTCCATGGCGACCATCGCGAGCACCTGGAGCAGGTGGTTTTGGACGACGTCGCGCAATGCACCGACCGGGTCGTAAAAGCTTCCGCGATCCTCGACGCCGAAGCTCTCAGCCATCGTGATCTGGATCGAGGACACGAACTGCCGGTTCCAGATCGGCTCGAGCATGGTGTTGGCAAACCGCAGGTACATGATGTCTTCGACCGACATCTTGCCCAGGAAGTGGTCGATCCGGTAGAGCTGATCCTCGGTCAGAAGCTTTCGCAGATCGTCGTTGAGGGCGCACGCCGAGGCGAAGTCGTGGCCGAACGGCTTTTCCACGACGACTCTGGCGCCCCTGGTGAGGCCGGCGTCGTGCAGATGCTCGACCACCGTCGCGAACAGAAACGGCGGAATCTCGAGATAGAACACCGGAGTCGCCGCCTTGCCGAGCTTGGTCTTGAGCTTGCGGTAGGTCGTGACCCGCGAAAAGTCGCCCTGGACGTAGCTGAGCCGAGCCGCGAACCGGTCGAAGACCCGCTTCGAAAACGGTACCTTCGAGTCCTTGACCGCGGCCAGCGCGTGGTCGCGCAGATCGTCGTCGCTCCAGCGCTCGCGCGCGACTCCGATCACCGGGCAGTCGAGCAACCCGCGCCGCTCCAACAGGTACAGGGACTTGAGGGTCATCTTGCGCGCGAGGTCGCCGGTGATCCCGAACACCACCAGAGCGTCCGCGACAGGCACCTCGTTTGGTTTCACCCCAGCCGCCACCGTTGCATCCTACTAATCTCTGTAGCACCTCGAACAGGAGCTCCCCAATGACGACTGACAATGCGATGCAGCTGGGAATGGTTGGACTGGGACGGATGGGGTCGAATATCGTGCGTCGGCTGATGGCCGACGGTCACCGATGTGTCGGCTACGACGTGAGTGCCGACGCGGTGTCCGCACTCGAAGCCGATGGCGCCGGCGGTGCGACCACGATCGATGAGTTCGTGGCGAAGCTCGAGAAGCCGCGCGCCGTGTGGGTGATGGTTCCGGCCGGAGATATCACCGACAAGACGATCACAGCGCTCGCCGCGAAGCTGGAGCCGGGCGACATCATCATCGACGGCGGGAACACGCACTACACCGACGATATTCGCCATGCCAACGCGTTGCGTGAGCAGGGCATCCACCATGTCGACTGCGGCACCAGCGGCGGCGTTTGGGGCCGCGATCGTGGCTACTGCCTGATGATCGGCGGGGAGGACGAGGTCGTGCAACGGCTGTCGCCGATCTTTGCCTCGGTCGCTCCGGGGGTCGATTCGGCGCCGCGCACGCCCGGGCGCACCGGCGAGCCCAGCCAGGCCGAGCAGGGGTATTTGCACTGCGGACCAAACGGGGCGGGGCACTTCGTGAAGATGGTGCACAACGGCATCGAATATGGGCTGATGGCCGCCTACGCCGAAGGTCTGAACATCATCAAGAACGCGGACGCCGGAAAGCGCGCCCGCGAAGCCGACGCCGAGACATCGCCGCTCGAGCATCCCGAGCACTATCAGTACGAGATCGACACGACCGAGGTCGCCGAGGTATGGCGGCGCGGCAGCGTGGTGGGCTCGTGGCTGCTCGATCTGACCGCCCAGGCGCTCTTCGAGTCACCGACGCTCGAGGAGTTCGCGGGCCGCGTGTCCGATTCGGGCGAGGGCCGCTGGACATCGATCGCCGCGGTCGAGGAGGGTATCCCGGCCCCGGTGCTGACGGCCGCGCTCTACTCCCGGTTCGCATCGCGCGGCGCCGACGATTTCGCCGACAAGGCGCTTTCGGCGATGCGAAAGCAGTTCGGTGGCCACGACGAGAAGCCCGCGTGAGCGGGGGGCCGGCGATCCACGTCGAGGCCGACGCCGACGCGGTGGCGAGGCGAGCGGCCGGCCTGGTGGCCGAGCGCGCAAGGGCGGCGGTTGCTGACCACGGCGAGTTCAGCTTCGCGGTCAGCGGCGGGCGCTCGCCGTGGGCGATGTTCGCGGAGCTGGCCGACGAGGACATGCCGTGGGCTCACAGCCGCTTCTACCAGGTGGACGAGCGGGTCGCCCCCGCGGGTGACCCCGACCGCAACCTGACCCACCTGCTCGAAAGCCTGCCCCCCGAAGCCGACGGATCGGTGCGACCGATGCCGGTCGAGCTCGACGACCTCACCGCTGCGGCGGCGCAGTATGCGGCCATGCTTCCCGGCGAGTTCGACCTGATCCATCTCGGCCTCGGACCCGACGGGCACACCGCCTCGCTGGTACCGGGCGATCCCGTTCTGGATGTGGCCGACAGGGATGTCGCCGTCACCCAGCCGTATCAGGATCACCGGCGGATGACGCTCACCTATCCCGTGCTGAACCGAGCCAAGGGCATCGTTTGGCTGGTCACGGGCGCCGACAAGGTGGATGCGCTTCGCCGGATGCGCGCGGGTGACCCCTCGATCCCCGGCGGCCGGGTCGAGGCGGCGAGCGCGGTGATCATCGCCGACGCGGCTGCGGTGGGGTGACCTCGATTCGCTCCGCGTGCTCCCCGCGACCGACGATCACCTCCGACACCATGCTTGCGGGAAAGAGTCCGTGCTCGACCACGCCGACAGCCTGCGACAGCTCAGCCGCAAACGTGGCGGGGTCGTCGAACTCCCCGGTGTAGTCGGCGATAATTCCGCCGTCTGGGCTTGCCGCCACCGCCCGCAGCTTCACCGGCCCAAGACGCGCGAGGGTGGCGTTCAGGCCAAACCCGAGCAGCTCGAGCGGCACCGGTGGGGTGAGCCGCTCGACCATCTTGTCGGACGAGACGATCACGATGAACCGGTCGCTCGCGGCCGCCACCGCCTTCTCGCGGGTGTGGGCTGCGCCGCCGCCCTTGATCACCCAGCCGTAGGGGTCGACCTGATCGGCGCCGTCGATGGCTATGTGCAGCCGATCGGGCGATGCGGGACCGGCGAACGGGGCCACCTCCATGCCGAGCTCGGCGGCGATTCGCTCGGTCGCGGGTGAGGTGGCAACGCACGTGATCCGAAGCGCACGGCGTGCCAAGGCCGGCAACAGATAGGCGACCGTTGAGCCCGTGCCGAGGCCGACGGTCATGCCGTCCTCGACCAGCTCGGCCGCCGCTTCGGCAGCCACTCGTTTTTCGTGATCGAACGTCATCGCGGCTCGAGCAACGTTATCCGATAGTCAGGACTCAGCAATCCGCTGTGCTTTGGGCGGAACGCGGCCGCGCCGATCGCGATATCCTCCGATGTCCCAGGGCGCATAGCTCAGCTGGGAGAGCGTTCGCTTCACACGCGAGAGGTCACAGGTTCGAGCCCTGTTGTGCCCATCGGTTCCCGAGGTTTATTTCAGCGTGGGGCTTGCGCACCCCTCAGATTGTCGTACGTTCGAAGTACCACAATCTGGTAGGAGCGCTTACATCATGCTGTACCCCTCGCACACAGACGAATCGGGACAGACGACCGCCGAGTACGCGGTGCTCATGGCCGTCATCACGCTCGCGATTCTGGCCACGCTGCTTCTGCTCACGGGTTCGATCCAGAACACCATGCAGACGGTGATTGGCTACCTCTCCTAAGCACTGAGGTTTTTTCCCCGACAGACGCCTCCGATTGCGCTTGCAACCGGGGGCGTTTGGCTTTTCTGAGAGCGGCGCCGTCCTGGCGGCTCTGCATACTCCGTTGGTATGACCGATGAGGCCGGCTCCGCCGACCCCGCGCGAACGTCGCGTGGCATCTTGGTCACCCCTGATGTGCTGCGCCACGGCATCCGCTTCTACTCCTCGTCGCCGGGGCAGCCACGGTCGCGGCGAGCATCGGACACGCTGCTTCTGATCCCCGCGGTGCTTGCGCTGGTGCTGACCGTGATGGCGTTCCCGGTGGCAAGCGCCAGTACCCCGCTGGGGACGTTCATCGACAGCGCCCCGTCCTTCCTCGCTCCGGTGTGGGCGTTCTTCTTCGATCTGCTCTCGCTGTGGGCGGTGATTTTGCTGCTGTCGGCGTTCATCCGCCGGCGATGGGTGGTGGTGGGCCAGACGGTGGGCTCATTGGTGCTCGCCGTCGCGCTCGCGTTCGTGGTTTCACGAATCTCAACGGGGCACTGGCCCGAGATCAGCGCGGTGTTCGGCGGCGAGTTCGGTGACCATGAACTCCCTGCGGTACGTGTCGTTCAGGCCACGGTGGTGGTGCTCTCGATCTCGCCGCACCTCACCCGGCCGCTGCAATCGCTCACACGCTGGCTGCTGACGTTGGGTGTGCTGTCGGCCTTCTTCGCCGACAACTCGACGCCGGGCGGCAACCTGGAGGCGCTGCTGGTCGCGGTGATTGCAGCCGCGGCGGTGCGGCTGGCACTCGGCACGTCGGCGGGATATCCCGAGCTTGACGAAGTCGAGACGGCCATGGCGCAGCTGGGCGTACCGGTGACCGACCTGGAGCAGGTCGATAGGGGTGACACCGGCGCGTTCGTCGCCCGCGGCCGCGACCCGGATGGGTTCCCCTTGATCGTCAAGGTGTACGGCCGCGATGCCTACGACAACCAGCTCGTCGAGAAGCTGTGGCGAACCGCGTGGTACCGAGATCCCGGCCCGGGGCTGCGGGTCAGTCGCTCCCAAGCGGTCGAGCACGAGGCGTTCGTGACACTCCTCGCCGAGAACGCGGGCGTCCCCACCCGCCAGGTGGTGACCGCCGGCACGTCGGCCTTCGACGACGCGCTGCTGGTGCTGCGCGGCAACGGCCGGCCGTTGGGCGAGCTGCCCGCTGACGAGCTCGACGACGAGCTGCTCCGCGAGTGCTGGGAGACCGTCCGGCGGCTGGGTGACGCCAGCATCGCCCATCTGCGCATCGGCCCCTCGACGGTGGTGGTACGCGATGGGTCGGTCGGCCTGATCGATTTCGAGGCTGCCAGCGTCTCCCCGTCGTCGGCCGAGATCGCGACTGACCACGCACGCTTACTGGCCACCACCGCCGCCATCGCCGGAGACGAGCGGGCGCTGCGCGCCGCCGGAGCGTCGCTCGGGCCCGAGGGCATCACCGAGCTCTTGCCCTACCTCCAGTCGGCGGCGATCGGGCCAAGTCTGCGGCGCTCGCTCAAGCTGGCGGAGGTCGACCTCGACCAGCTGCGAAAGGATGCCACCGAGCTGGCCGGCGTCGAACCCCCGCACCTGGCGAAGCTGCGCCGGGTGACGTGGGGCACCGCGATCCAGCTGGCGCTCTTGATGCTGGCCGCCTCGACGATCATTGGCGCGCTCAGCGGCGTTGACATCGAGCAGATGCGAACGAGCCTTCAGGACGCCGAGTGGGGATGGATCGTGCTGGGGTTTGTGATCGCTCAGACCCCGCGGCTGAGCCAGTCGATCTCGACGATGGGATCGGTCGCCGCCGAACTGCCGTTTGGGCCGGTGTACGCGATGCAGCTCGCCACCAGCTACATGAACCTGGCGCTGCCCTCGAACTTTGCGCGCATGGCCGTCAACATCCGGTTCTTCCAGCGGCTGGGCGTGCCGCCCGCGGCGGCGGTCACGTCGGGAGCGATCGACTCGTTTGCGAACACGATCCTTCAGGCGGTGTTGTTGGTGCTGCTGCTGATCTTCTCGCAGTCCGATGTGCAGGTCGATTTCGACGTCCCAACCGAGGGCGCCAAGAAGCTGGCGTTCGTGTTGGTGGGGCTGCTGGTCGTCAGCATCCTCACGTTCACCTGCGTGGGCAGGCTGCGAAGGATGATTTCGAGCCGCGTTCGGAAGTGGTGGCCGGAGGTTCGCGCGACGCTCGCGTCACTGCGCGGCTCGCACAAGTTCGCCATGGTGATCGGTGGGAATCTCGCCACCGAAGTGCTGTTCGCCACGGCGCTCGGCCTGATCGCCCGGGGCCTGGGATCGCACATCTCGCTGGCCGACCTCCTGGTGATCAACCTCAGTGTGTCGCTGTTTGCCACCTTCATTCCAGTGCCCGGAGGCATCGGTGTGACCGAGTTTGGCTTGACCGTCGGGCTGACCGGGGCGGGCATGACCGAGGAGGCCGCGCTCGCCACCGCCCTGCTCTACCGCCTGTGCACGTTCTACCTGCCGCCGTTTTGGGGATTTTTTGCGATGCGCTGGCTCACCCGCCACAACTACCTGTAGCGGCTACGGCTCGTGTCGGCGGCGGCGGAAGCGCCAGCGTGGCCGATTGGGGTCGTGGTGCGACTCGGCGGTCACCGGTACGCCGGCCACATCACCCGCCCCGGCGGTCGCGACGGCCGCGCCGTCGGCGTCCTTCTTCTTGCGGAAATGGATCAGCGCCTTGGTGTCGGTCCAGCCGATCGTGCGCGCCAGCATGGTCAGACCAAAGACCGCGTTCCAGGCTGTCGTGATCAGGGCCTGCCCGACGGTGTAGGTGGTGATGGCCGCCGGCGATGCGACCGGGGCGAGCACCACCTGCGCGAGCGCGGTCTGGGCGCCGACGGCTCCCGGCGCGACTGCCACGGTCGAGGAGATCGACGCGGCCGCGACGATCAAGAACACGTTCGTGACCGAGACCGGGATGTTGTAGGCGTACATGAACGTCGCGTTCACGCCCATCCGCGCGACGTATGACAGCGCCTCGACGCCGACCACCTCGACCATGAACTTCTTGCGGTTGCTGAGGATCCCGGCGCCCTCCTTGGCGTTCTCCCAGGTTTTCTGGAACCGGTGCCACAGGATCCGGCCGACGATGAAGATCAAAAGCGCGCCGGCCACGATGATCACGATCGTGAGCCCCGCGTGTTCGGAGAACCAGCCGAGCTTGACGTCGAATGAGCCGGCCACGCCCAGGAACAACCACAGGTACACGATCACGCCCATGATGCCGAAGAAGATGTTCTCGACGAACGTCGCCCCGAGCACGCCGGCCACCGTCGATTTGGCGATATACGAACGGAACAGTCCAAGCATCGCGATCGTGCCCGCCGACGCCGGAAGGATCGCATTGAGGCCGTTGCCGCCGGCGTAGTACCCCATGATCGGGCGGTACTTGACCTCCGAGTCGGGATAGGCGCCCTTCAAGATGTTGCGCCACGCGAGCGCGACCAGGAGCGTCTGGGCCGTCTGCAGCACGATCCCCAGGATCAGGATCGGCAGCGAGATGGCCGTCAGCGTGTCCCACAACTGCTGAAGCCAGGAAATCATGTTCGCGGATGGTATTCACCGCGCGAGACGGCTCCCCTCGTGAATAAATGGTGCCAGGCACCATTTATTCACGCTACTCGTACTGGAGGGCTTCCAGGACGTTCAGCTTGGCGGCGCGGCGGGCGGGCAGGATCGCGGCCAGCACCCCGAACACCATCGCGACAATCAAGAACGTGAAGAGCTGGCTGTAGGGGACGACGAACACCAGCCCCTGGTCGGCCAGTCCCTGGGCGACGATCCAGCCGAACAGCAGCCCCACGACGATCCCGAACAACCCGCCGATGATCGCGGTGATCGTCGACTCATACCGGATCACCCGCCGCAGCTGGCGTCTGGTCATGCCGACCGCACGCAGCGTGCCGATCTCCCGCGTTCGCTCGAACACCGAGAGTGCCAGCGTGTTGACGATCCCGATCAGCGAGATGATCAGGCACATCGCCAAAAGCACGTAGAGGAACTGGAGCAGGCCGTTGACGAAGTCCTCGGCACTCTTCTTGTATTCGGCGTTGGTCTGCACCTTCACGCCGGGGAACGATTTCAGCGCCTGGGTGATCGCCTTTTGGGCGTGCGCACCCTGCGGCCCCTGATCGAACTCGATCAAGACGATTCCCGGATCCTTGTTGCCGGGCGAGAACCGGTCGAACGTGGGGGTCGTGATGATCAGTCCGGTCATCAGGTTTGGATCCTTGTACTCGCCGGCCACCGTCAGGTGCAGCTTGTTGCCGTCGATGCTCGTGAGCAGGAACTTGTCGCCGGTGCTGAGGTCGTGTGACTTGGCGAACTGCTCCTCGATCAGTGCCTGCCTGGGGCCGAGATTGTGGAGCAGGGCGTTGGTGCCGCCGTTCAGCCAGTCGAAGCGATACACCTCGGGGAAGGTCTGCGGATTCACGCCGTTGACGGTGTCGGTACCCCCGTGGTTGATCTTGGCCTGGGTGAACTGCAGGCCAGAAGCCGTACGGACGCCCGGAACCTTGTTCGCAGCGTCGACCGCCGCGGTCGGCACCGAACCGAAGTTCTGCCCCTGCACGATCAGGTCGCTCGTGATCGAGCGGTCGATTGCACCCAGGAACGAGTCCTTGAATCCGTTGACGAAGGTCGCGACGAACACGATCAGTGCGACCCCGATCATGAGCGCCGCGGCGGTGACCGCGGTGCGCCCGGGATTACGAGCAGTGTTCTCGCGTGCCAGCCGGCCCGAGGTGGGCGAGGACGGGTCCCACGGCCACTCGCGCGGCCGACGGATCAGCAGGAAGGTGGCCAGTGCTCCGCCGATCACGAGCACGATGGCCGCGCCGATCAGCCCGCCGGTGCTCGCGCTGGTTCCGGTCAGGATGGCGAAGATGATCAGAAGCGTGATCGCGCCGACCCATACACACCCGAGCGTGAGCCCGTAACCGACGCGGCGCAGCAGCCGTCCCAGCAGCGGGATACGGTCGCGAACCCGTCCCAGGAATCGCCAGAACCGAAGCAGCGCCTCGAGCACGATCCCGAGCACCGCCGCGAGTGGCGAGATCAGGATCCGCGAGAGCATGGCAACCCCAAGGAAGGCGATCACCGCGCCGGCGGCCATCGTCAGCAGCACGCGGCTTCCGCCGCCGCCCGCTCGGATCGCGTAGGCGATCAGTCCGACACCGATCAGCGCCGCGGCTCCGCCGATATACGGCGTGTAAGGCGAAAGCCGTCCAGGCGGGAGCACGAAACCCTCGCGCAGCGCCGCGATCGGCGGCACCCGGGTCGCTCGAATCGCGGGGGCGATGGATGCGATCAGCGCGGCACCGATCCCGACTGCGAGCGGGAGCAGCACGCTCGTCAGTAGCGGCACCGCCAGCGGTGCGGTCGGGAGGTCGACGCCGACAGCGGTGAACAGTGCGTTCAAGCCCACGGCGAGCAGGATTCCGAAACCGATCCCCAGCAGCGAAGCAACCAATCCCATCAGTGCGGCCTCGATCAGCACCGAGCGCAGCACCTGGTTGCGACTGGCGCCCAGCGTGCGCAGCATCGCGAACTCCCGGATCCGCTGGGCGACGGTGATCGAGTAGGTGTTGAAGATGATGAAGAGGCCAACGAACACCGCGGCGCCCGCAAAGGCGAGCAGGGCGTAGGTGAGGAAGTTCGTCGAGCTCTCGACGTCGCTGGTCTGCTGGTCGGCGTTCTCCTGGCCGGTCTGCACTTTGACGTAGCTCGGCACTCCCGCCTCGACCCGTTTCTTCAACTCGGTCGGGGTGATGCCGGGATCGGCCTGGAGGTACACCACCGATGTCTTGCCGATCCGGTCAAACCACCGCTGGGCGTCTCTGAACGTGGGCACGACCAGGGTCGCTCCACCGATGGATGACACTCCGGCGAGCTTGAAGATGCCTGAGATCGTGACCGGCGCCACGCCCTTGTCGGTGGCGATCTCGACATGCTGGCCGACCTTGAGGTGCTGATCGTCGGCGAGCTTCTGGTTGACCGCGACGGTTCCCTCGGACGGTGGGCCGCCGCTGGAGAACTGCGAGTTCGAAAACGGCTCGGTCACGTACGAGAACACCAGATTCGGCGCCCCGCCGCTGCCGGTCACGTACTTGCCGTTGACAACGATCGAGCCGGTGGCCTGGATCTGGCCCTCCGACCGCTTTACGCCGTCAACCGCCCTCGCCTGGCCGATCACCGATTGGGGCAGTGGCCCGGCGGTTGCACCGTTGTCGGAGGTGAACACCGTCTTTTTGGAGAGCACGACGTCGATGCCCTTGTTGCTCTCGTGGAAGATCGACGAGAAGGCGCTGTTGATCTGCTCCCGGAGGATGAACGTTCCGGTGATCATCGACGTGCCCAGGATGATGCTGAGCGCCGTCAGCGCAGTGCGGAGCTTCCGGCCCCACAGCCCACGGAGGGCCACCTGCATCACAGCGCGCTGACCTCCGACATTGCCGCCAGAACGGCGGCCGGTTCTGACCGGCCCTGGTCACGCACGATCTGGCCGTCGGCCAGGAACAGCACCCGGTCGGCCATCGCCGCGGCGTTGGCGTCGTGGGTGACCATCACCGTGGTCTGGCCATACGTCGTGACCATGTCGCGCAGCAGATCGAGAATCTCGGCGCTGGTCTGGGAGTCGAGGTTACCGGTCGGCTCGTCGGCGAACATCACCGTCGGCCGGCCTGCCAGTGCGCGGGCGATGGCGACCCGCTGCTGCTGGCCACCAGAGAGCTCGGCGGGGCGGTGCTTTCGCCGGTCGCCCAACCCGACCTTTTCGATGATCTCGTCGGCCCAGGCGCTGTCGACCTGCTCGCCCGCCAAGCGCAACGGCA
Organism: uncultured Actinomycetes bacterium; assembly: GCA_963708725.1. Classification (GTDB taxonomy): domain Bacteria; phylum Actinomycetota; class Thermoleophilia; order Gaiellales; family JAICJC01; genus CAVPTL01. Next base: position 83,665 of record CAVPTL010000008.1, on the reverse strand, counting down.
GCAGGATGTTCTCCTCGGCGGTCAACATCGGCAGCAGGTTGAAGAACTGGAAGATGAAGCCGATGTGCTCGCGGCGAAGCAGCGTCAACCCGTTGTCGTTGAGGTTGGCGATGTCCTGTCCCGCGATGGTCACCGTGCCGGCGGTGGGCTTGTCGAGTCCCGCGAGGATGTGCATCAGCGTGGACTTGCCCGAACCTGACGGTCCCATCACCGCGGCGAACTGACCGGTCGGGATCTCGAGGCTCACGCCCCGCAGCGCATCCACCGAGGCATCGCCCATGCCGTAGCGGCGGTGCACCTCCACCGCGCTGATGACGGATGTACTTGTGGTCTCAACCGGTGAGGCTGGCGTGCCCATCAGGCCTCCCTGGAGTCGTTGTTGAGGAGTCGGGCCTCGGATGTACAAAGCTCGATCACCGTTGCGTACAGCTTGCGCAGTCCCTCGTTCGAGAGTGGCCCGTCACTCACCTCCCCGAGATGTTCGAGAAGCAGCCGCTCGCGATCGGGATCGAAGGTCGTGTAGCCGCGGTCGCGCTTGTGCGCGTGCAGGCCGGCGACCAGTTCGATGCGGGCGTTCACGAGCGCCACCAGCCGCTCGTCGGTGGCGGTGATCTGCGACCGAAACTCGGTGACTGCGGGGTCATCGGCTTGATCCATTGCCCAGCAGTCTAAAGGGACAAACTCGTCAAGCCGTCAGCAGGGCGATCAAAAGCGCGATCGCATTGGTGACCATGTGGACGCCCATTCCGGGCCACAGTGAGTCGGTGCGGCGGCGCACCTCACCGATTATCAGCCCGGCCAGAAATACGGGTAGGAGCAACGCGGGCAGGCCGTGGGCGATCGCCCAGAACGCCGCGGTTCCCGGCAGTGCCCAACGGCCCATCACGTCCCACGAGAGTCCGCGAAACATGATCTCCTCGGCCACCGGGGCGATGATCACGAGTGCGACTCCGGCGATGGCCAGCGCGATCCACTGGTGCGTGTTCACGGGCGTGTGGTCGGGGGCGATGCCCTGCTTCTTGCTGGCGTGGGTGATCGGATCCACCAGCTTGTCGAGCACGATCAACGCCACCAGGGCCAGGACACTCAGGCCGATCGCCCGCCGCAGCGGGGTGCGTCGCATCGCCAGCGTCTCGGCGACCGGCGCCCTGGACATCTTCACTGCGAACACGACGTAGGCGATCAGGAGCAGGTCTACGACCGCCGTCACCACGATCGCCGAGATGTTGTAGACCAGGTTCTTGTCGGGCGAGGGGCTGGTGATCGCCGAGGCGATGAAGTTCGTCCCAAACAGGATGGCCGGGCCGAGCAGCCACCACGCCGAGACGCGAGAGCGGTGCGGTGCGATCACGCGCGCAGCGCCGCGTCCAGATCCGAGATCAGGTCGGCTTCGTCCTCGATCCCGACCGAGAGTCGCAATGTCCCCGGAGTCAGGTCGGCGGCGGCGAGTTCGGCCTCGCTCAGCTGGCGGTGACTGGTGGAGGCCGGGTGCGACACCGTGGTCTCGACGCCGCCGAGGCTGGTTGCCCGCAGGCACAACCGGCAGGCGTCCATGGTTCGGGCGGCGGCGTCCGCCCCACCGGCGACGTCGAACGACAGAAGCCCCCCAGGAAGCGACAGCACGCGCTGAGCCACCGCGTAGGAGCGGTCGGATTCGAGGCCGGGGTAGCGCACCCTGTCGACCTGTGGGTGCTGTTCCAGCATGTGGGCGATCGCGGTGGCGTTGGCGGTTGCCCGCTCGAGCCGCAGAGCAAGCGTGCGCACGCCGCGACGCACGAGGTAGGCGCTGTCAGGCGAGAGCGTCGCGCCCCGGTCGAGGGCGGCGGCGGCAATCGCGCGCATTCGCGTCGAGTCGCCGACGAGCACCCCTGCGAGTGCGTCGGAGTGGCCGTTGAGATACTTGGTCGCGGAGTGTGCCACCAGAGTGGCGCCGTGATCCAGCGGCCGGCATCCCAGGGGTGTCGCGACGGTGTTGTCGACCAGCATGTCGGCACCGGCGTCGCGGGCGATCTGCCCCAGCGCGGGCAGATCGGCCACGTCGATCTGGGGATTGGCCACCGTCTCGACGTACAGGAGCGCCGCCGATCCGTCGAGGGCGCGGGCAATCCCGTCGAGGTCGGCAACGTCGCAAAACGTGGTGTCACCCCGGCTTCGCAGCACCGCGTACACCTGCCCATACAGCTGGCGCGGCGCGACCACGCGCGTGCCGGCCGGAGCGAGCAGGTCGAGCCCGGCGGAGATCGCCGCCATGCCCGAGGCGAAGCAGTGGCCTGAGTCGGCTCCCTCGAGTTCGGCAACGACGGTCGCCAGCTCGTCGGTGTTGGGGGACCGGATCCGGCTGTAGAGATAGCCGCGGCCCGAGTCGGCCATCACCTCGGAGAACTCCTGGGCCGAGCCGAACTCGGTCATCGCCTCACGATGCACCGGAGTCACGACCGGCACGGTTGGAATCTCGTCGCCCTGGCTGCTTCGGCCGGCGTGGACGGCGGTGGTGGCTGGCTTGTGCGGTGTCAGGCGATCAACTCCAGGATCTCGGTCAGTGATGCGACGGTGTCGGCACGCTCCGAAGCGTACGCGCCGTCACGATCGATGATGCGCACGTCGATTCCCAGCCCCTCCGCGCCGGCGGCATCGGCGCCAGGCGTATCCCCGACGTGCAGGGCTCTTGCGGCCGGCACGCCGAGGTGGGTGAGCGCTCGCTCAAAGATCACCGGGTCGGGCTTGCTGGAGCCGGTGAGCGCCGAGCTGAACACCTGTCCGGCGTCGATCTCCACGCCGGCCTGGGCCAGCATGGCGGGCAGCGTGTAGTCGGCGTTGGACACGATCGCGACCGGGATCCCGGCCGCTGCCACGCCGTTCAAGAGCGGCGCGGTGTCGGCGTAGGCGCGGTAGTGGATTGCGTGGCCCAGCAGCTCTACCGCTCGGCGGGGCTCGAGGTCGATGCCCAGCTCCTCGATCACGATCGCTGCGCACTCGTCGTGGAGCGCATCGAGGCTCTCCCGATCGCGGCCGAGGTGGCAACGCTCGGCGTAGTAGGCGACCTCGGCGGTGAATGCGCGCAGGGCGTCGTCGATCGTGACCTCGATTGCGAGCGCTTCGGTCACCGCCTGGGCGAGCCGCTCGGCCGGGGCATCGACGGTGATCAGTGTCCCGAAGGCGTCCAGCAGCAGCGCGTCGTAGCGGCGTTCGGCGGTCACTGGCCGGCGCCGGGCTGTGGGTGCAGCACGGAGGCCAGATGTCTGACAGCGTCCGCCAGCCGGGGGCCGTCGGTCGAGACCCACCACGGCGGGATCGTCACCACCCGCCCGCGCTTGGCGGCGGGCAGGTCTTTCGTCTCCGGCTGATTTCGTACCTCTCTGGGTGGCGTGCCGAGGCCCTGCTCGGACAGGTACACACCGGGTGCGGCGTGCTTCAGCTCGCCGGGGGAAGACGCGGTCACCGCCGAGCCGCCCGCGGCGGCGATCAGCTGCGAGGCGAGCAGGCCGGGGGGCACGAACGCTCCCTGGTCGAGGTAGGTCTTGACCGGCCGAAACCGGGAGGTCGCCGCTCTCGTTCGGCCGAGCGCGGCGCGCACCCGGTCGACCACCGCACGACCCTGTGCTCCGCGGCCGGCGAGCAGTCCGATCCCAAACTGATCGCGCTCGGCGCCGCCGATGGTCGTACCGTCGACCACGTACACGGGCACGTCGAGCCCGGCCCGAAGCGCAGGGCCGCTGTGCTCGTCGGCGATCACGAGGTCGGGCTTCAGCTTTCGAATCGCGGCCGGGTTTGGCGCGACCACGGGCACCGCCGCGGCCGCGGCCGGAACCACGTCGCCTGCTCCCCGTCCGACCACGTGATCGCCCGCACCGACGGCGAACAGCAGCTCGGTCATCCCCGGATCGAGCGAGACGATCCGGGTCGGCTCCTGGTCGAGCGTGATCGCGGTGCCGGTCGAGTCGGTGACCGTGACGGGTACGGGGCTGATGGCGCCGGTGGGCTCTGATTTGAAACCGCAGCCTCCGGCCACCACGAGGAGTGCCACCGTCGCAAATGCTGCGGCGATCGAGGTGGGAGGGGGCATCGCGAGCGATTGTAGTTTGAGGGGGTGCAGGAGCCCCCGGCCGGGCCGGCGCAGGGGGGCGTGCGGCGACGGCGAACTCGAAGGGGCGTGATCCACGACGTGAGAAGGCAGTGGTGAGACAGTCCGAGCAATATCTGTGGCTGGGCTTCGCCGTGCTCTTGATCGTGGTGGTAATCCTGAACACGGTGCTTTCGCGCACGGGCGAGCGCATGGTCGCTCGTCTGCCTGCTGGAGACCAGCCCATGTTGCGCACCCGCGTGCGCCTGCTGAGGCGGGTCGCGGTGGCGGTGATCATCTTCGTCGCGCTGATGATCGTGCTTCTGACCGACTCGCGCACGGCCGACGCAGCCAAGGCGGTGCTGGCATCCTCGGCCGTACTCGGATTGGTACTTGGTTTCGCCGCGAAGTCGACTCTGGCAAACTTCGTTGCGGGTGTGATGATCGCGATCAACCAGCCCATTCGGCTGGGTGACCAGGTTTCGGTCGAAAGCGTGGAAGGAATCGTCGAGGACATCGGCCTCAGCTACACCCGGCTGAGAACAACCGACAACCGTCGAATCCTGATACCCAACGAAGATTTGGCCAACTCGATAGTGACGAACAATACGATTATTGACCCGACGAGCCTCGCGAGCGTGCGCGTGACCGTGCCCGTGACCGCTGATCCTGCGCGCGTGCGCGAGCTGCTGGTCGAGCAGGCTGCAGCGGCGCCTGGACGGATGGAGGATCGCCCCGGTCCCGTGGTCAGTGTCGCCGAGGTCGGGGTCGACGGCGCGGTCTACAGCATTGGTGTTTGGGTGGCGAGCCCGTCGACCGAGCGTCAGACCGCCGCGTGGCTGCGTGAGCGGTGCGTGGCGCGCCTCAACGGCGAGGGACTGCTGGCCGCACCCGAGGAGCCGTCCCGGTGACCCCGCGCGAGCCCGGCGATCGGTTCGACCGAAGCTACGACGACGCGATTGGCATCGTCAGCGCCCGCAGGCGCAAGCGCCGAGCGCTCAACCGCCGACGCCACAACCGGTCGTTGATGGCTTCCGGCATGGTGGTGCTCCTGGTCATCTTCGTCGCGCTGATGGTCGGAGGTGCGGCGGGAGCCGGAGTCGCGGCCTACAGCGTGGTCGATGGCCTCGACCTCAAGAAGATGAAGGCCGATTACCCCGGCGTCAACTCCAAGATCTACGCCGACAACGGTCAGCTCCTGTACAAGATCCCCTCGCCCCAGAACCGCACGCCGGTGACCAGTGCCGAGATCTCGCCGTGGCTCAAGAAGGCGACGGTCGACATCGAGGACAAGCGCTTCTATCAGCACGGCGGCGTCGACCTCGAGGGCATCTTCCGCGCCGCGGTCGACGACGTCAACGCCGGGCATGTCGTACAGGGCGCCTCCACCATCGAGCAGCAGGTCGTTCGAAACCTGTATCTCGACAACGACCCCACCGCCACCCGAAAGCTCAAGGAGGCGTGGCTCGCCATGCAGATGGCCGACGATTGGTCGAAGGACAAGATCCTCACGACCTATCTCAACATCGTGCCCTATGGCGGCGTCACCTACGGCTGTGAGGCCGCGGCCGAGGTGTACTTCTCAGAGCATTGCGCCAATCTGGGCATCACCCAGTCGGCGATGATCGCCGGTCTCCCGCAGTCGCCGACCAACTACAACCCGAACCTGCATCCCGACGCCGCGCTCGCGCGGCGAAACGACGTGTTGCTGGCGATGCTCCAAAACCGCGATATCAGCCATCGCCAGTACGAGTCGGCCATCGCCACCACGCTTCGTCTGAACCCGCCAAGCCAACGCCGGGCGGCCGCGACGCAGTCCTACTGGGTGCAATACGTGGAGACGCTGATCAAGAACCAGTACGGCAAGAAGGCGCTGCATCAGGGCGGGCTCGAGATCCACACGACCCTCGACCCCCGGTTGCAGCGCGCGGCCCACACGGCGATGACCGACATTCTGCACGGACCGGGACTGCCCTCGGCAGCGCTCGTCTCGATCGATCCTCGAAACGGCGCCATCCGCGCGTTCGACTCGACCACCAACCCCAGCGTCGCCAAGTTCGACATCCCCGGCGACGCCCAGCGGCAGGCGGGTTCGAGCTTCAAACCGTTCGGGTTGATGGCGGCCATGATGTACAACCACATCGATCCGGAGACCACCCAATACTCGTCGCAGCAGCCGTTCCAGTGGCAACTCTGCCTGGCCCCCGTCCCCAGCTGCACATGGACGGTGTACAACGCCGAGTCCGGAGGCGGCGGCAACCTCAACCTGCACTACGCGATGGACGGCTCGGTCAACGTGGTGTTCGCGCGCTTGAACGTCGATATCGGCGGCGGCGCGGAGACGGTCAGGATGGCCCACCAGCTCGGCATCCCCAAGAATGTCTATCTCCCGCCGGTACCGTCGAACATCCTTGGCACGGGCCTGGTTTCGCCTCTCAACATGGCTGGGGCGTATGCGACGTTCGCGTCCGGCGGGGTCCGCCACACACCTTTGGCGATCACGAATGTGCAGTCGTACAACGGCCAGGTCGATGACCCCGGCCTTCTGAAGAAGAACGTGGGTAAGCGGGTGATCCCGACGTGGGCGGCGACCGAGATGAGCTCGATCCTCAAGGACAACGTCACCTGCGCCGTGGGGTTGTGCACCGGTGGCCTGGCCCAGCTCTCAGATCGCGAGGCGGCAGGCAAGACCGGCACCGTCGAGAGCCACCAGGACGCCTGGTTCTGCGGATACACGCCAACGCTTACGACCTGCGTGTGGATGGGCTTCCCCGCGGGCGACTCGGATGCGTATTCGATGATCCAGGCGGTCGGCAGCGGGAACTCGTTCGGCGGTGGCTATCCCACCCAGATCTGGCATGACTTCATGACCGCGGCGTTCGCAGCCGAGCCCAACAAGTATCCGCCGACGCCGTTCCCCTCGACGTATGACGACCCGCCACCGGTCGGCGCCTACCAGCCGTTCACCTCGATGTTCCCGCTGTACACGGCCCCGCCGCCGACGAAACCCGACAAGAACAAGAACGGCAACGGCAACGGTAACGGCGCCGGTGGCAATGGTGGAACCGGCGGAACCGGGGGCACGGGCGGAACAGGTGGCACCGGCGGGACGGGCGGAACCGGCGGCACGGGTGGCACCGGTGGCGGTGGAGGCGGCGGCACCGGCGGCGGTGGCGGCACCCCACCCCCAACGACGTGAATAAATGGTGCCAGGCACCATTTATTCACTGAGCTGTATCTAGACTGTTTTGTGACAGATGCTGAGTCCTGCTGAAGCTCTCGAGATCATTCTTGACCGCGCGCCGGCGCTTTCGGGTGAGCGGGTGCGCGTTGGGCCTGGCCTCGTCGGCCGCGTGCTCGTCGAGCCTGTGTCGGCGGCGGTATCGCTGCCGCCGTTCTCGACCTCGTCGATGGACGGCTACGCGGTGCGGGCGGCCGAACTCGGCAACGGCCCGGTGCCGATCGCGCTTCGGATCGCAGCCGGTGATCCACCCTCGCCGCTTGCCCCCGGGACCGCCGCCGGGATCGCCACCGGCGCTCCGGTGCCCGACGGCGCCGATGCCATCGTCCCGGTCGAGGTGACCGAGGAGCGCGACGGTGGGCTGGTGGCCGCGGCCCCTGCGGTGGGCGCCTGCATCCGGCGCATGGGCGAGGACGTCGAGGCCGGCGAGCTGATGGCCACCGCCGGCACGGTGCTCTCGCCGGCGGGGCTCGCGGCGCTGGCATCCGCCGGTGTATCCGAACTCCAGGTCTCCCGTCGCCCGCGGGTGGCCGCGATCGCGACCGGCAGCGAGCTGGTCTCGGCCGGGAAGCCGCTCGCGCCGGGGCAGATCTATGAGTCCAACCTGACCGCGGTCACCGCCCAGTCACTTCGGGCCGGCGCCGAGGTCACGATGGCCGACGTCGTTCATGACGATCCCCAGGCGATCTCAGACGCGCTCGCCAGTGCGCTGGCCGCTGACGTCGTGATCTCCTCCGGCGGTGTCTCGGTCGGCCCGCACGACTACGTCAAGCCTGCGCTACTCGGCCTCGGCGTGGAGGAGGTGTTCTGGCGGGTGGCCCACAAACCCGGAAAGCCGCTGTGGTTTGGGGTCGCCGACTCTGGAGCGCTGGTGTTTGGCGTCCCGGGTAATCCGGTGTCGAGTCTGGTCTGCTTCGAGCTTTTCATCCGTCCGGCGTTGATCAAGATGCAGGGTGCGGCGGTACCGGCACGGCCGGTGGCGCGGCTCGCGCACCCGGTCAAGCGGCTGCGTGATCGCGACCACGCGGTGCGCTCGACGCTCTTCCCAGGCCCCGAAGGCATGGAGCTGGATCCCCAGCCCGCGCAGGAGTCGCACCTGATCGCCCATGCCGCCCACGCCGATGCGATCGCGTTCATCGATCGCGGTGAGGGTGACGCTCCGGCGGGTGCGCTCGTTCAGTACGTGCTGCTCTAACGCGCCGGGCGCACCGGCTCGTAGCGACCTGCGACCAACGCCCCCACCTGGCAGGCGGCGGCGCCGGCGATCGCCAGGCAGAAGGTGACCGCCGGCGACAGATAGCCGCTGGAGATCATCGCGAGCAGCGCCCGCGGTGTCTGCCAGCCGAGATCCTGGCCCCACCACAGCTCGGCCACGATCAGCACCAGCCCGAGGAAGCCGATCAGGTAGGGGACGAGCATCCCGCGGCGCCCGGCGCGGGCGGCGGATGCGATCCAGAGCCATGCGTGGGCGGCCGGGACGATCACGATCAACACGAACGGATTGACCGCGGCCAGAAGGATTCCGGCCAGCATCAGGCCGAACATCCCCGTGGTAAGACCAATTGTCCGCTCGCCGCCGGTGCTCTGGGCGCCGGCCCGCAATCGCGGTCGCGAGACGAACCGCCAGTAGATCGCGGTTACCAGGGCCACGATCACGATTCCGGTGGTGGTCACCCCGGTTCGGTGGGGAAGCGGTGGGGCCGAGATCGCGGGCAGCAACCGGCCCGGAGCGAGCGTCAGAATCCACACCGTCAAAAGCCCCACCAACCAGGTGCTCAGCCGCCAGCCCAGCGCCCACATTCCGGGGGCAAGCGGCAGCCGGCGCCTGCGCGCCCGCGCGATCAGCAAGAGCACGCAGGCGAGGCTGGGAAGCAAGAACAGAATCAACGTCAGCTTGAGCAGCCAGCCGCGGACGGCACTCACTCCGGCAAACACGACCGGCGATCCGCCCTGGGCGATCGACGGTGCGGCATCCAGCGTGGCGACCAGCATGGCGATCGCCGAGGCGGACTGTCCCAGCTGCGCCGGGGTCAGCTGCTTGAATCGCGTGGGCAAGGTGCCGGTCGTGCTCACGCCGATCGCCGGGATCTGCTGGCCGAGCAGCGGACTTTGCTCGGTTGGGGCATACGGCACGGCGTAGCCGCTGAGCTGGTCGACCATGCTCGGGAGCTTCGGTTCGGCGCCCCCCGCCAGCGTGATCGCTTGGCGGGCGGCGGCGACCAGTGTGGTCGACGTGCCTCGCGGAACCAGCGTCCGCGTGAGCAGCCGAAGCGTCGCGCCGTCGGCGCCCGCGATCGAGTCGATCGTGATCGCCGAGACGATCTGGTCAGACAGCGGCCAGGTGCGCGCAAAGTGGTCGGCACCCTGGGAGCCGGTGGTGCCACCGTCGGTCGAGACGAGCACGACCCCCCGGCGCAGCTTCAGTGGTGCCAGCGCACGCCCGATCTCGATCAGCATCGCCGAGCCCACAGCGGGCTGAATCCCGTCTCCGTCGCGATGGGCGATCACCGCGATCACCCCCGCCTGGGTACCGGGGTGGTAGGCGATCACGTTGATCATCGGCACCGGCTGATCGCGCCACGCCAGATTCGACGCGAACTGCACCAGCTGAGGCTTCTTGTCGAAGCTTTCGAGCTTTGCTGCCATGTCGGTGGCCCCGGCCAGCTCGCCCGCGCTTCCTGCGGCGCAACAGCTGCCCGGGGCATGATGCTCGGCCGCGCTCTGCTCACGCGCATCCTGGACGATCGCGCCGCCGCTGACGGTGATGGTCTGGTCGGGCGGCGGTGGAGCTGCGGGGTGCTGTACCGCCAGCGCGGCCAATACCAGGGCCAGCAACGCAACGCCGGTGAGCACCCGGTAAAGCCGCCAGGAGACCAGTTCACGCCGCCCTCGAGTGGGGGTCGGGTTGGGTGTCGCCATGGCGGCGGCCGTTATAGCACACGCTCCTTCCGGCAGGCGGTCGACAACAGACGGCATTACCATGTGAAAAGCAATGCCCGAGTCCGCAACAATCATGCTCGTCGACGACGAAGAGTCGATTCAGAAGCTGCTTACATACCCGCTCGAGCGCGAGGGTTACACAGTGGTCCAGGCCCGCGACGGTGAAGAGGCACTGATGCGATTCGCCGAGCGCTCGGTTGACCTGGTGGTGCTCGACGTGATGCTACCCCGGCTCGACGGCCTCGAGGTCTGCCGCCGATTGCGGACATCCTCGGCCGTCCCGATCATCATGCTGACCGCGCGCGACGACGAGGTGGACAAGGTGCTGGGGCTCGAGCTTGGCGCCGATGACTACATCACCAAGCCGTTCTCGATCCGCGAGTTCCGAAGCCGGATCCGCGCGGTGCTGCGGCGGGCCAGCCTGCTGGCCGAGATGGGCGGCGGTGCCGAGGAGATGGTCGAGGCCGACGACCTCTCGATCAACCCGGCCAAGCGCAGCCTGTCGGTCGCAGGGCGGCCGGTGCAGCTGACCTATGTCGAGTTCGAGGTGCTGCGCACGCTCGCCACCCATCCGGGGCGGGTCTACACTCGCCAGGCTCTGCTCGAGACCGTCTGGGGTGACTCGGCCTATCGCGAACCTCGCACCATCGATGTACACATCCGGCACCTGCGCGAGAAGATCGAAGCCGATCCCAGCGACCCCACCTACATCTTCACGGTGCGCGGCGTCGGGTACCGCTTCAGAGACGGCTAGCCGATGAGGATGAACCCGCTGCGCTCGCTGCGAGTGCGGTTGATCGTCGTGTTCGTGACGGTCGTGGCCACCGCCATGGGTGTGCTCTTCCTCTATGTGGTGCCGAGTCTTCGCGCAGACCTGATCGCTGACCGGCTCGACCACCTACAGTCGACGGCCCACGACCAGCTGACCAACGCCCAGCGGCGAACAACCGTCTCCAATGTGTGCGCCGCGCACGCGGCGAATACCCTGCCGACCCCGCATCAGACCCAGGTGCTGCGAAACATGGCAGGGGTCGCCAGCGCGCAGCTGAGCGTGTTCTGCCCCGCCGGGCCGAAGCTCGAGTTCAGCGGTGAGCTCGACCTGCCGCCCGCGTCGATCTCTCCCAGCAGCCCGATCCTGCGCCGCGCCCAGCGCTCGGTCCTGCCGGTCAGCGATCGCAGTGCCGGTGGGCGGATTCTCGTCGCCTACCGGGTTTCACCGCTGACGCTGCCCGCTCCCGCGGTCGTGCTCTTGTCGGAGCGGATCACCGACGTCAACGAGGCGGCGGCACTGGTCGAGCGCCAGTTCCTGATCGCGACGCTGCTGGCGCTGGGCGTCGCGGGTTTGGTCGGCTGGACGGCCGCTGTCGCGATCTCGCGCCGGCTCGCGCGGCTCGAGGCCGCCGCCAGCCGTGTGGCCCTCGGTCAGTTCGACCAGCCGATCGGCGACGAGGCACCCGACGAGCTGGGCCGGCTCGCCCGCTCGTTCGACCTGATGCAGAGCCGGCTTGCCCAGGTCGATCGTGCGCGCAAGGACTTCATCGCCAACGCCTCCCACGAGCTGCGCACGCCGCTGTTCTCGCTCGCCGGTTTTCTCGAGCTGCTCGAGAGCGACGACATCGACGCGGCCACTCGGGACGAGTTTCTCGACACCATGCGGTCACAGGTGACCCGGCTCACGAAGCTCGCCACCGACCTGCTCGACCTGTCGCGGCTCGACTCCGGCGCGGTCTCGATCGAGCAGGAGCCGCTCGACCTCGCATCCACCGCGCGGACGTTGGTGCGTGAGTTTCGCGGGCTCGCGTCGCGACATGGAAGCAGGGTGGTGCTGGCGCGCGAAAGCGTCCCGGCGGAAGGCATCGGCGACGAGCAGCGGGTCCAGCAGATCGGCCGAGTGCTGGTCGATAACGCAATTCGCCACAACCCTCGTGGCACAAACGTGCGGGTCGTAACCGCGGCCGACAACGGCCTGGTCACGCTGACCGTGTCCGACGATGGGCCGGGCATCTCAGACGAGGCAAAACCGCACCTGTTCGACCGCTTCTACCGCGGCGCCGGCACCACCGCGACGGGGACTGGGCTGGGGCTTGCGATCGCCCGCGAGCTGGCCCAGCGCATGGACGGAACCCTGAGCGTGGAGTCGGCCGAGGGACACACCGAGTTCGTGCTCTCTCTACCCTCTGGGTCAGAGCCTTCACTGCGGTAACCTCCCGCGGATGCAACGGATCAATGTCGGTCACAAGTCGCTCGCCGACTACCGCTCGATCATCGGCGCCACCATGGCCGACGAGATCAAGACGCTGGCCGAGCCGCTGCGCGGCCGCCGCATGCTGCACCTGTCGGCGACGGCGTTCGGCGGCGGCGTCGCCGAGATCCAGTACACGCTCTTGCCGCTTCTGAACGACGTTGGAATCGACGCGGAGTGGCGGGTGATCGAAGGCCGGGATGAGTTCTTCGACGTCACCAAGACGATTCACAACGGTCTTCAGGGCGACCCTCGCGGCCTGACCGACGAGCAGCGTGAGGTGTTCGTGCGCTACAACCAGCTGAACGCCGATGCGCTCGAAGACGCCGACGAGTGGGACATGATCGTCGTCCACGACCCACAGCCGGCAATGCTTCGCGACATGATCAAGAGTTCGCGGCCGAAGTGGGTGTGGCGATGCCACATCGACCTTTCAACGCCCAATCCCGACGTGCTCGGCTTCCTGGCGCCGGCGCTCGGAAACTACGACGCCGCGATCTTCCACATGCACGAGTACATCCCGGCCCAGGCCCATCTCTCGAAGGCGATCGTGTGGCCGCCGGCGATCGATCCGCTCGCCCCCAAGAACATGGCGCTGGCCCAGGAGGACGCGGCCTACATCGTCGATCAGTTCGGGATCGATCCCGCGCGCCCGCTGATGTTGCAGGTGTCGCGCTTCGACCCGTGGAAGGACCCAAACGGCGTGATCGACGCCTACCGTGAGGTCAAGCGCGAGCACACGGGGGTGCAGCTGGCACTGGTCGGGTCGATGGCCCACGACGACCCCGAGGGCTGGGAGTTTTGGAACCAGACCCAGGAGTACACCAACGACGACCCCGACATCCACATGTTCTCGAATCTGAACAACGTGGGAGCGGTCGAGGTCAACGCGTTCCAGGTGCAGGCCGACGCGTGCATCCAAAAGTCGATCCGGGAAGGCTTTGGCCTGACGGTGTCCGAGGCTCTGTGGAAGGGCCGGCCGACAATCGGTGGCGCGGTGGGCGGGATCGTGACCCAGATCGTCGACGGCGAGACCGGGTACCTCGTATCCTCTCCCGGTGAGTGTGCCGAGCGCACGCTCGAGATCCTCGCCGATCCCAGCCATGCTCGGGAAATGGGGCGACGGGGTAAGGAGCACGTACGACGCCGGTTCTTGACCCCGCGACTGGTTCGCGACTGGCTGGCACTGATGCATCTGCTCGACGGCGAGCAGGTGGACCTGGACGTGGTGGAGGGTCGCCCCTAAGCACGACCGAACGGAGGCTGATCGCGAGATGCAATCCGACGCACTGCTGATCGTCTCCAACCGTGGGCCGGTCCGGTATCTGCGCGGCGCCGACGGTGAACTGGTGTCGAAGCGCGGCGGCGGCGGGCTCGTGACCGCGCTCTCGGCCCTGGCCGGCACCCATCCGCTGACCTGGATCGCAAGCGCGCTCTCAGAAGAGGATGTCGAAGCGGCTGCGACCGGCCCGATCGAGCTCGAAGACCTCACGCTGCACCTCGTGGAGCACGACCGTGAGGAGTACGACCGCTACTACAACGTGTTCGCCAACCCGACGCTCTGGTTCATCCAGCACTACCTGTGGGGCCTCGCGCTCGAGCCGTCGGTCGACCGCAACGTCAGGCTTGCATGGGAGGCCGGCTACGTGCCGGTCAACGACCGCTTCGCCGACGTCGTGATCGAGGAGCTGCGACGAGCCCCGGCGCCGGTGATGGTGCATGACTATCAGCTCTTCATGGTGCCCCAGCGGGTGCGCGAACACGTGCCCGACGCGGTGATCCAGCACTTCACGCACATTCCCTGGCCGCAGCCTGACTACTGGCGGGTGCTGCCGCTCGACATTCGCACCGCCATTCACGAGTCATTGTTGGCCTGCGACATCGTGGGCATGCACACGCCCAGGTATGTCCACTCCTTTTTGGAGTGTGTCGAGGCCTTCACCGACGCCGAGGTTGATCGCCGCACCGCGACGGTCAAGTGGGGGGATCGCACGGTGCAGGTGCGGGCCTATCCGATCTCGGTCGACCCGGCGGAGTTCGAGCGGCTGGCGGCCAGCGATGAGGTGGTCGCGAGCGAACCGCGGGTGCTCGAGGCCCGACCCGAGAAGCTGCTCTTGCGAGTCGATCGCACCGACCCGTCCAAGAACGTGGTGCGCGGGTTCCGGGCCTACGACCTGTTCCTGCTCGACCATCCGGAGTGGCGCGGGCGGGTCACGATGCTGGCGCTGCTCGATCCCTCGCGGCCGGAGATCCCCGAATACGCGGAGTACGTCGGTGCGATTCAGCGGGTGGCGCGCGAGGTCAACGACCGCCACTACATGACCGGCATGTGGCAGCCCATCGACCTGCGCGTGTCCGACAACTTCCCCGAGGCGGTCGCCGCCTACAAGCACTACGACGTGCTGCTCGTCAACGCGATTTTCGACGGCATGAACCTGATCGCCAAGGAGGCACCGCTCGTCAACGAGCGCGACGGGGTGCTGATTCTGTCCGAGAACGCGGGCGCCTGGGGGGAGCTCAAGGAGTTTGCGCTGGTGGTCAACCCGTTCGACATCCAGGAGCAAGCCGACGCCATCTACGCCGCGCTGGAGATGCCCGCCGATGAGCGCCACCAACGCATCGAAGGCATCCGAGCGCAGGTGCGCGAGCACGACATCCGCCGCTGGATCGACACCCAGCTTGCGGATCTCAAAGCGCTGCGCTGAGGTCGCCGACGGCGTAATTTCGGTAACTTCCCCCACGTGAGCGAGATCCGCATGATCGACGTGGGCGAGAAGCCCGTCACCCGTCGCACCGCAGTCGCGCGGGGACGAGTGCTGGTCCCGCCGGCCGTGCTGGAGCGGATCGCGGCTCGCACGCTGCCCAAGGGCGACGTGCTCGCGGTCGCCCAGGTCGCCGGGATCATGGCTGCCAAACACACCCCGGACATCGTGCCGCTGTGCCACCCGCTGCCGCTCACCAAGGTTGATGTGCTGCTCGAGCTCGAGGCCGACGGCGTGGTCGTGACCGCGTCGGCCGAGACCACCGCCCAGACGGGGGTCGAGATGGAGGCACTGACCGCGGTGATGGCCGCTGCCCTGACCGTGTACGACATGACCAAGGGCCTCGACCCGTCGATCTCGATCGCCTCGGCCGAGCTGATCGAAAAGACGGGCGGCAAGAGCGGCCACTGGCGCCGCGACGCGCGATGAGGTCGTCTGTGCTGACCGTTTCGGACGGGGTCAGCGCCGGTGTGCGCGACGACAAAAGCGGCGAGGTGCTGGCCCAGCGGCTCACCGGCAGCGGCTTTGAACTGGTGGAACGCCGGGTCGTCCCCGACGAGCGTGACGCGATCGCTGCCGCCCTTCGGGAACTGGCCTCGGCGGCGGATCTGGTGGTCACCACCGGCGGCACCGGGTTCGCGCCGCGCGACGTCACCCCCGAGGCGACCGCCGAGGTGGTGGAGCGCCCAACGCCCGGTCTGGACGAGGCCATGCGCACGTTCTCGACGGGGATCTCGCCCCACGGGATGCTGGCCCGTGGTCGCAGCGGCATCGTCGGCAGCACCCTGATCGTCAACATGCCCGGTAGCCCACGCGCGTGCGGCGAGTGCTTTGATGTGATCGCACCGGCGTTGGCTCATGGCCTGGCCCTGCTTGCCGACAAGCCGACGGACCATTGACCGCGACCGCCCTCTACGCCCGCCGATTTGCATCGCTCGTCAAGATCGAGCACTCGGTGTTCGCGCTGCCGTACGCCTACTCCGCGGCGATTCTGGCCGAGGGTGGAGTGCCGCCGTTTGCGACGCTGTTTTGGATCACCGTGGCGATGGTCGGAGCACGCAGCCTGGCGATGGCGCTGAACCGGCTGGTGGACGCCGAGATCGACGCTCGCAATCCCCGTACCGCCCGCCGGGAGATTCCCGCGGGGTTGCTCAACCGCGCCCAGGTGCTGGGCTTCGCTGCCGTCTCGCTGATCGTGTTTTTGATCGCGGTATGGCAGCTGCCGTCTCTGACTCATGTGCTTTGGCCGATCCCGGTGATCGGATTTGTGATCTACCCGTACCTGAAGCGGTTCACCTGGACCTGCCACTTCTTTTTGGGGGCCGTTGACGGACTGGCGCCGCTGGGCGGATGGATTGCGGTGACGAACCATCTCGGCCTCGATCCGTTCTTGCTCGGCGGGGCGGTTGCGCTGTGGATAGCGGGCTTCGACATCATCTACGCGACGATGGATCTCGAGATCGACCGCGCCCAGGGGCTCAACTCGGTGCCCCTCCGGTTCGGGGTTGGACGGGCGCTCACGATTACCCGCGCCGCGCATCTGATCTCGGTGGTGCTGTTGATCTGGCTCGGCCTGAGCATGGGGCTCGGGCCGCTCTACTACCTGGGAGTGGCGGTGATCGCGGGGCTTCTCACCTACGAGAACGCGATCGTGAGCGAGGACGATCTGAGTCGCGTCGACATGGCGTTTTTGACCATGAACGGCGTGATTGCGATCGTGTTCCTGGCCGGTGTGCTGCTCGATGCCATCATCTGAGCCGCTGATCCGCTGCGCCGCCCTGGTGCGGCGCTTCGGAGAGCGCCGGGCGCTGGCGGGGCTCGACCTCGAGGTGGCGGCCGGCGAGACGGTGGTCGTGACCGGGCCCAATGGGGCCGGCAAGACCACCCTCCTACGTGTGCTCGCCACGGTGCTTCGGCCAACGTCGGGCGAGGTCACCGTCGGTGGTCACATGCTGCCGCGCGAGGCGACGCGCGCCCGCCCGGCGATCGGGTATATCGCCCACGAGCCGCTCGTCTATCCGGGGCTCACAGCCCGCGAGAACCTGGAGCTGTTCGCGGCGCTCTACGACGTCGATGCCGGCCGGGTTGGCCCGGCGCTCGAGCTGGTTGGCCTTGGTCGTCGGTCGGATGATCTCGCGGGCGAGTTCTCGCGGGGAATGCTCGCGCGGCTGGCGATCGCTCGAGCGACGTTGCACGATCCCGAGCTGTTGCTGCTCGACGAGCCGACCGCCGGGCTCGACACCGACGGCCACGCCGTGCTCGTGGAACTTCTGGAGCGACGTCGCGGGAGAACGGCCTTGATCGCCACTCACGAGCCCGAGCGATTCGCGGCCTTCGAGACCCGCCGGATCGCCGTCGATGGCGGCAAGGTGGCCGAGTGAACACGCGCGCACTGAGGGCGCTGGTGCGAAAGGATCTGGTGCTCGAGCTGCGAGGCCGCGAGGTTGTGCTGGCCATGGTGGTGTTCGTGCTCGCAGCGTTTGTGCTGTTTCGCTTCGGGCTGGGTGGCCAAACGCTCGCCGGCGGCACGCGGGCGGCGGTCGGCGTGCTCTGGATCGCCACGGTGTTCACCGCCATGCTGGGGCTGGGCCGGTCGTTTGCCGCCGAGCGCGAAGGACGGGTGTGGGACGGGCTCCTGGGATCGCCGGTCGACCGCGCGACCATCTGGGCGTCGCGCACGATCTCGTTCTTCGTGTTCCAGGCAGCCGTTCAGGTGGTCGCGGTTCCGGCGTTTTGGCTGTTCTTCTTGCAGTCGGGGCGGGGGCCTTCGATTCCAGTTCTGATCGCGGCGCTGCTCTTGGCCGACATCGGGATCGCCGCGCTGGGATCGCTGCTGGCGGGCCTGGGGCTCGCCGCCCGCAATCGCGAGGTGCTCGTGCCGGTACTTTTCCTGCCGTTTGCGATCCCGCTTGTGATAGTCGCGTCCACTCTGACTGTCCACACAATTAGCCTGCAAATCGACGATATTTACGTCGTCAAGCGGCTCGCATTTCTGGGTCTCTATGATACGATCTTCGCGCTCCTGGGGTGGGCACTGTTCGAGTTCATCGTGGAGGATTGAGGAGAGTTTGGAACTCCAGGCGACCAGGCGAAACGGCGCCCGATTTGACCGCGCGACAGTCGCCCCGGTGGTGGCCGCGGCGCTGATGGTTCTCGCCCTCTGGATGATCTTCTTCTACGTCCCCGACGACGCCAGTGAAGGCTTCTCGCAGCGCATCTTCTACTTCCACGTTCCGATCGCGCTGACCACCTACACCCTGTTCGTGTGGGCCGCGGTAAATGCCGCGCGCTACCTGCGAAGCGGCGATCTGTCGCTCGACCTCCGAAGCTACGTCCCAATGCATCTGGGGACGATCTTCGGCACCCTCACGCTCGTCACCGGCTCGATCTGGGCGCACTGGTCGTGGGGCACATGGTGGGACTGGAGCAGTACCGAGCTGAACACCTTTCTGATCATCTTTCTGTACTACTGCGCCTACTTCATGCTGCGGTTCTCGGTCGAGCCCGGCGAACGACGGGCGCGCTACTCGGCCGTGTACGCGCTGCTCGGCATCGGGCTGGTTCCTGTGAGCGTGCTCGCCGTTCACCTCGGGCAGGACATCATCCACCCCATCACCTTTACGCGTAACGGCGCCAATATGGACAACTCGATGCTCGCCACCTTCCTCGTCAGTCTGGCCGCGATGTTGTCGCTGGCCTATGCGATGTACCAGGTGGAGCTACGCGGCAAGCGACTGGACGAACGCGTCGCCCAGATCAAGCGGCTTGTCGAGGAGACCGCGTGACCCTCGTTGAGACGGTCGACATCACCACAATCAAACACGTGGCGGCGGTGTACGGTTTGGTATGGATCGTGATGCTTGCCTACGTTGTCATCCTCAACTCGAAGCTTGGACGGCTGGAACGTCAGTTGGACGAGATCGCGGGTACCCTCGAGCAGCGCAAGGCCGGTGACGATGCCTGAGATCGGTGTGCCTGTGCGGCTGGTCATGGTGGGTACCAACCACCGCCACGCCCCCATCGAGGTGCGCGAGCAGCTCGCCGCCGAGGATCACGGCGGCGGCCTGGTCGAGGCCTTGATGCGACACGAGGCGGTGGCCGAGGCCGTCGGCCTCTCGACCTGCAACCGCTGTGAGCTCTACATGGTCGGTACCGATGAGGATGCGATGCGCGCAGCGGCCATCGAACGCCTCGGAGCCTACGCCGCGGGAGCGCCGCACCCGCTCGACGAGATGCTCTACGTCCACACCGGAGTCGGGGTTGCCGAGCATCTGTTCGCCGTCGCCGGCGGGCTGGATTCGCTGGTGCCGGGAGAGGCCCAGATCCTTTCCCAGATCCGTGGTGCCCACGCCACCGCGTCGGGAGGTGGCTCGACCGGGGCGGTTACCAACCGCCTGTTCGACGAGGCGATCGTGGCCGGCAAACGGATCCGCAGCGAGACCTCGATCGGCGCCGGCGGTGCGTCGGTGGCGTCGGTCGGCGCCGAGGTCGCGCGCCAGCACCTGGACGGCCTCGCCGATGCCACGGCGCTTGTGATCGGCGCGGGCAAGATCGCCCAGCTGACCGCGGCAAACCTCGCATCACGAGGGGTTGGCCACTTCATTTTCGCGAACCGCACCGGCGAGGCGGCGGCCGGGTTGGCCGCACGCTTCGGTGGAGAGTCGGTCGCCCTGGACGACGTCGGCGCTGCGATTGCCCGGGCCGATGTCGTGGTCAGCTCGACGTCGGCGCCCGGCTACGTGGTGTCGGCCGAATGTGTGCCGGCGGGCCGGCGGGTGTTCATCGATCTCGCCCTGCCGCGCGACATCGATCCCCGGATCGCCGACGTGGACGGCGCCAGCGTGATCAATATCGACGAGCTCGAAGAGGCCGTTCGCCGCAACATCGCTTTGCGCGAGGGCGAGTACGCCCCGGCGCGGGAGATCGTGTTGGAACAGGCATCGGAGTTTCGCGGTTGGCTTGCGGCGCTCGAGGTGGTGCCCGCGATCACGTCGCTGCGTGCCCTTGCCGAGCAGATCCGCGTGGCCGAGCTGGAGCGGGCCGAGGGACGCTGGGAGGGGTTGACGGCGGCCGATCGGGCGCGGCTCGACGCGGTCACCCGATCGATGCTGGCAAAGCTTCTGCACCGCCCGACCGTGCGGC
This sequence comes from uncultured Actinomycetes bacterium, assembly GCA_963708725.1. GTDB lineage: Bacteria > Actinomycetota > Thermoleophilia > Gaiellales > JAICJC01 > CAVPTL01. The sequence continues at coordinate 63,278 of CAVPTL010000008.1, read as the reverse complement.
TCAAGCAGGCCGCGGCGGAGAGCGATTCGCAGGCATACGCGCAGGCCGTGACCGAGCTGTTCGGTCTGGACCGAACCTCGGTATGAGGCTGGGGAGCCGCGCCAGCGCCCTCGCGCTGGCGCAGGCAGGGCTGGTTTCAGATCTCCTCGGGGGGGCGGAGGTGGTGCCGATTTCGACCGCCGGTGATCGCGACAAGGTGGCCCGTTTCGACCAGATCGGGGATGGTCGCGGAGTGTTCACGCGCGAGATCGAGCGGGCGCTGCTTGACGGCGAGATCGACGCCGCGGTGCACAGCGCGAAGGATCTCACCGGTGAGATGCCCGATGGCCTGGTGTTGGGGGCGGTTCCCGAGCGGGCCGACCCGCGCGACGCCTGCTGTGGGCCCTACCCGACGTTGGAGGCGATTCCCTCGGGGGCGACCGTGGGCACCTCATCGGCGCGCCGCACCGGTCTGCTGCGCGAGCTGCGCAGCGATCTCGAGGTCGTGCCGCTGCGCGGGAACGTCGACACGCGGCTGCGAAAGCTGGACGCCGGCGAGGCCGATGTGATCCTGCTCGCCGCCGCCGGACTGATCCGGCTTGGGCTCGAGCATCGGATCGCGTTTACGCTCGACCCGCACACGTTCGTGCCGGAGGCCGGCCAGGGTGCACTGGCAGTGCAGGTGCGTGCGGGGGACGAGCAGCGGGTGGCGGCCATCGATCACGCTCCCAGCCATGCGCGACTCGAGATGGAACGGGCGCGAGTGATGATGCTGGGCGGCGGCTGCACCGTGCCGGTCGCCGCGTTCGCGTGGCACGACCAGGCCGGCGATCTTCAGCTGCGATCGTGGGTGGGATCGTGACCGTGTTTCTGGTCGGCGGGGGGCCGGGCGACCCGGGCCTGGTGACGCTGCGCGCTCGCGATCTGTTGCAGCGGTGTGACGCGCTCGTGTACGACGCGCTGGTCGATCCGCGGGTGGTGGCGATGGCGGCCCCCGGTGCCGAGCTCCACTACGCCGGCAAGCGGGCGGGATCACACGCGCTGAGCCAGGAGGAGATCAACGCCTTGCTGGTCGACCTGGGTGGCCGGCGGTCGTGTGTCGTACGACTGAAGGGCGGCGATCCGTTCATCTTTGGCCGCGGCGGCGAGGAGGCGCTCGAGTTGCGCGCGGCGGGGATCGAGTTCGAGGTCGTCCCAGGCGTGTCCTCGGCCCACGCGGTGCCCGCCTATGCCGGGATCCCCGTGACCCACCGCGGTCTCGCCGCTCAGGTCACGGTCGTCACCGGGCACGAGGATCCCAAGCGGCCGGAGTCGAGCATCGACTGGGCGGGACTCGCGGCCACGCCCGGCACGCTGGTGTTTCTGATGGGCGTGCGCTCACTGCCGCGGATCGCCGAGCGGCTGATCGCCAACGGCCTTTCCGCCGACACGCCCGCCGCGGTGGTGTCGCACGGGACGCTTCCGTCCCAGCGCACAGCGTCGGCAACGATCGAGCGGATCGCGGATGAGGCCGCCGGCCTCGAGGCGCCGGCCATCATCGTGGTGGGGGCGGTGGCTGCGCTCCACGATCGGATGCAGTGGTTCGAGCGGCGGCCGTTGTTCGGTCGCCGGATCGCCGTGACCCGTGCGCGGGCGCAGGCTTCGAGCCTTGCGTCACAGCTCACCGAGTTGGGCGCGGCTGTCGTCGAAGCACCGGCGATCCGGATCGAGACGTTGGAGCACGACCCGCTCGACCTGGCCGGCTTCGACGTCGTCTGCCTCACCAGCGCGAATGGCGTCGAGCGGCTGTTGGACGGCGACGTTCGCCGGCTCGCTGGGGTCAGGATCGCGGTGGTCGGACGCGCGACGGCCGACGCGGCTCGAGCCCGTGGTATAGAGCCCGATGTGATGCCCGAGCAGGCCACCCAGGAGGGACTGCTCGAGGCGTTGGGTGACGTCGCCCACCAGCGCGTGCTGGTGGCGACCGCCGAGGGCGCCCGGACGGTGCTGGCCGAAGGGCTGCGTGGTGGAGGCGCCGAGGTGATCGAGGTGAAGCTTTACCGCAGCGTCGCCGAACCGGTCGACGCGGCCGCGGTGATGAGCTGCGACTGGGTGACGTTCACGGCCTCCTCGACGGTCACGAACGTGCTCGGTGGACTCGATTCCGCCGGTCGCGAGCGGATTCGTGCGATCTCGATCGGGCCGATCACGAGCGACACGCTGCGGGCTGCGGGGGTCGAGCCCGTGATCGAGGCCGACCCTCATGACGTCGAGGGGCTGGTCGCAGCGGTGCTCCGACTGGCCGCCTCCGAGCGGCAGTAGAGTCTCGGGTGTGAGCAGCGAGTCGAGCAGCGTTCCGTTCGTCACCTTCCTCTCGGATTTCGGGCTGACCGACGACTTCGTCGGCACCTGTCACGGGGTGATCAACTTGATCTGTCCCGACGCGCGCGTGATCCACATCACCCACGGCATCCGTCCTCAGGCGGTGGGACAGGGAGCCCGCTTGTTGGCGGGTGCGATCCGGTACCTGCCGGTGGGGGTGCATCTGGCCGTCGTCGATCCGGGCGTTGGCTCCGCACGACGAGCGGTCGCGCTTCGAAGCGGTGACGGGAGGCGATTTGTCGGTCCCGACAACGGTTTGCTGGTGCCCGCGGCCGAGGCCTGTGGCGGGATCGCCGAGGCGATCCACATCCAGAGCACCGAATACATGCTGCAGCCGGTCTCGCGAACGTTCCACGGACGCGACGTGTTCGCACCGGTGGCCGCACATCTTGCCGCGGGCGTCGCGATCGGTGCGCTCGGTCAGGCGCTCGATCCCGGCGAACTGGTGCGTCGCGACGATCCAGGCCACAAGCTGATCGACACACTGCTCGAGGCCGAGGTGCAGTACATCGACCAGTACGGGAACATCCAGCTGGCCGTATCGCCGTCGGAGCTGGGTGGGCTGTTCAGGCCGGGATCGCTGGCGGAGATCGTTGACGGCGACGACCGCTACTACGCTCGCTGCGCCGAGACGTTCGCCGATGTCGAGGACGGCGAGATCGTGCTCTACGAGGACGCTGCCGGGCTGCTCTCGGTGGCGATCAACCGGGGTGACGCCGCCGAGTTGACGGCGGTCTCGGTCGGTGACCGGCTCGGGGTCGAACTCGACCCCGAAGTCGATGAAGATTCACTTGATTTGTAGCTGCCGAAGTGCTGTACTTCGAGTAACGAAAGCGGTCTTCGCGGAGCGGTATCACCGTCCCGGAGGCCGCTTTTTCTTGGACCCAGCGGGGAGCTGGGCCTTGGTGAATAACGGTGCCAGGCACCGTTATTCACGAGCCGGGTAAACTGTCGCCGCGGGCGAGGTAGCTCAGTTGGTAGAGCACGCGACTGAAAATCGCGGTGTCGCTGGTTCGATTCCTGCCCTCGCCATATCCCCGGCCCCGCATGGTTGGGCCGCGGTCGGCCAATCGGGAGGGAGTCCAGTGCGACGACTGATCCTATTCCTCGGGGTGGTGGCGCTTCTGAGCCCGGCAGTTGCCTCTGCGTGGAGAACGCCGACTGTCGTGCAGAAGGCGAACATGGAGACGGTCTGGATCTCGGATCATCACGCCCACACCCACTGCGGGGCGGTGTGGCAGTTCAGCCACTTTCGCAAGTCGAAGTTGGTGTGGTCGAGGTTTACGGCGACCTGTCCCTTCCACGGCGCTGGGTGGGTGATCGAGCACCACCGCAATGGAAGGTGGCACGTTGTGGCGCACGGCTCGGGCTGGCCACTTTGCTCGACCGCACCGAAAGCGGTGTTGAGGGATCTCGGGTTTGCTGGGTGCATTCCAGCGGGAAACCCGGTTCCGCCTAGATCGCAACATTACGCACAAATTTAGCGAAGCGCATGTCCCCTATGCCTGGCGAGCCGTCGTCCCCGATAGACGAGCCGCGCGCCTAGTCCGGCCGCGACTCGCGGCTGCTCTCGGTGGGGGCGCCGCCGACCAGATCGAGCATGCGCAGCCGGCGGGCTTCCCAGCGGCGTTCACGAGTTGCCGCTCGTTTGAGAGCGCGCTCGTGCTTGCGCGCGGCACGGCGGCTGCGGTCCGGGTTGTAGAAGCGGGTGGCCCACCACGAGCCCGGTTTGGCCAGCCGCCACGCGCCGATGATCCCGACTCCGACCACCACGATGCTCAGGATCGACATCTTGAGCTTGCCCTTCAGCAGCGTGATCACCGCAAGCGTCGTGGTGATCAGGATCGTGGTGACCAGCGCACCGCGATCGCCGTCGTCGGACACAGAGCCGGATGAGACCAGGAGCAGCAGGGTGATCATCGCGACGAAGATCACGGCGTCCACCGAGCTTCGGCCCTCGGGCGACCAGTACACGTCCTGGATATGGAACACCATCGCGAACTCGTCCAGCATCAGGGCCGCGCCGGCGCCGAACAGGATGGCCAGCAGATTTCGAAAGGCGCCGTCGGCGGTGAAGGCGAAGTCGGCGAGCCCGGCGCCGAGCATCAGCAACACCCCGGGGACGACGTGGTGCATGTGCACTCCACCGACGTGGGCGCTGCCCCAGCCGCGGACACGAGCAATCCGCGTGTAGGCGCGCGTCAAGATGAACGTGACCAAGAACCCGAGCAACAGCAGGAGCAACGGCTCCTTGCCATCCTGGTAGACCCCATGGGTGTACCCGGGAACGAACCGGAACAGGTCCATCCGTTGATCCTAACGTGCGATTGCGGTGAACCGAGTGGGGCCGGTTCCCGTAGATTTCGGCAGAGATCATGAAGGGCACGCTTCTCACCACCGTGGTCGTCCTCACGTGCGCGCTCGTGCTGGTCGCGCCCATGTCGGTCGCATCCGCACGCGCGGACGCCCCGCAGCCGCCCGGTTCGTATCCCCACACGACGGCCAAACGCGTTCACCGGTGGGGGCCACTATGGGTGCCCGCGCCGCCGAAACACCGGGCCCCATTGCCGTTCAGCATCAATGCCAGCGCGCTGGGAGCGGTTGCCGTCTGCATTGGGGTGCTCGCGTTTTGGGGCAATTGGCAGACCCGGCATCGCTGCGCGAGCTGCGGCTATTGCCCCATGTTCTGCCAGTGCGACGAGGTCACCTCGGAGTGACCGGTAGATTGGCGGAGTGACAGACGCAGACGATCTCGCCGACGCGCTGCTCGAGATGACCACCGCGCTGACGGTCGAGCTCCATCCGGCCATCGCCGAGCTGGCGATGCCGGGACATTTCGAACCCGATGGGCAGGCCGCGGCCGCGGTGTTCCGGCAACCGCGGGAAGGGGAGCCGACCCACCGCAGTGGCCCCGCATCGGAGCCGGTATCGATACTCGCTGCCGACGCGGCGGGCGAGGCGGCGCGCCGGCTGGCGTACGGCCGCAGGGACGGCAATCCCTACCTGGCGTCGCTCGCGCTTGCGGCCTTCTACCTGGTGGAGGCGCGGCGCAGCGGGGCGTTCGGGCTCGCGGAGCTGGCGGGCGGGCGGGTGCGGGCCTTCGCTCTGACCGCTGACGATGCCCGGCACGACCCGCTGCTGCTCCCGGGTACGGCGGCCATTCGGGCCTGGTATCCGGTGCAGGGCGCCGACGATGCCTGCGTGGAGCTGCGACTGAGCCCGTGACCAGGTGAATAACGGTGCCTGGCACCGTTATTCACCTATGCTGCGCGCGTGATTGCTGCGAGAGTGTTCGGCGGGCTGACCGCCGCCTATGGGCTGAGCGCACTGCTCACCGCCGCGCCGTTGACACGGCATGGCGAGCTGGGGGATCCCGACGATCCGCCGCCGGCCGCGAAGCTGCTCTCGACCACGTTCGGCGTGCGCGACGTTGTCAGCGGACTGACCATTCTCACCGCGCCTCCCGGGCGGCCGCTGCGGTTGGCGCTGGCCGCGCGGATCGCATTCGACGCCGGCGATGCGATTGGTTTCGCCGCCCTGGGGCCGACCGCCAAGGCGCGCGCGAAGATCGGCGGGATCGCCGGGGCGTGGGCCGTGATCGGGATGGGGATCATGATCGCGGGCCTGGACACTCCCGATGGCTGACGCCGGCGCGTGGTTTGCCGGCCCGCACCGACCGCCCGGTGTGGGCCGACGAGGCATGGTGGCGACCTCCAGCCCGCTCGCCGCGATGGCGGGCATGCGCGCCTTCGAGCACGGAGGCAACGCCACCGACGCCGCGCTGGCTGCGGCGGCGGTGCTCGCCGTTGTCGAGCCCAACCAGTCGGGTCTTGGTGGTGATCTGTTCGCGCTGGTCGTGCGCGACGGCGAGCGTCCCGCGGGCCTGAATGCCAGCGGCCGCGCCCCGGCCGATCCGGCGGGCCGGCTGCCGGAGATGTTCGGGCCGACGAGCGTCACGATGCCGGGATGCGTGGCCGGGTGGGCCGACCTGGCCACCCGCTGCTCGCGGCTGGGACTCAGCGAGGCGGTCGAGCCGGCGATCCAGCTCGCCGAGGCCGGCTTCACGATCGCTCCGAGAAACCTCGAGGAGTGGTCGAGCGACTGGGCCGAGCTCTCCGGCGACGCCGCCCGTCACTTCGCCGTCCGCGACCCGTTCTCGAATCCCGAGCTGGCCGAGAGCTTGCGGTCGGTGCGTGATGGCACCTTCTACTCCGGCCGCTGCGGTGAGGCGATCGTGGCCGGCTCGTGGCTCGCCGAGTCCGATCTGGCATCGCACACAAACGACTGGGTCGATCCGGTCGAGTTCTCGTTCCGCGGTCACACCCTGCTGGAGCTTCCCCCCAACGGTCAGGGGTCGATCGCGGGCTGGGCGCTCGAAGCGCTCGGTGACGACCTGTCGGCAGCCGCGCAGGTCGAGGCGCTGGCCGCCGCGTACGCCCGCGGCTACGCGAGTATCGGCGGCACCTCGTACGTGTGTGCAGCCGACGGCGATGGCATGGGCGTGTCGCTGATCCAGAGCATCTACTACGGATTTGGGTCGCAGGTGATCGCCGCCGGGTGTGGCTTCATGCTCCAAAACCGGGGCGCCGGGTTCGTGCTCGACCCCGGCCACCCCAACCAGTTCGTTGCCGGGAAACGACCGTTTCACACGATCATGCCCGGTGCCGTGCTCGACGCCGATCGCCGCTGGCGCACGGTGCTGGGTGTCACCGGCGGCCAGTACCAGCCGCAGGGTCACCTCCAGGTGATGGTCAACCTGATCGGCCACGGGCACGATCCGCAGACGGCACTCGATCTGCCGCGCTACCGGCTCGAGGAGGATTGGACGGTTTCGGTCGAGCCGCCGCTTGCCGGTCAGCTGGAGACGTTCACCGGCCGCGCCGCTCGGGTGATCGACGACGTGCACAACTACGGGAACGGCCATGTGATCGACCGCTCCCCCGATGGCCTTCTGCGCGGAGGCACGGAGCCTCGGCGAGACGGCGTCGCGCTCGGGCGCTAAGCGGCCCTGGTTTCGAGGTCGGCGGCTCGCTCGACCCGGTCGCGGCCGGATTCCTTGGCCTGGTAGAGCGCCTTGTCGGCGAGATCCATCAGTTCGACCCGGTCGTCGGCATCGTCGGGATAGACAGCCCATCCGATCGAGGCCGAGGTGCGTTTTCCGGGCGTCGGCTCGACGCCGAGCGCCTTGACGGCTTCGCGTGCCCGATTGAGCAGGTCATCGACTCCGGCGTCATCCGTGGTCTCGAGCAGCAGTACGAACTCCTCGCCGCCGAGCCGAAAGATCCGGTCGGAGCCACGCAGCGAGAGCCGGATTGCTTCGCCCGCTCGGCGCAGCACCGCGTCGCCCTCGGGGTGGCCGAATGAGTCGTTCACGAGCTTGAAGTGGTCGAGGTCGACCATCGCCAGCGTGAACCCGAGACCGCGGCGCTTCGACAGCCCGATCCGGCGGCGGAGCTCGGCCTCGAACGTTCGCCGGTTCGGCAGGCCCGTGAGGGCATCATGGCCCGCGGCGCGCTCGAGATCCTCCTGGCGCAACACGGTGCGCCACAGCGCGGCGAGGTGCCCGAGCATCAGGTCGAGCGTGTGGTGGTCGAGCTCGTCGCCGCGCCGGGGCGCGAAGCACACCGACACATGCAGGCCCTCGCCAGCATCGTCGACCAGCATCGACATCCGTGCCAGGCCGTGCGAGCTGTGCCGCGGCGGGCCGCCCTCCGAGACGCTCAGGCAGCTGACGCCGATCGCCTCACGAGGCGCCATGTGGGCATAGCCGATCAGCTGGCTGCGGGTCGTGGCGGCCTTGGCCCGGCTGCTCCAGGCGAGGATCGCCTCGATCTGCTGGTTGAACCGCGCTTCACGTTCTCGCCGGCCGTCGGCCTCGACGGCAAGCCTCCACGCCTTTTGAAGAACGAGCGCTCCCCCGACCAGCAGGACGAGCAGACCGACGATCGTCGAGACCAGCCGCAGCCCGTCGCCGATCCACGAGCGGTGGGCGACCACCGCTCGGGCCGCGTCGGCGTTGTCGTTGAATGCGGTGGTAAGACCATTGAGGTGCTGCTGGAGCAGGAACCCTGCATTGTCGGCGGAAACCTTGGCGTGGGGCCGATTCCCGATCACCTGGCGGCCCACCGCGGTGTTCCATGTGGCCACGTGGTTGGCGAGGTTCTGGGCCCGGCCGGCGAGGGTACGGGGGAGCTGGTTCTCCAGCGCGGTGAAGGTCGCGAGCGCCTGAGTGGTGGCGATGCGATCATTGGCGAGCAGTGTTCGGTACTTCGGTTTGCGGTTGATCTGCCAGGCGATCCGATCGTTTGACTCCTGCTGAACGGCCTGGCTGAGCTGCTGCTGGGCGCGGTCGGCCGCGATCGCGACGTTCGATGTTGCGCGGGCCTGGTCGCGGTAGTGGTTGGTCGCCCAGCGGGTGCCGACGATGCTCGCCAGGACGATCATCGCAGCCACCGCCCACGCCATGCCGAAGCGGCGGATCTGTGACGAAATTCGAAGTTGGGAGGGCACGCCGGGACGGCTTGCACGCACAGGGGGGAGCGAGTGCATGGTCACACTAAAGGCGCGACCCCTCTCACCCGGTATCACCCCGTCGGGTGGATTGCACACAAAAACTTTACGTTTGGCGTACTCCCCAAATCGCGTTAGGGCGAGCGGCGGTCGTTGGCGACGAACGCCTCATACGTGATCGGCATCTCGCTCGCAAACAGTTGCTCAAGCGCCGCCGCGTATACCCGGATCTCGCGCTGGGCCGTCTCGGCATTTCGCAACGACAGGAAGTTCATGAGGCTGCGCGCGTTCAGCGTCCAGTAGAACTGCGTGTAGATGGCGACCGGCAGCACGTTACGGGCGAGCTCCTTCGCGACCCCCTGCTCGAGTTGCTCGAGGTAGGTGCGATACGCAAGGTCGTACACCCGCTGCTGGGCCGCGCGAGTCGACTCGGCAAGCTCGGCCGGCACCTGCTCGAACGAGTAGGCGCCGGGCTTCCCCACCTGCGTCCGAACGTCCTCGGCGGCGGGGATATAGAACTCGGGTTCGAGCTGGGAGTAGCGTCCCGACCACTCGTTGAACGAGCCGACCCGGTGGCGCATCCACTCGCGGCACACGAAGATCGGCGTCTTGACATGGAACCGAAACGCGTTGTGCTCAAACGGCGTGCCGTGCCGCTCGCGCATCAAGAATCGGATCAGACCCTCTTCGCGCGGGGTCATCTCGTCGACCTGCTGGGCAAACGAGACGCGGGCGGCGTTGACGACCGAGAGATCGTCGGCCATGGCCTGGTCGAGCCGCACGAAGCCGTGGTCGAGCACGGGGATCTGCCGGGTGGTCTCCATCGTCGCCATCATGCCACCCTAGCAAGGCCGCCGGATCGAACTCAGGCCGTGGGGATGTGGATGCTGCCGTCGTCACGAAGCTCCCAGAACGGGTTGTGTGCGACTTCCCACGGGTGGCCGTCGGGATCGTGGAAGATGGCGCCATAACCGCCCCATTCGGTCGCAGTCGGCTCACGCGCGATCGTTCCACCGGCCGCTCGCACCACCTCGATGATGGCGTCAACGGCCTCAGGAGACTCCGCGTTGTGTGCGAGCGTGACCCCGCCGAACCCGCCGGCGTCCTCGGCGTGGCTATCGGCGGCGAGTTTGTCGCGACCCCACAGGGCCATGCCCATACCGCCCATCTGAAAGAACGCCACGTCTCCATCGATCACCCGTGCCGGCTCCCAACCCAATGCCCGATAGAAGCCGATCGCGCGATCGAGGTCGGAGACTCCCAGGGTGACCAGCGTGATCCGGGGCCGAAAGCTCATGGGCGCAGCAGTCTCCCTCCGTCGACGATCACGTTTTGCCCGGTCGCGAACTCGGACTCGAGACAGAACCTGACCGCGTGGCTCACGTCCTGCGGGGTGCCGTGGCGCTCGAGTGCCGTCTCCTCGTTATCCCCGCGCACGCCGTCGGGCATCAACACCGGCCCCGGTGCGACGCCGCACACTCGGATCCCGTCGGGACCCCAGGCCAGCGCGAGCGTCTTGACCAGGTGGATCTGTGCCGCCTTGGCGGCGCCGTGGGCGGCGAACAGCGGCCATGCCTGCAACCCGGCGACGTCGGTGATGGCGACGATCACCCCGCCGTCGGTCAGCATCTGCTCGCGGGCCGCCTGGGCGGCGAAGAAGAATCCCTTGGCGGTGGTGTCGAAGGACGAGTTCCACAGCTGCTCGTCGATTGCCTCTGGCCGCCCTGGCACGAAGCCGCCCGACGGGCAGTGGACATAGGCGTCGAGGCCGCCGAGCTCCTTGGCTGCCCACACCACCAGGCCGGCCATCTGAGCGGGCTCTGTGGCATCGGCAGCTCGGGCGCCGGAGCGCCGGCCGAGCGCCTGGATCCGGGCCACGGTCTCGGTCGCCGCGACATCGGAGGAGTGGTAGCTGATCACGACGTCGGCGCCGGCTTTGGCGAGGTCGAGCGCGATCGCTCGGCCGACGCGATCCGCGCCGCCGGAGACGAGCACCCGCATGCCGTCGATTTCCTTCACCGGTAGATATGCTAGTGCGTGGTATTTCAGACGAACCTCGAAGCCTCCCGGAAGGAGCAGATATGGCGTACTCAGTACCCGACCTGCCTTACGACTACAACGCGCTTGAGCCACACATCGACGAGCAGACGATGCGGATTCATCACGACAAGCATCATCAGGCCTACGTCGACAAGGCAAACGCCGCCCTCGAGGGCACCGAATGGGCCGATAAGCCCGTCGAAGAGGTGCTCAAGAACCTCTCGTCGCTCCCGGCCGACAAGCAGGGCCCCGTGCGCAACAACGCCGGTGGCCATGCCAATCACTCGCTGTTTTGGACGGTGCTCGGCCCCAATGGCGGCGGCGCCCCCAGTGGCGAACTCGGCGACGCCATCGACTCGGCGTTCGGCAGCCTCGACGACCTCAAGAAGCAGCTTTCGGACGCTGGTGTGGCCCGGTTCGGTTCGGGCTGGTCGTGGCTCGTGGTCGACGGCGGCGCACTCAAGGTCGTCTCGACGCCCAATCAGGACTCGCCGCTGTCCGACGGTCAGACGCCGATCCTCGGCATCGACGTGTGGGAGCACGCGTACTACCTGAAGTATCAAAACCGCCGACCTGACTACCTGGCCGCGATCTTCAACGTGGTCGACTGGTCGAAGGTCGCGGAGCGCTACGCCGAGGCTCATTCGGCCGCAGCGGTCTGACCAATTGACACGCCGGATTTCGGGGCGGGCAGCCGTTGCTGCTCGCCCCGAGGCATACCAGGAGGGCGATAGCCGGTGAGTGGCAAGTGTGTGGTGTTCTTCCCCGAGGGGGCCTACGGGCCCACCAACAACTGTGTTGGCATCGGCGAGGTCTTGCGCGAGCACGGCCATCGCGTGGTCTTCATTCTCGAGGAGTCGTTCGCGGGCACGCTCGAGGCCCGCGGCTTCGAAGAGCGGCTGATGCGACTCGGCCCGGCGCCCACCGAGCCCGAGGTGCCCGGCCAGTTTTGGAAGGACTTCATCCGCGACACCGCGCCGGTGTTCCGCACGCCGACGATCGAGCAGCTCGGAAGCTTCATCCAGCCCACCTACGAGGCGCTGGTCGACGGGTCGCGGTACGTCAACCCGCGTCTGGAGGAGATCATCGCCGAGGTCGCCCCCGACGTGATCGTCGAAGACAACGTGGTCGCGTTCCCCGCGCTCTCGGCCTGCGGCGTGCCGTGGGTACGGATCGTCTCGTGTAACCCGCTGGAGGTTCGCGACCCCGACATCGCTCCGGTGTTCTCGGGGCTGCCCCAGGCCGACCGTTCCCAGTGGGGGGCGTTTCACGACGAGTTTCGACGTACACACCTCGAGACGTGGACGCGCTTCAACGAGTTCATGCAGGAGGCCGGTGCACCGGCGCTACCCGAACTCGAGTTCATGCTCGAGAGCCCTGATCTGAATCTGTACGTGTACCCGCGCGAGACCGACTACTCGCGAAGCCGCCCTCTCGGCCCGAGCTGGCACCGGCTCGACTCGTGCGTGCGCAGCTCAGACAGCGAGTTCCAGATTCCCGAGCAACTGCGAGCCGGTGACGGGGCGCTGGTCTACCTCTCGCTCGGCTCGCTCGGCTCGGCCGATGTCGCGTTGATGAAGCGGCTGGTCGAGGTGCTGGGCGAGACCCGAAACCGCTACATCGTCTCGAAAGGCCCCTGCCACGACGAGTATGAGCTCGCCGAGAACATGTGGGGTGAGGAGTTCCTGCCGCAGCCGGCGATCCTGCCGCAGGTCGATGTGGTCATCACCCACGGCGGCAACAACACCACCACCGAGTGCTTCCACCATGGCAAGCCAATGATCGTTTTGCCGCTGTTCTGGGATCAGTACGACAACGCCCAGCGCGTGGACGAGACGGGCTTTGGTGTGCGACTGCCGACGTACTCGTTCGAGCCCGATGCGCTGACCTCCGCGATCGATCGTCTGGTGGCCGACCAGCCGCTGCGCGCAGGCATGGCCGCGATCGCCGGTCGGTTGCAGGGAAGCCCCGGGACGGTCAAGGCGGCGGAGTTGATTGAACGCGTCGCCGCCCAGCGCTGATCAGATAGCCGCCGCTCGTTGGTACGGCGGCAAGGGCGGCGCGATCACCGCGATCACCGAGCTCGACCGGCTCGAGCTGGGGGCCGGTGCGTACCTGAGTGTGGTCGACGTCGCGACCCGCGACGGCGGCGGCGATCGCTATCTGTGGGTCGAGGGCGACGTGGGCGCCGCATTGGTCGCACTGGTTGCCGCCGGCGGCGAGCGGGGCGGGTTTCGGTTCACGCCGGGCGACGGGATCGAGCCTGCGACCGGCGAGCGCGCGATCGGCCACGACCAGAGCAACACGTCGATTGTCGTCGGCGAGCGGCTGGTGGCAAAGATCTACCGTCGGCTCGAGGCCGGTGCCCATCCCGAGATCGAGCTGGGTGAGAGCCTCACCGCGATGGGCGTGGACTGTGTTTCGGCCTACCGGGGGGCGGCGTTTTGGAACGGGCACCCGCTGGTGCTGGTGCAGGACTACATCGCCAATGCGGTGGACGGCTGGACGCTGGCCGCCGCGGCGGTGCGCGAGGGAGACGCGCGCCCGGCCGCCGCGGTGGGGGACGTCGTCGCCCGGCTCGAGCGCGCGCTGGCCGAGCTTGGTACGGCGACCGCGACTGCGGCGCAGACCGCCGCCTGGGCCGACGCTGCGACGGTGCAGCTCGCCCGGGCGATCGAGCTGGCGGCGGGGTCGAGTCGACAGCTCCTGGTCGAGCACGCCGACGTGATCGGCGCACAACTCGAGCTGCTTCGCCACCCGGTGTCGCCGCCCACGGTGTCGCGCGTTCACGGCGATCTCCATATCGGCCAGGTGCTGCGCGCACCCGACGGCCGGTTGCTCATAGTCGACTTCGAGGGCGAGCCCGCCCGATCACTCGCCCAGCGCGCCGCCGCCGCACCGCCGCTGCGTGACGTGGCGGCGATGCTGCGCTCGTTCGATCACGTCGCGCGGTTCGTCGTCGCCGACTCATGGCCGGGGCATCTCGCAGACGCGGAGGAGTGGATCAGCCGTGCCCGCGCGCGGTTCCTCGAGGCGTACGGCCCGGTCGATCGAGAGTTGCTGCACGCCTTCGAGTTCGAGAAGGAGTGCTACGAGTACACCTACGCCGCCACCTACCTCCCCGAATGGATGCCGGTCGCCGAAGGCGGCATGCGCTGGCTTTTGGAGCACCCCCATGAGTGACATGCACCCCGAACTCTTCCTCGACGATGTGCTTGGCTCGCCCGCGTCGCTGCGTGCGCTTGCCGATGCGTATCCCAGCGGGCCGGGAATTGACATCGACGGCCGCCGCGTGGTCATGCTTGGAATGGGGTCGTCGAGATTTGCGGCGATGACCGTCGCGGCCGGACTGCGCGCTCGCGGCATCGACGCCAACGCCGAGATGGCATCGAGCGGCGCGCCCCAACCCCCGGCGCCAAACACCACCGCGATCGCCATTTCTGCGACCGGGGGCTCGGCCGAGACCCTCGCAGCGATGCGTGTTCACGCCGGATTAAGCTCGCTTTTTGGTCTTACCAATACGCCGGACTCCGCACTGGGATTGGAAGTCGACCGCTGCCTTCCGCTGTACGCCGGCGAGGAGGTATCGGGCATCGCCTGTCGAACCTATCAGGCCACTCTCGCCCTTCTGCACATGATCGCGGGCGTCTCTGCCGCCCGGATTCGAGCCGCGGCCGACGCCTCGGAAACGCTCCTCGCCGGCCGCGACGCGTGGCTCGGCCAGGCGGTCGCGCTGCTCCAGGGCGAGGCCCTCCACGTACTGGCGCCCGCCGAGCGAATCGGCTCGGCCGAGCAGTCGGCCCTGATGCTGCGAGAGGTACCGCGGGTGCGCGCCGACGCCTGCGAGACCGGAGATTGGTCGCACGTCGACGTCTACCTCAGTAAACGGCCGGGTCTGGGTGTCTTGATGCTGTGCGGGTCGGCATGGGAGGCCGAGGTGCTGGAGTGGGCTTCAGAGCGTGGGTTTCCGGTGGTCACCGTCGGCGGACCGGTGGCCGGAGCCGCGCTCGATATCCCGCTTGGGGATGGCGGCGATCCGGTGGTCCGGTCGCTGATCGAGCACCACGTGGCCGAGCTGGTGGCCGCCGAGCTGTGGCGGCGCGACCCGATCTAGACGGCTACGCGCCCTCGAGCCAGGCGCGCGCGGTCGTATGGCCGGCGCCGGCCGGGTCGCCCTCGAGGTCGGCCCGCAGTTCGGATACGACGCCATGCCGCTCGGCCAGCACATCGTGGTTGTGGATGGTCTCGAAGTTGACCTGGCGGGAGAGCACGAAGCAGCCGTCGGAGAGATCGGGGTAGTGCTCGAGCGTGCCGGCCACCATCAGCCGTACCGAGTCCTCGACAAACCGCGGGTGCAGATGCGCCTGCTCGACCACGTACAGCTCGTCGGGGCGCTTCAGCAGCTCGAACACCGGCGCGCTCATCGAGCGCTCGGCGATCCCGATCAGGTCACGTGCATCGACCTCGCGCTTGGTGCCGATCATCAGTGTGGCCTCGGCCCGCTGGTTGTGCGTCGCCGCCGGCAGCAGCTCGAAAATCTCGTCGATCTGGCTCTGGTCATAGCCCGCCTCGGTGAGCTTGCCCGAGGCCCGCTCGCGCACCAGCCCCTGAGCACACGGGCAGGCGTTGAGCCCACGCACCTCGACTCCAACCATCCGCCGGGCGCTCGATCCGTTGACAAGCGCGTGGCCGATCAGGTGGTAGATCTCCTGCGTCGGCAGGTCGGTCACCGGCGTGCGCCGGGTGACCGGGAACTTCGCGCGGATCGTGACCTCCGACCGCACCGCCTTCTGGCGCTCGACGACGCCGGCGGCGATGTGCTCGGCAAGATCCTCGACGTGCAGGGCCTCGCCGATCACGACCGAGTCGATGGCCTCGGCCACCATCTCGGGGAAGCGGGACATGTGCACGCCCTTCTGGCTCGGGTCGAGATCGACGTAGCAGTCGACGTCGGCGTAGTACAGGAGCTCGGAGCCGGCGTGCTCGATCCGGATCACCTTCTGGACGCCGGTGACGCCGGCGCGGGTGAGTCCCAGGCGCACCTCTGGGGCAGCGGACTGAAGATCTTCTTTGAATGTGGTGGTGGGGTTCATGGTCTCCCGGATGGTAGGTCAGTCGCGCAGCAGACGCGACATCCGCCGATCGGCGAGCACGCGCCCGCCGGTCTGGCAGGTCGCGCAGTAGTACACGGTGTATTCGTCGAAGGAGACCGTTCGGATTTGATCGCCGCAGCGCGGACAGAGGGCACCCTTACGGTCATGCACGACGTAGCCGCGGTCGGCCTTGGTGGTCAGACCCTTGGTGGAGAGGGGAATCAGCCGCTCGACCGCGGAGCTCAGCACGTCGACGATCGCGGCATGCAACCGTTCGAGCTCGGCCTCGTCCAGCTTGGCCGACCGGGTGTTCGGCGAGAGCATCGCGGCGTGCAGGATCTCGTTGGCAAAGGCCCGGCCGATACCGGCGATCGCCCGCTGGTCGCGGAGAAATCCGTGCAGCAGGTGCGGATGCTCGTGGGCTTGGCGTGCCAGCACCTCGACGGTGAACGCTGGATCGAGTGGCTCGGGGCCGATGTGTGCAAGCTCCTGGGCGAGCTCTGCCGGTGACAGCAGCCACGCTCCGGCGCGACGTTTTGATCCGCCCTCGGTCATGATCAGTTCGGTACCGGATTCGAAGCCAACCACCAGCACCGCCGAGCGCGTGTGCTTGTTTGCGATCGTGAGCTTTCCGGCTGACATCAGATGCACCATCAGCGTGTTTCGGTCGTCGGCCTCGAATAGCAGTCTTTTGGCGCGTCGCCCCACCGACATAAAGCGCTGCCCGACAAGTGATTTGAGTGGGGGCTCGATCGTTTTTACGGTCGCGAAATGTGCAACCGGAATGGCGGCGATCGGCTCGCTCGTCAGAGCCTCGCGTTGGGCTATGACAAAGGCCTCCAGTTCGGGCAACTCGGGCATCCAGGAAGGCTAGCTTGAGCGCTGGTGAGCGAGCACACGTTTGCGTTTTGGGCACGCAATTTGTCCGTTTCTGGAAGGGTTTTTCCAAACGGAGACTTTCGAATCCCCCAAACCGGGGCTATACTCACCCGGTCTGCGTTCTTCTCTCACCCACCGCCACCAAGCGGGTGCCGCTGCGTACCCGGAGGTGGGTGAGTTACCTCTTCAACCCCCGATGCAATGAGGGCGCCAATGCTGACTGTCGAGATCTCGCTCCCGGATATCGAAGAGCTCAAAGCGCTCGTCCAGGAAGGCCATGACAAGGGCTACCTGACGTACGACGAGGTTGCCGCGGCGCTCGAGGAAATCGAGCTGACGAAAGAGCAACTCGAGGACTTCTATACCTACCTTCTCGAGCACAACATCGAGCTTCTGGACGCGGAATCACGGCAGACGGCGCAAGCCGACGCCGCGTTTCACGGCGAGAAGGCCCCCGAGCTCGACCTGACGGTTGAGCCCAGCCTCGACTCTCTGCGGCTGTATCTGCGAGAGATCGGCAAGGTCAACCTGCTCACCGCCGACCAGGAGGTCAGCCTGGCCAAGCGGATCGAGCGCGGCGACATGACCGCCAAGCAGCAGATGATCGAGGCCAACCTGCGCCTCGTCGTCTCGATCGCGAAGGGCTACCTCGGCCGCGGACTCAGTTTTCTCGACTTAATTCAAGAAGGAAGCCTCGGTTTGATCCGCGCCGTGGAGAAATTTGACTACCGCAAGGGCTACAAGTTCTCGACGTATGCCACGTGGTGGATCAGGCAGGCCGTGACCCGCGCGATTGCCGACAAGGCACGCACGATCCGGATCCCGGTGCACATGGTCGAGAAGCTCAACCGCGTGGTGCACATCGAGCGCCAGCTGGTGCAGCGGCTCGGTCGCGAGCCCCGGCCGGAGGAGATCGCCTTCGAGCTGGAGATGACCGCCGACGAGGTGCGCGACATTCTGCGGATGGCGCAGCTCCCGGTCAGCCTGGAGAAGCCGATCGGCGAGGAGGAGGAGTCCGAGCTCGGCGACTTCGTCCAGGACGAGCAGGCGGTCAGCCCGTTTGACTCGGCCACGATGACGCTGCGGCGCGAGGACATCGAGCGTGCGCTGGATTCACTGCCCGAGCGCGAGCGCAAGGTGATCGAGCTGCGGTTTGGCCTCAAGGGCGAGCAGCCGTATACGCTCGAGGAGGTCGGACGCACGTTTGGGGTCACCCGCGAGCGGATCCGTCAGATCGAGAACAACACGCTCAAGAAGCTCGAGGGACTGCCCGAGGCGCAAGCGCTTCGCAACGCCGAGTAACGGCCGGTTTCTGCGCGAAGTGGATTAGACTGGTCCGCGCCCGGGAGGGTGTCCGAGTGGCTAAAGGAGACGGGCTGTAAACCCGTTGGCTCTGCCTACACAGGTTCGAATCCTGTCCCTCCCATCCGCGACCAGCGTGAATAAATGGTGCCAGGCACCATTTATTCACGGGGTTGTTCTGTTGCGGAGTTGTGACATGTGCTGGGCGCGCTAGCGTGCGAGGATGCAGCCGTACCGCCGTATAACCGTCGCAGTCGGGGTCTCGATGTTTGTCGACGCGACGTTGTATCTCGCGGTGCTGCCGCTGCTCCCGCACTACGTCGACCGCTTTGGTTTGACCACCTTCGAGGCCGGTGTGGTTCTGGCCGCCTACCCGATCTCGGTGCCGTTCGTCGCGCTCGCATGCATCGTGCTGGTGCCTCGGGTGGGCGCGCGTCGGATCTCGCTCATCTCCGCGGTGTTGATGACGATCGCGACCGTGATCTTCGCGTGGGCGCCGACCTACGGAGTGCTCGTACTGGCACGGTTCGTGCAGGGGATGGCGAGTGGCTCGATCTGGACAGCGTCGATGTCGTGGGTCACCGACAATGCCCCGCACGACCGCCGTGGGCGCGAGTCCGGGATCGTGATGGGGATGCTGTCGGCGGGATCGATCGCCGGCCCCGGGATCGGGGGACTCGCGGCGGTGATCGGTTCGGGGATCGCGTTCGGAATGGTGGCCGCGGTCAGCGCGGCCGGGGTGCTGTTCACTGTGCTGGCGCCCGCCGGACACGCGGTGAAAGGCCAGAGCCATGTGTGGGCGGCGATTGCGCGGGGTGCGCGCCAGCCCGCAACCAAGGCCGCGCTCGCGATGGCGGTCGTGGATCTGCTCGCCTTCGGCGCTGTCGATCTGCTCGTACCGATCCATCTTGGAAGCCACGGCACGTCGATCACGATGATCGCCCTCGCACTCGCCTTCGGAGCGCTGCTCGGCGCCATCGCAGGAGTGATCGGCGGGCGGGTGGCCGATCGCATTGGCCCCGGAGAGGTCGCGCTGTTCGTGTCGTTAGCGGTGATGCTCGTTCCGGTGGTGCTGATCTTTACCCCACCAAACGATGTCCAGCTCGCGATCCTCGTGATCGGCGGCCCGCTCTTCGCACTGGTGGGCGCGTGCATGTACCCGCTGGCATCGCTCGGCGCCGACGCAGCCGGGGTGTCGCATGTGACCGTCACCGGTCTGATGGGGGCGACCTGGGCCGGCGGGTTCACGATGGTGCCGCTGGTATTCGGCGCGATCGCGCAGGCATCGTCGCCGGCCGTTGCCTATTTCGTGTCGGCCGCGGTGATCCTGCCGGTGCTCGTCTTCCTGGTGCGAAGCGTCCGTGGGGTTGCGGTTCCGGCGCCGTCGGGCACCTGAGAAAAGGCGATACGCAGCGACCTGTGGGACTCAGTTCGCCGCGCATCACGCTCGTCTGAAGTTGCCGGTGAGGGGGCGGCTCCTGGGCCGGTGGTCTCTCCGGTGCACCTCGAGTGTCCTTGCCTGGTAAGGCCAGCGCACTCACTCAGACGGGGGATTATTCGAACAGGCCCTGTCCGACGTATCCCCCCGGCTGAGCCCCCGGTGGCACCCCAAAAACCGCGCTGGAGGTGTGGTGAATGTATTCGTTCAGGGCGTCCAGCGTGCCGAGCCGCCGCTGCAGGGCGGCAAACTGCGTGTGGGGGTTTTTCTGGTAGGCGATGAAGAACAGGCCGGCGTCGAGCTCGCCGGTGAGCGGGTCGATGCCGTCGGTGTAGTTGTAGCCGCGGCGCAGGAGCTTGATGCCGCCGCTGGTCACGTGCGAGGCCCGGCGAATATGGGCATTGGCGGGAATCACGAGGCCGCCGTCCGGTTTGCGAGCGGTGAGGTCGACGGGGTCGTGCTCCTTGGATTGACCGAGCGGAGCGCCCTCGGTCTTGTCGCGGCCGATCGTGTCTTGCTGATCGCCGAGCGACGACCGATCCCACGTCTCGATCAACATCCGGATGCGGCGTGAGACGACGTAGCTCCCGCCTCGAAACCACGCCTGCGGCTCCTCGTCGCCGACCCACACGTAGTGGTTCATCGCATTGGCGTCGTCTGCGTCGAGGTTGTTGGTGCCATCTTTGAACCCCTGGAGATTTCGGGGAGTGACCTGCGACTTCGAGGTCGATGACGCCCGCCCGAAGCCGAGCTGCGTCCAGCGGATCACCGCCGCACCCCGCGCACGGCGGGCAAAATCGCGGACGACGTGGAAGGCCACCTGGGGATCCTCCGAGCACGCCTGCACGCACAGATCGCCGTCGCTTCGGTAGGGCACCAGCAGGTCGCCGGGGAGCGGGCCGAGCGGCGAGAGCGCCGCGGGGCGCTTCGAAGCCAATCCGAACCGGTCGTGTCCGTCTTGGAGAAAGATGCTCGGCCCAAGGCCGATGGTCACGGTCAGCTGGGATGCGGGCAGGCCCACCGCCTCGCCGGTGTCGGCCGGCGGCGCGTCGAGCGGCCCAGCGGGCGACCCGGCTGGGAGCCCCTTGGTCATCAGCGCCGCGCTCTCTGACCACGATCGCAGCAGGTCGCGCAACTCATCTGCGGTCGTGATCGTCAGGTCGAAGGCCGCGAACATGAGGCGATCCTGAGGCGGGGTCAGGATCCCGGCCTGGTGCTCGCCGTAGAACGGAAGCGCACCTTCGCCTGCCGACGCGCTCGATTCGCTCGAACCGACGGCGTACCCGGCACCCGCCCCCGCCAGTCCGATCGCACCGCCGCCGGCGACCTGTAGCAGGCGCCGGCGGGTGACCCCAGACGAAGGCGGGGGGGACTCGGACATCAGCTTTGTGCGGGCGCCGTTATCCCGTGACCTTCGAGGCAACCAGCGAGAGCGGTTCGGCCAGGGCATCGACTTCCTGCGACAGCTTCAGCCGGTCGGCGCTGGTCAACTCGCCATAGGTGGCATATCCGAGAGGGGTGGAGCGCTTGTAGGTGTCGAGCGTCTTTTGGACGGCGGCGAAGCGCTGGGCGATGGTCGCCGCGAGGACGCCGTTGCCGGTATCGGCGAGCGCTGGGCGCAGCAGCTTGAAGGCGACGTAGGCGCCGGTCAGGTTGCCCTGGAAGTCCGAGAGGTCGGTGTGCGAGTAGCGATCCTCCTCGCCGGTGATCTTGGATCCCGCCACCTCGTTGAGGAGTTCGACCGAGCCGTTGGCAAGCTGCGCGGGCTGGTAGTCCAGGGTCGCGGCTTTGGAGGCGAGGGTGTTGACGTCGTTCATCAGCTTGGTCGCATACGGTCCGGTGCCGTCGGTCGTGTTTCCGTCCCACAGGATCTTCTCGATCCTGTGAAAGCCGGTCCACTTGCTGGGATCAGCAACATCGTTGACGCGGGCGTCGATCTCGGGATCGAGATTGCCGAAGCTCTCGGCGACCGGCTCGATCGCCTCGTAGTGGCGGCGCACCGGGCCGAACAGATCCTTGGCCTTCTGGAGGTCGCCTGCCTTGAGCGCGGCGACGAACTCGGCGGTGCCGGCCTGGAGCTTGGCTGTCTCGCTGTTGACGTAGCTCTTGTATCCGTCGGTGGCCTTCGTCAGGAGCGCTGCCGAGGCACCGGTGGAGGCGGCGAACTGGTCGCCGGTGACCTTGAGCGTGCCCTCGGGAGTGGTATCGCCGTTCGGACAGCTGAGCTTGTAGCTGCCTGGCTGGAGCTTGAGCGAGAACGACCCGGGAATCCCCTCGACCACATTCTCACGCTCGCCGAGGATCACGCCATCCTGGTTCAGGAGCTCGAGTTCGGTGACCTTGCCGCTGCCGCTGTTGGAGACGTTGAAGGTGACGGCACCTGCCGGGATGGTCACTTTGGCGGGCGAGCAGCCGGCGTCGCTGAGCGTGACCGCGACGGTCTTGGTGGCACCGTCCGAGCCGGACGATCCTGAGCTCGAGCTGGAACCGGAACCACACGCCGCGGCGGCGACGGCAAGGCAGGCAAGGGCAAAGCTGGTGAGAGCGCGAGGGGAGTTCATGTGAGCCTTTTTTGTCAGGCGCGAGCGGGCTGCGTGCTGGGCACGCGCACTTTCGAGCGCCGTGGGCGAAGGACGTAGATCAGCATCGGGATTGCGTAAAGGAGCCAGCCGGTGACTTCACCGACCGTGGGATTCGGCTGGATCCCAAGCACGCCGGTGGCCAGCGAGCTGAGGATCGAGCCGGGTCGCACCAACCACTCGAGGTTGACGGCCTGGGCCTGGAAGCTGTTGAGCCACGCCGCTTCGTGAGCGGTGTGAATCGCGCTGGAAACAAGTCCGGCGGCGACCAGTACCAGCACTGCGGCGGTAACTCGGAAGAAGCGGGAAAGATTGAGGTGAATGCCGCCGTGATAGATGCCCACTCCGATGCCGATGGCCACGAGAATCCCGAACAGCGCTCCGAGGCCGGCCGAGAGCGCATCGCCCGAGGCCTGAAATGCGGCGAGCATGAAGACCGCGGTCTCGACGCCCTCGCGCAGCACCGCAAAGAACGCCATTGCGACGAGCGCCCACGAGCCGCTGGCGGCGGCATCCGCGGCGCTTGCGCGCAGGTCGGATGCCAGCGTCGCAGCGTGCCGGCGCATCCACACGATCATGAACGTGACCATGCCGACGGCAACGGTCGCGACCACGGTCTCGAGCTGCTCCTGCTGGCGCTGCGGCAGCGCCTGGTCGAGCACCTGTAGGCCGACCGCGAGTGCGATGCACAGAGCGCCGGCGGCGGCGACTCCGACCCACATCGCCCGAAGCGCCGTGCGGTTCCCGGATTGGCGAAGGAACGCGCCGATGATCCCCACGATCAACGAGGCTTCGACGCCCTCTCGCAACCCGATCACAAATGTTGGCAGCAACGCGCTTCCTTGCTCGATCCGACCGACTGAGGTGACCCTAACTTAGGGCGACCTAACTATGGCAGGGGCCCAGTCGGTTTGTCAAACGAGAAGCGCCGTTCGGTGGTCTGGGTTACCGCGTGATCAGGAGGCGTTCGCGTCCTGCTGCCACAGGTGAAACGCGGTACCTTCGCAGTCGCGACACGACGCGAACCATCCGTGGCCCGGCACGGGGGAGCGGTCGTCGGCCTCACCGCCGAGCTCGCGCACCCTCTCGATCGACTCGTCGATGTTGTCGGTGTTGAGATACACGTTTGGGTAGCCGCTGCGACTCTCCGAGCCGGACACCGCCACCCCTGCCGTGTCGTTCACCTGGGCCATGCGGTACTCCACCCCGGGCATGCCCATATCTTTGAACTGCCAGCCGAACAGTCCGCTCCAAAACGCCTGGGCGCGGTCCGCGTCGGCGGACGGAAACTCCATGTGAACGACTTCGCCTGCCATGTGCTCTCCTTGAAAATCGACGGTGGCCTGACCCTAGCAGTGGCTGCGTTCGGACACCGCCCGGGCGATCGCGACGGCCTCTGACCGAAGCTCGCGAAGCGCACCCGAGATCGGGTTGCGAAATCCGGTGAACCACACCCCGGGAGCCGCCGCCTGTCCGCCGTGGCGTCGTAACATGACCGCGGCGGCGAGTCCTGCTGGCCCGGCGCCGATCACGATCGCGGGTTCGCGCATCGTGGTGGGATTTTCGCACGTCGCCCGGTGACCGGGTTTGGTCGGGGCCCGACACGGTAGGCTCTCGGGGATGGCGGATACCGCACAGACCGGCCTGGGGGTGCTCGAGGCAACACCCCCGGCGTTTACGCCCGAGCAGGTGTCAGCGATCGCCGCCGAGCTGTTTGGCGTCAAGGGCTCGGCCCGCGACCTCGGAAGTGAGCGTGACCAGACGTTCATGATCGAGGGCGAGGGTGGCGACGGGGTGCTCAAGATTTCGAATCTGGGCGAGAACCCCGACGCGCTCGACATCGAGGTGGCGGCCTTGCTGCACGTCTCCGCGGCCGATCCCGACCTGCCGGTCGCGCGCCAGCGGCCACGCCTGGGCGCTGGCCAAACTCCGGAGCTGGCGGACTACCGGCCGCAGTTTCACGGCCCCGACGGCCCGCATTACGTACGGCTGTTCGAACGGCTCACGGGCCGCTCCATGGTGCACGGCCTCGAGCTGGATGATGCGGCGATCGTCGCCTACGGCGCGACCTCGGCTCGGCTCGGTCGAGCGCTGCGCGGATTCTTCCATCCAGCGGCCGGTCGCAGCTTGCTGTGGGACACCAAGCAGGCCGGGCAGCTGCGGGGGCTGGTCGACGCGATCTCTGATCCCACACAGCGAGCAATGGTGGTGCGCGTGCTCGACCGCTACGACGAGCACGTTGCTCCCCGCTACCCCCAGCTGCGGGCGCAGGTGGTGCACAGCGATCTGGCGCTCGACAACGTGCTGTTGGACGAGCGGGGATTCGTCACCGGGATTGTTGATTTTGGCGACATCGTGCACACGTCGCTACTCACCGACGTGGTCGCGGCGATGGCCTCGGTGCTGCGCGCCCGAAGTCCGCAGGACGTGCTTCGCTGCGGGCGGCTGTTCCTGGACGGCTACCAGTCGGTCACGCCGTTCGATCCGCTCGAGCTCGAGCTGGTCGGCGATCTCTTCGCCGCGCGGCTGGCCACGATCGTCACGGTCAGCTCCTGGCGGGTGTTGCGCTACCCCGAGAACGCCGAGTACATCCAAAATTGGGACACCGACACCTGGCCGATGATCGAGCAGTACGACTCGATGGGGCCGGCGGCATTTGGCCAGGCGCTCGGCGCACCCGCGCCTCCGGTGCCCGACGCCGAGCTCGCCATTCGCCGGCGCGCGGCGCTCGGTCCCGCGATCACCCCGCCCACGTATGCGCGGCCGGTGCATGTCAGCCGCGGCCAGGGCACCTGGCTGTTCGAGGCCGACGGCCGGCGGGTACTCGATGCCTATAACAACGTGCCGGTGGTGGGTCACTGCCATCCGCGGGTTACCGAGGCGGTCGTGCGTCAGACGCGCGCCCTGAACACTCACTCGCGGTACCTGTACGAACCCCTGATCGAGCTGGGGGAGCGGCTGATCGCCAGCATGCCGGACGGCCTCGGGCTCGACACTGTGATGCTGGTGAACTCGGGCAGCGAGGCCAACGACATCGCCTGGCGGATGGCGCTTGCGGCGACGGGAAACGGCGGTGGCCTGGTCACGGATTTCGCCTACCACGGCGTGACGACCGTGATCGCCGACATGTCACCGGAGGAGTGGCTGGACGGCTATCGCCCCGACTTCGTCGAGACGCTGGGCGATCTCACGGGCGCGGCCACCGAGCAGGCGATCGGGCGGATGGGCGACCGGGGGCTGGCGCCAGCGGCGATCTACCTGGACACAGGGTTTACCAGCGACGGGTTCCTCGAGCCCGAGCCGGTTGATGTCGCCGCGATCGCCGATGCGGTGCATGCGGCCGGCGGCCTGGTGGTGGCCGACGAGGTGCAGGCCGGCCACGGCCGCACCGGTGAGCATCTGTGGTCGTTTGAGAGCTATGGCCTGCGACCCGACTTCGTGACGATGGGTAAGCCGATGGGTAACGGCTATCCGGTGGCAGCGCTGGTCACTCGCAGCGACCTGTCGGAGCGGTTCGCAGAGACGACCGAGTTTTTCAGCACCTTCGGTGGAAACCCGGTGGCGGCGTCGGCCGCCGTCGCCGTGCTCGACGTGATCGACGACTACCGGTTGATCGAGCACGTGGCGGGTGTCGGTCCGCGGCTGAAGGCCGAGATTGAGCGGCTCGCCCAGGGCCATCCAGAGATCCTGGCGGTGCGCGGCCGTGGCCTTCTGATCGGCGTCGAGATGGCCGATCCCCGAAAAGCGGGTGCGGTGGTGGACGGGATGCGTGAGCGCGGCGTGCTGATCGGCCGCACCGGACCCCGCCACAACGTGCTCAAGATCCGCCCGCCGCTGGTCTTCTCTGACGAGCACATCCCCGTTCTGATCGAGGCCCTCCGCAGCTCGCTTGAATAAATGGTGCCAGGCACCTTTTATTCACGGCGCGGAACTTGTGACAGTTCTGTTGAATATTTTTTGAGTCTCGTCTAAACTTGTTTTCATGGTTAGCGAGGCGGCCCAGGACTATCTCAAGGCGATCTGGAAGCTCCAGAACCGGGGCGAGGTCACGACCAATGCCCTCGCGGCCGAACTCGGGGTGTCTCCGGCATCGGCCACGGCGATGCTCAAGAAGCTCGACAAGCTTGGGCTGATCGAGCATGAGCGATACCACGGGGCGACCCTCACACCCTCGGGTGAGCGAATCGCGCTCGAGGTGGTGCGCCACCATCGGCTGCTCGAGCTCTACCTGATGGAGGCGCTGGGATTGAGCTGGGACGAGGTGCACACCGAGGCCGAGCGGCTCGAGCACCACCTCTCCGAGGAGCTCGAGGCGCGCATCGATGCGGCGCTCGGGTATCCGACCCGCGATCCTCACGGCGATCCGATTCCCAACGCCGACCTGGTGCTGGTCGATCAGGAGCGGGTGCTGTTGTGCGATGTCGCCGAGGGCGACCAGGCGGTTGTCCGCCGCGTCCCCGATAGCGATGCGGAACTCTTGCGATACCTCGCGAGCCTCGGCTTGATGCCCGAGCGCGAGGTCGTCGTGGTCGAGCAGGCTCCGTTCGACGGGCCGGTGACGGTCGAGATCGATGGCGCACGACACGCCATCGGTCGCAGCGTGGCGGCGAGGATTGAGGTGGCGTCGCACTGACGCCGGTGCCGCCCCCCGAGCTGGTCGCGACCGACCCGAGCGCTGCGGCGCTTCCTGGCGAAGCTCGGGTGGCCACGGCCGCCGAGCAGTCGCTCTCGGGTGAGCGTCGAGGTGCGAGGGCGCTGTGGCCGTTCCTTGGCCCGGCGTTCATCGCGGCGGTCGCGTATGTCGACCCGGGTAACTTCGCGACCAACATCGCCGCCGGCTCCAAGTACGGCTATCTGCTCTTGTGGGTCATCCTCGCGTCAAACCTGATGGCGATGCTGATCCAGACGATGAGCGCCAAGCTCGGCATCGCCACCGGCATGAACCTGCCCGAGGTCTGCCGTCAGGAATTCAAACGGCCGGTCACGATCGGGTTGTGGATTCAGGCCGAGCTGGTCGCGATGGCCACCGACCTGGCCGAGTTCATCGGCGCCGCGCTCGGTCTCAACCTGCTGTTTGGGATCCCGCTGCTTTTGGCGGGTGCTCTCACCGGTGTATTCGCGTTTGCTCTGCTGGCGCTTCAGACCAAGGGTGGTTTTCGCCATCTCGAGGCGGCCATCGTGTGCCTGGTGGGGATCATCGTGGCCGGGTTCGCGTTCCAGATGTTCCACGCCGACCCCAATCCGGGGCAGGTTGCCCACGGCCTGTTTGTGCCGGGCTTCTCGGGTACCGAGAGCGTTGTTTTGGCGGCGGGCATCCTCGGCGCGACCGTGATGCCCCATGTGATCTACCTGCATTCGGCGCTGACCCAGAGTCGCGTGGTCGGTCGCAGTGATCGTGAGCGGCTCGCGATCTTTCGGTTTGAGCGAATCGACGTGATCATCGCGATGACGGTTGCCGGGTTCGTCAACATGTCGATGCTGATCGCCGCCGCCGGCATCTTCCACGCCGGCGGCCTGGACGGGGTCGACACCATCGAAGGCGCCTACGCGGGATTCCAGAACGTGGTCGGCGATCACGCCGAGACCTGGTTTGGGATCGCGCTTCTGGCGTCGGGCCTCTCCTCATCCTCGGTGGGGACGCTGGCGGGCCAGGTCGTGATGCAGGGCTTCGTGCAGCGGTCGATTCCACTGTTCGTGCGCCGGCTCACGACGATGGTGCCGGCGATGGTGGTACTTGCGATCGGTGTCAGCCCGACTCGAGCGTTGGTGTTGAGCCAGGTG
Source organism: uncultured Actinomycetes bacterium (assembly GCA_963708725.1). Taxonomy (GTDB): domain Bacteria; phylum Actinomycetota; class Thermoleophilia; order Gaiellales; family JAICJC01; genus CAVPTL01. The sequence continues at coordinate 35,316 of CAVPTL010000008.1, read as the reverse complement.
GCGCTGTCGTTCGGGATTCCGTTCGCACTCGTGCCGCTGGTGCTGTTTTGCCGCAGCCGCCGGTTGATGGGGGCGCTGACGAATCATCGCGTGACCACGGTGGCCGCATTTGCCGTCGCGACGGTGATCGTCGCGCTGAATATTTTCCTGCTCGTGCAGATATTCTTCGGCTGAGCGGCTAGGGTTTTGGCATGTCGGACCCGCTCGTTGCCAGCACCTCGGGCTATGTCACATCGATCGTCGATGCGATCGGCTCGACGCCGCTCCTCCAGATCGAAGGCGTGTACGCCAAACTCGAGTATCTGAACCCGTCGGGGTCGGTCAAGGCGCGGATCGCCCGCTACATGATCGAGCGGGCCGAGGCCGAGGGGCTCCTGCAGCCGGGATTCACGATCGTCGAGGCCTCGAGTGGCAACACCGGAAACGCGATGAGCATGGTCGCCGCGGCCAAGGGCTACCGGATGCTCGTTGTGATGCCCGCCGGCATGAGCCCCGAGCGGGCCGCGATCTCACGAGCGCACGGCGCCGACGTGATGCTGATCGGAGATTTTCACGTGAACGCAGCCCTCGAGCATGCCCGGGTGTTGGGTGCGCGGCCGGGCTACTTCAACCCGGCCCAGTTCGATTCGCAGTGGAACGTGGATGAGAACCGTGAGTGGCTCGGGGCAGAGATCCTGGCACAGCTGCCCGCGGCCCCCGACGCGTTCGTGGTGGGGGTCGGTACCGGCGGGACGCTGATCGGCGTGGGCCGAGCGTTTCGCGAGGCAAATCCCGAGGTGCGCGTGGTCGGCCTCGAACCCGACGAGTCCTGCACGATCGTGTGTGGCGAGATCGCCCACCACTCGATCGAGGGCATCGCCGACGGGTTCGTGCCGGGCATCATTCAGCGTCATGGCGACGAGGTGGACGAGTACGTGTCGGTATCGAGCGTCGAGAGTCTGGCGGAGATGCGCCGGCTGGCCCGCGAGCATGGGCTGTTCGTGGGGCCGAGTTCGGGAGCGCACATGGTCGCCGCCAAGCGCTTGCGTGAGCGCGGCCCGGAGCTCGAAACGGTGGTCACGCTGCTGTGCGATGAGGGCGAGAAGTACATCACTGATCACTACGCCTGAGCCCACCGGGTCGGCGCGATGACGCACCGATCGGCGTGGCTTTCGATCGTTGCCGGCGGGTTGACGCTCGCGCTCTTCCTCGGAGCGCTGCTCGTCAACGGTGGCTCGAGCGATGTCTCGGCCAGCACTCGCTGCTCGTTCGGCGGGCCGCGCGACCTGAGTCACAGCTACATGATCGGGATCGACTCGTTCAAGTACGACGTGCGATGTCCCACCGAGAAGACCGGCTGGACCGCGAACTCACAGATTCAGCGGCGCACCGCAGCAGGTTGGAGGACGGTCTCGAGCATCACCGTGGATGGGCGGGGATCGACCGCCGGTCGCACCGCCCAGATCCTGGTCGAATGCCGCCACAACGTGCGCTATCGCGGGCGGCTCCAGGACCCCGGCACGGGCAGCGCGGGAACGACGCCGCGAAATGGGCTTCTGTTGTGCTGAACGCGAGCGCCCGACCCTGATGCGGGCGGCTGGGGTGGTGACCTCAAGGCGGCAGACGCCACGACCGATGAACCCGTATCCGCCCTCGCCTCGTAATCACCGCTCTGCTCCTCGTGTTCCTCGCCGCCGGCTGCGGTAACGCGGCAACCACGGCGACGAGCGGCTCGACGGCTTCGACCCCAACGGGTGGGGCCGATCCCGGTCCCGGTGCTGCGTTTACTCCCAAGGGCTCGTTGCTGTACGTCCGTACCGCCGGCAGTGGGCCGGCATGGGACGCGTTGACGACGATGCGCGATCGCGTCAAGGGCTTCAACAACTTTGACCCGTCCGACTCGGTGGAGATGCTGATCCGCTTGATGACCGGCGCTGACTTCGCCCCGACCTCGGCGGCCTTACGACACGCGCTGGGTGCCGAGGGCTCGGAGGCGCTGGTGTCTGATCGCCGCCTTCCGAGCGGTGATCCTGACTACCCGATGGCGGACGTGATCGCCTACAACGCGGTGGCCGACCACGCCGCGATGGAGCACTATCTGAACACCGAATACACCCGCGACGGGTCGGACGGCGCCTATGCGATCTACCAAGGCAAGAAGAGTTACACCGGATTCTCCGCGCTTTCGGATGACGTGTGGCTGTGGGCGAGCTCTGCTCAACTCCTGCACGAGTCGATCGCCACCGCAGCTGGTGATCATCCGTCGCTGCTGAACGACGAGAGCTTCACCTCGTCGATGGCCTCGGTCGACGCGACCGATGCCGCGTTGGTTGCCTACACCCGCGGCGACCTCTCGAGTGAGATCTCCCACCTGTGGGATCCCACGGTCGACGTGAGCCCACTGGGCACGGGACTGACCAATGGCCTCGGCCTCGCCGACACCGCGCTGGTGGTTGGCGCCAATGCGAACGGTGTGTGGATGCGCGCGACGCCGCACGTGCTCCCCAACGGCTATCACCCCGGGCCGGTATTCACGCCGAGCCTGATCGACCACGGGCCGGAGAACCAGATCGTGTACCTGGGCATCAAAGACTCGGGATCACAGGTTGGCCGGATCTCGGGGATCCTGAACGGCGTGTTGAGCGACGACTCGAACCCGCCGACCACCGACACGGTCAACCACCTCGTGCTCGGGCTGTTTGGGCTCACGCCCACCGATGTGGCGGCGGTCGACGATGGTGAAGAAGCGTGGTTCTATGGCTCAAACCCTGGTGCGGCGTTCAAGCCGAGTGATCCCGACAAGGCTGAGCAGGTGCTCGCCGCAGTGGCCAAGAGCCGCGCCCCGACCGGCGCGACCAGCGGCCGTGACGGCGACGTGGTCTGGATCCACTCGAGGTCGTTCAGCGGTTCCCAGCCGATTCCCGGCCCAACGCCCGCCGAGCTGGTGAAGAACGCCGGCCCGCTCGACAATGTGTCGTTCGTGCTGGCCGCAGACCTTGGCTTCCTCGGCGATCTTCAGGACACGCCGAGCACCCAGCCCAAGCCGTTGGACAGCGTCGCCGGGGTCGTACTCTCAGCCGCTCCAGGCACCGACGGCCGCTACCAGCTTCAGCTGTACATGCAGATCGCGGGTTCGTAACGCCCGGCGCGCCGGCTGGGCTAGAGTTGCAGCGTTCCGGTGTCGATGACGGTTCAGAGAGTTACCCGCCCTCTTAGCTCAGTTGGTAGAGCACTTCCATGGTAAGGAAGGGGTCAACGGTTCGAGTCCGTTAGAGGGCTTCTCGGGAAACGGCCTGGTTGACAGGGATATGCATTACGTCTCACAGGGGGCAGTTACCCACCGTGCGTCGGCGGGCCGAGGGTTGCGCGCATCACCACCGCCGGCTTGGTCTTCACAACGACGTCCCGAGGCGCTCCGCCGCCAATAATCCGGTCAATCTCGTTGACAACGACCTCCCCCATCTCCTCGAACGGAAGCCGGATGCCCGTTAGTGGTGGCCAAGTGAACGCCGCGATGTCGTCGTCGTCGAACCCGACGAGCGAGATGTCACCCGGAACCGCGAGGTTCGCTGCGTGTACCGCGTTGAGTGCGCCCAGGCTGACGAGGAGGTTCGAGGCAAAAAGACCGGTGGGCCTGGGGGTCGACTCGAGAAGTCGCTTCGTCGCTTCGTAGCCTCCCCGCGCCGTGTACTTGGTCGTTTCGACCAAGGGCTCACTCAGCCCGAGCTCTCGGCAACGTCGTTCGAATCCAAGGCGCCGCCGGTGGGCGGTGTCAACCTCGTCTGGTCCCGCAACAAGCCCGAGGCTTCGATGGCCAGCCTCATACAGCGCACCAGCAGCGAGAGCCCCACCGGCCTCGTCGTCGAGCGTGACGCTTCGAGAAGCGCCGGTCACGCTGCGGTTGACGAACACGAACGGTCGCGAGTCTGCCGAGAGATGTGCCGCCAACTCCTGCGAGTCCTCCGCGGTGGCGACGATGAGACCGTCGATCCGACGCTCGCTGAGGAGCCGTTCGAATGCCTCCTCGGCGCGTTCGTGGTGAAGCTCACCCACCAGCATGACGTAGCCCAAAGCTTCCGCTCGCCGCACCGCGCCTCGAACGATCGTCGCATACACGGGATTTGCGAGGTCAGGAAGGAGCATCCCCAGAGCGAGTGTGCGCTGAAGGCGCAAGCTCCTTGCGGCGGCGTTGGGGTGATATCGCAGTCGCTCTGCGGCGGCGAAAATTCTCTCCGCGGTATCCGGCCGGACCCGGATATTTCCCCCGTGGAGCACCTTGGAAACGGTTGAGATGTCGCATCCCACCGATTCGGCGATTTGTCGAAGAGTGACGGCTTCACTGCTCATTGCGGATCCGAACAGTCGGTCACCCGGTCAATAGTACCGCACGACCGTTCGCGTTCGGTGCCCGTCGGAGGGTCACTTGCGGCTGACGGCATGAGTCTTCACCGCGCTCCAATCGATGTCAACCCCAAGCCCCGGCCGCGCTGGCGCGCTCACCAGTCCTCGAACCGCCCGCACGGTCGACTCGGTGTCGAGGAATGCCTCAGTGCAATCGTAACGATTCTCCGGAGCATAAAGTTCGATGTGCCGGATTCCAGGGAGTGCAAATGCGCAATGCTGGTGGATCTCGGGGTACGTATGGGGGGAGATCCCGCACGCCGTGGTCAATGGCCAATCCGGCGAGCGCTGCGAATCCGCTGAATCCTCCCTGGCACGTCGCGTCGAGACGGACGACATCGACGGCACCGGTTGTGATGAGCCGTTTGATCGCGAGCGGATTAGCGACCTCATCGCCCGCTCCAATCGGCACGCTGCTTCGCTGGCGGAGGAATCGAATCATCTCTGACTTCTCCCCGCGGAAGGGGTCTTCGATCCACGCAGGGTGATACGGGGCCCACCGTCCAATCGCGCTGAGTCCCTCTCGTGTATCCCGCCAACTCATTGACACATCGACAACGAACTCGATTGCCGACCCGACCGCCTCTCTCGCCCCTGCGAGGAGGGCGGTGGTGACCTCCGGGTCTGCATGACTGTGTAGTTTCATCGCCGGGTAGCCCTCGCCAGCACGACGAACGATTCCCTCGATCAAGCCGTCGGTCCCGTCCGGCCCTGGGTAGGCGTCGACCAGGAGGGTGGGTGCGACGGTGCGGTATCCGCCGAGCAGTCGCCAAACCGGCGCTCCGAATGCCTTGCCTCTAATGTCCCAAAGTGCGATATCGAGGAGCGAGATCGCCCGCTGCACGAGCCCGTCCGTGCCCAGCAGGGAGAGCTGTCGTTCGAACCGCTCGAGAAGCGCTGGAATCGCGAACGCGTCCTGTCCGACGGCCAGCGGAGCGACGAGGGAGTCGATGACCTGTGCCATCGGTGCGCCACGCGTTAGCGACCACGCAACTCCTTCGAGCCCGGAGGTCGTGACGACCCGTACGACGACGTATTCGCGCGAACGAATCTCGAAGTCCTCGAGCACGATGGGCTCGGGGAGCAGAAATCGGCACGTGGAAGCCTCGATCGCCGCAATCGCCTCGTCCCTTGGCTCCATCGAACCTGAGCCCACCGAACTATCCTTTCTCGCCTTCGGGCAGTGATACGCCGAGATGGTAATCGGCCGTGTATCCCCCGTCGACGTAGACGACCTGTCCAGTGACGTACGATGCTGCCGGCGACGCCAGGAAACTCACCACTGACGCTATCTCTTCCGCTTCAGCCAAACGCCCGGCTGGGATAAGCGGAAGTATGTGGTCTAAGCCGGCGGCTCCCGTGGAAAGAGCCTCCCAAAATAAGGGTGTTCCCGTCCACCCCGGCCCGACGGCATTGACGCGCACTCCGCGCTTCGCCCACTCGACCGCACATACGCGGGTCAGGGCGAGTAGGCCGGCCTTGGAAACGCAGTACGGAGCGCGGTGAGTTGCGCCCCTCTCGGCCGCCACTGAGACGATGTTGACTATCGAGCCGCGACCGTTGGGGAGCATGTGATTGGCTGCCGCTTGAGTGCAGTTGAATGCTCCGTGCAAGTTAACGTCGAGCACTCCCGACCAATCCTCCCAGGGCATCGACTCGGTCGGTCCTATTCGCGTGATCCCGGCGCAATTCACGAGCAGATCGATGCGCGCGTGGCGAGATGCAACCTCGTTGAACGCTTGCTGTACCGACGTGCGGTCGCTGACGTCAACCTCCATCAATTGGAGCTCGTCGACTGGGGGGCTGGTCGTCGTGTCCCAGGCGATAACGGTCCAGTTGTCTGCGGCAAGCCGCTGACAGATTGCAAGTCCGATTCCACTTGCGCCTCCGGTAACGATCGCGACCGTCGGTTCATCGGGGTCTGCGGGGCTGTGGTTCTCAGTCACCTAAGACCTCGACGTCGGCACCCACCACCAGGACGATCCCGTCGATCAGTTCGATTTCGGCCTCGCTGTTCTCGATCCCACTCAGCGGGTGGGGGTCTGGGAAGTTGAACGCTGCAGTGGCTGTACCCACGTACCGTGCGCCGGCCTCGCGGGTCTGAGGTCGAACCAGCAACACCTCACGATCCTCGGGATCGCGTCCAGCTCGCCTAAGAATCCGGCGGGGGGTCAACCAGGGTGCGCCAGGCGACCCGACCCCGGTGGGTTCGGCGGATGGCTGTATGGCGCTGAGTTCGGCCGAACCGAAGGCATCTTCCATCCGCGCCAGACCTGTACCGCCACGGTACGCCCCGGGTGCCCAGATCGTGCCTTGGAGATCCACGGTCGCCGCCGCTACGGGCCAGCCGAACGCCTCCCGAGCCCACATCGTGTACACGTGAGAGTCTGACCAGAGGTAGGCTGAAATCTCGCCGTCAATGCCCTTCGCTCGGGCCGCAAAACCAAGCGAGGTCTCGCGGAACACCCCGCGAGCCGGTCCGAGTTGGTGTTCGTCTGGATCGACCGCCTCGAATTCGAAGATCGTAAAACCTCAGGCGAGTCCGGACGACACGGCTCGGCTCGGGGAGGAGATCGGGGCTTACTGAAGCTTCAATTACCGACCATGGTGCGTCGAACCAACCTGTTACCACGCGACCCGACAGGATCCACGGCGGATCTTGCCAGTACGGTTGGCCAGACGGCCAGGGGTTCGCGCATTGTCCCGTCGTTGGTGCCGTGCTTCATTACTAAACCCCCAGTTTGGCCAGTAGGCCACCGTCGACTACATAGACTGTCCCCGTCACGTATCGCGCGCGGCTACTCACAAGAAAAAGAATGACTTCAGCAATGTCAGCCCGGCTGCGCCAGATACCCAAGCGGATGAAGTTTTCCCCACGATTGCATCTCCGCCGCAGGGTCGTCGGGCGCGAACAGCTCCGCTCCCTGTCGCAGCATTCCGGTTTCAACGCTCCCGGGAGCGATCGCGTTCACGCGGATGTTGTCGACGGCGTGATCCAAGGCCATCGTCTTTGTGAGTGCCACCACTCCGCCCTTTGATGCCGAGTAGGCCGCGACAAGCTGCTGACTCGCGAATGCCTGGACGGAGGCGGTGTTGACGATCGCCCCTCCACCTCGGCGGCGCATCTCCGGGATGGCTGCTTTCGCCATCAGAAACGGCCCCTTCAGGTTCGTCGCAAGCACTCTGTCCCAGTCGCTCTCAGGCGTATCGACGACCGTGCCGTAGCGAACTATTCCGGCGTTGTTCACGAGGATGTCAAGCCCGCCGAATGCGTTCACGGCCGTCGCGACTGCGCTTTGCGTGCTCCGCGCATCGCCGACGTCACAGACCACGGCGATGGCACGTCCGCCTTCTGCCTCGATGCCGCGCACGACCCGTTCTGCGCTGTCCCCATCGATGTCCACCACGGCCACATCGGCCCCGCCGAGCGCTATCGCTCTCGCAGCCGCTGCCCCGATCCCACTTCCTCCGCCCGTGACGATCGCAGCCTTTCCGGAAATACCGTCAGCCGTCATCATCCCGCCTCCCCCGAATGTGGACTGTCCCGTCTCGGTCGACGCCGCTCACCGGCTGGTCAGTGGCATCGAACAAGCTGATGGTTAGCCAGCTGGAGAACGCATCGCCGGGTGCTAGGCTGTGTGCGCGGCCGTCTGCGATCGCGCTTTCTAGGCCGTCGGCGGGCCAGTACGACGCCGGCTCTATGGCGATGATCCGCGACCGGGCATAGCTGGGCATTGTCGGCATCGCGATCTCTGTCCAGATCCAGCTATACGGATGCGTGGCTGCGTCCCAGGCCAGCGCTATCCCGGACGGACCGCTTCTCAAACCGGCCCAGGTGTGCTTGAGATTGACGGCGTAACAGAGTCGATCAGTCGGTCTATCTGGCACGACACTAATGTCAGTTTTCCTGCCCGTCCTTTGTCGAAATGATCGGCCACTGGAGCACGAACCGGGCTCCAGATCACCGAGAGGCGTTGTGTAGCTGGAGTCGACATGGACCATTGCCGGTGGGAGGTCCACTCTGCAGTCGGGTTTGGCGACAAACGCAGGGTGATGAACCCAGACAAACGGAACGGTCGTGCATGAATCGTTAACCACCAACTCTTCGACGAACATGACTGGAGCGTCTGCGGCGAGCGACATGCGACGCCTGAGAACCAATGGGAGCCGGACGCCGACCGTCAGTTCGACGGTGTCGTCCGACTGATCCAAAACGTCCCACGCCGTTCTGGAAGCCTCGCCGTGAAACGGCAGAGGGACCCCATCGACCTCACACTCAGCGCCGGCGTTCGGGAAGAGTTCTTGCCAGCCGCCTCGATATTCGGATGACCAGTCAAGCGCGCTCGAGCCGTACGTCGTTGAATCGCGTGCCGGCAGAGGCGTTCGCCAGTCATACCAGGCGAGGAGATTGTCGCCGCCCGGCCGTCCGAGGAATCTCACCTCTGCGCCGACCTCCTCGGCGATGACCACCCGGATATGGTCGTTCTTGAGCTCGATCATCCTGTTAGCGCCCCGTCCCGACCGGCCGCACAATGGGGCGTCCACGGACGCCGGGAGTGATCGCGCGCACGCTGGATCCCGCGAGCGACGCAAGCACGAGGGTATCCAACTCTTTGCCTGCGAAAGCCATATTGGTTGGGGAGAGCACGTACTCACCCGTCCAGTCGTCGATCACGAGCGTGAGCGCGCCCTCGGGAGAGAGGCGGTAGACGCGGTTCGGCTGGAAGCACGAGATCCAAAGGCCGCCGTTGGCGTCGAACGCTATCCCGTCGGGGACACAGTATTCAAGCGTCACCAGTGGCTCAAGGTCACCGCCGTCGAGCGGTAACCGCACCACCCCGGGTCTTTGAGACTCAACGACATAGAGGTAGTCGTCGCAAATAGCGGTCCCGTTGGCAAACGCGAGCGGAGGAGTATCCATCCTGGTCGCCGTGCCGTCCGGGTCGATACACACAACACCACCATCGCGCCCGTCCCAGTTGCCAGAGTCCGAGACAAAGAGACGACCATGGCGATCGAATGACGGGTAGTTCGGGACGTCGATGCGAGGACCGTGCCGTGTCACCAACCCGTCGGGCGTTACCCGCTGGACGCAGCCGTTGCCGATGTCGCAAATGAAGAGATCGCCACCGGCGTCGATTGCGATGCCGAGCAGATAGCCGTCCGAGATCGTGAGCACGGTCTCGACTGTGCCATCAAGTGAGATTCGGTAGACCTGGCCCGCCTCGCCGCCGGCATAGAGCACGCCCTCATCAGGTGACCAGCAGACGGACTCGGGGTGGTCGAGCCCCGAGGCGATCGTTCGAAGTTCGACCCCTTCGAATGCGGCCATCCCGGGCGGATGCGAGTTGGTCATCCCGAGACCATCTGATGCGACTTCACCTTGTCGCCCGACAATGTGAGAAGGCAACCGTCTACCGAACCCGAACTGTAGTCCGAGCCGGGATTCACAGCGAGCGTTCGGCCGATTCGTACAGCGGCGCGCGATTCGTGGATGTGCCCGTGGAGAGAGAGCAGCGGTTGATACGTCTCGATCGCGGTCCGCACCGCACGACTGCCGGCGGGAGCCATTTGGACAGCGCCGGCGCCGACCTTCAGAGTGAGTCGTTCGTCGAGAGCAGGGGCTTCGTCAAGACCACTCGCGTACGGTGGTACGTGGAGGTTGAAGATGGACATGCCCACATCGTTCAGCTGCGCCGCTAGCACGTGGATCCGTGCCAAGAGTGCTTCTTCGTCGAGTTCGCGTGGAGAGTGCCACGGCGTATGGTTTGATACTCCGAGGCTGAGCATCTCGTAACCGTCAAACTGCACGATCCGATCGTCGCAGTGCTCGAGCGCCACGCCCGAGGCGAGTGCCTCGTCGAGCGCCCATGGATCGTCGTTGCCGGCCATGATGAATGCCCGCACGCCGCTGCCGGCGAGTTTCTCCTCTGCGATCGTTACCCAACGGCGTGCGTCATCGACCATCACTCGTTCGAACAGTTCGTCACGGGCGTCATCGCTAGCCACGATCTCGTCGGCTTCGCTCTGGTTCATCCGACACGGATACATACCGTTGCCTCGCACGTCGGTCTCAAATTGATCGAGCTCGTCGTCCTGAAGCACTGCAGTCCGGCCGAGGTAGGAGATCCGCCAGCCCCCGGTGGGATCGGCGATTATCGGGACGAGGCCTTTCCCGGCGATATCGCCCCCCATGATGATGACGTCGGCGCGATAGAACTTCGCACCATTCAGGAATTTGCGCCAGCAACGCTCACTTCCATGGACATCGGAGGCGTAGTAGACGCGCACGCTCACCAGCGGCGCCTCAGTCGCCACGTCCCCGGATCAGGAAGCGGCGGCCGCGCGGGCGGCTTTGGGCAGAAGGATGTTGTATTCACTCGGGCGGAAGTTCCTTTGAGCTGAGAAGGATATCGACCCCGTGGGATCGGTTGACGGCAACGGCCGTAAAGTACATCGCCACGCCCACCAGCGGGATGGCCAGGGTCACGATGATCGCTCGCGTCGGATGTGGCTGAATTCCCAGTCCTGAATAGTGGACCAACGCATACCCAAGGAACAGGATGCCCGCCACCGTCAGACAGCCCAACACGGTGAGGAGCGGCGCACCGGCGATGGATCGCCCACCGGGAGTGCCCCGTAGAATCTCTGGATGGCGAAGCGGCAGGACGATGGCGCTGACTCCCACCAGAAAGATCGCGGGAAATCCGAGCAGCGCCGCCGCAGACAGCACCTCTGCAAAGTTGCTGGCGGTGACTGCCCACCAGGTGACGATGGCTGCGAGGACCGTGCAGATGCCGAGCGAATAGAGCGGCAGGTGGGTGCGCTCGTCGACGCTAGCGACGGCTTCGGGAAGTACTCGGTCAAGCGACCAGGCAAAGAGGGCGCGCATGGGCTGGATGAGTTGGATGAACGCCCAGAGCGGAAACCATGCCAGAAACGCCACGGCCAAAAATACGGCGAGCCAGGTGCTCTTGCCGGCGATGGCTGCGAGGAAGAAAAAGTAGGGCGCGGATGCGAACGGATAGTCCGGCGTTCCTACCAGACCGTTGGCGGCCGTTACAAACTGCGAACCCGCCATATGGAAGAGAAGAGCCGCGCCAAGTGCGATAAATCCGGCCGCCACGACCAATGAGGCAACCATCGTTGCCGGCTGCCGCCAGGTGTTGGCTTGGCGGGATTCGCCCGCGACGTGCACCGACCACCACGAGTACACCATGACAGTCGCGATGGCGGCCACCGCAGGCACAGTCTGCGACCATGAGAAGCCCGGCGATACAGCTATGCCATTGGTCGTGGCCGCCGAAATGATGTGATGGTAGGAGTCTTTTTGTCCGGATAGGGGGCCGGCGTAGGAGTTGAATGCCGATACGAAGTCGTTCGTCCCGGTGAACAGCATAATGATCAGCGAGACAATAAAGCCCGTAAGCGCGAGAATGAACAGGACATTTTGCACGCGCATCAGTCGGCGCATCCCCAGTGCGTTCATTACGGCGGCCATGAGAACGACACCGAGTGAAAGCGCGAGCGTCCAATGTTGGCTCGAGATCGTGGTCGCGGCGTCCGTCCATGATTTGTTGCGGGACATGATCCCAATAATGGACAGGCACGGTACAAGTCCCAGGCTGACGGTTGCCGTGGCCACAAACGCAAGCGCGAACATTGAACTAACCGACAGAGCAAGTGACGAGGCGACCCCTGCGGCGGGGTGTAGTGATCGACTCACAAGTACATAGTCGCCGCCGCTTCGCGGCATCGCCGCAGACAACAGGCCAAACGTGAGGGCGAACACGGCGGCGATCACGGACACCAGGCCGATTGCGACGAAAATATTGCCACCGGGAAACACGCTGAGGATCCAAAAAAGCGAGATAGCGAGGACGATCCCGGGTGCCGCTGGGAGGATGTTGAAAATGGTCGCACTGACGGGCGAGACGTCCCTTACAAGTCCCGTGGCATTTCTTACAAACGTACCCGGGTGCGCGTCTCCATCTACGGTCTTAGCCATGGAACCTCCGCTCGGTCAAACGTTGGACTGGTCAAACGTTGGACTACCCTACAGAGCGACACTTCTGCTGTCAAGGCAGAGTGCCGTCGTTACGCGTTGCTTCCACCCAGGTCGCGCGTGCACGCGCCACGATCTCGCGCGACTCGCCGATATACGATGACGGGTCGAAAACGCTGTCTGGGACCACGAGGTCGATGCGTTCCTCCGCGAGCACTGTCTGCGCAACGTGGATCAGAGTGTCATTGGCTGTTCGCGCACGGGAGCAGATGTCGTACACGAGCTCGTGGGCTCGATCGCGGCCAAGCTCGGAGGCCAGGTGCATCATCAGTGCCTCAGCCATGAGAAGGCCGTGCTCCACGTCGAGATTTGCCGCGATTCCGGTGGCGTCCACCTCCAAGCCGCTGACCAGGTCGAGGGTCTGCGCGAGCGCCCCGCCGACATACCCGAACACATATGGAACCGAGTCCCACTCCGCCTGCCATTCGCCGGCAGAGCGCTCGTGTCCGCCCAGCATCGCCGAGAGGAGGACCGAGGCGGCGGCGCTGGCCCCAAAGCCGAGTCCGACGATCGTCTCGCTGGCAACAGGATTGATCTTCTGGGGCATCGTGGAAGATGCTCCTCGGAGATAGCCAGATGCCTCGCGGAACTCGCCTACCTCTGGCCGTGAGAGCTCGATGACCTCGCGCGCAATTTTCGAGCAGGTGGCCCCAGTGGCGGCGAGAACGAATCCGAGTTCAGCAACGTTGTCACGCGCAACGTGCCACGGCACATCTGTGGGCGCCAAACTGAGCTGTCGAGCCACGTGTAATCGCACGTCCTTGCTCGCAGTCCCGAGCGCTGCAGCAGTCCCCGCGGCGCCAAAGAGTTGGACCATGGTGACTCGAGGCCTCACTCCCCGGACACGAGCAAGATGTCTCGCTATCTCGTCCAGCCATACGGCGAACTTCATGCCAAGCGTGATCGGCACGGCGTGTTGAGCGTGCGTACGACCAACCATGACGGTGCCGGCATGCGCCACGCTCGCTTCGGCGATCGCGTCACCGACGCTCGCCAGGAGTATTTCGGTTCGATCGAATGCGCGGGCGATCTGCAGGGATCGCCCGCTATCCATGATGTCCTGTGTGGTCGCACCCCAGTGGAGGTAGTGCCCCACGATCGGAGAACATGAAGTCGAGAGCTGCTCGATCAGCGGCAGGATTGGGTAGCCCACCACCCGAGTCCGCTCCCGAAGCTTCTGTACGTCAATCCGACCACCGACAACCTCTTGCAGAATCGACTCCACTGCGGCTTTGGGGATCACACCGAGATCGCCCTGGGCAACGGCGAGCGCCCTTTCAACCTCGAGCCATGCTTCAATCGTTGCCTGCTCCGAGAAACAGGCGCTGACATCGACGTCTCCGAATACGTCGAGCAGTGGCGAGTGGACATGGTCACCCGCGGCGAGAGGTGCGCGAACTGCCGGATCGGCCGGTGGAGTCTGCCCACTCAGCACAGGACTTCACTCATTGGGTCAGTCGGTTGGATCGGGGTGTTCCAGTCATGACAGTAAAAGCGGGAATTCACGAGGGCTCCAAGGGAAGTTAGGAATCACAGAGGGCCCGGACCGCGAGCACGACCGCGTCAGCGTCCGGGACCAGTCCTGCCTGGAGAGAGGGCGCGGCGGGCATCCGCGTGTCCGGCGCGGCCAGGCGGGCCGGCGGAGCGTCGAGATAGTCCCAGCTCTCCTCATTCACCCGTGCGACGATCTCTCCGCCGAACCCTCCCGTCCGGTTTGCCTCATGCGCCACTAGCACGCGATTCGTCGCCTTGACCGCCGAGGCGATCGAGTCGACATCCAGCGGCGAAAGCCACCTGAGGTCAAGGACGCTGACACGAAGGCCCTCAGCCTCCAAGCGTTCGGCCGCAACGAGACACGAGTCGACCATCGCGCCCCATGTGATGACAACAGCGTCCGATCCAGAGCGGCGCAAACGCGCTCCGCCAACCGGGCCGGCGGCGCCATCGAGCTCCACGACGCCCTTCTTTTGGTAGAGAGCACGTGACTCGATGAGGACAACCGGGTCATCACAGTCGAACGCGGCGATCGTCATCTCATACGCGTCCTGAGGGGTCGAGGGCATGCCCACACGCAAACCAGGAATGTGCGCGAGAATCGCCTCGAGTGATTGCGAGTGCTGGGCACACGATCCTGGCATCGTCCCTTGTTGCGTGCGAACCACAAATGGTGCGCTTTGTGTACCGCGGGAGATGTACCGGACGTTCGCGGCCTGATTCACAAGTTGGTCGAGGGCGACCAGCAGGAAATCCGCCCACATCACCTCGACAATTGGGCGAAGTCCGCCGATGGCAGCCCCCAGGGCCGCGCCGAGGATCGCGCTCTCGCTGATTGGCGTGTCGAAGACTCGGTCTGGCCCGAATTCTCGCAGCAGGTTGCGCGACACCCCGAAAACGCCGCCTGGTATCGCCACGTCCTCGCCGAACAGGAGCGAACTCGGCGAGCCGGCAAGGATGCGACGCAGGGCTGCGTTGACCGCCGCGCCGTATGTCATCTCCTGGTGCTTCCACTCCGCGGTCGCTGCACGAGGTTGTGACACGGAGCCATAAACATGCGGCTCCGTGGTGGCAGGTATGGACACGCCCGCCGAGCGGGCGTGGGCCACAGCCGCCTCCAGCTCGGCCTCAATCTCGGCATCAATCTGATCGCGGACACCGCGATCGACCCCGGAAGCCGCTCGCAAAAGCGGGTCGAGCGCCGCGGCCTTTTCCTTGTCCTCGGCCGGGCGATAGTGCTCGACATCAGCGTTATAGTGTCCGCCGAGTCGTACCGTTCGCGCCTCGATAAAGCTCGGCCCTTCCCCATCTGCGATACGACGAGCCGCCGCGCCAACCGCCTCAACGACTGCAGTCGTCAGATTCCCGTCGATCGCGCAACTCTCCATCCCATAGGCAGCTGCCCGCTCGTGGAGCGGGACCGGTACCGTCGCCGAGATCGGTGTCATCTCCGACCAGCCGTTGTTTTCGCACAGAAAGATCACCGGGAGGGAGCGGGCAATGGCGAATACGAGCGCCTCGTGTGATGCGCCTTGATTCGTTGCACCGTCCCCGAAATCGACGAGTACCGCCCCCGGACCACCAGCCAGTTTCATCGCGAGCGCGAGACCGTTGGCGATCGGGAGGCCGGCACCCACGATGGAATTCTCACCCATAAAGCGGTGCGACGGAGCGCTGAGGTATGCAGATCCAGCCCGACCGCCGTTGGTGCCTGTCACGCGGCCGAGCATTTCTGCAAAGAGGTCAGATGGCGGGACACCCAACGCCAATGCCCACCCATGGCCGCGATACGTTGCCACCATTCGATCCTCGGGTCGCAATACGGCACAGGCACCAACCGGGATCGCTTCCTGACCGAGGCAGAGATGCACGGATCCTGCAATCTCGCCCGATGCGCGCAGGTCAATCACTCGCTCCTCGAATCGACGGATCCGCCTCATGCTGCGGTACGCCTCTGCAGGGGTGAGAGAAGCGTCGGGCAGATTCGCTACGTGGACATCGACTGTCACGAACCCGTCCAGCCGCGGCAGTTCAGCAATGCGCGTTCAGAAGCCCCCATTCGCGCACCACCCTCCATCGATAACCACAGTTGTTCCCGTGAGATACGCGAATCTCGGGTCAGCCAATGTGATGATCGCCGCCGCCAACTCGGGCGGATCTGCCGTGCGGCGTTGGGGCGTACGGTCGAGCACGGCCTTCTCGCGTATCTGGCCAATCTCGACTCCGTAGTTCCACATCTCGGTGCTAATAAAACCCGGGCTTACACCCACCACACGTACACCGTCCGGAGCCCATTCCAGGCCCAAAACCTCTGTCAGTGCGACAATGCCCGCCTTGGCCGCACAGTAATTACTGCGGCCGTGAAACGAGCGGTGGCCGGCAATCGACGCAATGTTGATAACCGTCCCCCCGCGGGCTTTGAGTGCGGGGTGCAGCATCCTGCAGCAGTAGAATGTCCCACTTAAAATCCACCTGCAGTACTCGGTCCCACTGATCCTTCGTCATCTCAGCGGCGGGGCCACGATCTGCGACACCAGCGCAGTTGATCAGAAGATCTACTGCTGGCACTCCTCGGCGGCAGCGGCCACGCTTCCCCAGTCGCCGACATCGACCCTTCGCCAATCGAGGCCCGGGTTTGAACCCGGGGCCACGTCCCATCCAACGACCGCCCAACCGTCCAGCGACCAACGCCTCGCAGCAGGCGCGTCCGATACCACTCGAAGCCCCGGTGACGACCGCAACCCGCCCGCCTTCCGACCCGCTCACGAGTGACACCAAACCCTCCCAGCGACCCCCCGACCCGGCGTGGTCACACTGCTGGCAGACGCTGTCGCGCAACTGCGAGGGCTCAATCTGGTCATTCGTTTGATCACCGCGCACACAGTACACACGACCCGACCCGGCGTCAACCGTCGGCGTGCCGCCCGGGAGCGCGAGCAGCCGCCCGAAAGAAGCGCCCGCAGGCTGCTAGGCTAGCGCCCCGCCCGACTCGTAGTCGATATGAAGGTGGAGATTAAAATGGCCGAGAGACACACGGTGGTAGTGACAGGTGCAGCCAGTGGCATCGGTCGCTCGACATCTGAACTGCTGGTGGAACAAGGAATGCGGGTCGTCGGAATTGACGTTGATTCTGAGTCGTTAATGGACATTTCATCCGCCCTCGGCTCGAGATTCGACCCGGTGGTGGGTGATGTGGGCGACTGGGACACCCACGTCCGCGCTGCCGATGTTGCTGAGGCGTCGGGGCACCTTGATGGCTGGGTGAACAACGCAGGCATTTACATTGGTGGCGGTGCCCATGAAGTGGATCCCGACTCAATCACCCGTACCCTGCGAGTACTGCAGCACGGTCCTATGTACGGAACTGCTATCGCCGTTCGGCGGATGTTGGCGTCGAAACCTGGGTCTATTGTGAATGTTGCCTCTATTGAAGGGGTCGCGGCATTTCCGCATCACTTCGCCTACCAAGCGGCAAAAGCGGCTGTCATCATGATTAGTAAAGGTGTCGCCGTCGACTACGGCGAGTTCGGCGTGCGCTGTAACGCCGTGCTACCTGGAACGGTCAAAACCCCCATGATGTATGCGGCGCTGCCCACCGACCTTGATCGCGCCGAGGCACTCAGGCAGGAGGCCCGCTTGGCGCCACTGAATCGAGTCGCGGAGCCACGTGAGATCGCCGAGGTGATCGCATTTCTTCTTTCGGATAAATCGTCATTCGTGTCCGGCGCATCAATAACGGTCGACGGTGGAGCGACTGCACGCTGTTACGCGTACGAGAATCCGCTCGCGGCGGACAACTAACCCGGCACTCCTACCTAGCGCCCTACTCCAGCTGAGTACACGTCGGCCAGCCTGGCCATCGCGTCTCCCGGGGCGCGGAGGCACGGGGCCGGATCGTTACACCCGGCATCCTTGCCTCGCGGGCCAGCCCCGCTCTTAGATCAGTTGGTCGCTCGCGGCTGGGGTTCGGCCATGCGCTTGAGCTGCGCCCGGTCGACCTTTCCGCTGGCTGTGCGCGGCATCTGCTCGAGAAACACGATCTCCTCGAGCGCCTTGTATCCCACCCGCTCGCGCGCGAAGCGGATCAGATCCTGCGCGGTGGGTCGTTCCGCGCCGTGTCGGAGTGTCACGTATGCCCGGACGTTCTCGCCATGCACCAGGTCGTGGATACCGACGACACCTGCGCTGCCAACGCAGGCGTGCTCGAGCAGGGCACCCTCGACGACCTGCGGAGTGATGTTGGAGCCGTCGTGGACGATGATCTGCTTACGCCGACCGCGAAAGTACAGGTAGCCGTCCTCACGCATGCCTGTGATCGCGGAGGCGGCTGGTCAGCGCGCGGTGGGCGTGCCGCAGGACGCGCAGTAGTGGCCCGCGCCGACGATGCGTGCACCGCATGAAGAGCAGAATCTCGGCGTCGAGACGGGAGTGTCAACTGCGGATTCATCGGTGCGGCTCTCCGTCCCGATGGTGTGCCGCTCCGTGGTCGGACTGAAGTAGCCCGCGCCGTCTCGTCCTGACTGGGCGTAGCGAATGGTGCCGATGATCGTGACAATCACCCCGCTCAGGAACAGCAGCGATGCAACCGTCGCGAGGAGGGTCACGTTCGAGTTCGATGCGAACCCTGGAGGCGCCTGGCTGGCGAACGACTGCACGTTGAGCGCTTGCAGTGCCGCACCCGAAACGATCAGCGCGACGCCGATGCCAATGGTGACTCTCCCTTGCCGTGCGTTGACCGGAGTGGCGCTCACAATTGGAGCATAACCATGTTTGTCTCTTTTGTCACCACCACCTTGCGTCAAAACTCCCGTTGCGGGGCGGCTCGGTTGTTGTCGACGGCGTCTGCCACACCGTGCCGGGGCCAACTCGGCCGTAACGATCTCGGAACGTCGATCTGCGACACTGAACCGGTGAGTACTCGCTTGAAGCTGGCAGCGTGGGCGCTCTTCGCCGTGGTCGTGGTGCTGAATCTGGTGGCCGCGTACTACAGCATCGTGACGCGCTCCTACCACGACTCCAGTAGCTGGGGGAACAGCGGGCTGGTTTCGACCCTTGGGCTTGGATTGACCACCTTCATGTTTCCTCTGGTGGGCGTGGTGATCGCGCTTCGCCGGCCGGCGAACGCGATCGGGTGGCTGATGCTCGCGATTGGGTTCGTCTGGGGGTTGGAAGGCGTGCTCTCCGGATATGCGACGGATGTGATCTCCTTCAATCACGGCTCGCGTGAGATCGCGGGGTACGCCGCGGCGGTCGACGGGACGCTGTGGCTCCCCGGCGTTGGTTTGATCGGCACGTTCCTGATCCTGCTGTTTCCCGACGGCCATCTTCCCAGCCCTCGGTGGCGGTGGGTCGGGTGGTTGGCGGGGCTTACGATTGCTCTTGGGTCGGCGGTGATCCTGTTCAGCCCGGGCCCGATGACCGATAGCTCATATCCCACACTGGTAAACCCGCTCGGTGTTGGTGCCGTCGGCACGCTGCTTGACGTCGCACACCTCGTGATCATCCTCTTGCCGCTGGCGATCCTTGGAGCCGCCGCAAGCATGGTCTCGCGTTACCGCGCGTCGTACGGCGCCGACAGATTGCAGCTGAAGTGGCTGGCCGCGTCGGCAACCCTTGTGGCCGTTCTGTACGGGGTGACCGAGGTGCTGTCGGTCACGCTGGGGTCGAACAACCGGGTGCCGGAATGGCTTCTGCTGATGCAGGATCTGGCGCTCCTCAGCTTTGCTCTGATTCCGATCTCGATCGGATTCGCGGTGTTCCGCTATCGGCTGTACGAGATCGATGTGATCATCCGAAGGACGCTCGTTTACTCCACGCTGATTGGATCACTCGCGGTCGTCTATCTGGGCGGGGTGTATCTACTGGGCGACGCGCTCCAGCGGCTCACGGGGCAATCGGGCGCGCTCGCGGTGACGGTCTCGACCCTGGCGGTGGCCGCGGCATTCCAGCCGCTGCGATCGCGTATCCAACTGGCCGTTGACCACCGCTTCTACCGGACGAAGTACGACGCCTCGCTGACGCTTGACGCGTTCAGCGGACGACTGCGCCAGCAGATCGATCTGGACGCGCTGCAGGCCGAGGTACTGGCGGTGGTCACAGACACGCTGGGTCCAAGCCAGGCCACACTCTGGTTCCGATCAGATCGCTGAGCTTTCGAGACCCGGACGGCGGTCAGACTTGACGTCAGTTGCCTGGGGCCTGCCGCCGGCCGGGCGTCACGACGCCGGCCTCGTAGGCGACAACGACGGCCTGCACGCGGTCGCGGACGTCGAGTTTCATCAGCACGCGCGCGACGTGTGTCTTGACCGTGGATTCGCCGATCACCAGATCCGCGGCGATCTCGGCGTTTGACTTGCCCGTCGCGATCAACCGCAACACCTCCATCTCGCGGGGTGTGAGCTCGTCCAACCCCGGGCGGTAGTCGGTGTCTGGCTTGCCCGCGAACTCCTCGATCAGACGCCGCGTGATGCTCGGTGCCAGCAGAGAATCACCCTCGCTGACCATGCGCACACCCGCGGCGAGCTGCTCGGCGCGGACGTCCTTGAGCAGAAATCCACTGGCTCCGGCGCGAAGCGCGTCGAACACGTACTCGTCGAGGTCGAAGGTGGTGAGCATCAGGATGCGGGTCGGCGGCTCGCCGCCGAGAGCCACCACCTGACGTGTGGCTTCGATACCGTCGAGTTCGGGCATGCGGATGTCCATCAGCACCACAGCGGGGCGCAGCCTCCGTACCAGGGCCACCGCTTCGCGGCCGGTGGCAGCCTCACCGATGACTTCGAGATCGCCCTCGGAGTCAAGGATCATGCGAAAGCCGGTGCGGATCAGCTCCTGATCGTCGGCGATCACGATTGTGATGCTCATACCAGTGCGCCGTCGAATGTCCGCGGCATCCGCACATGCAACCGCGTCCGCGCTGTGGGGGAGGTGGTCACGTCGAGCGTTGCGTCACAAAGCGCGGCTCGCTCCCACATTGCCGGTGTTGGCCACTGAGCCGCGGTGGGCCCGTCTGCCACCACCTCCAGCACGAGGTCGTCATCGCCAAACCGCAGCGCGATCTCCACCGGCCCGAGGTTTGCGATCGTCAGGGCTTCGTGGAGGATCCGGTACGCGCTGATGTCGACGCTCGCGGGCACCGGGCCGGGGTCGCCGTCCACCCGCAGTGCCACCTGGCGGCCCCCCTCGCAGGCGCTCTCCACCAGCGCCGGGATCTGGCCGACCCCGGGCTGGGGCGCGAGTACGGCTGAGTCATCGATCCGTCGCAGCACGCCGAGAATCCGTCGCATCTCGGTGAGCGCTTCGCGGCCCGAATCCTCGAGCGCCGCCATCGCGGTATCGGCCCGCACCCGATCGATGCTCAGCAGTCGTCTGGCCGCATCGCTCTGGACCACCATCTGGCTGATGTTGAGCGCGACCGCCGTATTCAGTTCGCGGGCGATGCGCGTGCGTTCGTCCGCGACGGCCAGCCGCTCACGGCCGTCCTCTTCGGCAGCGATCCGTTCGGCCGTCAGATGCAGCTCACCGGCGAGCTGTCGTCGCGAGCGAAGCGCACGTCCGATCGCCCACGACGCACCCACCATTGCTGTGCTGAACACCACCGATGCCACCCCGTCCGGCCGAACCGCGTTGACGCACAGCGCGCCGGCCAGACAGACCCCGAGTCCGGCCAGCGCCCGTTGCCGGCCCTCGTTGGCGGCGACGGAGTAGGGCGGGACGACCAGCACGAACATGGGCGAGGCGAGCGAGTTGAACTCTGGCAACATCGCTGCCAGCGCCACCGCGGCCGTCATCACGAGGCACGCGACCGCAAGCGGTGCGCGCCGCCGCCACGCGATTGGAACAGTCAGCGCCACGACTATTGCGATCGCCACGAACGACCGAGCGTCACGGGTTTTGGTGGCGCCGACCACGTCTGCCTCGCAGATGACCAGCAGCGTCGCGGCCAGCAGCGGGTCGGCCCACGCGGCGGGGATCCGGACCGGGATCTCTCTCACAACTGCCGATCCTCGTCGATCGGAATCCACGCTCTGATCTGAAAGCCGCCATCGAGCCGCTCGCCGGCGTACATCTCACCGCCGTAGAGAGCGAGTCGCTCCCGCATCCCGATCAGCCCGTGGCCGCCCGCATGCTCCGAGGCGGTCGGGGGCCTCTGGCCACCGCCGCCGGGATCTGAGATGTCGAGCTCAACCGCGTCCGCCGAATATGTGACCTTGATCTCTGCACGAGCGGCTCCGGCGTGTTTGATCACGTTTGTCAGTGCCTCTTGGACGAGCCGATACGACGCCAGGTCGATCGGCGCCGGCAACTGGTGCGCGGTGCCGCACACCTCCAGTGAGACCCGAAGCCCCGATGCCGCGGCGCGTTCGACCAGAGTCGGTAGCTGCGACAGCCCCGGAGCGGCGAGCTCGAGATCGCCGCGGTGCAGCACACCGATCATTCGCCGCATATCGACAAGGGCATCGCGACCGCAGTCCGAAACCGACTGCAGTGCCGTGCCCGCCGCGGCCAGATCGCCGGCAGCAACCCGCCGCGCGGCCTGGGTCTGCACGACCATGACACTGACGTTGTGAGCGACGACATCGTGTAACTCACGCGCAATCCGGGCGCGCTCCTCGGAGGCCGCTCGTTCTGCCCTCCCGCGCTGCCGACGGGCGAGCTCGTCGACGTTTCGGCGAAGCTCCGAGGCAAGGAGCGTCCCGCGACCGACCCACCACCCAGCGGCGAACGGCGCCAGGAAGAAGAACAGCCACACCGTCGCGACACCGACCACGTGCGATGTGCCCGGGCTGGCGGCCACCAGCGGCACGGGAAGCGTCAAGAGCAGCGCATCGGCCGTCACCCGGGTTCGCACTGCTGACCGCCGGCCGAGCATGAAGTAGACGATCGCCGCCACGAGCGGCGCGATCGCAAGGTCGATGCCGATGATCACGGTCAGCACCAGGCTGCTCAGCAGCCCAACGCAGGCGGCTGCGGTGGGAGCGCGGCGACACCACCCGACCGTCGCTGCGAGCACTCCGGCCGCAACCGCCGCGACCGGCGCCGGGTGTTGTGAGGTGGCGACCTCGGCGACCGCGATTGCCGTCAGCAGCCCCGCGACGGTGATGTCGACGGCCTGCCAGCCGAGCCTGTGCCTCTGTGGAGAGACGCTGATCGTCGTCATTGCTCCGACGATACCGCGCCGGGACCGCGCTCACATCCGTCCTGAGGATGAGTGCGATCGTCCAAACGACGGACGCAAAATCGCCCACGCGGCCGACGACATCCATCACACGGGATGGCACGCTGAAGCCGGTCTTTCCAACCAGCGAAAGGACGACGACATGTGGATACGGCTGAACCGCCTGGGATCACTGACGGGCGTGGCCTTCGCGCTTCTGACGATTGCCGGAATGGCGATCGCCAAATCGCCTCCGGGTGCGAAAGCGAGCGGCGCGGAAGTGCGCGCGTTCTACCAGGCCAACGGCACGCAGGCCACGACCGCAGACATTCTGATCGTGGCCGGATTTGCCTGTTTCCTGTTGTTCTCTGGGTCGCTCCGCACCCACCTGCGCGGCACGGATGGAGCGGACGGGCTGGCGACGACGGTGATCGCCGGCGCCGCGGTGGCAACTGGGGGTGCCGCCGCATTCTTCGGCGCCGACTTCGTCCTGGCGATGATGCCGGCAACCATCGCGCCGCCCGCCGCCCAGGCCCTCAATATGCTCGCGCTGTACCTGGTTTTGCCACTGGCAGCGGGAGGCCTCGTGTTCGGGTTGGCGGCCGGTGTGGCGATCATCCGGTGGGCGACTTTGCCTCGCTGGCTGGGCTGGGCGGTGATCGTGATCGGGATCGTGCTCGCCTCCCCAGGGCTGATCCTCGGGATCGTCGCCCTGGCGCTCTGGACGATGGTGGTCAGCGTCCTCGTCTGGCGACGCAGTGGCTCGCCCACCGTCTCCGAGCCCGTTGAAGCTCGACCCGGGTACGCCGCCGTGGGCTAACGGTCGCCGACGTCACTGGTGGCCTCGGTGACGGCTAGGAGATCTGATGGCCGAGGATATCGCGCGACCCAACCTAGGGCAACGGCGCAAAGTGTGCCGTGAAGTGGCGCAGCGTGTCCGGTTGTGAGGTGATCTGGTAGCCGGTCAGCGAGGCGGCCTCGGCGGCCACGTGCAGTACCACCTCGATCACGTAGTCGATGTGGCTTTGCGTGTACGTGCGTCGCGGGATCGCCAGTCGCACCAGATCCATCGGTGCCGGCGTCTCCGTACCGTCGGGCTGTCGCCCGAACATGACCGTGCCGATCTCGCAGCCGCGGATGCCACCGGCGTGGTACAACGCCACCGCCAACGCCTGGCCGGGGTAGGCGAGTGGATCGATCTGGGGCAGCAGCGCACGGGCGTCGATGTACACAGCGTGGCCGCCTGGCGGCTTCACGATCGGTACGCCGCCGCGGTCGAGTGCCGACCCCAGGTACTCGGTGGAGCGGATGCGGTAGCGCAAATAGTTCTCGTCCACCGATTCGCGTAGTCCCTGGGCGATCGCCTCCAGGTCGCGGCCCGCCAGGCCGCCGTAGGTGGGAAATCCCTCGGTCAGGATCAGCAGTGTCCGACACCGCTCGGCGAGCTCGGGGTCGTTGGTCGCCAGCCACCCGCCGATGTTCGCCAGCGGATCCTTCTTGGCGCTCATGGTCATGCCGTCGGCGAGGGCGGCCATCTCGCGCACGATGTCTGGGATGGCGCGGTCGTGGTAGCCCGGCTCGCGGCTACGGATGAACCACGCGTTCTCGGCAAATCGGCACGCATCAAGGTACAGCGGCTTCCCAAACTCGTCACAGAGCGCGCGTACGCCACGCAAATTCTCGAGCGACACCGGCTGGCCGCCGCCGGAGTTGTTGGTGATGGTGACCATCACCAACGGCACGCGATCAGCTTCTGTCTCCAGGAGCGCACGCAGCGCCGCCAGGTCCATGTTGCCTTTGAACGGGTGCTCGGTGGCCGGCTCGCGGCCGTCGGCGATCACCAGATCGAGTGCGCTCGCGCCGGTGTATTCGATGTTTGCGCGGGTGGTGTCGAAATGCGTGTTGTTGGGGATGATCATGCCGGGGCCGGCAACCGCGCTGAACAGGATCCGCTCCGCCGCCCGGCCCTGATGGGTCGGGATGATGTGGGGAAACGGAAACAGCTCCTGCACCGCCGAGACAAACGCAAACCAGGACGGCGAGCCGGCGTAGCTCTCATCCCCGTGCTGGATTGCCGCCCACTGATCGCGGGACATCGCGCCGGTGCCGGAGTCGGTCAGCAGATCGATCAGCACATCCTCGGCGCGGAGATTGAACAGGTTGTAGCCGGCTTGCGCCAGGGCTTCTTGGCGTTGGGACGCAGTTGTCAGCCGCAGGGGCTCGACAGAGTGGATCCGAAACGGCTCGATGATGGTGCGGAACTCCACAACGTGATGCTAGTGCCTCTCGTGTGCCGCCCGTTGTTCGAAGGTACGCTCTCCAACATGGTGGAGCCGGCCGGATCGCAGCATCCTGACTATCGCCTCGCCGCCGCAGGCAGGGAGTCCGCAGAGGATCAGCGGCTCGATCTTCTCGAGCAGATCTACGATCCATTGTCGCGTCGGCGGCGCTCGTTGGTTCAGCCCGGGTGGCGATGTCTGGAGGTCGGAGCAGGGCGTGGCTCGATGGCGTCGTGGCTGGCCGAGCAGGTGGGGCCGACGGGCCACGTTGTCGCGACGGATATCGATACCCGGTACCTGGCGAAACTCTCGGTCCCGAACCTCGAGGTGATCCAGCACAGCATCCTCGAAGACCCGCTCGACGTGCTGGGGACGGAGCCGTTCGACCTGGTGTGCTCGCGATTGATGTTGTTTCATCTCAAAGGCGTGCAAGAGCAGGCAATCAGGCGAATGACGGAGTGTCTGCGCCCCGGCGGTTGGCTGTTCGACGAGGACGCCGACTGGGGGACGGCCGCGCCGGTTGATCCTGCGCACCCGCGCTACGACGAGTACCAGCAGGTCTGGCGAGACGGCGACTGGTGGACGCCTCGCGGCTATGACAAGGCGTTTGGCAGGAAGCTGCCGGCGCTGTTTGAGCGCTGTGGGCTCGAGGACATCCGTAACGAGGCCTTCACCGAAGTGGTGCGCGGGGGATCACCGTGGGCGAGGTGGTGGATCCCGACCCTGGAGGTCATCAACGAGCTCGGCGGTGGCGACGCACGGTCTCGTCGTGAGGTCGAGGTGATGACCACGGCGCTTGCCGATCCAACGGTGTGGCTTCAGAGAGAGGTGTTGCACGCCTGCTGGGGCAGGCGGTCATCAGCGTAGGCGTGCGTCGAGCAGTTTCGTGACCACATCGTGGGGGAGTGCCGGCGACCGGTGTCCGTCACGTCCGACCATCTCGCGATTGGCCACAAGGGCGTTGACGACCGCCTCCTCGGTCGCCTGGACGACAGCCGCAAAGATCGGATCCATCCAGCTCCACTGGATGAATTCCAGGTTTCCGACGGCGCTTTGTCTGCGGGCATCGAGCTTGAACTCGGTCGCGAACGCGCCGGGGTTCGCGGTGGAAAGCGCCAGAAAGAGATCGCCGGAAGAGTGCGATCCGGTCGTTCCGGTGCGAGCGAGACCGAGCGGAATGCGCCGAGCCATCGCCTCACACTGTCCAGGAAGCAACGGAGCATCGGTGACCGCGATCCCAATCACCGAGCCCGAGCCAGCCACGAACCACTCGTCGTTCTCGATCGGGTTGTCGGTCGCCAGCGCAGCACCCACGGGCACACCGCCGATCATCAACTCGTGCCGCGAGCCGAAGTTGCACTGAAGGAACACGCCCACGTGGTGAGTGGCCGAACCAATGGAGACAACACGCGAGGCCGTGCCCGAGCCACCCTTGAACGCGTAGCAGTTCATTCCGGTACCGCCACCGACCGAGCCCTCCTCAATCGCGCCGGAGCATGCGCCCGAGATGGCAGAGATCACGTGCTCGGCTGTCACATGGCGGCCCGCGGTGTCGTTCAGGTACCCGTCCCACGTCTCGGCTGCAACCGGAAGGAGCCACGCCTGTGAACTCTCAGGGAAGTTTTCGATCATCCAGGCAGTGGTCGCCTCATGGGCAATTCCAACCGAATGCGTGCTCGTGAGCGTGATCGGAAGCGACGCTGTCCCCGACTCCTGGATCCAGGAGATGCCCGTCATCTCACCGTTCCCGTTCAGCGAGTGAAACCCCGCAGCGCACGGATCATCGGCATGTCCGCGACCGCGCGGAAGGATCGCGGTGACGCCGGTGCGGACGTCGTCGCCCTCGATGATCGTGGTGTAGCCGACCTCCACGCCGGGGACGTCGGTGATCGCGTTTAGCTCGCCGGGGGCGCCATTAAACGGAATGCCGAGTGCTCGTGCGCGCGGCTTGCCGGACGGAGTGGCGCGGTGCGGATCCATACCCCGAATTTATGCGCCGCCGCCGAGCGCCGCGGCACACGCTTCGAGCGCGTCGGTTGTCGTGTCGATCAGCTCCCGGCTGGTAGCCATCGGCCAGCTCGAGAGCTTCACGGCCACCATCTCGGCGCTGCGATCGATGTAGATCAGCTGGCCGTTGGTGCCGATGGCAAACATGACACCTTTGGCTGGATCCCGTACCCACCACTGGTTGCGATAGTGCCCATCGGGGGCCAGCCGGGTGAGCGGGCCTTCGAGCCACGCCCGCCGGCACTCCGCATCGCCGCGGAGCGTGTCGTCGACGAACGATCGGGGCGCGACCGCGCCGCCGAGACGAACGTGCTCGCCGAATCGAAGGACGTCATGGGCCGTCGCGGAGACTCCCCGGCGGGGAGCGACTGCCCGCGCGGGTTGACCGTCATGTCGGCGTCGTACTCGGCGCCGATCCCTGACCAGATGAATGTGCTCATCGCCTGTGCATAGCTCAGTCCGGTGACACGCTCGACGATCCAGCCAAGCAGGTCTGTCTGGATCGAGCGATAGCCGAATCGGGTGCCGTGCGGCTCATCCGCCGGAAGCTGTGCGATGTATGCCCAGAAGTCATCTCGGGAAGAGTCCGGCGGACCCCAGCCGATGATCGCATCGGTCACGAAGATATCGCAGTCAGGATCGGTGTAGTCCTCCGAGAACCGAACGCCGGATCTCATGTCAAGCAGATGGCGAAGACTGCATCCCGACCACGAGGTGTCGGCGAGTTCGGGCAGATAGTGCGTGATGAGCACCTCGGGATCCATCTCCCCGCTCGATCAGTATTCCGACGAGTGTCCCGCACAGCGACTTGGAGACCGAGAACAGCAGGTGTGATGACCCTCGGTCCATGCCACCCTCGAAGTGCTCGTGCACGATCCGGCCCTGATGGGCGAGCACGAATGCGTCGGTATGGGTCGCTGCGAGCATCGGGTCGACGAGTGTGGAGACGTCACGGTCGTCGCTGACCATGACCGAGTGCGGCGTCGTTCCGCGCCGGATCCGCTCGGTGGGAATCAGCTCGCGGATGTGCTGATATGCCCACCGGTTCTGCGGCGGCTCCTGCCAGTTGGCGAGCGTTGCCCTCGTCACTGCGCGGCCGCCAGTCCGAGTCGGCTGCGGGCTTCGGTGGCGTCTGCGATCGAACCCCCGAGGCGTTCGACGATCTCGACCGCGCGTTCCACAAGCTCGGCGTTTGTCGCCAGCCGTCCCCGAGAGAGATACAGATTGTCCTCGAGCCCGACCCTGAGGTTGCCCCCCAAACACATCGTCTGGGCAAGCATCGGCATTTCCATCCGCCCGATCGAAAAGGCGCTCCAAACCGCGCCTGGTGGAAGGTGGTCGACCATCGCCATCAGGGCCCGCGGCGTTGCCGGTGCAAGCCACTGGACTCCGAGGCAGATCTGGATGAACGGCGGATCCTTGAACAACCCCTCGGCGATCATCGCGTTGACGTGCGCGAGCTGGCCGAGATCGAACACCTCGAGTTCGGGTTTCACTCCAAGCTCGCTGATCCGCCGCGCCGACTCCCGGAGAAACGTGGGTGGAGCAACGTACAGGCTCGTGCTGTTACCGAGATTCATGCTGCCGCAATCGAGCGAACAGATCCGGGTCGCACCGCGACCAGGTGACCGAAGCGCTCGGCGGGAGTCGTCAGTCCAAAGGCGCCCGGGATCGGCGAGACCGTTCCGTCATCGGCAAGGTCGATGTCACCACCCATTGCGGTCGTGAGGTTGATGATCACGTCGGTGTCGTGCTCGCGGATCCGTTCGACGACCTCGGCGTAGAGCGCGGTGTCATGCGCCGGAGCGCCGGTCTTCGGGTCGCGCACGTGGCAATGAACCATTGCCGCCCCGGCCCGCGCAGCGTCGAGCGCTGCCGCGGCGATCTGCGCAGGTGTGATCGGGAGGTTGGGATGTTTGTCGACGGTGTCTCCGCCGCCGGTGACCGCGCACGCAAGAAACGGTTTCCAGTTCACGATGGCAGCTCCTTGATGGCACCGAGCGGCTCGCGGGCACGCAGAACCGCCAGCAGCGCCTCGTCTCGGCGTCGTTCGATTTCGGCGGTATCGAGACCGGCCGCCTCTCGCTCACAGCCGTCGACCAGGTGCTGACGGAGCTGGTCGGTCATCTCCGGTGCCGGGAACCGTGCCCACGGCGCGTCCAGCGTGTGGTCGAAGTGCTCGAGGAAGCCGGCCATGCCGCCCTCGCCGCCGGCGACGTGGAACGTCAGAAGTGGCCCCATCACCGCCCACCGCAGGCCCGGTCCATGGACGATCGCGGCGTCGATCTCTTCCACCGTTGCCTCGCCGTTGGCGAGAAGATGGAGAGCTTCCCGCCAGATCGCTTCCTGCAGCCGATTTCCAAGGAACCCAGGAAGCTCTTGCCGAAGCACCAGCGGATATTTTTGGACAGCGGTGTAGAACGCTGTCGTGCGGGTGACGGTTCGTTCACTGGTGCCGGCGCCGGCCACCACCTCAACGAGCGGCACGAGGTAGGGCGGGTTGAACGGGTGCCCCACGATCATGCGGTCAGATGTCCGCAGGGACTCCGCATCTCGCTCATCGGGAAGCCGGAGTGCTCGACGCGATCACGGTGTCGCGTGGCGCGTATCGCTCGATTTCGGTGTAGAGCGAAACCTTGGTCGACTGCCGTTCCGGGGCACCTCCTGGATGAAGTCCGCGCCGCCGACGGTCTCGGCGAGCGTCGAGGCCACGTGAACGCGATCTTTCGAGGCCCCGGGATCGAGTCCGAGCTGCTCCAGGATCGGCCAGGTTCGCTCCAGCAGCTCATACACTCTCGTCCCCGCCGCTGGATCGGGATCCCACACCGTCACATCCATGCCAACGCGGGCGAAATGGGCTGCCCACCCGGCGCCGATCACTCCCCCGCCGACCACGGCGACCTGCTTGATGGGGCTCTCAGCAGACATCGGCAGGCATGTGGCGGGCGAACCAGTCGAGCACACGTTGGTGGCGATCGACGCGGCGGTCGAAGCGGCCGGCGCCTTGAAACTCGTGCGACTCGTCAGGGTAGAGAACGTACTCCGCCGGCCGTCCGAGCACTCGCAGCGAGACGAACAGCTGCTCGCTCTCGCTCACCGGACAGCGCAGATCGTCGGCGGCCTGGAGGATCAAAAGAGGAGTGGTGATCGCCTCCACGTTGCGAAGCGGCGATCGACGCCACAACTCTTGCCGGCCGTCCTCGGTGGTCGCGTCGAACCGGCTTCCCGGGGGATACAGCACGAGCCCTACCGAAGAGCTGCCGGCGAACGACACCTGGTTTGTGATCCCGTTCTCGGTCACCGCTGCGGCGAACCTGTCGCTCGTCCCAACCAGCCAGTTCACGGCGAATCCTCCGAAACTCAGACCCATGCACCCGATTCGGCCGGGATGGGCGATGCCACGGTCAACCAGGGCGTCGAGCACCGCGTGGCAGTCCTCCTCGAGGCAAGCCCCCCAGTCGTCCTCGAGCGCGGCCGCCCACGCCTGCCCACGGTTGTGCGAGCCGCGGATGTTGGGCATGACGACCGCATATCCGGCGTGGACGGGCAGGAGCGTCTCCAGCGGCGGTGTCGGTCCCCACGAGTCCACCGGCCCTCCATGAACATTGAGGATCAAGGGGTAGGGTGGCTCGCGGTCGCCGGGCGGGAGGAACAGGAACGTCTGGATCGCACCCGCTGGGCCGTCGATCTCGAACTCGTGCATCACCACTGAATCCAAGTCGGCCAGCCACCCACCACCGCTGCGAGTCACTGCCCGCGGCCCGGAATCCTCCAGGACGTAGACCTCGGCCGGAGTACCGTCGACACTCATGGTTGCAGCGGTCGTCCCACCCGCTCGAGCGATGCTATGGGTCATCGGGCCGCGGGCAGGATCCACCAGCGGCCGTGGCTCGGCTGCCTCGAACGAATAGGGGACGGTGCGCCCCGCGTCGGCGACAGTCGTGAGCACTCCGGCGTCGTCGAACGTCGTCATCCAATCGACCAGATCCGTGTAGAGGACAGCCTCCCCCACGAAGCGATCCAACCCCCCGGACAGCTTCGTGGTGGAGTCGGGGGTGACGCGCCACAGTGTCCTCGGTGATCGAAACGCGGTGTAGCCCGCCGGGGAGTCGCCATCGGCGATACAGAGAAGCGCCCCGTCGGGCGCGAACGAGAAGCGGGTCACGGAGTCGGAGAGGCTCGTCTCGCGGCGCGGCTTGCCACCGGCGACGGCGACGCTCCACACGGCGGTGTGAGGTGCGACGTCGGAGCCGTCGTATCGGGTGTCGGCCAGGTACGCCACCCGAGATCCATCGGGGCTCCACCGAGGCCGCGAGGCCGACCACTCGCCCTCGGTCAATCGCCGGCTCGGCTCGGACGTCGCTTCGGTGCCGGAGAACGGCACCACGTGCACATGGGTCGGGAACTCCCTGAACCCGAGTCCATCGATCCGCCAATCGATGCGAGTGATAACCCGTGCGGTGGGCCCGTCGTCGCCATCGCCCACACGAAACCGCGACACATCGTCATGGGCGCAAACCACGATGGAGTGCCCGCTCGGGTGCCAGTCGATCTCCGATCCCCACGGGGCGAGCCCGCGCGGGAAACCCGAGATCTGCTGGGCAGGCCCACCGGCCGTCGGCACCACGTGCAGCTGGGTGGCACCATCACCGCGGTCACTGACGAACGCGATGTGGGCGCCGTCCGGTGAGAATCGCGGGCGGACATCCCAGTGCGGCCCGTCGGTCAGTCGTCGCTCCGGACCGCCCGCGGTATCCACCAGCCACAGGTTCACCCGGTCGCGATCGGCACATACCTCGCGGCGGGTGTAGACGATGAGGTCGCCCGCAGGGGCGATATCGAGCTGGCCGATCGCGACCTGGCGGCTCAGGTCGTTGGGCGTGAGCCGAGTCACCCGCCGCTGCCCTTCGGGAGCCGATCGAACTCGTCGTCGAGGATTTCGAGCATTCGTTCCCGGGTGATGGAGCTCGCGGTGGAGATCACCGAGACGCTGAGGCCGTCGTGGAGCGCGAGTAGTCGCTCGGCGGCCAGCCTGGTATCGAACGCCCCGAGCTCGCCCTGCTTCTGCGCCTCGATCAACATTCGCTCGAGGTACTCGAACCAGCGGGCACCGAGCAGGGACACGACCTCGCGCACCTCGGGCGCACGGGCGGTTCGCTTCCCGAGCGGCGAGCCACAGCGCCCACTGGGCGTCACCTGGCCCGGCCGGTGCCCCGTCGGCGAGCACCTTTCGCAGCGTCCCCAGGGCGGTGAGGCCGGGCGGCAGTTGCTCGGGTAGCCGGGCGAGCGCTTCCTTCTGGCGGGCTTCCAATGCCGCCAGGAAGATCGCCTCCTTGGACGGGTAGTAGTAGAGCACGTGCCCAGAACTCATGCCGGCGCGCTCGGCGATGTCGGTGATCCGAGTCTCGCTCAGTCCGAGTTCGGCGACCACTTCGAGCGTCGCCTCGAGGATCTTTTGCTTTCGCAGCGCGCGAGAGCGCCGCTCCGGCTTTGGCACGCGGGCTCGCTTTACGTATGCCATCAGAAGTTCGACACCTGCCTTAGAGCGAGAATCCCGGTGGGTGGGTAAGGTCGGGGTGGTTGTCAGCGAACTGGTACACCGCGTCGAGCGTCCGCGTCCAGTCGTAGAACAGTTCCTTGGCCGAGAGCAGCTCCGCGCCACTGGGTCCCAGCCGCTCGATGCCATTGAGGTGGGCCTGTCCGGGGGAGAACGTCGCATCCTTGACGACCAGCACCCCATAGCCCAGGTTGAGCAGGGAGATCGCGGAGTGCGACACGCAGACGTCTGTTTCCATCCCGACGATGACGATGGTACGCCGGGAGGTGTGTTTGAGTGCCGCAAGGACCGGTGGGTTCTCGGGGACGGCGAACACCGGCTTGGGAGTACTGCTGACGAAGGAGTCGGTGTCTCATCACCCGCTCCGACGTGGGCCCGGCTCGCGCAGCGTCCTCCTCGGTGGCCACGATCGGCACGTCCAGAGCGGTCGCCATGCCGGCAACCCACGCCACCCGATCAAAAAACGCATCGAATGCCGGTCGGTCAACGTCGGTACGCCGATCCGGGTAAAAGCCCTCCTGCGTGTCAACGATGAGCAGCACAGAGTCGCTTCGGTTGCAGAGGTTCACTAAGACTCCTTGTCTCCAACTGAGACCAGTTCAGGGTTCCATCCGGGTCGGGGAATGCTTGCTTTGAGCCGCTGCGTGTACGGATGGCTCGGTGCGAGAGCACGTCGTCGGCGGCGCCTTGCTCCACGATCTCGCCGCGGCGAAGCACGAGGCAGCGATCGACCATCTGGCGCACAACGCCAAGGTCGTGGCTGATCAGGAGGTAGGTGATCCCGGTTTCTTCCCGCACATCCGCCAGCAGGTTGAGAATCTGCGCCTGCACCGAGACGTCGAGTGCCGATACCGGTTCGTCCAGCACACACACCGCTGGATCTGCGGCCAAGGCCCTTGCGATCGCAACCCGCTGGCGCTGGCCGCCGAAAGTGTCCGGGGAACCGACTTCGACTGGGACCCGGTGAGCCCCACCAGGTCGATCAGCTGGGCAACCCGCTGGCTGCGCTGTGATCGATCAACTCCAGGCTGGTGAAACTGCACCACCTTGGCGAGGCATTCGGCGACCGGCTGGCGAGGATCGAAGCTGGTATACGGATTTTGAAACACCATCTGCAGCTCACGCGCCCTGCGGCGACGCTCGTCCTTGTTCGACGGTGGTGCGCTGCGGTCGTTTCCACAGACCGCCACGGTACCGCTGGTCGGTCGGTCGAGCCCGTAAACGAGCCGCGCGATGGTGGTCTTGCCGGAGACCGATTCGCCCACCAAGCCGACCGATTCACCGGCGAGGACGGTGAACGACACGTCGTTCACCGCAACCACATCCTTGGCGAATGTCCGCCGCAGGTCGCGGACTTCGACGGCGGCGGCTCCACTCATCGTGATCCCATTCCGGCGCTCAGGCGCAGCTCGTCGCCGATCTCGGTGTGGCGCGAGCAGCGCACATCGCCGCTGCCCACCGCGGACATCGCAGGATGCTGCTCGCAGCGAGCGTCAGCGTAGCCGCAGCGGTTTGAGAAAGAGATATCCAGCCGGCGCCTCGATCGCGCTCTGGGGTTGGCCCGGAATCGCTTTGAGGCATCGCATGCGTCGATCCGGGTCGGGCCGGGCGGCGAGCAGTGCAGCGGTGTAGGGGTGAAGCGGGGCGCGGTAGAGCGCCTCGGCCGGTTGCTGCTCGACGATCTCGCCGGCATACATCACAAACACCCGCTCGCAGACAGCCGCCGCCAGCTCGAGATCGTGGGTGATGAAGAGCATCGCCGCCCCGCGCTCCCGGCGGAGCCGGTCCAGCAGCACGATGACATCGGCCTGGCTGGTGACGTCGAGTGCCGTGGTCGGTTCGTCGGCAAGGATCAGCCGTGGCTCATGGACGAGTGCCGCGGCGATCATGATTCGCTGCAGCTGGCCGCCCGAGAACTCGTGGGGGTAGTCCTTCAGCCGCTCGGCACCGTTTTCAACCTGGCCCATCTCCAGCAGCTCGACTGCACGCGCCTCGGCGTCCTTGCGAGAGACGTTGTCGATGTAGCGAAGACCCTCGGTGAGGAAGTCACCGATCGTACGTACGGGGTTGGTGTGTGCTCGCGGATCCTGGAACACGACCCCGATAT
This sequence comes from uncultured Actinomycetes bacterium, assembly GCA_963708725.1. Lineage (GTDB taxonomy): Bacteria > Actinomycetota > Thermoleophilia > Gaiellales > JAICJC01 > CAVPTL01. The sequence goes on along the minus strand of CAVPTL010000008.1, from coordinate 273 downwards.
CTCGCGACTGAAATCCACGAGTGGCACTCTCCGACAGTGACAGGATCTCGGTGCCATCGAACACGATCGATCCCCGCGCGCGCCACCGCGGCTCCAGGAGGCCCGCGATGCACCGCGCTGTCAGCGACTTGCCGCTTTTTGATTCGCCGACGAGCCCCACCGCCTCGCCGGAGTCGACGTTGAGGTCGACTCCCCGCAGCACCTGCGGACAGTCCGGCTCCGGGGAGAGCTGGAGGCTCAGGTCGGTGACCTCCAGCAGCATCAGCGGGCTCG
>CAVPTL010000007.1:0-186615 GCA_963708725.1 uncultured Actinomycetes bacterium | reverse complement strand
CTTCGATAAGAGGCGAGACTCTGCGCGGTGGCGTGCAGCCGGGTGCTGCTCGACTTTCACTGGGTCTCCGACGTGGTCGCCGGCCTTGCTCTGGGGTGGGGCTGGTTCGCGGTGTGCGCGATCGCGTTCGGCGGTTGGTTGTTGCGGTTGGGCGCCCCCGTCGAGACTGCCGCTCAGGCGGAGTCCGAGGGCGCGGCGCGCGGGCCGTCTGCCAGCACCCGGGTATGCAGCGGCACCAATGCGTCGGCCTCGTCACCCGGCTCCGCCCGATAGATCGTCACCCCGGCCCAGCGCCCGTCGAGTTCGACGATCCCGAGCGAATTGTCGGACGTCGGCCCCGCGCGGAACTTCCAGTCCACCGACGGCGGCGTCACCCCGGCCAGCCCGGCGAGCGAGCGCAGCGCGCCGGCCACCACGGGGTTGCGCGTGAGCCCAACCACCCGCCGCTCGGACGGCGACAGCGGGTTACGAAACGGCGAGCACACCACCTGGTGCACGCGACTGCGGCGAGGGTCGCGCCTTCCCAGCGACACCTCCGCCACATAGGCGTGGTGCACGTCGCCGCCGATCAGCGTGACCGACGCAGGCGGCTCAACCCCGCTTGCTCCGGTGGCGACGTCGCGCAGCATGTCCACCATCCGCGTGAACGACGTCTGGAACGCGGGCCAGTGCTCCAAGTCGAAGCCCCGCCTCAGCCGCTCGCCCAACCGGGTCGCCGACCTCCCCCACACCCCTGCACACAAGGCCTCGTTCCATGCCTCGAGGTAGTGCACCCCGAGCGACATGAACACCGGGAGAGTGCTGACGATCACCAGGTGATCCATCTCCTCGCAACTGTGGCCGACGATCCAGTCCCACTCGTCCTCGTCGATCATCTCGCGGTCGTCATCACTCAGAACGCGGGCGGCGCGCGAGTCGACCACCAGCACCTGCGATCGCCCGAACTCTCGCCGAAACGTCCAACGGGTCGCCGCCGACTCGCGGTCGGCCATCTCGGCGTACTCCGCAAGAACATCGCCGGCGTCGCCGTCGGCCGCCAGCACCCTCTGGTAGATCGACTCCTCAGCAAGCTCCGGCGGAGAGAGGTTTCCCAAATGCTGGTACACCCAGTAGGACATAAACGCACCGGTGATACGAGCCTGCCACCACGACGTCTGTCGGGCGTCGCGCAGCCACTGCCACGAGATGTTCCAATCGTCGATCACGTCGTGGTCGTCGAACACCATCAGGCTGGGAACCGTCGACAGCAGCCAGCGGATATCCGGGTCACTCCACGCCTCGCGGTAGAGCCGCGTGTACTCCTCGAAGTCAGCCACCTGCTCGCCCGGAGGTACCGACGTATCCCGTCGCGCGCGGATGAACTCAGCAGTCTCGGGTGACACCTCATCGGCGTACACCTGATCGCCGTTCAGAAGCAGCGCATCAGGATGCGGCTCGATGCCCGCCTGTAGCCGCCGTGAATACGCCCACAACGCATCGACTCCGTAACCCTGGTCATGTTCGCCGGGCGGAAGCGTGAACGGCTCGCGCTCCGGCGCGCCGACCCGACACGAACCGAACACCAGCCGCGCTTGATGCTCTCCTTCCCGGGTGTGGATGGTGCTCGGCGCTGCTCGATCGCCCTCTGGCAGCGGCCACACCGTATCGCCGTCGAGGGCCACCTCATACGGGATTACTGAAGCCTCCGGGAGACCCGTCAGCACGACGAGCGCGTAGTGGTGGCCCCGTACCTCGAACGTCGGCGCGCTCTGGCCCAGCACCTCCAATATGCACGACCGATCGGTCTCAACCCACACCGTCGCCTCGGTACGGCCAACATACCGCAGAACCGGCCCTAGAAGTAGCGATGCCATCAGCCGCGATTGTACGGGCAATCTCGGGCTCGGGATGCGCGCCGCTCGCGTTATGCGCTGGTCGCGGTCTGCCCCGCTCGAGCCTTGGCGGCCTGCTCTGTAATCGGCCGCCAGGCTTGGCAGCATGTCATGGCGACGATGAGCGGTTCATGAGTCAAACGTGTGTTGCTTAGCTGCGGGGCGCGCGGATCGATCGGGTCGCGGCGACGCTGGCCAGCGTGGTAGCAGTCAGCATCGCGGCTTCACATGATGCCGTGATCCGAGCTGTCCCGACGCTGGTCTGTGCGCGCCAGGTGACTGTGGCGAGCGTTGCGGTGAGCATGCTTGCCGCCACGCCCGCCGCGAGCCAGCTTTGTAGCCTTATCACACCCCGTGAGAGCTGGAGTTGGCGGGCGGTGGCGATCGCGGCGTTCGTCCACAACGCAAGACACGCGACAACTAACCCCGCCCACGCCAAGAAGCCGAGCGAATAGGGGAGGTCGGCGCCGTTTCGCTGCGCCGTTGTCAACTCTTAGGCCCATGCCACCAGCCCAGCTGTAGCGGCAGTGGTCGCCAACGTGACAGCTCCGCCACGCAGGATCGGCGCGCGGATTGAAGGCCAGCCACCGTTTCGCAGGTAGCTGAGGAGTGTGGGTAGTGCGGCGGCGATTCCGGCCACCACGAAGGCGGATCCCACCACCGCTGCGGCCTTCAAAACATCAAACGCCGTGCTTCCACCGGTCGACTGCTGCCACTGCTCCGAGGTCTTTTGGACTACCAGCCCGGCCACCGTGATCAGCACCCAGGCGATCAATACGGCGAACAGGCTCTCGGGTGGCCGCAGCCGCTCACGCAGGCCCCCGTGGATGACGTCGAGCTTCACTCGCCAGGAGACATCGCCGCCGTCTTCTATCAGCTGTTCAAGCTCGGCACCGTAGCGTTCTCGCCAGGACGGGGGGTACCAGCGAAGAAGGAGTCTCATGCCGGGGTTTCCAGTCCACATCGGGGAAGGCGGGACAGTCGAGCCGTTCCAGCGTCGACGATTGAGCTTAACTCGGCGAGCGTCGCCGCCAAGACGTTTGCTCCTTCTGCTGTCAATCGGTAGGGCTGTCGGCGCGCGCTTGCTGAAACTCGCACGATCAGACCACGCTGCTCCAGCCGTGTGATCGCGCCATAAAGCGTGCCCGGCCCCAGCGCCACTCCGCTGAACTGGGCGATGTCCTGTTGCAGCGCATAGCCATGCTTCGAGCCCGATGCCAGGCTCGTCAAAATCAGCGTCGATGGATCGCTGCGACCGTTGCTCACCCACCCACACTACTACATTTCGCGTAGTACGCAAGGCTGAGTAGCCACGCGCGAGACGCCAGGCAGGGTCCGGGTAGAGACATCGTTAAAGGAGCGCTCACGCGGCGGGCGTGAGAGTGCTGCTGCGAACTCTCCAGGCTGGCGGTGGCGGTGGGTTGTGCTAGCCGTAACGCTGTCGCGTCGCTGCCCTCGCGGCGGGTGCTCTGCATACTGTCGGTTGTGACTCGATTTCACAGGATTGCTACGAAGCTAGCGTGGAGCCTTGTCCCGGGGTTCGCAGGTGTCGCCGTTTACGCGGTGACGGGACAAGCACTCGTTGGCTACGCCGTGGTCGTCCTTGGTTTGCTCGCGATCCGAAGCGCGCGGCGACGTGAATGGCTCTAGACGGTTCCATAGGCACCACCTTGAAGGTCTACCCCGCTGTGAGCCAAGTAGGCGGCTGAATCCCACACGGATTGTGACTACCCGGTGCGGATCGCCAGATCATGCTTCTCGTCGTTGGTTATTGGGTGAGTGCGACGGTGGTTGCGGTGCTGTTGTTTGGGTCCCATTGGCCGCTGGTACCGACAGTGGGTGAGAGGTCGAGGGAGACGAAGACGCCGTTGATTTGTTTGCCGTCGTTGTTTTGGCAGTAGCTGGGGTGGGTGGGGTCGCCGCAGCTGGTGATGATGAACCAGGCGAATCCGGTGACCTTCATGGGTGTGCTGCTGCCGCTGGGCCAGGTGGATTGTCCGCTGGTGTTGGTGAGTACGGGGATCAGCACGAGTTGGGGGCTGTCGGGCTCTTTGAGTGTCGCTGGGGTGGTAGTGAAATCGACGATCTGATCGGCGGTCTGCCAGTCGGTGATGCGAGAGTTCAGCCCTTTGGCGGTGGGGCCGCTGTTGTCGCCGGTCTTTGTGTCAAGCAGGTCACCGACGGTAATGGGGCACGGTTGGAGTGTCCCATTGATCTCGTCCTCGTAGGAGTTTGCGCCGTTGGGCACGGGACAGTTGGCGCCGTTGACGTAGGGCAGGCTGAGCGCGCCGTTGTTGGCGTTGCCAGCATTTTTGGTGTAGATCGAGTATGGCTGTCCGGGTACGTATGATCCCGAGAGGACGCCCCATGGCATGGCGCCGGGCCCGTTGATGGTGGTGAACGATTCGACCGTGGCACGGGCGGTGGCGGTCTCGGTGACTTGGTCGAGGCCGAAGATCGACGTGAAGAAGGTGTCGACTTTGCGTGACGCGGTCACGGTGATTGAGTCGCCCGACGTCAAATACGTGGTGCTGGTGACAGTCACCGTGTCGCTGGGATCGCCGTTGTTCGCATACTGCTCCCGGGCCGTCTCGATGGGCGGAAGCGACGAGCCAGACGGGATCTGTGACGCGCCTGCAAGAGCAGCCGCGTCAGCGGCGTTTTGTATCTCTCGGCGGTTGACCATCCAGTTGCCGCCATCGATCACCAACCCGCATACCCCGAGGAGCACGACCATCAGCACCGCCAATAGCACGATCACCTGGCCACGCTCATCTCGACCAGGCGCGGGTTCGTCGCAGCAACCCACGAAAGCCCAACCCCACCGTCGCTTTCCACACATACCGTCAACAACCTCTCGGTTTGTCGACACCGCTAGACGCTACTGCCGCATAGTGCGCAACGTCACTCCCAGGGCTGGTCAATCACTCGATCGGCGCGAAACCAGCCATCCTTGAATCCGGTCGCACATCGAAGGGTGCCGCGGGGGAGTTCGCGGACCCGGCGTACGGGCGTCGAGCACTCTCGCTGCGGCCAACCGCCGGTCTTGAGAGCCTTCATCGGCGGATCGAAAGCCAGCTGCAGTACTGCCTAGCGGGGGACCCGGCGGTGATCGCCGGGTCCCCGATACGTCGTTTCAGTGTGTGGCGTGGATGATGCCAAGCAGCCCGTGGGCCTCGCCGTCACTGCCGGCGGAGAACAGGAGGTCGTGGGTTCCACCGGTAACACCGTTACCGAACCTCAGTCCCCACAGCCCATCGATCGTGATCTGGCGGCCGCTGGGGCGTCGCAGCGTCCCGAGCCAATGGCCGTTCCAGGCGTTGTATGCGTTGATCGTGCCGTCGCCAAAGTTTCCGACCAACAGAGCGTGGCTGAACCGGCCGAAGTTGCCTGGTGCCTTGACCAGGCCCCACGGAGCGTTGAGCGCCCCACCGCTGATCAGCCGTCGCACAAGGTGACCCCGGGTGGTGTACACGTCGACGATCCCCAGGCCGGCGCCGTCGATCTCATCGGAGGCGGTCGAGTCCTGCTTGGCATAGGCGACGTACAGCCGGCCGCCGATGTTTTGGATGTTGAAGGGTGCGTATCCCTTGGGCAGCCGCGGGTCGCGGAACGATCCCGACAGATGCGCCCAGCCCCAGCGCCCGTTGAGCACGTCGATGCGGCCGTGATGGAAGTCGGCTGCATACAGGAAGCTTCCCACGTGGCGGATCGTTGCCAGCGCGAGGCCCTTATAGATCGCTCCCGGGCTGTGCGCGACCGGGATCGCCGATGTCAACGGCGAGAGCGATTGGTTCCAGGCGGTGATCCAGCCAGCCTCGGAGTCGAAGATAAAGAGCGCCGGGTCATTGGTCGAACCCTGCTTCAGCTTGAACCGCGTCGTTGTGTTGAACACCTGACCGGTCGGAGCTCCACCGGGAATGCCCACCACCAGTGGCGCGATGGTGATCGGCGAGCCGCCCACGGCTCCGGGGTAGATGGTGGCCACATCGGCGCCGTTGTCCGACACCCAAAGCGGCGTTTGAGGGCCTGCGGCCAAGCCCCAGGGGTTCACCAGGTTCGGATCCGTTACCGCAGCAAATCCTGGGCGATCGGCCACCAAGTTTGTCTGCCGATACGCATTGGCAGCAAACGCTGACGCCGCCGTACCGGCAAGCAGCACCACGCCGATCCCGCCGACAAGCACAACTCTCACAAGTCGGTTCATCACGACCTCCCCGGGTCACGCACGCCGCCCCACCGGCGGCGCACCGCTAGCCACCCGTACGAAAAGCGCGGCCCATCGGATTGTGCGCCTGCTCACAATCTAGGTGGGTAGGGGAGCCCGCGCGACATCGCCGAAGACCACCCGTCTGAGGGGCTTGTTTGGATCGTCACGATCGCATAGGGTATGTGGTCCGCTCGGAGGTTCGCGCCGAGCGGAAGAGTTTGTGAGTCGGGTCGGCTGTTACGATACGGGAGGGTCGGATGCAGCGCGTGGGCCGGGGATCTCGGGTCGCGGTGGGGATCGTGGCGGTCGTCGCGATGGTCGCGTTGTCGGGTGGCCGCGTCGTGCGCTCGGTTGCCGCCGGCGATCCCGTAATCGCCGCGGCCGGCGACATTGCCTGCGACCCCACTGACTCGGACTTCAAGGGCGGCGCCGGTACCAGCCATTCGTGCCAGCAGATGGCGACCAGCGACCTGATCAACTCCGACTCGTCGATCTCCGCGGTGCTCGCGCTCGGCGACAACCAGTACGGTTGCGGGGGGCTGGCGGCCTATCAGAAGTCGTTTGGGCCGAGCTGGGGCCGGTTCTTGTCGAAGATCCACCCGACCCCGGGAAACCACGAGTACCAGAAAAGCGGCGGCAGCAGCTGCGACTCAGGCGGTCACGCCCAGGGCTACTTCAGCTACTTTGGCGTGAGTGCCACCGGTGACTCCGACGGCGACTATGCCTGGGACATCGGTGCTTGGCACATGATCGAGCTGAACGGCAACTGCAGCAAGGCCGGCGGATGCGGCGCAGGGTCACACCAGGCGACGTTCCTCCAGCAAAACCTCGGTGCATCGAAATGCACACTTGCCTACTGGCACCAGCCCTACTACAGCGGCACGTCGCCTTCCTCGTCCTACAAGACCTTCTGGCAGACGCTGTATGCCGGGGGCGCCGACATCGTCCTGAACGGCCACCAGCACTCCTACGCGCGGTTTGCTCCCCAGAACGCGTCGGGCGCGGTCGATGCGACCAATGGCGTGCGGGAGTTCATCGTCGGCACCGGTGGCGACGACCTGTTCTCGCTGCCGGGCACCAAGAACGTCCAGTTCACCACCAAGAAGTTCGGGGTGCTGAAGCTCACACTCCATGCCACCAGCTACGACTGGAAATTCGTCGCCAAAGGCGGTTCCACCGCCGACTCCGGCACCGCGGCCTGCCACTAGATCGGCGATCTGGCCGCGCTCGCAGCGGGGCCGATCGCGGCAAACACCGCCAGACTGACGCCGACACCGATGAGCGCGCCCGTCACGGCGTCGCTGAGCCAGTGGGCTTGCAGGTATGTGCGGCTCCACACCATCCCTGCGGTTCCGGCGGCCGCTGTCGCCCACAACCACGCGGGTGGTGGGTCGCCGTCTGCCACGAGCAGCACCAGGGCGACGGTGGTCGCACCGGCGTAGGCGGTATGCCCCGAGGGAAACGATGTGCCGAACGGATCCACCCGGGCGATGGCCGGCCGTTCCCTTTCCACCACGAGCTTGATGGAGTTGACCGTAAGTGGGGTGAGCGCCTCGGCCACGGCCCACGCTCGGAGTCCTCGCCACTGCCGTTGGTAGGCCAGGGCGCCGCCCACCGCCACAAGCGTCGCGCCCCGAACGACACCGCGCCCCCCGAGCCGGTCAAACGTGAACGCCGCCAGGTCAAGCGGTTTCGGCGACCCCAAGTCCACGGCCGCCGACCAACGCCGGTCGACCGCCACGACACGCTCGAACAACGACTTCGGATGAAAACCCACCCATCAAGGCTATCGCGCCTGCGGTCACCACAAGACAAGGGTTGTGTCACACCCCTTGGAGGAGTAGGTTCTTCCGTGGGCGGGTGGTTATTTGGAAGGTGTGGGTGTGGTGCGGCGGATCTGCGTGATGCTGGTGGTGTGTGCCGCGTTTCTTGCTGGCGCTTCGTCGGTGTCGGGAGCGGCTGGGCGGTCGCTTCGCCAGCGGGTCGTGGCGCGGATTCGGTTTCCTGGTGCCGAGTCGCAGGGTCTGAGGATGTGGCTTTCGGGCGCACCTCGTGCGACGGTGCGGATGGGTGCGCAGTCGGTTTCGGGTTTTGGTTCGAATGTGGACGCGGCTGATCCTCAGGAAGACACCGCTGGCGGTCAGTCGGAGGAGGCGATCGCCGCCGCCTCCGGCGGTCGTGTGATGGTGGATTGGAATGACATCACCGGAGTGATGTTCCCGCCGACGACGCGAGCTGGTTCGGGGACGGGCGTGGGCTATTCGACCGACGGCGGGAGGCACTTCACCGACCTGGTGGGCCTGCCGAATCCGAATCCTGATCAGACGTGGTCTGGCGATCCGGGTGTGGTTTCAATCGACGGTGGCGCCCACTACATCCTCTCGAGCCTCTACATGCCGAGCAACCAGGCGTGCACCACGAACACCAGGCCGGCGGAGGGAACGGTGGCACTCTCGGTGGCAACTCCCACCGCTCACGGCGTGACGTTTACCCGTCCCGTGCTGGTGGCGCATCCTGGGAACCTTTGCACCTTGTTCTCGTCGGGAACACCTCCCCGCAACCTCGCCCTTTTGGACAAGGATTGGATCAGCTGGGATCAGTCTTCACGAACGTTGGTGGTCTCGTACAGCCGCATCTTCCTCAATCGCGGCACCGGCGCCGGCCAGATCGAGATCAAGCGCGTGCGCGTGCCCGCCAACCCCACCACCATCTCGCCGGCTGACGTGGGGACGCCAATCGTTGTGGCGCCCGAAATCGCCCAGGTACAAAACGGTGCCTACACCGTCCAGGCTCCCGGTGGAGCCACCTACGTTGCATGGGAGCGAAACCTCGAATCAAACATCGGAAACGGCGACCCCTACATCTACGAGCAGTTGGCACTCGTGCCAGCGGGGGCACCGAGACCGACCGTGGGCGGACCGGGCCGATCGCTGATCGTGACCCGCGGACAGACACCCAACGTCGGTGGCGGCGTCAAGTCACTCGACGGGCAATGCATCGCTGGGTACAACCGCTGCATCGGAAACGACTTCCCCCGGGTCGCCTACGAGGCTCGCTCGGGGCGGCTGATTATCGAGTGGAACGATGCCAGCCATCACCCGCTCGGCGACATCTTCATGCGGGCATACTCTCGCGACCTGCGGTCAGCCTCCAACGTCACCCAGGTGAACGACGACTCGGACTTCACCCTGCACCTGATGCCGGCGGTATCGACGCGCGCCAACGGCACGATCTGCAGCTCGTGGTATGACCGCAGACGATCAGGCCCAGCCTCGGCGCTGACCGACTACTACGGCGAGTGCCGCCCCAGCCCTACCACCAACGGCCGCGACTTTCGCATCACCACCGGTGCCACCGACTGGACGAACACCTCCACCGCGATCACGCCCAACTTCGGCGACTACACAGATCAAACAAGCACCGGTAACACCACATACTTCACCTGGGCGGACGGTCGCCTCGGCGTCCCCCAACCATTTGTCGACCACCGGTAGCACGGAGCTGAGCGAACCGCTCGGCCGAGACGTTTCCGCCTGAGAGGATGACGCCGACGCGCGCGCCTTTGATGTCGAGTCCGGCCGCTCAGGATCGCGGCCACACCGACGGCGCCCGACGGCTCGACCACCAGCTTCAGCCGCTCGAACAGGAACACCATCGCGGCCACGATCTCGGCGTCGGAAACCAGCTCGATGGCGTCGACCAGCCGCCGGTTGATCTCGAAGGTCATGTCGCCGGGGCGTGTCGTCTGGAGGCCATCGGCGATCGTTTTGGGCAGGTCGATCCCGACCGGGTGGCCCTCGGTCATCGAACGGCGGGTGTCGTCGCCGGCCTCGGGCTCGACCCCGATCACACGCACCGATGGAAGCAGGCCCTTGGCCACGGTGGCGCAGCCCGCCATCAGCCCGCCGCCGCCGACGGGGGCGATCAGCACGTCCAGCGGGCCGTCCGACTCGATCAGCTCGAGCGCCGCCGTGCCCTGCCCCGCCATCACCGCAGGCAGCTCGAACGGCGGAATCACCGTCAGCCCGCGCTGCTCACCGAGCTCCCGCGCGATCGCCTCGCGATCCTCGGTGGCGCGGTCGTAGGTGATCACCTCGGCGCCATAGCCGCGGGTGGCCGCGAGCTTGCCCGCGGGCGCGTCGGCCGGCATCACGATCGTCGCCCGCGTCTCCCAGAGCCGGGCCGAGATGGCCACCGCCTGCGCGTGGTTACCCGACGAGAAGGCCACCACTCCCGCGGCCCGCTGGTCTGGATCCATCGCCGCCAGCGCCGTATACGCCCCCCGGAACTTGAAGGCGCCGCCGCGCTGGAGGTTCTCGGCTTTCAGCAGCACCTCGCCGCCGCACAGCCCATCCAGCGTGCGCGACCGAAACACCGGCGTGCGATGCGCCACGCCATCGATGATGGCCGCCGACCGCCGCACCGCATCCACGTCGATGGGGTGAATAAATGGTGCCTGGCACCATTTATTCACAGCGGGACCTGGGTGGGTTGGCGGCGGTGGAAGCGGGTGATGGTGGAGTAGCCCGCCGACTCGGCCAGGGCGCGGGCCTGGTCGAACCACTTGCCGACACCGGCCGGGGCATGGGCGTCGGAGCCGAGCGTGATCGGTACGCCCCGGTCGGCGAAGATCGAAAGCAGCGCCGGCGACGGGTAGATCTCACCGACCGGCTTTCGCAGCCCGGCCGTCGAGACCTCGACCGCCACGCCGCCGTCGCGGGCCGCGTCGGCCATCTCGTGGTACAGCTCGAGCGGCTCGGGGTCGCTTCGGTGCCCGAACACCTTGGCCAGGTCGGGGTGGGCCATCGAGTCGTAGATGCCGCTGCGCGCCGCGGCGCAGAAGCCGTCGACGTAGCTGCGCCACACCTGGTCGGCCGCAGTCTCCTCCCACACCGAGTTGGCATCGTGGTCGACCTCGCGGTGCCCGATCCAGTGATAGGAGCCCAGCAGGTAGTCCCAGTCATACGCCGCCGCCAGCGCGGCGATCTCGGCCTCACGCGCCGGCACCCAATCCAGCTCGAGCCCCATCAGCACCGGCAGCCCGGCTTCGCGCGCGCCGGTGAGGGCCGAGACGTACCGCGCGATGTCGGCGGTGGCCTGCTCGCGCCAGCCATCGGCGTCGATCCAGTCGCGCGCGACCGAGAATCGATAGACGTGATCGGTGAATCCGATCTCGCTCACGCCCGCGTCGATCGCCATGGCGACGTAGCGCCCGATGTGGCCGTAGGTGAACGAGTACTGGGAGTACGGCTCCTCGTCACCCGCCAGGTGCATGTGGTAATCCAGCAGCACGGGTCGAGACTACTTGTCGCGGCGCCGCCGCAGCTCCTCCAGCGGCGCGAGCGGGTCGATCCCGTCGCGGGCCAGAAGGAGCATCGAGTGAAACCAGAGATCTGCGACCTCGGTCACGAGATGATCGGACCCGGGCTCGGCGAGCAGCACCTCGACCGCCTCCTCGCCCACCTTGCGCTGCGGCCCCTCGCGGTCGCCCGCGAGCATCCCGGCCACGTACGAGCCGTCGGGAGCCGCCGTCCGGCGGGCCTCGAACACCTCGGCGAGCTCGGCCAGCACGCTCAGCCGCTGGTCGAACGTCCGCGGCCCAAAGCACGTCTCAGAACCGGTGTGGCAGGCCGGTCCGTTTGGTCGCACCCGCATCAGGATCGTGTCGCCATCACAGTCGGAGGTCATCGATTCGACCACCATCGTGTTGCCCGAGGTCTCGCCCTTGAGCCACAGGCTGTCTCGAGAGCGGGAGTGGAAATGCGCGAGCCCGGTGCGCACCGTGGCTTCGAGCGCCGGCCGGTCGGCCCAGGCAACCATCAGCACATCGCCGCTGCGGCTGTCCTGCACCACGCAGGTCACGAGCTCTGAACCCGGCTTCAGCCGTGGGATCGAGAGATCGCTCACAGCCGCACCGGCAGCCCCGCGGCCGCCGCCTCTCGCTTGACCTCATCGATCGAGTGTGTGCGCTCGTGAAAGATCGAGGCGGCCAGGGCGGCCTGAGCGCCAGCGCGCAGAGCGTCCACCATGTCGGCCGGGCCGCCGGCCCCGCCCGACGCCACCACCGGCAACGAAACCGCGTCGCACACCCGCTCGATCAGCTCGAGGTCGTATCCGGACTTGGTGCCGTCGGCGTCGATCGACGTCATCAAAAGCTCCCCCGCGCCCCGCTCGGCGACCTCGATCGACCACGCCACCACCTCGTGCTCGGTGCGGCGATGTCCCGCCGAGGCGTGCGCGTACCAGCTGCCGTTCTCGCGCTGGGCATCGATCGCGACCACCACGCACTGACGCCCGAAGCGGTCGGCGAGCTCGCTCACCAGCTCGGGCCGGTCAAGCGCGGCGGTGTTGGTGGCGATCTTGTCGGCGCCGGCCAAAAGCAGATCGCGCGCCCGCCCGACCGAGGTCACTCCACCCCCGACGCACAACGGAACATCCACCGTCTCCGCCGCCCGATGCACCGCTTCCAGCAGCTCGTCCCAGCGCTCGTCGACGGCAGAGATGTTGAGCCACACGATCTCGTCGGCGCCGGCCTCGGCATACCCGCGCGCGGCCTCGACCGGATCGCCCTGGTCGCGCAGCGCGGCGAACTTGACCCCCTTGACCAGGCGGCCGCCCCGGACGTCGAGGCAGGGGATCACGCGCCTACGCAGCATCCCCGCTCCACTCGAGCCAACCCTCGAGCAGCGCCTTGCCACCCGCGCCGCTCTTCTCGGGATGAAACTGGGCGCCGGCCACGGTGTCCGACGCGACCAGGCAGGCGAACCGGCGGCCGTCCAGGTCGGTTTCGGCCACCACGTCGGAGCGCTCCTGCGGAGCAACGACGTAGGAGTGCGCGAAGTAACACACCGCCGGCAGGGTCGAGGCGAGCGGATGGTCGCTGACCGCGTCGACATCGTTCCAGCCCATGTGCGGCAGTCGCTCGGACCAGTCGATCGACACCGTCTCGCCGCTCAAAAACCCGAGGCATTCGACATCGCCCTCGCGGCTTCGCTCGAACAGGAGCTGCATCCCCAGGCAGATTCCAAGCAGCGGCGCGCCGCGATCGACCGCCGAGCCGATGGCATCGACCAGCCCCCGCCGGTGCAGCTCGGCCATCGCCGGAGCAGCGGCTCCCACGCCAGGGAGTACCAGTCGCTTGGCGGCTGCGATCTCGTCGGCGTCGTCGCTCACGCGGGGATTGCCGCCCAGCCGGTCGAGCCCCGCGGTGATGCTTGCGAGGTTGCCCGCGCCATAGTCGATCACCGTGACCGGGTCGCTCATAGCGTGCCCTTCGTGCTGGGAATCGACTCGCGCCGGGGATCGACCGCGCAGGCTTCGCGCAGCGCCAGGGCGAGCGACTTGAACGCCGCCTCGCACAGGTGGTGGTCGTCCTGGCCGGAGCCACCAAGGTGGATGCCGATGCGGCTCTGACGCGCCAGCGTGTCGAAGAAGTGGGGGACGAGCGGGCTGGGCAGCTCGCCGATCACCGGGCCGATCAGGCGCAGGTCGATGGTCGCCATGCCGCGACCCGACAGATCGACGGTCGCATGGCAGAGGGCCTCGTCCAGCGGCGCGCGGGCATCACCGAACCGGCGCACCCCGAAGCGGTCACCGAGCGCCTGGTCGAGCGCCTGGCCAAGCGCGATCGCGACATCCTCCACGGTGTGGTGGGGATCGACCCACAGATCGCCCTGGCAGGTGAGCGTGATGTCGATCAGCGAGTGGCACGAGAGTGCGGTGAGCATGTGGTCGAGAAATCCGATTCCGGTGGCCACGGCCGCGGTGCCGGTGCCGGAGATCGAGACGCGGCAGTCGATCGCGGTCTCCGAGGTCATGCGCTGCACACGCGCCGTGCGATCCGGCTCGCTCGCCCCGGCGCCGGGCGCCGCGCCCAGGGCGTGCAGCAGCAGGTCGTTGGACGCGGGGGTCGCGGGGCTGATCCGGATGCACTCGGCCAGCTCGGGATCCGACGCGGTGCGGACGATCAGGCCCTCGGCGGCCAGGCGAGCGGCCAGCGCCTTACCCGGCTCGTGCACGTCGAGCAGCAGGAAGTTGGTGCAGGAGGGCCGCACCCCGATACCCGCGGCGGTCAGCGCCGCCGCCATGCGGTCGCGCTCGGCCACGGTGGCGGCCGCGGTTGCGCGCATCTCATCGACGTTTTCGAGTGCCATCTCGGCCAGCGCGGCCGAGGTCGCGGCGATGCCCGCGGGCAGCCTGATGGCGTCCAGCTGGGCTGCCAGCGCCTCGGGTGCGAGGATGTATCCCACCCGCGCCCCGGCCAGGGCAAAGGCCTTGGACATGCTGCGGATGACCACCGTGTCGTCGCGCTCGCGCACCAGCGGGGAGCGGTCGACCCCGCCGAACTCGAGGTAGGCCTGGTCGATGGCGAGCAGACCGCCAAACGGTGCGAACTCGTCGTCGGTGCCATCGAGGCCGGAGGGATTGTGGGGGCTACAGACGTAGCGCAGCCTGGCCCCGTCGGGCTCGTCCACGATCTCACCGCCTGCCAGCCGAGTGGCCATGTCGTACACCGAGTAGCGGGGGCGCTTGGCGTATGCGCGATCGCCCGGGCGAAGCGTCAGCTGAGCGCACACATAGATGGCCTCGTCGGCGCCGGAGGTGGGGATGATCAGCTCGGCCGGGTGGCCGGTGTACTCCGAAAGCAGCGACCGCAGCCTGCTATAGGTCGCGTCGGGGTAGGTCTGAACCACCACCCGAGAAAGCCGCGCCTGGGCGCGGGCATACCAGCTCGGCGGCAGCGGTTGGGTGTTCATGTCAAACCGATGCAGCGGCCGGTCGGTGGGCAGGCCCTCCTGCCAGCGGTAGGGCTCGGCATCGGCGAGCTCGGGGCGGATGATGCTCATGGGATCAGGTTGTCGATTGGAAGCACGAGGATCGAGCGCGCGCCGGCCGCTCGCAGCGGGCCCAGCAGGTCGACCACCATGTCGCGGGGAACGACCGCGTGGACCGCGTGCATACCGTCAGCCGCCAGCGGCAGCACGGTGGGGGAGTCGAGCCCCGGGAGCAGTTCGATGATGGTTTCGAGCGCGTCGTCGGGGGCGTTCAGCATCACATACCGGCGGCCGCGGGCCACGACCACGCTTTGAATCACCGTCGCGAGCTCGGTCGCGATCGCCTGTTGGCGCTCATCCAGCCCGGGCCGGGCGAGCAGCACCGCCTCGGACTCGAGCACGGTCGCAATCGCTCGCAGACCGTTGGCGCGCAGGGTGTCGCCGGTCGACACCAGGTCGACGATGGCATCGGCGGCGTCCAACCGGGGGGCGAGCTCGACCGAGCCGTGGATGGCGGTGACCTCGGCCTCGATGTCGCGTTCGCCCAGGAACCGCCTGGTGGTCTCGGGGTGCGAGGTGGCGATCCGGCGACCGTTGAGCTGTGACACCAGCGTGATCGGGTCGTTGTCGCGCACGGCCACCTGGAGCGAGCAACGACCGAAGCCGAGGTCGGCCAGCACATCGACGTGGGAGCGGGTCTCGGCGATCTGGTTACGGCCGGCGATGGCCATCTCGACGGCGCCGTCCTGCGTCCAGGCGGGGATGTCGTCCGAGCGCGCGAGCAGCACCTCGATGTCCCACTGTGAGCAGTGGGAGTGCAGTACCCGGCCGGTCATGTCGACCTCGACCCCCGCGGCGCGGGCGAGCTCGAGCGCCGGCTGGTGCATCCGGCCCTTGCTGGGAAGCGCGAGCCGAAATGGGCGGGGAGCCGGGGTCATCGCGACCTCCGCCGGGCCAGCCGGTCGAGTGCGAGCCGGTAGCCGCCCTCGCCGTGGCGAAGCCAATGTGCGACCCGGGTGACGGTTGCGGTCGAGCCGTGGACGGCCTCGGCGACCTTGGCGTACGGCATCCCCTGGTCGAGCAGCCGGGCGGCCTGCCAGCGGTGGGTGATCACCTCGATCTCATGCAGCGAGCACACATCGCGCAGAAACGCACCGACCTCTTCGCGGGTGCGAAGCGTCAGCAGCGCATCACACAGATCGTCGAAGGCCACGGTGCGCCACTCGTCGGGCGAGCCGGCAGCGGAGGGGGTCTGCGCTTCGGGTTTCATCACGCTATCATTTTAGCATGCTAAAACGTGAAGCCGTGCTGATGCCGGCCATCGACCTGCTCGACGGGGCGGTCGTGCGGCTGCACCAGGGAAGCTACGACCGGGTGACGCACTTCGGCGACGATCCGCTCGCCGTGGCCGAGCGATTCGCGGCCGAGGGGGCCCGCTGGCTGCACGTGATCGACCTCGGCGCGGCCCGCGACGGCGTCCGCACACCCAACCATCGGGCGCTGATCGAGCGGCTGGCGGCGGTACGCGGGCTCGACCTCCAGCTCGGCGGGGGCATCCGCTCGGCCGCCGACGTCGAGTGGGCGCTCGGCGCCGGCGCCAAACGGGTGCTGATCGGATCGCTGGCCGCCTCAGACCCGGTGCTGGTGGGTGAGCTGGCCGGCGCGACCGGGCGGGTCGCGGTCGCCGCCGACTGCCTCGAGGGCAGCATCCGCACCCACGGCTGGGAGCAGGATTCTCAACAGTCGGCCGAGTGGTTTCTGTACCGGCTGGCCGAGGTGGGCGTGCGCGATTTCCTGGTGACCGCCATCGGCCGCGACGGCACCGGCCTCGGCCCCGATGTCGAGCTTTTGCGGCGATTGCGCCCGCTGATCTCGGGACAGCTGATCGCCGCCGGGGGCGTCGGGTCGGCCGCTCATGTGCGCGACGCGGTGGTCGCGGGCGCCGACGCCGTTGTGGTCGGCAGGGCGCTCATGGACGGATCGTTAACAGTGACGGAAGGACTTGCTTCCGTTACTGGTCACTAACAAAATACCTCATTTTACAGGTTACGCTCTCCCCGGTCTGCGGTATTCCGGCCTCGAGGGGAGGTGGGGACGTTCAGAACGCGGGCAACCGGTCGATTCCTCGTGGTTGATCGCGAGGGGTCGCGGTCACTCTCCCCCCGACTCCCACCCCCGGAGGTGGCTGACCTATGTCTGAACCCCGTAATCATCAACCCCGACCGCTGTTTGCGTCCTGCGCAGTGGCGATCGCCCTGGTGGCGCTTGCGGTCGCGCTGGGCCTGGCATCGGCCCCGGCCGAAGCCGGCACCGTCGCCGCCCAATCGTCGTCCGCACCCGCGCTGTCCACGGCTGACATCGCCTCTGCCTGGTCGTTCCCGGTACCCAACTGGAAAGACTCCAACAAGGAGGAAGGGCGCGTCGACGACGTGCTCCAGACCGGCGGGGTCACCTATATCGGCGGCAACTTCACCCAGGCCGCTGACAGCAGTGGCCACACCGCGACCCGGACGTACCTTGCCGCCGAGACCACCGCCACCGGCGCGTTGACCGGCTGGGCTCCCGTGCTGAACGGGCGGGTGTACGCCCTGGCGACCTCACCCGACAACTCGCTGCTGTACGTCGGCGGGGCATTCACGCAGGTCAACGGCCAGTCCTACCCGCACCTGGTGGCGTTTGACCTCTCGACCGGCCAGATCTCCCCGGCGCTGCCGCCCACCGCGATCAACGGCACGGTCAAGGCGGTCACCCAGGTCGGCTCCGACATCTACATCGGCGGCGCCTTCTCGAACGTCGGCGGTCAGTCACATCAGCGGCTGGCAAAGCTCAGTCCCAACTCGAGTGCCCGATGGGCCGTCAACTCGAGCTGGAAGGCGTCGGCCGACGACGAGGTGCGCGACCTGGTCGGCGATCAGGCGGGCGGACGGATCCTCGCCGCCGGATGGTTCAAGCACATCGATGGATCCAAGTCGCAGGCCTACCTGGCCTCGATCTCGACCGGCTCGGGCGCGACCTTGCCCTGGGCCAACCACCCGACCTCTCCGATCCTCGACATCGCTCGCTCGGGCAGCCGCCTGTACGCAGCGATGGCCGGGCCGGGAGGCACCGCGCTTGCCTACGACATCTCCACCGGCTCGCGCCTCTGGTACTACATGACCGACGGCAACGTCCAGGCGGTGACCACCGTCGGCGGATGGCCGATCTTCGGCATGCACGGCGACTACGTCGCGCCCAAGGTCAACTCCAAGCTGTCCGAATACGGCAGCAGCAAGCGCATCTCCCGCCACAAGGTGTTCGAGCTGTCACCCGATGGAACGCTTCAGTCCTGGGCGCCTCCCCTCGAGACGTCCCAGGGTGTGCTCGGCGTGTGGGCGCTCGACGGATCGAGCGGCACGCTGGCGGTCGGCGGCGACTTCACCAAGGTCAACCGCGCCTCACACCCGCGGTTCGCGCTCTTCCCCAGCTGACCCGTGGGTCACGACGCCGTCCCCCAGCCGGGGGACGGCGCCGCCCCCGTTTTGGGTGAATATGGCTCCAACAAGGCTCTCGGCGCTACAGAGTGTGCCTTCCGGAACCGATCTCGCTCGTGATCGCGAGGGGTCGCGGTCACATCTCAGAAACGTTTCTCCGGAGGCTTGTCTCTCATGCCCAGCATGCAATTTTTCCGTCGTCCGTCCAGCCTGATCGCGGCTGCCACGCTCGTCACCACACTCGCGGCGGCCTTCTCGGCCGGCCCCGCAGTCGCGGCGACGCAGCCGCAGCCCCATCTGGCCGCGGCCGATGTGAACGCCGCCTGGCAGTTTCCCGCCAAGGACTGGAGCGCCTCGAACAAGCAGGCCGGACGAGTCGACGACATCCTGCGGCTGGGAAGCCGGGTGTTCATCGGCGGCAACTTCACGATCAGCGAGAACCACAGCGGCAAAACCGTCACCCGCACCTACCTCGCTGCCGAGAACGCGAACACCGGCGCGCTGCTCAACTGGAAGCCGACGCTGAACGGTCGCGTGTATGCAATCGGGGCTTCGAGAAATCACCAGTCGCTGTATGTGGTCGGAGATTTCACGAAGGTCGACGGTGTGTCGCGCACCCACATCGCCTCGTTCAACGTGGCGTCGGGCAAGCTCGGTGCGGGTGTTCCCGCGCTGGGGATCAACGGCTCGGTGCGCGCGATCTCGCGGGCCGGCACGAGCATCTACATCGGTGGTGACTTCACGCAGGCCGGTGGCCGCGCCCACGAGCGGCTCGCGCGGCTCAACCTGGTTCACAACCACTACCGGGTCGCCGGGTGGGATCCAAGTGCAGACAATCAGGTGCGCGACATGATCGCCGACGCCGCCCACAATCGGGTGCTGGTCGCGGGCTGGTTCGGCAGGATCGACGGCGTCAAGGGGCAGCATGACCTGGCCTCGGTCTCGATGACAACCGGCCGCCCGCTGCCCTGGGGCGGACACGCACCCGACCCGGTGCTCGACATCGCCCGCTCCGGCCATCGGCTGTACGCAGCCATGGGCGGCCCCGGCGGCACGGCGCTGGCCTACAACATCGCCACCGGTAAGCGCGTCTGGTACTACCAGGCCGACGGCAACATCCAGGCCGTCACCACCGTCAACGGGTGGCCGATCTTCGGCATGCACGGCGACAACGTCGCCCAGCACAAGAACCTCAAGCTCTCGGAATACACGAAGTCCTCGCGCATCCGCCGCCACAAGGTGTTCGAACTCTCGCCCAACGGTGTGCTCCAGTCCTGGGCGCCCGTGCTTGGCACCACTCAGGGAGTGCTCGGAGTGTGGGCGCTCAAGGCCGGCCAGGGGATGCTCTACGTCGGCGGCGACTTCACCCTTGTGAACGGCGCGCAGCAAAACCGCTTCGCGATGTTCCACTCAGTCCACGGCTAGCCACCGAGGGGGTGAATAAATGGTGCCAGGCACCATTTATTCACCCCTTAGCTCTTGCGCAGGCTGTGGGTGATGGTCGAGGTTTCGTCGGCCCACGAGATCGCCTGCATGTAGGTATCGCGCAGCACCTCGCGGTCGACGCGCAACGGCCCGGGCTTGCCGGCGTGGAAGGCCTCGACCTCGGTCAGCACCTGGCCGAGGTCGCCCAGGCGGTGAAGGAGCGCTGCATCGACGTCATCGGCCAGGCGCAGCTCGGCCAGCACGTCGGCGGTGCGGATGTTCGCAAACGCCTCCACCAGCGAGAACAATCCGACGGTGAAGTGAGCCTCGGGTACCGGCGCGGCGGTCGCGCGGGCGAGGAGCTCGCACATCTTCGCGCGCGCCAGCGCCGAGCGGATCAGCTCGGCGGGACGATCGTCGAACTCCGCCAGGGCGATCAGCGCAGTCCACATCCGCACCTTCTCCATCCCCAGCATCACCATCGCGTGATGCACCGAGCCGACCGGTTGGGGAAGCGCGAAGTAGGCGGAGTTGATCAATCGCAGCAGCCGGTAGCTGATACCCATGTCGGTCGAGATCACGTCGTCCAGCTGCTCGAACTCGATCGCCTGGTTCTGGATGGCGGCGATCAGCCGCAGCCGCGCCAGGTGTCGCGATCCCGCACCGTTTCGGGCGATATGGCCGGCCGTCTCGAAGAACCGGCCCTGGAACAGGTCGATCTCGGCGCGCATGCAATCCTCGAACACCTCGTAGCGGTCCACCCCGGTGACGATCGTCTTCACCGGATAGCCGGACAGCGCAGCCGCCTGCACCCGCAGGTTGTCGGGCGTCAGCCGGCGCATGTCGAACTTGACCATGCCGGCGATCTCGAGCAGCGGCAGTGAATCGGGCCGGATCAGGAAGTCGTCGATCACGATCACATAGCCGGTCTCGTACAGCTCGATCAGCTCGCGCCACAGCTCGGGACGCACCGCCGCCTCGCGGTCGATCTGGAGCGCCACGTGATCGGCGGGAAACCTCCGGGCGAGGCCTCGCTTCAGGAAATCCGGCGTGATCCTGACGAAGCACAGCCGACCGCCGGCCAGAGTGTCGATCTCTGCACGCGTGTGCAGTCCGACCTCGTAGCCGAACACTTCCAGCCTGCGATCGAAGATCGGCCGTCGCGGCTGTTCGATCATCGCGTGTGGGCTCGTCCTGGCATCGGGCTGCCAAGTAATCGCCCGAAGCGGCGAGCGGTTTACCCGCGGATGCGTGCGCCGGACGGGTCGTACAGCACCGCGTCGGCGACCTCGGCGGGAATCAGCCCGCCGAACACCTCGACCATCACCGCAGCTCCCGGCTCGAACTCCGCCGGGAGGTAGGTGTAGGCGATGTTTCGGTTGACGGTGAACCCGTACGCACAGCTGCGAACCCGGCCGACAACACCGGCGGAGCTGTGTACCGCCTCGCCGCCGTACACCGCCACATACTCATCGCCGTCGATCAGGATGGTGCGCAGAACACGCGTGGGTTCCCCGGCGGCGGCGAGGGCGTCGCGGCCGATGAAGTCGCCCTTGTCCATCGCCACACAGAAGCCGACTCCGGCCTCGAACGGGGTGTCGCCGGCGGTCAGGTCGGTGCCCATGTAGCGGTAGCCCTTCTCCATCCGAAGCGACTCCAGCGTGCGGTAGCCGCCAAGCTCGAGCCCGTGCTCGGTGCCCGCGGCGCGCAGCCGGTCCCACACCTGGATCGCCCATTCGGGTGCGACGTACAGCTCGTAGCCGAGCTCGCCGACGTAGGTGATCCGCTGGGCGAGCACCGGGGCGCCGCCGATCGAGATCGTGATCGCGCGACCGAATCGCAGGGCCTCGTTGGAGATGTCGTCAGCGGTGGTCGCGGCCACCACCTCGCGGGCCCTGGGGCCCCAGATACCGATCACCGCCTGCTCGGCACTGGCGTCGCGCAGATGCACCTCGCCGTCGCCCGGCTCGATGTGGGCGCGCAGCCAGCCGAGATCCGAGTCGACGGTGCCCGCACCGGTCACGACCCGAAAATGCTCGGGAGCCAGGCGGGTGACGGTCACGTCGGCGACGATCCCGCCGGTCGGGTTGAGAAACTGCGTGTACACCACGCTTCCGGGGTCGCGCAGCACGCGATTGTCGGTGACGCGGTCGATCAGGGCCGCCGCGCCGGGGCCTTCGATCTCGATCTTTCCGAACGAGCTCATGTCGATCATGCCGGCGCGCTCGCGAAACGCCGTGTGTTCCTCTGCCAGCCGATCGAAGTAGGGCGGGCGGTGCCAGCCGAACTCGCGCTGATCGGCGCCGGCTCGTCGCCACGGCCGCCCGGGCTGGAAGTAGTCGGGGCGCTCCCAACCGTTCTTGGCGCCAAACACCGCGCCCTCGTCCTGGAGCCGCTCGTGCAACGGGCCGGTGCGGTTGGGCCGGCCCCACTCGTCGGTATCGAGCGGGTATCGCAGCCGGTAGTAGTAGCGGTAGACCTCGCGTCCGGCGGCCTCGACCTGCGCCGGGTTGCGGTAGGCCGCGCCGAACCTCCAGGCCCGATAGCCGTGGGTGTCGAGCTCGGTCTCGCCGGTGGTGATCCACTCGGCGATCGTGCGGCCCATCCCGCCGGCACCGCCGAAGCCGTTGAGTGAGAGTCCGGCGGCCAGCCAGAAGCCGCGGATGCCCGGGATCGGTCCGAGCAGCGGGTTGCCGTCGGGGGTCATCGCGTCGGGATGACAGACGAGTGCGACCACGCCCGCGTCATCGAGGAATGGGAAGCGGCGCGCGGCGCCGGCCATCAGCTGCTCGAAGCGCTCGGGATCGGGCGGCAGCGCTCGCTCGCTGTGATCCCACGGCACGCCGTCGACCCAGCGGGCCACGGGGTTGGGCTCGTAGCCGCCGAACAGCACCCCGCCGGCCTCCGAGCGGCCGTACACCAGGTTGTCGGTATCCCGAAAGCAGGGCATGTCGTGCGGCAGCTCGTGACCCGGTACCGCCAGCAGCGCGATGTGCTGGTGATCGACCGGCACCGACGGCGTGAACGCGCCCACCATGGCCGACACCTGCGGCGCCCACATCCCGCAGGCGTTGACGACCAGCTCGGTCTCGATCCGGCCGCGGTCGGTGGCAACGGCGGTCACCTCGCGATTGGGTCCCAGCTCGATTCCGGTCACGCGGGTGCCGGTCATGATCGTGACGCCCAGCGCGCGGGCGGCGTCGGCCAGCGTGTAGGTGGCCGTGTGCGGGTCGACGCAGCCGTCGCCCTCGATCCAGACGGCGCCGAACAGCGAGTCGGGCGATGCGGCCGGCATCAGCGCAAGCGCCTCGCGGGGGCCCAGCACCTCGACATCCAGGCCGATGCCGCGGGCGCGGCTGGCACCGCGCTGAAGCTCCTTCAGGCTCTCCTCACTGGAGGCCATCCGCAGGCTGCCGAGCGTCTCGAACACGCCCAGCTCGCGGTAGAGCTCGACGCTGTAGCGGCGAAACCGCATCATCGTCGGCGACGGGTTGAACTGGGTCACAAGCCCCGCGGCGTGACAGGTCGAGCCGCTTGTCAGCTCGCCCTTTTCGACCAGCACGACATCGGTGATGCCCGCCTTGGCCAGGTGGTAGGCCACGCTTGTCCCGGTGATGCCGCCGCCGATGACGACCGCCTGGGCTCGAGCGAGGGATTCGGGATTGGTCTGGACCACTTCTGCGCTGAGCACTATAGTTGGCCGGCGATGGCGAATCGGAGCGTTGACGAGCTGCTTGACCTGGTACCGGTGCTTCGGGACCGGACGTCTGTGAGTGAGCTCGTCGGTGGGCTGACGAACACAAACTACAAGGTCGAGACGCCCGGCGGAGACTACGTCGTGCGCGTGTCGGCCAAGGACGGCAGCATGCTCGCCATCGACCGCGAGAACGAGTACCTCAACTCGGTCGCGGCCGCCACCACGGGCGTGGGCGCCGCGGTGATCGACTACCGCCCCGACGACTCACTGCTGGTGTTGGAGTTCATCTCCGGCGAGACCCAGTCCTCCGAGGATCTGCGCCGCGGCGACAAGATCGACATGATCGCCCGGGCGTGCAAGAAGCTGCACTCCGGCCCGGCGTTTCGCGACGACTTCAACATGTTCCGGATCCAGAAGCGGTACTTGAAGCTGGTGCAGGAGCGAGGATTCCGGCTGCCCGACCGCTACCTCGAGTTCGCGCCCAAGGCGACGGCGATCGAGGCCGCGATGGCGGTCCGCGACGAGGGCCTCGTACCTTGCAACAACGATCTGCTGGCCGAGAACTTCATCGACGTGGGCGGCGAGTTTCGGCTGATCGACTACGAGTACTCGGGCATGAACGACGCCTGCTTCGAGCTCGGAAACGTGTGGAGCGAGTCGAACCTGTCGCTGCCACAGCTCGAGGAGCTGATCGGCCACTACTACGGATCGCCGCTGCGAAACAAGGTGGCGCGGGCCCGCCTGTGGGGCCTGATGTCGAAGTACGGCTGGACGATGTGGGCCTCGATTCAGGACGGCGTCTCGAACATCGACTTCGACTTCTGGGAGTGGGGCATGGAGAAGTACGACCGAGCCGTGCTCGAGTTCGACGGCCCCGACTTCGAGCAGCTGCTCGAAGACGTGCAGCGCGCCGACTAGCTGCCGACGGTCCCCGCCAGCACGCCGACAACCGTGCGCGCCCCGCTCGACTCCGCGTCGTCCATGTCCACGTCGTAGCAGAGAACGCTCACCCCGATGCACGCCGGGTGCTGGGCCAGCGGCCGGGCCAGCTCGATCAACTCGCGGGCGCTGAGCCCGCCGGGCTGCTTCACCGGCGTGGCGGGGAAGGCCTCGCTCGAGAGCACGTCGACGTCGATCGAGAGCCAGAACCGGCCATCGTCTGCGCTCAGCTGCTCGGCCGTGTGTCCGCCGATCCATGCCGGGTCGGCCTGGACGGCGTCGCAATCGTGGGAGATCTCGATCCCCAGGTCTTCGGGCATCGGCGCGCCGTAGCCGATCGCCTCGTCGCGGTCGCGGTGGGCCAGCAGCGCGATTCGGGAAGGCGCGATCAGGGGGCTCTGTCCCAGTCCGGTCAGCTCGGGATCGACGGCGCCGGCCACCATCGCGATCGGCATGTCGGCGGCCTCGCCGGTGGGGCTGGTCGTGGTGGTGTAGGTGTCCATGTGGCCGTCGATGTAGGCCAGCCCAAGAGGCCCGTCGGCAGAATCCCGAAGCGCGGCGGCCACTCCCGGAATCAGCGCACAGCAGCCGCCGAGCACGGTCACGAACTCGGCTCCCGAGACCAGTGGGGCGAGCCCGTCGCGAATCCCCTGGCCGGTGGTGACGACGGTCGGATACCCGACAATGCCCGACGCTGGGTCGCGCTCGGTGCCGACGATTCGCACCGCCAGGTCGCCGGCATCGCGGGCGCCGAGCGCCTCGGCCACGCCGGCCTGGCGCAGGGCATCGGGCGCAAGCTCGGTACCCCCGGGCTTGCCCAAAGAGTCGATCGGAATCCCCACCATCACCCGTTCCCGCATGGCTGAAGGCTAGTGGATCCCCGATCCCCTACGAGCAATTTCGCAATTTGACAAATTTGGATTACTAGTGTTGACGATCGTGTCGCACGCACGGATAACCGAGTTGTGACCAACTCCCGCAACACAACTCTCAGTCTCGTCACCGTCGTCGGCGTGGTGTTCCTCACGGGAATGGCTACTCGAGCAATCGAGGAGTTCATCGTCCGTTGGGTAAACCTCACGGATGTCGCAGGTGGCGGGCTGGTCAGCCCCGCCGACATCGTGTCGGGCGACACTCGCTCGATCACGACTGCAATGCTGAAGCTGATCATCCCCGGTGTGCTGATTCAGGCGGTCCTGATCAAGGGCCTCTTGCAGTCGCTGACAACGGTGCGCGTACCCCTCATCGCCACCACGTTGACGCTGTTTCTGTTTGAGGTCGGTGCGATCGCATTGCAGCAGGTGATCGCTCACGAGTTCGCCAAGGCTCAGGGCCTCGGCGCGCTCACGACCTACACCCCGTGGACGCTCTTCTTCTCGGTCGGGATGACCGTCGCTATCTTGATCTTCGAAGGCGTATTGATCCGAGGAGTGTCCCGCCCCCGCGTGGGTCGCTACCCCGTCGTCACCTACGTTTCGTAGCTCCAGAGACGCAGTCGACACCAAGGTCGACCGGAATCAGCCGTCGTTTGCCAGCCCGATTACCTCGCGCTGGAACGGCGGCTGATCGCCGTTTGAGACCGGCTCGTCGAGCTCCTCGGCAAACCGGTGACCCTCCCACACCGCGGCGGCAATCGTGCCGGGACTCCAGGCATCGCCGATCACCCGCAGCGTCGGAGCTCCCGGTTCTTCGGCTCGGGATCGCAGCTCGAGTCCCAGCGCCTCGTTGGGGAGCCGCGCGGTGATGTTGAGATACGTATCAGCGGGAAGCACCAGCTCTCGCTCGGTATAGACGCACGCTGCTGTGACGTTTTCGGCGCCGACCGACGTGACCGCATGGGTAACGTGAATCGTCACGCCCATCTCGATCAGACGTTTCTGCACCCGGTGCTGCTCCATGGTGTTCATCGTCCACTCCGACACGCGTGCCTCGGGGGTCACGATCGTTACATCACAGCCCTCGCCCACGAGCAACTCGGTCAGCACACCACCCATGTAGTAATGGTCGTCGTCGAAGATCACGACCTTTGAGCCGCGGGGGCGGGTGCCGGCCATCACATCGTCGGGTGTCAGCACGTGCATATCGGGGTGGATCTCGATCGGGCGGGCGTGCCACCGGCCGACGCCGTCGCTGCGCCAGCGCGCGCCGGTTGCAATCGCGACGTGATCGAAGCCGTACTCGAGCACCTCATCGGCGGTCAGCTCACTGCCGAAGGCGAGCTCGACGTTGGGGAGCTGCTCGAGCTGGCCCTTGCGGTAGTCGAGCACCCGGATCCACGCCGATAGCCCGGGCAGGCGGGCCTCACGCGTCACCCGGCCACCCAGCTCGTCACCGGCCTCGGCCAGCACCACGTCGTAGCCCCGCTTGCCAAGCGCCTGGGCAGCCTCGAGCCCGGCGGGGCCGGCGCCCACGACCAGCACGGTGCTCTCGGTCGTCTTTGGCCGGATCCGCTCGGGATGCCAGCCACGCCGCCACTCCTCGCCCATGGTCGGGTTCTGGGTGCAGCGAAGCGGGGTGGCGGTGAAATCGCCCGAGACGCAGATGTTGCATCCGATGCACTCGCGGATGTCCTGCCAGCGCCCCTCTTCGATCTTTTTGGGCAGGAACGGGTCGGCGATCGACGGGCGGGCGGCGCCGATCATGTCGAGCGTGCCCTCGCGCACCATCCGCACCATCGTGTCGGGCGACGTGAACCGGCCGACGCCGACCACCGGCTTGGACGTGAACTGCTTGAGCCCCTTGACGTAGCGCTCCTGCGAGCCCTCCTCGCCGAACCGCGAGGTGATCGAGTCGAAGTCCCAATCGCCGACCATGAAGTCCCACAGGTCGGGCAGCTCACCCACCAGCTCGAGCGCCTCGGAGATCTCCTCGCGCTGGATGCCGTCGCCGCCCACCAGCTCATCGACACAGATCCGGCAGGCCACGGCGGCTTTGCCGTCGACCTCCTCCAGCGTGTCTTCGAGCATCTCGCGAAGCAGCCGCACCCGGTGTGAGATCGGGCCGCCGTACTCGTCGTCGCGATCGTTCAGGCGGCGCGAGAGGAAGTGCTGGATGGTCGTGAGGCCATGCCCGGCATACACGTACACCAGGTCGTATCCGGCCTGGAGCGAGCGGGCCACCGCCTGGCGGTGCCAGCGGCGCAGGTCGGCGATGTCCTCGCGGGTCATGCGCCGCGCCTGCACCGGATCGCTGCCGTGGACGGGCAGATGGCCCGGTCCCATCGGCGACTCGCGGGAGTACAGGTTGGGCGCCATCATCCCGCCGTGGACAAGCTCGATCCCGGCCAGCGAGCCATGCTCGTGCACCCGGTCGACCAGTCGTGCGTGCGCCGGGATATCGGCGTCCTCCCAGATCCGGCCCTCGATGTAGGGCGCGTGCTCGGCCGAATGGTGAAACTCGACCTCCTCGGTGCAGACCACGGCCCAGCCACCCTCGGCCTTGACGCCGCGCATGGCGGCGTGACCGCTGGGATGAAGCCAGCCCATGCCGTTGCAATGCGGCACCTGGAAGAACCGGTTGCGGGCTGTCACCGGTCCGATCTGGACAGGCTCGAACAGTACGTCGAAGCGGGGTTCTCGCATGTCGCGCCGTCTACTCGGCCGACGAGGCGAGGGCGGCCGCGGGCCGCTCCTTGCGCGGGTCGACGAACGGAATGCTCGCGGTGCGACCCGAAAGCGTGCCGTGCTCGGACTCGGCCTGGATCGCGTTACCCGGCTCGGCCAGCTCGATCGGCACCCACACATAGCCGATGTTCTTGCCAAGACCCGGCGACCACACGGCATCGGTGACTCGCCCCACCTCGCGCCCGTTCGAGTATGCGGGCCAGCTCGAGATGATGCCGGTCAGCGGCTCGGTGGAGTCAAACTCGATGCCGACCAGCTTGCGGTCGACGCCGGTCTTGCGGATCCGCTCCAGGGCGGCCTTGCCGATGTAGTCCTGAGGCTGCTCCTCGACCAGCCGCTCCAGGCCGGTGACGTGAAACGGGGTGTCCTTGAGGGTGATATCAGAGCCCCAGTTGAAGATCCCGGCCTCGACCCGGCGGGCCTCGTTGGGCGAGATCGGCCGGATGTCGAACTCCTCACCTGCGCCCATGATGGCGTCCCACAGGTCGGCACCGCGACTGCCGTCGAGCAGGTTTACCTCAAACCCGGGCACCGCCGACCAGCCGGTGCGGCTGATCACGACCGGGATGTCGCCGATCTCGAAGTGGCCGCACCAGTAGTACTTGAGGTCATAGATGCCCTTGCCGGCGATCTTCTCGAGGGTCAGCGCCGACTTCGGGCCCTGCACCTGCACCGGATGCACGTCGGGATAGCTGACCTCGGCGTCGAGGTCGCTGTGTGCCAGCACGCCCAGCGTGTAGAGCCCGGCATCGGAGTCGGCCAGCTGCATCCACCATGTGTCCTTCTCGACGTGCAGCAGCACCGGGTCGTTCACGATGCCGCCGTCGGGCGCGGTCACGATCATGTACTTGCCCTGGCCGACGGCACACTTGGTGAGGTCGCGGCAGGTGACCATGTCGATCAGCCGGTCGGCGTCGGGGCCGCTGACCTGGACGGTTCGCTCGACGCCGACGTCCCACAGAGTGACGCCCTCCTGGAGGGCCTGGTACTCGACGTTGGGATCGTCGTACTCGGCCGGCAGGTACATCTTGTTGTAGATGTCATAGGCAAGACAACCGGCCCGGAGCGTCGACTCGAAATACGGCGAGCGCCGGTACCAGGGGCCGAAATAGAGCTTGGTGGTGGAGGGGATCTCAGTCATGGCAGGCCTTTGGGCGAAGGTGTTGACTGATTCGTCAGTCAGTCAGGTTTTGGCGAGCCTATCTCACGCGTTGGTCGGCAACAAGGGATCCAGCTACTCTCGTCGCGTGTCCCAGCCCTTTGGAGTCGACGAGATGCTTGCGCTCTTGCCACCGCCGGGCAGAGTGCTCGACCTCGGCTGCGGAAGCGGCCGGCTGACCGCCGAGCTCGCGACCCGCGGCTGGGAGGCGACCGGGATCGACACCAGTGACGAGCGCCTGGCCGCCGCTCGGGCTCGCTCGCAGGCGGTCGAGTGGCGGCACGCCGACATGACCGCGCCGCTCGACTGGCCCGATGAGACGTTCGACGCGGTGGTGAGCCGCTGCGCGATCATGATCCCCGGTGATCCGGCGGCAACGCTGGGCGAGGCCCGCCGCGTGTTGCGGCCCGGCGGCAGGGTGGTGAGCGCGGTGTGGGCGACGCCCGACCGAAACCCCTGGTTTGCGGAGCCGCGCGCCGCCGTGGCCGAGGCGCTGGGGCCGGAGCGAGCGGCGTTCGCGCGCCATTTCGGGCGGCTGGGATCGGAGCCCGAGCTCGAGCGCGTGCATCGCGAGGCGGGCTTCGACCCGGTCGCGGTGCACGTCGTTTCAGGCACTGTCCCGTTCGAGTCGGCCGCCGCCCACTGGGCAAACCTGGTCGGTCAGATCGGGCACTTCACCCGGCTGGATGCGGTGCTGACGGCGGATGAGCGCGAGCGGGTGCTGGCCGCGCTCGCGCCCCGGCTGCGCCCGCCCGTGACGCGCACGCAGCTGCTCGCCGTCGCTACCCGCTGAGGTCGTACACCGTCACGCCGCCCACCGTGGTCGAGTCGTAGTGCGCCTTCACCCAGGAGCTGATGTCCGAGTTGCCGCGCATGCCCATCCCGCCGCCGGGGATGAAGTAGTGGATCTTGCCCGCACGCACGTCGCGGATGAACTGGGCGAGCGACGGTGCCGGGTCGGTGCCGTTGAATCCGCCGATCGCCATCACCGGGTCGCCGGTTGCGAGCTGGTAGCCCGCGGCCGAGTTCGAGCCGATCGTGGCGGCCACCCACGTGTAGCTCCCGGAGTCCTGCTTCAGCAGCTTCACCAGCGCTGCGGTTGGGGTGCTGCCCTGGAGCAGCCCCCCGGCACGGTTCCCCAAGACACGCGCCGGTGGGGCGGCTCCAAAGCTGCCTTGCATGCCTCCGGGGAGGCCTTGCGGGCCGCCGGGCGCTCCACGACCCGGCGGCCCGCCTCCTCCAACGCCGGTCGTCGGTCCGGCGGAGGGGATCGCGCCCGCTTGCGCGGTGGTGGCGGTCGTGAGTGAGTACGCAGTGGGGGCCGCCAGCCCCACGACCACCGTGGCCAGCGCGATCACCATCGCTCGCCGGACGGCGAACCGGTCGATCAGCGCCAGCAGCACGGCGGCGGTAAGCCCGAGGGCGAGCACAGCCACTCGCAGCTCGGGGTGGTAGCTGGGCGTGCGGTCAAGCAACACGTACGCCCAGACCGCTGTGGCGGCGCTGGCCGCTGCCAGCGTCAGCCTCGCAGGCGCGGCCGCGCGGCGCTGCCACAGCATCGTGACACCGATCCCGACCAGCCCGCCGATCGCGGGGGCCAGGGCCACGGTGTAGTACGGGTGGATGATGCCCTCGGCGTAGCTGAACACGGCGCCGGTGAGGACGAGCCAGCCGCCGAAGATCAGAAGCATCGCGCGGGTACGGTCGGTGCGCGGCGCCCGCCGCCGCATCCAAAGGCCGGCGCCGAGCACGATCAGCGCGGCGGGGATCAGCCACGAGATCTGACCGCCCATGTCGCTTCCAAACAGGCGATCCCAGCCGGTCGCGCCCCAGCGCCCGCCGGCGTTGGCCGCGCCGCCGACACTCCCCGACTCGCTCCCGGTCAACCGCCCAAAGCCGTTGTAGCCAAAGATCAGGTTGAGGATGCTGTTGTCCTGCGAACCGCCCACGTACGGCCGATCGCCGCTGGGCGTGAGGGCGACGATCGCAACCCACCAGCCCGACGCGACCACCAGCGCCAGCGCGCCCCAGAGGAGTGAGCGGATCCGCGCTCCCAGTGGGGTCGGTGCCGCAACCAGGAACACGAGCGCGAACACCGGCACGACCAGGAACGCCTGCAACATCTTGGTCAGAAACCCGGTTCCCACCAGCGCCGCGGCCAGCACCAGCCACCCGGTGTGGCCGTGCTCGATCGCACGCACGGTCGCGTAGGCGGCGCAGGTCAAGAGCAGCACCAAAAGCGCGTCGGGGTTGTTGAAGCGAAACATCAGCGTCGCCACCGGCGTCAGCGCGAGCACCGCGCCCGCGATCAGCGCCGCGGCCGGTGAGAACCAGCGCCGCACCGTGAGGTAGAGCACCGCCACCGACGCCACTCCGGCCACGGCCTCGGGCACCAGGATGCTCCACGAGCTGAGGCCAAACACCCGCGCCGAGAGCTCCATCACCCAAAGCGACACCGGTGGCTTATCGACCGTGATGAAGTTCGAGGAGTCCGAGGATCCGAAGAAGAACGCCTCCCAGCTCCTGGTGCCGGCCTGCACCGCGGCGGAGTAGAACGAGTTGGCCCATCCCGAGGCGGCCAGATTCCACAGGTACAGAAGCGCTGTGGCAAACAGCAGGCCGACGAAGGCGGGCTTCTCCCACACCGGGTTGGCGCCGCGGGCGATCGTGGTCTCGGGCGCCCGCGGCCGAGTGAGCTCCTGGCCGACGATCACAGGGCGCCGCCGCGGGTCGCGGGGGTGGCGTTTGATCGAAACACCCAGCTTCGCAGCAGCACAAACCGGGTCACCGTGGCGAGACCGTTGGCGATCACCAGCACCACCAGCTCGTCGGTGCGAGACGGCGAGCCGACCGCGCCCTCCAGCGCCCACAGGGCGATGCTGGTGATCGCAAGCCCGATGGCGAAGATGCCGAGGCCGCCGAGCTGATGGCGCAGGAAGTCGCGACGGCCGCGCCGCCCGAACG
Organism: uncultured Actinomycetes bacterium; assembly: GCA_963708725.1. GTDB lineage: Bacteria > Actinomycetota > Thermoleophilia > Gaiellales > JAICJC01 > CAVPTL01. Next base: position 154,483 of record CAVPTL010000007.1, on the reverse strand, counting down.
TGTACCGGCGGTTCGCGCTGGTGTTCAGGACGGCCGTCGCAAACAGGGTCAGGGCATTGGCGTCGAGCGCGGGCATCCACTGCCGCAGAAGCGCGTACATGAGCAGGTATGCCGCCGTCGAGGCGATGCCGATCAGGATGAACATGCCCATCTGGCGCTCGAGCTTCTTCATGCGCGCGACGCCCTTGAGGTCGTCGATGGCGGTGCGGGCGATCGCCACCCGCGAGTCGGGGTCGTCCTCCCAGTCCACCGGCACCTCGTGGATGCGCAGACCGTTTCGCTCGGCCAGCACCAGCATCTCGGTGTCGAAGAACCACCCGTTGTCGACGATCGTCGGCAAAAGATCACGGGCCGCGTCGCGGCGAATCGCCTTGAATCCGCACTGCGCGTCCGAGAAGCGGCTTCGCAGCGACGCCTTCAAGATCAGGTTGTACGAGCGCGAGATCAGCTCGCGCTTCGGCCCCCGCGAGACCCGCGCACCCTCCGTCAGGCGCGAGCCGATCGCCAGGTCGCTGTGCCCGGACACGAGCGGGGCGACCAGCGGTAGCAGGGCGTCGAGGTCGGTCGAGAGATCGACGTCCATGTAGCAGAGCACGTCCGCGTCGCTCGCACTCCATGCGGCCCGCAGCGCCCGCCCGCGGCCGCGCTCCTCCAGCCGAAGCCACGATACCGAGTCCAGCTCGCGTTCCAGCCGGGCGGCGATTTCCGGCGTTGCGTCGGTGCTCGCGTTGTCGGCGATGGTGATGTGAAACTCGAACGGGAACCGCGCCGTGAGGTAGCCGTGCAGCCATCGCACGCTGGCCTCGAGCGCCTTTTCCTCGTTCAGGACGGGCATCGTGATCTCGATCACCGGCGCCGCGGCGGGGGCGATCGCGGTCACGTCGTCACGGGCAGAGAGGCGGGCCGCTCGTTCGCGCATGCTCAGTCGTGGTGCTTCAGAGACTGCCGACATCGGTCACGCCTGGCTTCCGATAGTCGCGTTGATCGTGACCTCTTTGCCACCGCGCTCGAGCGTGATCGCGACGTGATCGCCGGGGCTCAGCTGCGTGACCTGCATCACCAGCTCGGACGGGGTATCGACGTGATGGCCGTTGATCGACGTGATCACGTCGCCCACCTTGATGCCCGCATGCGCGGCCGGTGAACCGGCGACCACCTGCGCGACCTCCGGCCCGGCACCGGTCGGCTGGAGGAACACACCCAGATACGGGTGCACGGCCTTGCCGGTGGTCAGGATCTCGTGGACGATCGTGCGCACGGTGTTGGACGGCACCGCGAATCCGACGCCGACGCTGCCGCTCGAGCTCGTCCCCGACTCGATCTGGCTGGTGATGCCGATCACGCGGCCCTGTGCGTTCAAGAGCGGCCCACCGCTGTTGCCGTGATTGATCGCGGCGTCGGTCTGAATCGCGCCGGTGATCGGATGGCCGTTGGGCGAGGTGATCGTGCGGTTGAGGGCGCTGACGATGCCCGAGGTGACCGTGTCGGTGAGCCCGAACGGATCGCCAATCGCGACCACGCCGTCGCCGACCTCGACCGCGCTCGAGTTGGCGAAGGAGAGCGGATGAAGCTGTGCGCTGGAAGCCTTGATGTGCACCACGGCGACGTCGGTGGTGGGATCGGCTCCCACCAGCTTTGCGACGTACGACCCGCCGGTCTGGGTGACCACGCGGATGCTGGTGGCGCCGGCCACGACGTGGTCGTTGGTGACGATGTTGCCCGAGCTGTCGATCTCAAACCCCGAGCCCTGGGCCTGTCCGCCGGCCTGGGTGGAAACGATCTTGACGACGCCCGGAGAGGCCTGCTTGAAGATCTGGTTGACCGACATGCCGGTCGTCTTCAGCGCCGAGGCGTTGGAGCCCGAGGCCACGTCGACCGGCCGGATCACCGTGCGGACGGTGTCGCGTCCGGGGGCGAAACTCCCCTCGACCACCGCGGCCGAAACGCCGGCTCCGGCGACGGCCGCGGCCGTGATCACAAGGACTTGCTGTGCACCCTTCATGGAAACTCCTCAATCTCTGGCTTCGAGGAGCACTATCGTCCTCGAACCTGGGCGGTGGCTTCGCGCCACATGTGAGTTCCCTGTGATGGTTTTATACTCACCCCATCGTGTACCACACGCTGCTGTTCCTCCACGTCGCGAGCGCGTTTGCCCTGGTGGCCGGGCTGGGCCTCTTTTGGGCTCTGTATGCGGGTTCGGAGATCCTGCTGCGGCTGAGCACGTTCGTGTTCGGCCTGTGGGGTGCGGCCAGCGTGCTGGTGTTGCTTTTGGGGATCGCGCTCACGTTCGACGTCGACGGATACCACCTGTGGAGCGGCTGGATCCTCGCCGCGATCGTGTTGTGGATGATCGCCGGGGCGTTCGGCGGCCAGCTCTCGACGGGGTATCGCAAGCTGGCAAGCGGCGCCGGTGAACGGCCGGCGCTGATGATGCACGTGCTCACGTCGGCCGCGGTCGCGCTGCTTCTGATCGACATGATCTGGAAGCCGGGCGCATGACCGAGCTCCTGATCAGGCCGCACAGCTGGGACCTGCCGCTGTTCGTCCACGTCGCCGGGGCGATGATGGTGTATGCCTCGCTGGTGGTCGCGTTTGCCGTGCTGGTGCTCGCTCGGCGGTCGGAGGGTGACCTGCGCGGTGCGATCACCCACTTCGGATTTCGTACGCTGCTGTTCGCGGGGATCCCCTCGTACCTGGTGATGCGCATCGGCGCCGAGTGGGTGCTCGGCCGCGAGAACCTCAACGAGAACGCGTCGTGGATCGGAATCGGGTTCATGACCGCCGACCTCGGGGGGCTGCTCTTGATCATCGCCACCATCCTCACGGGAATCGGCGCCCGTCGGCTTCGTGCCGGTAGCGGTGGGCCCCGACTGGCGACCGCCGGCACCTTCATCGCAGGCTTCGTGATCGTGATCTACACCGTGGCAGTCTGGGCGATGACCACCAAGCCCACCTGAATGGACCCGGGCACAGCCGGCTCGGTGAATAAATGGTGCCAGGCACCTTTTATTCACGGCGCTGATTTGGGGCTGTTTTGTGACAGCTTGGGGTCGCCTTGGGTGAATCTGGGTCGGTATTTGCGCGATCCGCTGGGGACGCTCGAGCGGTGGTCACGGCGCGGCTCGGTGGTGCTGGTTCCGTTTCCCGGCGGGCATGATTTCTTCCTCGTCACCGACGGGGCGCTGGTGCGCAAGATGCTGGTCGACGACCAGTCGCGATTCACCAAGGGCCGCGCGCTACAGGCGGCCAAGCGGCTGCTCGGCGACGGCCTTCTGACCAGCGAAGGCGGCGAGCATCTGACCCGCCGACGGCTGATCCAGCCGATCTTCCACTCGGCCATGATCGATCGCTACGGCCAGGCGATGGTGGAGGCCGCGGCCACCACCGGCAGTCGTTGGCGACACGGCGCCGAGGTCGACGTGAACGAGGAGATGATGGGCTTTGCCCTCGCGGTCGTCGGGCGCACGATCTTCGACGCCGACGTCGAGTCCGAGGCGCCCGAGATCCGAGCCGTGCTCGACTCGGGGATGCGGGTCTTTCACCGATTCCTCTTGCCCGGTGCCGATCTGCTGTGGCGCTTGCCGCTCCCGGCCACGCGGCGGTTCAACTCCGCCAAGGCAGACGTCGATCGGATGATCACCCGCATGATCGGCGAGCGTCGTGACATCCCGGACGGCACCGGTGTGCTCGATCATCTGCTCGCGCTTCGCGACGAGGACGGGCAGCGGGTATTGAGCGACGAGCAGATCCGCGACGAGGCGATCACGCTGATGCTGGCCGGGCACGAGACCACCGCGCAGGCGCTCACGTGGTCGTGGTACCTGCTCGCCCGAAATCCCGCGGTCGAGGACGAGCTGGTCACCGAGCTGCGGACCGTGTTGGGCGACCGGCCCGCGACCGCTGCCGACTATCCCCGCCTCGAATACACCCAGGCGGTCGTTCGCGAGTCGCTGCGACTCTACCCACCGGTGTGGGCGCTGGCCCGGATCGCCGAGGACGACTATGCGCTCGGCGAGTTCACGGTGCCCGCCGGCAGTACGATCGTGACCAGCCAGTGGGTGGTGCAGCGCTCGAGCGAGTACTGGAGCGACCCGCTCAGCTTCCGGCCGCAACGCTGGCTGGACGGCTCGACCCCACCGGCGGGCACCTCGTTTCCGTTCGCGATGGGTGGGCGCATGTGTATCGGCGAGCGGTTCGCGATGCTCGAAGCCGTACTCGCGCTGGCGACGCTGGCACGCGACTGGCACGTCGAGCCGCTGGCCGCCGAACCACAGCTCGATCCTCGGTTCACGCTCCGCCCCCGCGGCGGCATGCCCGCCGCCCTTCGCCGCCGATGAATAACGGTGCCTGGCACCGTTATTCACCCTCGCCCCTCGGGTAGGATCGATCGGTGGAGCGTGCCGTCATCGTTGAGTACGTCCGGTCGCCGTTTCAGCCGGCGCGGCGGGGAGCGCTCGTGCGCGTGCGTCCCGACGATCTCGCCGCCCGCGTGGTCGCCGAGCTGGTCGACCGGGCCAACATCGACCCCGCGGCCATCGAAGACGTCACACTCGGCTGCGCCTTCCCCGAAGGGGAGCAGGGCATGAACCTCGGCCGGATCGTGGCCGTGCTGGCGGGGTCTGCCGCGCACCGTCGGCGGCTCCACCGTCAACCGCTTCTGCGGCTCGTCGATGCAGTCGGTGCACACGGCGGCCGGATCGATCGCGATGGGCGCCGGCGACGCCTACGTGTGCGCCGGGGTCGAGTCGATGTCACGGATCCCGATGGGCGGGTTCAACCCGATGTACAACCCCGGCCTGACCGAGAGCTACCCCGATATCTACATGTCGATGGGTGAGACCGCCGAAAACGTCGCCGAGCGCTACGCCGTCAGCCGCGAAGACCAGGAGGCCTTCGCATTGCGCAGCCAGCAGAAGACCGCCGAGGCAACCCGGGAGGGACGGCTGGCCGACGAGCTGGTACCGATCGGCGATGTCACTGCCGACGGGTGTCCGCGCCCCGACTCGACCGCCGAGGGGCTGGCGGCGCTCCAGCCGGCGTTTGCCGCAGACGGCACGGTGACCGCCGGCACGTCGTCGCCGCTGACCGACGGTGCGGCCGCCGTGCTGGTCACCTCCGAGAGGTTTGCGCGCGATCGTGGCCTCGAGCCGCTCGCAGCGGTGCGGTCGTTCGCCATCTCGGGATGTGATCCCGCGATCATGGGCATCGGCCCGGTCGCCTCGAGCCGCAAGGCCCTCGATCGGGCCGGCATCACCGTCGCCGACCTCGACGTGATCGAGATCAACGAAGCCTTTGCCTCCCAGTCGCTTGCGTGCCTGCGCGAGCTCGGTATCGACGAGGCCAAGGTGAATCTGGACGGCGGTGCGATCGCGCTGGGCCATCCCCTGGGCGCCACCGGCGCCCGCATCACCGGCAAGGCCGCCGCGCTGCTTCACCGCCACGGCGGCCGCTATGCGCTGGCGACCCAGTGCATCGGCGGTGGGCAGGGCATCGCCACCGTGCTGGAGGCCGTGTGAGCGCGATCCGCTCGGCGGCGGTGATCGGTGCGGGCACGATGGGCGCGGGAATCGCTGCGCACATTGCAAATGCCGGTGTCCCGGTCGTGGTGCTCGACCTCGGCGACGCCGCGGCCACCGCCATCGCAGCACTCCCAAAGCGAAAGCCCACTCCACTGGTCGATGGCCGCGCGGCGCGGTTGATCACGCCGGCATCGCTCGATGGCGACCTGGCCGAGCTCGCCCAGGCCGACTGGATCGTCGAGGCGATCATCGAAGACGTGGCCGCCAAGCAGGAGCTCTACCGCCGGCTCGACGAGGCCCGAAAGCCGGGATCGGTCGTCTCGTCGAACACCTCCACGATCCCGCTATCGCAGCTGCTCGACGGCGCCCCCGAAGGTCTTGGCCCGGATTTTCTGGTCACCCACTTCTTCAACCCGCCGCGCTACATGCAGCTGTTGGAGACGGTGCCCGGACGCGACACTCGTCCCGAGGCGGTCGAGATGGTGGAGGAGTTCGCCGACGTCCGGCTCGGAAAGGCGGTCGTTCGCTGTAACGACACTCCGGGGTTTGTCGCCAATCGCCTGGGCGTCTACTGGATCGCGACCGCGATCGCCGAGGCCCTTGCCCGGGGGCTGACCGTGGAGGAGGCCGACGCGTTGATGACCGCGGCGATGGGCGCGCCACGCACCGGTGTGTTCGGGCTGATGGATCTGGTCGGACTCGGGCTGCACGAGCACGTCACCGCCTCACTCGACCGGCTGTTACCCGCTGACGATCCGTGGCATGCGGTGCCGCCGCACATCGACCTGTTCCGGCGGATGGTCGCGATGGGCGCCACCGGGCGGGCGGCGGGCAAGGGGTTTTACACGCGCGTTGACGGCAAGCGGTTCGCGGTCGATCTCGAGACGCTCGAGTACCGGCCCGCCACGGCGGCGCGGCTGGACGCGAGCGCCGACGATCGCTACGGCGACTACGCCTCGACCGTTCGCTCCAAGGTGCTCGACTACGCGGCCGCGATGGTGCCCGACGTCACCGACCGGCCGCAGCTGATCGACCTCGCGATGGTGCGCGGCTTCAACTGGAAACGCGGCCCGTTCGAGCTGATGCACGAGGTCACCGGCGCGCCGGCGCCGCCACCGGTGCGAAGGCCGGGAGTTGTGCTGCTCGCAGACCTCAAAGCACATCCGCCGTTGGAGAGCAACGCCTCGGCCTCGCTGTGGGACGCCGGCGACGGAGTCGCCTGCCTTGAGTTCCACACCAAGGCCAATGCCATCGACGATCACCTGCTCGAGCTGATCGAGCGCACCGTCGCCGCCGCGGGCGAGCGATTTCGTGCGCTTGTGATCTACAACGAGGGTGCGTTCTTCTCGACCGGAGGCAACCTCGCGCATCTGCTCACGCTCGCCAACGTCGCCGCCTGGGATCGGCTGGATCAGTTCGGGGTGCGGGGCCAGCGGGCGTTCGACGGCCTCAAGTTCGCGCCGGTGCCGGTGATCGGCGCGCCCACAGGCCGCTGCCTGGGAGGCGGCTGTGAGGTGCTGATGCACTGCGACGCGGTGCAGGCGCACACCGAGACCTACATGGGACTGGTCGAGCTCGGCGTCGGCCTCTTGCCGGCCTGGGGCGGCTGCCGTGAGCTTCTGATCCGCGCCAGCGAGTCGTCGCCCGGCGGGCCGATGCCGCCCGCGGCCAAGGCGTTCGAGGTGATCGCCACCGCCCGTGTCTCGACCTCCGCCCAGAACGCGAAAGAGCTGGGCTACCTGCGGCCGACCGACCGGATCACCCCCAACCGCGACCGGCTGTTGGCCGACGCCAGGACGCTGGCGCTCGAACTCGCCGACGGCTACGTGCCACCGGAGCCGCGGATGCTGACCGTCGCAGGGCCCGCCGGCCAGGCCACGCTCGAGCTGACGGCGCGCCAGCGCGCGGCCACCACGGGAGCCACCGACTATGACCTGGTGCTCGTCGGCGAGTACGCCCAGGTGCTGACCGGAGGCGGCTCCGATCCCACCGAGCCGGTACCCGAGGGCCTGATCTCAGAGCTGGAGCTGGCCGGAATCGCGCGGCTGGTTCGTCACCCACAGACGCTCGATCGCATCAGTCACATGCTGGCGACCGGAAAGCCGCTGAGGAACTGACGTGCAGACCTACTCCGCTCCGACGGCCGACTTCCGGTTCCTGATCGACGAGGTGTTCGGCTACTCGAAGCAGATCGCCGCTCTGCCGGGCTATGAGGAGGCCACGCTCGACGTCGCGCTGGACGTGATCGCCGAGGCTGCGGCCTACAGCGAGTCGGTGTTGCTGCCGCTGAACACCGTCGGAGACCGGGAGGGCTGCCGGTTCGAATCGGGGCAGGTGTTCACGCCCACCGGGTTTCGCGATGCCCACGCCAAGCTCGCCGCCGGGGGCTGGTGCGGGGTGGCGATCCCCGCCGAGCGCGGCGGCAGCGGGCTGCCCGAGGTGCTGAGCGTCGCCTTCGAGGAGATGGCCTGCTCGGCCAACCTCGCTTTCGCGACCTATCCGCTGCTGACCGCGGGCGCGGCCAACGCGCTCTGCGCTCACGCAACAGACGAGCAGATCGACCGATACGTACCCCGCCTGGCGTCGGGAGAGTGGAGCGGCACCATGTGTCTGACCGAGCCACAGGCAGGCACCGACCTGGGACTGCTGACCACGCGCGCGACCCCCACCGAGGACGGCGGTCATCGGATCTCTGGCACCAAGATCTTCATCACCGCCGGCGATCACGACATGACCGAGCAGATCGTCCACCTCGTCCTGGCCCGCCTGCCCAACGCCCCACCGGGAACCGCGGGCATCTCGCTGTTCATCGTGCCAAAACGGCTGGTGGAGACCGACGGCCGGCTGGGAGAGCGAAACGGCGTGGAGTGCGCATCGATCGAGCACAAGATGGGAATCCGTGGCTCGGCCACCTGCATGCTCGTGTTCGACGAGGCTGTCGGCGAGCTGGTTGGCGAGCCGCACACCGGCATGGCGCAGATGTTCACGATGATGAACCGGGCGCGGCTGGGGGTGGGGGTGCAGGGCGTGGGGATGGGCGAGATCGCCCACCAGTCAGCCCTTGCCTACGCCAGGGAGCGGCGCCAGGGCAGGGCTCCCGGGACGCCGCGCGGCCAGGCCGATCCGATCATCGTCCACCCCGATGTGCGCCGCGTTCTGCTTCGGATGCGATCGTTGACCGAGGCCGGCCGGGCGCTCGCGATCTGGCTGGCCACCGAGATGGACATCTCCCATCACCATCCCGACGGCGACCGGCGACAGGTCGCCGACGATCTGGTCGCGCTGCTCACGCCGATCATGAAAGCGGCCTGCACCGACAACGGCGCCGAGGCTGCAAGCCTTGCGGTCGGGGTGTACGGCGGACACGGCTACATCACCGAGTCGGGCGTCGAGCAGCTGGCGCGTGACGCGCGTATCAGCCAGATCTACGAGGGCACCAACGGTGTCCAGGCGCTCGACCTGGCCGGCCGCAAGCTGGCCTTGCATCAGGGCCGGCTGGCCCGCCGCTTCTTCCATCTCGTCGATGCGCAGCTGGCCGCCGACCACCCTCCCGAGGCGGCCGAGTTCGTGGAGGGCCTGCGGGTCGCGTTCGAGCGTCTCCAGGAGACGACCATCTGGCTGGTCGAGAGCGGGCTGGCCGACGGCGGAGAGATCGCCGCCGCAGCAACCGACTACCTGCGGCTGTTCTCGCTCACCGTGTTTGCCTCGCTGTGGCTGCGGATGGCCGAGGCCGTGCTGGCGTCGACCGAGGTGACTCCCGAGTTTCGGGATCAGAAGCTTGCTGCGGGGCGATTCTTCGTCGGCCGGGTGCTTCCGGAAACGGCTGGTCTGGCCGAGATCGTGCAATCGGGAAAGGCAATGATCGCCGTGATCGGCGAGTGACGAAAGGTGACCAATGATCTACACCAGTCCCACGCCTGAGATCGAGATCCCCGACGTCACCCTGCACGACCTGGTACTCGAACACGCCGCCGCGCGCGGCGAGCGGCCGGCCCTGATCGATGCGGTGACCGGGCACACCATCACGTATGGCCAGCTCGACCTGCTCACCCGCCGGCTCGCCGCCGGGCTTCAGGCCCGCGGGTTCGAACCGGGTCAGGTGGCGGGGATCTTTGCCCCCAACATCCCGGAGTACCCGGTCGCCTACTTCGGGATCGCACGCGCCGGCGGTACCAGCACCACGGTCAACGGGCTGTACACCGAGCGAGAGCTGGCCGAGCAGCTGCGAAACTCCGGCGCACGGTTTCTGTTCACGATCGGCGCGATGCTCGACCGCGCGCTACCGGCAGCCGCGGCGGCGGGTGTTGAGGCCGTGTTCACGCTCGACGGTGTGAGCTCACCTGGCGCAGTCGGGTACGAGCAGATGCTGGGAAATGCTGACGACCTGGTCACGCCCCGGCTCGACCCGGCGACCGCGCTCGTGGCGCTGCCCTACTCGAGCGGCACCACCGGCTTCGCCAAGGGCGTCATGCTCACCCACCAGAACATGGTCGCCAACGTCGCCCAGATGATCTGCCACGTCCCGATCAGCGAGGACGATGTGCTGGCGGGCGTGTTGCCGTTCTTTCATATCTACGGGCAGACCGCCGTCATGAACATCGGCCTGCTGTCGGGCGGCGTGATCGTGACGCTGGCGCGATTCGACCTCGAGCTGTTCCTGCGAAGCGTCGAACACCACCGGATAACGCGGGCATTCGTGGTGCCGCCGATCATCGTCGCGCTGGCCAAGCACCCGATCGTCGATGGCTTCGACGGCTCGTCGCTCGAGGTGGTGAACTCAGGCGCAGCACCGCTCGATGCCGCGCTCGAGAAGCTGTGCGAGGATCGCATCGGAGTCCGGATCCAGCAGGGCTACGGCCTCACCGAGGCAAGCCCGGTGACCCACTGCACGCCGCTGTATGAGCCCCACCAGCCGGGCTCCATCGGGAGTCTCTTGCCCAATACCGAGGCCCGCGTGCTCGATGTCGAGACCGGTGCCGACGCCGCGCCCGGCGTGCCCGGAGAGATCCTGATTCGCGGGCCTCAGGTGATGCTCGGCTATCTCAACGACGCCGAGGCCACCGCCCACACACTTGACGGTGACGGCTGGCTCCACACCGGCGACGTCGGCATGTACGACGATGCCGGCGGCTGGAGGGTGGTCGACCGGCTCAAGGAGTTGATCAAGTTCAAGGGCTACCAGGTGCCGCCGGCGATGCTGGAGGCGGTTTTGCACACCCACCCGGCGGTGGCCGACGCCTGCGTGGTGCCCGTCGCCGATGACGAGGCGGGAGAGATCCCCAAGGCGTTCGTGGTCAGGGCCGGCGAGGTGTCGGAAGTCGACCTGATGGCGTTCGTCGCGGCGCAGGTGGCTCCGCACGAGCGGGTGCGGGAGGTCGAGTTCATCGACGAGATCCCCAAGTCACCGGCCGGGAAGCTGCTGCGCCGGGTGCTGGTCGAGCGCGAGCGGGCCGCGCGGGCTACGACGTCGGCGCGGTGACCGTCGTCGTCTCGGTCTCGGTCTCGGTGCTGGTCTCGGTCTGGGTCTCGGTGACCGTCGCGCCCGACACCGTCGTCTCGTGAGAGACCCTGACCGTCTGCGTCTTTTGGCTGCTGTCGTCGCCGCCGAACTGCATCCCGATCAGGACGCCCACGAGCAGCGCCACCAACGCCGTCGAGATCGCAAGCGCGATCTGGGCACCCGACCATCCGGATGAATCCGGCGGTGGCTGCGACGCCTGGGGCTGGGGCGCGCCGTACTGAGGAGGTGGCTGGCTCATGCACTCACGTTACCCGACCACTCGGCAAGTAGCGAGGCCTCGCGCTCACGGGTCAACGGACGACCGCCCTGCGGACCGGCCGTCGCCAGCCACGCGAGCGTGTCGCGGACGGTCTCGAGCATCGGCCTCACACGTAATCCGGCCGCCAGGGCTTTGGAGACGTCGGAGCGCTGAAAGCCGGACATCTCCTCGCCGGGAGTCCACAGCGGGAGCTCGCTCCACGGTTCGACGTCGCGATCCAGCAAGAAGGTCTCGTCGACCCACACTGGCGAAGCATCGCTGCCGGCCGCCTGGATGCAGGCCTCGATCACGGCCTCGAACGTGAGCGTGCCGCCCTGGCAGACGACGTCGAACGTGTCGGAGCCGCCGCCCTCGACCAGGTCGAGCGCGAAGGCCGCGAGGTCACGGGCGTCGATCACCTGAACAGGCTGCTCGGCGGGCGCGGGACACAGCACGTCTCCGCCCTCGGCGACCCGCGCCGGCCAGTATGCAAACCGGCCGGTCGGATCGTATGGGCCGACGATCAGACCCGGCCGCAGGATGATCGAGCGATCCCCGAAGGCCTGCCGGACAACAACCTCGCACAGCGCTTTCAGGGGGCCATAATTCTCCCCGGTGATCGCGTCGGTGGGCTCGGCCGGCGGTAGCTCGGCGAGCGCGGCGGTCTCGGTCAGCCCCGGTGTCGAGGTGTCGGCGTACACGCTTCGGGTGGAGACGAACAGGTAGCGTCCGGCCGATTCCCGCAGCGCGGCGGTGGAGCGTTCGACATCGGCCGGGAAATAGCCGCTGGTGTCGATCACCGCATCGAACGTGCGGCCCGCGAGTGCCCCCAGGTCGGCCTTGCGGTCGGCGACGATCCGCTCGGCCGCGGGATGGAGATCGGCTCCGGTGTGGCCGCGGTGAAGGAAGGCGACCTCGTGCCCTCGCTCGAGCGCCGCCTCGACGGTGTGGCGTCCGACGAACGAGGTGCCGCCGAGAAACAGGATCCGCATCGGTTGGCAAACTATCAGTAGGATCCCGCCGCGTGAGCGCCGGAAAGTCGATCGTGGTCGTGGGCGGGGGTGCGATTGGGCTGTCGTGCGCGTGGGCGCTGTCCGCCGAGGGCCACGACGTGACCCTGGTGGAGGCCCGTACCGTCGGCGCGGGGGCGTCGCGGGGCAACACCGGCTGGTTCACGCCCAGCCTGAGCACGCCACTGGCAGCGCCGGGCATGGCGGTGGCCGGACTGCGGTCGGCCTTCGATCCTCGTGGAGCGCTCGTGATCCGGCCGCGGGCAAGCGCCGAGTGGGTACGGTGGCTGACGCGGTTCACCGCCAACAGCCGCACGGTGACCTTCAACCGCGGCGTGGCCGCGCTGCTTGGACTCAGCAGCCGCACGCTCGATGGGTTGGATGCCATGCGCGCGGCCGGTGTCGAGTTCGAGATGCATTCGGATGGGCTGCTGGCTGTCGCCCGCTCGGACGAGGGTCTGCACTGGTTCGACCTCACCTTTGCCGAACTCGCCCGGCAGGGGTTCGCCGGAACCTGGAAGCGACTCTCCGGTGATGAGGCTCGTGCGATCGAGCCGGCGCTGGGCGATCACGTCTCTGCTGCGATCCTGGCCGAACTCGATCGCCACGTCGATCCCGTCTCGTTCATGCAGGGGCTGCGAGCGGCGATCGACGCGCAGGGGGTGTCGGTGCTCGAGGGCCGGCCGGTGCGATCGCTGAAGCCGGCCGGCGCGGGCTGGAGGGTGGACGCCGACGGCCAGCGGATCGAGGCCGAGCAGGTCGTGGTCGCCGCCGCCCTGGGATCGCGGAGGCTGGTCGCGCCGCTGGGAGTGCGGCTCGCGCTGATCGGTGCGAAGGGCTACTCCGCAGATGTCACGACGGGGCCGGCGCTCGGCCGGGCGCTCTACCTGTGCGAGGCCAAGATCGGGGTCAGCCCGATGGAACGGTTCACTCGCGTGGCGGGCTTCTTCGAGATCGGCGCCACGTCTGACCGGGCCGATCGCCGGCGCGCTCTCCAGCTGCTCGAGGAAACCGCGGGCTATGTGCGGGAGTTCCCCACGGCACTCGATCCAGACGACGACGGATGGGCGGGGCTTCGGCCGGCGACGCCCGACAGCCTGCCCTACATCGGCGAGCACCCACGGCACCGCGGCCTGATCGTCGCGACCGGGCACGGCATGCTGGGGATCACGCTCGCACCGGCGACCGCAATCGGGGTGTGCGAGCTGGCACGCGGCGGCCGGCCCGGGTGGCTCGAGCCGTTTCGGCTCGGCCGTTAGCGATCAGCCGCGTAAATCACCTCGGACGCCGTCAGCTCGCGCGCGCGGCGGACGAGTGCATCCACGTGCTCCTGCGACAGGGTGAAGATGCCCATGGATCCGGTCACGGTGGCAGTCATTGCGCCAAGCGGGAAGCGCCAGGCGGTATCGGCATCGCAGTTGGCGGCGCGCTGGATGTCGGGTGTGGCGATCTGCGCGCTGGCCGGGTCGATCAGCAGTTGACATGTTCCGGTTTTGGTCATGCGACGGACGGTACGCGCGGTGTGTGAGTGTGCGGTGAGAAGATTGGACCGCTTCCAACGTAGGAGATTGCGGCATCAAGGTGCGGATCAGATGTGGACGGTGGGCGGGGCTCGGTGCAGGCCTGCTGTTGCTGGTCACCGCGGGCTGTGGCGGATCCAGCAGCGCGGTCTCGACCAGCGGGCTGCCAACCGGTGAGACCCTTCCCTCAGGGGGAAACGGGGTGCCGATGCGCACCCAGGTCGGCGTGACCGAGCGCACCCTGAACCTTGTTTCGTGGCGCGGATTCGTGCCCGCCGGCATCGTCGCTCCGTTTCGTGCCGCCACGGGTTGTGCCGTCAGCGTCACCTATGCGCCTTCGGCGGGCCAGATGCTCGCGATGATGCACTCGGGAGAGTTCGACGGGGCCTCGGCTCCCGGGGAGGTGGCGGGCCGGTTGATCGCACGCCACGACGTTGCGCCGATCGACACCTCGCTGATTCCCGACTTTGGCAGCCTCACGCCCAAGCTGCAGTCGCCTCCGGCAACCACAGTCGCGGGCGTCCACTACGGGGTCGCCTACATGTGGGGTGCCAACCCGCTGGTGTACAGCACGATTGCGGTGCATCCGCCGCCCACGAGCTGGAGCGTCGCGTTCGACGGGCGCAGCTACGCCGGGGCGGTGACGGCGCCGGACTCGCCGATGTACATCGCCGATGCAGCCCTCTACCTCGAGTCGGCTGAGCCGTCGCTTGGGATCTCGGATCCGTATGAGCTGACCGAGCCGCAGTTTCACGCCGCGCTTCACGCGCTCGACCGCCAGCGCCCCCAGATCGGGAGCTACTGGTCGACGGGTGCGGGTGCGGTCGCCGAATTCACTGAGGGAGCCGCGGTGCTTGGCCAGCTGCGCTCGGCGCAGTACGCCCAACTCAAGGCGGCCGGTCAGCCGGTGGCAAGCGTCGTTCCCAGCGAAGGCATGACCGGATCGATCGACTCGTGGATGATGTCCTCCACCGCCGCGCATCCCGACTGCATGCTCAAGTGGCTGGCCTACACCGCGACTCCCATCGTTCAGGCAACCGTCGCGAGGGCAATCCAGTGGGCGCCGTCCAACCCGGACGCGTGCGTGGTGCTCGACTCGCGGCAACCCGGCTACTGCACCGATCACCATGTGACCGACTCCGCCTACCTCGACACCGTCTCGTTTGCCAAGACACCGGTGCGTGACTGCGGTAACGGCCACGCCAACTGCGTGGCCTACGCCCGGTGGGCCAGGGCCTGGGAGCTGATCGCGGGCTAGCCGGGGCTAGCTGACGATGCGGCTGGTGCCCGCCGCCATATCCGAGGCGATCTGCTGGAAGATCGCAACCAGGTTGTCTGGGTTCGGATCCGGGTAGTAGTTGTTCGGGCTGGCGATCGCCTGCATCGCTGTCCAGGGCTGCTGGAACGGCACTTCGTTATCGCCGGTGTAGTCCTGGCACGGCGGGCCGGTGGACTGGTCGCCGTAGAGAATCGAGTAGATCAGGATGCCCTGGGCCTTGTACGTCGCGGCGTCGTTGACGGCCGACTGGCACGGCTGCATGCAGTGTGGATCGGGATCTTTGATGGTCTTGCCGTGGCTGGTCGTGGAATCGCAGTTTTGGCCGTTGTTGGCCGCGCCGTCGGAGAGCAGCACGATGATCTTCTGCACCCCGGGCCGGCCATGTGCGTTCAGCTCGTTGTAGGCAGCCTCCATGGCGTCGGCGTAATCGGTTGCGCCACCGGGCTGCATGCAGTTGATGTCCTTGATCAGCGGCGAGCTTCCGATCAGGTTGCCCGAGCTATCCATGTAGCTATTCGACAGTGGCACCACGGTGTACGTGGGGTTGCTGCTGTCGTAGTTGTTACTCGAGGCCGCCTTGCAGACATCGCTGGTGCCGTTGACATCGGGCGGCAGCGTCGTCAGGCCGACGTTATCGACACCCGAGTCGAGACCGGGCAGGAAGCCCTGAAGCAGTCCGTCCTGGAGGTTCTGCCACTTGTTCTCGCCGTTGGTGGATCCGCCGTTGGCCGACATCGATCCGGTGCGGTCGACGACCAGCTGGATATCGAGCGGCACCTCGTTACAGGGCGAGCACGCCTGGGCGCGAGCCGAGATGTTGATGGAGTTGAACCCGAGGACGCGCAGGAAGAACGTCGGCACCGCGGCCGATTGGCTCACGGTCACGGTGTTTGCGTTGTTGCACGGCAGGTTCGAGTTCGATCCCACACAGCTTGTTCCCACCGTCACGCTCACGCCCGAGGCGGGCACTCCGGTGATCGGGTTCCGGCCGCCGGCAGCGGACGCAAAGTTCTTGGCCTGGGCGATCGCGTTGGCGGTGCTCGGCGGGTATTGCAGGGTGAGCTGCCCGGCGCCTGCGGCAGCCGCGGCATCGGTTGAGGCCTGGAGCGCCTGCTGCACCCGGTAGACATTGCCCACGTCGATCACGAGCCCGGCGAACGCAACCACGATCAGCATGAAGACCGCGATCAGCGGCAGCACCTGGCCGGCCTCGCTATTGCGCAGGCGAGATCGCAGGAGGCTCGTCAAGCCTCGGGGGTCATGGTGGCGGGAGTCCACACGTTCTGTATCGGCTCGAACGGCTTCCCGCTCATCCCCCGAAGGCGGTAAGTAAATTTTCCTTAAACGTCGGCGGTGGTCTAGCCGGTGATGCGGCTGGTGCCGGCGGACATGTCGGCCGAGATCTGCTGGAAGATGCCGACCAGGTCGGTCGGATCGGGATCCTCGAAGTAGTTCGACGCGCCCGTCACCGAGTTGGTCCCGGCGATCTCCTGCATTGCAGTCTGCGGAGTGATCTGCGGGCGACTCGTTGTCGCCGTCATAATCCTGGCAGTACGGCGCGTCGGACTGGTCGCCGTAGAGGATCGAGTAGACCAGCACCTTCGACGCCTTGTACGTGGTCGCGTCGTTGACGGCGCTCTGGCAGGGCTGAAGGCAGTGCGGGTCCTGATCCTTGGTGGTGGTGGTCACCGTGTGCTTGTTGCGGCCGGTGCCAACGGTTGTGGTCGTGACCACGTCGTCGCAGTTTTGGCCCTCGTTGGCCGCGCCGTCTGAGAGCAGCACGATCACCTTCTGCACGCCGGATCGGCCCTGGGACTGAACCGCCGAATAGCCGGCCTCCAGCGCGTCGGCATAGTCGGTGCCACCGCCCGGTTGCAGGCACTTGATGTCCTTGATCAGCGTGGAGGAGGTGTTCAGTGTCCCCGGGGAGGTGAGGTAGTCGGAGCTCAGCGGTACGACGTTGTAGGTCGGGGTGGTGCTGTCGTAGTTGGAAGTGGCCGCGGCCTGGCAGACGTCGGACGTGCCGTTGACGTCAGGCGGCAACACCGTCAGGCCGACGCTGTCGTTGGTGTTGTCGAGGCCGGGCAGGAACCCGGTGAGCAATCCCGCGCGCAGGTTGGACATCTTGTTGTCGCTGGACATCGATCCGGTGCGGTCGATCACCAACTCGATGTCGAGCGGCAGCTCGTTGCACGGTGAGCAGGCCTGGGCCTTGGCGGTCATGGTGAGGGTGTTGAATCCCAGCAGGCTCAAGAAGTAGGTCGGCACGCTCGCCGTCTCCGACACCGTCACGGTGTTGGCCGTCGTGCAGGGCACCGCCGTGGTGGACTGGACGCAGCTGGTGTTGATCGTCTGGGCGACGTTGGCCGCCGGGACGCCCTTGATCAGGTTCTTGCCGCCGGCTGCCGAGGTGTAGCCCTTGGCGGCTCCGATGGCGTTGGCGGTGTTCGCCGGGTACGTCATCGTCAAGGTGCCCGCGCCCGCGGCGGCGGCAGCATCAGCCGAGGCCTGGAGCGCGTCCTTCACGCGGTAGGCGTTCCCGACATCGATCACCAGACCCAGGAAACACAGCAGGGTCAGCATCATCACCGCGATCAACGGCAATGTCTGGCCGCTCTCGCGGCGTGCGGATTTGGGAGCCTGCGGACGATTCATACGGGGAGGTCTCATTCCCTTGTCGGCTCAACCGCCCCGTAACCTTTAGCCCGATCGACAACGGACGCCCCGGCGTGCCCCATGAATAAATGGTGCCAGGCACCATTTATTCATGGGTGCGGGGCTGGTAGACCCATTCGACGGAGTTGGCTCCCACGATGCCGGCGATATCCCAGCAGCCTGGGCTCGAGACGGTGATCCGGGTTGGCACAACCTGGCCGTCGGGGCTCGGGGTGCGATCCGCGATTGCAGCGCGGAATCCTCCGGGCGATCCATCCAGGCGCTTGCCGACGATCCGAAAGACTCCAGGCCCCGCCACGAACCACGGAATCGTCGCCGTGACCGTGCCGTTGGTCAGCCGCACCGCCGTTGCCGAGCGTGGTGGAAGCACCCACGACTTGCCGTGCCCAAACCATGTCCGCAACGGGAGGCCCTGGGAGTCGCTCAACTCGGCCGGGTAGGGGCCGCTGCCGTTGGGATGTGTCACCGGGCAGGCAGCCCCCGGTGCGAGCCGGCGATGGGTGAGATACCCGGTCTGGACAGCGGCGGCCGGCGCCGCCGTCGAGCGGACAGGTGACGGGTCGGCCGCGCCGTTCCAGCCGACGATGATCATCGCGGCCACGAAGATCGCGGCGGCGGTCAGCACGCGCAGCATGCTCTCGATGATAGTTATGATCGCCGGTATGAGTGTTGCGCTCGTTACAGGGACATCGTCGGGGTTTGGCCAGGGGGTCGCCGAGCGGCTCCTGACGCTGGGCTGGACGGTGGTCGGGACGTCGCGGAATCCCGATCGTTCCAACGCGCCGGCCGGGTGCGACATGATCGCGCTCGATCTGCGCGATCCCGAGTCGATCGCCGCGGCCGCCGAGACGGTGGTTCGTTCGCACGGGCGACTCGATGCGCTCGTCTCAAACGCCGGAATTGCGGTACTCGGACCACTCGAGCAACTCTCCATGGCCGAGATCCGAGAACAGCTCGAGGTCAACCTGATCGGCACGATCGACCTGTGCCGCGCGTGCCTGCCGGCGTTACGGGAGTCCCAGGGAGTGATCGTCCAGATCTCGAGCATCTCCGGCCGGATTGCCGACGAGGCGTTTGGGGCCTACTGCGCGTCCAAGTTTGCGCTGGGCGCTGCCAGCGATGCGTTGGCGGACGAGGTTGCCGAGCAGGGGATTCGAGTCGTGGTGGTCGAGCCCGGCCCGTTTCGGACTCCGATCACCACCAACACACAGCTCGCCTCTGCCCGCGATGACTCCGGGCTGTACGCCCGAGCGTGGCGCGAGCTGGATGAGTGGCTCGAGTGGTTCCCCGAAGGTGCGGAGGACACCGAGATCGCGATCGATGCGATCGTGGCCGCCGCCACCGTGCCCGGCGCCCCCCGGCGGCTGCCGGTCGGGAAGGACTCGGCGCAGGATCTGCGCGAGCAGGCAACCGAGACGCTCGCCGCGATCGACCAAGCGGTCGAGTTCCTGGCTGCCAATCGTGGGCTTGGCCGCTAACCCACAGCGTGCCGCTGCACCGAGCGCGCCGCGATTCCGGTCGCGAACAGCGCACCCGTGATCGCAAACAGCATCGACGCATGGGGCCCGGAGTGGGTGATCAGCTTGCCGCCGAGCGCGGTACCCACCGCGACCCCGACGATCACCGCGGTGCTGAGCCACCCGAACACCTCGGCGTCCGTGCCGGGCAGCGCCGCCTCCTGCACCATGCCGTAGGTGATCGCAAAGCTCGGGGCGATCGGCAGGCCGACGACGAACATGATCACCGCCAGGCTCGGCAGCGACCACGCGATCAGTGGCAGCATGAGCGTGACCACGAACAGCGCGCTGATCAGCCGAAGCCGGCGGTGCGGATCCGAGCCCGACCCGCCCGCGGCCAGCAGGCCGCCGGCCAGACTCCCTGCCGAGAGCGTGGCGAGCGCGATGGCCGCCAGTGAGCGCCCGCCGTGCGCCTCGGCGAACGCCGGGATCGAGACTTCGAGTCCACCGAACGAGACGCCGTAGCCGAGGGTGAACAGCACGATCCGGCGCACCGGGCTCGGCGAGAGCGCCGCCAGCAGGTGGCGCTTCTGACGCGCCTGGCGGCGGAAATCGCGTACCTGCCCGGTTGAGATGAAACCGAGCACGCCGAAAAAGCAGAACGCCCCCGCCGCCGCAACGGCGGCGCTGGGCGAGACCAGCGCGGTCAGCACGCCGACGATCAGCGGAGCGGTGACGAAGATCAGTTCCTGGAGCGTCGCCTCGAGCGCGAACGCGGTGGAGAGCTGGCTGTCGTCGCGGATCATCGACGGCCAGAGCGACCGCACCGTCGGTCCGATCGGCGGGAGGCTGGCGCCCGCGGCCGCAGCGGCGAGGATCAGCGCCGCCAGCGGTGCCGACCGAGCGCTGCAGATCAGCAACACCGCGAGCGAGGCGGGGAACAGACAGCCGTAGGCGAGCAGTACCGTGGCGGGACGGCGGCTGTCCACCAACCGACCTGCGATCGGAGCACCCGCCGCTGCGGCCAGCGCCTCAGCCGCTGAGACGAGTCCGGCCTCGGCGTAGCTTCCGCCGTCGGCACGGATCAGGAGGATGAACGACAGTGCGGTCATCCCAATCGGAAGCCGGGCGACCAGCCCCCACGAAACGAACCGGCCCACCGTCGGCGCGCCCAGGAGCTCGCGATAGCTGCGCAGGCCGTGCGTGATCGTGGATCCCGACATGAACAGCATCATGCCGTGCCGGGTGAATAACGGTGCCAGGCACCGTTATTCACCCTGAAGGTTCGCTGTTTAGCGCGGGTCGGGGACGATCCGGATGTACGGCTTGGGTGACTTCCAGCCGTCCGGGTACGTCTCGCGCGCCTGCTCGTCGGTGACCGAACCGGCGATCACGACGTCCTCGCCGTTCTGCCAGTTCACCGGGGTCGCCACCTTGTGGCTGGCGGTGAGCTGGAGGGAGTCGATGACTCGCAGCACCTCGTCGAAGTTGCGGCCGGTGGTCATCGGATAGATCAGGATCAGCTTGATCTTCTTGTCCGGGCCGATCACGAAGACGTTTCGCACCGTCTGGTTGTCGGCGGGCGTGCGCTTCAGCGGATCGCCCTCGACGTCGGCGGCCAGCATGCCGTACATCTTCGACACCTTGAAGTCGTGGTCGGCGATGATCGGGTAGTTGGGAGCGGTGCCCTGCGTCTCCTCGATGTCCTTCGCCCATTCCGCGTGGCGGTCAGACGGATCGACGGAGAGCCCGATGATCTTCACGCCGCGGCGATCGAACTCCGGCTTGATCTTTGCCATGTAGCCCAGCTCGGTGGTGCAGATGGGCGTGAAGTCCTTGGGGTGTGAGAACAGCACCACCCAGGAGTCACCCGCCCACTCATGAAAGTTGATCGGGCCATCCGTGGTATCTGCCGTGAAATCTGGAGCTGTGTCATTCAGTGCCAAAGCCATCGTCCTCACCCTTCCGTGAACTGCGCTGCGTTAATAATCTTTGGATCCAGAAGCATCGCAGGTGGAGCCAAAGTCGGCAACTTGGTGCCGGCTGTACCGGCGCCTACGATCGGTGAGACTACCCCAAGCCCGCTTCGGATCACGCACCGAGCAGCCGGCGGGCCGATTCCTGCAGGTGCTCGCGCATCGCGCGGCGAGCACCCGAGACATCGCCCGCCGCGACCGCGTGCAGAATCGCATTGTGTGCGCCGGTCGCATAGCTGATCGATTCGTCGGTGTTGAAGCCCTTGCGGCGAACGTCCAGCAGCGTCTCGCCGATCGAATCGAGCATCACCAGGAACAGCTCGTTGTCGGTCGCCAGCGCGATCGCGCGGTGGAATGCGACGTCGGCGTGGGCGGCCTGCTCGGCGTCCCTGGCGCTCGGTAGCCGCTCGGCAACCGCCGAGATCGTCTCGGTCAGTTCCGGAGTGATACGTGCGGCGGCCAGCCCGGCGATCTCGATCTCGAGCGCCGATCGCACCTCGGAGACCTTGTCGTAGCCCACCGACTCACTCCCGTGCAGATAGAGCGTCATCGATTCGGACACCGCACCCGGAGCGACCCGGCCAACCTCGAGGCCACGCCCGACCCGGACCGAGATCAGGCCTTTGGACGCGAGCGCGCGCACGGCTTCGCGCACGACCGGGCGTGAGACTCCGAACTGCTCGCACAGTTCGCGCTCGGAGGGGAGCGGGTCGCCAGGCTTCAGGGGCACGCCAACGATCCGCT
The DNA here is from genome assembly GCA_963708725.1 of uncultured Actinomycetes bacterium. Taxonomy (GTDB): domain Bacteria; phylum Actinomycetota; class Thermoleophilia; order Gaiellales; family JAICJC01; genus CAVPTL01. The sequence continues at coordinate 132,543 of CAVPTL010000007.1, read as the reverse complement.
CTGTGAGCGCGCTTGCGACCGCTTCCGACAGGCTCGGACTGCGCTCGAGAGATGCGAACTCGAACGAACCGGTCATCGCTTGACAGATGGGTTATCGCTCAATAGCCTCAACCTATCATACCAACTGACCAGCAGATAATTGCCTGGGCGCCTCCGAAGGACTACGTCGGACGCGTCGTGCTCATCGTCGGGGGAGCCGGAGGCATCGGCGAGGCTGTCACCACCGCCGTCGCGAGCCGGGGAGCGGCGGTCGCGATCGCCGATCGGGCAGGGGCGGCCGCCACGGCCCTCGCCGACCGGCTGGCGGAGACCGGTGCGACGACGCTCGCTGTCGATTGCGACGTGCTGAACGCGGGATCGGTCGACGCCATGGTGAACAACGTCGTCGCCGAGCTCGGCGGGATCGACGTGCTGATCAACTGCGCAGGCGTGGTCGGCCCGGGACCGAGCGCCGAGCTCACCGATGAGCAGTGGACTTCGCTGACCGACATCCACGTGCTCGGGACGCTTCGCTGTGTGCGAGCCGCCTTTCCCGCTCTGAGCAAGTCGGAGTCCGGCGCCGTCGTCAACCTGAGTTCGATGAATGCCAGCATCGGCGTCTCCGGCCGGCTGTCGTATTGCTCCGCCAAGGGCGCCGTCGAGGCGATGACCCGGGTGTTGGCGGTCGAGTGGGCAGCGCAGGGGATCCGAGTGAATGCGGTCGCGCCCGGCTATGTGGACACCGAGATGCTTCGCAGCCTCGTGCAGAGCGGCGATCACGATCCTGCCCGGCTGCTCGCGCGGGTGCCGCTCAACCGTCTCGCCCAGCCCGAGGAGATCGCTGCGGTGATCGCGTTCGTGGCATCCCGCGACGCCTCCTACGTCACCGGCCAGACGATCGTCGTCGATGGCGGCCGGCTCGTCAACGGAGACCTCTAGCCGTGGCGTCTCCCACCTGGAACGACACCCGGTACTACGAGACGATGCTGCGTATCCGGCTGTTCGAGCAGCGGGTGGTCGAGCTGGTCAACGACAACGAGATCGCCGGGGTCACCCACGAGTACGTCGGTCAGGAGGCGGTCGCGGTCGGCGTGTGCGCCGCTCTCGAGCGTGAGGATGTGATCACCAGCACCCACCGCGGCCACGGACACGTGATCGCCAAGGGCGGCGAGGAGCCGCGGATGCTGGCCGAGCTTCTGGGCCGGATCGACGGGTACAACGCCGGTCGCGGAGGATCGATGCACATCGCCGACTTCGCGTCGGGGATGTACGGGGCCAACGGCATCGTCGGCGCCGGCGCTCCGATCGCATGTGGGGCCGCGTTTGCGCTCCGGCGGCGAGGGCTGGGACAGGTCGCCGTCACGTTCTTCGGCGACGGCGGCATCAACCAGGGTGTCGTGCTCGAGTCGCTGAACCTGGCCGCGATCTGGTCGCTGCCGGTGATCTTCGTGTGTGAGAACAACCAGTACGCCCAGACGACCCCGGTGGATGACTCCAACGCCGCACCGATCTATCGCCGGGCCGAGGGCGCCGGAGTTCCGTCCCAGCAGGTCGACGGCATGGACGTCCACGCCGTCCACGGCGCGGCGGCCGCAGCCGTGGCCCGGGCACGAGCCGGCGATGGGCCATCGTTTCTGGAGTGCCAGACCTATCGGTTCGTCGGTCACCAAACCGCCGAGCGGCACATGAAGCTCAACTACCGGCTCGATTCCGAGATCGACGAGTGGCGCCTGCGCGACCCCCTGCTGGTGCTGCGCGAGCGGATGTCGCCGGAGGTCGACGTGGACGCGATCGAGGCTCGGGTGGTTTCCCAGCTCGACGCTGCCACCGAGTTTGCCCGCGCGAGTGCCTGGCCCGACCCGGCAACCGCGCTTGACCACATGTACACGACCCAGTACTCCGGGCTGCCGGCCAGAGGTGTTGAGTAGTGGCGCGGATGCGATACCTGCAAGCGCTCAACCAGGGCCTCCATCGTGCCATGGAGCAGGACGACGACGTGTTCATGGTCGGGGAGGACATCCGCGGCAACCTGCGCGGCGAGACAGCGAATCTGTACTCCGCGTTTGGCCCTGAGCGGGTGCTGGACGCCCCCATCTCGGAGGCCGCCTTCACCGGATTTGCGACCGGCGCGGCGATGACCGGGATGCGCCCGGTGGTCGAGTACCAGATCCCGTCGCTCGTCTACGTGGCCTTCGATCAGCTCGTGAACCAGGCGGCAAAGATGCGGCTGATGCTCGGTGGCCAGGCATCGGTGCCGGTCACCTACCTGGTGATGGCCGCCGGCACGCGGCCGGGCCTGGCCGGCCAGCACTCCGATAACCCCTACGCGTTTCTTGTCCATGGCGGCATCAAGGTCGTGTGCCCCGGTACGCCATACGACGTCAAGGGCCTGATCCGCGCGGCGATCGACGATGATGATCCGGTCGCAGTGTTCGCTCCCTATGGCGCGTTGGGGACGCGGGGAGAGGTGCCCGAGGACGACTACGTGATCCCGATTGGTGAGGGCGACATCAAGCGGGCCGGAACCGACGTCACCGTGGTTGCCATCGGCCATCTCGTCCACTCGGCGATCGCCGTTGGCGACGAGCTCGCGGCCGACGGCATCAGCGTCGAGGTGTGGGATCCGCGGACGCTGCTTCCACTCGACCGCGAGGGTCTGTTCGAGTCGGTTCGCCGCACCGGCCGGCTGGTGGTGTTCGACGATTCCAACCGCAGCTGCGGCTACGCCGCCGAGGTGTGCAGCATCGTCTCGGAGCACTGCTTCGACGATCTGCGCGGGCGGCCTCGACGGGTCACCCGCTCGGATGTCGCCATCCCGTTCAGCGGCAGCCTCGAGAATGAGCCGCTGCCGACCGCCGAGCGGCTCGCAGGAGTGATCCGAGAGATGATGTCGCATGCATGACGTGATCATCCCCAAGCTGGGCATGGGCACGACCGAGGTCGAGATTCTCGAGTGGTACGTCGAGATCGGCGAGTCGGTCATCGTCGGCGCCGCGCTGGTCGAGGTGGAAACCGAGAAGCTCACGACCACCATCGAGGCCGACGTGGCGGGGGTCGTCGCCGAGTATGGCTTCGCCGAAGGCGACACCGCCGAGATCGGCGCGGTGGTGTGTCGGATCGCCGTCCCATGACCATCCAAGCAGCATGTCCGTGAGAGGAGCAGTGAGCACGTGATCACCGAATCCATCTATGAGACCGCGAACCGAAACGTCCTTCACTCGACCCGAGTCGCGCCCCACATCGTGTTCGAGCGCGGGCTGAGTGCGCGGCTTTGGGATGTCGACGGCAAGGAGTACCTCGACCTGCTGTCGTCGAACATGGGGCCGGCGATGGTGGGCCACTCCCACCCCGCGGTGGTGGAGGCGATCGCCGAGCAGGCCGCGCGTCTGATCTCGACCGCCATCCTGTTCGACAACGTGCCGCTCGTCCAGCTGTGCGAGAAGATCGCAGAGCTCAGCCCATCGAACCTCGACCGCACCTACATCTGCCCGGGAGGCGGCGAGGCAAACGAGGCGGCGATCAAGCTCGCGATGCTCCTGACCGGTCGAACCCGGGTGGTGTCGCTCACCGGCGCCTACCATGGCCAGTCAATCGGCACGATGGGGTTGTGCGGGATGCCGACGCTGCGCGATCGCATCCCCGACCCGTTCGTCAACCCCAACCAGTCGCAGGTGGTCTCGGGCGGGGCGTACAAGCCCTGGCCGACCCCTTCGGGAACCGATTGGCGGACATCGCTGGACGAGTTCGAGGCGATCGCCCAGAAACAGCGGGACTTCGCCGCGGTGATCATCGAGCCGATGCAGGCCGTCGCCGGTCACGTGCTGTTCGAGGCCGACTACTACACCCGCATCGGGCAGATCTGCCGCGACAACGGGATCCTGCTGATCGCAGACGAGATCCAGACCGCGCTCGGGCGCTGCGGCGCCATGTGGGCCTCCGACCTGGTCGGGCTCGAGCCCGACATGATCACCACCGGCAAAGCCTTTGGCGCAGGGCTGCCCTACGGCGGCCTGTCGGTGCGAAGCGATCTGATCACTCCCGAGGTCGAGCGGGAGCCGTGGCACATGGTCAGCGCCCAGGGCAATCCGGTGCAGGCCGCCGTCGCACTCGCGGTGATCGGCGTCGTCGAGGACGAGGGGCTGGTCGACCGGGCGAATGAGCTCGGACGCCGCGCCACCGAACGGTTCACCGAGATGGCCGAGCGGTTCGAGGTGATCGGCGACATCCGCGGGCCGGGTCTCTTCATCGGCGTCGAGCTGGTGACCGATCGCGAGACCAAGACGCCCGCGACCGCCGCGTGTGCGACGGTCTGGCTCGAGGCCTACGAACGCGGCCTGCTGACGGCGTTCGCCGGGCCGGGGGCCAACGTGTTCAAGTTCAAGCCGCCGCTGACGCTCAGCGAAGACGAGTTCGAGCGCATGCTCGACGGCGCCGAATGGGCGATCGGAGCGGTCGATGCGCTTGTCCAGAAAGGGAGCGCATGAACTGCGAGGTCGCGTGGCATGATCGGGCCGAGGTCGGTGAGGGGCCGGTGTGGGACGCAACCGACGGCACGCTGCTTTGGATCGACATCGGCAACAGCCTGATCCAGCGGTTCGACCCGTCCAGCAACACGAACTCGGCCGTCGTGGTGGAGCAAGGCGTGTCTGCTGCGGTGTTTGCGAAACGCGGCGGTCTGCTGATCGCGACCACCGACGGCCTGGCCTTCGCCACTCTCAGCGATGGGGTGGCCGAGGTCGAACCGATCGCAACGGTGGAGAGTTCCCCGAGCAATCGGATGAACGATGGCAAGTGCGACCCCGAGGGTCGGTTCTGGGTCGGCAGCATGACGCACGACGGGTCGGCCCCGAGCGGCTCGCTGTATCGCGTCGAAACCGATCTGAGTATCCATCCGCTGGTTGGTGGGGTGGGCACTGGCAACGGTTTGGGCTGGTCGCCGGACACCTCCACGATGTATTTCATCGACTCGCCCACCCGGGTCGTGCGGGTGTTCGACTACGACCCCGCCACCGGAGAGGCGACCGACGGACGCGACATGACGCTGCAACTGCCCAACGACGTCGCGACCCCGGACGGCCTTTCGATCGACACCGAGGGCAACCTCTGGATCGCGCTCTGGGAGGGCAGCGCCGTTCAGTGCTACTCGCCCGAGGGTGCGCTGCTGGAGGTGATCGACGTTCCCGCCCGGCGGGTGACCAGCTTGTGTTTCGGCGGCGAGGGGCTGGGTGACCTCTACATCACCTCGGCGGCGCTGGATGTGTCCGACGCCGAGATCGAGGCGACCCATGCCGGCTCGGTGTTTCGGGCCGTCCCGGGCGTGGTGGGTGTGCCCGTCTCGGGATTCGCGGGCTGACATGGTCGAGCTTGCCTCCGAACAGCTGATCGTCCGTGTCCGTCCCGAGCACGGCCTGGTCGTGACCTCGGTGATCGATCGCGTCTCCGGCGCGGACGCACTCTGGGCGCGCCCGAACTTCTCCCCGGCGACGATCTCGCGAACGATTGGCGAGGCCGGTGCCGCGTCGATCGAGACGTTCATGGATATCTTCGTCGGCGGCTGGTTCGAGATGTTCCCGTCGGCCGGGATCCCCGGGGATGCCGAAGGCCCGCTCTCGGTTATGCACGGCGAGGTCGCTCGGCTACCGTGGGAGGAGGTGGAACGCTCGGACACTCGGTTGGTGTGTGAAACGACGACTTTGCGCACGCCGTTTTCGGTGCGCAGGACGCTGGAGGTCGAGGGCGCCACGTTGCGCTCGACCACCGAGGTGCGAAACCACGGCGAGGAGTCCGCTCCGTATCTGTGGGGCCAGCATCCCTGTTTTCGCCGCGAGACGTTCGCCGGTGGGCGCATCCACATGGAGGTTGCAGCCGCGGACGTGCCCGCCCCGCCATTTGATGCCGCCAACAGCCGTCTGCGATGCGAGCCGTTCGACTGGCCGCTGGCCGCGGCGATCGCAGGTGGCGACGCCGATCTGTCCCAGATCCCCGCCGAAGCCGACCATCGCCACGATCACATCCTGTTGCGGCCGGGTGCGACCTCGGCACGGCTGACCGCGCCCTCGATTGGCCGCGAGCTGGTGTTCGAGTTCGGCTCGGCTCCGCACCACACGGTGCTCCTGTGGCAGGACTTCAAGGCCCCCGGCGAGTCGCTGTGGGGTGGCATCGACACCTTCACGCTCGAGCCCTCCGACAATCCCGGCCGGTATGCAAGTGATGCGCCCGACCCGGCGAGTCTGGATCCCGGTGACACGATGACCGCGGAGCTCAGCCTCACGTGGCGTGATCTGTCTGAGCGGTGAGCGCCGGCCCTGGCCGCGGTCGCGGCTCCCGTGGGCGATGCGGATGCGCTGGCATGACCTGTGCTTCTTGCACTGGCGGGTAGATCCCGCCGCGCTCGAGCCACTGCTGCCCGAGGGGCTCACGCTCGACACCTTCGACGGCGAGGCGTGGATCGCGGTGGTGCCGTTTCGGATGACCGATGTCAGTGCCCGTGCCACGCCTCGGGTGCGCCGGTTCGCCGATTTCGGCGAACTCAACGTCCGTACCTACGTCACCGGCGGTGGTAAGCCCGGCGTGTGGTTCTTCTCGCTCGATGCGACCCAGCCGACGGCTGTTCGGATTGCCCGGCGGTGGCTGAAGTTGCCGTACTACGACGCCAGTATCGACATCCGTGAGGAGGGCGATGCGTTCACGTACGTGAGCACCCGCACCCACTCGGGAGCCCCTCCGGCGGCGCTCGCTGCCCGGTACCGGCCGACCGGTGCGATCGTCCCAAGCGCTGCGGGCTCGCTCGAGTCGTTTCTGACCGACCGCTACTGCCTGTACGCCGCCGATGGGCGTGATCGAGTGCGCCGAATCGACATCGATCACGCGCCCTGGCCGCTCCAGCCGGCCGAGGCGGAGGTGTCGAGCTGCACCATGACCGAGCCGCTTGGCATCACCCTCGGCGACGAACCCCCGCTGGCCCATTTCGCCAGGCGCCTGGACGTCGTCGCCTGGCTCCCCCGCCGTGAATAAATGGTGCCTGGCACCATTTATTCACGGTAAGGCCGGACGGCTGTCCACACGTGATCGGGGAAGCCGCCCGGCCGCCTAACAGTTGCCCAATGGTGAAATCGGCAAACTCGTGAATACCGGTGCCTGGCACCGTTATTCATGCTCGGTGTGGGTTTCGAGCCATGCTTTGGCGGCGCGTTTCTTGGCGCGCGTGAGCCAGGCGTCGGCCAGCAGGTCGCCGAGCTCGTCGCGGTCGAGCCGGTCGAGGTCGCGGATCCGCACCAGGATGGCGGGGTAGCCGTTGAAGTGCGGGGTCGTGAAGTAGATCCCGCGGTCGTCGCTCAGCAGCAACTCCTTCACGTCGACATCGGGCACCCGGAACATCAGCACGTCGTCGAGCCGCTCGCCGGTCTCGGCGTCGACCGCATCTGGCCGCCGCGAGCGGTGAATGCAGAAGATTTTGCCGTCCACCAGGTACCGCGGCCGGTCGTCGTTGATCACGGTCGTGGCCCCCGGAAACGCCATGGCCAGCTCGTGGAGGTCAGCCATGCTCGCCAATGCTCAGCCCTCGTCTATTGTGGATTCCTTCCATGGTAGGCCGCTCCACGATCCGCCGGCTCGCCGTCTCGGCTGCGATCGCGGCCGGCACGGTGGCTGCAGCGATACCCGCCACAGCCTCGCCGGCAACCATGCGGGTGGGATCGGTGACCGTGCACCGCTGCCACAACGTTGTGGCAGCGTGGTGCGGCGTGCGCCGTGAACCGATCGACCCGGCGCACCCGGCGGCGGGTAAGCTCGGCGTGTCGTTCGTGTGGTATCCGGCGACGGCTCGTCCCGCAGGCACCATCGTCGCGGTCGAGGGTGGGCCGGGATTTCCGTCCACCGGCTCGGCGCCCGAGTACCGGGCACTGTTTCGGCCGCTGCTTGCAACCCGGAACCTGCTCCTGGTCGATAACCGCGGCACCGGCGGTACCGCGCGCATCCGATGCCGGGCACTGCAAGGGTTTGCGGGCGACACCGCCACCAACGCCTTCAACGCAATGGTGGGGATCTGCGGCCGCCACCTCGCCGGGGCGTCGGATCTGTATGCAACGGCCTACGCTGCGGGTGATCTGGCGGGCGTCATCCGGGCGCTCCACACCGGCCGTGTCGATCTCTACGGCGACTCCTACGGCTCGTGGTTCGCACAGTCGTTCGCCTCGAGGTATCCGTCGCTGCTGCGCTCGGTTGTGCTCGACTCCGCCTACTCGGTGACCAGGCTTTCACCGTGGTATGCCTCGACTGCCACAACAGCGCGCGACGGGTTCCGGCGAGTGTGCAGCCGCGACCTCGCCTGTTCACGCCAGGCGGGCGGAGATCCCTGGCGCCGGGTCGCCCGCGTGGTTGCCCGAGTGCGTAGCGCCCCGATCGCCGGGTGGACGCGAAACCCCGAGGGAGGACGGGTGCGTGCGTCGGTCACGGTGAGAACGATGGTCGACCTCACCTCCGACGCCGGCTTTGACCCGCTGATCTATCGCGACCTGGACGCCGCCGACCGCGCGGCGCTTGCCGGTGTCCCGCAGCCCCTGCTGAGGCTTGCCGCCGAAGCCCGCCAGGACGACAACGCAACCCCCGATTCGGCAGCGGACTACTCCGATGGCCAGTACTTCGCGGTGAGCTGCGTCGACTATCCGCAGCTGTTTGACATGCGTTCGCCGTTCGCCATCCGCGAGACCCAGCTGCAAGCGTCGATCGCGGCCGCTCCGGCGGCGTCGCTGGAGCCCTTCACCCCGCACGAGTGGCTCACGATGAACGCGTACTCAGAGGCCTTTACCGCCTGCCTCAAATGGCCTCGCATCGGTCACCCAAAGCCCCCCGCCGGCCGGGTGCCGCCGCTGATTCCCGCCCGCATCCCGGTACTGGTGATCGGCGGTGATCTCGACTCGTGGACGCCGGTGTCCGACCTGCCCGCGGTGCTTCGCCAGGTCGGTCGGTCGGCGCGCCTGGTCGTGCTCAAAAACGCTGTCCACACCGCCACCGAGGGCGACATCCTGCTGACCGACGCAACCCGCTGCGGGCGGCATGTGGTGCGCGAGTTTGTCTCCACGCCCGGAAAGCTCGCATCGATTGACGCCTCGTGCGCCTCGCGGGTCCCGCCGATCCATACCCCCGGCACGTTCCCGCGGCGGTTGGCGGGCGCCGCCCGCGCGCACGTGGTCGTGGGCAATCCGTCGGACTGGGTGCGGCGCGCGGCGACCGTCGCCACCCAGGCGATGGCCGACGCCACGCAGACCTGGTGGTCTGATGACGGTGACCGTGGCGGCGGGCTTTACGGCGGAACGTTCAGGGGGATCGAGAGCGGCTCGAACGTCCGCATGATTCTGACCGGCGCCAGGTTCGTCTCCAACGCCGCGGTCACCGGAACCGGACGTTGGAACTTCTCCTCGGGCCGAGCGAGCGCGTCTTTGACCGTGTCCCAGGCAGATGGCCGCCGACACCACTTCGTCGTCACCTACTCCCAGATCAATCCGCTGGCGACGGTGCGATCGGGCGCTTTTGTGATGACGCTTCCCGCACCGTGATCCAGCTGCGGCGGTTCATGGTTTTCTCAAGGTCGGCGTGGAAGACTTGACTACCCGAACGCCCGATGTGTGAGAGCGCGTCGTCGGTGTTCGAGCGACGCTGGTCGGGTGGTCGACACCCTCCCAGGGGTCTTGTAGACCACCCGGCTACGCGTCGCGGGTTGCCCGCCGCAGTGACACCGCGAGCAGGCCGACCACCGCGGGCGGCACGATCCAGTACCCGGCGAGTCCCGAGTGTTCCAGCAGGGCGACCGCCGCGATCATGATCACCACTCCCACGGCCACCACGGGGTCGTCACCGACCAGAAACTCGTACACGAAGCGGCCGAATCCGGTCACCAGCGTCATGGCCGGATCGCGTCCAGGCGCGGCGCTGGAGGCCTCGACAGCATGCGCACAAGGCCCCACGAGCAAGCCGCGTAGAGCGCGAGCAGTCCGACCAGCGCGATGTCACCACCCGGCCACTCGACCCCAGCCCCTTCGGCCGCCCAAAACGAGCCATACGTGACCAGGAACAACCCGACTGCGAACTTCATCGTGTTCTCCGGGGCGCGCGCCAGGGGCGTGCGCAGCCACACTCCGACGGCCGTGACGGCGAGCACGGCCGCCACCGCGCCGGCCGCGGCCAGCGGGACGTTGGAGCCATTGGCGCCGAAGGTGACCACGATGAAGGCGACCTCGAGGCCTTCGAGCAGCACGCCCTTGAAGCTGACCGTGAACGCGTACCAGTCGATCTCCGAGCCCTTCGCATCTCCCGCGGCGCGGGCGGCGTCGGCCTCGTCCCGGTAGATCGCGTCCTCGTCGTGCAGCGCCTTATGGCCGCTGGCTCGCAGGATCGCCTTGCGCAGCCATTGCAGCCCGAACACGAGCAGCAGGCCGCCGACGACGACCCGCAGCGCACCGATGGGAAGTGCGGTCAGGGCAGGCCCGAGCGCGGCTACCACGACCGCCAGGGTGACGACGGCGACGCCCACGCCGATCATTGTGGATCTCCAGCCACGCGTGATTCCGACCGCGAGCACGATCGTGAGCGCCTCGACCGCTTCCACGGCGCTCGCGAGAAAGGTGACGAGTACCAGAGTTCCGGAGTTCACCCGCCGGCGCTCATCCCGGAGTCGTGGTTGCCCAGAACCGAAGTGAGCTGATGCGGATCGCGACCACCGCGATCACGACCCAGGCGGCGAGCACCATCAGCTCCATCTCGTCGAGCAGGTGGCGACGCTCCGCGGAGAGGATTCGTCCGAGCACGAGGGCGCTGACGACGGTCACGACGATCGCGCGGATCTGCGGGCGCAGGATGGTGTGTCGCACCGCGGCCAGGTGCGCCAGCCGCGCCAGCACCGGATCCGTTGCCCGGCTCAACGCTCGGGTCAGCGGCACCAGCACGGGATCCATGGCCACTCGAGCCGCGACATACCCGGCGGTTACCGACACAACCAGGCTGCCCAGTACGTCGGTCGGATAGTGCATCCCAGCCATCACGCGCGAAGCCGAGATCACCGCGGCGAACGCCAGGAAAACCCATCCGGCACGGCGCGATACGAAGAAGACCCCGAATGCGATCGAGAGCGACGCCGTCGCGTGGTCGCTGGGGAATGACGCGTCAGTCGTCTTCGCGAGCAGCGGCACGATGCTGGCATGCGCCTCGTACGGGCGGGTGCGGTCCCACAGGTGAGAGATCACCTGGTTGGTCAGGAGGCCCAGGGCGGCGGCGAACAGCCCCGACGCGCACGCGCGCTTCCAGGTTGTGTCGCCGGGTGGCGAGAGAAACCACAGTCCCACCGCCAATACGCCAAACACCGGAACGCCCCAGGTCGAGAACTCCACGACCACACTCGCCATCAACGGGTGGGCGTGCATGACGGTATTGAGCCACTCCACGAATGACGTTTCCACGGTGCCAACTCCCGGTCGGTTTCACCACCTGATAACAGCATACGTTCGCATCTCGATATGCGAAGCAGTGGATCTAACGCCGCCCTGTTGTGTTACGCCTCTCAGAAAACTCTCACGAATTAACCTTTAACACCCGTCCACAGGACTTCGGTGACAGGGCTATTGTGGGGGGATGATGCGACCACGGGTGCTCGTTGTGGATGATGATTCCGCGATTCTGCGGATGTTGGTGCGTACTCTCCAGGCCGGGGGGTATGAGACCACCGAGGCCGGCGACGGTGCTTCGGCGCTCGTCCGCGCCGAGGAGACGACTCCCGATGTGATCGTGCTGGACGTGGTCATGCCCGGCATGGACGGCTTGGCCGTATCCCGCCGGCTCCGTGAGAAGGGCAACCTCGTACCCATCCTGTTTCTGACCGCGCGAGATTCGGTTCCCGATCGCGTAGCCGGCCTCGACGCCGGTGGCGACGACTATCTGGTCAAGCCGTTCTCAACCGACGAGCTCGAAGCCCGAATGCGCGCCCTGCTGCGCCGCGGGCGCACCCAAAACCAGATCTCCTACGGCGATCTGACCGTCGACACCGCCGCGCGCACGGCTTCACGTGCCGGCCGCGAGCTCAAGCTCACCGGCCGCGAGGCGGCGCTTTTGGGCTTGCTCGTCAATCGCGCCGGCCAGGTCGTCAGTCGTGAGCAGGCGCTTGCCGCCGTGTGGGGCGAGGGTCGGCTGCCCACCGCCAACACCGTCGACCGCTACGTCGCATACCTGCGAGAGAAACTCGGCGATCCACCGCTGATCCACACGGTTCGCGGCGTCGGCTTCCAGCTACGGCAGTGAGGCGCTGGAAGCTCCGTACCCGTGTGGTGCTGGCGGCGGCTGTGGCGATGTTGATCGGCGTCGTGGGACTCGAGATCGTCGTGCAGGCGATCCTCGGTCGCGAGCTGCACCAGCAGCTCGACCACACACTGCAGCAACGGGCTGCCGATGTGGATGAGATCGCCGAGGCGCATCCCGGAACGCTTCGGCCGCGGGACGTGGCGGGAGATCCACCCACGGTCGGCACCGACGTCGAGGTCCTCAACCGGTACGGGAAAGAGATCGTCTCAACACACCCCGGCGAGCGGTTGCTGCCGTCTCGGGCGATTTCCGACGAGGTCCTCCAAAGCCGGCAGGCACGGTTCGCCACGGTGCGTGTCGGGGATCAGCAGCTGCGCGTGTACATCCACCCGCTCGAGCGCCAACCCTTGGCGGGGGGCGATCCGGGCGGTGGTGGTGTCGTGGTCGTGGCGGCCTCGACCGACGCGATCGACGATGGCCTTGCCAACGCCCGTTGGTTCACGTTGATCGCCGGAATTGCGGCGGCGGCGATAGCCGCCATCGCGTGCCTGATCATGACCACCCGGGCACTGCGACCGCTGTCCCAGCTGAACGCCGACGTGATGGAGGTGCAGCGCACCGCCGATCCCACCCGCCGGATTGCCAGCGAGCCCACGGGCGACGAGCTGGAGCAGCTCGCCCGAGCCTTGAATGCGATGCTCGAGGCGCTGCAGCGCGCCCGTGAGGTCGAGCGCCGGTTCGTCGCCGACGCATCACACGAGATGCGCACTCCCCTGACGGCTCTGCGGGGGAATGCGGCCTACCTCTCGCGTCACGGCGCTGACGCCGACGCCGCGGCCTTCCATGACCTCGAAAGCGATATGGAGCGTCTGGCCCAGCTACTCGAGCGGCTCCTGGCGCTGGCCCGCGAGGACGCCGCCGGCCAGCCCTCCGAGCCCGTCATGGTGTACGACGTGCTCGATCGTTTCAGCACCGACCCACGGGTCGAGCTCCGCGCCGAAGAGGGGTTGGTCGTCCGCGCTGATGCCGACGCGATCGAGCGGGCGCTCACGAACCTGATCGAGAATGCAAAGTTGTACGGCCCGGCCGATGCACCGATCGTGCTGAGCGCGGAGCGCGATGGCGAGGATGTCGTGCTCACCGTCACCGACGCCGGCGACGGAATCCCGGATGCGACCATCGAGCTCGCCACGACCCGGTTTTGGCGAGGCTCCAATAGCATCGGCCACGACGGCGCCGGCCTGGGCCTCGGTCTGGTGCGTGTCACCGCCGAGCGACACGGGGGATCATTCACGATCGACGGCGCGAGCTTCTCGATCCGCCTGCCCGCGGTGACCGAGCCCTTACCGCAGCTCGGCGCCTAACCAACCCACCGATAGACGCGCACCCAGTCGACGTGCAGGTCGACGTGCCGTGAGAGTGTCGTCGCCGGCATGTAGCCGGAGCTTCCGTTCGAGCCCACATGCGTCTGCATGAACAGGTGCATGGGCTGGTGCGGTACCGCGGCGCCGCGCACCGTGTGCCAGCGCTTTCCGTCGAGCAGATACACGAGTTTGCCCGGCGTCCACTCCACGCTCATCACGTGCCACTTGCTGAAGTCCGCATTGACCCGCGCGTGGTTTTGCGAGTTGTGTGCTCCATAGTGAAGGGTGCCCGTCTCGGTGCGGCGGCTGCCGTACTTGGATGACTCCTCGGCGAAGTCGATCTCCGGTGGCCACCCGTGCCGGGGCCACAGCGCGAGACACATACCCACGCCTCTGCCGCGGTCCATCCGAAACCGCACCGACCACTTTCCGTAGGTCAGGTTCACGGACTTCCCCATCGACATCCCCGCCGAGTACCAGCGGCCGCCCTGGCGATAGTTCTCGAGGTTCATGATGCCGTGCCTTGCCACCAGGTGCGATCGCGTCCAGCGCGTCGCCGAGCAGCACGACGGAGTGCCGTTGTAGCGCGTCCAGATCTTTTTGCTGTACCCCGACGCAAAGTCGCCCTTGTAGACGGCGTGCCACGTCGATTTCTTGTGGGCATGGCCGTGAACGGCGGAGGCCGAAGCGGCGGCGCTACCGACGAGCAGCAGCGATACGGCGAGGAACGGAAGGAGGCGTCGCATCTACACACCTTGTCGGCGGTGGAGGTGTTTTTGCAAGCTATTGGAAGGTGAATTTACGACCGTTTTACGCAGACCACACAATCGAAATGCCGCAAATACCGACATGGTGCACGCTTGGCTCCTAGTTTTATGAGAATCTCGTGAGAACACTTACGCTACGTGGCTGCGCGCAATACGGGTTCCCCCACCCGTTTATGACTTGCTACCCACCCGTTTGTCACTTGACAGGTTCCTCGATGCCTGCTCTAGTACGTTACGGCGTTTTGCCACGAACGCTTGCTGGGGTTCGATCGCTCTCACGACTGCTGGACACGTCGGCGGATGGCCGTTGACGTGGTCGATGGGCATCGTTTACGACATTCGGCTGGGAGGCTGGGAATGCGCAGATTGCGGGTTGCGGGGTTGCTGGGAGTTGTTGCCGCACTGACGGTATTCGTCGGTGTCGCCGACGCTGCGGTTGTCGGCTCGACGCCGATCTCGTCTTATCAGACCAACGGCCGTGTAAGCGCCGTGGTGATCAGCGGCACCACCGCATACATCGGCGGTCAGTTCACCTCGGTGCGACCCGCCGGAGCGGCAGCTGGAACCGGAGAGGTCACACGCAATCACGCCGCCGCGATCAATCTCACCAACGGGGCGGTCCTGCCCTGGAATCCCAACGTCAGTGCGACGGTCGCGGCGCTCTACGTCAACGGCGGCACCGTCTACCTCGGTGGCGCGTTCGGTAAGGTCGGCGGCAAGAGCCGCAAGGATCTGGCAGCGGTGAATGCCACCACCGGCGCGCTGATCACAGGTTTTAAGTCGACGATCAACGCCGGCGTGCGCGGCATCTCGATGTCCAACGGCCAGCTGTACGTCGGCGGCACGTTCACCGCGCCTCGTGCCAACGTGGCCTCGCTCAACCCCACGACCGGAGCGTTCAACGCGGGATGGGCTCCGGTCACCGACGGACCGGTCGACGCGATTACCACCACCGGTGACGGCACCAACAAGGTCGTGCTCGGCGGGGCGTTCAACTCGCTCAACAGTGCTTCGAGTAACGCCATCGGGGCGGTCAGCCCGACCACCGGCGCGACGCTGCCGTGGGCCTGGCACGGGCCGACACGAAGCGGCTCGCACCCATTCGACATCGTCGCGCTCACAAGCGACAGCTCTGGCGTGTATGCGGCCGGCACGGGTAACGGTGGCACGGTGCTGAAGTTCAGCTCGGCCGGCAGCATGATCTTCGAGGCCGGCGCGGACGGGAATACGGTTGGCGTCGCGGTTCTCGATGGCGTGCTCTATATCCCCGGCCACTTCAACACCTACTGCGGCCCGGTGATGGGATTCAACGCCTGCCCGGCGACAGGCCAGGGCGCGGCCGCCCGTGACCACCTGATGGCGGTCGACTCGACCACCGGTGCCCTCCAGTCGTGGCACCCCTCCGCAAACAGCTCGCTGGGGACGTTCACGATAGCCGCGGGCTCGGGGTATGTCGCCACTGGCGGTGACTTCACCAAGCTCGGCGGAGTTGCCCAGCAGGGCTTCGGCGCCTTCAAGGAATAGCTCTCAACGGGGGAGTCGCGGTGAATAACGGTGCCAGGCACCGTTATTCACCGTGTTTGGTGGATGCCCGTGAAACGGGTACGGAAGATCGGCGGGGTGGCGGATGAGCGCGTGCTCTCCGACCTCCAGCGTCTTCGGTGCCGCCCTGGTGGCCGGTGCGACCTACGGCGGCTATCGGCTGACCCAGCGGTCGCGGTCGGTCGGGTTAGCCAACGGTGGAGGTGGGGCGGCGTAGCGCCGCCCCACCCCAAGGCTCGTGGTCAGCCGAGGCTGAGGCCTGAATGCGACAGCAGCGACTGCGGATTCAGCGCGAGCGGAGTTGCGTTTGCGGGAACGCTCACATGAACGGGCTGGTTCCAGCTGTCGAATGTGACGTCGGTCTTGAGATCGAAGCCGGTGATGCCCATCGCGCGGTGTACCAACGCGTGGGGGGTCGTGATTGCGACCTCGGTGCTGATGGAGGTCGGAAGGTGGGTATTGGTGTCAACCGATACCGACCCATGAGCGACCTTGATCGCCGACCCAAGCTGGCCGATCTGGCCCGCGTGTGATTGGTGGGAGCCGGCCGCCAGCGACTCGACCGCCGCAACCAACTTGGCCGGATCGAGGTCGGCTGACAGGGTGCGGACGTTGCCGTTGTCTGACTGGGTGACGTTGGTCAGGAGGCTCAGCGGATTGAGTCGCTTGAGGCCAACCGCCGCGCCCGCCGCGTCCTTGGAGTTCTCGTTGACCCCCGCCAGCTTGTGATGGGCAAAGGCACCGGGCTTTACGGTGTACGACTTCCAGCCCGAACCGAGCAGGGCAGGGAGCTTGATGTACACGGTGCGACCACCGGTGGAGCGCACCTCACCGTTGATCGGAAGCAAACTGTTTTCGAGCGAAAACGTCGCGTCGAACACGCCAGACTTGCCGGACTTGGCGGCGTGGCCGGAGATATCCAGCGTTGTCGCCTTGCCGGTGAGCGCCGAGGCTGGCGCGGCCGAGCCCGTCGGCGTCCCGCTCACATTGAGCGTGACCTTGGCGTGGAAGCCGAACGAATGGACGTGTGACAACGCCTTCGCCGACTGTCGCAGTTGGGCGGGGTTTGCGGGTTTTTGGCTGGCGTCGGCGTTCGCGCATGCGGCAGCGACCATCACGAGCACCAGAATTCCTGTGATCCATGTAAGTGCGTGTTTCATGCCTGCAGGGTAGCTACGCACCCCCGATTCGGAAACGGTCGCGAGGGTGACATTGCCCGATCCGGCGTCAGACTTAAGTCGTACATGGCCAGTCACCGCGGCGACGGGCGAACGAGCCCGATGTCGTAGGCGAACACCACCAGTTGCACTCGGTCTCGCATCCTCAGCTTGGCCAGGATCCTGCCGACGTGGGTCTTGACCGTGGCCTCGGTGAGGTGAAGGGCCGCGGCAATTTCGCTGTTGGAGAGCCCCTGTGCGACCTGCATCAGCACCTCGCGCTCGCGTGGGGTGAGCGGCTCGAGGTGCGGCTCCGGATTGAGTTCGTCCTCGGAGTCGAGCAGCAGCCGGTGGGCGTAGGTGTCCAGCAGCCGACGCGTCACGCTTGGCGCGACCACGGCGTCTCCGCTTGCGACCGCGCGGATGCCTGACAGCAGGTCGTTGGGAAGCGCATCCTTCAAGAGGAATCCACTCGCCCCGGCCCGCAGTGCCGCGTGGGCATACTCGTCCAGGTCGAACGTCGTCAGGATCAGGACTCGGGACGGCAAGCCCTGGTCGACGATCCGGCGCGTCGCCTCGATTCCGTCCATTCCGGGCATCCGCACGTCCATCAAAACGACGTCGGGAGTGAGTTCGGCTGTCAGCTCGAGCGCCTCGAGGCCGTCGGCGGCCTCGCCGATCACCACCATGTCATCCTGGGACTCGAGCACCATCCGAAACCCCATTCGCAGCAGTGGCTGGTCGTCGGCAAGCAATACGGTGGCGCTCATTCCGCCGCCCCGTTGGGTGGTTCCACCAGCAGGTGCGCCTGCACGCGCCAGCCTCCGGCGGGGGCCGGTCCGGCCTCGACCGTCCCGCCGAACACCGCCGCACGCTGACGCATACCCGACAGGCCATGGCCACTCTCGGTCTCGGTGGCCGGTGCGGTGCCGTCGTCGGTCACGTCCACGTCGATACTCCCGTTGACACACCGGACGTGCACGGTCGCCGTCGCGCCGGGGCCCGCGTGTTTGAGCGTGTTCGTGAGCGCCTCCTGCACGATTCGGTAGGTCGCCAGTTGGACTCCCGAGGGGAGCCGCGCCGGATCGCCTTCGATCTCAAGCCCCACCGGCACGCCGGTAATGCGCACCTGGTCCACCAGTTGGTTGAGCTGGCCGATACCCGGCTGTGGCGAGCGC
The DNA here is from genome assembly GCA_963708725.1 of uncultured Actinomycetes bacterium. Classification (GTDB taxonomy): domain Bacteria; phylum Actinomycetota; class Thermoleophilia; order Gaiellales; family JAICJC01; genus CAVPTL01. Next base: position 114,271 of record CAVPTL010000007.1, on the reverse strand, counting down.
AGGCCGGCGTCTTCGTCGGTCAGCACTCCAAGCAGCCGCCGCATCTCCGCGAGCGCTTCGCGACCGGTGCGCGACACCGTCTCCATCGCCGCTGTCGCCTGCTCGGGCGATTCGCGTGATGCGAACACCGCGCCGTCGGCCAGTGCGATCACCACGGTCAGGTTATGGGCCACGATGTCGTGCATCTCTCTGGCGATCCTGGCCCGTTCTGCCGCGGCAGCCAGGCGACCCTGCTGATCGCGTTCGAGCTCGAGCCGAGCGGCGCGCTCCTGCAGGGAGGCGAGCAGGGCGCGCCGGTTTTGAATGCTGATGCCGAGCAGGGCGGAGGCGATGACCATGGCCGAGAGCCCGATGAAAAACGGCAGCACCGGGTCGGCCCAGCGGGCCGCCGCGAGTAACGCTCCGAACTCGGCGACTCCGACTGCGGCCGCCGTCTGGCGGCGGGTCTGGACCGCGGCGACGGTGTAGAGAGCGACCAGCAGGGCCAGGTCGGCACCCAGTCGGACACCCAGCGCCCACTGAACCAGGGCAACGGTCGCGACGGCGATGAACACCCCTCTCGGGTAGCGACGCCGTAAGACGAGTGGCGCGCACAGCGCCACCGACAGCACAATGCCGAACCGCTGGTGCTCACTGGCGATACTCGGAATGCCCAGCAGGCCGACGCCGACTGCCACCGCGGTGTCGACGAGAGTCGGATGCCTGCGGCTGAACCGCTGGATCTCATCCACTCGAGTGCTGGCCACAGCGTTCATGCTAGGTCGCCTGTGGTTTCAAGCGTCGCGCCGCACCATCAGCACGGCAGCTGCCACGATCGCGACCGCGATGTAGACGCAGAAGAGGCCAAAGCCGTTCCATGCCGACAGGGTATGTGGATCAGATGTGACTGCCGTTATCGCCTCGCCCGCACTCGACGGCAGGTAGGGGTTGATCGAGTCGCCCCAACTGTTCGGCAGAATTGCCGCGATCCCCGGGAGTACGAACAGCACACCCGCCAGCGTCGCGATTCCGCCCGCGGTATTTCGCACGAGCGCACCCAGCGCGACGCCGAGCAGTCCCACCGCGGTCAGGAACAGCGCCGTGCCCAGCACTGCCCGGGCGACGTGCGGAGCTCCGAAGGTCGTTTGCACGTGGTGCTGGCGCAGGATCGCCTGCGACACGGCGAACGAGATCAGGGCCGAGGGCACCATCAGCGCGAGCGTGACTCCGCCAAAAGTGAGCATCTTGGCCCATAGCACCGGCAGCCGGCGGGGTACAGCGGCGAAGCTCGAACGGATCATGCCGGTGGTGTACTCCCCGCTGATCACGAGCACTCCGAGCACGCCGATGGCGAGCTGAGCGAAGTGAAATCCACCGGTGGCGACATCCATCGGGTTGAAGGAGTGCCGATCGCCGGGACTCATTGAGTTCCAGTGCGCCATTTGCACAGCCGCCACCACGCTACCGAGACCCGCCATCGCGATCACCGCGACCGCAAGCGACCAGCGAGTCGAGCGAAGCGACCACAGCTTCGTCCATTCCGATCGGATAACCCGGGCCTGGGTTACCTTGCCGACCGCCAATCGCCGTGGCCCGGGCGTAACACCGACCACGCTCATGCCGTCACCCCGACAGCGAGATCGCTGGATCCGGCGTGGTCACCGGTGTATTCGGTGGCATCGCGGGTGATGCGCATGAACGCGTCCTCCAGCGAGATCTCCTGGACAGCCGATTGGTACACGGCGATTCCCTTCTCGAGGGCGAGGTCACCGATCTCCTCCCCGGTCTTTCCATAAACGTCGAGCGCGTTTGGCTCCGCTTCGTGGATGCGAGCACCGTCGGCGATCAGCGCCTCGGCGAGCCGCGTATCGTCGGACGATCGCACCCGCACCGCGGCTTCGCTCGAAGCACCTCGGACGAACTCCTCGACGGTCGTGTCGGCGATCAACCGTCCCTTGCCCACGACCACGAGACGTTCGGCCGTCAGCGCCATCTCGCTCATCAGATGTGACGAAACGAACACCGTGCGGCCCTCGGACGCGAGGCCTTTGAGCAAGTTTCGAATCCAGCGAATACCTTCGGGATCCAGGCCGTTGGACGGCTCGTCGAGGATCAGTGTCGCGGGATCGCCGAGCAGCGCGGCGGCTACTCCCAACCGCTGGCCCATACCGAGCGAAAAGCCACCGACGCGCTTGGTAGCAACCGACTCCAACCCGACCAGCTGGATCACGTCGTCGACGCGTCCGCGGCTGATGCCATGGGTTTGCGCCTGAGCCAGAAGGTGGTTGTATGCGCTTCGGCCGGTATGGATGGCGCGGGCTTCCAGCAGCGCTCCGACCTCGTGCAGCGGAGCCTCGAGGTTGCGGTAGACCTTTCCGTTGACCGTCGTTGATCCCTTGCTCGGTCTGTCCAGACCGAGGATGAGCCGCATGGTGGTGGATTTTCCTGCGCCGTTGGGACCAAGAAAGCCAGTCACAATCCCGGGCTTGACGGTGAACGTGAGATCGTCCACCGCCGTTCGGTCTCCGTAGTGTTTCGTCAGATTCTGTACGTCGATCACACTCGCGCCTCTCGCTTGATGTCGTTCGTCAAATCGATGCTAGGAGCGTGCGGCGCCGGCCGAAACTGTCTTGAGGACGATCTTCACAGAGAATTGTCTACGCCGAAAGTCGTAGGCGGAGCACGTCGCCCTCACCGTTTAGACAGCGATGCGGCGACGTCGGCGCAGTAGCCACAAGCCTGCCAGGGCGGCGATGGCGGCGACGATCAGGTAGTTGAGATAGCCGAGTCGATGCTCCCACTGCTGCCAGTTACTGCCAGCGTAGTTGCCGATCGCAACCAGGCCGATGCACCACGGCAAACACCCCAAAAACGTGAGCACCGAAAACCGGCCCAGCGGCATCCGCGCAACCCCCGCAGGAAGCGACACAAACGTCCGTACCAGCGGCACCATCCGCCCAAAAAACACGAGCCGCCCCCCATACCGATCAAACCACCGCTGGGTCCGCGCCAGCTCACCACGCGCGTGATCACCACGCACCAACACCGCATCCACCCCATAGGCACCCGCCGCCCACGCAATCCACGACCCCACCAGGTTCCCAAACGACCCCACCAACACCGCCGCCACAAACCCAAACGTCCCCTGCGACACCAAATACCCCGCATAAATCATCGTCACCTCACTGGGCACCGGCACACACGCACTCTCCAACACCATCAACACAAACACCGCCGACAACCCATGCGCAGCAATCATCGACTGCACCCAATCCGCCAACGAACTCAACATTGGCGCAGGCTAGGCAGTGATCTTGAGAGCGCCCTGAGAGTTACGTATCGCGTGTGCGACCAATCGTGAGAGTTCTCTGAGAAGTTTGGTGAAGGAAATTGCCAACTTGACATATTCTTAGCTATCTGTTGTACTACGTGAATGCGTTTTGCCACAAAGGCGCGAAGATCGTTAGCTCTCGCTCCATTGCTCCTCGCGGTCGCCGCGATTTCACTCACCGCCTCCGGTGCGCTCGGAGCGACCAATCTGATCTCGAACGGGACGTTCGAAGGTAGCAAGGGGACCGGGTCGCTGAGTGGGTGGGGCGGCAGCAGCGGCGCTCTGAGCCTGGCAACCGGCAATGGCGGTGGGTACGCCGCACAGCTCAAGGCCAGCTCCGGCGCCGCGTCGACGTACGCGTACACGACGAGCAAGCCCGTCACAAATGCAACAGCCGGGGTCGCCTACCAGCTCGGCGGGCAGGTTCAAAGCGCACTCGCGGGTCAGACCGTGTGCCTGATGCTGAAGGAGCTCAAGGCAGGGACCCAGACGTCGGTTGGAAGCGCCCAGTCGTGCTCGGTTGCGACGTCCACCTGGCAAAGCTTCGCAACCGTGAATTACGCCGTGAAGACCAGCGGTGATTCGTTGACGGTCAACGTGATCGAGAAGCCGGCGATCGCAGGCGCCACGTACTCCTTCGACAACATCACGCTGACCACCGGCACTGCGCCGCCACCCGATACGCAGGCGCCCAGTGTGCCGGCGGGTGTCGGCGCGGTCGCCAATAGCTCGTCGTCGGTGACGGTTACGTGGACGCCGTCGACGGATAACGTGGGCGTCACGGGCTATGACGTGTTTCGTGGTGGTGTGAAGGTGATGACGGTGGGCGGGTCGACGACGTCGTGGACGAATACCGGGCTTTCGGCCAATACGCAGTACTCCTACACCGTTGACGCGTTCGATGCGGTGCCGAACACCTCGGCGCAGTCGACGCCACCGGCGACGGTCACGACTCCGCCGGCGGCGGGGGATACGCAGGCGCCGAGTGTGCCGTCGGGGGTGGGTGCCTCCGCGAATAGCTCGTCGTCTGTGACGGTGTCGTGGACGGCATCGACGGATAACGTGGGCGTGACCGGGTACGACGTGGTCCGTGATGGCGTGAAGGTCAAGACGGTGAGCGGCTCGACGACGTCGTGGACGGATACGGGGCTTTCGCCGAGCACGCAGTACTCCTACACGGTGGATGCCTTCGATGCGGTGCCGAACACCTCGGCGCAGTCGACGCCACCGGCCACGGTCACGACTCCGCCGGCGGCGGGGGATACGCAGGCGCCGAGTGTGCCGGCGGGCGTCGGTGCGGTTGCCAACAGCTCGTCGTCGGTGACGGTGTCGTGGACGGCGTCGACGGATAACGTGGGTGTCACGGGCTATGACGTGTTTCGTGGTGGTGTGAAGGTCAAGTCGGTGAGCGGCTCGACGACGTCGTGGACGGATACCGGGCTTTCTGCCAATACGCAGTACTCCTACACCGTTGACGCGTTTGACGCGGTGCCGAACACCTCGGCGCAGTCGACGCCACCGGCAACGGTCACGACGCAGCCGGCCAGCACCTCCGGTCCGGCCGAGCCGATCATCGTGATCCTCATGGAGAACAAGCCCTACAGCGAGATCGTCGGCAGCTCGAGCGCCCCCTACATCCAGTCGATGATCGCCAATGGCACCCTCTACACCAACTATCAGGCCGCCCCGGGGAGCCTCCCGGACTACCTGGCAATGACCAGTGGGCTGACCGGTTCGACGAGTGGCTCCAACAACCTGTTCAACCAGCTCCAAACGGCGGGCATCAGCTGGGGAGAGTACGAGGAGTCGATGCCGAGCACGTGTTACACCGGTAACGACACGGGCTCGTACAAGAAGGGTCACAACCCGGCCGTGTACTACAACGACATCACCTCGAACCCGACCGCGTGCGCCAATGTCATGCCGTACTCATCGTTCTCTCCGAGCCATCTGCGATCGTTCTCGTATGTGGTGCCCAATCTCACCAACGACATGCACGACGGCTCCGGGCACCCCGTTCAGATCGCCAGCGGGGATGCCTGGCTCGCCGCGAACGTTCCTGCGATGCTGAACGCCGGAGCCGAAGTCATCCTCACCTGGGATGAGGGCAACAGCGCCGATGAGCACGTCGCGACGATCGCGATCGGGGGGACGGCCGCCAAGGGGGCGACCAACTCTCAGCTCTACACCCACCCGGGTCTGCTTGCCGGGCTCGAGGACGCCTGGGGCTTCTCGCGGCTGAACTCGGCCGTCGGCGCAAACCCGTTCCCGATTTCTTAGGAACCAACGCGTCGGGGTAAGTGCAGTGATGTCGTATCGTCGGTCCGTGCTTCGGGTTGATCGTGCCATCGGTGACGCGGTCTCGATGGGGGTCGTCGCCAACCACCGCAGACGCCTCGCACGTTTGGGCCAGCACCCACTCGATGCCCCACCCGGCGCCTGGGCGACCACCGCCCCGCCACCACGCGACGGCAACCACGTAGAGATCCTGATCGATGGGGAGGTCGCCCTCGCCCGGATGGTGAAGGAGATGCGCGCCGCACGTAGCTCGATCCATCTCAGCGGCTGGTTTCTGTCGCCCGAGTTCGTGATGGCCGAGGAGGATGGCGTGCCGGTGGTGGTGCGGAACCTCCTCGCCGAGGTCGCCCAGAACATCGATGTGCGGGTGTTGCTGTGGGGAGGAGCTCCGCTGCCACTGTTTCGACCGTCGCGACGGATGGCCCGCGCGGTGCGCCAGGAGCTGCTGCGCGCCGGTCCGATCCGATGCGAGCTGGACACGCGCGAGCGTCCGCTTCACTGCCATCACGAGAAGACGATCGTGATCGACGGTGAGCTGGCGTTCGTCGGGGGTATCGACCTGACCGCGCTGGCCGGCGATCGCCGCGACAGCTCGCTGCACCCATCACGCGTTGGTGTCGGGTGGCATGACGTCGCATCGCTCGTGCGTGGGCCGGTGGTGGCCGACGTCGCCGCGCAGTTCGTGCTGCGCTGGAATGCTGTCACCGGCGAGCAGCTGTCGCCTCCCACGGAACCGAAGGAGGCCGGCACGTCGCGAGTCCAGTTCATCCGAACCGTGCCAGAGAACTGCTATCCGGCCTTGCCGCGCGGCTCGTTCTCGATTCTCGAGACGTACGCCCGCGCGATCCAGTCGGCCGAGCGTTTCATCTACATCGAGTCCCAGTACCTGTGGTCACCAGAGATCGTCCAGCTGCTGTGTGACAAAGTCCGAAAGCCGCCGAGCGACCGTTTCCGGCTCCTGATCGTGCTCCCCGGCGCGCCGTACGGCGGTGCCGACGACACGCGCGGGGCGCTCGGCGACCTGATCGATGCCGGGGGCGATCGGGTGCTTGGTTGTGGGTTGTACGCGCCGGCCGGGAGGCTGGCGGATCTGATCTACGTGCACGCGAAAGTCGCCGTGTTCGACGACCGCCTGCTGATCGTCGGATCGGCCAATCTCAACGACCATTCGATGTTCAATGACAGCGAGGCAGCCATCGTCACAGACGACGCGGAGCTGGTCGCCGACACACGCCAGTGGCTGTGGGCAGAGCACCTCGAGTGTGAGGTCGGAGACGTCTCCGGCGACCCCATCGACCTGATCGACGACCGCTGGCGCCCCCGCGCCGAGGAGCAGCATCGCAGGCGGGTGGCCGGGCTTCCGGCAACTCACCGGGTCACCCGGCTTGATCATGTCTCACGACGATCAGCGCGGCTGCTCGGCCCCTTGCAAGGTCTCCTCGTCGACGGTTAGCGAAGGCGGAACGTGCGGGTCAGGGTGTGCGCACGGCATGTGAGGTTGATGCAGGGCAGGCGGAAGAGGCCCTCCCAGGTGCGCAGCAGCTGGTAGTTGGTGATCGCCTTTGTGAAGTGGCGGCGTGGAGTGTGCCGTGAGACCACGATCAGCGGAATGGGCGTACCCAGTGAATCGCTTCCAGAGCCCGTGTCGAACCACACGAAAACTGCCGTGTGGCCCGAGCGATACCCGCGGGAGCGCAGCAACCCGTGCGTACCGGCGAGGTAGTGATGCAGCCAGGTTGCGGCCTCACCGAGACTTCCGTCGTGCATGTCGTGCATGAGGTTCGGGGCCACCCACGTGAACTTCCTGCGGGGAGGCTTGGGGGTTTTCGGGAGCGGCAGCATGTCGCGTCTACAGGTCGACCGGCGGATTCTGGTGTAGTACACGGCGGGCGCGTGTCGCGGCACATACTGTCCACGGTTTTGGGCGACGCATCGGCCGGGCATCGATTCGGCAAAAAGCCGCCAGTTCCTGGGCCCGAGCTGCGAGAAGATGTTCTGCGAGCCTGACCGGCACGATCGGCTGGGGGTGCAATCCCCGGTGATCGTGACCCTGCCGCTGGTCGCGGCGATGTAGTTGGGCAGGCTGCGAGGTACGTGGGCCGCGTGGAAGCGCGTTGCCGAGCCGCAACTTCCGGCCAGTTTCTTGAAATACGACGGCGGCGCTTGCCGTCCGAGTACCTGCGCGTAGGAGTGATTCTCGAAGGCGATCACGACCACGTGAGTGATACGCGAGTGACCGCGATGGCCGCACACGCTCGCCTGTGCGGTGGCGGGAGTGGCGACGGCTGCAGCCCACAATGCGAGGCTGGCGACCAGGGCAACGGACAGGCGGGTGAAACGGGGGGACAGCATAAAGCTCCTACGGTGGCGTTGGCGTTGCGGCAGGGTAGGGTCAGTGGCTTGAGAAGACCCTGAGACTCGTATGGATGACGTCAAGGTTCCGTGAGTTTCTGATGTATTCGACCGCCGCCGTCTCAGATTTATGTTTCGATCTGTGAGTAAACTCTGAGAATTGTACGAACCCGCTACGGTGTAAAACAGTGCGTTATCGAACGTCACCCAGCACTGCAAAGTTGGCGTACGCGGTCGCCGTCGCGATCGCCGTGTTTGCGGGCGCGGCCTGCTCGGGGAAGAGCGCGAGCTCGGCGTCCACCGCGAAGGCCGCCGATCTCGGCACACCCTGCGGCTCGATGACCGGCTCCCCGCCTGCCAAGGGCAAGGTGATGGTGATCGTGATGGAGAACACGACCTTCGGCAGCGTGATCGGGTCGAAGGACGCTCCCACCATCAACGCGTTGGCCAATGGCTGCGCGCTTGCCACCGATTACCACGGCATCCAATTCCCGAGCCTGCCGAACTACATCCAGATGACCTCCGGCACAGCGCCGCAGTCGATCGCCGGTGATGGCCGGCGCGGCTCCGATTGCACACCCGCCGCCGACTGTCAGAGCACCGACCCGAGCATCTTCGGCCAGATGATCACCGCCGGTCTCTCGTGGAAAAGCTATGCGGAAAGCATGCCCTCGAACTGCTTCGGATCCGACGCCGGGGAGTACGTACCGCGGCACAATCCGGCGGTCTACTACGTCAACGAGCGCGCCGACTGCGCGAAGTACGACGTGCCGATGGGAACGACCGCGAAGGGGGCGCTCGCATCCGATCTCCGCGGCGGCTCGCTGCCGGCGTACAGCTTCGTCGCACCGAACCTCTGCAACGACGGTCACGATTCCTGTGGCGGCACACCCCAGGTCGTCGAGGAGGATCGCTTCATGGCGGCCTGGCTCCCCAAAATCCTCGCCTCGCCCGACTACCAGAGCGGCAGCCTCACCGTGATCCTGACCGCCGACACATCTTCCAGCGCCGATCCGACCAACCATCTCGCCACCATCGTCGCGAGCAGGTTCGTGCCCGCGCACACGACTGCCGCCGGACACTTCGACCACTACTCGCTGCTGCGCCTCACCGAAGATCTGACGGGTGTCGGCAACTACCTCGGGGCGGCGGCAAGCGCTCCCGACATGCGCCCCGAGCTCGGCCTCGCGAGTGGCTAGCGCGCGAAGTAGACGCTCAGGATGATTCCCTCGCACAGGCAGAACACGGCGAACGGTGTCAGCCGGCTGGTCTCGAAGTAGCGCATCAGGTACCGCACCGAGAAGTAGGCGGCGAAGGCCGCGCACACCGACGCCGCCAGCGCCTGTCCGCGCACGCCGTCACCGGCCGAGCCGAACAGGTCGGGGAGCTTGAGCACGGCCGCCGCGCCGATCACCGGGGTGGCCAGCAGGAAGGCAAACCGGGCGGCGTCCTCGTTCGAGAGCCCCACCCGCAGGCCGCCCGCCATCGACGCCCCTGACCGGGAGAAGCCGGGGATCAGTGCGAGTGCCTGGGCTGCTCCGATCGCAAACGCCGAGCCCCATCCGACGGTCTCGGCCACGCGCACATCGGTGGCAACGCCATCGACCGGCTGGGCGACTGGCGCGCGGCGTCGCAACCGCTCCGCGCCGTAGAGCAGCACGCCGTTGAGTATCAGAAAGAACGCTGCCGATTGGGCTGAGGCAAACAGGTCACGGAGCGGGTTTTGAAGGGCGAGGCCGAGCACGCCGGCCGGAATCGTGCCCGCGATCAAGAGCCATCCAAGCCGCCCGTCGGGGTTGTCCTCTGCGATCGCGCGGTCGCCGACCGAGCGCGCAAGCCCCTTGAAGATGCGCACCCAGTCAGCCCAGAAAAACCCGAGCAGCACCAGCGCCGTGGCCAGGTGCGTTGCCACCAGAAACGACAGGAAGTACGGATCGTTTTGATGGATGTTCCAGCCGAACAGGTGCGGGAGCACCACGCTCTGTCCGAGGCTCGAAATCGGGAACAACTCCGCCACACCCTGGATCAACCCGAGGATGATCGCTTGCGCGTAACTTATGGGTGCTGCCGCCAGAACGACGATCAAGGTGCCGAGCCACGCATTGCCGGATAGTGCCCGACGATCGTGAACGATTTATGAACAACCGTCTTTACGGCGCGTACCTCGCGAATCCCTGCTGCAAGGTGCCGGAGATCTTCGTGAAGTCGCCACCGGCAACCAGCCCGCCGTTCGCGGCTCCGAGACTGAACACGCCCAGCACGCTGTTGACGTTCGGGGCCCACGGCTGGAGTGCGCCGGTCATCTCATCGACCGCCAGCAGCTTCAGACGCTTGATCGGGGCCGGGCAGGTGTGGTTCCCACTCTGGAGGCCGCAGTAGTTGCCGTAGTGGCCGCCGGCGTACACCTCGCCGCCCACCGCTGCGATCGCCTGGACGTTGCCGTCGGTGCCCTCCTGCCAGCGCTGTGCCCCGGTCGTGGGGTTGAATGCCGCGAAGGTGCCGCCGCCGCCAAGCCCGGCCGCATACACGCCGTTGGCGTCAGCCGCGAGATCGACGATGCTGTAGGAGGTGTGGGTCGCCCACGCGAATGGCGACCCGGATGCGGGGTTGAGCGCCGCGATGTGATTCTGTGCCGAGCTGTTGATGTGGGTGAAGTCGCCGCCGATGACAAGCCTGGTGTGATCGGCGGTCATCGTCGACGCCGTGACCGCCGCGTCAGCCGAGCCGCCGAACGACGTGTCGAGCGCGCCGGTGAGCGCCGTGAGCGCTGCGAAGTACGGATGCCCGGAGGAGTTGATCGTGGTGAACTGGCCGCCCACGTACAGGATGCCCGTGTTCAGCGTGAGCGTCATGACCTGGGCGTCGGTGGTCGGCTTCCATGTGGCGTTGGCCGCGCCCGTGGTCAGGTTGACGGCCGCGAGCCGGGGATGGGACTTGCCGCCCACCTGCGTGAAGGCTCCGCCAAGGTAGGCGGTTTTGCCGTTCACGGCGATCGCTTGCACCACGCCGTTGGCGTCGGGGTCCCACGGCAGCAGGGTGCCGGTCGCCACGTTGATCGCCGCCACGTGGTTTCGCGCCACCTCGCCGGTGCCGGCGGCGGCGCCGGCAGGGCGCACCGATGTGAACCTGCCGCCGATATAGGCGATGTTGCCGACGACCTTCATCGAGGTCACCCGCCCGTTGGTCTGCCAGGTCGGCGTGATGTGCGGTTGCACCACCGCCGCCGACGCTGTGGCGACTCCCACCACGGTTACTCCCAACGCCGCTACCGCAGCACAGCGTCGCCCCAGCAAACGAAACCCCGGCATTCTCGTCCCCCTGTTTTAGTGGCCTCCCGGATTGAGAGTATCGGCGCGGTCGGTCGGTGGCAAACAGAACCACCGGATCGGGTAGTTAGTCACACACAGGCGGGGGTTTAAGCATAAATCTCAGAGGTTTCTCACAGACACATGAGAGTGTTTGCGCCCGAATGGCCACACTTGCCCAGTTGTTGGTTGTGACGTATGGACGCGGCGCCGACGACGGGGTGATACATCTGGCCCGGCAGTATTTCGAGGACATCTCCGAACTCGATTGGGTGAGCCTGGGGGCGGATGACGTGGTCCCCGCTGGACGCCGGGTCGCAACGGTCGTGATTGCCTCGCGCGTGGAGGGCGGAATCCCGACGGCAAGTCTCGGCGCGATCTACTCGTGGGAGTTTCCCGAGCTCGACCGCGACACGTTTGTCCAGGAACTGATTGCGTCGGGCTGGCATAAGATCGCCGAGTCGTCGCTGCCCGAGGCGCTGGGCGCCCGGACGGATGCGTGACGTCGCGTTCGTGGTGGTGCTGATCGCAGCACTGATCGTCTTTGTGCTCGCGGCGGCCCATCGCGGTGAATGAGCTGCCGCTAGGGTCGCACGGGCTCGCGCCGCGAGTCGTGGTCGCGTGAAATGCCTATGCCGCCGGTTTGGGCGGGTAGATACCGGCGAACTTGAACAGTGAGCCGTCGTCGCCTGTGACCTCGCCGAGAATCCAACCCGCGGCCAGCTTGCGGCGCACGTCGGCGTGCTCCTCGGGGACGGAGTCATACGGGATGCGGATGATGACACGTTCGCCGGGCTCATACCCGGGCGGTCGCGTGCCGGTGCTGAACTTAATCGCCATTGGTGGCCTCCGTGTTGTGGAATACCCAGCCCCACTCGTACTGCGCTTCGGTGGCCGGCAAACGATGACCCTCCGCACACGTCACCTTGCGACCGAGATAGTGCCCGTGTCGATTCACGACGCGGTATTCCCCGCCGGCCGGTGCTTTCGCGCCGGCGTCCAGGATCGTGACGCTACTTGCCATGGATCTCTCCGAGGTTGAACTGGGCCACCGTCAACGGTCGGCGGGCAGCCCGGGAGCCGCGGGGAAGCTGCTCCTTGAGGGCAAACACCGTCAGCACCGGGGCCGGTGCATCGACGTCTGGCGGGTCGGCGATCGGCGACTCGGACGCCACCGGATCGGACGGCACGAGAGGGTTCGGGCTCATAGCAACCTCCTGATCGGACGACCTCGGACGGGCCGTCGCGGAGAGTCAGCGAGCTACCGGAAGCCTTCAACTAGCGCGACAAGCGGCGGGCATTCCCTGAGCTTCAAGGGTAGCAGCCATGCGACGTGCGGCCCGCGAGATGGCGGGCCGCACGTCGCCGGATGCTCAGCCGACGCGAATCAGCTTCTTGTTGACGAACTCGTCGGCGCCGTAACGCCCGAGCTCACGACCCGAGCCAGAGCGCTTGACTCCCCCGAACGGGAGCTCGGCCCCGTCTGCCCCGACGAGATTCACGAACACCATGCCGGTCTCGAGCTTGTCGGCAATCCGTGAAGCCTGTTCAGAATCGGTGGTGAAGACATACGACCCCAGACCAAAGGGAATGTCGTTGGCAAGCGTCACCGCCTCGTCCTCGGACCCGACTCGATACACCGAAGCGATCGGCCCGAACAGCTCCTCGCGCCGTGCCGGATTGTCGGATGCGATGTCGGTCAGCACCATCGGCGGGAAGAAGTTGCCCTTGCGCTCACCCGAAACGGTGACCTTGGCGCCGCCGGCGACGGCGCGATCGAGCTGCTCCTGCAACCGATCGGCGGCCGTGCTGGACGAGAGCGGTCCGAGCACGGTGTCATCGGCGGTGGGATCACCGGGCGTTGTCTCCAGCATCGCCGCCGTGAACTTCTCGAGGAACGGCTCGTACAGATCGTCGATCACGATGAAGCGCTTGGCGGCGTTGCACGCCTGTCCGGTGTTGTCGAGGCGAGCAGAGACCGCAGACTCCACGGTCGCGTCCAGATCCTCGGTGCTCAGCAGGATGAACGGGTCGCTACCACCGAGCTCGAGCACCACCTTCTTCAGGTTGCGGCCCGCGATCTCGGCGACGGCGGCGCCGGCACGCTCCGAGCCCGTGAGGGAAACACCCTGCACGCGGGGGTCGGCGATCACGGTTGCGATCTGATCGTTGGTCGCATAGATGTTGACGTAGGCGCCCTCGGGGAAGCCCGCCTCGAGGTAGATCTTCTGGAGCGCCTCTGCGGTCTCGGGACACTGCGGTGCGTGCTTGAGCAGCACCGTGTTACCGATGATCAGGTTCGGGCCCGCGAACCGGGCGACCTGGTAGGTCGGGAAGTTCCAGGGCATGATCCCCAGCAGCACTCCGAGGGAGCTGCGGCGGATGATTGCGGTGCCGTCGCCGGCGAGCAGATTGATCGGCTCGTCCTTCAAGAACTCCGTGGCGTTGTCGGCGTAGTACCCGTAGATATCGACGCAGAAGTCGACCTCGCCGAGTGCCTGATCCATGGGCTTACCCATCTCGCGCACTGCGATCGCGGCCAGCTCCTCACGCCGCTCGGAGTGCAGCTCGCCCACGCGCCGGACGAGCGCGGCGCGCTCCTCGACGGTCTTTGATCGCGACCACTGCTTGTGCGCCTTCTCGGCCAGCGCGATGGCGGCCGCGAGCTCCGCGTCGGTGATGGTCGGGTAGACCTTGGCCGTCTCTCCGGTGGCCGGATTGATTACTGCGTAGTCGCTCATCCTCACTCCTTGTTCGTTAGTCGAGCCGGTCAGCCGCGGTGGCCTGCAGCACGATTCCGGCCGCGATCTGGCGGCATTGCTGCTTGGTTGCCTTCGGCAGGACGATCCGCAGGCGACGTTGGATTCCGTCCTCGTTCTTGTACATGCGCACGATCGGATCGCCGAAGGAGCTCGCCTGGTTCGAGGCGAGGATCCGCAAAGCTCTGGCCGGCGGCACACACCAGCCGGTGTCGTTACACACGTGAACGATCACTACCCGATCCCCACACCCATCTCCACCCACGGTTAACCGAGGATCTGAGCATATCGCGATCCGCGCCCGCCGTGGGGTTACCAGTACCCCTCGAGGTCGTCGCGAAGGTTGCGCAAAAATGCCACCCGCTCGGTGATGAAACGCGTTTGCCAGGCGACCAGCCCGGCTCGGCTCCGGAGCCACAGCGGTGCCGGGTTCAGCAGATTGTGCCGCGCTTCCCAGGCGCTCGATGCCGCCCCGGCAGCGTCGTGGATGCGGCCGTCCCAGGCGGTGAGCACGTCCCAGTCGTGAGGTTCTGCGGTGGCGTCGAGCCGCACCAGCCACTTTTCGCCGATCTCCTCGAGAGACGCAAGGTACGCGCCGCGATTCGCCTGATGGAACTCCGAAACGACCACCTGGGTGTCGGGTGCGGGATCCGTAAGGCGCGACGACGGCGTGGCCGGCGGCCGCGATTCGGGCGGCTCGGCGAGCTCGGGGGAACGTGCTTCGGTACGCGACAGCCAGCCTCGTACCCGCCTCGTGCGCGTCTTGGTGGACACGTGGATGCTTTTCAACACATACGCCGGGATTCCTGTAACTCCCGCAACGAGTGCGCCGGAGCCTGTGCTCACATCCGTGACTAATCATCCTCATGAATCGTTCAAAACGGCCCGTAACCATGCGCCGAATGAGCGAACTCACCACCCCGCGGGTCGATGCACCCGCGGCCCGTACACAGGCCCGCGTGGGGCTCAGCCGGGTGCCGGAGATCACGGTGTATTTCTGGGTCATCAAGGTGCTCACGACGGGGATGGGGGAGAGCACTTCCGACTTCCTGGTGCATCGTCTCGGCCCGCCGGTCGCGGTGGTGATCGGCGCAACGGTGTTCACCGCGGCGCTTGTGTGGCAGCTGCGCGCGGGCCGGTACGTCGCCTGGATCTACTGGCTCGCCGTGGCGATGGTGGGGGTGTTCGGCACCATGGCCGCCGACGTCCTCCACGTCGGGCTCGGCATTCCCTACGTCGTCTCGACGGCGTTCTATGCCACCGTGCTCACGGTCGTGTTCGTGACGTGGCAGCGCTCGGAGCTGACCCTCTCGATCCATAGCATCCTCACTCAGCGGCGGGAGCTGTTCTACTGGGCCGCGGTGCTGGCCACATTCGCGCTCGGTACCGCTGCGGGTGACATGACAGCCCGCACGCTGGGGCTGGGCTACCTCGGGTCGGGAATCATGTTTGCGGCGCTGATCGCGGTGCCCGCTGTCGGGCATTGGCGGTTCGGCTGGAACCCGATCTTCGCGTTCTGGTTTGCCTACATCGTGACCCGGCCGCTGGGGGCATCGTTTGCCGACTGGATGTCGGTGCCGGCCGCACGCGGCGGCCTGGGGTTCGGCTACGGACCGGTCAGCGTCGTGCTCGCATGCCTGATCGTGGGGTTCGTGGCGTATCTGGCACGGACTCGCATCGACGTCACGGGCTGAGATTCTGCTTTGGCGGGAGTAACCACAGGCTCGCCTGCGACGGCTGCACGGTGGCGTGGATGACCTCGAGCACGTCGGCATGGAGCGCGTCGAGGTCGATCTGCTCGCGAAGTCGCCCGGCGAACGCGTCGAGGGTCCGGCTGGCGTCGTACTTCCGGCGGTAGAAACGGTGATCGACGGCCCGCCGGATGCGCGAGCGCAGCGGCTGAAATCCGGCCGCGACCCCGAGCGTCGAGAGCGTCACCGCCAGCGCGTCTGACCGCCCGCTGAGGGTTTGCACCGCGAGGCCAATCACGTAGATGCCGCCGAGGTAGGCGAGCGCGAGCGTTCCGATCAGCGCGGTGTACACCAGCGTCTTTCGGATGATCACATCGATCTCGTAGAGGCGATATCGCAGGATCGCGATCCCGGTCGCGATCACCAGCGCCGTCCCGGCCAGCGACCACACCAGCCCGTCCACATCGTCTGACCAGATCCCGCCCAGCGCCCACAGCACCGGGCTGATGAGCGCGGCGAAGGCAAGGCCCGATGCGGCGGCGGCAAACCATTTGAGCTGCTGGCGCACCACCCCGGTGGATCGTCGAAAACGGAGCACCAGCGAGACCGTTGCCGGGATCATCAGGAGCAAGAGCAGGGCGGTGCCGATGCTGCCGAGCGTCGATCCGAGGTCTCCGACAACTCCGCTGATCGCCAGCGGACTGGTTCGGGTGGGGTCGAACTGGAGGCCGATCGCTTCGGTCGAGATGACCCACCCGACGGTGGCGCACACCGACGCGACGGCCCACACCCAGCCAAGCGGGCGCCACCGTCGTGAGGCCAGGTGGCCGTCGGGGAAGAGCAGCAGCAAGGCGGGCAGGATCACCCACGGCGCCGCCCGCGTCAGAACGAACACGACGGCGACCGCGTCCCCGGCTGGCAGCCCCTGCCCCGGCGCGAGGTAGATGTTTGCGAGCGTTCCCAGCGAGAACGCCGTGGCGAGGATCAGCAGCAGCGGGCCGATCGGATTGCGCCGCACGTGCAAGCACAGAATCGCACCCATGGTGGCGCCACCAACAACGGGGGGAACCGCGATCACGGCCGTCCACGTGCTGACTCCACCCGAGAGCGCAAGTGGGATCGCCACCGCAATCGCGGCGACCGCGATCATCCACGTGGACAGCACCACCCACCGTGTGTGACTCAGGCTCACGTCGCCATTCTGTCAGCCGGGCGTCCCGGGAACGTTACGGGCCTCGCGTGAATAAATGGTGCCAGGCACCATTTATTCACGCGCTTTAGAGCGGTCGCAGGCCCATGCCCAGTCATGCGTCAGGCCAGCGCAACCTCGGCCGCGGGTGCCTCGCTGCGCCGTCCCCGGGCCAGTGCGATGCTCGTCCCCACGATCCAGGCCAGCCACAGAAAGTTCGACATCTGGCCGAAGTTGTCGAGCGATACTGCGGTGGTCACGAGCACAACGGCGGAGATGGCCACCGCGCTCCAGCCGATCACCCGGCGTCCGGCTGCGAGCGCCATCGGTGCGATCGCGAGCAGGTAGAAGACGCTGAGAAACCAGGTACAGACGTACACGGCTTCGTTGAGCGTGACCAGCGT
Source organism: uncultured Actinomycetes bacterium (assembly GCA_963708725.1). Classification (GTDB taxonomy): domain Bacteria; phylum Actinomycetota; class Thermoleophilia; order Gaiellales; family JAICJC01; genus CAVPTL01. The sequence continues at coordinate 96,963 of CAVPTL010000007.1, read as the reverse complement.
CGATGCAAGTTGGACGCCCATGCCGTGGCCCGCGCGGTAGGCCAGTGCGTCGCCGATTCCCAGTGCCCCGATGCTAACCGCGGCGTACGCCGTTGCCGCGGCGGCTGCGACCGAGCCGAGCAGCCCGCCGCCGAGTTTGGCGGCCGCCCAGATGGCGAAGGCGAGGAACATTCCGAAGCTGAGCATCTCGACGTAGGCGCCCACCCAGGCCGCGGTCGTCACCGACGAGTCGAAGGCGGATCGAACGTCTGCGGGCGAGCTGGTGATGGTGACGAACGGGCGCCCGCCGAGCGACCCGATCGCAAATCCGGCGAGCTCGGCGACGACTGAGCCGACACCCAACGCTGCGAACACCCGGTCCTGTCTGGTGATTTTCACGATGGTCTCCTCCGTGGGTCGTTGATGTCTTCACGCTACGGACGTATTGGAGGCTGTGGCGTCGGCCGACCGACCGGTCTTTGGGTCGCCCAATTGGCTGATCTTGCGGCGGTGCTCAGATCGTCCGACCGGCCGATGTCAACCGCGCGGGAAGCTTCTAGACTCAATTGCATGAAGCGTGGAATGCCGTCTCGCGTGCCGTTCAGTGGGATCTCTCCGGTGACGTTCGATCGTGGTTTGGCGGTGGTGCTCCTGATACTCGGCGAGCTACAGGTGTGGCTTGCCAATCCGACCTCTCACAGGGCAGCCGTGGTGGGATTGGCGACCGTCCCGATGTATCTCGCGCTCGCACTTCGGCGTCCATTCCCCGCCGCCGCGGGCTTCGCCGCGCAGGCGATCGTCGCGGTCCAGTTTGCGCTGTGGGGTGGAGTCGAGGTGATCCCGTACTCGATCGCCTGGGGATGTGCGATCTACGGCCTGACCGTGTGGACATCGGCCAGGGTGTTCACCGCAGGCGTCGTGTTCGTCGCCGTCACCAACGTCGCGGCATCGGCGGCCGCCGGCCATTTTCTCAACGGCGTCCCGTTTACGATCGTGGTCATGGCCACCATGCTGCTCGTGCGCCGGGTTGTGTCGGATCGGGAGCGACGTGCGCAGTTGGCCGAGCGGGAGCGAGACGTCGCCGCTCGAGAGGCCGTGGTCGAGGAGCGCGCGCGCATCGCCCGTGAGCTGCACGATGCGGTCGCCCACCATGTTTCGGTGATGGTCGTCCAAGCGGGCGCCGAGCGCCGCACGCTGGACGATTCGAACGAGTCCACCCGTGACGTCCTGGAGACGATCGAGCGCACCGGCCGAAGCGCTCTGACCGAGATGCGTCGCCTGCTCGGCATGTTGCGCGACGAGGATGGCGATCCGCTGCATCCGCAGCCGGGCCTGGCCGACGTGCCGTCGCTGGTGGGACAGCTGCGGGAGGCGGGACTTGCGGTCAGCCTCGAGATCGTCGGTGAGCCCCGCGAGCTTCCCGGCAGCATCGAGCTATCGGCCTACCGGATCGTGCAGGAGGCGCTGACCAACGCGCTCAGGCATGCAGGCGACGCGCACGCCGTCGTGCAGGTGCGCTACGGCAGCGACACGCTGGAGCTCGAGATCACCGACGACGGCGCCGGTGCAGCTGTCAGCTCCCTTCCCGGAGGTCACGGCCTCGTCGGGATGCGCGAGCGAGTGGCGCTGTACGGCGGTCGCTTCCGTGCGAGTCACAACCCCGCCGGCGGCTTCACTGTCCACGCGATGCTCCCGATCCGATGATCAGCGTCCTGATCGCCGACGATCAGCCGTTGGTGCGGATGGGGCTGCGCAAGGTGCTCGAGAGCGAGCCCGACATGAGCGTTGCGGGAGAGGCCGGCGACGGCCAGGACGCGGTCGATGCGGCCCGCCGGAGCCGACCCGACGTGATTCTGATGGACATCCGCATGCCGGTGCTCGATGGGATCGAGGCCACACGCCGGATCTCGGATGCGCTGCCCAGCGTGCGCACGATCATCCTGACGACCTTCGGGTTGGACACCTACGTGTTCGAGTCGCTGCGCGCCGGGGCGAGCGGCTTCATGCTCAAAGACGCGCCGCCGGAGGAGATCACGGCGGCGGTGCGGGTGGTGGCGGGCGGCGACGCGCTCCTGGCGCCCGCGGTCACGCGCACGGTGATCGAGCAGTTCGCGCGCGGGCCGTCCGCGTCCTCGAAGCCCGAGCCGCAGGCGGTGTCGGACCTGACGCCTCGCGAGCGCGAGGTGTTTGCGTTGCTGGTTCGGGGCTACTCGAATCCCGAGATCTGCCGCGAGCTGGTGATCTCGGAGGCGACCGCGAAGACACACGTTGCCCGGGTGCTCCAAAAACTCGGCGTGCGCGACCGCGTTCAGGCCGTGATCTTCGCCTATGAGTCCGGCCTCGTCGAATGAATAAATGGTGCCTGGCACCATTTATTCACGCGCTTTAGAGGCGGTCGCCGGTGGTGCCGTCGAAGACGTGGAGGTGGGCGGGGTCGATCTGGAGCCCGAACCTGGCCCCCACCGGTGGATGCACGCGGCCGTGGCTTCGCACCACGATTCGCTCCCCGTCCTCCAGCTTGCCGTACACGTACCCGTCGGAGCCCAGCTCCTCCACGAACTCCACGGAGGCGGTGATCGAGTTGGGCGCCTCGGCGTCGGTGATCGTCAGCCCGTCGGGACGGACACCGGCGGTGACCGCCCCATCGCCGGTCGCAGCAGCGAGCTCGCGCGTCACCGGCACCGTCGTTCCCAGCACCTCGACACCGTCGGGGGTGCGGCGTCCGGGCACGAGGTTCATCGCCGGCGATCCCATGAAGCCGGCCACGAACACGTTGCGGGGCCGGTCGTAGATGTCGAGTGGGCGATCGACCTGCTGAAGCACCCCGTCGTGCAGCACCGCCACCCGATCGCCCATGGTCATCGCCTCGACCTGGTCGTGGGTGACGTACACCGTGGTCACTCCCAGCCGCCGCTGCAGCGACGCGATCTGGGTGCGGGTGGAGACGCGCAGCTTGGCGTCGAGGTTGGAGAGCGGCTCGTCCATGCAGAACACCTGGGGTTCGCGCACGATCGCGCGGCCCATCGCGACCCGCTGGCGCTGGCCGCCCGAGAGCGCCCGCGGCCGCCGGTCGAGGTAGGGCTCCAGCTCGAGCAGCCGGGCGGCCTCCTGCACGCGCTGCTTCACCTCGGCCCGAGACACGCGTTTCACACGCAGTGCGAACCCGAGATTCTGGGCGACTGTCATGTGTGGGTAGAGCGCATAGCTTTGGAACACCATCGCGATATCGCGTTGCTTGGGTGCGAGGTCGGTGACGTCGCGATCGCCGATGAAGATCTTGCCCCCGTCCACCGTTTCGAGGCCGGCCAGCATCCGAAGCGCGGTCGACTTGCCCGAGCCGCTCGGCCCGACCAGGACGCACAGCTCGCCATCGGCGATCTCGAGCGACAGGCGGTCGACCGCCGGCCGCTGGCCGGCGACGTACACCCGCGAGGCGTGTTCGAAACGGACAGTCGCCATCAGCGCCCGATCCCTGCGGTCAGGCCATTGACCAGGAACCGCTGGAAGATCAGGAAGACGATGATCGCTGGGATCGCCGAGATCAGCGACCCCGCCATCAGCACGGGGATGTCGGTGGTGCGCCCGGCCGCCAGCGCTCCCAGACCGACGGTGATCGTTCGGTCGGACTGATTTTGGAGAAACAGGAGGCCGATCAGCAGGTCATCCCAGATCTGGATGAACTGGAGCACGAACACCGTCGCCAGCGCCGGCACCGAGAGCGGCAGCGCCAGCCGCACGAAGATCATGGGATACGACAGGCCATCCATCACGCCGGCCTCGATCAGCTCATCGGGCAGGCTGCGGTAGTACACCGTCATCAAAAACGTCGCAAACGGTGTACCCAGGGCCGAGTACATCAGCACCGCTCCCCAGTAGGACGTGAGCAGGTGCCAGTGGGCGATGTCGACGTATGCCGGGATCACGATCGACTGCACCGGGATCAGGATCGCCGCGATGATCCCGGCAAAGATCACCGGGGCGCCCGGGAACCGCAACTTGGCAAACGCGAACCCTGCCATGGTCGAACACACCAGGATGATCCCGATCGAGAGCAGACAGACGATCGTCGAGTTCTTCATCTGCTGGCCCCACGGCAGCGCCGAATCCAGCGAGCGCCAGCTGGCCAGCGAGTGTCCGCCCGACCCGATGAACGCCGACTCGCTCTTGAACGAGTTGTCGATCATGAACCAGAACGGGTAGAGCATCACAATCGCGATCCCGATCATCAGCAGCAGCACCAGCCCGCTGCGCAGCGGGCGGCGGGCCTTGCGCGGCTCGGTTACCTGGGCCGGCAGGCCGTCGGCGGATGGTGCGACGGCGCTCACTCTTTTGTCCTCAGCAGCAGCACCTGGGCGAGGCCGACGCTTGCCATGATCGCAAACAGGATCACGCCCAGCATCGCGCCCGTGCCGAACTGGCCGGTCTCAAATGCGGTCTGGTAGACGAAGAACTCGAGGGTTGTGCTGCCGTACCCGGGGCCGCCGCTGGTCATCACGAAGATCAGGCTGAAGAGGGCGGTGAACGCGCTGATCAGGGTCATCATCAGCGCAAACTGGATGAACCGCTTGAGCTGCGGCACGGTGATCCAGCGAAACACCTGCCAGCCGCTGGCGCCGTCGACTCGGGAGGCCTCGGCCAGGTTGTGGTCGAGGGTCGCCATCCCGGTCAGGAAGATGATGGTGTTGGTGCCGATCATCGAAAACACGAAGGTCAGGGCGACCGCCAGCAGCGCGGTGCGTTGGCCGGCGAGGAAGTTGGTCGAGATGAATCCGAGTCCGACCGTCGAGAACAGCGAGTTGAGCTGACCCTGGGCGGCGAAGAACCGCTCGGCGACCATCCCGATCACCACCCACGAGATCGCCGTCGGCAGGAAGTAGGCGGTGCGGAAGGTGCGCCAGCCGAAAACACGGGTGTCGAGCAGAAACGCGATGCCAAGCGGGATCCCGATCGCCACCGGGATCGAGAGCAGGAGCAGGGCGTTGTTTTCGATCACGCGCCAGAACGCGGGATCGTGCAGCTCGTGGGTGTAGGTCGAAGGCCCGATCCATTTGGCGGTGATCCCGTCCCAGTCGGTCATCGAGTAGTAGACCGCCTGGATCATCGGCCAGCCCAGCAGCACCGCCACGAGCCCCGCGGCCGGCAGGCACATGGCAAATCCGACCAGCCCGCGGCGGCGCTGGATGCCGGTGCGTCGCGGCCGCGTCGGTGCGGGCGGGAGGTCGGTCGCGGATGCGGGGAGTATGTGTGAGCTCATATCGAGAACATCATGGATCAAAACGGCGTTGGGCCTGGGCTCCGACTGCGAGGAGCCCAGGCCCAACCATCAGGTGTTACTTATATGTCGAGCCCTTCTGGTCTGACGGGAGCTGGTTCCAGGTGTTCTGCATCTCGTTCAGCCCGTCCGACACGGAGGTCTTCCCGGCCAGCATGCTGGGCAGGAACTTGTTGCCCGTGTTGACGACGTCGCCCTGGGTGACGTTGTCGAGCATCGGGTAGCGGGTGAATCCGTCCTTGGCGGCGAAGTCCAGCATCTGCTGGTTCACCGGGTTGGACGTGGTCGAACCGTTGACGTCGGGAATCAGTCCGGCGTCGTTGACCGCCTTGACGCCCGCCGGCGTCGCGATGAACGCCAGGAAGTCGGCGGCGTCCTGCTGATGACTCGAGTAGTTCATGATCGAGAAGCCGTCGCCGGGGTACTCCACGACGCCCTTCATCGGCGAGTTCGAGAACGGCGGCACGAAGGCGGCCACGTTCTTGCCCATCGAGTCGGTGAACTTCTGCGTGTCCCAGGTGCCGTCGACGATCATGGCGGCCTTGCCCGAGGTGAACTGGTCGAGGTTGTTGGTGGTGGTCAGGATGTCTGAGTTGGTGCAGCCGCTGGTCTGGAGGGCGGCCCACTTGCTGTACTGGGCGTTGTTGGTGGCCGAGTTCCACGGGATGCTGCCGTCGTAGATGCCCTTCCACTGGCTCAGCGGGTACTGGCCGATCATCAGGTAGCTGGCGTCGTACCAGGGGTAGAACTCGGTGCCGAGCGACTGGCCGCCGTTGCCGTAGACGATGGGCGTGTAGCCGTGCGCCTTGAGCTTGGTGCAGGCGGCGTTGAGTTCGCTCCAGTCGGTGGGCACGGAGGTCACTCCGGACTTCTGGAAGTCGGACTTGTTGTAGAAGCCGATGTAGAACTGATCCTCGAGCGGCATCACGTACGGGTCGCCGGAGCTCGAGAGCCCGCTCGACATCCACTCAAGGCCCTTCATCTTGTCGAGTGAGGCCTGCGGTACGAGGCCGGTCAGCTTGGCCAGGTAGTTGGTGTCCTGGAGGGTGAACAGGCCGGTCCACTGGACGGCGATGTCCGGGCCGGTGTGTGAGATCGCGGCCGCCTTGAGCAGCGCGAAGTAGTTGTCAGCCGGCTGGCTGACGATCTTGATGGTGACGTTGGGATGCAGCTTCTCGTACGCCGTCACCAGGTTCTTGGTGGCAACCGCGTTCTGCTCGGTGCCGTAGTTGTGCCAAAGCGTCAGGGTGACGGGCGCCGAGCTGCTGCTTCCGCCGCCACCTCCGCTCGAGCTGCTCGACGAGCTTGACCCGCCGCAGCCGGCGAGCGCGACCGAAGCCACGACCACCGCCAGTAGAAAACCTACCTTGCGCATCGCTCTCCTCCTTGGTTTTACCGTGGTCATGGAACCCATCTGCCATCTCTCATGATCTGCCGATCACCGGCTCGACCATTCCGCGCGCTGCCGGCAGCGCCTGGAGAAAATCAAAGTCACAGCCCCGGTCGGCCTGGGTCACGTGCTGCTGGTAGAGCGCCGGCCAGCCGCGCAGGTGCTCGCGCGCTGCCGGCTGCCAGCGCGCCCTCCGCTCGGCCAGCTCATCGGCCGAAACTTCGAGTTCGAGCGTACCGGCGTGCACGTCAAGCGCGACGTGATCGCCGTCTCTCACAAGCGCCAGTGGGCCGCCGATCGCCGCCTCGGGGGTCACATGCAAGACGCAGGTGCCAAACGCGGTACCGCTCATGCGCCCATCGGTGACCCGCACCATGTCGTCGACGCCGGCGGCCGCGAGCCGCGCCGGGATTGGTACATGGCCCCACTCGGGCATGCCCGGTACGCCAACCGGGCCCGCGCCGCCGAGCACCAGCACGCTGTCGCCGGTGACCTCGAGCGTGGGGTCGTCGATGCGCTCGCGCATCTCGTCGTAGGACGAGAACACCACGGCCGGCCCACGATGCTGAAACAGTCGCGGCGATGCGGCCGAGGTCTTGAGCAGGCCTCCGTCGGGGGCGAGCGAGCCGTGTACCACGGCAAATGCACCGTCATCGGTGAGCGCCTCGCCGGCTGGTCGGATGGCGGCTCCGGTAACGGTCACGCCATCGCTCTCCTCGCCCCAGCTTCGGCCCGACCCGGTGACTGCGTCGAGCTCGAACACGTCCTCGAGTTCGGCGACCAGCGCGGGCACGCCTCCGGCGGTGAAGAACTCCTGCATCAAGAGCTTGCCGGACGGTTCGACATCGGCGACCACCGGGACTGATCGGCTGAGACGGCCGATGTCGTTCAGGGTGAGGTCACGGCCGGCCCGGCCGGCGATGGCGAGCAGGTGCAACACGACGTTGGTGGAGCCGCCGGCGGCGTTCAGCCCGCGGATGGCGTTTCGAAACGCGGCGTCGGTCAGCACATCGGATGGCCGCACCTGGTCGCGCACCATCTCGACGATGCGCATGCCGGTCGCGTGCGCGGTGACCGCCCGGGCCGGATCGGTCGCCGGGATGGCGGCCCCACCGGGCAGCATCATGCCCAGAAGCTCGGTCACGATCGCCATGCTGGAGGCCGTACCCATGGTGTTGCACGAACCCTGGCCGCAGACAAGGCAGCCCTCGAACTCGTGCCACTCGGCGTCGTCCATGGCACCCGATCGGTGCGCGTCGAAGGCCCGCCACAGATCGGTGCCGGTACCCACCCGGCGGCCGTGGAAGCTCGACACCGGCCGGGGCCCGGCGGTCAGCACGAGGGCGGGCAGGTCGGCGCTGACGGCGCCCATGATCGCGCTTGGCACCGACTTGTCGCAGTTGGCCAGGAGCACGACTCCGTCCAGCGGGTAGGCGCGCAGATACTCCTCGACCTCCATCGCAACCAGGTTTCGGTAGAGCATCGCGGTGGGCTTCATCAGGTCCTCGCCGAGGCTCATGACCGGAAACTCCATGGGAACTCCGCCGGCTTCGCGAATGCCCCTGGCGACGTCGTGGGCGAGCGCGTTCAGCGGCAGGTTGCAGGGGTTGAGGTCAGACGCCGAGTTGGCGATTCCGATGATCGGCCGCGCGCCGTCGTTGCCGGGATCGGCACCGGAGTTGCGGGCTGCCACGCGGTGGAGCACCGCGACCTCGTCGTCACCCGAGAACCAGCGGCTGGAGCGAAGGGCAGTCCTCAAGGCTTCGGTACCCCCAGGCCCTCGGCGCCGGGAAGCGATTGGATCAGCGGCTCGCCGTCGCGGCGGGCGACCCACTCGAGGGCGATCTGGGCGCGGCGCACCTTCTCCCGCGCGATCGCGATCGCGTCGGCCTCGATGTGCCCGCCCGACGGGTAGAGCGGCCGCGAGTTGCGAAGCCCGAACTTGGCGTAGAGCGGTGAGGTGGTGACCACCAGGTCGGCGAGCTGCTCGCCGCGGACGACGCCGCCGAGCGCGTCGGGTGCCTCGACGTACAGGTCCAGCGGCAGGTCACAGACCGCGCGCATGTCGGCGAGCTCCTCCAGCGACAGGTCGGTGGGCAGGTTGACGGTGTGGGAGCCGAGGTCGGCCAGGACGGCGAGCGTTGCCGGGTTGGACGGGGCCAGCATGACCGAGACCTTCCACACGACGTCCGCGGGAATCTGGCCGGCGTTCTGGGCATTGATCAGCGTCACCAGCAATCCCAGGTCGGCCACCAGGAACCCGCGAATGCCGCACTCGGCGGCGCGCAGCACGTCTTCGACGGCGTAGGTGAGCTGGCGCAGGCCGCGCACACCGCCGGCCACCGCGCTGCCGTCGGCCGCGCGCGCCATTGCGTACATGCCCCATTCCTCGCGCGGGCCGACGAACAGCGACACCTCGAGCCCGGCGTCGGCGCCGATCCGGGCCATCTCCTGGAGCTCGGCCTGCGACTGGAGCATCGCGCCCGAGCCTTGCGAGACGCGGTTGACGGTGACTCCTCGCTGCTTCGCCTCGTCGAGGATGGCCGCGAGCACACCGGGCCCTTCGACCGAGGGAATCTCGACTCGAAAGTGGGCGCCGTCGGGGAACCGCCTGGGGCTGGGGTCGGGCAGGCGCTCGCGTGGCAGTCCGGCGTCGGTGAGCAGCTTGATCGCCTTCATCTATGCCACCCCCAGGACCGCGGGTCGGGGCAGGCCGCCCTCGTCTGCCACCATCGGCCAGCCGCCGGTGGTCGTGACCAGCTCGCAGGCATCGGCTCCCACGAGGTAGGTGTCCTCGTCCTTGGCGCCGCCGGGCAGGCTCGGATTCCAGGCCATGGCCACGCCCGCGTCGATCGACTCGTCCCACCACGCGCTGGTTGTCTGGCAGGGAGCGATCTCGAACTCGCGCTGGCCGTAGCCGATCGGCCCGCCCTGGTAGTGGGAGCGCCACTCACCTTCGGCGCCCGCGTTGCGATAGCCAGCGTCGAGCGCGGTCAGCGCGTCCCCGAACCGTGCACCGGGACGACACTGGTCGAGCACGCCGCGGTGGATCGCGCGACAGGCGGTGAGCCCGCGCTCGAGCACCGGGTCAGCGCGCGTGGCCGCGTGACGGGTGAGGGCCACGTGGAGGCCGTCGCGGCGGGCGACCAGCACCGCCATCACGACTCGCTCGGGCCGGCTGCCGTTGGCAACAGGGTGGCGAAAGCTCTGGAGCCGCTCATCCCCTCCCACCAGCAGACACGGGGCGTCGGCGCCGGTGTGCTCGGTGTGGGCGACGACTCGGGCGGCGATCTCTCGGTCGGTCTCGCCGGGCTGCCAGTTGCGCAGGGCAGTCTCGACCGCTTCGGCAGCGTCGCGTCCCAGCTCACGCAGATCGTCGCGCTCGGGCTCGGACAGCGGCAACCTGACGCGCTGCAGCTCGTGATCGAGGTCTCGTCCAAATGCGGGATGGCCGTCGCTGCCAAGGTTGCCGAGATCGCTCTCGAGCACGTCGCCGGCGGCGACCGCGAAGGCCTCGGCGTCCCACCACGGGACCGCCACCAGCTCCATCCCTGCGGGCAGGAGTTCGGCGGTGATGCGCGGGGCCTCGACCTCGGTGGTGATCACCGTGCAGCGCGTGTCGGAGATGGCGAGCCACACCGTGTCGATCGGTGCACCGCGGTCGATCGGAGGGTTGATGCCACCCGATGCCCAGGCCACCGTCCCCGGTCGGGTGAGCACCACACCGGCCACGCCGGTCTGGTCGATGACTGCCCGCACGCGCTCGATCGCGCTCTCGAGGCGACGTTCACGGCGGGACATTGACGGGTGGGGAGACAACGGAGTAACGTTCGGCATAACAGAACACGGTCCGGCAGTTCCGTGTTACCCAACCAGACACTCGCCTGTGTGTCAACGTCGCAGGCGTATCCACGAGCCGAAACTATCGCTGTCCGCCCCGCAACCGACGCCTCCACCGACCGCTATCTGGTCGGGAGCGTCGCCCGTGCAATGCGCGTGGTGGGGATGGTGGCCGACTCGCCGGACGGCCTCTCGCTGTCGGAGATCGCGCGCCGCCTGGACATGTCCAAGAGCGCGGTGCACGCACTTGCAAAGACGCTGGTGGCCGGTGGATACCTGCGCACGGTCGAGCCGGGACCCCGCTATGTACCTGGAATCGAGCTGGTGCGACTGGGCGAGGCTGCGCGCCAGTCGATCCAGCTGGTGGGGGTGTGCCGGCCCGAGTTGATCGAGCTCAGCCGGGTGACCGGACTGACCACTCGCGCGGCGATCGCCGAGGACGGATACCCGGTGTTCATCGACCGGATCGACGCGCCCGGGATGGTGCGTTTCCACACGCCGCTGGGGGTACGTGAGCTTCCTCACACAAGCGCCGCCGGCAAGGCGATCCTGGCCGAGCTGCCCGCGGATCTGACCGAGCGGATCGCCGTCGATACCGGATTGCCGCACCGCACTCCCAACACGATTCGAACGCTCCCGGCGCTGATTGCCGAGTTGGACGCGGTGCGCGACCGAGGGTTTGCGATTGACGATGAGGAGGACGTGCTCGGGGTGATGTGCATCGCCGCAACGTTCTCTGATCATGCCGGGGTCGCCGGCGCGATCAGTGCCACCGGCCTTTCACGCGACATTCACGAGCGCGGCCCCGAGCGCCTGGCCGACGACGTCCGCGCGGCCGCCGCTCGCATCACGACGCGGCTTGGTGGCTGATGAGAGCACTGACGGTCAGGCGACCCGGAGACGTGCTGCTCGAGCGTCGCGACGACCCGCGGCCGGGCGCGGGGGAGCTGTTGATCGCACCGGTCGTGGTGGGGATGTGCGGCACCGACCTGGACATCATCGACGGGACGATCGATCCAGCCTTCGTGCGCTACCCGATCGTGCTTGGGCACGAGTGGGCCGGCCAAGTCGTGACCGGCAACGAGGCGATTCCCGCGGGAGCGCGGGTGGTGGTGGAGGGGCTGTTGCCATGCGGCCACTGCTCCGAGTGCCTGGCCGGGGCGACCAACCGCTGTCAGAACTACGACGAGTTCGGGTTCACGCGCGATGGCGCGGCCGCCGACCTGCTGGTGGCGCCGGCGCCGCTCGTGCACGCACTCGAGCCCCACGTCAGCTGGGAGTCCGGAGCGCTGGTCGAACCGGCCGCGGTTGTCTACCGCGCGCTGGATCGCGCCCAGCCTGCTGCCGGCGCCCGCGTGCTGGTGGTCGGCGACGGCACGGTCGCCCTACTGACCGCGCGGCTGGCGCGGTTGTGGGATCCCGCCGAGGTGACGATGCTGGGTGCCCGCCCGGCCCAATCAGCGCTGGCCGAATGGGCCGGCGTCGACCGCTTCACCTGCGACGCGGCCGAGGCTGGAGGCGGATACGACCTGGTGGTGGAGGCCGCCGGCGCGGTCGCTGCCACCGCCGCGGCACTGGCCGCCCCGGCCCGAGGTGGGAGCGTGGTGATCCTCGGATTCCCGGGGCAGGGAGTCACCGTTCCCCTGAACGTCGACGATCTGGTCAACGGCGACGTGACGGTCTCTGGCAGCTTCAGCTACACGTCGGCGGCGTGGGCGAGCGTGGCTCGCGAACTCAACGCCGGACGCCTCGACCTGGGCGGACTGGTGACTCAGCGGTTCGCGCTGGACGATTACGCCGCGGCGATCGATGCGCTGCGAAACCCGACGGGTGTGCGCGGCAAGGTGCTCCTCGACATCACGTGAATAAATGGTGCCAGGCACCATTTATTCACGTGCGAGTCAGGACTGGATCAGGGCGAAGATCACCGAGGCGGCGAGCAGCACTGCCCCAACCGCGACCACGAGTCGTGTGGTCCAGAGCTGTCGCATCAGACCATGTCCAGGCGTTCGGTGCTGATCTGGCTGAACGGCACGTCGAGTGCGACCAGGGCATCCTCCATCGCGTCCATCATCACCGCTGAGGCGCAGATCAGGTACTCGTAGCGGCGGTACTGACGGGGCAGGTGGCGGCGCAGCACATCGACGGTGATGCGCCCGGATTCGCCGTGCCACGAGCCCGACGGCGATTCGACCACGTGCACGACCTGGAGGTTGGGCATCGCCGCACTGAGTTCGGCGAGCTCGTCGAAGAACACGATGTCCTCCTCGCTGGCGTTGGCGGAAAAGAGCGTCACGGGTCGCACGTCCTCGCGGTCGCGCATGGTCAGGAGCATGCTGTAGAGCGGTGTGATCCCGACGCCACCGCCGATGAACACATACCCCGGGGCTTCGCTTCGATCCATCGAGAACACGCCGTGGGGGCCGTCGACATAGACGCGCGTGCCGGGAGTCACCGACGGGATGGTGGCGGTGAAATCGCCGGCAGCCTTGATCGTCATGGCAAGCGATGCGCCCGGCTCGGTCTCGGCGGTCGACGAGAACGAGAACGGGTGCTGGGTGATCGAAAACGGCGAGCGGTTGACGGCGATCCAGCCGAACTGGCCGGGATGGAACCGAAACCCCGGGTGGCCGACGGGCTCGATCACGAGTGTCGAGGTGTTGCCGCGCTCGGCGATCACCTCCACCACCTGCCACGGCCGTCGCAGTCGAAGCAGCGGGCTGAAGATCCGGATCCAGGCCAGCAGTGCGATCAGGATCCCGATGTAGCCGTCGTAGACGATGTGCCGAACGACCCCGGTGACGTAGAACCCGACCAGGCTCGCGTGCAGGAGTGCGCACAGCACCACGATCACCGCCAGGATCCCGTGCCAGGCCTGCCACTTCTCGTATCTGGTGCCCATGCGCTGGCGCCGGATCGAGAGCACGACCAGCACCACCAGTGCAACGACGCTGGTGACGGCGAACCGTGCCCGCCAGGGCGCCTCCCACAGCTTCAGCAGCTGGAGGTACTCGGTGTCGGCGATGAACAGCAGCACCGGGTGCCCAAGTGCGAACAGCAGCGCGACGTAGGAGATCTGGCGGTGGTAGCGCAGCAGCGCGTCGATCCCAAACGGTGCGGCCACGACCTTGAAGCGCCCCACCAGCGCGAACTGGAGCGCGAGGATCGAGAGCCCCACAAATCCCAGTGCGACCGAGAACTCGACCAGAAACGGCCGTCCCGCCGGATTTGGCTGGCCGATCGCGAGGCCGAGCGGGGCCAGGCAGAAGACGAGATAGAACGTCACCCACCCGAGGCCGGCGATCGGATGCTTCATGTCGGGAAACATACGAGAGTCGGGCGTCGGCGGGAGGCGACGTTCACCAAGCGTCCGCTTTCGCCCGCCAGCGTTTCGTAGGTGAATCGCGGATTTAGGGGTGTGGTTTGCGGGACTTTCGTCCGATAACGACCGAACCCCCGTGCGTTTGCCTTTCGTTTTTCCCAGTCCGCTGCGTCGCCTGCGCCTGCCGATCCTGGTGCTGGCCGCGGCCTGCGCACTGGGTGTCGCCACCGCCGCCGCAGCGGTGTTCTTGCCACAGACGACCAAGCCGCTGAGCGTGAAGATCTCCAAGCGGCCGCTGGCAAACAGCCGGTTGGCCACCGCCTCGTTTGCCTGGAAGAAGGTGTCTGCGACCAGGACCCAGTGCAAGCTCGACAAGAAGAAATTCGCGAAGTGCGGAGCGGCGATCACCTACAAGAAGCTCCTGGCGGGCAAGCACTCGTTCTGGGTACGGGTCTACCACGGCACGAAGCACAAGACGGTCAAGGTCGCCTGGGTGATCGATCTGACCAAGCCGACCGCCCCGGTGGTCACCGGTGGCTCGGCGTCGTGGGTCACGACCCCGACCGCAGTCAAAGCCTCGGGCTCGACCGATGTCGGCACCGGGGTCGCCGGATACCAGTATCGCGAGTCGGCAAACGGCGGGCTCTCATGGTCGGCCGGTGTCAAACGGCGCCAGCGTGACAGTCACCACCTCCGGCAGCAGCTGGGTGCAGTTCCGGGCGCGGGACAAGGCGGGCAACCTGTCTCCGTGGGCGCCGGTTACACGCGACGCAGCCTCCTCGGTGCTGCTCGACGACACGCCTCCCACGCTTCCGGTGGTGACCGGCGGCGGCGCTAACTGGGTACACAGCGCCTCGGTCGACGTCACCGCCTCGGGCTCGGTCGACGCCCTGTCGGGGCCGGTCAGCTACGAGTACCGCACCTCGGCCACCAACGGCACCTCGTGGAGCGGCTGGGCCGCCGGCACCGACGCATCCGTCGCGAACGAGGGAAAGACGCTCGTGCAGTTCCACGCGCTGGATACGCTCGGCAACGCCAGCGCTCCCGTGCAGACGTCGGTCTGGATCGATCGCACCAATCCCAGTGACCCGACGATCACCGGCGGCGGTTCCACCTGGTCGAACGCCGCGTCGGCCAAGCTGACGGCGGCGGGCTCGACAGATGCTGGCTCGGGCGTCGCCGGCTATCAGTACGAGACCTCCACCGACGGCGGGACGACCTGGTCGGCTCCCGGCTCGGGGGCGAGCGCGACGATCTCGGCCGAGGGCAAGACGATGGTGCAGTTCCAGGCGATCGACAAGTCGGGTCTGACCTCAAACTGGGTGCAGTCGCAGGTGTGGCTGGATCGCAGCGCGCCCTCGGCGCCGACGCTCACCGGCGGATCGACCGGCTGGCAAAACGTGGCGTCGGTGGCGATCACGGCGTCCGGCTCGACCGACTCGGGCTCGGGTCTCGCCGGCTATCAGTATCAGACATCCACCAACGGCACGACCTGGAGCACACTCGGCTCGGGCGCCACCGCCACGATCAACGCAGAGGGCCAGACGTTCGTCCGGTTCCGCGCAGTCGACAACGTCGGCAACGCCTCGACCCCGTGGGTGCAGGCCCCGGCCATGATCGACCGAAACGCGCCCACCAACCCGGTGATCAGCGGCGTGCCTTCAGGCTGGGTCAAGAGCTCGTCGGTGACCGTGTCCGCGGCCTCCACCGACTCCCCCGGATCCGGCGTTTCGTACTACGAGTCCGAGCTTTCGATCGACAACGGCGCGACCTGGTCGACTCCGGTGGCCGGCCCGTCGGTGACCATCACCGGCGAGGGCCAGACGCTGGTGCAGTTCCATGCCGTCGACAACTCCGGGCAGGTGTCGGGATGGACGCCGGCCACGGTCAGCATTGATCGCACCGCCCCTTCGTCGACCAACGTCACCGGTGGTACCGGTGGTGGTTGGGTGAACACGACCCCGGTGACGATCACGGGCGGCGGGGCGACCGATCCCCTGAGCGGCGTCGCCTCCTACCAGTACCGGGCATCGACCGACGGCGGCCAGACGTGGTCGGCGGCCGCAACCGGCACCGCCGACGTGATCGCCGCCCAGGGCACAACCACCGTCCAGTTCCGCGCGATCGACAGCGCCGGAAACGTGGGGCCATGGTCGCCGAGCACCGCCGGCGGCGGCAACGTCGCGCAGATCGACACGGTCAAGCCCACCGCTCCCACGGTCGCGGGTGGGTCGCTTACCTGGTCGGCAGCGGCCACCAGGACGATCTCGGCGAGCGGGTCGACCGACGCCCTCAGCGGACTTCCGGCCGGAGCCGGCTACGAGTCGCGCACGTCCACCGACGGTGGCACCACCTGGTCGGCGGCCAGCGCACCCGGCGTTGGATCGCTGGCGGTCTCGGCCGAGGGCGAGACGCTGGTGCAGTTCCGATCGATCGACGCCGCTGGAAACGTGTCGGCGTGGGTGCCTGCGACCACCGGAGCCGCCGACACCGTGCGGCTCGACCACTCGGCGCCGTCGACTCCCGACGTCGGCGGCGGCTCGGCCACCTGGCTCAACGCTGCCTCGGCGACGGTCAGCGCGTCCAACTCGTCCGACACCGGCGGCTCGGGATTCTCGAAGTATCAGTACCGCACGTCCACCGACTCGGGCACGACCTGGTCGGCCGCGGCCGACGGCGGATCCGTCGCCGTGACTGCCGAGGGGACCACCCAGGTCGAGTTCCGCGGCGTGGATGTGGCTGGTAACGCCTCGAGCTGGTCGGTGGTATCCCCATCGAGCACGGTGAGCCTCGATCGCACCGCCCCGACCCTGCCGTCGGTCGCCGGTGGCTCGGCCTCGTGGTCGGCCGCAGCCTCGGTCTCGGTCACCGCTTCGGGCTCGACCGATGCCCTCTCCGGCGTCTCGGGCTATCAGTACGAGACAGCCTTCAACGGCGGTGCCTGGTCGGCGATGGCGGCCGGCGCATCGGTCTCGCCGTCGGCCGAGGGCACCACCACGGTGCGGTTCCGGTCGATCGACGCCGCCGGCAACACGTCGGCGTGGACGACGGTCGGCGCGACCAGCACCGTCAACCTCGACCGCACCGTGCCTTCGACGCCAACGGTCTCCGGCGGCTCGGCATCGTGGTCGAACGCGGCGTCGGTTCCGGTCACCGGCTCGGGCGCGACCGATCCGCTCTCGGGTATCGCCGGCTACCAGTACGAGACCGCCTTCAACGGCGGCGCGTGGTCGGCAGTGATTGCCGGCGCCACAGCCTCTCCGTCGGCCGAGGGTACGACCACGGTGCGCTTCCGATCGGTCGACAACGCCGGGAACCTGTCGGCATGGACGACTGTCGGCCCGACCAGCACCGTCAACCTCGATCGCACCGCGCCCTCGGCGGCGACGGCGTCGGGCGGATCGCTGACCTGGCAGAACCTCGCCTCCGTGTCGGTCACCGGCTCGGGCGAGACCGACCCGCTGTCGGGCATCGGGAGCTATCAGTACCGCACCTCGACCGACGCCGGCACGACCTGGTCAAACCCGGCCACCGGCACCACCGCGTCGATCTCGGCTGAAGGCCAGACGCTGGTGCAGTTCCGGGCGACCGATAACGCCGGCAACATCGGCGCCTGGGCTCCCTCGCCCGCGGTCGCGGCGTCCACTGTGAAGCTCGACCGGTCGGTTCCGACCGACCCCACGGTCACCGGCGGCTCGCTGTCGTGGTCGAAAGCCGCTTCGACCACGATCTCCGCCGTCGGTTCGACCGACGGCGGCAGCGGGTTGGCCGGCTACCAGTCGCGCACCTCGACCAACGGTGGTTCGACCTGGTCGGCATGGAGCGCGACCGGGGCGGGTTCGCTGGCCGTGACCGCCACCGGCTCGACCGTCGTGCAGTTCCGATCGGTCGACGTGGCCGGCAACTTCTCGGCCGCCGCACCGGCCACCAACGGGGCGGCCAACACGGTCAATCAGGATCGCACCGCACCCACCGCCCCGACCGTCTCCGGCGGCTCCACGACCTGGAAGAACCTCGCGTCGACGACAGTGACTGCAACCGGTGGAAGCGACTCCGGCGGCTCGGGTCTGGCCGGCTACCAGTACCAGGCGTCGTTCAACGCTGGCGCGTATTCGACGCCGGCCTCCGGCCCGTCGGCGGTGATCACGGCCGAGGGCACCACCAAGGTGCAGTTCCGGACGATCGACAACGCCGGCAACACGTCGGCCTGGACAACGGTCAGCTCGGCCAGCACGGTGAAGCTCGATCGCACCGCGCCGACGATCCCGACGGTCACGGGCGGTTCGCTCACGTGCACCGGCAGTCGTATTCGGATCAAGGCCTCGGCCGGGACCGATGCGCTCTCGGGTCTCGCGCGCTACCAGTACCACTACTCCACCAACGGCGGTGCGTTCGGGTCGACCGTCTCGGGCACCACGGCATCGTTCACCAGCGCGGGCACCTACGTCGTGCAGTTCCAGTCGGTGGACAACGCCGGTAACGTCAGCGCGTGGGCCCCTGCCACGGCCGGCGCAGCGAACACCGCCTGCCACTCGTAGCCGTCACACGGCGGTCATCCCGCCGTCCACCGCCCAGACCGCACCGCTCACATACGACGCGTCGGGCGAGGCGAGGCAGGCGATGACGGCGGCGACCTCCTCGGGCCGGCCCACTCTGCCCATTGGAATCCCGCGCAGCGAGTCGTCGTACTCCGCGCTCTTGGACGGCAGGTGGGCGTTGAGCGGCGTGTCGATGAACCCGGGCAGCACGCCATTGACCCGGATTCCGAGCCGCGCGTAGTCGTTTGCCATCACGCGGATAAGTCCGTACACGCCCGCCTTGCTCGAGCTGTAGGCGTCCTGGCCGGGGGCGAGCCCGTAGAGGCCCGTCGGCGAGGCGGTGCAGATGACCGCGCCGCCGCCCGCCTCGAGCAGGTGCCGGATGCCGTGCTTGCAGGTGAGAAATACCCCTGTGAGGTTGACGTCGACCACACGCCGCCACACCTCGGCGTCGAGTCGATCCACACGGTTGTCCTCCTGCGTCGGCTCGATCCCGGCGTTGGCAACCACGATGTCCAGACCACCGAATTCGGCTGCCGCGGAGTCGATTGCGCCCGCGATCTGAGCCTCGTCGCTGACGTCCGCGGTGTGGACGACCACCCGGCCGCCCGCCGCGGAGATCGCCGTGGCGACGCCGTCGAGTGCTGGCGCGTCGATATCGATGATCGCGACCGCGGCGCCCTCCTTGGCAAAGCGGACCGCACTTGCGGCACCGATACCGCTCCCGCCGCCGGTGATCACCGCGCGCTTGCCTTCGAGCCGGCCGGGGGGTGACGGACTCATCCGGCCAGCTCGCTCTCGAGTCGGGGCGCGGCCGCGATCAACCGCTGGGTGTAGGGATGGGTCGGATTCTGGAGGAGCGTTCGCACCGGCCCCTGCTCACACACCTCACCGCGGTTGAGGACGAGCACGCGGTCAGAGATGCTCGCCACCACTCCGAGGTCGTGCGAGATGAAGAGCATGCTGAGCGAGAGCTCGCGGCGCAGCTCGGTCAAAAGCTCGAGCACCGCCCCTTGAACCGACACGTCGAGTGCCGAGGTGACCTCGTCACACACCAGCAGATCGGGCCGCGCGCCGAGGCTCCGGGCGATGGCCACGCGTTGCCGCTCACCGCCCGAAAGCTCGGTCGGGTAGCGGGTGGCGATGGTGGCCGGCAGGCGCACCATCTCCAGCAGCGACTCGACCTCGGCGCTCGTCTCCTTCTGGCCGAGTCTCCGCAGCTGTTGCACCGGCCGGGCGATGATCTCCCACACCGTGTGGCGGGGATTCAGCGAGTCGTACGGGTTTTGGAACACGATCTGGATCTGGCGGCGGGCTTCGAGCGGGCGGTTCGACGCGCGGGCCTGAAGCGCAGTGCCGTTGAGCCGGATCGTGCCCGCATCCGGCTCGTGCAGGCCGATCACACAGCGCGCGATGGTGGTCTTGCCGCTGCCCGATTCCCCCACGAGCGCCACGCATTCGCGCGGCGAGATCGCAAACGAGATCCGGTCGGCGGCCACCACCACCTCCTGGCGGCTCCTGTGGCTGGCGATCAGTCCCTCGACCTCGAGCAGCGAGGCTGAGGCGGCGGAGACGGCCGCCTCGGTGGGGGGCTCGAGCACCGGCCTCGGCGTGCGCTCCCACTCGAAGCAGCGCACGAACCGGCCGGGAATGACCTCGACCAGCTCGGGCATCGACTCGACGCAGTGCGGCTCGCGCAGGATGCACCGCGGGGCGAACGAGCAGCCGGCGGTGCGTTCGCCGATTCCAGCGGCCACACCCGGGATGCCCTTGAGCTGCCGCGGCACCAGTGGGTCGGGCACGGCCGAGATCAGGCCATGGGCGTAGGGATGCTTGGGATCGGGCATCACCTGGCCCGCGGGGCCCTGCTCCACGACCCGTCCGGCGTACATGACCGCGATCCGGTTGGCGATCGTTCCCACCACTGCCAGGTCGTGCGACACATACAGGATGCCGAGCCCGGCCTCGTCGGCGAGCCGGCGGATCTCGGTCAGCAGGCCGTGCTGCACGACCACGTCGAGTCCGGTGGTGGGCTCGTCCAGGACGACCACCTTGGGCTCGCACACCAGGGCGATCGCGATTGCGACTCGCTGTTGCTGGCCGCCCGAGAGCTGGTGGGGAAACCGGCGCAGGAACTCCCTGGTGGACGGGAGTTCGACCCGTGCCAGAGTCGTTTCGATCTCGGTCTGGCTCGATGATTCCGGGCGGTGGGCCCTGGCCATCGACCGGATCTGGGCACCGATCCGGATCGCGGGGTTGAGTGCCATCGCCGGCTCCTGCGGTACGTAGGAGACCAGCTGTCCGCGCAGCCGCCGCAGGGCGGTCTCGGATTCGCCGGAGATCCGCTGTCCGGCGATCGTGACCTCACCGTGAGCAAGCCTTACCCCGCGCCGGTAGTGGCCGAGCAGCGCCAGTGCCATGGTCGTCTTGCCGCTGCCCGACTCGCCCACCAGTCCGACGATCTCGCCGCGGCCAATCGTGAGGCTCACATCCTCGACGATCGGGGTGCCGGAGGTCAGCTCGATCCGCACCTCGCGCGCCTCGAGTACAGGCACGCTCATCGCATGATCCGCTTCGAGTCGACCGACTGGCCCATCCCTCGGGCAAAGGCGTCGGCGACCAGGTTGACCGCGATCGTGAGCATTGCGATCAGCGCGATCGGGACGCCGGCGGCCCACGGCTGGATGGTCAGTCCGCCGCGGTTTTCCGAGATCATCAGCGCCCAGTCGGCGGTGGGCGGCTGCAGTCCCAGGCCGAGGAAGTTGACGGCGGCGACCAGCAGGATCGAGCCTGTGAGGCGAATGCCGACATCGGCCAGGATCGGCGAGGCGATGTTGGGCAGGATCTCGCGCCGCAGGATGAAGCTCGTACGCTCGCCCCTCGCCGTCGCCGCCTCGACGTAGCCGCGCACCGAAGTCTCGAGAGTCGCCGTGCGCGTGATCCGGGCGATCCCGGGGACATGGGTGCAGGCAACGCCCACGACGAGCACCCAGGAGCTGGGGCCAAGACCGGTGGCGAGCACCAGCAGCAGGATGATCGGCGGAAACGCGAGCAGGATGTCGACGGTGCGCATCAGCAGCGGATCGACTCGGCTGCGCGAGATCCCCGCCACCAGCCCGACCGGCGTCCCGATCAGGTAGGCAAGAAGCGTCGCCGCCCCAGCCAAACCGATCACTGTGCGACCTCCCCACAGCACCCGACTGAGCACATCGCGGCCCAGGAAGTCGGTACCAAGCTTGAACTCGCTGCTGGGAGGCTGGTACGGCGCACCAACCAACTCCGACGGGCCGTAGGGCGCGAAGAACGGCCCGATCAGGGCCACCAGGATGACGAACGCGCCGAGCGCCAATCCGACCCGACCCGACCATGTGCGGCTGATCCCGAGCCGCCGGGGGATCCAGCGGCGTTGAGATGTGGTGGCCGTCACTGAGCCGTCCGCAGTTTGGGAATCAGCAGGACGACGAGCAGGTCGGCCACGATGCTGAGGGTCAGATAGACGGCGGCCAGGAGCAGCGCGATGCACTGGACAAACGGGACGTCGCGGGCTGCGACCGCGTTTACCAGCGTCTGTCCGAGGCCCGGGTAGCCGAACACGTACTCGGTGATCACGATGCCACCCACCAGCCACTGGATGTTGAGGGCGATCACCTGGACGCTGGGGGCGAGTGCGTTCGGCACCGCGTGGCGGAGCAGCACGTCGCGTTCGTCATAGCCGTTCAGGCGTGCCATCTCGACGTAATCGGAGCGCAGCGCCTCGACCATGCCGGCGCGCACCATCCGGATCGTCTGAGCAAGCGATGCGGCAAGCAGGGTGACCACCGGGAGGATCAGGATCTCGGGGTTCTGGAGCGGGCTCTGACCAGGCGGCACGACCGACACCGCCGGGAGCACGCCCAGGTTGAGCGCGAACACCAGGATCAGGAGCGTGCCGGTCACGAACTCGGGCAGGGCGGTCATCGCCAGAGACGTGGTCGAGACGGCGTGGTCGAGCGTGCGCCCCGCCCGAAATGCAGCCATCACTCCGAGCAAAAGCCCCAGCGGGATCAGGAGCACGGCGGCACAGAGGGCGAGGATCGCGCTGTTCTTGGCCGGGTCTGCAATCAGGGTCGTGATCGGCACGCCGTTGGCGGCCGAGGTGCCGAAGTCGCCGTGAAACACGCCGGTGATCCACTGCCGGTACTGCTCGAATACCGACTCGTTGAGGTGCAGCTGCTCGCGCAGCGTCTTCAGCGCCTGCGGGGTTGCGTTTCGGCCGAGAATCGCGTTGGCGGCGTCGCCGGGAAGCACCGCCGTGCCGACATAGATCAGGATCGAGACGATGAAGAGTGTGGCGATCGCCGCCAGGATGCGGCGTCCCAGAAATCGCCACACCGGGTGGCCCGAACGCGTCCGGACCATCCCGGTGGGGAGGTCACCATCGATATCGTGGGTTACTGGCTGCCCGGCTGACACCCAGTACTCACGAGAACCAATAGTTTTGGAAGGCGAAGTTGCTCAGCACGTTGTTCGGGTTGGGCACCGCACCCTGCACGTTCTTCGCAAGTCCGTCGATCAGGGGATAGAACCCCCAGATCAGATAGCCGCCCTGATCCCAAAGGATCTTCTGCAGCTCGAAGTTCATCTCTTTGCGCTTGGCGTCATCCGTCGTGGCCTGGGTCTGGTTGTAGAGCTTCGTCCACTGCGGGTTGTTCCAGTGCGTCTCGTTGAACGGCGCGTTGGGCGCGAGCGCCTGCTGGTACCACGAGTACAGCGCGAACGACGGCCACTGGGTCTGTGCGAAGTTCTGCTTCAGGTAGTTGGGGCCGAAGTAGGTGCTGGTCGGGCCGTTGTTGACGTTGATCGTTACTCCCGCGTCCTTGGCCTGCTGGGCGAAGGCGGTTGCCGACTCGAGCATGCCGGGGGCGACGGTGGAGGAGTAGAGGGTGACCTTCAGATCGGACATGCCGGCCGCTCGCAGAAGTGACTTGGCCTGGTCGATGTTCTGTGCGCGCTGGGCCAGGTCGGTGTTGTAGTCAGGCTGACCGTAGCCGAACACGTCGTTTCCGACCACGCCGAATCCCGACTGGGCGGCTTCGACCAGCCCCGGCCGATCGGCGATCAGGCGCATGGCCTGGCGGACGCGCACGTCCTTGAACGGATCGAGGTCGGTGGCCATGTACATCGGCACCATGCTCGAGCCCTTGGCGCTTAGCACCTTGATCTGGCCGGACTGCATCTGAGCGGTGGCCTGGGGATAGGTGAGGTATTCGAGCGCATCGACCTGCCCGGTGATCAGCGCGTTCAGCCGCGTCTGGGCATCGGGGATCGAGAGGATCTCGAGCTGATCCACGTATGGCTGCCCGCTTCGCCAGTAGTGCTCGTTTTTGAGAAACACGCTGTTCTGCCCCGGCGCGAACGACTTGTACTTGAACGGGCCGGTGCCGATCGGGCTCTTGAAGTTGGTCTCGCCGTTTTTGACGATCTGCATCTGCGGCGGCTGGAACAGCTGCGGGAACTCCGCCGACGGCTGTGTCAGCGGGAGGACCAGCGTGTTCTTGTCGACCTTCTTCATGGCCTTGAGGTCGATCATGGCCGAGACGTTGGCGCCGAACAGCGTGCTGTTGGGAGCGCCCATGCGGTTGAGGGTGTACATCACGTCGTCGGGCCCGAACGGCGTTCCATCGTGCCATACGACGCCCTGGCGGCACTTGACCGTCCATTGGGTGGCGTCGGCATTCGGCTCCATCGATTCGGCCAGGTCCATCGAGAGCGTTTGATCCGGGTTGACGTGCACCAGCCGGTCGAACAGATTCGAGGCTCGGGCCGAGTCGATGTTGCTGACCGCGGCGTTGGGATCGAGCGTCTCGGTGGCACCGCCGCCGACCATGGCCACCCGCAGGTTGCCGCCGGGCTTGGGAGCGCCGGCATCGGTCGTCCCGGTGGTGGTGGTGCTTGACGAGGAGCTGCCACAGGCCGCGAGCAGGCCTGGCGCGGTGAGCGCGAGGCCGCCGCCGAGCACTCCCTTCAGGAGCGTGCCGCGGGTGTGTCGGGAGCCGAGGGCACCGTCGGCGCTCGCTTCTGGTCGTTCCGCATCCACGGGAACCTCCTTAAGAGGACAGTCGGATCACACTCGCCGATTGTCCGCGGTCGGCCTCGTCGGCCTCGTGCGGATCACGGGAGCTCGGTGGGTGGAGTCGTTCTGCTTGCGGCCACGGCTGATGCTTGGCCGAGGCGATCTTGCGGTTGATCAGTGTCAGTGAGCGTTCCAAGGCGCGTAGGCGTCGGATGACCGCGTCGCGATGCTCTTCCATCAGCGCGATCCGGCGGTCGCGCGTGTCGGCGCCCACACGCCGTAGGTCGGCGTACTCCTGGAGCTTTCGGATCGGGAGTCCGGCAGCCCTCAGGTGGGTCAGAAACTCGATCCATTCGAGGTCTTCGTCGGTGAACCGGCGGTGCCCTGACTGGGCCCGGTCGACAGGCTCGATCAGTCCGCTGCGCTCGTAGTAGCGCAGCGTGTGGGTGCTCACTCCGAGCTCGTCAGCGACCTCGGATATTCGCATCGTTCCCGGCGCCGCCAGCGGAGCGGATGACTGCATGTTGCGGACTCCTGTTCATGACGCCTCGAGGTGCGAAACCACCGCGGGGCGGGCGTTTGAGGCAACCTATACTACAATACTCCCGCATGCCTGACAACCGACTTTCCAAGTATCAGATCCACGCAGTGGCCAAATGTGGCATTCTGTATGCCAATGCCTGATCCGCCATACTCGGTCCCTCTGGGGACGACTGCCAGCCTGATCCGCGAGCCGCGGCTCTCCGATCAGGTCGCAGACCTGATCCTCAAGGGCATCGTCTCGCGCGGTCTCGAGCCCGGCGCACAGCTTCCCTCGCAGCGTGAGCTGGGGCAGCAGTTTGGGGTGTCACGGACAGTCATTCGCGAGGCCATCAAGGCACTCGCGGCCAAGGGGCTCGTCGACGTCCGGGTCGGCAGCGGGATCCGGGTGGCGGCTGTGAACGGCTCGGCGGTGACCGAGTCGCTCGCCCTCTACCTGCATGGCAGCACGCTCGACTACACCAAGGTGCACGAGATCCGCGCGGGGCTCGAGGTGCAGATGGCCGCGGCCGCGGCCGAGCGGCGCACGCCCGCAGATGTGGACGAGCTGATCGCAAGCTGCGAGTTGGTCGAGGCCACGATCCACGACCCCAACATCGCGGCGGTGCACGACGTCGAGTTCCACTGCGCCGTGGGTGCCGCGACCCACAACGAGCTGTACGCGGTGTTACTGAACGCGGTTGGCGGGGCGCTGCTCGATGTGCGCCGGGCAAACCTCGGCTTGCCAGGCGCCGATCGGCGCACGATCGCCCATCACCGCCGGATCCTCGAGACAATCGAGGCCGGTGATGGACCCGCGGCGGCCGACGCGATGCGGGCACATCTCGAGGACGTCGAGATCCTCTGGAACGATCCGCGAAATCCCGGTGACGGCAGCGCCGTCTAGCCCGCGCCGAACTCGATCAGCACCCGGCCGGGCTCGCCGGAGAGCGTCAGATCGATCGCCTCGTTCACCTGCTCGAGCGGGAACGAGGGGCCGATCAGCGGAGTCAGATGAAGAGCTCCCTCGGCGACCTGTGCAAGCAGCGTCGGCAGCCCCGTGGCGGGATCCTCCGACCCGTAGATCGAGCCGGTGAGCGTCTTCTCGCGGGCGGCAAACTCGAACGGATCGACCGAGAGCTTGCTGCCGAAGGCAGGCATCCCGACCAGCACGGCGGTACCCCCGGCGCGTGTTCGCTCCAGCGCCTGGGCTTCGAGCGCCGTGACGCCGACCGCCTCGAAGGCATAGTCGACTCCTTCGGGGGCGAGTGTCGCCAGCAGCTCATCGAGTCCGTCGGGGGCGACCACGTGGGTGGCCCCGAACTCGGCGGCCAGCGCGCGCCGCTCTTCCACCGGATCGACCACCACGACCGTGCCGGCGCCGGCGATCCGGCAACCCTGGACGATGAACTGCCCGACACCCCCGGCGCCGATCACCAGCACAGACGATCCCGGTTCGACCCGGGCGGCGTTTCGCACCGAGCCGACTCCGGTGAGTGCGGCGCATCCCAAAAGCGCCGCCGCCCGTAGTGGCACCTCGGCGGGTAGGGGCAGCACGGCGGCTGCCGGCATCACGATCAGCTCGGAAAGCGCGCCGACGGTGGTCATGCGGTACACCGTCTGGCCGTTGAGGCTGAGGCGGGTCGTGCCGTCGGGCAGCGTTCCGTCGCCGATCGCCTTACGCAGTTTCAGGCAGGCGGCCGGCCGCCCGCGCGTGCAGGGGCCACACACACCACACGCCGGCGCCCACGAGAGCACCACGTGGTCGCCGGGATGGATGTCTGAGACCTCCGATCCGACCGCCTCGACCACTCCCGAGCCCTCGTGGCCGAGCACCATGGGCGCGGGTCGCGCCCACTCGCCGCGGATCACGTGCAGGTCGCTGCCGCACAGCCCGACCGCGTACATTCTGACCAGCACGTCGGTGGGGCCGGGCTCTTCGAGATCGATCTCGGTGACTTCGAGCGGCGATCCTTGGCCGACGAACAGTGCTGCCTGGGTCTTCATGCCTCACTCCCTGCGCTTGCGATCTCAAATCGGGTGGGTGGGATGCCGGTGGCACCGGGCCGGGCGACGAAAAGGCCGCCGGCTGCAGGCTCGCTCGCGAGCTGGGCGGTGTCGAAGCCCCAGCGGGCGGTGGTCACGTACAGGTCGCCCATGTCGGCGCCGCCGAAGCCGCAGCTTGCAACCTGACTCACGGGCAGCTCGAGCACATCTTCGCAGTCACCTGTCGGCGAGTAGCGGCGGACGCAACCGCCGCCCCAAAGCGCCACCCATACGCACCCTTCGCTATCGACGGTCAGTCCGTCGGGAAACCCGAGCGGCCGGGGGATATCGACCAGGGTGCGACGATTGGTGAGCGCACCGTCGTCCGCGTAGTCGAAGGCCTCGATCCGCTGCCGGGGACTGTCGACGTAGTACATCGTCGTGCCGTCCAAGCTCCAATCGATACCGTTTGAAAGCGTGACACCGGGGAGTACCTCGTCCACGTCGAAACCCGGCCCCAGCCGGTACAGGCTGGCCGCGCCGGTGGTCTCGCTCAACGTCGTGGTGCCGGCGAGGAATCGGCCGGCGCGGTCGCACCGGCCATCGTTCATGAGCGTCTCGGGGTCATCTGCGCACACGGCGGCCACGAGCTCCAGATGATTGGTCTCGAGGTCATACGTTGCAAACCCGTCGCGGATTGCAAGTATCAAAACTTCAGATGTCGATGGCGTAACAGCGCCGAGCGGTTGTCCGACTGTGACGTATCGATCCTTACCTGAAGCGGGATCGAACATATGCAGATCGCCCTGATAGATATCTGCCCACAATAGGCGCTCGCGGCCGGTATCCCACACAGGGCACTCGCCCACGTCCGCCCCGGCGTCCAGCGCGAGCTCGGCCGTGAGGCTCAACGAAATCCTCGGAGCGCTTCCCAGCTTCTGACCAGCTGTACCAGCGTGCGATTGATCGGCACGGGGATGCCATGGGTGTCGGCCTCGCGCAGCACGGCGCCGTTGATCGTCTCGATCTCCGTCCGCCGCCCGGCCGCCATGTCCTGAACCATCGAGCCCTTGGCATCCTCGACGGCCGCGAGCAGCTCGTCGATGTAGGCGACCCGCTCCTCGGCATCGATCTCGTGACCGACGGCATTCGCCACCAGCACGACCTCACGGGCGGTGTCTGCCACCAGCGATCGCATCTCGGGGTCGGTGACCATCGGCCCGCAGGTCATGTCGAGCAGCGCCGGCGCGGGCAGCGTCGATGCGCCCACGACGAGTTTCTTCCACATATCCGTGCCGATTTCGGTGGTCGCGCCGGTCGGGAAGTCGGCGGCGCGCAGCATCTCGGCGATCTGCTCGGAAGCCTCGAGGTTCTCGCCCTGGTAGGGGCCGACCGATGTCACCGCGCGGCCGGGATTGTCCACCGCGCCGGGACCGAGGCTGGTGCCACTCTCGGCGGTCACCCCCAGCACGAGCCGGCTGGGGTCGTAGCTCGCAGCCAGCGTCTCGCCGTTTCCCATTCCGTTTTGAAGGGTGACCACGGTGGTGTGATCGTCGACCAGTGGGCGCATCGACTTGGCGGCCGCCTCGGTGTGGAAGCCTTTCACGAAGACGATCACCACGTCGACCGTGCCGAGCGAGCCGGGATCCAGGGTGGCGGCCACCTCAACCTGGCGTTTTGCGCCGTCACGCACGATGGTGACACCCGAGGTTTGAATAGCCTCGACGACATCCTGTTGTACATCAACCAGAGTTGTGTGGTAACCCGCCTCAGCGAGCCGCGCGCCAAATACACACCCCATCGCGCCCGCACCGATAACTGCAACCCGTGTAGTGCCCAAGTCTGACGTCCTGTGATCGATCGATAGGTGTTCGCACCCTATCATCGAGGCCGTCGATAACACTCCCTGGATCATGTCAAAACTTCGTGTTTGCTCGAAGTTTCACCACGTGGATCAATACCGTGCTCGTGTACCATTCTGCCGCACGACTCTCGAACCCGTCAGGACGTCATGCGCGCATTGGTGGTGAAAGACATCGGTGGCTCGCCCGAGTTGGCCGAGGTGGCGCGTCCGACACGCGGGGCCGGTGAGGCGCTGATCAGCGTGGAGTGTGCGGCGCTCAATCCCGCCGACATCGCGGTATCGAACGGGCGGTTCTTCGCTGGCCACCCGCCGACGCCGTACGTGCCCGGGATCGAGGTTGTGGGCGAGATCGTCGAGTCGGACGAGCACGCTTCCGGGACGCTCGTGTTCGGGTGTCTGAAGGGCATGGGTGTGGCCCGCGATGGATCATTGGCGGAGTACGTGGTCGCCGACGATGATCAGTTGGTGCAGTTGCCGCCGGGCACCGATCCGCTGGTCTCCATCTCCGCCGGGACGGCGTCGCTCGCCGGCTGGATCCCGCTCACGTGGAGGGCGCCGGTGCGTGAGGACGACACCGTGCTCATCCTCGGTGCGACGGGGAGCGTCGGGCAGGTCGCGGTGCAGACAGCGAGGATCAACGCCAGGACAGTCGTTGCCGTCGGGCGCGATCCCGAGCGGCTCGCCGAGACGCTCGCGCTGGGAGCGGATGCGACCATCCGGCTCGATCCGTCAATCGATTTGGCCGAGGCCATCCGCGAGCGGGTGCCCGACGGCGTGACCCTTGTCTTCGACTCGCTGTGGGGAGAGCCGCTGGTTGGTGCGTTGAAGGCGGCGGCCTATGGCGCTCGGATAGTGCAGCTCGGCCAGTCGGCATCGCCCGACGCGACGATTCCCTCAGCGCTGGTGCGCGGCAAGGATCTCGACCTGCTCGGCTACACCAACGTGAATGTGCCGTTCGAGGTGCTGTCCGAGAGCCACCTCGCGCTGGTCGACCGGATCGCCAAAGGCGAGATCACGGTCAAGGTTTCGAGCTTTGGGTTAGAGGATGGAGTGCGAGCATGGCAGGAGCAGGTCGCTGGACCGGCGTCGAAGATCGTGGTGTGCCCGTGAAGATCGTGGTGGTGGGCGCCGGGATGATGGGCGCCCAGATCGCGGTGGAGTTCGCGCTCGGCGGCCACGGCGTGCAGGTCGTCTCACGAAACCCGACGGACGGGCGGCGCCGGATCGAAGAGGCGATAACCAGCGCGGTCGGATTCGGCCTGTGTAGCGCCGAGCAGGGCAGCGAGCTGGGCGCAGCGATCGTCGTGGATGACGAGCCCAGGGCCGGGTTCGATCTCGCAATCGAGTCGATTCCCGAGGACAGGCAGCTCAAGGTGGAGTGCCTGGGCCGGCTGGCGAAGCTCGAGCCCGACGCGATCCTGGCGTCCAACACGTCGTCGCTTTCGGTGGGCTCGCTGGCCGAAGGTGAGGAGTACGGCAGCCGGCTCGTGGCGATGCACTACTGGCGGCCACCGCTGCTGATGCCGTTGGTCGAGGTGGTGCCCGGGCCAGACACCGAACCGAAGGTGGTCGAGCGGGTCGAGGCGCTGTTGACCGAGCTCGGCAAGAGTCCCGTCGTGCTCGACCGTGACGTGCCGGGGTTCATCTGGAACCGGCTGCAGTTTGCGTTGCTGCGCGAGGCGATCTGGCTGGTCGAGCAGGGAGTTGCATCGCCGGAGTCCGTCGATCGCGTCGTGCGCGAAGGGCTTGGGCGCAGATGGCGGCGCGTCGGTCCGTTTCAGGCGGCGGCGATCGGTGGCCGCGACACGTGGATCACCGTTGGCCGCAACCTCGCACCCGAACTGTCGACCGCGTCGGACGTGAACGGCCTGCCCGATGTGGGGCCCGACTCCGATTCGGGGATCGAGGCGCTACGGGCCGAGATCGACGCGCGCCTCCGCGCCGACCTGCTGGCCGACAAGAGCTAACCCTCCAGCCAGCCGCTTCTGCCGTCGACGTCCTGGTCGCGCTTGAACTCGGTGAACTCGATCGGCACGCCAATCGGCGATTCGCCGGGTACGAACGCCGACACCCGCCCGCGGCCGTTACCTTCGACGACCCCACCCGCGCCGGCGCGGGCGGCGCCTCCCAGGACGTCGTCGACGCCGAAGCACAGGTGGTGGAGCCCGGGACCGTGGGTTGCAAGAAACGCGGCCGGAGCACCCTCGGCGTCCAAAGGTTCGACCAGCTGGATGGAGACGTTTCCGGCGTCGAGATAGGTCAGCCGGACATACGGCGACTCGAGCACCTCGCTGTGCGTCTCGGCAAGACCGAACTGTCGCGAGAAGTATGCCTTCGCGGTTTCGGTATCAGCGACCACGATCGCTATGTGATCGACCCGGCGGACTTCCGCCATCTGCGCGCCCCTTTCGCCGACGCTCGCTTGCCGCACGGCTCGGTATCC
Source organism: uncultured Actinomycetes bacterium (assembly GCA_963708725.1). Classification (GTDB taxonomy): domain Bacteria; phylum Actinomycetota; class Thermoleophilia; order Gaiellales; family JAICJC01; genus CAVPTL01. The sequence goes on along the minus strand of CAVPTL010000007.1, from coordinate 65,758 downwards.
GCGCAATCTCTACCATCGCACGTTGCGCACAAGGATTCCTCATTGAAGTTTGAGTGCACGCAAAGGATTGGTGACGCCGGATTTAGAAGTGCGCCTGGCCGGCGTGGTGCAGCAGACCCATGTCGTCCTGGTGCCCGGTCGTGAGCGCAAGCACGGACACGAGCGCCAGCAATGCGATCACGATGAGCGCGAGCACCACCATCGCCATTCGCTCCGGTTGATCCGCCGGGTTTCGTTCATTCATCAAGCGTAGGTGAATTGGGCCGCTCGGCAACCCCGAGTCGGCTGATGGTGTCGGCGGGATTCGCCGCGTAGGATTGGGGAGTGAGGACAAAGCTGGTAGCTGCGGTCGGTGTGATCGCTGGAGCGATGCTTCTGTGGTTGGCTGCGCACGCCCGTGTGCCGGCCGGTGAGGGAGATTCACAGACGTCGTATTACCTGCTGATCGCCGGCCTCGGAGTGTGGGCGATCACCGCCATGGCGGCTTCGCTGAGTCACGATCCGACCCGGGCACGTCAGCGGGCAACGGTGGCGGGTGTGGTTGGCGTTGGCTTGACCGCCGTGGTGCTGGGTCTGGCGGTTCACGTGGCGAAGACGCCCGGACTCACGACGTTTTGCGTACGTCCGAATGGGGTCAAGCATCCCCGATTGACGTGCAACAACCAGATCAGGGATTTCGCGACATCCGATAACCAGGCATTCCTTATCGTCGGTGTCGCGATCCTGGTAGCGGTGCTGGCCGTGTTTGCGTTCATGTGGCTGCTGACGCGCGACAGTGAGCATCCGAGGCTCGTCGAAGCGTCGTAACGCGACAGTGGTCGTCTGCAGCTCTCGCGGTACGATCTCAACATGAGCATCCCTCTGCTCGCGCATCAAGTACCGGCGAGAGCTGACCTGGGTGAATGGGGTCCGCCTGCCCACTACTGGCTCTGGGTTTACAGCGGCACAGCGCTCATGCTTGGGATCGTGTTCGCGTTGATCCTCTGGACATGGAGATCACATGACCTGAGTCGGGGAGAGATCGTTGCCCGTGGTGCGCTGCTGGCTGGAATCGTGATCTCGCTCTCTCTGGTTGGTCTTGGTGTCCAGAGCGTGCTCGAACCGCCGATCAGAGATGGGGTCAGAGACTCCCCGGCCGCCATCTCGCAGGCGCTCGCCTTGGGCGTCGCCGGGCTCGCGGTTGGCGCTGGCACGCTGGTCGGATTCTTCCTCACGCCAGCCATGCGTGAACGTTTGGCCACCTGAGGCACCGACGGACAGGCTCGCGACCGAGCTAACCCTTCGGTGGGAGGCTGCGCGCGTATGCGGCGGCCCGGGCGACCCAGCGGGCGAGTTCGGCGCCATGCAGTCCGTCTTGGTCGACGTAGACCATGCCTCTCATCGGCCTGCCGGTGAAGTCCATCTGAAACACGTCGGGCTCGCGCAGGGCCTTTTCGGCGCCCTCGTCACCGAGCCGGAGCATCAGCCGGTCGCCGATGACGCCGGCGCACATGTTGCCGTGGAGCATGAAGCAAATTCCACCGAACATTTTGCGCTGGCTGAACGCTGGATCGGCCTGCAACTCCTCGCGTGCCCGCTCGGCTAACTGCTCGTCGTAGGCCATGGCTCGAGCATATCGGCGCGCCCGATCTGGAGAGGGCGCCTCCTGTCGGATCTCGAGAACAATTCGGCCGCTGATGCCGTCAAACTGGTGAAGTGAGAAAACGCACCATCATCGGGGTCGCCGTGGCCGCGGTCATCGCGGTCGCCGCCGTGGTGTATTGGCAGCGCGATCCCGTCGGGGTTCCCAGTGGCGCGAACTCTCCCATCGGCGCGGTCCCCCATGTCAGCGCGAGTGGGCCGCCACCCGCCTACATCGAGTTTGGGTCGCCGGGCAGATGGTTGGCTCGCGGCACCGGGTGCTGGACAAGTGGATCGTCGGAGGCGTGCGCCGACTATGTCGACCCGCCGTCGAGGACTGATCTCCCCAAGCTCGTCGTCGCGCCAGGCGCCGTGGGCAGAATCCACCTGGGCTTCGCAGCGACTCACGCCGAGCTCTCAATCGGGGGAAAGGCTGTCCCTTCGACAGGCAGCCGAACCATCACCTTCTCGACCAGCCGAGTCGGCATCGTTGAGCTGTTCTGCCAGCACGGGAGCGGGGACACAGCCACCTACTACGCCCGCATCACGAGGAGCGAATAGTCATCACCAGCCACGCTCCCGGGGCGTGCCTCGGCTTATCGTGGTCAGGTACGTCGCTGCCCTTCTACTCGTATGTCTGGGCGTCGTCGGATAGCGGTTCATACGCGATTCAACTGTAACGAACGACACAAAGTAGTGCGACCGTAATGCGCGCCACCCGCCGATGGCTACCGTGTGGTGCGATGACCGAAGCCGACTCCAGCGGATGGCGATGGTGGACGCTCGTGGCGCTGTGCGCCGCGACTTTCATGCTGCTCGTCGACGTGACGGTGGTGCAGGTGGCGCTGCCGACGATCCAGCGGGCGTTCCACTCGGGTTTCACCGATCTGGAGTGGGTGATCGATGCCTACGCGTTGTCACTGGCGAGTGTGATTCTCACCTGCGGTGCGCTGGCTGACCGGTTTGGGCGAAAGCGGGTGTTCATCGTCGGCCTGGTGGTGTTCACCGTCGCTTCGCTTCTCTGCGGCGTGGCGCAGTCGACCGAAGTCCTGATCTGGGCACGCGCACTTCAGGGTCTCGGCGGCGGCGCGATGTTTGCGACGGGCCTGGCGCTGATCGGGCAGACCTACCACGGCCATGACCGGGGACGCGCGATCGCGGCGTGGGGAGCGACGGTCGGGGCGGCCGTGGCCGTTGGCCCGTTGGTCGGCGGCCTTCTCACCGACACTCTGGGCTGGCGCTGGATCTTCTTCGTGAACGTCCCCATCGGCATCGCAACGGTGGCGCTGGCCGCCTACAAGATGGTCAACATCGGCGATCCGGATGCCAAGCGACTGGATATCGCGGGGCTGGTCACCTTCGCGGGCGCGCTGTTCCTCTTGATCCTGGGGCTTTTGCGCGGCAACGATGACGGGTGGGGCAGCCCGACGATCCTGGCCCTTTTCGCGGGATCTGCCCTGCTGGCGATTGCCTTCATCGTGGCCGAGCGAATGCAGGAACGGCCGATGCTCGATCTGTCGCTCTTCCGAAAGCGCGGGTTTGTCGGCGTGTCGCTCGCGACCTTCGCCATCGGCGCGGGCATGTTTGCCATGTACCCGTACATCACCCTCTACCTCCAAAACGACCTGGGCTACTCGCCACTGGCCGGCGGCGTGCGACTGCTGCCCTCGACGGTGTTGCTCTTCATCGTGCCGCTGGTGACCCGATCGGTGGTCGAGCGGTTCCCGCCCGGCGCGGTACTCGGGTTCGGGATGTTCGTGACCGGATGTGGGCATCGCTTCGATGGCGAATCTCTCGACCGGGTCGACCTGGACTCACCTGATTCCCGGGCTTCTGCTCACCGGTTTTGGCATCGGCATCGTCAACCCCGCGATCGCCAAGATCGGGCTGGGGGTGGTGGAGCCCCAGCGGGCCGGCATGGCCTCGGGCATCAGCAACACATTCCGGATCGGTGGGCTGGCCACCGGAGTCGCCGCCCTGGGCGCGATCTTCCAACACCAGGTGACCAGCGATCTGGCGAGTCACGGAGCTCTGGGCGTACCCGCCTCAACCCTGGCAAAGACGATCGCGTCCGGAGGCACCCGCGCAGCCGCAGCCCTCGACCCGCATAATCCCGCGATCCAGACGGTGTCGCATCAAGCCTTCGTCTCGGGCATGAACACGATCCTGATCATCGGAGCCGTCGTTGTGCTCTTCGGCGCGCTGTGTGCCGGACTCGTGCGGCGGGCCGATTTCTGGGCGGCAGTACCGCCCCCGAGCACGGATCAGTCGCCCGATCAGGCGAAGGTCGCTCAGACCTGATTCCCGCGGCGTGCGACCAGCTTGCCGAGCTCCCACAGGATGAAGAGGATAAGCGCGGGAAGCGCGCCTATCAGCCACTGTCGGCCGGTGAGCGCCACGGTATTGAGCAGCGACGTCAGCGCCCCGCCGCGAGCGATCATGACTGCAAGCGCCACCTCCACCAGGATGGTGAGGTTCACCGTGTTGTTGTCGAACGTCTCGGTGTGCAGCACCGATCCCGTCTGGTCGCGGCATTCGAGCGCGGCAACCACCAGCATCAGCGAGAACCCGACCAGACCCATCGTGCTGCCGATCGCGACGCTGTCGCATCGGTCGCGTCCGTAGACGATCACGAGGTCGATCGCGACCGACATGAACAGGCCCGCCACGCCCACCGTCCGCAGCACGGCGGGGGACATGATCGAGTCGGTGCGGGGACGTGGTTTGCGCGCCATCAGCCCAGGGGTCTCCTTGTCGAGGCCCAGTGCGATCCCGACGGGGGCGGTGATGAGAAAGTTGATCCAGAGGATCTGAGTGGCCGAGAAGGGTTGTCCGCCGGCGATGTTGAGCAGGCTCGCCAACAGAAACGTGACGATGTAGGTCACCAGCGCCACCATCATGAACCGGATGTACTTCAGCATGTTGTCGTAGAGCTTTCGGCCCTCGGACACGGCCCGGACGATCGTGGCGAAGTTGTCGTCGGTGAGGATCATCTTGCCGGCGTTCTTGGCGACCTGGGTACCCGAGCCCATGGCGATGCCGATGTCGGCAGCCTTGATCGCTGGGGCATCGTTGACACCGTCGCCGGTCATGGCGACCACATCGCCCTTCTTGCGCAGCGTCTCCACCATCAGCACCTTGTGCTCGGGTGCCACCCGCCCGACCACCCCGATCGAGTCGATCCGTTCCAGCCGCTCCTGTTCGGAGAGGGCTGCGAAGTCGGCTCCGAGGATCGCCTCGCCGGGGATGTCGAGCTGCTTGGCGATGGCGGCGCCGGTGACGATGTCATCGCCGGTCACCATGCGTACGCGGATGTTTGCGTTCTGCGCGTCTCTGACTGCGTCTTTTGACTCCGCTCTGGGGGGATCGATCATCCCGACCATCGAGGTCACCTGAAGCCCAGTCATCAGCTCGAGGAGGTCTCCGTCGGGGTTGAACTGCGCCGGGTCGATATCGCGGGTGGCAGCCACCATCACCCGCAGTCCCTGGCCGCCGAGGCGCTCCATCTCCTGCTCAGCTCGTGCGTTCTGCTCGTCACCCCATGACACGCTCTTGCCGTCAGCCAGCGCGGAGCTCGCCCGGCCGAGCACCGCGGGGCCGGCGCCCTTGACGAATGCTCGCACGACGGCGCTTCCGGAGTCGTCCGTGGCGTCGGCAAAGACCGCCATCAGCTTGTAGGTGGGATCGAACGGAAGCGTCGCGCGCCTGGGATAGGCGGCCTGCGTGCCGTCCACGTCCAGCCGGGCCTTGCTTCCCAGCACCAGCAATGCACCCTCCGTCGGGTCGCCGACGACCTTATCGTCGGCGAGTTTGGCGTCGTTGGCAATGAGAAACGGCAGGATCGCCTGTTCGATCGTGTTGGTATTTCCGGCGGTGTGCTTGACGTCTCCGTCAAGCCCGTACCCTGTGCCGGTGATCTCGTAGCGGTCGGTCGGATCGATCACCTCGACCACGGTGACCTGGTTCAGCGTGAGGGTGCCGGTCTTGTCCGAGTTGATCGCCGAGGTCGAGCCCAGCGTCTCCACCGAGGCGAGGCTCTTGACCACCGCGCCCTCAGCGGCGAGGGTGGTGGAGCCTTTCGACAGGATCACCTGGAGCACGGTTGGCATCGCCATCGGCACGGCCGCCAGCGCCAGCGCGATGGCCGTCGTGAAGATCGTCTGGGCCGACTGGTCACGCGAGATCCCAAGCACGAACATGATCGCGATCGTCAAACCGGCAGCACCCGCGATCCACAGCGTCAACGTATCCAGCTGCGCGCTCAGTGGAGTCTTCAGCGTGGGCGTCGACTTCAGCATCCCCGAGATCTTGCCCACCTCGGTGTCGGCTCCCGTCGCGGTCACGATCATGACGCCGCTTCCGTGGGTGACGGGGGAGTTCATGAACGCCATGTTCGACTGGTCTCCGACACCCGGGCTCGCGTCTGTGATCGCTGTCGCGTCTTTGGATGCCGGGACGCTCTCGCCGGTGAGACCCGACTCGTCGATCTGAAGGGACGCGGCCTGGATGATGCGACCGTCGGCGCACACGTCGTCACCCGCCGAAAGCAAGACCACATCGCCAACCACGATCTGGTCGGCGTCAACCTTGACCTCTCCGCCATCCCGGCGAACCCGAGCGGCGGACTTGAGCATCGACTGAAGCGCGTTCATCGCGCTCTCGGCCTTGCCCTGCTGGCGCATCCCGCCGAGCGCGTTCAGCGCTGTGATCGCCAAAACGGCGACGCCGGTGGAGAACTGGCCGATCAGTATCGAAGCGATCGCCGCGGCGACCAGGATGATCTGCATGTAGCTCTGGTACTGGGCCAGGAACTGCTTCCAGCCGGGCACCGTCGCTTCGGCCGGCAGCGCGTTGGGACCGTGCTTTTGCAGGAGCTCACCGGCGGCGGCCGCCGACAGGCCCGCGGCCGGATCGACGCCGAGCTTGGCCGTGACCTCCTCCGGCGTCAGTGAAAACCAGTTGCCGTCGTCGGCCGCGTGTTCGCCAGGTGCCATGGTCACGCGAACGTCGTGGGGATGTTCGGCCGCGACGACTCCGGTTCGACGTATCCGTCCCGGCTGGGCGGCTTCGGCATTTTCATGTCCCGAGCGGGGAGCGGCTCGTACGGTATCTGGCCGAGCAAGTGGGAGATGATGTTGAGCCGGCCTCGCTTCTTGTCGTCGTTGTCGACGATGTGCCACGGCGCCCACTCGGTACTGGTGGCGATGAACATCGCATCGCGCGCCCGCAGGTAGTCATACCGGCGGCCGTACGACTTCAGGTCGGTGGGGGAGAGCTTCCAGATCTTTCGTGGGTCATCGATCCGGCTCTCGAGCCGGCGCGTCTGCTCGTCGCGGCTGACGTTGAGGAAGTACTTGATCAGGATGATCCCATCGTCGACCATCGCCTTCTCGACCAGCGGCACCATCTGCAGGAACCGGTCGGTCTGCTTCTGCGTGCAGTAGCCCAACACCGGCTCGACCCCGGCACGGTTGTACCAGCTGCGGTCGAAGATCACGACCTCCCCCGCCGCCGGGAAGTGCGCCATGTAGCGCTGGATGTACATCTGCGACTTGACCCGGTCATCAGGGGCGGGCAGCGCGATGTGCTTGAACACGCGAGGGCTCGTCCGTTCGGTGATCCTGCGGATCGTGCCGCCCTTGCCTGCACTGTCGACTCCCTCGAACACGACGCAGACCCTCGCTCCGGTGGCCTTGACCCACTCCTGCATCGCCACGAGCCCACCCTGGAGAACCCGCATCTCGCGTTCGTACGCTTTGCGCTTCATCTTGTGGCTGTCACTCATGTCTTTTGCCTCCAGCTGTTTCGCTGATACGACGAGTTTAGGCGTGTGTGGCCGGGCCGCGCGGCCGGGTCGAGTCGGTGACGGCGCTCTCCATGGCGGGCCGCCGCTCTCGAGGGTGCGACTCATACCAGGCGGCGTAGCGGCGGGCGAGCGGACCGGCCGTGAGGCCGTGCGCGAGCACGGACAGTCCGACGGTGAGGTAGACCGCCAGCACGATCAGGTGCTCGTGCGGCAGGTGTGATTCCTCGACCACGATCACGGCGAACACGATCGATGCCAGGCCGCGCGGGCCGAACCAGCCCAGAAAGGCCAGCGTCGGACGGCCGGCATGGCTGCCCCACATCGAGATCGCGACCGGGAGCATCCGCACGACGGTAAGACTCAACACTGCGTAGAGCACGAGTTGCCAGCTCAGGTTGGTGAGCGCCGGGCCGAGCAGGATCGCGCCGAAGAGGATGAAGGTGACACCGTTGAGCACGGCACCCACCTCTTCGGTGAGCCGATTGAGGTGCTCCGGGTCGCGTCCCAGCGCGAGGTGGAATACGACACCGGCCGTGAACGCTGCGATGAAGCCCGACCCTCCCAGCGCGCTGGCGAGCCCATAGGCAAGGCCGGCTCCGGCCGCCGGGATGACGGGATACCACCGGCTCTCGATCATCTCTCGCCGCCCTGCTGAGCGGATGATCCCAGCGATCACGACGCCCGCGGCGACCCCACCGACCACCCCGTAGCCGATCTCCTCGAGCACCAGCCGGCTCGCGCTTCGCCCTCCCGCGATGTCGGACGCCACGTCGGCCAGAGCGACGGCCGCGAACAGGAGCGGCACGCAGATGCCATCGTTGAGTCCGCTTTCGACGTTGAGGCCCTGGCGGATCCGCTGAGGCACTCGCGGCTCGGTGATGACAGCTTGCCCCAGAGCGGCGTCGGTCGGCGCCAGCACGATGCCAAGGATGAGGGCTTCCGCTGCGGTGAGTTGACCGAAGAGCACCCCCGCGCACGCGGCTCCGAGCAGGATCGTCAGCGGCAGCCCGACGGCCAAGAGCCGCAGCGGCACGCCGACACTGCGGCGAAGCTGACCGAGATCGACGCGCGAAGCGTCGCAGAACAAGACCAACGTCAACGTCGCCTCGGCGAGGACGCGCACAGCCGAGTCGGTGCTCGAAAGGTCGATCCCGTCCAGCGCCTTCGGGCCGACCAACAACCCGATACCGACAAAGAGCATCGCCGGGGTGAGCGGGGTACCACGAAGCTTCCCCGAGACGGCGGCAACGGCCAGCACGGCGAGCGACACCATGACCAATGTCCACTGCATCCGGGGGATCATCCTCCTTCACGCAGCTGCTCGGCGGTTTAGGCTGGGGAAGCTGGCTCGCCACGACAAATCTGAACGACAGCAAGGAGAGAGCTGATGAGTCCCAGGGAAGCGATCGAGGAGTTGCTGGCGGCGTGGGAGCTGAGTGATCCCGGCCGCGCCGGGCGTCTGTTCACGGCCGACGGTGTCTATATCGATCCGCTGTTCGAGGAGATGCCCGTCGGCCCCGAAGCGATCTCAGCAGCGGTGGCCGATGGCATGGGCGCCATCACCGACTGCAAGATCAACACCCGGCATCTGCTGAGTGAGGGCACGGTCGGTTTCATCGAGGCGGAGTTCACATCGATCCTGGCCGACGGCTCGGGGCGGCTCGACTTCCCGTTCGCGATGCTGGTCGAGATGCGCGATGGGCTGATCGAGCGACTGGTCGAGTACTTCGACACGAAGCCTTTGGTGCCATGACGACGCGTCCGCCGCTGAGTTACATAACCCGGCAGTCGCCCTATATGCCTCGTGCCGTCGAGGCGGGTGTTACCGAGTTTGTGGTCTACAACCATATGTATATGCCTATCTCCTACGGCCGCGACCCGCTGGACGACTACACGGCGCTGGTCGAGCGCGTAACCATGTGGGACGTCGGCGCCGAGCGACAGACCCAGCTTCGAGGCCCCGATGCGCTCAAGCTCGCCGACCGTCTCTGCCCGCGCGACCTGTCGGGGCTTGGGGTGGGCGGCTGTCGCTTCACCTCGGTCTGCGACCACAACGGCGAGATCATGGCGGACTGCATCGTGTTGCGGCCCTGGGAGGACACCGTCTGGATCTCTCACGGCGACGTCGACTTTGAGCTGTGGGCGCACGGGTACGGCCTCGCCGCTGGCTACGACGCGGAGGTGACAGAGGCCGACGTTCCACCCATTCAGCTCCAGGGGCCGCTGTCCAGCGAGGTGCTCGGCCCGCTGGTCGCAGTCGACCTGGCGGAGCTACCGCGGTTCTCGTGCGTCGAGACCGAGCTCGCCGGCGTGCCGGTGGTCGTCTCGGCGACCGGGTGGAGCCGCGAACACGGATACGAGATCTATCCGTTGGGGAGCGACCGCGCGCTCGAGGTCTGGGATGCGCTGGCCGAATCCGGCCAAGCCCATGGGCTGCTCGTGACCGGGCCGAACATCAACCGCGCCGTCGAGCAGGGCATCCTCGACACGCAGTACCGCATGAACTCAGGGATGAACCCGTTCGAAGCGGGGCAGGGAGCCATGCTCGACCTCGACGGTGCCGACTTCGTGGGGCGTGACGCACTGCGCAAAATCCGCGACGACGGGCCAACGCGAACCACCATCGGGCTGGTCGTCGAGGGAGAGCCGTTCCCGATGTTTGAGGACTTCTGGCCGGTGACCATGGACGGGCGGGCGGTTGGCCACACGCGCTGGGCGGTGTGGTCGTACGCCCTCACCACCAACATCGCGATCGCGCTGGTTGACGTGGACTCGGCCGCCGCGGGTCGATTCGACGTACACTCACCAGTCGGGATCAGGTCGGCCACTCCGCATGCGATCCCGTTCGTCTCGTCATGAGGAGCTAACCAGTGACCAGCTCAACCGATCGTGACTCCGATTTCAGGGCTCGGCTCGTGCAGCACTGGGAGGCCTCCGAAAGCGGAGATCTCGACGCCGAGTACGCGATTTATGCTGCCGACGCGATCCTGGACTACCCACAGTCCGGCGAGCGCTTCAGGGGCCGGTCGACGATCCAGGCCCAGCGCAGTGGGAATCCGGCCGAACGCCACTTCACCATCAGCCGGATTCTCGGCGGTGGTGAGCTTTGGGTCAGCGAGGTTGTGATCACCTATGACGGCGTGCCCAGCTACTCGCTCAGCGTCATGGAGGTCACCGACGGTCTCGTAACCCACGAGACCCAGTACTTCGCTGACTCGTTCCCGGCGGCTCCCCGGCGGGCTGCGCTGGCTGAGCCGATCCCGCCCTCCGGCCAATAGCCATCTCTTAGCATCCTCAAAGGGACCTGTGATCTTCTGCACGGGTCGGGGCACAACGCTTCCGACGGTATCTTTCACCCAGCAGAGGACAACCTGTGGAGCCTTACAACGTTTATGGGCCGCCGGCGCGTGTGCCATCCCGGCGCTCAAATTCTCGCATCGTCTTGGCGTTGATCGTTGCCGTCCTGGTGGCCGCCGTCACCGCCGCCGGCATCGCTTTTGCAAACAAGAGCTCGGCCAAGGTCGGCTCTGGCGTCGTTGTGATCGAAACCAATCTTGCCTATCAGGGCGAGCAGGCGGCCGGCACGGGCATGGTGCTCAACTCCTCTGGCGAGGTGCTGACGAATAATCATGTGATTCGCGGCGCGACGACCATCAAGGTCGTGCTGCCGGGCACCGGGCAGAGCTACAACGCCCAGGTTGTCGGCTATGACGCGACAGATGATGTGGCCGTCCTCCAGGCCACCAATGCTTCTGATCTGAAGACGATCTCTCTGGGAGACTCCTCGTCGGTTGAGGCTGGCCAGGCCGTCCAGGCGCTCGGAAACGCTGGTGGCACCGGCCGCTTCACGCCTGCCTCCGGCACCGTGACCGGGGTCAACCGCTCGATCACCGTGGGCGATGACCAGGGTGGAAGCGAGAGCCTGCACGGGATGATTCAGACAAACGCGGGCATCCGGCCGGGCGATTCGGGTGGGCCGCTTTTCAACGACTCCGGTCAGGTCATCGGCATGGACACCGCCGCGTCCACCAGCAACGACGTCGCACAGACTGCGACCGCTGGATTTGCGATTCCGATCGACAAGGCGCTTTCGATCGTCGACCAGATCGAATCCGGTAACGACTCGGGGACCGTCCACGTTGGTGAGACCGCGTTCCTCGGCGTCGAAGTCACCGCCAACGACTATGGCTCCGGTGCCACCATCTCGTCGGTCGTGCCCGGAGGGTCGGCTGCTGCCGCCGGGCTCGCCCCCGGCGACGTGATCACCGCCTTCGGTGGCCGCTCGATCTCCTCACCGGCAGATCTCGGTGTGGTCGTTGCGACCCAGAAGCCGGGTGCCTCCGTGTCGGTCAACTTCCTCGATCAGAACGGTACGGAGCAGAGCACCAGCCTCACCCTGACGACTGGGCCGCCGCGGTAGCGAGTTGGAGCGTGGGGGAGCCTGGCTCCCCCACGCCTCAGCTACCAGCTCCAACCGTCGAGGCCATCCAGGTCGTGCTCGGGATCGCTCTCGATCGGGAAGCTGCGTCCTCGCCGCCTCTCTCTCACCCAGCCACCTTGTTCGTTGGCCGGTTGGGTGGGGTTGTCCCAGCGCGAGTCCCACGAGGGGATATCGATACCGGCAAGTTGCTCCTCGCCCGCCGAGTAGTACTCGGAGGTCAAGCCACCCACACACACCAACACGATCGGCGCTCGTTCCCGGCCCCACGAAACGGCGTCGTCCTCGCCCAGCGCTGAAGCGGATTCCTGCACGACCATCCGCCGGGAACGCATCGGCTCCTCGCGGACGACCTCCCACCGCACGCTGTAGCGGTCGGTCGGCTCACTCTGCCAGGCGTCGACCTCGGCCACCAGCCTGACGACACCGCCGAATCCGGTCTCGCGGACTGTCTCCTCATCGCTCGCGCCGTGGGGCCATTGCTCGGTCTCGTGCGTGCTGTCTGGGAACCACTCGGTGCCAGCGGAGTAGTGGCGATAGCTCCGACAGACCGGAGCGCGAAGGCTCACCGCGAGCCCGCCAATCCGCCGCGTCCGAACCGAGTAGGTGCCGGACTCCATGCGCAGCGCGATCCTCGGCGATCGCTGCCGAGCCCACCCGATCGCTGCGTCGAGGTCATCCCCGTATCTCTGGGCCGTCGAACGCTCATCCTGTCCATCGGGCCGGAGATCTTCGCCCCGCTCCCAGAACCCCATCACCGCCGGGGAGAGCACCATCTCGTTCTCGGCTTCCACGTAGACAATGCCTTCACGGTTTACGACGCTCATGAGCCGACCCTAGCCGACTTTCATTCAACGGCCACATTGCCATGCTCAGCGATACAGGCGATCGCGCGACCGGTCGACGTAGGCTCTACCGAAGGGCGCCTCGAGCGGCTGGAGCTCCCGACGAATCGTCTGCCACTCATCCGGCTCCACGGTCACCCGGGGTTCGTGATCATCGACGTTGCCGATCACCCGCATCCGCTCTGCTGTCGGCGGATGGGTCGAGTCGAGCTGGGTTTGCTCGAGCTGCATGTAGCGCTCCAGCCGCTGCCACTCGCGTTGAGGAAGCACCGCGATCTTTTCCCGGAACCGCTCGAAGAGGGTCGTGGCATCACCCCGCGACGCCACGAGCCCGCCCGCGACCGAGTCGAGCAGCGATCGCAGGTGGAGCATGCGAAGTACGCCATAGGCGGCTGGCGCTCCAGCGACCTCCGCCGAGAGCGTATCGGCCCGGTACTCGGCGGCCTGGGAGTCTCGCCGGATCAGCACCTCAAACACGAACACGAACGGGCGTGTCACCACTGCGAGCAGGCGCATCGAAAGCCTTGTGAACGCCGACGCCGCCGCCACTTCAGCGGCTCTGAATCCGCCCCGGCCGCGGATGCGGAATCCGTCGGTCCGAAGCATTCCATGCATCTCCTGCAAGGCAATGTAGGCACCACCCGTGTAGCGCCCGCGGATCGGATCGCGATTTACGTCATGCGCCATCTCGTGGGCGATGAGGGCGACCAGCTCCTGGGCGTCCAAGGCGCTCATGAGCGGCAAGCCGAGACCCAACACTCGGCGGCCGCGGATTCCGCAGGTCGCAAAGAACGCGTTGAATTGGTTGTTGATCACGATGTCATCGACGCTGTGCGCTCCGAGGTCATGTGCCACTCGGTCGACCAGCCCGCACAGTGCCGGGAAGTTCGAGCGATCGATAACGCCTGGCGGTACCTTCGGAAACCGCGGGAATGCGATCCACGCGATCCCGATCATGAGGATGGCCAGCAAGATCCCGAAGAAGTTCGGGAAGGACGCCCACAGCACCGCAACCCCGCCCAGGAAGAGCGCGATCACCACGAGGTAGATGAACGTCGCATACGCGTAGGTGGCGACGCGAAACCCTCGGTGTGCGCTGCCGCGCGAGGCCTCGGCAAGCACCGAGGCGTCCATCCAGCGGTTCACCTTGCCACGCGTCTTGCTCTGCCGCTCTGGGGTAGGCGGAGACACGTTCCAGTCGCAGGCCTCGCACCAGGTCGCGTAGCCCGAAATCACCGGACATTCGTTACCGCAATTCGGACACGCCGAGACATTGACCTGATCGAGAGCCACGAGCAATGTTTCGGCAAACGCGCATGCGGACAAAAGCGAACACCATTTCGCCTGTGAGCTTTGATGACGGCGATCCCCGGGCGTCACCCCTCGAACGGGGGATGGGCCACACCATTCGTATCAACCGATACTGGCCTTATGGCAATTGCACAGCCCACAGACGAGTTGTTCGAAGATGTCCCGAGTCCGCCGCGGGCACTCCCAAAACACCGCTATCCGCTCCCGATCGTGGTCGCAGGGGTGCTGACACTGCTGGCCGCGGTCTACTCGTTTGCGCTCGCGCCTGGGGTGATATCGGCCGCGCACGACTTGCGAAACGGCCAGTCAGCGCTGAAACGCGGCGATTATCAGACGGCTGTGACCGATCTTCGGCGAGCGCACGGTCAAGCACCGACATCCAATGACGTCACTGTCTCCCTCGCCGAGGCGGAGTTTGCGGCGAGCGATCCCGCCGATGCCATGAACCTCCTCAAGGGTGTCCGGCTCAGTCAGAGCGACTGGAACGCGCTCAAGCAGTACATGCCCCTGAAATATCAGCAGTACTTCTCCCCCGTCAGTTAGCGAGAGGCAGCATGTTCTTTCTCCCCGGTTGGTTGGTATCGCTCATCACGTTTCCCGGCGTGGTGGTGCACGAGATCGCGCATCGCTTCTTTTGCGACGTGACCGACACGCCCGTCTACGAGGTCAGCTACTTCCGACCGATGGGTAACCCCGCCGGCTATGTGATCCACGGCCGCTCCAAGAGCCTTCGCGCCGCGCTTCTGATTTCGGCCGGGCCGCTCGTGATCAACACCGTGCTGTGCTCGATCCTCACGCTCACGGTCGCTTACCAGCTGGTCGTCCTGCACGAGCAGTTCAACGACCCGGTGTTGATCGTGCTCGCATGGCTGGGCTACTCGATCGGCATGCACGCCTTTCCCAGCCGTCAGGACGCCGCATCGCTCACCGCCCAGGTACACGAAGCCCGCGGGCGTGGAATGACCTTCTACCTCGCCAAGGGTGCGTCCGGGCTGATCACGGCGGCAAACGCCGCGCGGATCTTCTGGTTCGACGCCCTGTACGCCCTCGGCGTCAGCCTGTTCGTACCGCTGCTGCTCGGCGCGTTCTAAGCAAACGAGCCGGGCGACGGTGGGTCGGGGGAGCAGGCTCCCCCAATGAGCCCCCCACATCTCGGCGATGCGCCCGGCACGATTCGAACGTGCGACCTCTGCCTCCGCAGGGCAGCGCTCTATCCCCTGAGCTACGGGCGCTCACTTTCAGGCGGGCCGATTTGCGCCCTGCTGCCTGAGATCGAGCATTCTATCGGGGTGGGTCGGTAGCGGGGCCGACGAACATCAGCGCCTCGTCGGCGAGGTCGGCCCAGTCGCCCGCGGAATCGGGCGTCACCGAGGCCCATTCGCGCATGACTCTGTCCGGTTCCCGGCTCGAACCGCACGGCGCTCCCGCTCGCGACCAGCTCGTCCACCCGGGCCTTTGGCAGCTTCACGACGAGCCGCCCGCCGGTCAGCATCGCGAAGATCTTGCCGTGGATTCGAAGCCCAGGGTTGGAGCCAAACCCGGTACCGAGCGTGATCCCGTCGCGACCCTCGAAGCGCGCCACGATCGGCGCGAACAGCTCGTCAGTCACGGGGTTCGGCGGCGCGGGCAGCGCAGCCGGGGCAGAGGACGTGGTCGACGTCCGCGTCGCCGACCCGGTGCCAACCACGGGGCAGCTCACCGGACTCATCGCCGTACGACGTCGCGCTTCCGCCGCAGTCACAGCGGTACACCGCACAGAGGCACGGATAGGGCGCGTCGATAAGTTCGTACGTCACTCCCATCTGGGTATGGTGACGGCTTGCAACCTGTGACGCAACATTTTCGGCCCGCCGAGCGATGACCGCCACTCCAACGCTCGCGGCGGAGGCTCCCGTCAACGACCGGCGCCGATTCATCCTGGTGGCCACGATCATCGGTTCGTCGATCGCGTTTATCGACGGCACGGTGGTCAATATCGCACTGCCCACCATCGGCCGTGACCTCGACGCGGGCCTGCCGGCGCAGCAGTGGATCGCGCTCTCGTACTCGCTTGCGGTCGCCTCGCTCTACATCGTCTCGGGGGCGCTGGGAGACCGCTACGGACGATGGAGACTGTTCGTGACCGGAGTCGCCGGGTTCGCCGCGGCCTCCGCGCTCGCGGCGATTGCCCCCAACACCGAGCTCTTGATCGCCGCGCGGATCCTCCAGGGAGTGGCGGGTGCGCTGCTCACCACCAACAGTCTCGCGCTCCTTCGCGCGACCTACGGCGCCGACAGCGGCCGGGCCGTCGGTCAGTGGACGGCCTGGAGCGGGATCGCGACCCTGATCGGCCCGCCGCTCGGCGGCCTGCTGGTCGAGTACGCCTCGTGGCGGTGGATCTTTGTGATCAACCTGCCCGCCGCCGTGCTCGCGGTCGGACTCGCCGTCGCCGGCCGGGGCGATGAGCGCCTGCCCGAGGTACCGCGCCCCGTGCAGGCCGTCGGCGCCGCAGCGATCGCCCTCACGTTTGGCGGCCTCACGTTCGCCCTGATCGAGGGCGCTCAAAAGGGGTTCGCATCGGTGTGGTGGGCGTTTCTGCTCTCGCTCGCCGGATTCGCGCTTCTGATCAGCAGCGAGCGGCGGTCAGCCCACCCGCTGCTGCCGATGGAGTTGCTCCAGTCGCGCGTGTTCGGGGTCGCAAACATGTACACCCTGCTCGTCTACGCCGCCCTCGGCGGATCGACCTTCTACCTCGCGCTCTACCTCCAGTCAGCGGCAGTCGGATACACGCCGGCGCGGGCGTCGCTCGTCTTCCTGCCGATCAGCATCGTGATGTTCTTCATCGCCGCGCGGTTCGGGCGGCTGGCCGATCGCGACGGTCCACGGCGCCTGCTCATACTTGCGCCGATCGTGATGGCCGCCGGGCTCGTCCTGTTGACGCTGGTGACGAGCACCAACCCGCTGATCCCGCTGCCCGGCGTGCTGGTGTTTGCGTTCGGGCTCTCGATGCTGGTCGCTCCCATCACCTCGACCGCCCTCAAGGCCGCCCCCGACGCATTCTCGGGACTCGCCGCCGGCGTCAACACCACCGTTTCGCGCATCGGCGGGCTGATTGCGACGCCGCTTCTGGGCATCGTGATCACCCTCGTGTTCGAGTCGAAGTCGCCACACCCCAACGCCGACCCGTTTGCCGGCCACGTGCTGTCGGCCGCTCAGCGCGACGCGACCGTGTCGGCCTTCCGCGCGGGCATTGGGTTTGCGGTTGCGCTGTGCATCGCGGGCTCGGTGCTGGCTGCGCGGGGGCTTCGCGCCGACGATCGCTGATCCCCGTTTTGTGACGGAATTGTCACAGTTGCGAGGAGTTCGCCCCGCGCCACAAAGTTACGATCGGGAGATATGCGGATCCGACTTCCGAACAACTTTGCCGGCGCTGTCCTCGGCGCGATGCTGGCGGGTGTGGTGGCGATCGTGGCAGGAGTCGCCCTCGATGTCGTGATCGATTCGCGCACCGGTCCCGACGTAGTGCTCGGGGGCGTTCAGGTGTTCGTGTTCGTCACGGCCTGGTACGTCGTCAAGCGGCTTCGCTGACTACTCCTCGCCGCGCGCCGGCTCCATCCCGATCATCGCCGACGGGTTCTCGGGCGTTCGCGGCTGTCCGTAGCGCCAGAACGCGGGGAACGCCAGGACGATCGGCAGGATCCCCAGCATGCACAGGATCCCTCCCGAGACGACCGAGAACCGCAGGCTGACAGCGCCCGCAACGGTGCCCGACTCGACGTCGCCGATCCTCGGCCCGCCCGCGACCACCATCGTGAAGATCGAGGACATCCGCCCGCGCATCGAGTCGGGCGTCGCGGTCTGAAGGATCGTCGAACGGCACACCGCGCTGATGCTGTCGGCGGCACCGGCGATCACCAGGCACACCATCGCCACCCACAGCTGGTTGGTGAGGCCCATGATCGTGATCCCGGCACCCCAGATGGCCACGGTCACGACCACGATCCGGCCGAGTCGAGATACGTGCGCGAGCCAGCCGGTCGTGAACGCGGCCACCACCGCACCGGCCGAAAGCGCCGCGTAGAGCAGACCCACCCCGGTCGGCCCGGCGTGGTAGACGGTCAGTGCGAGCGCGGGGAAGAGGGCGCGGGGCATCCCGAACGTCATCGCCAGGATGTCGATCACAAAGCTCCCCATCAGCTCGCCCTTGCTCCAGGCAAAGCGAAGTCCCGCGCGGATCGACTGCAGCACCGGCTCGGTTTCGGTGACCTCGGTCGGAGGCTGCGGCCGCAGCAGCGCCGCCGCGAAGAACATGGCCACGAACGTCGCGGCGTCGAGCGAGTAGGCGAGGGTCAGGCCGACCTGGGAGATGATGATCCCCGCCAGCGCCGGGCCGACCACCATGCTCACCTGGTAGAGGCCATAGGTGAGCGAGATCGCCGACTCCAGGCGGGGCAGCCCGACCATGTTCGGCACCATCGCCGAGCGGGTCGGCCGGTCAAGCGCCGAGCACGCCGCCGCGATCGCCGCGATCACATACAGCAGCCCAACCGGTGGTGGTCCAGTCGCGGCCAGAAGCGCGAGCGTGGTGGACGTACACAGCAACAGCAGCTGGGCGAGCATCAGAAGCTTTCGGCGGTCGTGACGGTCGGCCAGGGTACCCGCCAGCAGGGCGGCCGCCACGAACGGGAACAGCTCGACCAGGCCGATCAGGCCGACCTGAAACGACGAGCCGGTGATGATGTAGACCTGGTAGGGCAGCGCCACCAGCGCAATCTGGCTGCCCAGGCTCGACACGAACGTCCCGAGCGTCAGCAGCCGAAAGTCGCGCGACTCCGTGAGCGAACTGGTGTCGACCACGATCCGCGAAAGGAAGCCCATGCCCGCACGGTAGATGTCTGCGGAACCGGGTCGAGCAGTCAACGGGCTCCTGAACGCATTGCCGCTCGACCCGGCCGGCCACGGAGTCTTCATCCGCGGCTCCCACCACGCACTGCATGGCAGCCAATGGGGCGACCCTACGCCGCGAAAGTTGGCGTCGGGTTAGAAACCCACACACGAGCCGTGCGTAGGCGCTACGGAGGTATATGTGCCGCCCTAAACGGTTTCGTGGTCGTTCTTCAGGAGCCAGGCGATCATCACGACGCACCACACCATCAGCGACAGGCCAAACGCCCAGCTGACGGTGGGATTGTGGGTGACGAACATCAGAACTCCGAGAGCACCGATGGGGCACGCAGCTAGTTGAAGGTTGCGGGGAGGCTGTCCACCGCTGCGAGTGTCGTCCATGTCTCAAGCCTACGGTGAAATTGCAGATCTGCAATACACTCTGGTGAAGCGGCGTGCTCACGACGCGCGACGGCTGTGCCGATACCCCGCAGATGAGTCAGGTACGCCTGTCCGAGATCATCGCGGCGCTCTCCCACGCCCTCGATTTGACCGAGGGCCAACCTCCGGGACACGCCGAGCGCACCTGTGCCCTGGGTATGCGCATCGCTGCCGAGACCGGGCTTCCCGCCGAGCAGCGATCGGCGCTGTTCTACGCCCTGCTGCTGAAGGACGCCGGCTGCTCGTCGAGCTCTGCACGGATGGCGATGCTCTTTGGCACCGACGACATCGAGCTGAAGCGGCTCGGCAAGGTCGTCGACTGGCAGCGACCCTCGGAGGCCCTGCGCTTCACCGCCGCCAACGTCGCCCGCGGCGAACCGCGACTGGTGCGCGCGCGGCGGTTCTTGCAAGTGGTACCGCGACTCAAGAGCGAGGCCGGCGAGATCGTGAACGCCCGCTGCGACCGCGGTGCGCAGATCGTGCTTCGGCTCGCCTTTCCCCCTGCGGCGGCCTCGGCGGTGCGCTCACTCGATGAGCAGTGGAATGGCAAAGGACAGCCAGACGGCCTCGCCGGAGAGGAGATCCCCGAGCTCGCCCGGATCGCCTCGCTCGCGCAGGCGGCCGAGGTGTTCTTCGTCCGCGATGGCCTTGCGGCGGCCCGCAAGATGGTGGAGCGCCGGCGCGGAGCGTGGTTTGAGCCGCGCATCGCCGACGCGTTTCTCGCGATCGACGACGACGATCCGCTGTGGGCAGAGCTTCGCGCCGACGAGGTCGATCTCGATCGGATCGGCCCGGGCGCTGACCAGGTACTCGACGCCGACGACGCGCGCATCGACGATGTCGCGCTCGCCTTCGCCGACGTGATCGATGCCAAGTCGGAGTGGACGGCTCAACACTCGGTCAGCGTCGCGCGCTACGCCGTGGCGCTCGGCGAGCAGTTCGGTTTCCGGCCAGACCGGCTGCGCGACCTCCGCCGCATGGGGCTGCTGCACGACATCGGAAAGCTTGCGATTCCCAACACCGTGCTGGACAAGCCCGGACGGCTGAGCGAGGACGAGTTCGAGGTCGTCAAGCGCCACCCCGCCCACACCGAGGCGATTCTTTCGCGGGTGGCGATGTTCTCGTCGCTGGCGTCGATCGCCGGCGCCCACCACGAGCGGATGGACGGCCGTGGGTATCACCGCGGGATCGAGATCGGATCGCTCCCGCTGGACGCGCGCATCCTCGCGGCCGCCGACGTGTTCGATGCGCTCAGCTCGGCTCGGCCCTACCGTGACCAGATGCCGGCCGCCGAGGCGCTTGCCATCATGCGCAGCGACGTGGGCACGCACCTCTGCCCGATGGCGTTCGCTGCGCTCGAGCACTCGCTGGCGGACGGGCTCCAGCCGCTGGCGGCCGCCGCGTAGCCTCAGGCGGGCGACGAGAGCACGCGCCGGAAGTCCTCTTCGACGCCGGGCTTCAGGATCGCGAGCACGAGATCGCCCGCGAACAGCTCGGTATCGCCGCCTGCGATCTGCGAAGTCCCGCCGCGGCTCACCGAGATCAGGCGCGAGCCGTCGGGCACGTTCAGGTCGCGCACCTTGCGCCCGTCAAACGGTGACCCCGGCGCGATCGCGAACTCCACGATCTCGAGATTCTCGCGACGCAGGTCAAGCAGCGTGATCAACTCGTGCTGGGGCAGCTCGTGCTCGACCAGTGCCAGGATGGTGGCGGTCGCCGACACCGTCAGCGTGATCCCGAGCATGTCGTAGTGGGGCTGGTTTCGGGGATCGTTGGCCCGCGCGATCACCTTCGGCACCCCATACTTGTCGCGTGCGACCTGGCACACGATCAGGTTGTCCTCGTCATCACCGGTGACCGCGACCAGCAGCTCGGCACGCTCGACGCCGGCGCGCTCGAGCACCTGCAGCTCGCACGCGTCGCCGTAGCGGGCGACCGCGCCAAAGCGCTGTTCGAGCAGCTCGTAGCGCTCGTGGTTGTGATCAACCAGCGTCACCTCATGCCCGGCTGCGAGCAACGTCGCGGCGAGGTTTGCGCCAACCTTGCCGCCCCCGGCAATCAGGATGTACATGGCGCCACCCTACAGCAACAAAGGCAATCTTCAGACCGCCTTAAGGGGTTGGGTGGCACGATGGGTATGTGGAAGTTGTTGCCCCAACGCGTACCGCTACGAGCAGGCGAACTCAAAGCCACACCGCTCACGGGGGGTGGGCCAGCCTCGCGCTCTCGGTCGGCGCACTCGGCGTCGTCTACGGCGACATCGGCACGAGTCCGCTCTACACGGTGCAGCTGATCTTCGACGGCGACCACCCGATGGCCGTCTCGCAGCTCCACGTGTACGGCGCCATCTCGCTGATCTTCTGGGCGCTGATGCTGATCGTGACCCTCAAGTACGTGCTCCTGATCCTGCGCGCCGACAACCACGGTGAGGGCGGGATCATGGCGCTGGTCGCCCTGATCCAGCGGTTTGTCACCTCACGGCGAAAGACAGCCCTGGTGCTCGTCGGGATTCTCGGGGCCTCGCTGTTCTACGGCGACGGGATGCTGACACCGGCGATCTCGGTGGTGTCGGCGGTCTCCGGCCTCAAGGTGGCCTCACCGACGCTGGCCGCGCAAGTCGTGCCGCTCTCGCTGGGAGTGTTGATCGCGCTCTTTCTCGTGCAGCGGTTCGGCACCGGTGCGGTGGGCGGCCTGTTCGGGCCGATCATGATGATCTGGTTCGTTGTCATCGGCGCCGTCGGGCTGAAGGAGGTGCTGGCGCAGCCGGGAATCGTGCGGGCGCTCTCGCCGACCTACGCCGGCAGTTTCCTCGCCGACGATCCCAAGCTTGGATTTCTCGCCCTCGGCTCGGTGTTTTTGGCCGTCACCGGCGCCGAGGCGATCTACGC
Organism: uncultured Actinomycetes bacterium; assembly: GCA_963708725.1. Taxonomy (GTDB): domain Bacteria; phylum Actinomycetota; class Thermoleophilia; order Gaiellales; family JAICJC01; genus CAVPTL01. The sequence continues at coordinate 43,546 of CAVPTL010000007.1, read as the reverse complement.
CGACATGGGCCACTTCGGCCGAAAGGCGATCACCCGTGCCTGGCTCCTGCTCGCGCTGCCGTGCCTTGTCTTGAACTACCTCGGTCAGGGGGCGCTGCTGCTTGCCCATCCCGCCGCCGTCGTGAACCCCTTTTTCGTGCTCGTACCCGGTGGCCAGACCGGGCAGAAGCTGATGGTGGTGCTCGCCACCGTCGCGACCGTGATCGCGTCCCAGGCGGTCATCTCGGGCGCCTTCTCGGTCACCCAGCAGGCGATGCAGCTCGGCTTCTTGCCGCGCATGTCGATCCGCCACACGTCGAGCAAGGTCAAGGGGCAGATCTACATCCCCGCGGTCAATTGGTTTCTGCTGACCGCGGTGCTCATGCTGGTGTTGGCATTCCGGTCGCCGACCGGCCTGGCCAACGCGTACGGGATCGCGCTCAGCGCGATCTTTGCCTCGAACACCTTCCTGGCGTTCGTCGTCTTCCGAAAGATCTGGCACAAGCCGCTGTGGATGGTGATCCCCGGCGCGGCCTTCTTCATCACCGTCGAGCTCACGTTCTTTGCCGCCAACCTGCCCAAGGTCGAAAGCGGCGGCTGGCTGCCGCTGGTCGTCGGGGGAGTGTTCTTCGTCATCCTGACGACGTGGCGACGGGGCCGGATGTTGATCGCCGCGCATCGCGACCAGGATCGCGTGCTGGTGCGCCGCTACATCAACCGGCTGATCGACGCCCAGCCCGACCGCGTGTCGGGCACGGCGGTGTTTCTCACGCCGTCGCTCGACACCGTCCCACCCGCGCTCGTGAAGAACACCGAATACAACCGTGTCCTCCATCAGCAGGTGGTGCTGATGCGTGTCGAGACGGTCGACGTGCCCCACGTCGCCGACGAGCACCGCATCGAGGTTCAGTTCTTGCGGCTCGGGTTCGTGACCGTCAACGCCCGGTACGGCTACCAGGACGACCCCGATGTCGTCCACGCACTCGGGCTCGCCCGCCGCGAAGGTCTCGAGATCGACCTCGACCGCGCGTCGTTCTTCGTCGACCGAGCAACGGTGTTGACGACCGGCAGCTCCCGGTTCGCGCCGTGGCGAAAGCGGCTGTTCGTGCTCCTTCAGCAAAACTCGTCGTCGGCGGCGGCCCACTTCGGGTTGCCCCCCGACCGCGTGTTTCAGGTCGGCGCCTTCGTCGAGCTGTGACCCGGGTGGGGGCCCGCCGCAGCGAGCCCCCACGCGAAGTCGGTAGAGCTAGGGCTTGACCACCGTCTGCTTGAGAGTGGTGACCTGACCCTTGTTGTCGAACTTCCACACGTCGTAGGTACCCACCGACGGCTCGCCGACGCTGGTGAAGTCCAGCGGGCCGGAGGCACCGTCATAGTTGATGTCGGTGCCTGCGTCGATCAGCTTCTTGCAATCGGCATACGTCGTGCAGGTCGTCCCGCCGATGGTGACGTCGTCCATATGCTTGACGAAGTCGACGGGGTTGTTGGACTTGGCCTCTTCGGCCGCCAGGGCGATGATGTTGGTGCAGTCAAACGCCTGGGCGGAGTAGATCGCGTCCACGCTCGGGTACGCCGCTTTGAACTGAGCCGAGAACGACTTGGTGCCGTTCGCCGGTGCTGCCGAAGGAGCGGTACCGCCAACACCGACCAGAACGGCCGGATTGTGTGGGTCAACCGACTTCCAAAGCGTGCTCGACTGGGCACCGTCGGCAACGTAGATCGGCACCTGCTTGGGGCCGAAGCCGTCCTGGATCATGTCCTTGATGACCGTGCCGGTCTCCTCGTAGCCGATGATCACAACGGCGTCGGGCTGAGCGGCCTTGATCTTCGAGGCCTCCGCCGTGAACGTGGTTGCGGTCGGGTCGTAGGTGACCTCACCGGCGACCGTGGCACCGGAGCTCGAGAGCGCCGACTTGAGGCCGCTCAGGAATCCCTTGCCGTAGTCGGTGGCCTGTCCAACGAGTTCGACGTTGGAATGGCCGGCTGCCAGGATCACGTTGGCGAGCGCCTTGGACTGCAGTCCGTCCGGCGGAGCCGTGCGGAAGTAGTAGCCATGGTCTGGGTAGTTGGTCAGAATCGCGCCGGTGTTGGACGGCGAGCACTCCACCACTGGTGCGGTCGTGATCTTGTCGATCACCGAAAGCGTGTCGCCGGTGGCGGCAGCGCCGATGATGGCGTTGACCTTGTCCTGAAGAAGCGTGTTCGTGGCCTGGGTCACGATGCTTGGCTGGGCGGTGCCTTCGTCGGCACCGACCTGGGTCACCGGCTTGCCGTTGACTCCGCCGGCCGCGTTGATGTCCTTCAGCGCGAGTGTCACGCTATCGCCCATCGGCGGCTCGAGGAACGCGAGCGTGCCGGTGTGCGGGAGCAGCACGCCGAGTTTGAGAGCTGTTGCTGTAGAACCAGTTGAAGTAGCGCTTGACGATGATGTACTGGAGCTCGAGCTTGAGCTCGAACCGCAGGCGGTCGCGGCGAAAGTGATCGCGCAGATTGCGATCACCCCGAAAACATGCCGTGCCCTGGCTGGAAACATCTCCTCACCTCCGGTCGGGAAAAGGATCGGCGATTAGCATATGCTGCTTTCGACCTCTTGTGAATACATGGTAAAGCGACTGTCCCTAATCCTGTTGGCGATGGGTGTGATCTCGCTCACTGCCGTGGCACCAGTATTTGCCTCCGGCGAAGGGATCGGCGGGTTCGTCAAGACCCCCCAGCAGAAGCCCATCCCGGGCGTCAAGTTCACGGTCAAGCAGGGCGCCAAGGTGATAGGAAAGGCCGTCTCGGACAAGACGGGTAAGTGGCTCATACCTGTTCCCGGGCCGGGAAAGTACGCGGTCACGATCGATACGGCGACCATTCCGAAGGGCCTGACCCTCCGCAATATCGGGGGCTCGACGCTGCCAGACGTCGAGGTCTCGGCAGGCGCCCCGACGTTTGTGATCTTCCCGCTGGTGCCGCCGTCCCAGGCCGGACACACGACGCCGCACACCTCGGCTTTTGACCAGCTCGCGGGCCTGACGCTCGACGGCATCGAGCTCGGGGTGATCATCGCGATGGGAGCTGTGGGGCTGTCACTGATCTTCGGGGTCACCGGCCTGGTCAACTTCGCCCAGGGCGAACTGGTCACGTTCGGAGGTCTGGCGGCGTGGTGGCTTTCGACCTGGGGACCCGGTCCGGGACTGCCGCTGGTGCTCGCCGGGATCCTCGCCGTAGCGGCCGGCGCGGCCCTGGGCTTCTCGCTCGAGCTGGGCCTCTTTCGACCGCTGCGACGGCGGCGCACCGGCAACGTCTCGCTGATCGTGGTGACCATCGGGCTCAGCCTGGTGCTCTCCAACATCTTTCTGATCATGGTCGGCGGCCACCCGCTGCAGTACGCCCAGTACGTGATCCAGACCCAGGTCGGTCCGGGGCCGTTCACGGTCACGCCCAAGGACTGGATCATCATCGGGCTGGGAATCGTGATCCTCGCCACCGTCGGGCTGCTGCTCCAGCGCACCCGCTATGGCACCGCGCTGCGAGCTGTCTCCGATAATCCCGATCTGGCCTCGTCGTCGGGCATCGGCGTCGAGCGGGTGATCCTGATCACGTGGATGGGAGGCGCGGCGCTGGCGGCGACCGGCGGCGTGTTTCTCGGCATCGCCACCGCGGTCGAGTGGGACATGGGCCTCGAGATGCTCTTGCTGCTCTTCGCCGCCGTGGTGCTGGGCGGGATCGGCACCGTCTACGGCGCCGTGCTCGGAGCGCTCGTGATCGGGATCGTCACCCAGGTCTCGACCTATTGGGTCAACCCCGAGGCGAAGAACGCCGTCGCCTTTTTGGTGTTGATCGCCGTTTTGCTGGTGCGACCCCAGGGGATTCTTGGACGAAGGGAGCGAGTCGGATGATCAACGCCTTGCAGGATGCGATTGCCGCCGGGATCGGACTCCAGGCCGCCGCCTTCGCGCTGGCCGCCGTCGGGCTGAACCTCCAGTTCGGGTTCACCGGCCTGCTCAACTTCGGCCTGGTCGCGTTCATCATGGTGGGCGCCTACGGCACCGCCATCACCGTCGATCAGGGCGGCCCGCTGTGGTTAGGCGTGATCGTGGGCGTGCTGGCCGCGGTCGTCCTGGGCTTGATCTTCGGCCTGCCCACGCTGCGGTTGAGGGCCGACTACCTTGCGATCGTCACCATCACGGCGGGCGAGACGCTGCGCATCATCGTGAACGCCGGCGGCGAGAACTCACTGACCCGTGGACCGTTTGGGATCCAGCAGTTTGCCGGCAGCTTCTTCGACATCAATCCCATCCCGACCGGCACGTACGGCCCGGGCCGGATCTCGTTCTCGTCGTCTGACCTGTGGGTGATCGCGGTGACGTGGACGCTCGTGGCGATCTGTAGCGCCATCGTCTACCGGCTGATCAAGAGCCCGTGGGGCCGGGTGATCAAGGCGATCCGCGAGGACGAGGACGCCGCTCGCAGCCTCGGCAAAAACGTCTTTGCCTACAAGCTTCAGAGCCTCGTGCTCGGCGGCGTGATGGCGGCGCTTGCGGGGATGGTGCTGGCGATGAGCCAGCAATCAGTGGGCCCGACCTACTACGTGCCCGCGCTCACCTTCTTCGTGTACACCGTGGTCATCCTCGGCGGCCCCGGCACGGTGTGGGGGCCGATTGTGGGCGCCGTCGTCTTCTGGTTCCTGCTCCAGCTGACCGCCGGAATCCTGAGCGACGCGATCACCAGCGGCTGGATACCCAACTCGATCCTCACCAACGACGAGGTGCTCACGTTTCGGTATGTGCTCGTCGGGTTGGGCTTGATCGCGCTGGTGATCTGGAGACCGCAGGGGATCACCGGCAAACGCGAGGAACTCCTGATCGATGGCCGATAGCGCCCTGGCAGAGCTCGACCCGCGGCCCGGGGTGGCAAAGCCCGACGCCCTGCTGAAGGCTGAGGGGGTTCGCCGTCAGTTCGGCGGCCTGGTCGCAGTGGACGTCGAGAAGCTGGAGGTGCAGCGCGGTGCGATCACGGCGCTGATCGGGCCAAACGGCGCCGGCAAGTCGACCTTCTTCAACGTGCTCTCGGGGTTCGACCGGCCCCAGGCGGGCTCGTGGTCGTTCGATGGCACGGCGATCAACGGATGGCGCGCGCATCGGATCGCGCGTCGAGGCATGATCCGCACCTTCCAGCTGACCAAGGCGCTGGCCAAGCTATCGGTGCTCGACAATATGAAGCTGGGCGCGTCCAACCAGATCGGCGAGCGGCTGGGGCCGGCGTTGCTGCCCGGCAGGTGGCGCTCGCAGGAGCAAAACGTCGAGCTCCAGGCGCTCGAACTGCTCAAGCGGTTTCAGCTGATCGACCATCGCGACGCCTATGCCGGCAGCCTTTCGGGCGGCCAGCGAAAGCTGCTCGAGATGGCCCGCGCGTTGATGGCCTCGCCCGAGATGATTCTGCTCGACGAGCCGATGGCGGGCGTGAATCCGGTGTTGGTCGAGTCACTCTTGATCCACATCAAGGGCTTGAAGGAAGTGGGCGTGACCGTCATGTTCGTCGAGCACGACATGGACGTGGTGATGGGGATCTCCGACTGGGTGGTGTGTATGGGCGTCGGTAAGGTCATCGCCGAGGGCACGCCGGCCGCGGTCGGTGCCAACCCCGACGTGATCGACGCCTATCTCGGTAGCACCCACGACGACCCCGACTATCAACCCGACGGGGGCGACGATGCCTGAGGCCGCAGAGCTGCTGCTCGATGCAAACGAGCTGGTGGCCGGCTATCTCCCCGGCGTCGACATCCTCAACGGCTGCAGCCTGACGCTCGCCGAGAACGAGATCGTGGGCGTCGTCGGGCCAAACGGCGCCGGCAAGTCGACGCTCGTCAAGACGATGTTCGGGCTGGTGCCGGTGCGGGGCGGCTCGGTCACGCTGGCCGGTGATGACATCACCGCTCTTCCCGCCCACCAGCTGGTGGCGCGCGGCGTCGGCTACGTGCCCCAGACCCACAACGTGTTTGGGACGCTGTCGGTGGAGGACAACCTGCGGATGGGGATGTTCCTGCGGCCCAAGGAGGTGCGTCGCCGGATCGCGGCGATTGGCGAGCTGTTCCCGCTGGTCGCCGACCGCAAGGGCCAGCGCGCGGGATCACTCTCGGGCGGCGAGCGCCAGATGGTGGCGATGGCGCGGGCGCTGATGATGGAGCCGCGGGTGCTGCTTTTGGACGAGCCCTCCGCGGGTCTTTCCCCGAAGTTTCAGGACGAGGCGTTCAAACGCGTGCACAGCATCCGCGAGACCGGCGTCTCGATCGTGATCGTCGAGCAAAACGCGCGCCGCTGCCTCGAGATCTGCGACCGCGGCTACGTGCTCGACCAGGGCAAGAACGCCTACACCGGCAGCGGCCGCGAGCTGCTGGACGACCCCAAGGTCGTGCAGCTCTACCTCGGCACCCTCGGCGCCGCCCGCTAACCGTCGCCGTGAATAAATGGTGCCAGGCACCATTTATTCACGGCGTTTGCGGCTATGCCAGGCCGGTGGCGAGCATCACATCGGAGGCCTTGATCACGACCGTGACCTCGCTGCCTTCCGAGATGCCCAGATCCTCGACGGCCTCGACCGTGATCGAGGCGACGACGCGCTGACCGGCAACGTCGACAACGACGTTGGCGATCGCTTCGCCCTTGGTGATCTTCTGCACAGTGCCGTTGAGGCGATTTCGTGCGCTCAGTTTCATCGATATCTCCCTCGTCCAGATTGACCCAAATGCACTTGATCTCGCTATAGAGCTCGAGTGCGTAGCTTGGGCCGTAACAGTTCACCCACACGGTACCGGCTTTGAGCGCGCCCCAACTGCCCACCTAGAGCAGCTCCTCCACGAACCGTTCCGCCGCCCGAGTGGTCTCGAGCCGAAACCGCAGCAGCATCCGGTCACTCCCGGTAGCCGTCGCCAGCCGCTCGGCAAATGTCTGTTCGAATCCGCGCAGCAGCTCGAGCTGGCGGGTGAGCATCCCGCGTTGATCGCGGCGTGAGCGCTCGCCGAACACGAGCTTGAGGATCAGAAGCGACCGGATATCCCGCACGTGGAGCACCGGCTGGTCGAGCCAGCGACGGATCGCAGCCCGCCCGCGGCGCGTGGGTCGCATCACCGTGCGACGGGGACCGCGGGCACTGGGCATATCACCGGCCGGCTCGATCAGCCCCCGTGCCTGCAGAAGATCAAGCGACCGGTAGACCACAGCCCGGCGCACCGTCCACACCCGCCCGATCTCGCCGTCGGGCGAAAGCGCGGTGACGAGCGGCCAGCCATGGGATTTCTGTTCACATAGGAGGGCGAGCACCGCCCACTCGCCGGGCGACAGGATGGGTTGCTCGGCCACGGTGGAGCGAGGCTACCACGGCCCATCGACCGCCCTAGCGCCTGTCGGCGACCGGGATCGTGTGGATCGCGGTTGACTTGAACGACGCGGTGACTGTGTCGCCGGTCTTCAATCCGAGTCGCTCGGATGATTCGGCCGTGATCTCCGAGGTGAGCGGGCCGACGGTGATCCGTACGCGGTTTCCGAGGGTGAGGATGTGGCTGATCGGTGCCGTGATGTGGTTCTGGGCGGAGGTGTCGGTGGGCCGTTCACGCGCCAGGGTGATCTCCCACGGCGGGATCAGCACCGCGATCGGGCCGGGGGCGACCGGATCGGCGAGCCGGATGTGGTCGCCCGACTCGAGCACCACGTCCAGGCCGGTTGCGATGCCGTCGAGGTGGTTGAGTCCGGCGAACTGGGCGACGAAGGCCGTCTGCGGGTCGTGGAGCAGCTCGGTCGAGAGACCGGTCTGGGTGACGTGCCCGTCCTCGAGCACGATCACACGCCGGGCGAGGGCGACGGCTTCGTCATAGGAGTGGGTCACGATCAGCGTCGGCACGCCCACCTCGGCGATCGTGGCCGAGAGCTCGTCGGCGATCCGGCCGCGGGTGCCGGGATCGAGCGCCGACAACGGCTCGTCCAGAAGCAGCAGCTTTGGTTCCTGTGCCAGGGCTCGCGCCAGCGCGACCCGCTGGCGCTCGCCACCCGAGAGCCGCCGTGGCTTGGCCTTCGCGAGGTGGGCGATCCCGATCCGCTCGAGCAGCGGGTCGACCGCAACGCGCGCGCCGTAGGCGACATTCGAGCGCACGCTCATGTGCGGGAAGAGCGCATAGTCCTGGAACACAAAGCCGACGTGGCGACGGTCAGCCGGCGTGCTGCGATGCCCGTCGAACCACAGCTCGCCGTCGCATTCCACGCGCCCGCTGGCGGGGGTGAGCAGCCCGGCGATCAGGCGAAGCAATGTCGACTTGCCGGCGCCCGACGGGCCGATGACGGCGGTGGCCTCGCTGACTTCGATGTCCGCGTCGAGCGTGAACGACCGAAGTGGATACGTTACGCGGGCGCGTAGCGAAACGCTCGTCCCCGAATCAGAAGCTTCACAGAGATCAGCACAAACGCGCTGACAGCGATCAGCAGAGCTCCCAGGGCGAGGGCCTGGTTGAGGCTCTGGGCGAAACCGAGGTAGATCGCAACCGGCGCAGTCTGGGTCACACCGGCGAGGCTACCGGCAAACAGGATGGTCGCGCCAAACTCGCCCAGCGCCCGGGCCCAGGCCAGTACCGCCCCCGCACCGAGGCCCGAGAGGGCAACCGGGATCGCGACCCGGAAAAACGTGCGAGCGGGGCCTGCCCCCAGCGTCTTTGACGCGCCGAGCAGGTCGGAGTCGACTGACTCGAACGCCGACACCGCCTGGCGGATGTAGAGCGGGCTGGCGACGAACGTCATCGCCATCACCACCGCGGCCTTGGTGAACGGCAGCTCGATCCCCAGCGCGCTCAACTGCGGGCCGATCAGCCCAAACCGCCCGAAGGCCATCAGCAGGCCAAGCCCGGCCACCGCCGGTGGCAGCACCAGCGGCAGCTCGAACAGCGTGGTCACCAGCGACTTTCCGATGAAGTCCGTGGTGGCGAGCAGGTACGAGATCGGCGTACCAAAGATCAGCATCAGCGCGAGCGACACCGTGCTCGTCTCAAACGAGATCTTCAGTGCAGTCCACGCTCCGGGCTGGCTCAGCCCCTCGCGCAGGCTGCCCTGCGTGAAGATCGCGATCAGCGGCAGCAGCAGAAACGCCACCGCGATCGCGGTCAACACGATGACTGTTAGCTGGACGGGGGCGCGCCGAAGCCGAGCTTCTTCAACTCGGCCTGACCCGTGGGGCTCATCACCAGATCGATCCACTTCTGCGCCATTTCTGTATTGGTGCTCGCGGTCAGCACGCCGATCGGATAGATCGCCGTCGCCTGCGCCGACTCCGGGAATGGAACCTGCTTGACCTTATCTCCCGCAGAGAGCGCATCCGTGATGTACACGAAGCCCGCGTCGGCTGCGCCGGTCGTGACCTTCGCAAGCACGCTGGTCACGTCGGGCTCCTTGCTGACGATGTTGAGGTCGCTCTCCTGGATACCAAGGTTTCCGAGTACCTCGATGGTGTAGGCGCCGATCGGCACCGCCGGGTCGCCGATGACGACCTTGGGCTGCTTCGACACGAGCTGCTTGTAGGAGGTGATTCCCGCCGGGTTGGATGCCGGCACCACGATCGTGAGCGTGTTGGTCGCAAAGTTGGTGGTGGGGCCGAGCAGCTTCTTCGTCATCAGCTCCTCGGGATACTTCGGGCTCGCTCCCGCGAACACGTCGGCCTTCTGGCCGGCTTCGACCTGGGCGGCGAGGGTGTCGGTGCCGGCGAAGTTGGTGACGACCTTGACGCCGGGATTTTGGGACTCAAAGGTCTTGGCGAGGTCGGTGAACGCACCCGTGAGCGAGGCGGCGGCGTCGACAGTGAGCGTGGTGGGTGCCGGCGTCGAGGTGGTCGCACTGGAGCTACTCGAACTGCTGGAGCTCGATCCGCAGCCGGCGGCGAAGATCACCGCAGCGAGCATGACTCCCAACGCGCGGGATCGTTTCATGGGTAGTCCGTTCATCGCCGTCACCGTTTCCTTTGGATGCATTCCTGCCTGCGCCGAACTGCGCTTCGAACTCGGCAAACTAACACATATGCAGCACATAGGTAAAAACAAGCGATGTACATTCCAGGGGTTGAGCGTCCCCACGACCTGAGGTGATTGGCATGACCGAGCTTTCAACTCCCGCACCCACGCTGGCCGATGCCGTTCGTGGGTTGGATCTCCGCACCAAAGCGTTCATCGACGGCCGGGCGGTGGATGCGGTGTCGGGTGAGACGTTCGATTGTGTGAGCCCGATCACAGGCGAGGTGATCGCACAGGTCGCCTCCTGCGACAGGGCCGACGTCGACGCCGCCGTGCGCGGTGCACGCGCCGCGTTCGAGTCGGGCGTGTGGTCGCGGATGGCGCCCACCGGCCGAAAGCGGGTGCTGCTGCGGCTGGCCGAGCTGATGCGCGAGCATCGCGACGAGCTGGCGATGCTCGAGACGATCGACATGGGAAAGCCGATCCACGACTCGACCAGCTCCGACGTGCCCGGTGCCGCAAACTGCATCGCCTACTACGCCGAGTCGATCGACAAGGTCTACGACGAGGTGGCTCCGACCTCGCACGACGACGTGGTCATGATCGTGCGCGAGCCGCTCGGCGTGGTCGGCGCGGTCGTACCCTGGAACTTCCCACTGCTGATGGCCTCCTGGAAGCTCGGGCCGTCGCTGGCCACCGGTAACTCGGTGATCCTGAAACCGGCCGAGCAGTCGCCGCTGTCGGCGATCCGGCTGGGCGAGCTGGCGATCGAAGCCGGTCTGCCGGAAGGCGTGCTCCAGATCGTTCCCGGCTACGGCGAGACCGCCGGTCAGGCGCTGGGGCGACACATGGATGTCGACATGATCGCCTTCACCGGGTCGACCGCGATCGGCAAGATGTTTCTGATGTACTCCGGCGAGTCGAACATGAAGCGCACCGCGCTCGAGTGCGGTGGCAAGACGCCCCACATCATCATGCCCGACTGTTCCGACCTTGACGGCGCCGCCGAAGCCGCCGCCTGGGGCATTTTCTACAACTCCGGCGAGGTGTGTAATGCCGGCTCGCGGCTGCTGGTCCACGAGTCGATCAAGGACGATTTCCTTGCGCGGGTGGTGAAGGTCGCACGCGGAATCACCCCGGGCGACCCGCTCGACCCCGACACCCGCATGGGCGCGATGGTCGATGACACGCAGATGCGGCGAGTGCTCGAATACATCGAATCGGGCGCGAAAGAGGGGGCGAAGCTGCATCTCGGCGGCGCTCGCGTACGCGAGTCGACCGGTGGCTACTACATCGAGCCGACCATCTTCGACGCCGTCGAGAACTCGATGACGATCGCCCGCGAGGAGATCTTCGGCCCGGTGCTCTCGACGATCTCGTTCAGCGACACCGAGCAGGCGATCAAGATCGCCAACGATACGGTGTACGGCCTGGCCGCGGCGGTATGGACAGACGACGTCAACGTCGCGCATCGCACCGCGCGAGCGCTGCGGGCGGGGGTCGTGTGGGTGAACTGCTTCGACCAGGGCGACATGAGTTCGCCCTTCGGCGGGTTCAAGCAATCGGGCTTTGGGCGCGACAAGTCGATCCACGCGCTCGACAAGTTCACCGACCTGAAGGCCGTCTGGATCCACCTGCGCTAGAGGTGACCTCCGACCCGCCCGTGTCCGACCGCGATACCGTCGCCATTGTGGGCGGCGGCGCGGCCGGGACGCTGGTTGCCATACACCTGCTGCGAAGCAGAGCACCCGTCCGGGTCGTGATGATCGAGCGGGCCGAGCGGGTGGCCCGTGGAGTCGCATACGGCACCGGCTTCCCGGCACATCTGCTGAACGTGGTTGCCGCCAACATGGGCGGGCTGGCCGAGAACCCCAACCATTTCCGCGAGTGGCTTTCGACCTACCACCAGCCGGTGCGGGCGACCGCGTTCATGCCGCGCATGATCTACGGCGACTATCTGCGTCAACTGCTGCACGACGCGGTCGACGCCGCCCCGGCGGGCGGCTTTGAGCTGATCCACGCCGAGGTGGTCGGAATTGCCCCACAGGCCACCGGCTACCGGCTGCGGCTCACCGGCGGCCGCGACGTCGACGCCGATCGGGTGGTGATCGCAACCGGTGTGCTGCCGCCGCGCGACGTGCCTCTGCGTGACGGTGGCTGGCCGGCTGACTCTCCCCGGTACGTGCGTGACCCGTGGGTGCCGGGCGCGCTGACCGAGCTCGCGCCGGGTAACGAGCTGCTGCTCGTCGGCACCGGGCTGACCATGATCGACGTCGCCTTGCAGATCGCCGATGAGCGTCCCGAGGTGCGGATGACCGCGATCTCGCGCAGCGGGCTCCTGCCCCGGCCACACCGGCCGCCGGGCGAGCGCCACCCGATCGATTTCATGCCACCCCGTTCGGGCACGCCGCTGCGGGAGCTGCCCGCGCTGCTGCGCGCGGCGACGGTCAAGGCCGACGCCGTCGGCGGCGACTGGCGTGACGTCGTGAACTCGATCCGGCCCTACACCCAGGGCATCTGGAAGGGCATGTCGCGCGACGACCAGCGCCGCTTCCTGACGCGGTTCGCGCGCTACTGGGACATCCACCGCCACCGGATGGCTCCCGCGGTGGCGGCGTCGATCGAGGTCCTGCGTGATCACGGCCAGCTCGACATCCGGGGCGGGAGGTTCCAAAGCGTGCAGGCCGACGATCATGGGCTCACGATCACGGTGGTAGCCCGCGGTAGTGGTGAGATCTCGACGCTGCGGGTGGACGCGGCCGTCAACTGCACCGGGCCGGCGGGGTCGGTGGTCGATGCGGGATCCCCGCTGCTCGACGAGCTGTGCGAGCGCGGACTCGCCGTTCCCCACCCGCTCGGCCTGGGACTCGACACCGGTGACGACGGCGCCCTGCGAGCCGCCGACGGCAGCCTGTCCTCGACGCTTTTCACCATCGGCTGGCTGCGTCGCGGCGAGCTGTGGGAGTCGGTCGCGATCCCGGAGATTCGCACCCAGGCAGCGGAGATTGCGGGCCGCTGCGCGCTGCCCGGATAGCCACCACTAGACTGGCCGCGTGGACGGCATCAGGCCATGTCACGACGACGAGCGCTCCGCGATGCTCGCGATTGTGAACGCCGCTGCCGAGGCCTACCGCGGAGTGATCCCCACCGACCGCTGGCACGAGCCGTACATGGAGGCAAGCGAACTCGACGGAGAGATCGCGGCCGGCGTCGTGTTTTGGGGATACGAGGCCGACGGCGTGCTGATCGGGGTCATGGGCATCCAGCCGGTCGACGACGTCGACCTGATCCGCCACGCCTATGTGCAGCCCGGAAGCCAGAAGCGCGGCGTGGGCAGCGCATTGCTCGAGCATCTGCGGGGCCTGACCCAGCGACGGATTCTGGTGGGGACATGGGCGGCGGCCGAATGGGCGATCAGCTTCTACCGCCGGCATGGCTTCGAGCAGGTCTCGCCGGCCCGAAAGACCGAGCTGCTCCAGGCCTACTGGGACATTCCTGACCGACAGATCGAGACCTCGGTGGTGCTGGCGGCACCACCCTTCGACGCATGAGCCCACACCGATCACTGTGGCTCGAGGAAGCCCTCGGCGACGAGCCGTCGAGTCCCCCGCTTGCCGGGCAGACGACCGCGGAGGTGTGCATCATCGGCGGCGGATTCGTCGGCCTGTGGACGGCGTATGAGATCAAGCAACTGCGGCCCGACTGTGACGTCGTGGTGCTCGAGCGAGACGTCTGCGGTGGCGGTGCGTCGGGCCGAAACGGGGGGTTCGTGCTGTCGTGGTGGGCCAAGTTTCCGTCGCTGCGAAAGCTGGTCTCAGACGATGTTGCGCTTGCGATCTGCCGCGAATCCGAGCACGCGATCGACGACATCGAGGCGTTCTGTCAGCGGCATGGGGAGGACGCCCAGATCGTTCGCGGGGGGTGGGTTTGGACGACTCGCACACAGGCTGGCATGGGTGCGTGGGACGACACCGCCGCCCGCTGTGCCGCTGTCAATCCCGAGGCGTTCGTGGCGCTCTCGCCCGATGAGGTGGCACGCCGCACCGGATCGCCGGCGCACCTCGCGGGTACCTTCGATCGAAGTGGCGCCACGATTCAGCCGGCGGTGCTTGCGCGCGGTCTTCGCCGCGCGTGTCTCGCCGCCGGCGTACGCATCCACGAGCACACGCTCGTGACCAGGTTCACCCGCTCGGCTCCGACCCTGGTCACGACCAGCGGTGGCAGCGTGCAGGCGGCCAAGCTGGTGGTCGCCACCAACGCCTGGTCGGCGAGCATCCCCGAGTTGCGCCGCCACATCGTCGCGATCTCGAGCGACGTGGTCGCGACCGAACCGATCCCCGAGGAACTGGAGCGGATCGGCTGGACCGGAGGCGAGGCGATCACCGATTCCCAGCAGATGGTCGACTACTACCGAACCACCAACGACGGCCGGATCGTGTTCGGAAAAGGCGGCTGGGGAATCGCGATGGGCGGCCGCATCCCCGAGAGCTTTGACCGCAACCAGCCACGCAGCCGCGAGGTGGAGGCCGACCTGCGCGACGCCTACCCGCAGCTCGCCGATGTGCGGGTCGTGGCCGACTGGTCGGGTCCGATCGACCGCTCGACTGACGGCCTGCCGCTGCTCGGCGAGTTGGGTGGCCACACCAATCTGCTGTACGGCGTGGGATGGAGCGGGAACGGCGTCGGCCCGTCGGTCGCCGGCGGCAAGTGTCTGGCCCGCCGTGCGGTTGATGTGGATGACGACACCGCGCTCTCGGCGCTTTGGAACCGGGAATCGGCGAAGTTTCCGCCCGATCCGATCCGGTATGGCGGGGCGCACCTGGTGCGCGAGGCGGTTCGTCGCAAGGAGCGAGCCGAGCGGGCTGGCCGCTCGCCGAACCGGCTGGCGGTCAAGCTCTCAGAGCTGGTGCCGGCCGGCCTCGAGGATCATTAACCGCTCGCCGGGAGGCGCAACCGGTCGACCAGGTTTCCCCACGGAGCGCGGGGATCCACAAGCGCTGCGGCAGCCAGAATCTTTGCGATGTCACCCAGCACGAACGGCCACAGCCCGTAGTGCAGCACGGTGCTGCCGGCGCCCGTCCACGGCACCGGAATCGCCTGGTGCAGCCAGATCAGGCCGGGCAGGTAGACGGCGACGCTTGCGATCAGCATCGTGGGCACGGTGACGTAGAAGCCTCGCCCGAGCCGGTCGCACACAAATCCGATGATGAAGGCGGCGATCACGAAGCCGTACAGGTATCCGCCGGTGGCGTGCACCGGACTGGCGACTGTGAGGATGTCGGTTCCGCCCTTGCCGTCGGCAAACACGGGCAGACCGGCCGCGCCGGCGGCGAGGTAGAGCACCTGCGAGGCCACCGCCAGGCGCGCTCCCAGCACAGCGGCGGTGCCAAACACCGCGCACGTCTGTAGCGTCGTGGGGATCGGATATCCGACCGAGATCTGGGCCGCGATCGCGGTGATAACTGCCGCACCCACGACGAGCCCGAGCTGGGCTGTGATCGTGGACTCGCGGCGAATGCTTGCGGATCTCATCGGCGTCCCTTTGGCTCGTTCGATACTGCGGCGGTGATTCTAGCCAGATGTGCGCCCGCCGCGGGGTTCAGGAGAGAACGTCGGGAGAGATCAGCGCGCGTACCGCCAGGCCCGCGCACACCAGCAGTGCGGCGGCGCCGATCGCGTGCGCCCAACCCGCGTTCGCGAATGTCAGGAATCCCAGCCCGACCACCGCCAGGGCGATGGCGACGCGGCCGACAGAGGCGCTTGCGGCTGGCGTTTGGTGCCGCTCGACCGCAGCGTCGTCGGCGGTCGGGCCCGATCCGAACGTGCCTCCCAGGAGCAGCCGGAAGAGCACCGTGAGCGAGGGAAACAGGATGATGCCGCCCGCGATCACCGCCACGATCACCGCGATCAGCGTGTTACGCGGCGCGGCGGCATTCTCGATCGTCAGGCCCGGCAGCAGGTAGGGCGACTGTCCGAGTCCCCAGCCGGCGATCACCGCAGCCACGGCCAGGGCGGCGGTGTAGCGGGCCGGTTCGTAGCGGCGTTCGCGCACCAGCCAAAGCGCGGCCGCCCCGGCCACTGCCGAGATGATCAGCGTCGGGAGCGCCCGGCCGGTGAGCAGCTCGTGGAACAGGTGCGGGGCGTCGGTGTGCAGCGGGATCAATCCCAGAGCGGCCGCGATCCCGGCGATCACGCCCGAGACCAGCGCTCGGGAGCGGAACGCCTCCGCCATCTCCGGGTCGTCGTGACGGACGGCGTCGGCCGCGAGGAACACCGCGGCCAGGTACGCGCAGAACGCCACCGCGATCACCCCGATCGTGAGCGCGAGTGGGTTGAGCCAGCTCGTCACAAGGTTTCCCGCCGCATTTCCGACCGGTACTCGACCGGCGGCGATGCCGCCGACGATCAGCCCCAGCGCGAAGGGCGTGAGAATCGACGACACCGAGAGCACCGCCTCCACGCTTCGCTGCTCGGTGCCGGGGCGCGTGCCCGACCGAAGCGCATACGCCCCACCCCGCATGATGATCCCGATCGCCGCGACGAAGAACGGGATCGAAAGGGTCGAGGCGATCGATCCGAACACCTCCGAGTAGCCCGTCCACAGCACCGTGATCACGAAGATCAGCCACACGTGGTTGGCCTCCCACACCGGGCCCATCGCGTGGTGTGCGTGGTCGCGGATGCGGCGTCCCTGCGCGCCCCGGGCGCCGATCAGCTGCCACAGCCCGGCGCCGAAGTCGGCCCCGCCGAGCACCACGTAGAACACCAGCCCTGCGAGCACGAACACGATCGGAAGCGTCTGCAGCACGATCATGATCCCTCCTCCATGGGCGAGCGCGAGAGCCGCACCAGAATCCAGGCGACGGCGCACCCGAGTGCGAGGTACACCGCGGCCAACGTCGCGTATCCGACGGGGATGCCGCCGGCGCCGGTGACCGCCTGGGCGGTGCGCATGTAGCGATAGACGACCCACGGCTGGCGACCGACCTCGGTGGCGACCCACCCGGCGATCAGCGCCACCAGCGACAGCGGCCCGGCCAGCACCACCGCGCGGTAAAACCACGGCGATTCGGGCATGCGCTTGCGGCGCACCCGGATGAAGAGAAACACGACCGCGAGGGCGAACAGCAGCGTGCCGATGCCGACCATCGTCTGGAACGAGAATCGCACCACGTTGACCGGCGGGCGGTCACGCGCGGGCACGCTGTCGAGGCCCGTCACCCTGTGGCTGGGGTCGTGGTATGCGAGCAGCGACAGCATGTCGGGGATCGGGATTCCGTACTTGACCTCGCCGTCGCGGTAGATCCCGAGGATGTGGATGGGGGCGTCGCTCTCGGATTTGCCGAGGCCCTCGAATGCGGCCAGCTTGACCGGTTGGTTCTCGGCGACGACCCGGCCGGCCCAGTCGCCCACGGGGGCCTGGATCAGGGAGGCCATGCAGGCGATCGTCAGCGGGATCACCAGTGCGACTCGCTCGTATCGGCCGTCTCGGCCGCGCAGCCGCGCAAACGCGTAACAGGCGGCCACCAGGAAGCCGGTGACCATGTAGCCGGCGATGTACATGTGCACCAACTCGTGCCAGAAGTTGGGGTTGAAGAAGAGCGCGTCCACGGGGTGCACGTCAACGGCCTTGCCGTCGACCAGTTTGAAGCCGGTGGGGTGGTTCATCCAGCCGTTGACCGCGATCACCATCAACGAGCCCAGAAAGCCCGAGAACACGACCGGGAACCCGCTCAGGAAGTGCACTCGGGGAGAGAGCCGGTTCCAGCCGTAGGCGTAGATCCCGATGAAGATGGCCTCGAGGAAGAACGAGAAGCCCTCGACCGCGAAGCCCAGGCCAAACACGCTGCCATAGACGCTCGTGAACTCGGGCCACAGAAGGCCCATCTCGAAGGACAGCACCGTGCCGGTCACAACACCGGCGGCAAACAGCGCGAGCATCACTCGCGTCCAGCGTTTGGCAAGGGTGAGGTAGACGGGGTCGCCGGTGCGCATGTGCAGCCACTCGGCTGTCATCACCATCGCGGGAAACGCGATCCCAAAACACACCAGCGGAATGTGCACGATGAACGACAAAGCCTGCATCTGCCGGGCCTCCAGCAGATACCGCTGCACGCCTGTGGCGAGCTCAATCACCGTGACTGAGTTCTAGCGGACGGGCGCGCGCGGTGAGGCCGTCCCCACCGCGCGCGTGTGTCCGGGTACCGCTCGCTACTCGACGTCAGGATCGATTCGATCCGCCAGTGCGGCATGATCCTCGGCGCCGGTGCGTACCTTGTCAGCCTCCTGCGCCTTGGCCTCGGCGGCCAGCCGCTCACGCTCGGCCCGGGCAGCGGCCTCGTCGGCTTCGGCCTTGGCGACGTCGGCGTCGCGGCTCTGCACGGCGGCCTCGTCGCGATGGGCGCTCGCCGCATCGCGACGAACCGTCAGCTCGCGCTCGGTGCGACGGCGCGACATCATGGTGCCGATGACGATGCCAATAACGATCAGTAGAACGATGAGAACGGCAACAATCCAGCCGGTGCTACTCATGTGTGTCTCCTTACGTAGACGGCGGGTACTACCCCAGCCACCCACGCCACAAACACGGTGAATAAATGGTGCCAGGCACCATTTATTCAGTCCGTGTCGAGAGCGTGACGCTTACGATCAGCGCCCACACGCCTAGGCCGACAAACCCGGCAAAGCCGATGTGGTCGAGCAGACCTCCGAGAATGTGACTTGGCACGGCCGCCACCACGGCGCATGCGAGTGCCAGCCAGCCCGTCCAGCGAGGGAGCACTCGGGTGTCCATGGTGGCCAGGCCGGCTCCAAACAGAAACGCGCTGGTGCCGACGGTAAGCGTCAATACCAGCTCCTGGCTGAGGACGTGCACTGCCTGGAGTGCGTTGCGGTCGAGATGCCGAGACGCATCTCCGAGGGCCAACGCGAAGCCGGCCAGGATCGTTATTCCGACGACCAACACGACGCCTCCTGCCAGACACAAGATCGCCGTTGCCGCCAGCTCCCCGCCCGCTCTGCGAAACACATCCACAACGGTCGCCGTGAACACCAAGAACAAGAGCGCACCGACGCTGAGTACCGCCCCCGATGCGAGCTGGCCGTTGCTGTGGGCGTTGTAGAACGACACGAGACGCGCCGTGGGCGCGTCGGGCGCGGGCGTGTTACCAGCCAGGGCGAGACCTCCAGCGATAACCACCACCGCCGCCGCGCCACTCAACGGAGCAAACCGAAGCCGTCTCGTGCCCATACGCACGAGGTTACGCCTTTCAGCCCCCGCCAGCAACTGGCCCGCTTGACGGTGTCGACGCTCTCCGAACGAGGGGGCAGCTCCAACAGCGGAGAGGGGGGGATTCGAACCCCCGGTACGCCAATAAGACGCACAACGGTTTTCGAGACCGCCGCATTCAACCACTCTGCCACCTCTCCAACGCGCCAAAGTGTACCCAGTGACGGTTGTGCGAGGCGCCGGGATTTGGTGGTCTGCTAGCGTGGCGCCGTGTCCGAAACTGCCTCCACCATGATCCAGCTCTCCGAGGAGCAGCAGGCGATCCAAGAGCTCGCTCGCGAATTCGCCCGCACCGAGATCCGTCCGGTCTCCGCCGAGGTGGACGAGCGCGACATCTACTGTCCGCTGGATGTCGTGTACAAGGCTGCTGAGCTTGGCCTGACCTCGTTCATGCTCCCCGAGGAGGTGGGTGGCGGCGGAATCGAGGACGTGCTCACCGGCTGCCTCGTGCAGGAGGAGCTGAACTGGGGCTGTGCCGGCATCGGCAACCTGATCACCTCGGCCGGATTCTTCGCTCGCACGCTGGTCGAGGTCGGCACGCCAGAGCAGAAGCAGCGCTGGCTGGCGCCGCTGACGACCGATACGCCGCCGCTGACCGCGCTTGGCTCGACCGAGCCGGGCGTCGGATCCGACACCGCCGCGATGACCACCACCGCCGATCGCACCGACTCCGGCTATCGCCTCAACGGCCAGAAGACGTGGATCTCCAACGGCGGGATCGCCGAGTACTACTGCTTCTTTGCGACGGTCGCGCCCGGCACGGGCTCGAAGGGCGTCACCGCCTTTGTGGTCGAGAAGTCCGACGAGGGCGTCTCGTTCGGCGAGCCGATGCGAAAGATGGGCCAGCGGGCGATCATCAACACCGAGGTGTTTCTCTCCAACTGCGACCTGCCCGAGGATCGCCGGCTGGGTGAGGAGGGCAAGGGCTTCTACAGCCTCATGCACACGTTTGACGAGTCGCGCATCCACCTGGCCGCGAGCGCGGTCGGGATCGCCCGGGCGGCGCTTGAGTACGCGGTCGAGTACGCCAAGACCCGCGAGGCGTTCGGAAAGCCGATCGGACACCACCAGGCGGTTGGTTTCCGGCTGGCCGACATGGCGACGCGGGTCGACGCCGCACGCCTTCTGACCCATCGCGCGGCAATGTCCATGGATGCCGGAAAGCACGTGCCCGCCGAGGCGGCGATGGCCAAGCTGTATGCCTCGGAGGCCGCCGCCTACTGCACCTGGGCGGCGCTCCAGACGCTCGGCGGCTGGGGCTACTCCCGCGAGTACCCGGTCGAGAAGTGGGTGCGTGATGCCCGGCTCGAGGAGATCGAGGAAGGCACCTCGGACATTCAGCGGTTGATCATCAGCCGCTCGCTGCAGAAGAGCTGAGCTCCTCCGCGACCGCCTCGGCGGCGCGCCGGTACGGCAGCACCTCCGTGACGTCCGAGTACCACGCCATGTACGGCGTGATCACGATGTGCGGCGCCGACAGCAGGTCCGACCGTGGCGGCATCTCCCACACGTGATCGAGACCGGCCCGGATGTGGGTCGCCGACAGCAGCGCCTCGCGATCGACCAGCGGCCCGCGGGCGGTGTTGACGAGGATCGCGCCGGGCCGCATCAGGTCGAGTCGGCGGCGATCGATGATGCGCGCAGTCCGCTCGCTCAGCGCGAGGTGCAGCGTGACCACGTCCGCCCACTCCAGCAGCGGGTCGAGCTGCGGCTCGCCGCCTTCCTGGAACGGGTCGTGGTAGCGCACCTCCATGCCCAGTGCTCGCGCGCGCTCGGCCACCGCCTGTCCGATGTGCCCGTAGCCGACCACGGCGAGCCGAGAGCCCGAAATCCGGCGCACGGGACGCGCCGTCGCGTAGTCCCAACCGCCCTGGCGGGTGGCGGCGACTGCGAACGGGATCCCGCGCAAAAGCCCCGTGACCAGTGCGATCGTGTGATCGGCGACCTCTTCGGTGCTGTAGTTGCCGACGGCGCGCACGCGCACGTCGTGGCTCTCGGCGGCTGCGAGGTCGATGTGGTCAAAGCCCGTCGACGCCGTGGATATCAACCGCAGGTCGGGGAGCCTGTCCATGTCGTTGCTCGAAACCGGCGTTGTGGGTGTGACCAGCAGTGCCACGGTGTCGGTCGGGGCGTCGGCGACCGAGCCCATCTCGGCGCTCGGCACGGACTCGTGCACGACGTCGAGCGGGAAGCCCGGGTCACACACCACTACGCGGTTTGCGCTCAGCTTGCGACGGCGGCGACGGCGTTTTCGTCGACCGGTGCTGTACCCGTGTCGGTGAGGACTCGCAGCGCGTCGGCGGGCATGTACACCTTGACGGCATCGCCCTGGCGGTACGGAATGTCCTCGCCGGCGTTTTGGATCAGCGCCTGCACCCGATCACCGTTGGCGAGCCGGATCAAGAGCTGCACCGAGTTGCCCAGATAGACGGGCCGCTCGATCATGCCGGGGATCCGGTTGGGGCCTTCCGATGAGTGGGGCTCGAGCCGCACCCGCTCGGGGCGAATCACGATCCGGGTCGCGCCGACGACGTCGGTGGTGCCGTGGGCGGCGGACATCTCGAACTCTCCCACCGTCACCTTGCAGTTGCCGTCTGCCTGCTTGCCTTGAGCCTGGGCCTCCATCAGGTTGGAGACGCCGAGGAAGTCGGCCACAAACGTCGTCGCCGGAGCCTCGTAGACCTCCTGGGGCGGGGCGACCTGCTCGACCTTGCCGTTCGACATCACGGCGATCCGGTCGGACATCGTGAGCGCCTCTTCCTGGTCGTGGGTCACGTACACGAACGTGATCCCGACCTGCTGCTGGAGCGCCTTCAGCTCAACCTGGAGCTGCTTTCGCAGCTTGGCATCGAGCGCGCCCAGCGGCTCGTCCAGGAGCAGCACGGCGGGCTTCAGTACAAGCGCGCGGGCCAGCGCGACGCGCTGTTGCTGACCACCCGACATCTGTCCCGGCTTTCGCTTCTCAAAGCCGGTGAGCTGCACCAGTTCGAGCGCCTCGGCCACTCTGGTCTTGATGTCGCCCTTGCTCACTCGCTGGCGGCGAAGCCCGAAGGCCACGTTGTCGCTCACGTTCAGGTGGGGGAACAGCGCGTAGTTCTGGAACACGGTGTTCACGTTTCGCTTATGCGGCGGCGTGTACTCCATGTTGACGCCGTCGAGCAGGATCTCGCCTTCGGTCGGCTGCTCGAAGCCGGCGATCATCCGAAGCGTGGTGGTCTTGCCGCAGCCCGACGGGCCGAGCATCGAGAAGAACTCGCCGCTCGGCATCTCGAGGTTGATGCCGTCAACGGCGGCCACATCACCGAACCGCTTGACCAGACTAACGATTTTGACTTCGCCTGCCACAGTGCCTCCAGCCTACAGATGGAATCCCTACATGTCGAATGCGGCCAGGTCGCCGGCCACGCCGGTTCCTGTCTTTGCCTCGCCGCGGGTGAAGATGCGATACACCATGAATCCGGCGAGCACCGCAAACAGTGTGACCCCGACCATGATGGTCGCAATCGCGTTGGTGCTCGGAAGTGGTGCTGCGCGGGTGGCGCTGTAGATCTCGATCGGTACCGTGTCGCAGCCCGCGCCGCACGAGAGGTAATAGCTGATCACGAAGTCGTCGATCGAGATCGCAAAGACGATCGCCGCGCTCGCGACAATCGCCGGCAGAAGCAGCGGGAACAGCACCTTCTGGAGCGCCATGCGTGGCGTCGCTCCCAGGTCGGCCGCGGCTTCCTCGAACGACCTGCCGATCGAGAACAACCGGCCACGCACGATCACCACCACGTAGGAGATGGAGAAGGTCACGTGCCCGAGGATCTGGGCGAACGTGCTGGTGTGGATGAACGTGAACAGGTGCGTGAATACCAACAGCAGCGACACGCCCATCACGATCTCGGGGGTTACCAGCGGGAACAGCATCAGGAAGTTGGACGGGCCCGATCCGCGGCCGCGCCAGCGGGCGAGGCCCAGGGCGAGCGCGACACCGATGGGGGTCGCGATCAGGACGTCGGCGCCGGCCAGCTTGATGCTCTGGTAAAGCGCACTTCGCAGCTGATCGTTGTGCCACACCGAGTTGAACTGGTCGCCGTAGTACCACTTGGTCGAGAACCCGGCCCAGACGGTGCGTGAGCGCGAGTCGTTGAACGAGAACTGGATCGCGATCAGCACGGGCACGATCGCCCAGGCCATGTACAGCCAGGTGATGATCGGCAGGAATCGGGGTCGTCCCCACGGGTTGAACAGCCAGCCCTTGGTTCGCTGGAAGATCCCAGGCGAGGAGGCCTCGGCCGCTTTTTGCTGCTCGACGGCGGCGTCGGTCATAGCGTCTGCACCTCCTTCTGGGCTCGGTGGATCGACCACATGTAGTACCCCATCAGGATCACGAGGAACAGCGACATGATGATGGTGATGGCCGCGCCGATGGTCGGCTGCGGGCCGCCGTGGAAGTACAGGTCGATCTGGTTACCGATCATGGAGGTGGTCGGTGCGCCCGACACGATGTTGGGGGTGTAGTAGTCGCCAAACATCGGCAGTGCGATCAGCACCGCGCCACCCAGAAGGCCGGTCTTCGAGAGCGGGAGCGTCACGTGCAAAAACGTGCTGAACGGGCTTCCGCCAAGGTCACGCCCAGCTTCGAGCAGACTCTTGTCGATGCGGTCGAGCGAGGCGTACAGCGGCAGGATGAAGTACGGGATGTAGCCGTAGACCAGGGCGGCGACGACGGTGAAGCTCTGGCCGTTCAGCCACGCGTCCTGCTGGCTCAAAAGTCCCAGGTGCACGGCGAGGCTGCTCAGCCGTGTGAAGTCGAGAAAGCGGGTGGCATACCCGTCGGCGGCCAGCAGGTTGACCCACGCCAGCATCCGCATCAGGTAGCTGATCCAAAACGGCATGATCAGCAGGATCAGCAGGATGTTCTTGCTGCGGCGGGCGTGGCGCGCGATGTAATACGCGACCGGGTACCCGATCAGGACCGAGAAGAACAGCGACAAGGCGACGTATTCGATGGTGCGCACGACGGCGCCCCAGTAGACGCCGCCGGGTGCGAGGTCGCTGAGCACCTGCTCCATCCAGCCGACGTTCCAGTTGAGCGGGTTCCAGATCGGAACCGGCGTCTGGAGCAGCGCATCGACGTTGCCGAACGCCACGGCGATGACCGCGTAGAACGGCACCAGGAACAGCAGCACGAGCCAGACGACGCCTGGAAGCGCGAAACCGGCCCACAGCCGTTTTGGATACATCGGCCTCTCCTATCCTGCCTGGAAATAGGCGTAGGCGTTCTGCCACAGCTGCTGACCGCGCCAGCTGAGCGTCATCTCCTGCAACGAGTCTTTGCCAAAGTCCGCTTCGGTGAGGACGCAGTTGGCCAGGTTCTCAGGGATCACCTTGTTCTTGACGAGATCCGCCGGATTGAGCGCCTTCATCGGAGGTTGGTAGCCATTGAAGTTGACGAAGTTCGAGTACGCGTTTTGGTAGTCGAGGATGTAGTCCATCCACAGATGGGCGAGCACCGGCTTCTTGGTGGTGCTGCAGATCGACCAGCAGTCGTTCTGCACCGGGCCCTTGCCGCGCTCGGGCTTCCAGAAGCCCAGCACCGAGGCCGGCGTGCCCTTCGGCAGGTAGTAGAAGTACGCCGACATCATGTCGCCCGACCAGGCCTGGTTGAGATAGGCGAGACCCTCGGGGATGCTGGAGTACTGCTGTGTCTCCGACCTTGATGCTGCAGATGTTGTAGAGCTGCTGGAGATCGTTCAGCGCCTCGTTGATGAGCTTGGGGTCCTCGGTGTTGATGTCGTAGTGGAACTTGCGGAGAAGCGCCATCGCGATCGTCTCGCGCGGCTCTGATAGCAGCGCGGTCTTGCCGGTGTACTGCTCGGCCTCCCAGAAGATGTCCCACGGATTCGACATGTTGGGGATGTCCTGCGTCACCTTGTCGGTGCGGTAGGCGATCCCGGTCGCGTATGCGGTGTAGGGCACGCTGTAGTGCGATCCCTGGTCGTAGAACGGGCTCTGGAGCGAGTCCCAGACGTTGGAAAGGTTCGGGATGTAATCGAGGTTGAGCGGCTTCACCAGCTTGGCCGCCACCACTCGGTTGAGGTTGTCGGGCGTCATCTCGGTGACGTCAGGCGCCACCGAACCCGAGCGAGGATCGCGATTCCCGAGTTGATGTCGTTGAACGGGGTGACCTCGACCTTGACGTTGTATTTCTTGCCGAAGTCCTGCGAGCAACGCGCCGTAGATGTACTCGGGATAGTTGAAGATCGTGAAGGTGCCGCCGGTCTCTGGCTCGAGGCCTGAGGGGATCGGCTTTTCATACAGCGGCAGCGTGACCGGCCTGTCAGGTCGGGCGAGCGGGTATGGCGCGCCTCCGACCGGCTCGGTGGAGTTGGTGCAGGCACTCAGAAGGCCCGAACCGCCGGCCAAGGCAAGCACCGCGCCGCCACTTCGGCCAAGGAACTGGCGACGATTTCCACGCCCGTCAAGAGGATGCATCAGAGCGAGCCTACCTGCATCACGCTCCCGCTCCAACTCCGGTTCCAACAAAAAGCTCATTCCGTAGCGTCGCGCGGCCTTCGACCTCGTCGTCGATGTTGGCGGCGGGAATCGCGTCACGGATCAGGTCATGGAAGTGCTTGAGACCGTTCTCCCGGGCACCCAGAACTCCGGCTCGGTAGAGGCTCGATCCGAGGCCCTCCTGCACGCGATCGGTGAGGTCGTTGTCCTCGTGCTGGACGAGCGTATTGATGCGGACGTTGAGCTTTCGGACGATCCCGTCGCGGCGGCCGCTGGTCTCGGGCGGCCGGTACTGATGCCACACCGTGGCCGTGTGCAGTTCGTCCAGCGGGTAGTTCGTCCAGGTGTCGATCTGGTCGGGGTAGAGGTTGAACGTCATCCCGGGGAATGCGTAGATGAAGTTCCACTGATTGGCCTCGGGCTCGCGCAGTCCGGGCATCGGCCGCACCAGCCGCTGATAGAGGCGCTCCTGGCGGTTCTTCGATGCCTTGTCGCGCATGGGGCTGCGCGCGATCGAGACATTCGAGTCGGTCGTCTCGACCAGGTACTGCTTGTAGTCGACGAGCCGCAGCAGCCCCGGGTGGCCGACCGGGATGTGGTAGCCCTCGAGGTAGTTGTCGATCGAGTTCTTCCAGTTGATGGGCAGCACCGTCGCCCCGGAGTCGTAGCGCACCAGCCGCTCCGGGCGGTAGGGCGCGAGCCACTCTGCGAACGGGCCCAACACCTCGTGCAGCGGCTCGGGATCGGGATCGAGATTGGCGAATACGAACCCCGCAAGGACACCGCAGCTAAGTGGCCACAGGCCATTTGCGTCTTTGTCGAATCCGGGGAATCCGGACTTCTCGGGTACCCCCAAAAGCTTGCCGTCAAGGCCGTAGGTCCAGCCGTGGTACGGGCAGCGCAGCGCCTTGCCGCAGTTGCCGGCGCCGTCGGCGACCCGTGCTCCGCGGTGGCGGCAGACGTTGGAAAATGCCCGCAATTCTCCGTCTTTTCCGCGCACGGCGACGATCGGCTCGCCCGCCACGGTCTGGGAGACGTAGTCGCCGGGCTCCCTGAGTTCGCCGACGTGGCCGATCATCACCCACTGCTTTCGGAACACCTCGCGGCGCTCAGCTTCGAGGAACTCAGGCGTGCGGTATGTCCACGCGGGCAGTGTCCGAATCGGTTCTTCCATCAGGGTCCCTTGTCCTGACTGACCAATCAGTCAGTCGGCTTCCAGTAAATCACGATGGCAGTTTGGAGTCAACGAAACGCGTCACACTGTCCGCACTTCTTGACGCTGGCTCGACCGCCGTGTTAACTCTACTGACTGTGGCGTCAGTCAATATCGAATCCCGGCGATGAAGGAGCCTCGGCGCGAGGCGATCCTCGAGGCCGCCTGCCGTGTCGTTGGTCGCGTCGGAATCGATCGCCTGCGGATGTCGGATGTCGCCGCCGAGGCCGGCGTCTCGACCGCGCTGGTGCATTACTACTGCACGACCCGCGCGGATCTGTTGACCCAGGCGTTTCGCTACGCCGACGAGCGAGCCGACCGGATCGAGCAGCAGATCGGTGCCGACCTCCCGGCCTGCGAGCGGATCGAGCGGCTGCTGGTCGTCTACCTCGACGACGAGTCAGATATTTACGAGAGTTGGATACTGTGGCGAGAGATGTGGAATCACGCGCTGTTTGATCCGCAGTTGAGGCCGTCGCTGGAAGAGTCGTACACCGGCTGGGTCGACGGGCTGGCCGAGATCGTGCGACTCGGGCAGGCTGACGGCTCGATTCCGGCGAGCGTCGACGGCGAGACGGCCGCCTGGAGGCTGACCGCGTTCGTGGAAGGGCTGGGGCCGTTGATGCTTTTGGGGATGCTTGGTCGCGAGCGCTGGCGCGAGCTGATCAAGGGCGCGGTGGCGCTCGAGCTGGGGCAGGCGACGTGAGCTCAGACCATCATCACGATGATCCTCCCGAGGATCGCTGGCTGTTTCTGACTCCCGAGCCTGAGGCCGAGCTGCCACGGGCGATGGCCGAACTGGCCAACGCGCTGGGCGAGACCGCGCCGAGCGCCGACCAGCACGAGCGCCGGGTCGAGCTGATCGTCACCTCCGGGGATTACGCGACCTGGCTTGCCTACATGGTCGAGCAGCGGGAGCTGCTGGAGCGCTACCTCGTTCGGTTTGGAGCCGATGAGCGCGCCGGCCACGTGGTCGACGTGATCAATAACCACCACCAGCTCGCGCTGACCGTGCCCGACGAAGCCGGTGTCGGAGACGTGGAGCGCGAGCGGGTGGCCGAGCTCATGCGGGAGATCCACGGGCCGGACGCTCGCTAGAGCGCCCGACCCGCTTTGGGAGGATCAGCCGTTGTACTTCGAGACGTTGACGTAGTCGATCTGGAAGGCGACCTTCCCCGGCGTGGTCGCATTGGGCATCACACCGGCAAAGCCGTTGGTGCCAACCTCAGACTGCATCACGAGGTGCATCGGAGCGGTCGGCACGTGGGAGGTGTACGTCGCCCACGGCGTGCCGTCGAGCATCACCACGATCTTGCCGGGTGTCCACTGCAGGGTCATGATGTGCCACTGCGAGAAATCGCCGTTGACGTGCGCGTGCACGCGGGTGCTGCCGTAGTGCAACGTCGCGGTCTCGAGGTTGCGGTCGGCCCCATGATCGGTCGACTCCTCGGCCCAGTCGACGACCGTGCCCGAGCCCTGGGGCCGAAGCGCGACGTCCATGCCGGTGCCGGCACCCTTGTCCATCCGGAAGCGGATCGTCCACTGGCCGTAGGTCTGGTTCACCGAGCGCGCCATCGACACCCCGCCAGACGTCCACTTGTTGCCGCGTGCCGGGTCTGGGTAGGTGAGGATGTTCATCGCACCGTCGGTGGCAACGACGTGCGTCTTGGCCCAACCGCTCTGTGGGCAGCAGGTCGGAATCCCGTTGTAGCGCGTCCAGGTGGCGGTGTTGAGCGTGTCGAACTGATCGGTGAACACCTGTGTGAACGTGCCGGTGGCGCCCGAAGCAGCGAGCGGAGCCGCGCTTGCGGTCGAACCCATCACAACGGCCGCGGCCAGTGCTGCGAGCGGGAGAATTCCCAAGAACTTGAACGTACGACGCATGATCACCTCGAGAGTTGATTGCATGGAGCGGTCTCATGGTCGTCGCCAACTTCACAGATTCAAGGGCTGAGCCTTGATTCTCACAAGAGGTTTATGCGGCCTTTACACTCGCGTCGGCGTCTTCACAATTGGCCCGCCGGCATCCCTCCAAAGGGGTATGAATAACGGTGCCAGGCACCGTTATTCACGCCCTACGACGGGGCGTGGACGGTCGCTTCGTGCTCGCCGGCGGCGATCATGTCGCCCACCATCGGCGATGACGCAAGCAGCCATACACCGGCGATCACGGCCAACAGCGCAAGCACCAAAAGCCCGCTCGAGAGCGCATCCACATCGGACAGGCGCTCGTTGAAGACGACCGGTGCGAGCGCCACCGGGACGAGCACCTCGGTGGCAAATGCGACCGGAATGACCACGGTCGCAGGACGGCGCTGAAGCGCACTCATCTGCGTGATTCCCCCGACCGTCGCCGCGGCACCGATCATCACCAGCAGCAGTCCAACCTCGATCGGGTCGTTCCGCGCAGAGGCGTCGGTAAAGAGTTTGGTGGCGACGCTCGAGAGCGCAAACGCCAAGCCTGCGCACAGCGCCACCGCGATCGGTCGCGAGGTGAGGTAGCGGCGCCAGATCAGCGGACTCAGCGTCAGCACTGTCAGCGCGACCAGCACCGATCCGATCGCCCACGCCGACGCGTGGTGGTTTGATCGTGACGGTGCGGTGGTCGCGATCGTCGCGATCCCGGCGATCAGTGCGCCCGATCCCACCACCTCGCGGGTGCCGACGTGCTCGTGCAACGTGATCCGCGCAAGCACCAGCACCACGACCAGCATCAGCGCCAGCACCGGCTGTACCAGCGTCAGCGGGGCAAGCGAGAGTGCGGCCGCGTGCAGCGACCACCCGATCAGCGCGATCGCCGCTCCCCACAGCCAACGCACCGACCTCAACATCGGCCCCAGAAGCGTCACTCGCAGCGAATCTCGCCGCGGCATCTGAGGAGCGGCCGACGCCTGGATCACAACGCCCGTTCCGAAGAGCACTGCGGCGGCCAGCGCGCAGATGCTGCCCAGGGCGGTGTCCATCTCCAAATCGTACCCACGGGGCGATGGCCGGGGGTACGGCGCGCGTTGCTGCCCCGGCGTGTCAGCATATGCGCCGCCATGCAACGCGATCTGACCGCCCTTTTCGACCCGAGCTCCGTCGCCATCGTGGGAGCCTCCGACGACCCCGCCAAGTGGGGCAACTGGCTTGCCCGCGGAGCGCTACAGGGTGAGCATCGCCGCCCGGTGTACCTGATCAATCACAAGGGCACGCCGGTGCTGGGGCACGACACCTACCGCTCGATCTCAGACCTCCCGAGCGCTCCTGAGCTGGTTGTGGTGGCGGTTCCGGCCGGCGCGTTCGAACAGACGGTCGACGACGCGCTTGCCATTGGCGCTCGGGCGTTTGTCGGGATCACCGCCGGCCTCGGCGAGTCCGGGGGCGACGCACAGGAACGCGAGCGGCTGCTCGTGGAACGAGTGCGGGCCGCCGGCGCGATCCTGCTTGGCCCCAACTGCCTGGGGGTTTTCGACCAGTCGGCGGAGCTCGGGATCTGCTCCAACGAGTTTCCGGCCGGCCAGATCGGATTGATTTCGCAGAGCGGCAACCTGGCGCTCGAGATGGGAATCAAGGCTCGGGAGTACGACCTCGGCTTCGCGCGGTTCGCGTCGCTGGGTAATCAGGCCGACGTCGATCTGGCCGAACTCGTGACGTCGATGGGACAGCACCCCGAGACGAAGCTGGTGGCCGTGTACATCGAAGATTTTCGCGACGGCCGAGCGTTCGTCGACGCAGCCGCGGCGTGCGGCAAGCCGGTGGTGGTGCTGACGGTCGGCGCCAGCGCTGCGAGTGCGCGCGCCGCCATGTCTCACACCGGAGCGATGGTCAGCGGCACCGCGGTGGTCGAGGCCGCCTGCGAGGCGGCGGGAGCGCACCTCGTGCACTCGCCCACCGAGCTGATGGATCTTGCCCAGGCATTGCTCCAGCCCCTGCGCCGAACCGGTCCGCGGGTCGCGGTGGTCGGTGACGGCGGCGGCCACGGCGCGATCGCCTGTGACCAGGTCGATGCCGCCGGGCTCGATCTGCCGGTGCTGAGTGCGGGACTTTCGGCCGCGATCGCGGCGGGCCTTCCGTCCACCGCGGCCACCGGCAACCCGGTCGACCTGGCGGGTGGCGGCGAGCAGGACTTCATGTCGTATGCCAATGTCACCCGGGCGCTGCTTGACTCGGGGGAGGTCGATGCGGTGCTCATGACCGGCTACTTCGGTGGCTACAGCCAATACTCGCAGGAGTTCCTCGAACGCGAGGTCGAGGTCGCGCATGCGATCACCGCCGCGGTACGTGCGAGCGGCCGGCCGATGATCTCCCAGACGATGTACTCCGACGAGCCGACCTCAGACGCCATGCGCGAAGGTGGCGTGCCGACGTATCGCACGATCGAGGCGGCAACCGCCGCGCTCCTTGCGATCGACCAGCGGCCCGTCGCGGCCGGCGCCCCGCGGATGCCGGTGGCCGGGACCGAGCCGCTCCAGGTCGACTACTTCGGCTCTCGCGACATGCTGGAGCGGGCGGGGGTGGCGTTCGTCGACGCGGTCGAGGTGCGCGGCCGCGACGAAGCCCAGGTTGCCGCCGGCCAGCTGGGATTCCCGGTGGTGGTCAAGGCGCTCGGGATGCTGCACAAGTCCGATGCCGGTGGTGTGGCGATCGGGATTGCCGACGCCGCCGAGCTCGAGCGCGTGGTCGCCGACATGGAGGAGCGACTGGCGCCGGCATCACTCTCGCTCGAGCGGATGGCCCCGCTTTCCGACGGGGTCGAGTTGATCATCGGCGCTCGCCGCGACTCCCGCTTCGGGCCGATTGCCATGGTTGGCCTCGGTGGCCTGTACGCCGAGGTGCTCGAGGACGTCGCGATCGGGCTTGCTCCGCTCGATCAGGCCGGTGCGGTGGCGTTGCTCGAAAGTCTTCGCGGCGCGGCGATCCTGCACGGCGCCCGAGGTCGGCCTCCGGTGGATATCGCCGCGGCGGCGGCCGCGGCGGTGGCGTTGTCGCGGCTGGCGGCGGCCCGCCCCGACATCGCCGAGATCGAGGTCAACCCACTGCTCGTCACCCCTGACGGAGCGCTGGGACTGGACGCGCGCATCATCCCCGTGGCAGGATCCTGACATGCTGGTTGATGGCACGTTTGACGGCAAGGTCGCGATCGTTACGGGTGGCGGCAGCGGGATGGGGCGCGCGATGGCGCGAGAGTTTGCGCGGCTGGGCGCAGCGGTGGTGGTGGCGGGGCGCCGACCCGAGCCGCTGGCCGAGACGGTTGCCCAGATCGAGGCGGCCGGCGGTCGTGCGGTGGCACAGCCGACCGACGTTCGTGATCCTGACCAGGTCGATGCGATGGTCGCCGCCGCGGTGTCCCAGTTTGGCCGCGTGGATGTGCTCGTCAACGACGCCGCCGGAAACTTCGTGGTCAAGGCAGAGGATCTCTCTCCCAACGGGTGGCGCGCGGTCACCTCGATCGTGCTGGACGGCGGGTTTCTGTGCGCCCGAGCGGCGGGGCGACAGATGATCGAGCAGGGTGAGGGCGGTGCGATCCTGAGCGTGATCGCAAGCTATGCCTGGACCGGCGGCCCGGGAACGGTGCATTCGGCGGCCGCCAAGGCGGGGCTGGTCGCGATGACCCGGACGCTGGCGGTGGAGTGGGCGCCCCATGGGATCCGGGTCAACACCATCTGCCCCGGCCCGACGGCGACCGAGGGTGCCGGAGCGGCGCTATGGCCGACGGCCGAGGACGAGGCCCGCGTCGCCTCCACGGTGCCTTTGAACCGGCTGGCGACGGTCGAAGAGATCGGCTGGTGGACGGCTGCGCTGTGCTCGCCGTTTGCGGCCTACGTCACCGGCGAAAACTTCACCATCGACGGCGGACATTGGCTGGAGCAAGACGGCTACATGCCGGCCCTGGGTAAGTCGAAGTGAGTCAGCCGCTTCCGCTCGAGCTGGAGCTCGCGGAGGCGGACGCATGGAGCAGCATGTGGGGAGACGAAGCGATGAGTGTGGGGCCGGCGGTGCTCTCGCACGCCGCCGGAACCGACTCGTTGCTCCTCAACCGCGTCGAGGGGCTTGGTATCGCTCGGCCGGCGACCGGGCACGATCTTGATGAGATCGCCGAGATCTACGGCGAGACCCGCCACGCGATCGCAGTGGCGCCCTCGGCGCGTCCTCGCGAGCTCGAGACGATGCTCGCCGAGCGCGGGTACTCGCCCGGCTACGCGTGGGTCAAGTTCGTGCAACCCGCGGTCGTGGCGGAGCCGGTCGATACCGATCTGCGGGTCGAGCTGATCGGCCCAGAGTTCGGCGCCGCCTTCGCGGGCGTGGTCAATCAGACGTTTGGGATACCGGACGGACTGGGGCCGCGGCTGGACCAGCTCCCCGGGCGGCCGGGATGGTCGTGCTACCTGGCGTTTGCCGGAGACGAGCCGGCGGCGGCCGGCGGCCTGCACGTCGGTCCCGCCGGCGGCTGGCTGGGCCTTGGCAGCACGCTGCCCGAGTACCGGCGGCGCGGTGCGCAGGGCGCGCTCATGGCCGCGCGGGTTGGCCGGGCGGCGGAGCTCGGTGCTGCGATGGTCGTGACCGAGACTGGTGAGAACACCGCCGATCGGCCCTCGAACTCCTATCGCAACATCCTGCGCCACGGCTTCAAGATCGCCTACGTGCGCCCCAATCTCGTGAGCGGTGGCGCGTAGTGCCTCCCAAACCGAGCGCCGGCCTCCTGGTGTATCGGCGCGCGTCGCCGAGCGGTCTCGAGGTGCTGCTTGTCCACCCCGGCGGGCCGTTTTGGGTGAACAAGGACGACGGCGCCTGGTCGATCCCCAAGGGCGAACTCGACTCGGGAGAGCAGCCGCTGACCGCGGCCCGGCGAGAGTTTGCCGAGGAGCTGGGGTCGGCGCCACCGGACGGTGACGTGATCGATCTTGGCGAGATCCGCCAGCGCAGCGGGAAACGGGTGCGTGCCTTCGCGATCGAGGGAGACCTCGACCCCGAGACCGTCCTGAGCAATCTGATCGAGATCGAGTGGCCGCCGCGATCGGGCCTACGGATCGAGATCCCGGAGGTCGATCGCGCCGCCTGGTTCGACCTGGACTCGGCCCGACGAGCCCTGAACACCGCCCAGTCCGGGCTGCTCGACCGCCTCACCACCGCCCTTGAATAGTCTCCAGCGATGACGACGCGTCTTGATGCGCTGGCCGAGCGGGTCGCCGCGGCCGGCCACCCGGTCACACATGGGCCGACGACTGGACCGGCCTGCGCCGCTTCTCAACCCTCGACCCATTTGGAAGACCGCCCGCGAGTATCTGACTACTTGACATAACATAGTACATGGCATAGTCTATATTCGTGTCCGATCATCCTCACGACCCTCAACTGCTCAAGGGCGTCTTGTCCTTGCTGTTGCTCGAACTGCTCGCCCAGCGCGAGTCATACGGCTACGAGGTGGTGCAGCGGCTGCACACTATTGGCCTGGTCGGGGTGTTGGAGGGCACCGTCTATCCGGCGCTGTCACGCTTGGAGCGCGAGGGCCGGCTGACCACGCGGCTTGTCGCCTCCACATCCGGACCAGCGCGGAAGTACTACCGCCCAACCAAGGCC
Source organism: uncultured Actinomycetes bacterium (assembly GCA_963708725.1). GTDB lineage: Bacteria > Actinomycetota > Thermoleophilia > Gaiellales > JAICJC01 > CAVPTL01. The sequence continues at coordinate 9,034 of CAVPTL010000007.1, read as the reverse complement.
GGCTACGCAGCGCTGGCAGACGGCACGACGTCATGGATGACGCTGGCTGAGATCGTCACCGCGCAGCTCTCCCAACTTATCCCGAACGAACCAATCGAAGGAGCTTGAGATGGCCCACAAGCTGACCTGGAGCGATCGTTTGCGCATCGAGCGCGTCGTCTGGATGCTCGACCAGCGCCTCTACGACATTCCGCGTGCATCACGCATCGCCCACCGGCGCGAGGTACGCCTGAACCTGGTCAGCGCCGCAAATGACATCGGCACGAGCGCCGCGCTTCGGAACATTGGCACCAGCGCACAGCTCGCCGACGGCTACCTCGCCGCTGAGTTTGGCGACCGACCGCGCCACTCCTGGATCGCGGCCGGCGTGTGGGCGGCGACGTCGCTGCTGGTCGTGACCGCGGTTCTGACCGACGCTGCCAACGGCTTTGCGGCAGGGATCATCGCCGCCAACCCCCACGCGACCGGGACGTATCACTGGGGCGGACTGTCACTGCTACAGAGCAATGTGACCACCACTGCGACGGACGGCCAGACGACGATCAGCGGGGGTGGGGTCACCCCCGCCGGCTGGGTGCTGTGGATCGCCATCGCAGTGTTGGTCGGCCGACTGTGGCGGGCCCCTCAAACCTGGCGTGCCCGCCACGGCCGATGACTCTGCGAACCCACTTAGGAGCGCAATCGCGTTCGCTCATGATTGCGAGGGGGACACCGTTGAGCCCTGTGAGGATGCTCTCCTCGGGGTCGGCCCGGCTTGCCATGTCGACCATGGTCGCCATGTCCCGGACTCGCAATGCGCGTGCGCGCTTCGGGATTCCCGTTCGCAGCTAGGGGTTTTCCCTGATGTCCGGCGTCGGGTTGGAGTCGATGATCAGTCGAGAACCGAGGTTGTGAAAGGTGGATCGTCATGGGATATCGACTCGAAGTACATCTACCGATCGTCGACGACCAAGTGAGGTGTCCCGTCCAACGTTGCACCGTCGATGTCGATACCTGCGGTAACTGCCGGCAGGTTCGGAGGGTGGTCAGTGAACATCACACCAGCCACGTCATCTGCGAGCCATGGGCACGGAACTCACACACGCGGTGGGCCACCCTACGGTAACCGGAACGTAGGCGTGATTCTCAACTCACTACGCGCGTTGCGCCCTCCTATCGCGACCGGCTAACGCGCTTGGATCGAGATCGCGCTCAGGGGACATGCGTCACAGAGACGTTCTGCCCGAGTCTTCTCGAGTTGGTCGACCAGCAGGCGGGCGGTTCCGTGGTTGTCGAGTTCAACTGCCTCGGGATCGATTGCGACGCATTCGCCGGAGCCGATGCATGCATCTGGGTCGATCGTGGCGTGGACGAGCATGGTGTCTCCTTTGTGTGGTTAGGCGGCGCCTGCGATGAGTTCGCGGGCTTCGAGTAGTCGTGGTGCAGCGTCGAGCAAGAGCACGCAGGCGGGTCGGCCAGAGGGATCTCGTCCCACGTGCAGCCCGCGCTCTTCGGTCCATTCGACGGCCCGATCGGCGAGTCCGACCTGCTGGATCCTCATTGGGCCGATGTCGCTGAAGAAGTAGGGGTCGCGGGCGTACGCGACACGCGAACCCATAATCGAATCGGCCACGTGGCGCCCGCTCCACAGTGCGTGATCCCAGTGGGGTATGGCGATTCGGCCCCAGCGGTGATGAGGAAACGACACGCAGTCGCCACACGCCCACACGCGTTCATGGCCGATTACGCGAAGGGTCTCGTCGGCCGCCATGGTGAGCGGCTTCGGAGTTCCAACCGAAAGTTCGGCCGGAAGGCTGGACGCAACCCCTGCCGCGGAAATGACCACGTCGCAATCAAGGTCGCCATGGGTTGAGGTGTGTATGACCCATCCGTCCCGGCCTGTCTCCGCCGAATCAACCATGCATGCACCGAGAAATCGCACCCCGAGGCGCTCCAGAGTTGCCCCAGCCGCGTCAGATGCCTGGGGCAGGAACCGGGCCAGCGGCCTGTCAACCATGTCCAGCAACGTCACCGGGTGGTCGGCCGCCAGTGTTGCCGCCGTCTCGGTTCCGATCAAGCCGGCGCCGACCACAACGACTCTCCGTCCCGGCTCACGGAGCTTATCCACGAGTGAGCGCAGCCCGACGGCGTTCGAGTTCTCGTCTGCGGACTCGAGCCCCGGGACCGGCGGTCGGGGATACCGCAACCCCGTTGCCCAAACGATCCGTGACGCGTCGACCGTGAGTAGCAGACCGCCGATGCTCGGCTGAACGGTTACCGTCCGCTCGCCGAGATCGACGTGTGTCACGAATCCGTCGACGTGCGTGATGCCCCTGCTGACCAGACCCTGCTCGTCGGCGAGCAGCGGCAGCTTTCCGGTTAGGAGGGATCGCTTCGAGAGCGGCGGACGGTCGTGGGGGAGCCCGGGCCCGATGAGCGTCACCGGCACGCCGGCGGCGGCCAGAGATCGCGCGCACATATACCCACTGACACCATTGCCGACAACCGTCACCGAGCCCTCGAACTTCATGACTCTCCCCCTTCGGTCTCGACGGCTGCGACGGCCCGGGGACGAGGCAGCCGTGCAGGTTGTGGCGCGGAGTGGGCCATTCGGGCCGGTCGCACCATCCAGCGGTACCAGGCTGCGCCACCCACCACCGCGGCGGATGTCCCGTAGCAGATGAGTGCGACGGGTGATCGTGAGTCGGTTCCGGTGAGCACGCCGTGAACCAGCGAGAGCGCCCACACCGAGTAGCCGAAGTAGTGCAATGACCTCCACGCTCGCTGGGTCATCCATCGCGCCTGCTTGAGCCGGAATGAAAGCGGCAGGGCAATCACGAGCCACATGGCCGCTGCGCCGAACATCACTCCTGGGCGAGGGTCACGACCGACCAGGGATGCCAGCGTCACTCGCGCGTAGTGATCGAGCATGAGGCTGGTGACGTGGATTCCGACCGCAACCAGTCCCAGCGAGGCGACGAACCGGTGATACGCGAGTTGAGGTCCGGGCGGCTTCCAAGCGCGGGCGCTGAGGGTGATCCCCCACGCAATCACGATCGTGTAGCAGACGAAGGCGACGAATGCGCTTGCCCGCGCGACTTCCCATGTGATCATCTGGTCGCCACCTGCTCCCATCGCGGGGTTGTAACGACATGGCCGTTGACCATCACCGTCGCGGCCTCGGACATCTCGGTGATGCGATCTGGACGGAGAGCCAGCACCTTGGCCAGCACGTCGGCGGCGACCGAGTCGTCGCTCACGACGGTGGCGTGGGTGAGACGGCCGGGCGCGCCCGTGGCTGGATCGATCAGGTGATGGGCGAGCCGGCCGTCGCCGTTGCGCCAGTGACGGCGGCCGTAGCCGGACGTGGCGACGCCCTGGCCGGCACCGATCAAAAGATGTGCGATCGGCTCGGAGGCGCCCGTGGGATCGGTGGGATCCTCGACCGCCACCAAGTGGTCGCCGCTCACTGCCACCAGGTCGCCGCCCGCGTCGACCATCACGGCTGGGTCGTCACAGCGGCTGGCCACCAGGGCTGCCACTCTCGCTCCGATCCAGCTCTTGGCGATGCCACCCAGGTCGAGCCGCGCACCGGGTGGAATCCGGGCGGTGCCAGCTTGACGGCTCAGGTCGATGTGGCCGTCGCGTCGCCGCTTGGCCGGGCCGGCGATGGCGTACGGCGTCGATTCGAGCAGGCTGCGGCGATATCCCCATGCCACCAACATGCCGCCGATGAGTGGCTGGAAAACGCCATCGGTGCGCCGCGTCCAATCGATGCTGGCCTCCAGCAGGTCAAGTGTCTCGGGCGATAGTGGAACCGGTTGACCGCCGGCGCGGTTCAGCCGCGAGACCTCGCTGTCTCGCCGAAAACGTGACCATCGCGCCTCGTCTTGCTCAACGGCCCGGGAGATGGCGGCTGCGAGCGCGGCAGTGACGCCACCGGTGTGCAGCACCCGCCACGTCGTACCGGTTGCGGACCATTCCCACGCGTGTGTTGTGACTGGGGCGGTCGTGGTCATCAGCTGGTGTGGGTGGCGGGTGGGGAGGGTGCCGGCGCGGCGACCGGAGCCGGCGCGGCGACGGGAGCGGGCGCTGGGGGTGTGACTCCCGGGGACGAGCTCGGAGCCACATACCCACTGGGTTGGGTCGTCACGGCCGGTGTGCCGCCACTGCTTTGAAGCTTTCGGACGTCGGCGAGCAGTCGCCGCTGGGAGCGGCGAGTGCGTTTCACTAGCCTGTTGTAGCGAACCACGAGCTGCTGCATCTGGACGGCGGTGCCCCGATCGTGCGCTACGGTGGTCGCCGCCACCCTGTGCCACGATCGCGAGTCGGCCTGCCATGACGCCGCCAACGTGCTCTGGTGAATCGACCAGACAATGGCGGCACCGCAGATGAGCGCGATCACGGCCGTGTAGATTCGAAGTCCGGTGCTAGTCATCGTGGCCTCCGTCGTCGCCTCCACCGGTCGGACTCGTGCGTGTGACCGGCGCGGCGGGGGTGGTGGGCTGGGGTGCGGCCACCGGCGTCGGGGCCGGTGCCTGGACCGTCGGCGCCGGGGCGGTGACAAGCGTCGGTGTCGGCGGGATTACGGCCGTGGCCGGGGGGCGCTTCACCTTCGGGACGTGCGGTGGGCGCCAGATCAGAACGCCTGAGTGGCGATGCGTGGCAAGCGGTATTTCGTGCACGATCCTGGCGCGGGCATCTGCGGAAGTGGATGCTCCGACGCCCAGAGCCTCATGCTTTGCGGCGTATGCGCCGCCGCCGACGAGTATGCCAGCCGCGAACGCCGCAAAAGCGACGGATGAGTTGCCAGTCACTACCTTCCTCCTTGGTTCGACTTGGGTGTCGTGCTCCCAAACCACACCGTAGGATCCGGTAATGAGCCGCAGGTGAGCGGGCGGTGAGACCGTTCTTAGAGGTCAGTTCTTCGGCGTCTGAACCGAAATCTCGCCGGTGTCTGGCCGAACCGCGTCGATGGCCGGGGTTTTCATCCGCGACGCATCCTCGAGGCCGGCCGCGTCGGCGCGTCGGCGGGGTGGTTCGTGCGACCGTGGCAGGTCGATCATGAACGTGGCTCCGCTCCCCAGGGTGCTTTCGGCTGTGATCGTGCCTCCGTGGGCTTCCACGATCGCTCGGCAGATCGCGAGCCCCAGTCCCGCCCCACCGGTGTCTCGGCTGCGCGCCGAGTCTGCCCGCGTGAACCGGTCGAATAGAGTTGGCAGGAGTTCGGGATCGATGCCGTCTCCAGTATCGGCCACCTCGACTGTGACTCGGTCGCCGCGTATCGCAACTCGTATGTCGATGGTGTCGGCCTGCGACGTGTGACGCACCGCGTTGGAGACCAGGTTCAAGAGCACCTCGTTGAGCGCATCCTCGTCGCCGTCGACGATCGCCTCGGTGGGCGCGTGGACCTGCCAGTCGCGATCGCCTAGCACGAGTGATCGCTGGACGAGGTCGTCGGCGAGCAACGCGACATCAACCGGCGTGCGTTTGTGGTCGGTGCCCTCGTCGGCCCGCGCGAGACGCAGGAGGTTGTCCACCAGGCGTCCCATCCGGTCGAGCTCATCGATCGCGACCCCAACCGCGGCCTGGAGCTCTGGTGACGCATCTCCGGGCGGTTGGGCAACTTCGAGGTGGCCGCGAGCGATTGTGAGCGGTGTTCGCAGCTCATGCGATGCGTCATGAACGAACCTTCGCTGCGCAGCGAACGACACCTCAAGCCGATCGAGCATCCCGTCGATTGCGGTGGCGACGTCGGCGATCTCGTCGTGAGTCCTCACCGGCCCCATCCGCACGGACAGGTCACCGGCCGTCACACGCGACGCCCGTTGGGCGATGCGAGAAAGGGGAGACAGTGCCGAGCGGGTCACGAGCCAGGCCGCGGCGGTAGCCGGCACCAGCCCGATGATGCAAACGATCAACATGGCATCCAGAAGCTTCCGGATGCCAGCATCGGCTTCCGTTGTCGGTACGGCCGCAAGCACCTGGCCACCGGGTCGAGTGGCGCTGGCCACGACGTAGGTCGCTCCCCCGACGGTGATGTTGCGGACCTGCCCCGAATTCAAAGGCGGGATGTGCCACAAAGCGGTTGCCCGCTTGTTGTTCGTGTACGGGGTGCCGTGTCGTGGAACAACCGCCAGTAGCTGGTCCGACCCCTCGCGGGCGCGCAGGTACTGCCGGGTCTCCGCGTCGTCTGCCTCCTGTCCACCGGCCCGGGTCGTGGGCGAAGTGGACGACGTCGTGCCGGAGTTGCTTGCCGTTTCACCCTCGCCAGTATCGGACGACCGCTCATCCTGCGTTTGCAGGGTCGTGGTTGGAGCGGACGTGGCCGGTGTGGTGGTCGTCTGCGGCTCGCGGGGCTCACCCACGGTCGCTAGGCCTTGGGCGGCCCGAAGCGCGTCGCGGGCGAGCGTTCGATGGACTTGTTGACGCTCGATCACATACACGGTGATCAGACCGGCGATGAGCATACCCACCGCCAAGGCGGCGCACACCAGTGCAAGGCGCAGCCGGATCGGTAGGCCAAGCCTCACGGCGCCTGCTGGCGCACGAGCCGGTACCCCATTCCCCGAACTGTCTCGATCGGGGACGACCCTTCGGGGGAGAGCTTCCGCCGGAGATAGCCGATGTAGACATCGACGAGGTTCGAACGCGGATCGAACGTGTAGCCCCAAACGCCGTTGAGTATCTGCTGCCTCGACAGAACCTGGCCGGCATGCCGCATCAGGTAGGCAAGCAGTGAGAACTCGCGTGCGGAGAGATCAACGATACGTCCTTGCATGCTCGCCTCACAGGTGAGCAAGTCGAGGCTGAGACCGCCGACGGCGAGGGTCGTGGTCGCCTTCTGCTCGGCGGACAGGCGCGTGTGCGCGCGTATCCTGGCGGTGAGTTCAGCGAACGCAAACGGCTTGACCAGGTAGTCGGTCGCGCCCAGATCGAGACCGCGGACGCGGTCGGCAATCTCCCCCCGCGCAGTGAGCATGATCACCGGGAGCGCCGGATCGGCCGATCGCAATGTCTTGAGCACATCGAAGCCGTCGATACCGGGGAGCCTCACATCGAGCACGACCAGGTCGGGTCGATGCTCGCCAAAGCGATTCAGCGCGTGTTCCCCGGAGGACGCGGTTTCGACGGCGTGGCCCTGTGCTGTGAGACCACGTCGCAGAAAATCCAAGATCAGCGTCTCGTCCTCAACCACCATGATGTTCATCTTGACTCAAGTATGAGGAGCCCTTGTGAGGGGAGTCTCATCTCGCGCCGGCGCTAGCGGATGACGCTTATGATCGATGGCGCACCCGCGAAAACAGCTCAGCAGGCTCGCTCAACACTGAATAAATGGTGCCAGGCACCATTTATTCACGGGCCGTGGTAGCGTCGGTGCGGTGAGTGATGGACGGGTGTCGGTGGTGGTTGTGGGGGCGGGGCCGGTCGGCCTTGTGCTCGCCTGTGAGCTGGCCCGCCGTGGAGTGCCGATGCGCGTGATCGACAAGCTGGCCGCGCCGACCGATGAGTCTCGCGCGATCATCGTTCACGCCCGCAGCCTCGAGATGCTCGAGCGGATCGGGGCGGTCGACGGTGTGATGGGTTCGGGCATCCATACGACGGGGATGGAGTTTCATGCCGGCGGAAAGGTGCTTGGCCGGATGCCCCTCGACACCGTCGACAGTCCGTATCCATTCTCGATCTCGACCGCGCAAACCGAGACCGAGCGGGTGCTCACCGAGCGACTCTCCGAGTTCGGCGTCGAGATCGAGCGCGGAGTGGAGCTGGTCGGTTTCGAGCAGGACGAGCACGAGGTGCGCTCGACGCTGCGCCACGCCGACGGTCGCGAGGAGATCTGCGTGTCATCGTGGATCGCGGGCACCGACGGCAGCCACAGCACCGTGCGTGACGTCGTGGGTACCAGACTCGCCGGCTCGTTCAAAGGCGAGCGTTTCCTGCTCGGCGATGTCGAGGCCGACTGCGACCTCGACCACGCCTCGATGCACTCCTACTTTTCGGCGAACGCCGGGCCTCTGCTCGTGTTCCCGATGGTCGGCGGTCGGCTGCGCCTGATCGCGCAGATCGACGAGTCCGGAGGGCCGGTCGACGCCACCCTTCAGCAGCTCCAGCAGATCTGTGACCAGCGAGCCGGCGGGATCACGCTCCAATCCTCGCATTGGATCACGATCTTCGAGATCCATCACGCTCAGGTGCCCAGCTACCGCTTCGGGCGGGCCTTTCTCGCCGGTGACGCCGCACACGTCCACAGCCCCGCCGGCGGTCAGGGTATGAACACCGGCATGCAGGACGCGTTCAACCTCGGCTGGAAGCTCGCGCTGGCCTCGCGGGGAACCGCGTCGCCCGCCCTGCTCGAGAGCTATTCAGCCGAGCGCCATCCGGTCGCAGCGCGGGTGATCAAGCAGACCACGAGGATCACCACGGTCGGAACGCTGCCCCACGAGCTCGAGCGAAAGCTCCGGAACTTCGCGATCCACTTCGCCACCGGGTTTGCTCCAATCCAGTCGCGACTCGCCGACCAGACCGAGGAGACCGACGTGGCCTATCGCGACAGCGCGATCGTCACGACCGGGCGCGCGGATCGTGGCGGTCCCCGCCCCGGCGATGCCGCCCCCGACGTTCCCGGTATCGAACCGAGCCTGCACAGCGTGCTCGCGGCCGGAGTTGACCACACCGCCCTCTACATCGCCGGCACGCACGTGACCCCGACCCCGCTGGCGCTCGAGGGCGTGCGGCAGGTGGCGGTAGCCGCCGGCGGGGACGAGGGTTTCGATGCGGTGATCGCCGATCCCGACCGTCGCATCGCCGCTCGCTACAGCGTGGGAGTGACCGGCGAACTGGTGCTGGTGCGACCAGACGGCTACATCGGGCTGCGCACCAGTCTTGACGACGCCCGGGGAGTCGCCGGCTACTTCGCCGCGATCACGGGCTGACACAAGCGGAGAGGGAGGGATTCGAACCCTCGCTGGAGGTTTACCCCCCAGACCCACTTAGCAGGCGGGCGCCTTCAGCCACTCGGCCACCTCTCCAACGGCACGCAGGATATCGGCTAATG
>CAVPTL010000006.1:0-230541 GCA_963708725.1 uncultured Actinomycetes bacterium | reverse complement strand
TCGTGTTCTCGAGTGTGAGGCCATCGATCGCGAGCGCCCCGGAAGCTCCGAATCGGTCATACCCCGCGGTGGTGAATCCAATCGTTGGCGGGCACTCGAAGGGTCGACGAACCACCTACACAGAGCCGGGGCCGTGAGGGTCAAGTGCCTCGGCGGGAAGGAATGCCATGTCTCATCGAATCCCGATGCCGTTTCGGCTCGGGCTGATCGCGGTGTGTCTAACGGCGCTCTCGATCGGCACCGCAGCAGCGGCCACCAACCCGAACGTCCAGGTCGTGGGCGGCAGCACCGGCCTGGCGATCGCTCCGGCGGTTTTGCCGGTGCTCGCGTCCAACCACATCACGGTGGCGCCGATCGCGCCGGGTGTTGTCCGGGCCGGCATGCTCAGCGGCAAGAAAACGGTCGTGTTCAACTTCCCGATCGTCGGTGGCAAGATCAATCCCAAGACGCTGGTCGGCTACATCCGCCACTCCGGTGGCCTGGCGTTCTCGCGCAACGGAAAGACTGTCCGCGTCGGCCTGTTCACCGTGATCGTCAACAAGCACCCGCAACTGACCGCGGCAGTCAACCTCAATCCGCAGTGCGAGTGCCGCTACTGACGCTCGACGTGTCGCACATCAAGGTAGTCAAGAAGGGCCATCTCCTGGCAGTGCTCGGCGTGCGGGTCGCACTAACCAAGACCGCCGCAACGGCCCTGAACGCCGGGCTGGGCACCAAGGTGTTCGCGGCCGGACTCAAGCTCGGCGTGGCAAACGTGTTCGCCAAAGCCTAAGTCACCTCGTTAGGTGGTTCCCTCAAAGCACAGCGCCCGAGGGAACCACCTAGCGTTCGAGGTCTGATCACTCAAGTCTGGCGATCGATAATCGCCTTCGCACCGCGCTGACGGTACGCGGTCAGTCAGGGTTACGGTCGGCTCCGTGCAGACAAGCTGGGAAGAATGGGTACCGGTGACGGCCGCCGCGACATATGGGGTAGAGCGAGCCGTGGTAGAGGAGATAGAACATCACCTCGGCCCGCCTCGCCGGCTGACCGGGCTTCACCACAAGCGCGTTGCACAACGCTTCGCGGTTGTTTGCGAGAACCCGGCATCGAGGATCACGCAGACGCGCAACCAGCTGTGGAGCGTCTGAATAGCGGCGGGCTGCCGCCTCGACGCGCGCCGCCGTCCAATGCACCCGCGGCGGCGTGACGCACGTGTTGCCTTGGAGGTCACCGCTGCACCCGCCGTGGTCGGTACCACAGCCAGTCGGGAGGAACATCATCACCAGCAATGCGAGCGGCAACAGTCGGATCACACCAGTAGGACGACGCCCCGGCTGATTAAAGCTGCATCAGTTGTCGGCGGGTTGTGGGTTGTCGCCGGGTTGTATGAGACCAGCCTCGTATGCCAGCACGACCGCCTGTACGCGGTCGCGCAGACGGAGCTTTGCGAACACCCGGTTTACGTGGGTTTTCACGGTCGCTTCGCTGACGACGAGCTTGGCGGCGATGTCGGTGTTAGACAGTCCCCGCGCGATCAACTCAAACACTTCGAGTTCGCGATCGGTCAGATCCTCGAGCTCCGGTGGCGTGCCGGAGCCGGGTCGGGGCCGGCGAACGTATTCGGCGATCAGGCGCTGGGTGATTATCGGTGCGAGCAGGGCCTCGCCGGTGACCACCAGGCGGACAGCTTCCACCAGACGGGCAGGCGGGGCGCTTTTGAGGAGGAAGCCACTCGCCCCGGCGTGGAGCGCTTCGTAGACGATCTCGTCGTCGTCGAAGGTCGTCAGGATGAGCACGGCGGTGGCCAGTTCCTCGGCAACGATTCTTCGCGTCGCTTCGAGTCCGTCCAGGCGCGGCATACGTACGTCCATCAGAACGAGGTCAGGGCTGAGTTCGTGGACGAGCGTGAGAGCCTGAACGCCGTCTTCCGCCTCGCCCACGACGTCGATGTCCGACTGGGCGTCGAGGATCATGCGAAACCCCCCGCGCACGAGCGCCTGGTCGTCGGCGATCAGGACGTCGATCACTGAGCGGTCCCAAGTGGAAGCCGGGCGTGTACCCCAAATCCGCCCTCGACCTTCGGCCCGGCCTCGAGTGAGCCTCCAAAGACCGCGACGCGTTCTCGCATACCGACAAGTCCCAGACCGCCCCCGTTGGCGGGCTGACCGTTGCCGCCGCTATCGACGACGTCCACTTCCAGCGCATCGTTGAGGTAACGCAGCGTGACTTTGGCGGATCCGTCGTTGGCGTGTTTGCGAGTATTGGTGAGCGCCTCTTGGACGATCCGGTAGGCGGAGACCTCGACACCAGGCGGCAGTGACCGCGGCTCGCCCTCGATCGTGAAATCGACCGAAACGCCGGCGATGCGCACATCGCTGACCAGCGTTTCCAGCTGGGCAAGACCCGGTTGAGGGGCGAGTTCACCCTCCAACCCCTGCTCGCGAAGGACACCCAGGACACGACTCATCTCGGTCAGGGCCTCGCGCCCGGTCTGCTGGATGGCAAGCACCGGTTCGCGTGCTCGGGATGGGTCTGATCGGAGCATCTCCTCCGCGGCTCCCGCCTGGACGACCATCACGCTCAGCGAGTGGGCGATGATGTCGTGAAGCTCGCGCGCGATCCGCTTGCGCTCCTCCTCCGACGCGGCCCTCACGTGCTCCTCCCGTTCGTGCTCGGCCCGCTCCGCACGAAGTTTCTGGTCGCGCGCATCATCCATCCGCACCCGCACCAGCCGACCCACAAAGGCAGCCCCCGAAACCCACAGCGCTCCGAAGATGATGTTGCCCGGCTTGTGCTGGCTCGAGACCGTGATCGTAAGCCCAACTGCCACGATCGCCAGCCCCGTCACCACCTTTGACGAGTCGGCATGGACGACCAGTGAGTAGACGGCGATCGTCAACACTGCGAGTGGCACCACCGGTTCCTGGATCGGTACCCCGGCCAGCGCCTCGACCGCCATACCCGCCGATGCAGCAGCGGTCACCGCCAGCGGGAACCTCCGTCGCCATGCCAGCGACGCGGCGACGACCAACTCCAGAGGCAGCGCAACCCAGGTCGGGGAAACGGCGGAGTTCAACCCGATCTCGATCGCCGCCAGCACTGCCACGGCCGCAGCGAGAATGACGTCGTTTCGCTGCGGAATGAAACGAGCCTCCATCGGATCACCCTACTTGCGCAGGGATGCAAGCGCATCAACCCCAGGATCGATCCGCATCAACCTCCGGATGCACGCGATGCGCGGCAAATACCAATCCGCAAGGTGATCCAAATGCCACCCGCGGGCCGACGCCCGGTCGCGGCCGTCGAGCGACGATCTGGCTACCTCGAGTGTCCGAGGATGAAACGAGTTGGGAGGTATCACCGTGTCGAATCGGACCACCCGTCTGATTGGCCTCTATGCCGTTATCTCGGCCGCTGCAATCTGCGTCGTCGCGCCGCTACTTTCGCTTGCCTACTTCGCAACCAAGGACGGCGCCTACGCGCTGGAAACGTCCACCACCTCAGCGTGGGCCGATCCCGCCCGGCGGCTTGCCGACGGCTTGCTCACCTTCGCCGCACCAGAACGCGTGTACGGGACATACCTTCAGGCGTTCGCGCTGATCTTCCCCGCCGTGTTGCTCTGCGCGGTGGTGGTTCGTTCGACTCGTCCCGCACAAAAACCGCGAGCGGAACGGTGGGGCTGGCGCATCGCGCTGCTCGGCTATGGACTCCTCACCGGCGGCCTGGCGGTGGCGTTCTGTATGGAGAGCGTTTCCGTCCTCACCGGTACGACGTCACACAACGGTCCGCTCAACGTCCTGTTTCTCGCTGCGCTCTTCCCCGGCATTCTCTTCGCCACGCTCGGCTCGACCATCCTTGGGATCAGCCTGATCCGATCTTCCTACGAGACCCGGGTCACCGCGTGGCTGCTCGCGCTGAGCCTCCCACTGTGGGCGCTGGGGAGCTTCGTCCTCGGTCATAACAGCCTCGGCCTGGCCCCACTCTTCATCGCCTGGGGCGTGACCGGTCTGCACCTCTGGCGGACCGACCCCTCCCCCTTCCCAGAACCGGCCGCGAACCCCGCTTCGATGTCACTCTGATTCGCGCTGCGGGAGCGACCGCGCCAATGTGGCCGCCGAGGCGATCCGCACCCGAGGGATGGCCGCCCACCGTATCGTTTGAGGCTTAGCCGGATGGCTTTCCCGACGTTTCGCCTGGCCGCCTGCGGCACCCTGTGCGCGTATCCGCCTCCAATACGGGGCTCAGCCTCGACCAAACCGGCTTCCAGGACACCACACCACCACAGTTCGACACCCCAACCTTCACACCCAACCCGATCGACCACGCCACCGACACCACGGCGTGGATGACCGTCACCGCCTCTAACGACCACTCGGGAGTCAACATCGAGCTGCAACGGCCGCGCTTCAGCTGACCTGATCGGCGAGTGACCCTGACGCATGACCGCCCGCTCGTCGTGTGGGCGCTGCACGGCCACCTCTCGCCCGACCTGCGGCCGTGACTACGGTCGATCTCGTCGACTCGTGGCGTTCCCAGGCTCTGTACGGCGGCTAGCACTCGGATCTCGACCGAGAGTTGCTCGATGACCGTCATCGGCCGCTCACGTCGTTCACGCCCTCTACCGGCCCGGTCGAGATACCAGCGGCGCGTGCCGGCCAAACGCTGTTCGTGCGGATCGACCAGGTGCAACCGCGCGACTGGGGCATCACCTTCACCGGTGATGACTCTGTCGTCTGGCGGCTGGGCGCGGACACCGGTACAACCGCCGACGGCGGGGATGCCACCGTCGCATTGGCACCCTTCCTCGGTGTGATCGGGATGCCACCGGCCGAGCCGGGCGTCCACTCCACCATCCCGCCCCGCCGGCAGGGCGGCAACATCGACTGTAAAGAACTGACCCCCGGCGCGACGCTGCTGCTTCCAATCGCCGTCGACGGAGCACTGGTGTCGGCCGGTGACGGCCATGCGGCGCAGGGCGACGGTGAGGTGTCGGGCACCGCGATCGAGTGTCCGCTGGAGGTCGCTCGCCTGACCTTCGACCTCCGCAACGACCTCAGTCTGCGAATGCCGATTGCTTGGACGAAGCACGCCTGGATCGCGTTCGGCTTCGATCCCGACCTGGACGTGGCCGCGGACATCGCGTTGCAGACAATGCTCGATCTGATCGAGCGTGAGCACGGAATCTCGCGCTCGCGGGCGCTCGCCCTCGCCAGCGTCTGCGTCGACCTGCGAGTCACCCAGGTTGTGAACGAATCAAAAGGTGTCCACGCCGTGCTGCGCCACGAAGCGCTTCGGTGACAGCCCGCGAGTGCTGCGACGGGAGTCTCGGCTGGCTGCGGTGGTCTCCAGACGGGACGCGGATCGCCTACTCGAACGGATCAGCGATCTACGTCGTAGACGCCGCCACCGGCTCGACCCGGAAGGTCGGACAGGGTGGCGATCCCGAGTGGATCGGCGACCACACGCTGGTTTTTGCCACTGACTGATCGAGCCACGTCGTCAAGAGCCCTGTCCCGTGAGGGACAGGGCTCTTGTTCGACCGATTCGCCCCCAACCCGGCGAGGCTGCCATCACTTCTCCCGGACGGTTACCCAGACCTCGCCCCCGTTGGCAGTGACGCCCGTCGGCGGCTGGGGCATGCGGATGCGGGTCACGGCGTTGGTCTTCGGATTGATCCGCCAAAGCGTGCCGTCACGTGGGGTGGTCGCCCAGATGTAGCCCGCCCCGGCGGCGACGTTCCAGACCCCAGCGTATGGGTTGGCGACGGGTAGGGAGATGCCGCGCGGTCGCGGCGATCCGACGGCGTGGAGACGCTCGACCTGCGGACTCGACCAGTCTCCCGTCCACACGGTGTTGCCGGCGATGGCTGAGAAGGAGGGGTTGATCGCGACGCTTTCGACTACCGACACGGCTCCGGTCCGGGGGTGCAGTCTTGTGAGGCTACCCGCGTGGAAATTGTTGATCCACAGATCGGCGTGGGCCTTCGACCACGCCAGTGCTCCCGTGTCACGGTCGAACCGAATCACCTTCAACGCCCGTGTCCGCGGGTTGACCCGCGTCACGTCATCCCCCGCGCCGCCGTCCGACACCCACACCGAGCCGCCCCCATACGCAAGGCCTCGGTAGAATTCCCGTCCGCTCGGGATGGGAATGATTGCCTTGAACTTGAGCGTCTCGGCATCCACGCGCACGACGTTCGCGCTCTGGTGCGAGCCGGGCTCGAAGCAGTTGGCGACCCACACGTCACCGGACGGATCGGCCGAGAGCCCGCACGGTGCGAGTGTCCGTTGCCGACGTCCGTCGCTTTGCCGGTCGAAGGGTCGATCTGCGTCAGTTTCCGATCGCCGTGCGTTTCGGAGCGCCCCAGAGCTGTCATCTCGCAGCACATGGTGCGTGACCCAGATGTAGCCCCCGGCAGCGACCACCAGGTCGGGGGCGCTCCCGAGCCGGCACAACCTGCAACGGCTTGAGCGTCCTTGGGTCGATCCGAACGACGCTGTTGGGAGCTACTTTGGGCGAGCGGGCACCAGGTCGTTCACGGGGCCCACGCCCACAGCGCCGCCCGATGCGCAGCCGGCGGCCAGCCAGCGAGGAGTTACGATTGCGAGAGCGAACCGCCTCATGGTCGTCCTTTCCGCTTCGGACTGATCTCGCCCTCATCCTCGGCGGCGTCGGCCACGCGATGAATCGCCGGCGGGTAACGATTCGGCCGCAGGCAGCCGCAGCGTGAAGACGGCGCCGACGCCGGGGGTGCTCGTGGCGGTGATGTCTCCTCCCAGAAGCCGCGCGTTCTCTCGTGCGATCGCCAGGCCGAGGCCGCTGCCGTGGCCGGTGCGGTTGCGGATCGGCCTTGAACTGGCGATCAAACACGTGCGGCAGAGCGTCGGCGGGGATGCCGGGGCCATCGTCTGCCACCGCGATCAGCGCGTGGTCGTGGTCTCGGGCGACGTGCACGCGGATGCCCACCCCGGCGTGGGTAATGGCGTTCTCGATCAGGTTCGCGACGATTCGCTCCAATCGCCGCGGGTCGGTCGTGAGTACCACCGGCTCTCCGTCCAGTCGACCGAGTCGGAGCAGCCGTGACTTTGCAGGACACCCTGCACCAGAACAGCGGCATCGACAGGCTCTGCCTCGGGCGGTTCCTGTCCCGAGTCGAGGCGCGAGATCTCGAGCAGATCCTCGGTAAGCCGACACAAACGATCGACGTCGGCGACGAGCATCCCGGTCATCCGCGCGAACTCGGGCGGCAGGTCGTTGGCCTGGTTTGCCAAGCTGCTTGAGCCTCGCCGATCAGCGCGGTCAGTGGTGATCGCAGGTCGTGTGCGACATTGGCGGTGAACCGCCGCTCCCGCTCCTGCGCTTCAGCAAGCGTCCTCCGATCTTGGCCTCGAGCGCCGCCGCCATATCGTTGAATGCTGCCGCCCAGGCGCCGAACTCATCATCACTTGCGACCGGTAGCCGCGTGTCGAGCAACCCCGCCGCAAGTGAGCGGGCAGCGCTGCTTGCCTCGGCGACGGGAGCCAGCGTTCGCCTCGCAAACAGCGTTCCGCCGAGGCCGGCAAGCAGCACCAGCGCCAGCCAGCCGACCGCGAGCACGTTGCGCAAGACGGCGAGATCGCTCCACACCTGCTGCTCGTTGTAGAAGAAGTAGTACTGCTTGTGGGTCTCCGGCAGGGCGCCACCGACGACCACATAGTGTCGCCCGCCACGATGACTCGATCACGGGCAAGCTTGCCCTCGCTCGACCAGCCGGCGCAGGTCTACCGGGATCTCGGTCAGCGCCGATGCCGACCAGACGCCTGCGGCCTCCCACCGCGAGTCAACACCACAGTCGCCGACCGCTGGCCCCGCGCCCGCAGGCCGTCAAACAGCGCCTGCACACTTCGGCTGGGTGGTCGCATACCGCAGATTCAGCACGGTCTGATTCACCACCCGAGTAGCGGAATCATCGAGCCGCGCATTGCGCACCACGACGTACGACCCGACGGCGAGCGCCCCGGCGGCGACGCCGACCGCCAAGACGAATGCCACCGCCACCCGGCGGCGCAACCGAGTTGGCGCGACCGAACCGCCCTTCACGTTTTGCCGCCTGTTCCATCGTCGCCTGGTCCGGGCGCCATGCGGTCATCGCCCAATGCTCGCGCGCGACGGTCACGAGTACATCACGGCCGGATAACGATTCGGACACAGTGGGCGCGCCACCTGCCCCGGTGTGAGCTCATGGCGGTTCCAGCCGGTAGCCGACGCCGCGCACAGTCGTGATCAACGACAGGATGAGCCGGGTCGTCCTCGATCTTCGCCCGCAGCCGCTGGATCGCGACATTCACCAAGCCTCGAGTCACCCAGAAACTCGTACCCCCACACCAACTCGAGCAACATCTCCCGCGTGAATACCTGCCCCGGCCGGCGTGCAAGCTCACACAACAGGCGAAACTCGGTCGCCGTCAGGTTCAGGTCGCGGCCGCCCCGAGTGGCGCGGAACGCCGACTGGTCGACCTCGATCTCGCCCACAGACACCACCACGTTCGAATCAACGGCCGCGGCACGTCGCAGCACGGCTCGCACCCGAGCCACCAACTCGGCCGGCTGGAAGGGCTTGGAGACATAGTCGTCGGCGCCCAGCTCAAGCCCGACCACCACGTCCACAGTGTCGGTACGCGCCGTCAGCATGATGATCGGCGTGGCACCGCTGCGGCGGATCTCCTTGCACACCTCGAAGCCGTCCGCACCCGGCAACATCACATCCAACAGCACAAGATCGAACCGCCCACGGGCAAACAACGCCAGTCCCTCGCGAACGTCGCCGCAGGCGGTCACCCGGAAGCCGGCCTGCTCGCAACGCCAGGCCTCGTTACCTCACGGATCGACCGATCGTCCTCGACGAAAAGCACGTTTCCGTCCACGCGCCCACCCTACTCCCCACGCCGTCTTCGGATCGTGGCGCGATCGCCGTGGCCGGATTGTTACCTGGCGGTGGCCGTCCGGTGATTCGCACTGCGGATGATGGGGTGATGAACAGATCAGACCCGACCGAGGAGAAGGAAGGGACCGAACATGCGCACCATCACCATCCTCAAGATCCCGACGCGGTGGTTGGGGGTCACAGTTGTCGCAGCTCTGCTCGCCGGGACAATCACCGGATGTTCCTCCGGCGGTGACGCATCTCCCGCGACAGTCCCAACCGCCACCCCCACCTCCGCCGCAGGCCCACCTCCACCGCCCGGCCCGAACTCACCTGGCTGGACATCACTGTCCGCGGCCGTCACCCCGTTCGCAACCGTGCCCGCGCCCCCACCCGGCCGCCTGACAAAGCAGCAGCTGATCGCCGCGGCCGACCGAACCTGCCACGCGTACTCACTGCGCGTGGAGATTTCCTATGACGACGGTCGATTATTGGGCCCGAAGCTCCGGGACGAACAAAAGTACTCGCGGCTGACCTTTGATCACCTCGACGGGTTCCGGCTCGCTCAAAAGCGGTCGAAGGATGGCACCGGTTCCTGAGGCTGGCTGCCATCGAGCAGCGAGCACGATCAGCGTTCGTGGACGCCCAACTGTCTGGCGGCACACCCGCACAGCAGCAAACGACCGCCGGTGAGCTCTACATCGCGACGTCGCATGCCGACCACCTCGCCGCTCGCTACGGCCTCCGCGATTGTGCGCTCACCGTCTCCACCGAGCGCACCTGGTACAACGCCCGCTACTACGACATCGCACTGACCCGGGTGTGCTCCCGCGCGACCGCCGCGTTCGAGCATCTCCGTTCCCGCGATTTGCAGGGTTCGTGGGCCAGGGCGAACCCGTGGTTGAACAGCTAACCCGCGACGCCAACGCCCAACCGGCACCCCGTTACTGGCATCAAAGGATCCAGCAGTGGCTTGCGAGCTTTCACACGGTCTGGTCGGCGCTAACCGCGAAGGCCAAGGCCCTCGCCAACCACAGCGAGCAGGCGCCGCTCCCCGAGGTCAACCAGAAGCTTCGAGACACAGAGGCCAATCTGGGCGCAGCGTGCAGTCGCTCGGCCCGGGCATCAACTGCCACGTCTTGTCATAACCACGAGAAGGGACACGAGATGAGCGACATCAGCACCTTCAAGGTCTCACCGCGGTGGGTGATGTTCGTCACCAGCGCGGCCCTGCTCGCCGGGACGGTCGCCGGATGTTCCTCCGGGGGTAGCGCGGCTTCCTCGACGAGCCCGACGGCTGAAGCCCCGGTCACGCTGCCCGGCGCGGGCCACGCAAGCGTGAAGGTTCCGGCCGGGACATACGCTGTTGTTGTTCACGGCTCGCCGAATGCGCGGCAGCCCACGCCCGTCATTCAGGTTCCCGTCGGGTACCGCGGTGCCGGGTTCGCGGTCAACACCGGCGTGGGAGTCACCGGACACGCCGTGGCTTCAGACGCGCGCGGCCTCGCCTTCTGGGATGTCCGAAGTGTGATGTCAGATCCGTGCAAGGCCGGCAAGCATGGCATCGACCCCGGCCCAACCGTCGCCGACCTCGCCCACGCGCTGGCCCAACAGCCCCTGCGCGCGGGAAGCACTCCGCTTCCCGTCACGGTCGCCCGGATACCACGGTCTCTACGTCGAAACCTCCGTGCCGGCGCACATCGACTTCAGCAAATGCGAAGACGGCTACTTCGACGCCTGGATCAGCACCGACGGAGGCGGCCACTACTCGCTCGGGCCCGGGCAGCGAGACCGGCTGTGGATCCTCGACATCCATGGGTATCGTCTGGTCATCGACGGCTGGCACATGCCCGAGGCCACCCGGGCACAGATCAACCAGATCACGCGAATGGTAAAGACGCTCACGTTCCGCGCCACAGCCTGAGGAAGGTCGTCCGGAGTACGCCCGGCTGATGTGACGAACAGCTCTGGAACAGGTCGTTTCTGTGCCAGAGGGGCCGCGGCTACCGGGGTTCCACGACGGGTCGGTGATCCACGAGCTGCGCGGCTAGAGGCAGCGGCCTCGCCCTCTGTGGTGCGGCACTGATGATCTGGGTGTTCGTCGTCGGCTCCGAGCTCCATGGGCGCTACGAGGTGCGCAACTGGTCGACCACCTGGGTCGTGCTCGATTTGGCCGAGGCGGTCGGGCTGGTGGTGACAGCTCGACTGGTCGCGCGCCGCTCGCCCGCGGTCGCCCCGATCGCCGCCAGCACCGCCACGCTGCTTGGCATTGACGCGTGGTTTGACGTGATGACGGCCCAGGGTGGGTCAGACTGGTACCTCGCCCTCGTGTTCGCCTTCTTCGCCGAGCTTCCCCTGGCGCTGATCTGCGCGGCGATCGCCTGGACAGCGCCCAGCTGGTCGACCGCGCTCTCGGTGTGAGCGCTGTCCAGCGCCAACGAGTGCGAACCGCGTCGCCTGTCGCTTCTCCCGGACGGTTACCCAGACCTCGCCCCCGTCCGCGGTCACTCCCGTCGACGCGTGGTTTGAGGTGATGACGGCCGAAGCGCCCGCGCGGCAGCTGGTCAGCGAACGCGCAGCGTTAGCCGGTCGTGCTCGAGCACGTCGGCCGACGCCGCGGCCAGCGCCCGCCAGTCGTCGTTGGCCGCGTGGATGTAGCGGCCGGTGAGCTCGTCGAGTGCGCCGGAGTCGATGAACTCGACCAGGTCGGCGGTCAGCTCGGGCGGTGACCAGATGCCGGGGTCGTCCCACTCGTCGGTGAAGATCTCGGCGCTCATCTCGGTCTTGACCATGCCCGGAGAGATGGCGAACGCACGCACCCCCGACGGCGCCGCCTCGCCCGCCAGGGCCTCGGTGAACCGCACGAGCGCGGCCTTGCTGGACATGTAGGCGGCGTTGATCAGACCGTCGTTCTCGGTCCAGGCTGGAAAGAAGGCGGCGTTCGAAGAGACGTTCACGAACCGCCCCCCTCCCGCTTCGATCATGAGCGGCAGAGCTGCTCGGCACATCAGGAAGCTGCCCAGCATGTTCACCTCGAACACCCGCCACCACGTCTCGGGATCCTGTTCCCAGGTCGGCCCGGCGGCGCCGCCAAATCCTGCGTTGTTCACCACCAGCGAAGGGGCGCCGAACTCGCGGCCGATGCGGGTCCAGGCCTCGCTGACCGCGGCCCTGTCGGATACGTCCATCGCCATCGGCACCACGCCGCGGATCGCCGCCAGCTGCTCGAGGCTGTCCTGCGACCTTGCAATCGCGATCACCACACGCCCGGACGAGGCGAGCCGCTCTGCAACCACGCGTCCGATCCCGCGGCTGGCTCCGGTGACCACGGCGGGTGAGGAGACTTCCACAGAGCGACTCTAACAACGTTGCGAATCGTCATGGGCGCCAGTAGCGTTGTCGTGGTGATGCGGATCATTCATCGCGGTGATCAGGGTGGCTACGGCGGCACGATCACGCTGGGAGTGTTTGCCGTGATTCTCCCGCTCTTGATGTTGAAGCACAACACCTGGGAGCATCGGCTGATCATGCTCGGCGTCTGGGTGGTCGTGGTGGCGGCCCTGGCAGTTCGGTACCGATTTCGCCGTCGCCGTCGACCCCGCTACCCCGGAGCGGTGTAAGCGCGTCACCGGCAGCCGGACGATCACGTTCTCGCTAAGCCGAGCCGGAGGGATGGCCTCCTATAGTGCGGTACGTGGTGCCGTCTTCGGAGTGGAGAGCAGAACAGGCCGTCGATGCGGAGCTTGCGCGCCTGCTCATCTCTGACCAGTTTCCGGAGGCACTCGGCGAACTCCATCTGCTGGGCGAAGGATGGGACAGCACGGTGTGGCGATCCGGGGCGATGTGGGTGTTCCGCTTCCCCCGGCGCGAGGTTGGGCTGGCGGGGTTCGAGCGCGAGCGAACCGCGCTGCCGCGACTCGCCGAGCGTCTCCCCGCAGCGATCCCGGTTGCAGAGCTTCGGGGCGTTCCCGGCAGGGGGTATCCGTGGCAGTGGCTCGGATCGCGTTGGATTCCCGGCGCCGCGGTGTACGACACCGACGCCGGCGAGCCCGAACGCGTCGCGGTGGCCGCCTGCCTGGGTCGCTTTCTGCGCGCGCTGCACGACGTGGACGCAGCGGAGTTTCCCGATCTCCCGGTCGATGTGGTCTCACGCGCGGACATGCACCTGCGCGCGCCGCGGATGCGAGCACGGTTGGAGGAGCTCGAACGGCTCGGGATCTGGACACCCCCGGCCGGCGTGTCCGCGCTGATCGACGACGCGCTGGCACTCGACCCGCCGGACCCGAGATGTGTGGTTCATGGAGATCTGCACGTCGGCCAGACGCTGGTGAGTGGCGGGGAGTTGACCGGCGTGATCGACTGGATCGACATCTGCCGCTCTGACCCCGCGATCGATCTGGTGCAGATGTGGACGCTCGGCGATCACCAGGCACGCCTCGCGTTCAGGTCAGCCTACGGCGAGATCGACCGCGCAGCCGAAATCCGCTCACGCGTGCTGGCTCTTGACCTCTCCGGAATACTGGCTCTGTACGGACGCCACCAAGGGATCCCACGGCTCGAACGCGAGGCACTCGCTGGCCTTGATCGCAGCTGCTCGTGATCCTCGTGGTGCGATCGGAGCTGGCCGGCCGGATCGTCTATCCGGCGGCGTTCGACGCTCTCGAGTAATCGCGGATGCGAGCGTTACCGATGCGACATGCGGGATGCGCACGCAGTGCGGGGTTCGTATCGGGGGCAAGGTCACTGCACAGCGGCAACGGCTGCTGGTGGAGTTGCATTCGTGGTGCCCCGGCGGCTGGTCCGAGACCGAGGACCACCACCACGGCTGCGCCGATGGCGCTTGCAATCCCGAACCGTACGGGTGCGTTCCTGGCGTTCATGTTTCGACCCTCCGAACTCGATCGTTCGTGAACCTTCGGGGACGAATGTGGTCGTGGGCGATTACCGGCGGGTTACCGCTCGATTACCTCGCCATGTGGTGATCCACACACGGTCGCGTCAACCGGTTATGTTCTTCTTCGGAGGAGGTGTCGTGACGTTGCTACCAGTGGATTCTCGGGTTGGCACGAGGCTGTTTGACTACGAGCTAACCGAGCTGATCGGCCGTGGTGGAATGGGCGTTGTCTTCCGAGCCCGCGACCTCACTCTGGACCGCAACGTCGCGGTCAAGCTGATCGCGCCGGAGTACGCCTCCGACCCGGGCTTCCGGCACCGGTTCCTGGCCGAGTCAAAGCTCGCCGCGTCCCTCGAGCATCCCAACGTGCTGCCGGTATTCGCGGCGGGTGAGTACGAGGGACAGCTCTATCTCGTAACCCGGCTGGTGGAAGGCAGGGACTTCGCCGCGCTCCTTGCGTCGGAGCAGCTGCCGCCGGCGCGGGTGCTCGCAATCGTCTCCCAGATCGCCGATGCGCTCGACGCCGCCCACGCTCGCGGGTTGGTGCACCGCGACGTCAAGCCGTCGAATGTTCTCGTCGACGCCAACGATCACGCCTACCTCGGGGACTTCGGACTGGCGCGTGAGATCTCTGGTCCCGCCGCCTCCTTCCCAGGAGCGTCAATGGCAACGGTTGGGTACATCGCTCCGGAGCAGATCCGTGGCGACCCGGTGGATGGTCGCGCCGACGTCTACTCGCTCGCATGCGTCGTCTACGAGGGCCTCTACGGCGCCGCGCCGTTCGCCGGGAAGACCGACGCCGCGGTGCTCTACGCACACCTCGAGTCCGATCCGCCCAGCCCCGCGCGGCTCGAGCGGGTGTTTGCCCGTTCGCTGGCAAAGGACCCGGCCGACCGATACGGGAGCTGCGCAGAGTTCATCGACGACGTCCGGGAGAGCCTCGATCTGGTGCCCAGGCAGCGTCCTCAACGCCGGCTTGCCATGGCCGCGGTCGCCGCGGCCGTTGCACTGGCGGCGGTGGCGATCGCGGCCGGGATCGTGCTCACCCAGGGCCCCGCGGCAGCCGCGGCCACCGGGGGACGCCTGACTGCGATCGACCCCGCCGGCGATCGGGTGGGTGGCGGGGTCGACATCGGGGGTGCACCCTCAGCGGTTGCGGTCGGTGCCGGGCGGGTCTGGACGACCAGCGTCGCCGACTCCAGGCTTTGGAGCATCGACCCGCGGACGCTCTCGGCGAGCAGCTCGCCGACCAGCGGCACGCCACTCGACCTTTGCGTCCACCGCGGACTTGTCTACGTGTCGATCGACGCCCATCAGAGCGTCCAGATCGTCGATCCCCAATCAGGCGCATCACCGATCAAAACCGGCCTGCACGACCCACCCTTGCTCGTGCCCTGGTCGCGCGGTGTGTGGGGAGTGACCGTCGATCGGGTGTACTGGATCCACCAACCAGACCTGTTCCAGTACACCGTTGATTCCAGCTTGGTCGCGCATATCCCGTCGATCGATGACGAAGCGAATGCCCGGATGGACGTCAATGGAGCCGCGTTTGGCAACGGGATGTTATGGGTCACCGGCGACGCCCTTGACCGGCGCGTGTGGGAGATCGACCCGTTGAAGGGGAGGATCGTTCGAACGATCCGGCTGGCGTTTGCGCCGGACGGTGTCGCGGTCGCCGGCGGATCGGTGTGGATCGCCGGGCAGCTCGACGATCATCTCCACCGGATCGACGCCGCGTCCGGCAGGATCATCGCATCGATACCGGTGGGCAACGAGCCGACCGGCGTCGCCGCCGGCGCCGGAGCGGTCTGGGTCGCCAATAGCGTCGACGGCACCGTCTCCAGGGTCAACCAGCGTTCGGGCAGGGTCGTGGACACCGTCGCGGTGGGAGGACAGCCGCGGGCGGTCGCTTTCGGAGCGGGCCGAGTGTGGGTGGTCGGCGATGCGAGCTGACCGCCGCCGACCACCGGTACGGTCGATCATCACGATTGCATTGGTCGCCTGCGCCGTGGGTTGTGGAGGGACGTCAGCTCGGCCGTTTCGCGTCGGCGTCGTGACCGATTGCTACGGCGCGTTTGCCCAGTATCGCCCGCAGGCCCTCGCCGGGGCAGAACTTCCGCTGCTCGAACGCGGGGCCAAGCTGCACGGCCAATCGGTGAGCACGGCAACAGTCGGGGGGCGCACGGTCGAGCTGGTGCCCGCCTGCGAACGGTGGGGCCACGCATCCTCGTCCATCTCGGCGCTGCGTCAGTTGGTCGAGGTAGATCACGTCGATGCTGTGATCGGCTCGGAGTTCCAGGATGACAGCGTGATCACCGCCGCCTACGCCAGGCTGCACCCCCACACAACCTTCATGCTCACCGGGTCGGAACCGTCGGTGACGCTCACACCACATCCGTCACCGAATGTCTTTCGGTTCGTGCCGGACACGCGCCAGTCGACGGCTGGGCTGGCCGCCTACGCATACCACACACTCGGCTGGCGATCCGTGGCGACGGTGGCGGACAACAACTCCGCCGGCTGGGGGACGGTCTCCGGCTTCATCGCGGAGTTCTGCTCACTGGGAGGCACAGTCGCCCGCCGAGTGCAGAGTGATGCGCTCGACGGTCCGCCAACGCGCGCAGCGTACGGAGTACCCGACGGTGTCGATGGCGCGTTCATACCGGGTGGTTTCGAAGACACCACGCCGTTCATCGCCGCGTGGCGCATGCGCCACCCTGACCTCGCACGCCATCTGGTGCTCGGCTGGGCGGCGTTCGATCCCGCCCTCCGCGGAGTCGTCGGCGCCTCGTATGACCCCTTCAGGCCCACCCCAGCCTGGAACCGCTACGTGCACGCGCTCCACCACTACATGCCCGTCGGCTTCAGCGACCAGGACTTCTTCAACGAGCCGTACTACGACGGCATGTCACCCCTGCTACTCGCACTCCAGAAGGTGGGCGGAGACACCTCCCACGGCCAACGGCGGCTGATGTCGACCCTCGCTCACCTGACCTATCCCGCCGAGGACGGGCCGATCCATCTCGACAAACGGCACCAGGCGGTGGCCAACGCCTACCTCGGCCAGATGTCGGGGACTGACCATCCCATCCGTCAGATCGCGGTCGTCCCCGGGGTCGAGCAAACGTTCGGTGGATATTTCGGGCCAAACAGTCCGTCCCCAAGCCGCAGCCAGCCCGGATGCAGGTCGGGGAACCCGCCATCGTGGGCGCGCTCATAGGTCAGATCGCGGGGCGAATCGACCAGGTGAACCGGGTGTGGCTGGTTCGCGGGGCGAGTCCACCGGGCCGAAGCCCGCTTCGCACCAGCACCACGGGCTGACGGCGACCGGCGACCAGCGCCGCTCGGGTGGGACCGAGACCCTCCGCCTTCCATCGGTCTGAGAGCCCAGCGACGACCATGGCGGCGTCATGTGCGGCCGCTGAAAGCGCCTCGGGGCTCGGCTCGACCAACGTCGAGCTCACTGCCACGCCGTACCCGCGTTGGATGGCCAGCGACGCGCTCGCCAGCAGTCGGCTCGAATCATGATCCGGTTCGGCGGGGCCGGCGATCCGCAACGAACACCCGGTCGCCTGTGCAATCCACACGCCGATCTCAACCGCCGACCAGTCGTGATCGGCCCCGGTGAACGGGACAAACACCTCATCGCCCTCTCCATCGCCGCCGACGGGCGTAACGACCACGGCGACATCACACGGTGCAGCGTCCAGGAGATCCGCGAGCCGGCGATCAGCGAGCATCTCCGGTGGAGCGTCGACCACCACCAGGTCGACATCCTGCTCAGTCGCCACTCGAGCAAGGTCGAGCCCCGGCGACCTCGACCTGAATACCGCAACCCGAGCGTTCAACCCTGAAGCGATCATCCCGGCGCGAAGCCCGTTGAGCGTCGCCGAGGCCGGCTCGATGTCCTCCGTGGAGGACGCAGGCCGGCACAGGATGAGCTCGCGGGTGGGGTTCCTGGCGATGATCGTGGCCAATCCAAGGAGACTCTCGAAAGATTCGTCGGCGAGAGGCGCCACCAGGATCGCCTGTCCCGATGGTCCGGGTTGGGAGAGCTCCAGTTCCGGATCCTGCCTCAGGATCGACTGCTCGAGCTGTTGGAGCGTAGGGTTCGGCTCGATCCCCAGATCGTCGATCAGGACGGCTCGCGCCTCACGGTAGACCGACAGCGCTTCGGCCTGGCGGCCATCGCGGTAGAGCGCGAGCATCAGCTGTCCACGCAGCCGCTCGCGCAGCGGGTGCTCGTCGATCAGCGCGCGCAGCTCCCCCGCGAGCTGCGAGTGACGTCCGCCGGCGAGGTCGGCGTCGATGCGCATCTCGAGCACCGTCATGTACAGCTCATCCAGCCGGGCGCGATAGGCCCACGCCCACGACTCGTCTGCGAACTCGGCCAGCGGCTCACCCCGCCAAAGGGCGAGCGCCTCGGACAGCTGTCGCGCGGTCGGTGACACCGGGCTCACCATCCGTTCGAACCTCGCAAGGTCGAACTCATGCGGCTCGACCCGCACCAGATACCCGGGAGGCTGAGAGACGATCCGATCGCCGCCCAGCAACTTTCGCAGCGTCGTGATCCGCACCGAGAGCGAGTTTCGCGCCGCCACGGGTGGGTCTTCGCCCCAGAGGCTGTCGATCAGACTGTCCCTGGACACAACCCGGTTGGCATGAAGCAGCAGCACCGATAACACCGCCCGCTCCCGCGCGCGGCCCAGCTCGACCTCGCGGCCACCGTCGACGATCGACAACGGCCCCAGAATGCGAAACTCCATCACGGCTCGTCACCCTCACTCGGGGCCAAAGCATCTCACGTCGGCCGAGCGACAAGCTGGGTTAAACCGTTTCGTAACCCGACCCGTACACAGGGTGAACCGCCGTGGGCTCCTACGGCGGGTGTCCTTGAGCAGTCGGTGTTCAGACAAGTCTTGACAGTTTCTGAACACCTTGAAAGGATAGTTACAAGTAGACCGCCGGGCTCCCGGCGGCGGGTGTGAAAGGGCTCGAATTGCTGTCCCGTGCCTTTGTCGCTGGCTTGACGCCAGCAGTCACGTTCGAGAAGCTGATCCCGGCTTCGGCATGCGTGGAATCGTTCGACGACGCGCCGGCGGCGACGATGTTCCCCGAAGAAGCAGCGGCGATCGCCCACGCGGTCATCGAGCGTCGTCGCGAGTTCGCCACGGTGCGCTCGTGCGCCCGCCGCGCGCTCAGCCGGCTCGGCATACCTCCAACGGCGATTCTGCCCGACGCCGATGGAGTCCCGCAATGGCCCGCCGGGATCGTCGGGAGCATGACCCATTGCGTGGGGTACCGGGCCGCGGTCGTGGCACCATCCAACCGGCTCGGCGGGATCGGCATCGACGCCGAGCTGCATGCTGCGCTACCAGATTCGGCGAGCGACCTCGTCTTGGGAAGCGAGGAACACGCCCAGGTTCGCGACCTTGCGGAGGTCCGACCGGATGTCCACTGGGACACGATCGTCTTCTGCGCCAAGGAGGCGGTGTTCAAAGCCCGCTATCCCTCGACTCGCACGTGGCTGGATTTTGCTGACATCTCGGTGACGCTGCATCCCGAGGGCACGTTCCAGGCACGGGCCGGCGACGACGACCTCACAGGGTGCTGGGTGGTCGACCGTCGACTCGTCGTGGCAACGACGTCGGTGCCGGCATGACCGTGGACGTCGGCACTCCCACCGCGGTCAAGGCCGCACCAATGAGTGCGGCCGAACAGGTGCTCGCCGAGACGCTGGCCGAGACCGCCGGCATCGACACGGTCGCGATCGATAGCAACTTCTTCGACCAGCTCGGCCTCGACTCCCTGATGGTCGCTCACTTCTGCGCCCGAGTCCGGAAGGCCGCGAAGGTGCCGTCGATCTCGGTCAGGGACTGCTACCAACATCCCACCATCAGGAGCCTGGCGGCGTCGCTTCCCGAGTTCGATCCGGTGCAGATGGACGTGGTGGCCGCTCCGCCGAAGAGCCGCAGATCGACGCATGCAAGCACGCGCCAGTATGCGGTCTGCGGAGCGTTGCAGCTCCTCGTCTTCCTCGCGTATGCGTCGGTCGCGGGAGTCGTTTTCAGCGTCGGCTACGACTGGATCGCGGCAGGGTCCGGGGTGGTCGACGTGTACCTACGCGCGGTCGTGGTCGGCGGTCTGAGCTTCGTCGGCATGTGCGTGCTTCCGATCGTCGCGAAGTGGACCCTGATCGGACGCTGGACACGTGAGGAGATCCCGATCTGGAGCGCACGGTACTTCCGATTCTGGCTCGTCCGCACGCTGATCAGGGTGAACCCGATGCTGCTTTTCACCGGCTCGCCGCTCTACCCCCTCTACCTCAGGGCGCTGGGCGCGAAGATTGGCCCGGGCGTTGTGATCCTCACCCAGCACCCGCCGATCTGCACCGACCTGCTGACCATCGGCGCGGGCACGGTGATCCGCAGGGACTCCTTCCTCACCTGCTATCGGGCCGAGGCGGGAGTGATCCGCACAGGTCCGGTCACGATCGGCACGGGCGCGTTCGTCGGCCAGGCGGCGGTGCTCGACATCGACACATCGCTGGGCGACGGAGCTCAGCTCGGCCATGGCTCCGCCCTCTACCAGGGGCAGGCGGTTCCCGCCGGCGAGCGGCGCCAGGGAACCCCGGCCGAGCAGCGCACCGAAGCCGACCTCCAGGCAGTCGAGCCGGCGCCCGGCGGCGCTCGCAGGGGGGCAACCTACGCCGCCATGGAACTGGCCGCCCTCCTGGCGGTCTACCTTCCGCTGGCGTTCGGCGGCGCATTCCTGCTGGCCACCAACGTGCCGCCGTTCGGGACGCTCTTCGGGTCGGCGCCGGCCGACGTCACGACCTGGTCGTTCCTCAGCGACGCTGTGATCGGGTCGCTGATCCTCGTCTTCGGCGGTATTGCGGTTGGCCTCCTGCTGGTCGGCACGGTGCCGCGCCTCCTCAACCGCGCCATCAAGCCCGACCGCGTCTACCCGCTGTACGGCTTCCACTACGGCGTGCATCGAGCCATCGGCCGCCTCACCAACGTGCCGTTCTTTCTCCAGCTCTTCGGCGACAGCTCCTACATCGTGCCGTACCTGCGCTGGATCGGATACGACCTCACACCAGTCGAGCAGACCGGGTCGAACTTTGGCACCGCCGTTGGCCACGACAACCCGTTCCTGACGTCGATTGGCACCGGGACGATGGTCGCCGACGGCCTGTGGATCGTCAACACCGACTACTCGGGCAGCTCGTTTCGGGTGTCGCGGGTCAGGGTCGGCCGCAACAACTTCATCGGCAATAACATCGCCTTCCCCGCGGGAGCGCGCACGGGTGACAACACCCTGCTTGCGACCAAGGTGCTGGTCCCCATCGACGGCGAGATCCGCGAGAACGTCGGGTTGCTCGGCTCGCCGAGCTTCGAGATCCCGCGCACGGTCGAACGCGACCGCCGGTTCGACCACCTGCGCGAGGGGGACGAGTTGCGCCGAAACCTCAGGACCAAGAATCGCCACAACACCGTGACGATGGGCCTCTTTTTGCTGTCGCGGTGGATCTACGTGCTGGCACTGACCGTGCTGGCCTCGAGTGCGGTCGTGCTGCACTCGGATCTGGGCGCCGTATCGGCGGCGGCCGCACTCGTGCTGGCGCTGCCGTTCACGATTGCCTTCGCCGCGTTGGTGGAGCACGCCGGCGCAGGCTTTCGGCGGCTTCGCCCGCGGTACTGCTCGATCTACCAGAACGACTTCTGGCGGCACGAGCGTTACTGGAAGATGAGCGCCAGGCTGCCCCGAACGCTCGACGG
Source organism: uncultured Actinomycetes bacterium (assembly GCA_963708725.1). Taxonomy (GTDB): domain Bacteria; phylum Actinomycetota; class Thermoleophilia; order Gaiellales; family JAICJC01; genus CAVPTL01. The sequence goes on along the minus strand of CAVPTL010000006.1, from coordinate 208,982 downwards.
CACCGCCTTCAAGGGCCTCGCCTGGCGCGCCTACGGGGTGCGGATCGGCCGGCGCGTGTTCGACGACGGCTGCAACATCGTCGACAAGAGCCTTGCCACGATCGGAGACGACGCTGTCCTCAACGACGGCTGCGTGATCCAGCCGCACTCGCAGGAGGACGGCACGTTCAAGGCCGACCGGATTACGATCGGCTCGGGGTGCACCGTCGGGATCAGCGCCCAGGTGCACTACGGCGTCACCATGGGCGACGGGTCGAGCCTCGGCCCCCACTCGTTCCTGATGAAGGGCGAGGACGTGCCGCCCAACGCGCACTGGGGCATGAACCCCGCCACGGAGCCTCGTCCGCCGGCCCCGGTCAAGCCGCTGGCCGAGGCCGAGCCGGCCGACGGGTTCGGTCGCATCCCCCGCTGGACGCTCGAGCCGGTGGCAGGCGTTGGCGAGCACCGAGAGGCGGTTCCCGACGAACTGGCGATCGCGCTTCGGCGCGTCGCGGGCGAGATGGACGTGCCGCTGAGCACCATCGTGCACGCGGCGCACGCCAGAGTGCTGAGCGCGCTCACCGGCGAGCGAGCGGTCACGACCGGCCACGGGGGCGAACGACCGCTGGCCTGCCACCTCGAGGCCGACGCCGGATCCTGGCACGCCCTGATTCGCAGCGTTCACCTGGCCGAATCGGCCGACTCATCGGAGGGCTCGTTTGAGACCATCCTCGACCCGACCGGCCGGGACGGCGACCCACCCGACGGCGCCGTGCTGCGCCTGGCCGTGTCCGAGCACGGCGGCGATCTCTCGCTGAACCTGTTTCACCGCAGGGACGTCCTGGATGCCGGCTCTGCCGCGAGGATCGCCGGTTACCACCTCACCGCGCTGCGTCTGCTGGCAGCCGACCCGGAAGCCCAACCGGCCCAGGGGCGCCTGCTCTCCGACGAGGAACTTCGCCTCCAGTTCGAGGGATTCGCCGGGCCGAGTCGGGAGCTCCCCGACCGCCGCTTCCACGAGCTCTTCCAGGATCGCGCCGCGGCGCACCCCGACGCCGTCGCAGCCGTCTGTGGCGAGCGGCGATGGACGTACGGGAGCCTGAATACCCATGCCAACCGCATGGGACAGGCGCTTCTGGCGCGGGGCCTTCGCCGCGAAGGGGTCGTGGCAGTGGTGAGCGAGCGAAACCTCGAGTGGATGGCCGCGGTGCTCGCGATCTTCAAAGCCGGCGGCGTCTACCTTCCGGTCGAGCCGCACCTCCCGGCCGATCGCATCGCGGCGATGCTGTCGCGGGCCGACTGCCAGCTCGTACTCGCCGAGCCGGGCGGCTCGGCGACCCTCGAGCGCGCGCTCGAGACGCTGCCAGACATCGAGGTGATCGGCTTTGACGAGGCGCTCGGCGAGGGTTACAGCGACGCCGACCTCGGGCTCGCGGTGGAGCCACAACAGCTCGCCTACATCTACTTCACCTCCGGCTCGACCGGCGAGCCGAAGGGCGCGATGTGCGAGCACGGCGGCATGCTCAACCACCTCTACGCGAAGATCGATGACCTCGAGATCCGTGAAGGCGACGTGGTTGCGCAGACCGCGCCGCAGAGCTTCGACATCTCGCTGTGGCAGCTGGTCTCCGGCCTCCTGGTCGGCGGCCGGACGCTGGTTGTCGAGCAGGAGCTGATCCTCGACATCGAGGGGTTCGTCGAGAAGATCGCGACCGCCCGGGTGAACGTGCTTCAGGTGGTGCCCTCCTACCTCGAGGCGCTGCTCTCCTACCTGGAGGAGTACCCCCGCGAGCTTCCCGACCTGCGCGCCGTGTCGGTCACCGGCGAGCCGGTCAAGAAGGAGCTCCTGCGACGCTGGTTCGCGTTCGCTCCCCGGATCGCGGTGATGAATGCCTACGGGCTCACCGAGACGTCGGACGACACCAACCACGAGGTCATGACCCGCACGCCTGACTCTGATCGTGTGCCGCTCGGGCGGGCGGTCCGAAACGTGCGTGTCTACGTCGTCGACGAGCACCTGTCGCCGGTGCCGCTGGGCGCCCCCGGCGAGATCGTGTTCTCGGGCATCTGCGTCGGCCGCGGGTACATCAACGATCCGGAACGCACCCGGCTTGCGTTCATCCCCGACCCCCACCTGGAAGACGAGCGCCTCTACCGCAGCGGCGACTACGGCCGCTGGCGGCCCGATCGCAAGCTGGAGTTTCTCGGCCGCCGGGACGATCAGGTCAAGATCAGGGGCTTCCGAATCGAGATCGGCGAGGTCGAGAGCGCGTTTCTGCGGGTCGCGGGCGTCCGCGCCGCCGCCGTGGCCGTCGCCGAGGGAGCCGCGGGCGGCAAGCGGCTCGTGGGGTTCTACGTCGGCTCGCCCCATGAGGCCGAGGAGCTGCGGGCGGCACTGGGCGAGTCGCTGCCCACCTACATGGTGCCGGCGGCGTTCCATCGCCGCGAGGCGCTGCCACTCACGTCCAACGGCAAGGTCGACCGCAAGGCCTTGCGGAGACTTGCCGAGGAGTTGGAGTCCAGATGAGCACAGCTCCGCAGTTTGCAGTGATTCCCGGGGTACAGGTGCAGCGCGTGCTCGACGGGCACGAGCGGCACACCGCCGAGCTGGTCAAGGCCGCCTACCGCCTGCACGGCGAGGGCCAAACGGTCAACCCGCGCTCCTACTTCCTGCGCTTCCCCGATCGGCCGGCCGACCGGATCATCGCCCTGCCCGCCTCGCTCGGCGGAGAGGAGCGGGTCGACGGCATCAAGTGGATCTCGAGCTTCCCCCAAAACGTCGCGGCCGGGATCCCGCGCGCCTCGGCGGTGCTGATCCTGAATGATCCCGACACCGGGTTTCCGTTCGCGTGCCTCGAGGCCTCGGTGATCAGCGCAAGCCGGACGGCGGCGATGGCTGCGATCGCAGCCGACCAGCTGTCGCGAGGCGGCGAGCGTCCGCAGCGGGTCGCATTTTTCGGCACCGGGCTGATCGCTCGGTATCTCCACACCTTCCTCGCGGCCACCGGATGGTCGTTCGAGGCGATCGGCGTCCACGACCTGTCCCGTGACAGCGCGGAGGGCTTCCGCGGGTATCTGGAGCGGTCGGGATACGGCGGCCCGATCAACCTGGACGGCGATGCCGAGCAGATGATCCGCTCCAGCGACCTCGTGGTGTTCGCGACGACTGCCGGGACGCCGCATATCAACGACCCCTCGTGGTTCGGCCACAACCCGCTCGTGCTGCACGTCTCGCTGCGCGATCTCGCGCCGGAGATCATCCTGGCCTCGGCCAACATCGTCGACGACGTGGAGCACTGCCTTACCGCCGACACGTCTCCGCACCTGGCCGAGCAGCTCACCGGCAACCGCGAGTTTCTCACCGGCACACTCAACGACGTGATCACCGGGCGGGTGACCATCCCCGCCGGCCGGCCGGTCGTGTTCTCGCCGTTTGGGCTCGGCGTGCTCGACCTCGCGGTTGGGAGGCACGTCTACGACCAGCTTGCCCGCGACGGCGATCTGCATGTCGTCGCCGACTTCTTCAATGAGCTTCGCCGACACGGATGAGGAGGCATCCATGCCGATAATCACAGATCCCCAGGAGTTCAACGAGGAGGCGCTCTACGTCGATCTGCGCCCGATCTTCGAACACTCCCTGTTCCTGAAGGTCGAGGGCTTCAACTTCGCCAGCTCGATCAAGCTGAAGGCGGCGATGGAGATGGTGAAACGCGCCGAGAACGAGGGGTTTCTGACGCCCAACTCGATCCTCGTCGAATCCTCGTCGGGGAATCTTGGAGTCGCCCTGAGCATGCTCGCGGCCAGCAAGGGCCACCGGTTCGTGTGCGTGACTGACTCGCGCTGCAACCTCGCCACCGTGCAGCTGATGCGTGCGCTCGGTACCGAGGTGCATGTGATCACCGAGCCTTTGGCAAACGGCGGCCTGCTGGGGGCCAGGCTTGCGCACGTCCACGAGCTGTGCACCTCCGACCCGCGGTATCTGTGGCTGAATCAGTACGCCAACCCGGCGAACCCGCTGGCGCACTACCGCGTCACCGCGCCGGCGATCGCCCGGGAGTTCCCCGACCTCGACGTGCTGTTCGTCGGCGCCGGCACGTGCGGGACGCTGATGGGTTGTGCGCAGTGGATGCGCGAGTGGCGACCGAAGGTGCGCATCGTCGCGGTCGACACGGTCGGTTCGGTGATCTTCGGTGGACCGCCCGGCCAGCGGATGATCCCCGGCCTGGGCGCCGCCGTCCCGCTGCCGCGCCTGGACGAGTCGTACATCGACGACGTCGTGATGGTTGCCGAGCCGGACACCATCCGAACCTGCCGCCGGCTCGCGCGGCGGGGATTCCTGTTCGGGGGGTCGACCGGCACCGTTGTGCGCGGAGCGCTGGACTGGCTGGCGGCGAACGACAGTGGTGATCTCACCGCCGTGGCAATCTCACCCGACCTGGGGGAGCGCTACCTCGAGACCGTCTATAGCGACGAGTGGGTTCAGCAGCACTACGACGAGGGGGTGCTCTCCGACCCCGAATCGGAGGTCCCGGAGATCGTGTCGGCGGCCAGGGTGGTGCTGGGCGGGCGGTAGCTGAGCGAAGGATTGGCCTCCCGGTACGGAGTCCGCTCAGGGGATCTTCGTGCCCGCCGCGTGGGTGAGCCACGTCGGCGCTGCGAGCGCGAGCACGCGACGCTGCCCCTCGGTGGCGCCAGTTCCGAGCTCGTCGAACGAGACGGCCACATCGCCACCGAGGACGACCGGTCCCTCGCCGGTTTCGACGACCACCACCTGGTGCCCGTCCGAGTGGCCGGGCGTCGGCAGCAGGCGGATTCCCAGCAGCGGCTCGGCCTCGCCCTCGTGCTCGACATAGGTCGCGCCGTCGAAGTCGACCCACTCGCGGAACGTGTAGTTGTCGAGCGAACGCGCGTCGGCGAGTTCACGCGCCTGGACGTGGATCGGCACGCCCGGGAAGAGGCGGTTGCCACCGCAGTGGTCGAAGTGCAGATGCGTGTTGATGACGCAGGCGACGTCGCGGGGGATGTTCTCCGGGTGCGGCGTCGGGCCCAGATCCTCGACCTCTGGCCGTGAGTCGATCATCCCCGTGTCGACCAGCACGAGCCCCGTCGGATGGTCGATCGTCCAGATGAACACGGGCCAGCGCTCCCCCTCGACGAGGAGCTCGGCGCCGAGGTGAGCGCGGATCATGTCGCGGAGGCTAGCATCGGGTTCGGGAGCGTTGACCTGGCGGACCACGACCAATCGGAGGTGTCGCCGTGCGAAAGATCGTCGTGTACGAGCTGTTGTCCCTCGACGGGGTTGCCGAGGCGCCGGAGACGTTCGTCGCAGGCTGGGACGACGCGACCGACGCCAACCTGGCCGCGGTGATCGCGACCCAGGATGCGGTCATTCTCGGCCGCAGGAGCTACACCGAGTGGGCGCAGTTTTGGCCGAGCAGCCAGCTCCAGCCATTCGCGCCGTTCATCAACGGGGTCACGAAGTATGTCGCGACATCGACACCGCTCGACCGCGACTGGGCCAATGCGACGGCCATCGACGGCGGGCTGGTCGAGTTCGTTTCGGATCTCAAGCAGCAGCGCGGTGGCGACATCGGCGTCCACGCGAGCATCTCGGTCGCCCAGGCGCTGCTCGCCGCCAACGTTGTTGACGAACTCAGGCTGGTGATCGCGCCGACGATCGTCGGGAGCGGGCGGCGGCTCCTCGACGGCGTGCCATCGATTCAGCTCGAATCGATCCAGAGCGAGATCTCGCCGGCTGGTCATCTGCTCGTCAACTATCGGGTACTACGCCCGTAGGGCCTCGCCCAGCGCGTACCCGGTCAGGACGAACACCGCCGCCATCGGCAGTCCGTATGCGACGCAGGCGATCAGCGTTCGTCGCTCGCTGATGGGTTGGCCTCCGATCGTGCGCGCGGCAGCGACAACGATGATCGGATTGACGATCGCCGTGGCGAGCGCGAACCACCAGTCCGAACCGTGGGTGATCCAGGAGACGGGATACCTCATCACCCGGCTTTGGCGCATCGACTCCAGCTTGGCCTCGACCCTGGCTCCTTTCTCCGCGATCCAGGCAGCCCAGTGGCGCTGCAACCATCGACAGCACGCGACGTTGATCACGATCAGTGCGGCGGCCACGATCACGAACAACGTCAACGGATGCTCCACCCACGCCGTCAGCCCGACCACGATCACCGCGATCGGAATCACGTCGAAGAGCGCGTAGCCCGCGATGAGTGTGCCGACGGCCCCCGTGCGGACCTTGCCGGAGACCCCAGAACTGTCCGGATCCATGCCGACAAAACTACAGCAACGCGAACGTGCGGTTCCTACCCGGCGGAAGGTTGGCCGATCGCCGTCAGCACCTCGTCCTCGAACCCGCGAATGCAGCTGATGCCCTCGTCCACGGCGACGAACCCAAGCGATTCGTACAGTCCGCGGCCGGCGGGAGTCGAGAGCAGAACGCACCCGGTCGTTTCGGCGGTCCATAGCCCGTTCAAGGCTGCCGAGAGGAGTTGCCGCCCGGCACCCCGACGCTGGTGGCGCGTGGGGGTCATCATCTCGATCACGCCCAGGGTCTCCCCACTCCGGCAGATCCACACCGCACTGACGGGCTCGTCGCCCTCCCATGCGAGCCACACCGTCGCGGAGCCGTTCCGATACGCCACTCCCATCGTTGCCGAGAGCAGTTCGGGGTCGATGTGATGGGCCTCGGCCGTGACACCGATGGCCAGGCCGATTTCAGATGGCCTTGCCGGTGCGGTCCGAAATGCCCCCGGCAGCACCGGGGGGGCGGCGTGAGCGCGCATCAGCGGCTCTCTGACCGTCACGACCTCAAAGTCCTCGTCGACCAACGGCGCGCGGACATCATCCGCTACCAGCTCGGATGTGAACACCAGGGCCGGCAGGTCACCCAGCGCGGCGAGCAGCGCAGCGGCGCTCTCGCTGGTCGCGCCCGGCATCAGCCCGCCAACGTTCAGCTCGCCGTGCCCCACCCCCGAAATCGCGGCAAACCAGCCGTCACCGCGCCCCGCGCGTTGAGGCGCAGCCGCGGAGTAGAAGCGCGTCTCGAGATCGGCGAAGACGTTCCAGTCGTCCGACATTGCGCCAGCATCCCATCCGGGGCGCCTCAGCGGGGAGAATCCCCCCGGACGGTCACGGCGGGATCGACGCCAGCAACCCCTTCGCCCTTTCCACCAACGGCACGATGCCCTTCGCCTGGTAGCGTCGCAACGAGATCTCTGCTTCCCGGCGGGCCTCGTCGTCTCGGCCGGTGCGAGCGAGTATCTGGGCGAGAGTGAACCGAGGGTCGGAGAACTCCGGGACCGGTGGTTCACTCCCAAGCGCCGCCAGGGCTGATCGGGCGAGCCGCTCGGCCTCGTCCATGTTTCCGCGCTTGGCCTCGATGACCGCTTGCACGCCCAGCGCGTCTGGGTCTCCTGCTGGGTTGGAGCTTTCGAGCCACCGTTGGGCCTCGTCACCCCGGCCCTGCGCAGCCAACGCGGCGGCCAGAAGGTGTGCCTGGGCGGACTGATAGGTGCGGTCTCCCATCTCGCGCAGCACCTCGTGGGCCGCGCGCGCCTCGCGTTCAGCAGCCTCGTAGTCCTCCGCGAGCATCTCCACCAACACCGCAACATCGGAACTGTGGGCGCGGAGATGCCGAAGGCCAAGGTCGTCCATCACCGCACGAGCTGATGCGATCCGCTCCCGCGCTAAGGCAAACCGGCCGGCGAGCCCCTCCAGTCCCCCGATCCGGATAAGGCAATTTGCGTGGACGTGCCTGTTGGTCGTTTCCTCCATCAGCCCACGGCAGCGCTCGAGCGCAGACTCGACAGGTTCGGGCCCCCACAGAGCGTCGGAGGCGATGTACCTGACGTTGGTTGCCTGGCGACGCTCATCGCCGGCAGCACGGGCAAGCTCCAGAGCACGAGTGTGGAATTCGGCGGCCGCGTCGTAGTCACCCGCCCATGCGGCAAGCTTTCCGAGCAGTTCGAGCGCGTCTCCCGCTGACCGGTGGTCCCCGGCCGCCTCCAGCGGACCCACCAGCGGCTCGAGTTCACGTTGCACCGCTGCGTGGGTGTCCGGGGTGCCTCGCTGGATTCGCACGAACGAGAGTCGCACCGTGGCCCTCGAGTCCAGGGCACCGGCACCCACCCGGCGCGCCCGCTCTCCCACGTCTTGCAGCAGCATTTCGGCATCCGCCAGGCGCCCGCTCTCATAGAGCGCGTCGCCGAGCGAGACTTCGAGGCCCATCCGGCTCAGGTCGTCCGGTTGGAGCAGAGCCGTGGCACGCTCGAGCAGCTTGGTCGCGCCGGCCATATCTCCGCGTTGGAGCGCCCGAGTGCCCGCCACACCCAGCCGTCGCGCTGCACGCGATGCGAGTGCTTCATCCGCCGTTCCGAGCTCCGTTCGGTATCGATGGGCCTGCTCGAGGTGAAAGCCCAGGATCTCCTCGTACTGCTCGGTATCGGCACCGAGCTTTGCCTCGAGCCATGTGGCGTACTGCTCGTGAAGCTCGGCCCGCAACCGCTTGGGAATCGATTCGTACGCCGAGTCGCGGATCAACACGTGCCCGAAGCGGAATCCGTCGTCGCCAAGGAAGATCGCCTGATCCGGCCGGATGAACTCCTTGCGCACCAACGTGATCAGGTGAGAGCCGACATCAGCCCGCTCACCTGACGGAAGCAGCGCGGTTACCGCTCCCCGATGAAACTGCCGCCCCTCCACGGCCGCCCGCTCGATCACCGCGCGCTGACCGGGGTCAAGCCGATCGAGCCGAGCCGAGAGCAGCGCATTGATGCTCGGCGGGATGCCGAGTTCGCCGTCGAGGCCGTCGGCTCGCATCGCGAGGAACTGCTCGACAAACAGTGGGTTTCCTTCCGCCGCCTCCACGATCCGCGCGCGCATCGGCGTGTCCACCTCCTGGAGCAGATCGACCAGCGTCTCAGCATCCGCGGCGCCCAGCGGCTCAAGGTTTACGAGTACGGCGTTCGGGCGCGGGTTCGACCACGTGGGGCGGCTCTCGAACAGATCTGGACGGGCGGTGCACACCACCAGCAGCGGCGCTCCGGCAGCGAAGGTTGCGACGTACTCGAGCAGATCGAGCAGCGTCGGCTCGGCCCAGTGGATGTCGTCCACCACCGCGATCAACGGACGATCCACGGCCAGCGCCTCGAACAGTTTGCGCGTCGCCCACGAGATTTCTTCCGGCGATCCCCCATCCGGCCCCAGCGAGAGCGCTCCCACCAGACGGTCGGCCACCAACCTGCCCTCGTCGCCTCCGACGATCTGGGCGAGAGCATCGAGCGGGTGATCACCGCCGATCTGACGAATGATCTCGCCCAGCGGCCAATAGGTGATGCCCTCACCGTAGGGAAGGCATCGCCCAACGACGATCGTGGTGGCCTTCTCAGCGCCGGAAAGGAGCTCTCGCACGAGCCTCGATTTGCCGATCCCCGGCGGGCCGACGACCGTGCACAGCTGCGGCACGCGCTCGTCGACAGCTCGGGCGAGCGCCGTATGTAGGGCGCCCAACTCAGCCACCCGCCCGACGAACGGGGAGGTGATCGGCGCGGTCGAGACCGGCGCCTCCGACAACACCTCGAGCACGCGAAACGCGGCCACCGGCTGCGACTTGCCCTTCAGTTCGAGCGGGGCGGCCGCTTCGGTCACCACCATCCCTCTGACGAGCACTTCGGTCGCCGCCGAGATCAGGATCTCCCCCGGGCCAGCGGCTTGCTCGAGTCGAGCAGCCACGTTCACCGCGTCTCCCGTTACCAGCGTCTCACCTGTACCGGCAGCCACCTCGCCGGTGCCAATGCCGATTCTGACGCTCAGATCGAGCGCTGCAACGGCTTGCAGCATCTCGACGGCCGCGCGCACCGCCCGCTCGGCGTCGTCTTCGTGGACGTTGGGAATCCCGAACACCGCCATGGCCGCGTCGCCCACGAACTTTTCCACCGTGCCGCCGTGGCGCTCGAGGATCGTACGAAGCGCCGCGTGATAGCTCGACATCAACTCACGCAGCACCTCGGGATCGGTGCGCTCCCCCAACGCAGTCGAGCCAACCAGGTCACAGAACACGGTCGTGACCGTCTTTCGCACTTCACGTGCCCGCCCGGACGAACCCTCCAGGGTAGCTCCGCAAGAGTTGCAAAACCGCGCCGACTCGGGGTTCCCCTGCCCGCACTGATCGCACATGATCATCACGCGAGTATGTCCGATCGCGCGGATCACGTCCGGCATAGGCGGCCAGCGCCTTCGAGCGCAATCCGGTCAGCCGAGCGGCTGTGCGAGCTCGACGATGATCCCCTCCGGGCCGCGGACGTAGCAGAGCAGATAGCTGTCCCGATAGCGCTCCACATGGCCGACCAGCTGCGCGCCGAGGGCTCGCAAACGAGCGAGGGTGGCCTCGACGTCGTCGACCGCGAATGCGAGGTGGCGGATGCCCGGAGCGTTGGCCGGAGCATTCGCCTCGGCGGCCGGGCCCAGGGGCGCTTCGAACGCTGCCAGCTCCACCCGCGATCTACCGTCCGGCGTCTCGAGCATCGCGATGTTCGCCCGAACGCCTTCCAGACCCACGACCCGATCCACCCAGCCGCCCGCGACCGCAGCTTCGCCCTGGAGCGTGAGGCCGAGTTCGACAAAGAACGTCGTGGCCGCTTCCAGATCGCGGACGACAATCCCCACATGATCCATGCGCCGAAGCGAACTCATCCGTCCGACTCGGCCCTGAGCTCCGACACGAGCCGGTCGAGCTCGGGCACCTCGGCCCGGAGGCTCGGCAGGTTGACCACGATCCCCTCCTGCGTCGTTCGCGCGAGCACGACGATCGTCTCCTCGTCGGGCGAGGGGTTCTCCTCACGGTGTGGGACGAACGGCGGGACGTACACGTAATCACCCGGGCCGGCCTCGATGCGGCGCTCGGCGCCGTTTTCCAGGAACACGAACACGGGATGGCCGGAGACGACGTAGATGCCCGTCTCGGCCTTGCCGTGATGGTGATCGCCGGAGACCATGCCAGGTGCCACGATGGCTTTGCCCATCCACAGTTTGCGTGACCCGTGCCGCTTTCCCGAGATGGCCTCGTAGCGGCGCATGCCCGGCGTCTGGGCCGTGTCCTCGCTCAGCTCGTCGCTGGCGGTGTGGTGAAGCTGAAGGTGCCATGCGGCGTTGCCGGCTTCGGATTCGCCTCGGTGGGGCTGCTCGCTCACTCCGGGTCCGTCCACCAGTCGCGCCGGCCGTCGACGTCTCCGCGCGGGTCGCTGCCGAGATTGGGCGCGCCGACGACGAGCAGCTCGAGGCCCTCCGGGCCGGCCTCATACCCTCGCCACGAACCGGGTGGCACGCGCACCGCGTCCCACTCCTTGACCTCGATGATCTCGTCGTCGACCCTCATCCGCCCACTCCCGCCCACGACCACGTACACCTCTTCTTGCGTCTTGTGCGTGTGGCCATAGGGAAAGCGATACCCGGGCGGGATGCGCTGGTAGGTCAGGCCGGACTTCTCGAGCTCGAGCGGCTTTGTCGCCGCGCGAAACTCCAGGTCCGGCGGGCCGTCGAACACCGAGCCGATGTCCTCGAGATCGTCCTTGATGTTCTTGTGGGTGAACGACACGGCCAGATCCTAGTGGCATACTCGAAGCGTGAGAGAAGCCCGCTGTGTCTGACAGCCGAACCAACGGCTACGCCGTGGCGGCCGACGGCGCATATATCGCCTACCAGACGCTCGGCGAAGGCCCGCTCGACCTCGTGTGGCAGTTCGACTGGTTCGGCAACATCGACGCCATGTGGGAGGTGCCGATCTGGCGAGACTGGTTTCGAGGGCTCGCGACCTTCGCCCGGGTGATCCTGCACGATCGGCGCGCCACGGGGGCATCGAGTCGCAACGTTCCGGTGCCGAACCTGGAAACACGAGTGTCAGATCTCCTGGCGGTGCTCGACGCCGTCGGCTCCGACCGACCGGTGGTGCTCGCCGGCCAGTACGAGGGCGGCGCGCCCAACGTGCTCTTTGCCGGAACCCATCCCGATCGAGTGCACTCGGTCGTTTGGCACGACCCAATGGCACGCTCCAGCTCGACTCCGGACTACCCATGGGGCGTGCCGCCGGCCTATAGGGAGGCAGATGCCCGAGCAATAGCGGTATGGGGCACGCTCGAATACGGACAGCGCTTCATCGCCGACCTTGGCGATCCCACCGAGGAGCTCGATCCAGAGGATGCCGAGTTGATCGGCAAGCTCAGCCGCCAGACGTGCACTCCCGACGCGGCGCAAGCCTTCTCCGATATCTGGTTGGAGACCGACGTGCGCGGAGTGCTGCCGTCGGTGCAAGCGCCGGCGCTCCTCACCGCGCGGACGCTGTCCGAGGAGGACGTGGCGGCGGTGGAGTACATCTCTTCACTGATGCCGCACGCGATCTCCGAGCATCTCGGCGAGATTCAGATCGGTCCCAAACACCTGGACGCGATCCGCCGGTTTCTGGGAGTCGACTCTCCCCGCCCGAGCCTCGACTCCGTGCTGGCCACGGTGCTCTTCACCGACATCGTCGGATCCACGCAGAAACAGTCTGAGTTGGGCGACCGGGACTGGAAGATCCTGGTAGAGCGACATCACGAGATAACGCGCGACGCACTCACCCGCTGGCGCGGCGTCGAGAATGACACGGCTGGAGACGGCTTCTATGCCACCTTTGACGGACCCGCCCGCGCAATCCATTGTGCGTTGGAAATCTCCGATCGCATACGCGAGCTCGGTATCGAGCTTCGAGCGGGAATACACACCGGCGAATGCGAGATCATCGACGGGAAAGCGGGCGGTATCGCGGTCAGCATCGGCGCCCGCATCGGCGCGCTTGCCGGCCCCTCCCAGGTGCTGGTCTCACAGACGGTCAAGGATCTCACCGCTGGCTCGGGTATCAGCTACGTCGAGCACGGAGAGTACGAACTCAAGGGTGTTCCGGAGCGGTGGCGTGTGTTCGCGGTTGCTTAGCCGCCCATGCCCGCCTGGGCTTCGGCCAGAGCCCTCCTTGAGCTGCTTGGCGCTGAGCCCGTCGATCTGAGCGACAGACTTGATCACGGCGTTTTCGAGCGCCGCATCAACCGCGTCGTGGCCACCAACGTCATACACGGCGATCACGCCACCGGCGCCCGGCGGCAGCGCCGAATCCATCTTGTCTCCGATGCCGCTCTCCAGCCGGTGCTTGGCAAACCTCCCCATCACCCCGCCGGCGGCGGCGCCCACGGCCGTGGCAGCCAGAAGCGGCGGCGCGAACAGGCCCGCCACCAGGCCAACCCCGCCGCCGAGCGTGGCGCCCTTCTTGCCGAGGTGGTCGCCGGTTTCGGTGACGGTCACCTCGCCGTCGGCGTCCTTTTGGACGAGCACGACGCCCTCGACGGTGATCGTCTTTTGCTCGGCCAGTTTCAGCACTGCTTCGAAGTCGCGCTGGGCGAGATCCTCGAACATGTACGCCGCGATCAGCACGTCCTTATGGTCATCACTCATCGTCGCCCCTTCTTACGCGGTGACGCCGCGTACCGTGTCTGACTGCTTGGAATGCTCGTGCAGGGCGTGCTCGTCGGCGGCGTTCGCATGGGGTGCGACGTCGAAGACGACCTTCTTGATCGTGCCCGTAAACGCAAACGGTGCGCGGTCGAGGTAGTTGCGATCGACAACGAGGCCGTTGTCGCAACCGACGTCGAGGCCGGCATACCCGCTGAAGCCGAACGGCACGGTGTGATCCATCCTCCCCGCTCCGACCTTCGCGCCATTCACCGAGAGCGTGACGTTTCCAGGCGTGGCGGGCTTGGCCTCATCGGCTTCGAACGCCATCTGCACGCTGACATCCCCGGTCGGGACGTCGCTGTCGGAGACCTGGCGATACTCGAACACGCCGAGGAAGGCGTAGGTGTGCTTGAGCTTGCCGCCCTCGATGTAGAGCGTGAAGCCGCCCAGGTGCCCGGCGTCGGCGACGATCACACCCTCGGCGCCACCCTCGGGGATGTGCAGGTCAGCCGTGATCGTGTAGGAGTGGTTGTAGATCCGCGGCACCTTGCCCGGCGCCACGTTCTCGACCCTGCCCCAGTACGTGGTCGTGGTGTTGGTGCCCAGCGGCGGGAGGATGCCGAAGAACGGGGCAAACCCGGCCAGCAACGGCTTTACGTGGTACTTCTCGGCGTCCTCCCAAAAGAGCTTCTTGAGTTCGGCGACCTTGTCGGGATTCTCGGCCGACAGGTCGTGGGCCTGCGAGAAGTCGTCGGGCAGGTAGTAGAGCTCCACCGGATCATCGTCCGGCGACCACACGCCGGGTGCGAACGTCTTGAGCATCTCGGGATCGAGCCGCCACGGGATGCGCGGCATCCGCATCGACAGCCACCAGCCGTCCTTGTACATCGCCCGATTGCCGAAGTTCTCGAAGTACTGCTGCGTGTGGACATCGGGAGCGCCGGCATCGGTCAGCGAAGCGGCGAAGCTCGACCCGGTCATCGGCTGCTGCTCGACCCCATCCACGTGTGAGGGCTGGGGTACACCGCACACGTCCAGGATGGTCGGGCCGATATCGCTCACATGTGTGAACTGGGAGCGCAGCCCGCCCGCGTCGGTCACATGCTCGGGCCAGTGCACGACCAGTGGGTTACGGGTGCCGCCGAGGTGCGAGGCGACCTGCTTGCCCCACGCAAACGGTGTGTTACCGGCCCATGCCCAGGCGGTTGAGTAGTGCGGGTACATCATCTCTGTGCCCCACGCCTCGACGCCTCCCCACTTCAGCGCCAGCTGCATCTGCTCCTGGTCGGTCAGCGGCAGGCCGTTGACCATGGTGGCCTCGTTGAACGTCCCGGTGGGAGTGCCCTCGAGGCTCGCGCCGTTGTCGCCCCAGATCCACACCACCAGGGTGTTCTCGAGCTCGCCCATATGCTCGATCGCATCCAGCAGCCGGCCGACGTGGTGGTCGGCATTCTCGGAATAGCCGGCGTACACCTCCATCTGGTGGGCGAACAGGCGCTTGCTGTTTTCGTTCAGCGAGTCCCAGGCCGGCATCTCCTCGGGTCGCGGCGTGAGCTCCGCGTCAGCCGGCACGACTCCACGCTCTTTCTGACGAGCGAAGGTCTCCTCGCGCAGCTTGTCCCAGCCCTGGTCGAACTTGCCCTTGTACCGATCCGACCATTCCTTGGAGACGTGATGCGGGGCGTGGCTGCAGCCGGTCGAGTAGTACAGCATCCACGGTTTGTTGGAGTCGTGGCCGCGTACACCGTGGAGCCAATCGATGGCCTCGTCGGTCATCGCCTCGGGGAAGTAGAACGGCTTGCCGTCCCTCCCCTCCTGAACGCCGATGAACTTGCCGTTCTCGGCGATCATGGTGTCGTACTGGCCAGCCTCTGGGGCGAGGAAGCCCCAGTAATGATCGAAGCCCCAGGCGTTGGGCCAGTGGTTGAACGGCCCCGCCGGGCCCTGCTCCCCCTCGGGCGTGAGGTGCCACTTGCCAATCCCCGCCGTCGAATACCCGTTCTCCTTCAGCACCTTGGGAAACGGCGCGGCGTCACGCGGCAACATCGCCGAGTAGCCCGGGAAGCCACACGAAAACTCCGGGATGCCGCCCATGCCGACCGCGTGATGGTTTCGGCCGGTGAGAAGGGCCGCCCGCGTCGGCGAGCACATCGCCGTTACGTGGAAGCGGTTGTACTTGACCCCGCCGTCGGCCATCCGGTCGTAGTTCGGGGTCGAGATCGGCCCCCCGAACGTGCTGGGATTGCCGAACCCGGCGTCGTCGATCAGGACGAGCAGCACATTGGGAGCCCCCGCGGGTGGCTCGACATGACCGATCAGATCCCAGTCGGGCGTGGAGTCCCCGAGCGTCGGGCCGGCGGTTCCCTTGAACGCGGCGTGGCGGATCGGCAGTTTGGAGCGATCGATATCGTCGGTCATTGGCTTGCTCATCCTTCGTCTCGACGGGCGTGGCGTTGAGCATCGCAGACCCGACCCGGCGTGGGCGCGGAGCCCGGGCGGTTCACCCGGGTGACATGGCGATGACATTCGCCCGTCCGGATCACGCGCGTCAGTCCGATCGGCGTTCCAGCATGACGTGACATTTCACTGACCGCGGGGTCCCAAGTCCGACGCTGCTCCACGCCTCGAGGTTCTCCTGGCCCGGAGCCGGTCCCCAGTAATCGAGGCTCGGAGTGCCAGCGAATGCACCCCTCTCGTGTATGGCGTCCTCGCAGCTGCCGTAGCGCTGATCACCGACGCCGTATGGATAGCCGGGTCCTTCAACAATGCGCACACCGCCGTAGGCACCTGCCACGACCACCACGATCACCGCGAGCGTGCCGATCCAAAGCCGGCTCTCGTGAAGCTCGACTGAGGCACGTCGCGTGAGCAGAAACGCTGCCACGAGCACCGAAACGATGGTCGCGACCACAAGGGCGCCAATCACATCGGCGATCGGGTCGCTGTACTGGCGGGCCGCCTGCGCCCAGAATGCCGTCTGGAAGACGACCGCGGCGGCGACGAAGCTGATCACCGCGATGATCGTGGGGATCCTGCCCTGCTGGTCGATCAGTCGGAAAATCAAGAGCGCGCCGACCATCCACCCGAGTGAGATCACCACCTCGGCAGTGACGAAACTCATATCCGACGCGCCGCCGAGGCCCAAACCCAGTGCAACGATGGCACCGACGGGTACAGCGACGCAGCCCGCAATCAGCATCGCGCAGGTGAGGCGGCCAAGTCCGGGGGTGGCGTTTGACACGACGCCATTGCATCGACACCCGCTCAAACCCGCTTGAGAGTGCTGAGGCGGGGTAAGTTCGGTGGGAACTGTCAGCGGCTTGGGAGGCACACGCAATGACTCGGCAAAACCTGTTCTCGGACACATGGGACGGAGAGGAGCGCGAAGAGCTCACTCGCCATCGAGAGTTCTGGCGACCCGCCGGAGCCAGGATGGGATCGACCCTCTACGAGCTTGCGCCCCATGCCCCAGAGCCGCGGATACACATGCACTTCGGTGCCGAGGAGATGTTCTTCGTCCTCAGTGGCCGGCCGACGCTGCGAAGCCCCGAGGGCGAGGAGCGGCTCGCTCCGGGCGATTTCGTCTTCTGCCCCGAGGGACGCGCGGGGCTCCACACCTTCAGCAATCCCACGGACGAACCTGCTCGGATCCTGGCGATCAGCGCCGGGAGCTTCCCCGACGTCGTTGCCTATCCTGAGCAGGGATACGCATGGGTGGCGACTCGCGACCCCGAGCTCACACCGAGCGGCGATCCCGGGATCATCGCTCGGTTTGAGATTCCGGTGGAGTAGGTCGATTGCGGCGCCGCTCGGCGCGGGCATTCAGCTCGATCCACACGAGCGTGGCGAGCAGAACGAGTGCGGCCATGGCCAGGCACAAAAGCGCGCGCTGTTCGCGTGCGGCGACAGTGCCCCCACTCTGGTGCTTGCCCACGTGTACGGCGAGCCCAACCAGGCCGAACGCGGCGACCGCCGCAAACACTGCCATCCCGCGTCGCCACACCGCATCGGTGCTCGCAACCGCGCTTGACCACGACCACACCGCAGCCGCGGCGAGCAGTGAGACGACGGCGGCCGCCATTCCACCCAATCCGAGCAGGATCGGAAAGCCCGCGCCTGGCCCATCCTGTCCAGGGCCGCGGACCGCGGAGGCCGCCACGAACAGTCCGATCGCCGCAAGCCAGCCCAATACCAGCACGACCACCGCTGCCACCCGACCGCCCGCCGCCCGTCCGAGGTCGTCGGCCTCGCCGATCCGCGCCACCGCTTCGCGGGCGGCCGCCTCGGGCGCCATCCCGGATTGCTGGAGGTGATCGGCGGAGTCGCGGAGGTGGTCCTCGGTCTCTGCCAGCACGCGGTCGTGATTTGGGCGGCCGCGCAGGCTGCGGTCGAGGTTGGCGAGATACGCCGTGATCGGGTCGTCGCTCACGTGTCGGCCGCGAGCGTCCGACGGACGCTGCGGGCAAACCGCTCCCACTCGCCGATGCGCTCGCCCAGCGCCTCCTCGCCGGCGGGGGTGAGCCTGTAGACACGGCGGCGGCGACCGTCGGCCACCGTCTCGTCGGATGTCAAAAGCCCCGAGCGCTCCAACCGGTAGAGCGCTGGGTAGACGGTGCCCTCGGGGAGGTCGAAGGCGCCATCACTCTGCTCGGCCAATCGCTGGATCACCGCGTATCCATGTGCGGGAGCGCCGTGTAAAACCGAGAGTACGAGCAGGTCGAGATGTCCCTTGAGGGCTTCGGATCGCATCTCCACAGCGTACCCGTTTACGCCCAGGGTTACCAAGCTATGTATTTCTAGGTATAGTGGAGACATGAAACGCCCCCTCTGGATCTCGCTTTTGCTCGTTGCGGCCGCGTCGGGATGCGGCCAGCACACCGGAGGCGCCGGGTCCCTGCCGACGTCTGCGCCGGTGGCAATTCACGCGTGGCAGCGACAGCTCGATCACCTGCACGATCTGATCGGCGGATCGCCACGCGAGCGAGCCGCCGCGGAGCTGGTGATGTTTCACCGCCAGCAAGATCCCGTGACCGCGTGTATGCGCGCCGGCGGGGTCCGATACACCGCTCCGAGCTGGGCCGACTCCTGGCGGTTGCGAGACTCGCGGGGGGCAGGCGCATCGGTGAGCCTCTTTCTGGAGCCGATCAACGATCCCGACTTCCTGGTTCGGGCCGAGCGCAGCGAGGCCCAGGCGCAGCGCGTAACGAGCCGCGACCAGCGTCGCGCGAACCACGCCTACCGGTCGCTCGATGCCGTCGACAAGGCCCGCTGGGACGCGGTCATCAAGCATTGCCACCTGGGGCGAACGTCCGGGGAGCAATGGCATCCGGCGGTCGGGTACCAGTCGCTCCAAAACGCCTACTACGGCCTGCTGGGAATCGGCGACAGCGCAGCAGAGGTGCACGCTCACGGGTACGAGAGGTGCATGAGAGCAGCGGGGATTCAGGCCGATACCGCCTCGGTGCTGCCCGATGCGGTTCTCCCCAATGTCCCGCCAGATCAGGTGCCGGCCACCGGCCCGGGAGGCCCGCTGTTCCAGAAGTGGGTGGCGACGGTGCACCACGCGATGCGCGCCGACGCCGCCTGTCGCAAGTCGGCATTCCTCGCCGGCTGGAAGGCGCTAGGCCCGCACATCATCGCGTGGGAGCACGCCCACACTGGTGCGATTGCGGCGCTGCACCACCGCTGGGAAGCACTCGTTACCACGGCCGAGCACGAGCCCGGCTGGGACTGGCCGGTCTCGCGCTAGATGTCCGGCCACCTCCGTACCGTGTATGCCATCGCCTTGGCCAGCGCCGCGCTCGGAGTCGGCATCTCGGTGTGGTACTGGTACACCCACATTCACATCCAACAGCCGGCGCTACACGACGTGCGGTGCGAATGGCGCGGAAACCAGGTGCGGATCTCGGGGTTGGCGTACAACCCCAACGGCACTGCACGGGGGATCACCGTGTTGCCCACGTATCAGCTCGCAGACAACCGGTTCATCGAGAACCGGCACATGGAGGTTGGCCCTGTCGGCGATGTGCCGGCTCACGGCAGTGCTCGATGGAGCTGGACCGCCAGACCGCCCGCCGGGGTGTGGCACGCCGGACAACGCTTCGCCGCGTGTAATCCCAGCGCTGTTATCCCAACGGGAGATGACGACTAGCGAGATCTGGCGATTACCGCTTTTTCTCCACGTTGAGCTTCGCCCTGGCCTCGAGCATCTGCTTGAGCGTCGCCGCCGGCACCTTCTGGTCAAAGCCGATCTGGAACGTGGCCTTACCGGTGTGGTAGCCGTCGGCTTCGAGCGAGGCAGTCACCGCCTCGGTGAGGACGTCGGCGCTCAGGCCGACGCTCACATGGTTTTTGAACGCCGAGAAGCCGCCGATCTGGCCCTTGTACTTGTAGAACGGCACGCCCCAGCTGATGCCCTCCTGGGCGTCGGGAAGCGTCGAGGTGAAAACCGCGCGCAGCTCGATCAGGATCGGGCGGGCGCCTTCGCTCGCGCCGGCGATGTAGGCGTCGACATCCTTGGGCTTGGGAGGTTTTTCTGGCACGTGCGCATCTTAATCGGTTTCGGCGCTGGCGATAGTCTCCCGATGACCGTCTCAACCCGAGGGAGACAATCGATGACCGACCAAGTTGAATGGGTGACGGCTGCCACCGCCACAAACGAATTTGAATCCGAGATACTCCGCCAGCGATTGGAGGCGGTGGATGTCCGCGCCGTGGTCGAGCCGGCCGGTGCCCGGGCGTACATGGGCGCGAGCTCGTCCTTCACCATCAAAGTCCCGGCAGACGAGCTGGCGAGAGCAAAGGAAGCGTTGGACTCGGAGTAGGCGACCACGATGGCCACTGTGCTTCCCGATCCTCGTCTGAGCCTGATCTATCGCCTGGAGGCCTCGCTTGGCGAGCCACTTGACCTGGGCGACACAGCCCAGGGCCACAGGCGGATCGTGCCCCTGACCGGAGGAACGTTCGAAGGCCCCAAGCTCAAGGGCGTGCTGCTGCCGGGTGCGAGCGCCGACTGGCAGACCGTGCTCTCGGATGGCACCGCCCTGGGCGACATCCGCTACGTGCTGGAGACCGATCGCAGCGAGCGGCTCTACGTGCAGTCGCGTAGCGTTCGCCACGGACCGCCCGCGGTGCTCGCGCGGCTCGCGTCGGGGGAAGACGTCGACGCCGGCGAGTACACGTTTCGCACCTCCACCCAGATCGAGACCACCGCGCCGGATCTGGACTGGCTGAACAAGGGCATCTTCATCAGCGTGGGCGGCCGGCAGGCGGCCGGCGTGATCTATGAGACCTACCTGGTCGGATAATCGACCGGGTGGTAGCGTTGGGCGTACCAGTCGGGCCTAAACTCGGGAGGAGTCACGATGTCTGAGACACTCAAGGGAACCTGCCTCTGCGGCGGCGTGGAATACGAGGCGAACAACCCGCAGGCGCTTGGCTACTGCCATTGCTCTCGCTGTCAGCGCTGGACCGGGTCGAGCCTCGCGGGTGTGGTGGTGGCCAAGGAGGACTTTCGGTTCACCAAGGGCCAAGACCTGGTGAAGACCTACGAGAGCGAGCTGGCTCCCCGAAACTTCTGCAGCAACTGCGGCTCGAGCCTGTACGACGACCTCGGCGCGGTCTACTTCGTAGCCGCGGGCCTGATGCCCGACCTCGACCTGCGACCCAGCTTCCATCAGCAGGTCGCCTACAAGGCGGTCTGGCACGAGATCGGTGACGACGCGCCGCAGTACGCCGAGATGCCGCCCGGCTGAGTCACGGCGGTGCGATCTCGCGCCGGCGAAGCCCGATCACCGCGACCACCGCGACATCCGCGGCCACCACATACACCGGGTAGACCAGCAGTCCGAAATCCAGCGAGCCGACAGCTGCGATCGCAAATAGTCCGCTGACCGCGCTGATCGCGTACGCCGACGGGGTCTCCGAGTACGGGAGCCGGAAGGTCTTTGGCAGCATCATGCTGACCGCCATGGTGTCGGCGATCACGATGCTCACCGTGGCAATCGTTGGATCACCGCTCGCCGACCACCCGACCACACCCAAAGCCGCGACCGCGCCCAGGGTGAGATCGAGCCGGCTCGTACCGCCGACCCCACGCGTGAGCGAAAACGCCCAGATGACCGCAGAGCCGATCACCTGCGCCACGGCCACCAGCAGGCTCCAGTGTCCGCCGTCGGCGTATTGCGACGCCAAAACAATCGCTGAGAGCAGACACCAGATCGTCCACGTGCCCCTATGCGGCCGCGTCGATCCCCGCACGATGTCACGGATGTACGGCACGTAGCAGATGCCCTGGAGCACGCCACCCACGATCCCGAGGAATCCCAGCACGCTCAGGCGAACAGGTCGTGAAGGTAGGGATTGAGGAACGTGCCTGCGGGGTCGAGGCGGCGGCGCGTCTCGATGAAATCTCCGGCGCGGGGATAGCGTTCGAGCAGCTGCTCGCGCGTGAGCAGATGCAGCTTTCCCCAGTGAACGCGCGGACAGAACTCGCCCAGGACGCGATCGACTTCACGAAAATACGGCAAGTAATCGGTGCCGGGCATACCCGACACCGAAAGCACGAGCGAGTCACGCTGATAGCTGTGCGAGAGAAAGCTTTGATCGCGTCGCACCGTGCGGATCTCGAGCGGAAATACCGAGTGCGGCAGGTTTTCGAGCATCAGCGTGCGCATCGCCGCGGCGGCCTGCGCCCCGCGCTCGTACGGCACGAAGTACTCGAGCTCATCGAACGCGGTGTCGAACGCCTGCGGGTAGATCCGATACCCGCGATCGACTCGCCGGCCCGGCTCGGCGGAGTCGGGAACCGAGTCATCGACCTCGTCGTAGAGCTTTACCCAACATCGGTTTTCGAGTGACTGTCCGTCAGGGGATTCGAGCCCATAGAGGGCCGCCGACTCTTTGGCGGGGCACCAGAAGAACGAATAGTGGCGGTGCGAGCGGGTGGTCTCGTCGAACCGCTCCCACGCCTCGTCCCACGACCAGCTCTCGATCTTCTCGGCGAGGCGGTAGGCCGGCACGACGTCGATCTCGAGCTCGGTGATGACGCCCAGCATGCCAATTGCAACCTGGGCGGCGTGGAGCAGATCAGGGTCGCTCTCCCCGACGGTGATCACGTCTCCGCCCGCGGTCACCAAACGCATGCTCCGTACCCACGCAGAAACGACTCGTAAGGTCGATCCCTGAGCCATGCGTTGCCGTCGATACGGCACCCGCCATCTGCTGCGAGTCGATGTCGCCCTGGTTTGCGAGCGCGAGCCCCGCGGCCCACAGCGGGTCTCCAAGGTCGCCGACAGTCGTACCCGGCGCGACCACCACGCGGCGCCGCTCGACATCGATCGAACGGATCCCGCGAAGCTCTCCCATATCGAGCTGGAGACCGTCGGTCGGCACGATCGCCGGTGACGAGTGGTTGGCTGCGACCGGGCGGACGGTCATGCCCCGGCCCACCGCCTCGGCAATCTGGGAAACGACCTCGGCCTCGTCGCGCGGCCGGGAGACCATGGCTGGAGTCCAGCTCTGATTACCCGCCCAGTTCGTCCAGCTCATCGGCTCAGCATACGCGCGGGCGCTCGCGTCCAGTCATTCGTCGTTTTCCAGCCGCCGGCCGAGGCTGAC
Organism: uncultured Actinomycetes bacterium; assembly: GCA_963708725.1. Lineage (GTDB taxonomy): Bacteria > Actinomycetota > Thermoleophilia > Gaiellales > JAICJC01 > CAVPTL01. Next base: position 185,888 of record CAVPTL010000006.1, on the reverse strand, counting down.
CACGTCGTCGCGGGAGTACCCGAGGTGTTCGTAGAAACTCACCGCCTCGGTGTTCGTGCCTCGCACCTGCAGGTTGATCTTGGGGCAGCCGGCTTCGGCCAAGAGCCGCTCGACCTCACCCATCAACCGCCGGCCGAGTCCGCGACCGCCGCAGTCGGGCACGACTGCGAGGTAGTTGACCCATCCGCGGTGTCCGTCGTAGCCGGCCATAACCGTACCGACGATCTGATCGTCCTCCTCGGCGACCAGGAACCACTCGCGCTGTACATCGAGCTTGCGACGGATGTCCTTGCGCGGATCGTTCCAGGGCCGGGTCAGTCCCGCCGCCTCCCACACCGCGACCACGGCCTCCATGTCATTGTCGCGGTAGGGTCGGATCATCCGCCCAGAATAGGCGGCCAACGTCCCTCCAGGCCACCGCCTGAATAAATGGTGCCAGGCACCATTTATTCACCGCGCTGGGTTGTTGCGAAGGCGTGACTGGTTGGTAGGGTCGTTTCGTGACTGAGTCGTCCCGGGTTTCCCGTCTCGAGAATGGTGAGGACGCCGAACGCGGCCGCGCGGCACGCGCCGCGGTTTCGAGGTCGAGCCACGGTGAGTGGACACCGGCTGCGACGCGACCCGATCCGGTGGCGACGCTCCACCAGCAGACCGCATCGAGGCTGCCCGAGTTGGTGCCGATCCGCTACGGCCGAATGCTGGTCTCACCGTTCATCTTCTTTCGCGGTGCGGCGGCTGTGATGGCCGCCGATCTGGCCGAGACGACGTCGTCGGGCCTGGTGGTGCAGGCCTGCGGTGACGCCCACATCGCGAACTTCGGCGGGTTTGCTGCGCCGGATCGGCGGCTGGTGTTCGGGCCGAATGATTTCGACGAAACCCTGCCCGGCCCGTGGGAGTGGGATCTGAAGCGAATGGCGGCCAGCATCGAGATCGCCGGCCGCGACATCGACCTCCCCGCCCAGCGCCGACGAAGAATCGTCGAGCGGGCCGTGTGTGAGTACCGCGAAGGCATGCGGGAGTTCGCGGCCGAGAGCTTTCTGAACGCGTGGTATGAGCGGCTCGACGCCGACGAGCTGACCGCCCGCTTCGGCACCAAGCTCGATGCCGACAGCCACGAGCTGTTCACCCGCACGTTTGAGAAGGGCCGGAAAAAGACCAGTGCTCGGGCGGTGCGAAAGCTCACCGAGGTCGTCGACGGCAAGCTGCGATTCGCAAGCGCGCCACCCCTGCTGACGCCGATGAACGAGATGTTTCCCGGAAGCGGCGCCGAGCGCGATGCGTTTGTGGGAGCGCTCCTCGATCAGTACATCGCAAGCCTGCACGCCGACCGCCAGCATCTCGTGCGCTCCTACGAGCTGGCCGACATGGCGCGCAAAGTCGTCGGCGTCGGGAGTGTCGGTACCAGGGCGTGGGTGATCCTCCTGGTGGGTCGTGGAGGACAAGACGCCGTCGTGCTCCAGGCCAAGGAGGCCCAGTCCTCGGTGCTCGAACAGCATCTCGGCCAAAGCGAGTACCCCACTCACGGAGAGCGCGTGGTTCGCGGCCAGCGCATGATGCAGGCGGCCACCGACATCTTCCTCAGCTGGCAGCGCAGCCCCAGCCTCGACGGCGTCGAGCGCGACTACTACGTGCGGCAGCTGTGGGACTGGAAAGCGTCGGCCGATCTGTCGCGTCTGAGCGAGGACGGGCTCACCACCTACACCCGCGCCTGCGCGTGGTCGCTGGCCCGCTCGCACGCCCGCTCGGGCGATCGGCTGGCGATTGCCGCCTACCTCGGCAAGAACCGCGAGTTCGATCGGGCGATGGGCAACTTTGCATCCCTCTACGCCGACCAAAACGAGCGCGACTACCAACGGCTGCGACAAGCTGCTGCGGCGGGAGCAATCGACGTCGAAACGGGTATCTAACCCGACACGATGCGCAGAATCTTGGTGACCGGCATGTCGGGCAGCCACTTTGGCAAGGATCCCCACGAGCGCGACCAGATCCTCGCCGATGTCTAGTGGGTCGAACCGCGGTCGCCGAAGTCGTCGACGCGTTGATCGTCATCGGTCGGGGTTAGCTCACCGGCCTGCCGTTGGTGCTCGAAACCACCGACTGCGCCGGCTCGAGCCAAACTGCTCCTTCTCGGCCAGGAGTGCCGCGGTCGGCTCGTTGTAGACCCCGGTGCGTGCGGGGCCAGACAGAAAGTCGATATCCACGCGCGCGACGCGGCCCTCGCCGAACTCGATATAGCACGACCCTCGCCCGTCGTGAGGGCCGGGTCGCTCGCCGCCCTGGAGGTCGGCGATGATCGTCCGCGCCACCACGCGGGCGGCGCCCTCGGCGAACACTCCGGCCTTGGGCACACCGGCCGTCGCGACGTCGCCGACTGCGTAGACGCCCGGGAAACGGGTCTCGAGCGTCGCGGTATCCACAGGGATGTACCCGTCCTCGGTCATGCCGCTTGCGATCACGACATCCGGCGCCCGGTGCTTGGGCACACCGAGGAACAGATCGAACCCGAGTTCGGAACCGTCGTCGAGCACGGCGACGCTGCGGTCGGGATCGAGCGCGCTGATACCGCGGCCGGTGATCAGCCGGATGTCACGCTCTTCGAACGCCGCCATCAGCGCAGCTGATGTCTCTGGAGACGGCGGCACCGGCGTCGAGAATGGCAGAACGAACGAGATCTGGCACGCGTCGCGGACACCGCGCGTGGTCAACTCGTCGTGCAGCAAGAGTGCGCACTCGCTTGGCGCCGGGGGGCACTTGAACGGGGTGCCGCACACCCCGATGATCGCGTGTCCTGCGGAGAAGGCCGGGATGACTTCGGCCAGCCGGGTGGCACCTGCCACCGAGTAGAACTCGTTGCCACCCGCGGCCAGGCCCGGCGTGGCGTCCATGTCGTAGTCGGCGCCCAGCGCGATCACCATGATGTCGGCGTCATGGACACCGGCATCGGTGGTGACGCGGCGTGCCTCGGGATCGATCGCAGTCACCGTTTCTCGGAGGAAGCGAACGCCCGGCAGCGCGATGTCGCGATACGGCAAGCGCACCTCTTCAGCCTTCACCCGGCCGAACATCACGTCGAGCTTCGAGAACCCGAACATGAAGCCCTCGCTCTTGTCGATCAGCGCCACATCGATGTCGGCGCCCACCGCCTCGGAGAGCATCACGCTCAGCTCCAACCCCCCGAAACCGGCGCCGAGAATGACGATGCGAGTCGCAGCCACGTCGCGAGTATACGTTTGGCAGTGCCGCATCTCAGAAGAGGTGTCACAGAAGCGTGCCAACAGAGCTCCGTGAATAAATGGTGCCTGGCACCATTTATTCACCCCACTGGGAGGGCGAGGGCGAAGGAGGCGCCCTGGCCAGCCTCGGATTCTGCCCAGACCCTTCCGCCGTTGGCTTCGGCGAATCCTCGAGCGATTGCAAGCCCCAGGCCGGAACCCGCCGAGGAGTGTCCGTCCGTCGGGAACGGTTCGAAGACACGTCCGAGTTCGGGTACGGGGATGCCGGGGCCGTGATCGACGACCCGCAGAATCACCTCACGGCGAGTGCTCGTCCCCGTCACCCGCACCGGCTCTGACGGCGGCGAGTGGGCCAGCGCGTTTTCGAGCAGGTTCGCGAGCGCCCGTTGCGCGTGGATCGGATCGACCCGCACCGGCGGCAGATCTGCCGGCACCCGCACCTCGACGCGATCGGCGTCGTGTCCCATCGTGCCGATCGCCTGGGCAACCAGCGCGTCGGGTGGCCACAGCTCGGCGGCCGGAACGGCCGCACCCGCCTGAATCCGGGAGAGATCAAGCAGGTTCGAGACCAGCCGGGCGAGACGGTTGCTTTCGATCTGGATCGCGTCCAGGAGACCGGTGCGATCGACATCGCTGAGCTGGTCGTCGGCGGTCAGCAGCGTCTCGACCGCCATCCTGATCGCGGTGATCGGCGTTCGCAGATCGTGGCTGACAGCGCGTAGCACCGCCGTCTTGACGGTGTCACTGCGCCGCAGCGTGTCGGCCTCGAGCGCCCGTTCGGACAGTTGTTCGCGGTCAGTCGTGACGGCAAGCAGGGAGGCGAGCGCCGGCAAGAACCGCTGCCGCGCCGAGAGGCTGGGCGCCGCGTGGTCGTCGAGGTACACGGTGCCGATCGCCCGGCCCTCGACCGCCAGGGGCAGCGGCGACTCTCCGGCTCCTGCAGGGTGCGGAGGTCCCAGCTCGATCCGCGCCTGTTTGGCGTCGAGCACCCTGGCCGTATCGCGCGAGAGGTCACCGAGCCGGTCGCTGAGGGTGTCTCCCCCAAGCAGCGACGTGGCCAGCCGAGCGATGGTCGCCGTCTCCAGCTCTCGTTGCTCGGCCGCCACCGCCCGCCCGCGCGATCGTGAGGCCTGCACGCTCACCACCACCGCGGTCATGACGAACACCGCCAGCACCACCCAGTTACGTGAATCAGCCAGGGTGAACGAGTGCACCGGCGGCAAGAAGAACCAGTTGAAGGCAAGCATGCTCGCCACCGACACCACCACCGAGTAGCCGAGACCGAATGCCACCGCAATCGGCAGCACCGCAAGGACGTACAGCACCCCAAGGCTGACGACCGGTGCGATGTCCTTCAGCACAGCGACCGCCAGGGTGGCCGCGGTCACGGCCAACACGCTCGAGAGCACCGCAACAACGTGCCGGCGGGTCATGGCACCTCCTCCGGGGCGGGCCGCAGAACCAGCATCTCGGTCGGGGCGTGAGTCAACGCCCACGCCAGGTCGCGCTCACCGAATCCGTGGTTGCCGTTGGTCGACGCCGGCAGAATCACTCGATGAAACTCCTCCACCGACCAAAGCCGGGTGAGCGCGTCGCGCAGCGACCGCCCACGTTCCATCCGCGCGTCCACAGCGATGCCGGCCCGTCCCGCCTCGTCCTCGACCGTCTCGAGAATCGGCAGCGCCGCCTCCACCTGGTCGTGAAGAGGACTGTCCATCGGGTAGGTCAGCGGCACGACGATCAGGTAGGCGGGCACGAGAGTCGCGTCCTCGGCCCGAGCGATCCGAAGCGCCGCATTCAGCACCACCCGATCCAGCTGACCGTCTGAGAATGCGACCAGAATCCGGCGTCCAGAGTTGTGCGGCGGCCGTCGCCTTCCCCAGAACCAGTGCATCAGACGGCCCGCCTGCGACGGCTGCGGTCGGCGCACAGCCGGATGTCGATCCCCGGCAGGGCCTCGACCAGGCGCTGCAGCGGCGAACGCCCGAGCAACCGATCGAGCCGGCCCTCGGCCGGAGCGTCGAGAAACACGTACGTGCTGCCCCTGTCCTCGGCCACCCGCGCGACCGCCCGGGTCGGCTCGGGATCCTCCTCCTCGAGGAAGTGGATGCCCAGCAGGACGGCAAGCCGGCGCAGCGCCGCCAGCGCCACCCGCTCGTCGTCGGCCAGCGTCACGCCCGGCTTATGCGCCCACAGCGCGTCGATGTCGATGGCGCCCAGGCGCTGCCCCGAGCGCCACGCCCGGCGCATCAGCCGCTGCGCTGCCGGTCGCGGCTCAACCAGAACGAGAATCCGCTCGCGCACCAGCTGAGGAGTCGGATCGCCGGGGGTGGGCGGCGGCGATGTCCGAGACTGGATGTCCTCGGCCACCTCTCGCAGGGCCAGCTGCCGAAGTGACGAGAGCCGGTCGGCCTTGAAGAAGTTCGAAAGGGCGGTGTCCACCCGATCAGCCGGGTACACCTTGCCTGCCCGGATCCGGTCGCGCAGCTCCTCCGGCGTGAGGTCGACCAACACCACCTCGTCGGCGTCGTCCAGGACGCTGTCGGGAAACGTCTCTCGCACCCGCACCCCGGTGACCTCGAAGATCACGTCGTTGAGGCTCTCGAGGTGCTGGATGTTGACGGTCGAGATCACGTCGATTCCCGCCGCGAGCACCTCGGCGACGTCCTCGTAGCGCTTGACGTTTCGCCCACCCGGCGCGTTGGTATGCGCGAGCTCGTCGATCAACGCCAGCTCGGGGACGCGCCGCAGCACCGCGTCCAGATCCATCTCCTCGAGCCCGACGCCGGCGTCCTGGACGCCTCGGCGCGGCACCTGTTCAAGGCCCGCGGCGGCAGCGATCGTGTCCTTGCGATCGTGCGGTTCGAGGTAGCCGATGACGACGTCAATCCCGCCGTCGGCCGCCTGCTGGCCCTCCAGCAACATGCGATACGTCTTCCCGACTCCGGCAGCCGCGCCGAGCAGGATCCGATGGTGGCCGCGGCGGGTTTCCGCCTCCCCCACTCAGGCGCCCAGCAGGTTGTGGACGACCAGATCGATCAGCTTGATGCCGATGAACGGCAAAATCATCCCACCCAGCCCGTACACCAGGAGATTTCTGCGAAGCAATGCGGTTGCACCGACCGCGCGGTATCGCACGCCGCGAAGCGACAGCGGGATCAGAAACGGGATCACGAGCGCGTTGAAAATCACCGCCGAGATGATCGCGCTGGCAGGGGTGCCGAGGTGCATGACGTTGATCGTCCAAAGCGGGCCGTGCTCGCCCGGCTTGGCGGCGTAGGTGTAGGCGAACATCGCCGGCAGGATCGCGAAGTATTTGGCCACGTCGTTTGCGATCGAAAATGTGGTCAGCGACCCGCGCGTGATCAGAAGCTGCTTTCCGACCTCGACGATTTCGATCAGCTTGGTCGGGTTGGAGTCCAGATCGATCATGTTCCCGGCTTCCTTGGCGGCCTGGGTGCCGGTGTTCATCGCGACTCCCACGTCGGCCTTCGCCAGCGCGGGAGCGTCATTGGTGCCGTCGCCGGTCATCGCCACCATCCTGCCCTTGGCCTGCTCCTCCTCGATCAGCGCCATCTTGGCCTCGGGCGTGGCTTGCGCGAGGAAGTCATCGACCCCGGCCTCCTCGGCGATCACGGCCGCAGTCACGGGGTTGTCGCCGGTGATCATGACGGTGCGGATGCCCATGTTTCGAAGCTCCTCGAACCGTTCCTTGATACCGCCCTTGACGATGTCCTTGAGGTGGATCACGCCGAGCACGAAGTTGTCACGCGCGACCACCAGCGGAGTCCCGCCACTGGACGCCACCCGCTGGACGGCGTCGCGCACCTGTGCCGGGAACTGCCCGCCGTTTGCCTCCACGAACTCCTGGATCGCGTCCGGTGCGCCCTTGCGGATGTGGGCGCCGTTGACGTCGACACCGCTCATCCGCGTCTGTGCGGTGAAGGAGATGAACTCGGCCTCCATCTGTGCGAGCTCGTGTTCGCGGATCCCGTACTGCTTGGCCAAAACGACGATCGAACGGCCCTCCGGCGTCTCGTCGGCGAGCGACGCCAGCTGGGCGGCCTCGGCCAGATCGTGCTCCCCCACCCCGTCGGCGGGTATGAACTCCGATGCCTGGCGGTTTCCGAGTGTGATCGTGCCGGTCTTGTCGAGCAGCAGCACGTCGATGTCGCCGGCAGCCTCGACCGCTCGGCCCGACATCGCCAGCACGTTTCGGCGCACCAGCCGGTCCATCCCAGCGATCCCGATGCACGAGAGCAGCGCCCCGATCGTGGTGGGGATCAACGCGATCAAAAGCGCAATCAGGACGGTCGTCGAGAGTCCCGTGTGGGCATACGAAGCGAACGGCGCCAACGTGGCACACGCGACCACGAACACGATCGTCAAGCCCGCCAACAGGATGTTGAGAGCGATCTCGTTGGGAGTCTTGCGACGCTCCGCCCCCTCGACCAGAGTGATCATCCGATCAAGGAACGACTTGCCCGGTTCCTGGGTCACCAGCACCACGAGCTCGTCGGAAAGTAGCCTGGTTCCACCGGTTACGGCTGAGCGATCGCCACCGGCCTCGCGAATCACCGGAGCGGATTCGCCGGTGATGGCCGACTCATCCACCGAGCCGGCGCCCTCGACCACGTCACCGTCGGCGGGAATCACCTCGCCGGCGACCACGAGCACGCGGTCGCCTCGCTGAAGCTCGGAAGCCGCGACCTCCTCGATCGCGCCGCTTTCGCTGCGGCGGCGTGCGAGCGTCGTGGTGCGTGTGGCGCGAAGCGTGTCTGCCTGGGCCTTGCCCCGGCCCTCTGCAACCGCCTCTGCGATGTTCGCGAAGATCACCGTGAGCCACAGCCAAAACGACACGGTCGCGGTGAACCACAGCGTGTGCCCCTGGCCACGAAACGCCGCCAGAAGCGCGATTGCGGTGGTGATCGCCGAGCCGACCTCGACGATGAACATCACCGGGTTATGTATCTGGTGGCGAGGGTCGAGCTTTCGCAGCGAGTCAATCGTCGCCTGGACGACGATCTCGCGGGTGAAGAGCTTTGCCGGCCGTCGTGCATCCTGCCCGCCGGAGAGTGGCGGCATTGGTGCCTGCAGGGTTTCTGTCATTGCTGAGTCCGATCGAGTGCAAGGTTGAGTTCAAGGACATTCACGCCTGGCTCACCAAACAGCCCGAGAAACCGTCCGTCGGTGTGTTTGGCGATCAGGGTCTTGACCGTTGCGAGCGGGAGGTGTCGTACCGCCGCCACTCGCGGGGCCTGGAGGTTTGCGTAGGCCTGTGAGATCTCGGGATCGACCCCCGAGAACGACGCGGTGACCGCATCGCTGGGGATGTCGGCGGCTTTCAGACCCGGGTTGTACGGGCCCTCGAGCTTGAGGATCGCGGCCACTCGCTGCTTGATCGTCTTGTAGAGCGACGCGCTGTTGGGGCCGAGGTTCGATCCACCTGTCGCCATGGCGTTATACGACGGGCTGGTGGCCGACGGTCGCTCGAGAAAGTACTGAGGCTTGCTGAACCCCTGCGCGATCAGCGACGAGCCGACGGTGCGACCGTTGTCGGTGATCAGACTGCCATTGGCCTGCGACGAAAACGCCACCTGAGAGACCAGGAGCATCGCGACTGGATACACCAGCCCGAACGCGATCACACTCAGGATGACCACGATCAGCGAGCGGCGTAGCTCGACAGCCATTTAGAACAACCTCCCGTTTGAAAGCTGCTCCACGAGCGGGCCCAACGCGAGGGCGGGCAGGATCGTGAGCGCTGAGATCAGGATGATGACGCCGACGATCATGACGCCAAACATCGGTGTGTCGTTACGCAACGTGCCGGCACCGGCGGGGTGCACACGCTTGCCTGCGAGCGAGCCCGCCACACACAGCGTGGTGATGATGAGGACAAAGCGGCCGAGCATCATGCCGACGCCACCCATGTAGTCGGCGAGGTTGTATCCCAGTCCGCCGGTGTATCCAGCAAACGCGCTGCCGTTGTTATTGCCCTGCGACGTATAGGCATACAGCGCTTCGCTGAACCCATGCGCGCTGGTGTTGTACATCGAGATCAGCCCGGCGTGGGTCGCGACCGCGATTGCAGTCATCACGAGCACGATGACTGGCACGAACACCGTCCCGACGAGCGCGAGCTTGATCTGTTTGGCGTCGATCTTCTTGCCGAGATATTCAGGCGTGCGTCCCACCATCAGACCCGCAATGAAGACCGCAAGGATGATGTAGAGCAGCATCCCGTTCATTCCCACCCCCACGCCTCCCGGGGTGATCTCACCCATGAAGATATCGACCAGCGCGACCGCGCCACCGAGGGGCGTCATCGAGTCATGGCTCGCGACCACCGCGCCGGTCGAAGTGTTGGTCGTGCCGACGGTGAAGACTCCGGTCTCGGCCAGCCCGTAGCGCACCTCTTTGCCCTCCATGTTGCCGCCGCTCTGTGTCGCGGTGGCGCTGGTGCCGACGTGCGCACGTTGCAGTGCCGCCGAGCCCTGCTGCTCGGATGGGACGTTGATCGCGATGCCGATCACAAAGATCACCGCGACCGCCGCAAAGATCGTCCAGGCATGTCGCATGGCGTTGATCGCCCGTCCGAACATGAAGATCGACCCAAACGGGATCAGCAGCTCGAGAAACAGCTCGAGGTAGCCGGTGAAGCTCGTCGGACTCTCAAACGGCGTGGCCGAGTTGGCGTTGAAGAACCCGCCGCCGTTGGTGCCGAGGTGCTTGATCGCGACCTGGGAGGCAACCGGTCCGCGGGCGATGTCTTGCGTGCCGCCCTGGAGCGTGTGCACCACGGCGTGCCCCGAGAAGGTGTCGGGCACTCCCTGGGACACCAGCACGATCGCCCCCACCACGGCTATCGGCAACAGGATGAAGACCAGCGACCGGTACAGATCCACCCAAAAGTTCCCCAGTGTGTGAAGGTCTCGATGTGAGAATCCGCGGATGACCGCGGCCAGTACCGCCATCCCCACCGCGGCCGAGATGAAGTTCTGTACCGCCAGCCCAGCCATCTGGGTGAGGTAGGACATGGTCGACTCACCCGCGTAGTACTGCCAGTTGGTATTGGTGAGGAAGCTGGTTGCGGTGTTGAAGGCGAGTCCGGCGTTCACCGACGGCAGGCCGTCAGGGTTCAACGGCAGGTGGTTTTGGATTCGCAACTGCACGTACAGCGCGAGCACAAACACGAGGCTGACGGCGATCACGCTGACCGAGTACCCCTGCCACGTCTGCTCCTCGTGGTCGCGGTCGATCCGCAACAGCCGCAGCAGCCCGCGCTCGCCGGCCCCGAGCACGCGCGTGGAGCGCGGCCCGGCCGAGAAGTACACCCACGCCATGTAGCTGCCAAACCAGCGCGCCGCAACGGTGAGAATCACCAGAAAGACGGCGATCTGCAAGACGCCCAGAGTGGTCACAGGTTCTCACCCCGAAAAAGCGCGTAGGAGAGGTAGAGAAACGCGGCGATCGATATCACCAGTCCAAAGACACTTCCCGCGCTCATCACACTCGCTCCAAGGCCCAGACGAGCCCCACCATGGCTGCAAGCACGCCCACCATCAGCACCACTGAATACACATCCAACATTACTCACCTCGAGTTTTGAAACGTTATGAAGCGAGTGTAGGTTTGGCGATCTGAAGGCCCCCTTAAGGTCATAACTGTGTGCCTTAAGAAACCCTGAAATCGCTAAGTGCCGCGCGCAAGAGGCGATAGTCTCGGGGCATGCGAAACGACACCAACGACCACGTGACGCCACCGGAGATCGACACGCTCAGCCGGGCGATGTCCGGTGTGATTCCTGCGATTGCAGTTCTGGCGGCCCTATCGGTGGCGCTGGTACCGTTCCGCGACCGGCTCAACACCGGAACCATCGCGCTGGTGCTGCTGATCCCCGTGCTGGTCTCGACCATCGGCGGGGTGTGGGTCGCGCTCACGATGGCGGCGGTCGGCGCGCTGACCTTCAACTACTTCTTCACGATGCCGTACTACTCGTTTCGGATCGAGTCAGGGGAGAGCATCGTGACCTTCTTCGTGTACCTCGGCGTGGCAGCGATCGTGGCCACCACCGCCAGCCGCCGCCGCCAAATGTCACAACACCGCAACAAACCAGCCCCATGAATAAATGGTGCCTGGCACCATTTATTCAGTAGATGTGGAGGCGCTCCAGCAGGGCGTATTTGTCGTCGACGTGCTCGAACAGATCCTTGTTGTGTTTGATCATCTTGCTGCGCATGTAGACCCGTAGCCACTGCTTGTACATGAGCAGCTCGTAGCGGTCTTGCACGTCTCGCAGCGGTAGCTCATGCCGCTCTCCGATCAGCCCCGCGAGGAACATCGCACACTCGAAGCCCAGCGAGATCGACTGGAAATAGGGCGAGCCGATCGCCGAATCACCCAGCAGGAACACCGGAGTGGTGACGAACGGGTGGTCGCGCGGCCCCTCTGTGCGCCAGTGCCGGCTGGTCGAGTTTCGAGCACGGTAGAGGTTCAGGGGGATCCGGACGATCTCGAGATCGCCCACCAGCTCACCCTGAGTCTCCATCTTGACCTTGTCGATGAACCGATCCATCGACTCAGCCACCCCCGGGAAGTTGCCTCGAAGCCACTCACCGTCGAACCGCGGCGGCATCGCCGCATAGTCCTCAGCCGTGATGTTGACGATACCGGTGACGTGGCTGATGTTGCCGTCGTAGTAGGTGCGGTGCACCGCCGGAATGAACTTGTAGTGCACGTTGTCCACGTTCTTGTAGTACTTGCAGTATTCGTTGCATTCATACGACTGGCCGTACAGAAACGTGATCACAAGCGCATATTCGAGCCTGATGTTGAGCGTGTTTGCGTCATCATCTGCCGCCAACGAGCTGGGCAACAGGTGGTCACGGAGAAGCGAGCCGCAGCCCGAGCAGTCCACCAGGATGTCTCCCGGCTCGAGCATCGCGACCGCGTCGTCCTCAGACACGATCCCGACCGTACGCGTAACCGTCTCCAGACCGCGTTCGTCGATCAGGTCGCTGAGCGAACGTTCGATCGCGTTGAGTGGACAAAACCCCTGCGACCATCCACGTAGCAGCGCCATCAGATCCGGTGCGATCGACCGCCTGAACTCGAGGCTCTGGTCGAGCTCTGGGGGGTCGAACACGGCCGCCACGGTCTCCCCATCGATATGGTCGCTGCTATAGCTCTCGACCGAATCCGCCACCAGGTACGGCGCCAGCCGAACCATGCGCGTGCGCGTGTACTCGCGTCGCTTTTCGTACAGGTTGACAGTCACCCCATCCATCGACTGGAGCAGCGCCGTCAACATGAGACCCACAGGTCCCGCGCCGACGATATGAACTCGGGGTGAACTCGGGAGCGCCTCGATAGTGGCCGAAGTATGACAGGCGGTTCCGAGACCGATGGGATCAGGAAGGTGACGAGCGATCGCCCTTGTCGGGCGGTCGCAGCCAGATGCTTGCGTGGGCTGGGCGAACCGTGGCCTGAATCACGTCGAGCACGTCGGTATGAAGCGCATCGAGGTCGATCTGCTCGCGAAGCCTGCTGGTGAACGCATCCAATGTGGTTGCCGAGTCGTACTTCTGACGATAGAACCGGTGGTCAACCGCTCGCTGAATGCGGGTTCGCAGCGGCTGGAACGCAGCAGCCACCACCAACGTCGAGATGGTCACCGCCAGGGCGCTCGACTGCCCGGTGAGTGTTTGCAGCAACTCGTCGATCAGATAGACGCCGATCAGATACACCACCGCGAGCATCCCGACGAGCGTCGCGTACACCAACGTCTTTCTGATGATGACGTCGATGTCGTACAGGCGATACTTGAGGATCGCGATGCCAAGGCTGAACGGCAGCGCGGTGACCCCGACAATGGCGACGCCACCCGCCGCACCTCCCGACACCGCGATCAGACCGCAGATCACCGCGACCGCCCCACCACCCATCAGCCACTTCAGCTGTTGGCGTCGCTCTCCGGTCGCTCGGCGAAAGCGCGGAATCTGGTAGACGAGCCAGCCCAGCAAGATCGCCGCAAACGCCAGGAAGTACAGGTTCTGGACGTCGGCCCACCACGCGTCACGGCCTCTTGCGTGATCAAGCGTGGTCAGATCCCCACCCGATGTGACGTGAACGTGGCCCTCGATGACCGCGGCGACAGAGATCCCAAAGGCGCCGAACACCCACACCGCGGCGAGGCTGAGGTATGCCCACATCACCCAGCGCCACCGGCGTGCCGGCAGGTTGCCGTCGGGAAACAGCATGATCGCGACCCCGAACAGCACGATCGCAGGCGCCCACGACGGCTGGAGCACCACGGCCAGCCACCCGAGCGGTAGCCCCCGGTGGTCGCGGTAGTCCAGCACCGAGTACGTCGACGCGTCGGCGGTGACCATGAAGAACAGCGCCATCCCGAGCAGCATCCAGCCAATCGGATGGTGGGGCTGGCGTCGCGCCACCACCACTCCCACGACCAGAAACGCGACGATCAGCGGCGCGCCGGAAGCAGCGCTCGAAACGACCGACTGATGAGCCATCTCGCCGAGCGCCACCGCCGCGGCCAGCAACACCACCACCACCCCGCCCAGAGCGGTCGCGGCGATCGCCAGCACCGGCGGCGTCGGACCGCTCACCGGTGTCGGAGCACGGCGTGGATTCGCGTTCACGGTGATGGGTCGAGCCTAACCCCAACTCGTTCCGAGAACGTTACGGGCCGCGCCGCTATTTCTCAGGCTGAATGAACGGCTTCTCGGCCACGGTGGCGGTCGCCGGCCCCCAGGGAGCGTCCACCGTGAGCTCGGTACCCAGCTCGGAGTGCCCGATCTCGAGCATCGCATAGCCGATGTTCCGATCGAGCCGGGGGGAATGCACGGCCACTGTCATGTAGCCGATCTCGGTGCCCTCGGCGCGCACCGGCCAGCGATCCTCGAACGCCACCGGGAGCGGCTCGCCGGCGATCACCACGCCGACCAGTTTTCGGCTGATCCCTTGCTCGTGGATCCTCCGAAGCGCCGCCTTGCCGATGAAGTCGTCTTCCGTATCGAGGTCGACCAGCCGCCCCAGACCAACCTCGTAGGGGTTGGTGTCGAGATCCATATCGCAGCGGTATCCCAGGATGCCGGCTTCCACCCGGTTCGCGTCTGACGGGCCGGTGACGGCCATTCCAAACGGCTCACCTGCCGCCAGAATCCGATCCCACAGCGCATCCCCGAAGCGCGAGTCGCGCAGGAAGATCTCATATCCCACCCGGTCGCTCCAGCCCGTGCGCGAGACCAGTACCGGTATCCCGTCGAGCTCGGTCTCGGTCAGCTCGTATGGCGCCAGCCGCACACGATCGCCGAACAGCGCCTCCAGCACGCCCGCCGCCTTCGGGCCCTGGATCTGCACCGGCGAGACGTCGGGCTCGCCGATCTCGACCTCGAACCCCGAGTTGACCGCCACTCCCTTGGCCCACAGCAGCAGGTCGCTGTCAGATGTCGACAGCCAGAAATGGTTCTGGGCGAGGCGAAGCAGCACCGGATCGTTCACTATCCCGCCGGATTCCGAGGTGATCAGTGCATACCGGGCGCGACCAACCGGACACTTGTGCAGGTCGCGCGGCGTGAGCATGTTGGTGAAGGCAAACGCATCGCGCCCGGTGATCTCGACCTGGCGCTCGGTGCCGACATCCCACAACGTGACGTCGTTGATCAGCTTCCAGTAAGCCTCGAGCTGATCACCGCCGAACGACGCCGGCTGGTACATGTGGTTGGCGAACGAGAACCGCTCGCACCCGGCCCGGCGGGTGCCCTCGAAGAACGGTGAGCGGCGAATCCAGTAGTCCACCGAGCTCACCACACCCCACCCAGGGCGACGGTGATCGCGCTGCCGTTGATCGCGACCGTTTCGGCGGCAAGATCCACCAGCTCGCGCTCTGTCCGCGAGACCGCCATCACCCGCTCGCCGCGCGCTGCAAGCGTCCGCGCGGTCGCACGGCCGATCCCACGTCCTGCCCCGGTGATCAGGGTCACCCGTCCGGTCGCTTCCATTCGATGACCGTACCAGCGAATGCATCGAGCGAGACTGCGGCATTCTCATCGACCGGGAACCGTCAAGGTGAATAGCGGTGCCTGGCACCGTTATTCACCGTGTGGGATGATGGGCTTTGCAGCTTTAGCCACGAGACCGGGGAGGATCCATGATTGGCGTCATCGTCACCATCGGGCCCAGCGAGAGCCTCGACCGCAGTCGCGCTAACGCGGTCGCCGAGCAAGCGGCGCCCATGTTCGAAGGCATGGCCGGCCTGCGCAGCAAGGTGTTCATGTGGGACGAGCAGGCCGCAACGGTCACGAATACCTACGTGTGGGACTCAGAGCAGGCGGCCCGCGAATTCTTCACGCCGGAACTCAGCCAGCAGATCATCGAGTTCTACGGCGCTGAGCCGACGGTTCGCTTCGCGGAGGTCTCGGCGCTCGTCGATAACGGCGTCGCCGTGAGTGCGTAGCGCATAGAACCGTCGCGATAGAGCAAACTGTAGGGGTGACTTCGAGAGACTGGGCGGATGAGGCTGTGCGTCGCATCGAAGCGGATGCCAACCGCTCGGCCGACACGCACCTGCACGCATTCCCCTTGCCCGAGGAATGGGGCATCGACCTCTACCTCAAGGACGAGTCGGTGCATCCCACCGGATCGCTGAAGCATCGGCTCGCGCGCTCGCTCTTCCTGTACGGCCTGTGCAACGGCTGGATCGTCGAGGGAACGACAATCGTGGAAGCCTCGAGTGGCTCGACCGCCGTCTCGGAGGCGTATTTCGCACGGTTTCTCGGGCTGCCGTTCATCGCCGTCATGCCGGCGTCCACCAGCCCCGAGAAGCTCGCTCTGATCGAAGAACAGGGAGCGGTGTGCCACCTGGTCGACGACCCCACCACCATGTACGACGAGGCCCAGCGGCTCGCAGCAACGGATGGCGGCTACTTTCTCGACCAGTTCACGTTCGCCGAGCGTGCGACCGACTGGCGCGGCAACAACAACATCGCCGAGTCGATCTTCACCCAGATGGAGCTGGAACGCCATCCCATCCCCAGGTGGATCGTCGTGGGCGCGGGCACCGGCGGCACCAGCGCGACGATCGGGCGCTACGCCCGCTTTGGCCGCTACCACACCCAGATGTGTGTGGTTGACCCCGAGGACTCGATCTTCTATTCCGCGTGGAGCGGCGACCCGCAGACGTTCACCGGGCGGCCCTCGCGGATCGAAGGCATCGGCCGCCAGCGAGTCGAGCCGTCGTTTCTTCCCGACATCGTGGATCGGATGATCCAGGTGCCCGATGCGGCGTCGATCGCGGCCATGCGACTGGTCACCGAACGCACCGGGCGCAGCGTTGGAGGCTCGACCGGAACCAACGTCTGGGGCGCGTTTACCCTGGTCTCGGAGATGCTCGCCCGCGGCGAGCATGGCAGCGTCGTGACGCTGATTTGCGACGGCGGCGACCGATACGCCGGGACCTACTACAGCGACTCCTGGATCGCCGAACAGGCGCTCGAACTCGCACCATATTCGCGTGCGATCGAGACGTTTCTCGAAACCGGCGCGACTCCCGTGCCGGAGCCCGAAGCTAAACCTCGGTAATCACGCCCTGGATCGCTTCGAGCACCTCGGGCGGCACCTCGTCCATCCCGTGGGCGTCGCGAGCGTGGGAATGGATGTCTTCGAACAGCTCCGTCTCGTCGTCGTTTCGGGTGACCCACTCGCAGCCCGGAACGACGTCGCCACACCTGAATTGCTTCACGAACCCTCCTCGGCTTTGCCGAAAAATATCACCGTCCGGGGATGTCCCATCACCGGGTACGATTGGGGGCATGTGCCGGATCCTGGCCTACCTCGGTGCGGCGCTCCCGATGCAGCATCTCCTGTTCGACACCGACAACAGTCTCGTTCGGCAGTCGTACAGCCCACAGATGATGAACACCTTCCTGAACCTCGCCGGATTCGGGATGAAGGCCTGGGATCCAACCTCGCTGCGACCGGACGCGCCGTTCAGCTACCGCACGACCACCCTGCCGTCGTTTGACCGCAATCTGCGGCTGCTCTCCGCCAAGGTCGCCCCGACCTGCCTGATCGCCCACGTGCGCGGGGTCACCTACTCCGACGAGGCGGTGGTGGCCGACACGAATCTGCACCCCTTCCAGTTCCCCGGCGCCCACGTGGTGCTCGCGCACAACGGGCACCTGCGCCAGTTCGCCCGCATGCGCTATGCACTCGTCGACCATGTGCGACCCGAGCTGGCGCAGCGGATCGAGGGCACGACCGACTCGGAATGGATCTACGCCCTCGTCCTCTCGCAGCTTGAAGACCCGTACGGGGCGCCCGAGACCGCCGAGCTCGCCGATGCGACCGCCGCTGCGCTCAGGATCCTGCGGACGGTTCGCGACGACCACGGCATCGATACCTCCTCGCCCGTGAACCTGCTGCTCAGCACCGGCCGCACCGTCATCGCCACCCGGTTTTCATTCGACTACGGCTGGTATCCACCTCAGGACGAGATGCTCGAGACCGACCTGCCGTTCGTGAGCCTGTGGTATGCCATCGGCGACCAGTACGCCAGGGAATATGACAGCTGGCAGATGACCGCAGGCGAGTCTCCGCATTCGGTGATCATCGCCTCCGAGCCGCTCACGACCGAGCATTCGAGCTGGCTCGAGGTGCCGGAGTACTCGATGCTGACCGCCGAGCTCACCCCCACCGGACTCGAATTCGAGACTCGCGACCTGGATGTCTGACCCCACCACCGAGTTCCTCGCCACCGTTTCGTTGTTCGAAGGCCGAGACGATGCAGACCTGGCCGAGCTGGCAGGGATGCTTCGTCGCAAACAGCTGGGCTACGGTGAGCCCCTGTGGAGCCAGGGCGAGCGAGCGCACGAGATGGCGTTCGTGGTCGACGGAGGACTTGCGGTGTCGCTCCGCGTCTCGGGCAACCGCGAGGTGCAGGTCGCGCGCGCCGGCCCCGGCGAAATGGTCGGCGAGCTCGCGCTGCTCGACGGCGGCGAGCACTCGATGAGCGTGCGCGCGACCGAGAACACCTCCCTGCTGGTACTCAGCCAAGCCGACTTCACCGCACTCCTTGCCCGCCACGTGCCGTCATCGTTCACGCTCAAGCACCGGCTCGCGGAACTGCTCGTTGCCCGCCATCGCAGCCAGCTTCTGGATCTCACCGCCTCACTTCCCAGTGACCTGGGGGGGCCGCCGGTCGAGGATGCCGAGCGTGCATTCGCCGATCTGGAGTACTGCGGCCCGCCCGACAGTAAGTACGTTCGGCGGCTGGCGACCTTCCACGACTTCGACTCGCTCGCGCTGTGGGGATTCCTGACCTCGGGGAAGTACGCGATGTGCCCGGCGGGCCGCACGCTCCTCGTCGAAGGCGCGCCCTCGACCGCCTGCTACCTGACGATCAACGGCGCCGTTGAGAAGGTGCTGGTGCGCGGCGAGCGGCGGATCCGAGTCGGCCTCGCAGGCCCGGGCAAGGCGTTCGGGTACGAAAGCCTGATCGACGGGCTGCCCTCGCCCGTGACCGCGATCACGCGCGAACGGGCGC
Source organism: uncultured Actinomycetes bacterium (assembly GCA_963708725.1). GTDB lineage: Bacteria > Actinomycetota > Thermoleophilia > Gaiellales > JAICJC01 > CAVPTL01. The sequence goes on along the minus strand of CAVPTL010000006.1, from coordinate 167,087 downwards.
TGCTGCTCGTGCTGCCACGTGGACCGTTCGAACAGATCTACAACGGCGGTGACGCCGTCTCCCGCGTCTTTCTCGACGTGATCCAGCGCGACCTGGTCGCCACCCTTCGCCAGACGCTGCGCCCGCAGGCTCGGCTGGCGGCGAGCGTTTAGCGTTCGGGTCGACGGTGTGTTAGTCTATCGACTAGATTAGTCGTCCGACTAGGAGTTGGCTTGGCGACGCAAACACAGCGTGTGGCCTGGGGCGGCGGCGCGGAGGCGCTGCTGGACGCGGCCGAGCGGCTGCTCGTGAGCGACGGCCGCGATGGGCTCACGACCCGCCGAGTCGCGCGCGCCGCCGGGGTCAATCAGGGTCTCGTCTACCACCACTTCGGTTCGCTGGAGGAGCTGATGGTGGCGGTGCTCGAGCGGTTCACGGATCGCCTGATCGAGCGCCAGCGGGCGATGTACGCCGGCGCCGCGCCGTTTCGGGAGAAGTGGCTACAGGCGATGGAGTACATGGAAGCCGACCTGGCCGGCGGGTACGCGAAGGTGTGGCTCGAGCTCCAGTCGCTCGGCTGGAACCGGCCCGAGCTTCGTGCCCGAGTGGCCGGCGTCAACGATGCGTGGCGAGGTGTGCTGCGCGAAGCATTCGCCCAGGCCCAGGACGAGTATGGACTCACCGAGGAGGAGCTGCCGCTGGAGGCGGCGGTGGCTCTGGTGATGACGTTCACCCAGGGCGTCGACGTCGAGCGCCTGAGCGAGATCACAACCGGCCACGCCGAGCTGATCGGGTGGTTCAACACATGGCTCCTGAAACTGGAGCAACGACGGGAGGTGCATGATGGCGACAACTGAAACCACGGCCCAGCGCGAGGCGGTGATCGCGACCGTGAGCGACTACGCCGAAGGATGGTTCGACGGCGATCCCGAGCGCATGGAAAGGGCGCTTCATAGCGGGCTCGCCAAGTGCTGCCGCGGCGTCGAGGGCGACGACCCCGATGCGCTCGAAACGCTCACCAAGGACGACATGGTCACGGCCACTCGCGAGGGCGTGGGAGTCAGCGAGGATGCTCCCGACCGGCGACTCGAGATTCGCATCGACTACCTCGGCGGCGGGATCGCAAGCGTCGTTTGCCTGAATCACCGCTACGTCGATCTGCTTGGCCTGATCGAGATGCCCGAAGGGTGGCGGATCATCACGGCGGTGTGGTGTATGCGATGACTCGAGCGCGGTACCCCGATCGTGAGGGGCTGGTCGACCGTGGCGGTATCCGGATCCACTGGGAGGAGTACGGTGCGGGCGACCCCGCGGTGGTGTTTGCACCGACGTGGTCGATCATCCACTCGCGTTGCTGGAAGCTCCAGATCCCCGACTTCGCGCGACGCCACCGGGTGGTGACGTTCGACCCACGAGGCAACGGCGGCTCCGACCGTCCGCAGGATCCGGCGGCCTACAGCGAGGACGAGTTCGCCGGCGACATCCTGGCGGTGATGGACGCCGCAGAGGTTCAGGCCGCGGTGCTGGTCGGCCTTTCGCTGGGCGCCCAGCGATCGTTGATCTTCGCCGCGGAGCATCCCGAGCGGGTGCTGGGCCTCGTGCTGATCGGCCCGCTGGTCGACCTCGCCCTGGAACCTGGTGATGAGCGATCGGCCAGCGAGAGGTTCCACGAGGACACCGGCGGCGACGAGGGCTGGGAGCGCTATAACGCCCACTCCTGGCGCCGCGACTATCCCGGATTCGTCGAGTTCTTCTTCGAGCAGGTGTTCACCGAACCGCACTCGACCAAGCAGATCGAAGACTGCGTCGGATGGGGTCTCGAGACCGACGCCGAGACCCTGATCGCCGCCGAGGTGCCGGGCCTTGACCCCGAGCGAGCACGCGCGCTTTGCCGCAGTCTGCGCTGCCCGGTGACGGTGATCCACGGGTCGGATGACCAGATTGTCCCGCACGCCTGGGGAGCGGAGCTGGCGCGGGTCACGGCTGGCGCGCTGGTCACCATGGAGGGGTCGGGTCATTGTCCGCAGGCCCGCGACCCCGTCGGTGTCAACCTGAGGTTACGTGACCTCATCGCGGCCCCGACCGAGACCACCGAGCGTCGGTGGACACGGGGCCGCAGCCGGCCCAAACGGGCGCTCTTTGTGTCATCGCCGATCGGGCTCGGGCACGCTCAGCGAGACATCGCGATCGCGGGCGAGCTGCGCAAGCTGCGTCCCGGTTTGGAGATCGAGTGGCTGGCGCAGGATCCGGTCACCCGCGTGCTCGAAGCCTGCGGTGAGCGGATCCATCCGGCCAGCGCCGAGCTCGCCAGCGAGTCGCGGCACATCGAGTCGGAGTCGGCCGAGCACGACCTCCACTGCTTCCAGGCGATCCGGCGGATGGACGAGATCATGGTGGCGAACTTCATGGTCTTCAACGACGTCGCGACGGCGCGACCGTACGACGTCTGGATCGGCGACGAGGCCTGGGAGGTCGACTACTTCCTGCACGAGAACCCCGAGCTCAAGCGCGCCGCCTACTGCTGGCTGACCGACTTCGTCGGCTGGATTCCAATGCCCGACGGCGGCGATCGGGAGGCGTTCGTGACCACTGACTACAACGCCGAGATGATCGAGCACATCGCCCGCTTCCCGCGGCTGCGCGATCGCGCCATCTTCGTCGGTAATCCCGACGACATCGTGCCCGAGACATTCGGCGCCGACCTCCCCGCGATTCGTGACTGGACCGAGTCGCACTACGACTTCGCCGGCTACGTCACCGGCTTCGACGCTGCCGCGCTCGACCGAGACGAACTCCGGGCCGAGCTCGGCTACCGGCCCGACGAGAAGGTCTGCATCGTCACGGTGGGCGGGTCGGGTGTCGGTCGCGCTCTGCTTTCACGAGTGATCGACGCCTTCCCCGAAGCGAAACGGCGGGTGCCCGAGCTGCGCATGATCGCGGTCGCCGGGCCACGCATCGACCCGGCCACGTTGCCCGCTCAGGACGGGCTGGAAGTACGCCCGTACGTGCATGACCTGTATCGCCACCTGGCGGCGTGTGACCTGGCCGTCGTCCAGGGAGGGCTGACCACCGCCATGGAGCTGACCGCGTCCAAGCGTCCGTTTCTGTACTTCCCGCTCAAGCATCATTTCGAGCAGAACTTCCATGTCCGCCACCGGCTCGAGCGCTACGGCAGCGGCCGCTGCCTCGAGTTCGAGAGCTCGACGCCCGAGACCATCGCCCAGGCGATTTCCGAGGAGATCGGCCGCCCGGTCGCCTACCGCGACGTCGAGACCGACGGCGCAGCCCGCGCGGCGGCGATGATCGCCGAGATGTTGTGAATAACGGTGCCTGGCACCGTTATTCATCCCGGGCGGGCGGGTACGGTTCGGGGATATCGGAGCCAGGCAACACCAGGGGGAGCAGATGACCACTCTTGAAAACCGGCCGAACACCGCACTCGTCGTGATCGATGTCCAACAGGGGGTGGTCGAGGGCGCCCACAACCGCGACCAGGTCGTCGCGAATGTGAGCAGCCTGGTTGAGCGGGCGCGCACCGAGGACGTGCCCGTCGTCTGGGTACAGCACTCGAGCGAACAGCTCGTCAAGGGTTCGGATACGTGGCGGATCGTGCCCGAACTCAGCCCGGCCGCCACCGAGCCGCTGGTCGAGAAGACCTATGGAGACGCATTCGAGGAGACCGAGCTCGAGCGCGTCCTTTTGGGCCTCGGCGTTGGACGGCTGGTGGTCGTCGGCGCCCAGACCGACGAGTGCGTGCGATCGACCCTGCACGGGGCGGTTGTGAGGGGCTATGACGCGACCCTCGTGGGCGATGCCCACACCACCGAGGATCTGAGCGAATGGGGCGCCCCGACCCCCGACAAGGTCATTGCCCACACCAACCTCTACTGGGACAACCACACCGCGCCGGGCCGCACCGCGGGCACCGTCGCAAGCGCAGACGTCGAGTTTCGCTAGCCGCGCGCGGCGTTGTACTCCTGGTCGGTGACGTGCTCACCCCAGGTCGCGTTGTTCCCGTCATCATCGACGTCCATCATCGCGAGGTGGGTCATGAACCGGCCGGGGGCCGCGCCATGCCAATGATCCTCACCCGGCTCGAAGAACACCCGATCACCAGGTCGGATCACCTCGATCGGCCCGCCGCGGCGCTGCGCGACACCCATGCCCTCGGTGACGAAGATCGTCTGACCGTTGGGATGGGTGTGCCAGGCGGTGCGAGCACCGGGGGTGAAGTGAACGCTGCTGGCGCTGATACGTGAACCGTCAGACGGTACCGCGACGGCATCGATGAACACCGCTCCGGTGAACCACTCCTCCGGCCCGGCCATCGTCTCGACGCTGTTTTTGGTGACCTTCATGGTGTTCTCCTCACGGTTGGCGACGAGGAAACGGTACTCCGCGCGAGGCCGGCGTTAGGATCGACCGCGATGTCACCGCCCAACACGCTGGAGGGATGGATGACCGCAGTCCGCGCGGCCGAGCGTGACGGCGAGCTGCTGGCCGCGGTTGACCTGGCCGAGCAGGCGCTTGCCGATCATCCCGAGAGCGTGTGGCTCAAGCACCGCGCGGTGCTCGGCCTGGCCCGGGCCGGGTCCACCACCGAGGCCGAGCGCCGGTATGCCGACTACCGGCTGGGAGATGTCGACGACCAGGACGCACGCGCACTGGCCGCGCGGATCGCAAAGGATCGTGCGCTGGCCACGGTCGGCTCCCGGCGAGAGCAGCTCGCCACAGAGTCGGCGGAGCTCTACCGCCAGATCTTCGACCGCGACGGCGGCTACTACCCCGGCGTCAACGCCGCCACCATGACACTGGTCGCAGGAGACGCCCAGGCAGCGCGGGCACTCGCCTCCAGCGTGCTCGAGGAACTCTCGCGCGCCGAGGATCGCTCGTACTACGCAATCGTGTCCGAGGCCGAGGCGCTGCTGCTACTCGGCCGGGTGGGCGAGGCTCGCGCGGCGCTGGAGTCCGCGGCTGCGCTCAACGACGACGACTTCGGCGCGCTCTCGACCACCCGCCGGCAACTGCGGATGGTATGCGCCGAAACCGGCCAGGCCGAGGACGTGCTGGCGGCTCTGGCGGGCCCGTCGGTCTGCCACTATTGCGGCCATCGCATCGGCACGGGGCCGGCCTCCCGGTTCCCGCCCGACGACGAGCCGAGTGTCGCGCGCGAAATCGCCTTCCAGGTCGACCGGCTCGCGCCCGGATATGGATATGGCGCGTTGGCAAACGGCGCCGACATCATGTGGGCCGAGGCGCTCCTCGCCCGCGGCGCCAAGCTGCATGTGATCCTTCCGTTCGCGACGGCTGAGTTCATCGACGCGTCTGTCGCCGACGGCGGACCCGAGTGGGTCGCCCGCTTCGAACGCTGCCTGGCGGCCGCCGAGTCGGTCAGCTTCGCGACCGATGATGCGTATCTCGGTGATGACCAGCTGTTTGGGTACGGCACCGATCTGGCCATGGGACTCGCCTTGCAGCGAGCGCGGTACCTGGACTCGGCGGTGGTGCAACTGGCGGTGTGGGACGGCGTCCACGACGGCGGCGAGGCCGGCACGGGCGCCGACGTTGCGAAGTGGCGACGCCACGGACACGAAGCCGTGATCGTGACGCCGCCCTCACAACCGAAGCCGGGCAATCCCCCCGCACCCCCCACGCCCCGGGTCGGCGGGCCTCCCCCGCGGGTGGTGCGGGCCGTGGTGTTTGGTGATATCCGCGGGTATTCCAAGCTCACCGACGAGCAGCTGCCCGTGTTCAACGACCACGTGCTGGGTGCGTTCGGTGACGTGCTCGCGCGGTTCGCGACCGAGGTCGAGTTCAAGAACACCTGGGGCGACGGCATCTATGTGGTCTTGACCGACGCTGCCGCCGCGGCCGCCTGCGCACTCGAACTCCAGCGCGTGATGGGATCGATCGACCTCGTCATGCTGGGCCTTCCCGATCACCTCGCGCTGCGGCTGAGTGCCCACGTCGGCCCGGTCTTCCCGGTGTATGAGCCGGTGCTTGGGGTCGACACGTTCATCGGCACCCACATCAGCCGCACCGCTCGGATCGAGCCGGTCACCCCGGCCGGAGCCGTGTACGTGACCGAGCCGTTCTCGGCATCGCTCACGTTGCACGACGCCCCGATGGTGTGTGATTACGTCGGTCACCTGCCCGCGGCCAAGGACTTCGGCCGGCTGCGGATGTACCGTCTGCACGGCTAGTACTGTTGTGGGATGCCGACGGTCGATGTCCTGCCGATCCTGCACCTTTCGCTGATCACCGGCGGCGCGCTTCGCGACGGGGACGGGGGACGGCTCGGCCGGGTCGAAGACGTGGTCGTGCGGCTGGGCGCGGACTACCCCGAGGTCAGCGGCGTACTCGCAACCGTGGCCGGCCGGCGAGTGTTCGTCCCCGCCGAGGTGATCAGCGAAGTCGCCCACCAGCACGTCGAGCTTGGTCAGGCGCGGCTCGACCTGCGCCCGTTCGAACGCCGGCCCGCCGAGGTATTGCTGAAAAAGGACGTGCTCGACCGTCAGCTGATCAACGTGGACGGCGCCCGCCTGGTACGCACCAACGAGATCGAGTTGGCGCGTGTCGACGGCTGGTATCGAGTGGTCGGAGTCGACACCAGCCTGCGAGGGCTCACCCGCAGGGTGTTGCCTCGGCGACTGGCCGGCCACGTCCATGCCGGCCGGTTTCTGGACTGGGCGAGCGTCGAGCCGTTCACCGGACACGTCCCCACCGTACGGCTGCGCGTCCCCCACCCCAAGCTCGCGCGGCTGCATCCCGCCCAGCTGGCCGATCTGGTGGAGGCCGCCTCGCATCGCGAAGGCGAGGAGATCATGTCGGCACTCGAAGACGAGGAGCTCGAGGCCGACGTGTTCGAGGAGCTTGACTCCCAGCACCAACGAGAGTTCATCGAGTCCCGCTCCGACGCCGAGATCGCAGGCGTCCTGGCCCGGATGGAGGCCGACGACGCGGTCGACATGCTTGGCGAACTCGACGACGACCGCCGCCAGGAGATCATCGGGCTGCTGCCCGCTCTTCAGGCTCGGCGGGTGCGAGCGCTTGCGGGATACGCCCCCGCGACTGCCGGCGGGCTCATGAGTCCCGACTTCATCTGCCTCTACTCGACGGCCACCAAGCTCGAGGCGCTGGCTCGGATCAGACGTGGAACGATCAAGGCCAACTCGATCACCTCGATCTACAGCATGAATCAGGATCGACGGCTACAGGGTGAGGTACCGCTGGCCGATCTGATTCGCGCCGACGACGAGGCCACGCTTGCAGACATCGTCACCATCAGCCCCCGAGTCGTTACGCCCGAAACCGACGTCGAAGAGATCGCGCGGGTGATGACCGACTATGACCTCAACATCGTGGCGGTGGTCGATCCCCAGCAGATCGTGCTGGGAGTCGTCACCGTCGACGATGTGCTCGAACTCGTCCTCCCCCGCGGATGGCGGCGGAGGTTCGACCTGTTTGGTGGCGAATAGGTACGCTGGATTTGATGTCAATTTCGACGCTCACGGTGACTGTCGATGGCGGGCCGAGTATCGGCTGCCAAGGCGGTTTCGGGCCGACTGCTTGCCGGCGGCGCGCGGCTGCGCCCACGGCACTGGCCCGGCCGGCGTAACAGCCGCATCCTGGCCGCACTGGCCTTTCTCGGGCCGGGGCTGATCGCAGCAAACGCCGGCAACGACGCCGGCGGTATCGCAACCTACTCCGCGGTCGGAGCCACCTACGGTTATGACCTCCTGTGGATGATGGTCGTGATCACGATCTCGCTGATCGTGGTGCAGGAGATGGCGGCTCGTATGGGAGCGGTGACCGGCAAGGGCCTGGCCGAACTCATCCGTGAGGAATACGGCGTGCGCTGGTCGCTGTTTGCGACAAGCTCGGTACTGGTTGCGAACTTCGGCATCTGTATCTCGGAGTTCATCGGCATCGGCGCCGCTCTGGGCCTGGCGGGAGTGCCGGTGCAGGTGTCGGTACCGATCGCCGCGGTCGGCGTGTGGCTGCTCCTGATGCGCGGTTCCTACAAGGTCGCCGAGCGGGTGTTCGTACTCATGACACTCCCGTTCTTTGCCTATCCGGTCGCGGCCATCCTCGCCCGGCCCGAATGGGGCCACGTCGGCAAGGCGATCATCGATCCGAAACTTCACTCATCACATGCATATCTGTTCCTCTTCATTGCGACCGCCGGCACCACGATCACACCGTTCATGCAGCTGTACGTTCAGTCCGCGGTTGTCGAGCGGGGCGTCTCGACCGACGAGCTCAACGCCGAACGCTCGGAGGTCGTGACCGGTTCGATCTTTGCCAACGTGATCGCGATGTCGATCATCATCGCCACCGGCGCCACCCTTTACGTTCACGGCGAACATCACATCTCGAGCGCTGCACAGGCGGCGAAGGCTCTGGAGCCGTTCGCGGGTCAATACGCCGAGCTGTTGTTCGGGATCGGCCTGCTCGGAGCCAGCCTGCTGGCCGCTGCGATCCTGCCCACCACCGCTGCGTATGTCATCTCCGAGACGTTCGGGTTCGAGAAAGGCATCAGCCGAAACCCGAAGGAAGCGCCGGTGTTCGTGGCCACGATCACCGCGTTGATAGCTATCGGCGCCATCGTTGCGATCATCCCGGGCCTCCCGGTGATCTCACTGCTGATTGGCGTGCAGGTGATCAACGGCGCGCTTCTCCCGATACTCCTGATCTTCATCTGGAGACTGGCCGCCAGCAAAGAGCTGATGGGTGACTATCGAAACGGGCGCACCTTCAACGTCATCGCCGGGTTGACCGTGGTCGCGACCTCGACGCTCTCGATCCTGCTGCTCGGCATTACCTTCGCCGGTCTGGGCTGACGGATGACCATGCACGCCGACGAGTTTGCCATCGACTCCTCGCTCGTGCGGCGGCTCGTCGATGGGCAGTTCCCGCAGTGGGCAGAGCTTCCAATCGAGCGGGTCGAGCTGGCCGGAACCGAGAATGTGCTGTACCGGCTGGGCGACGATCTGGTCGTGCGACTTCCCAGAATGTCGGGGTCAGGCCCAACCCTCGAGAAGGAACGTCGCTGGTTGCCGCGGCTTGGGCCGCACCTGCCCCTCGCCATCCCCCGCCCGGTCGCACAGGGATCGCCCGCCCAGGGCTACCCGTTCGACTGGCTCGTGAACACGTGGTTGCCGGGTGAGCGCGCAACCGCCGATCGCATCGCCGACGAGCGGGTGTTCACCGCCGACCTCGCCGGCTTCATCTCGGCGCTCCAGCGGATCGATACCACCGAAGCCCCCGGCCCCGGCGAGCACAACGGCTTTCGCGGCGAGGCAGTTGCCCGGCGAGACGCCGCCACCCGCGCTGCGATCGCGACACTCCGAGACAGCATCGATGGGCCGGCGATCGCGGCGGTCTGGGACGAAGCGTGTCGCGCCTCCCCGTGGCGGGGACGGCCGGTCTGGATCCATGGAGATCTCGACCGCCAGAACATGCTCGTGGTGGATGGCCGGCTGAGTGGTGTGATCGACTTCGGCACGTTGGCGGTTGGTGACCCCGCCTGTGACGTGATGGTCGCCTGGAAGGTGCTCTCAGCCGACACCAGGGAGCGTTTTCGGCAGATGCTCGAGATCGACGATGCGACCTGGGCGAGAAGCCGTGGCTGGGCGGTCTCCCAGGCGGTGATCGCGCTGGAGTACTACACCGATGAGACCCACCCGGTGCTGGTGCGGGAGTCGCGGCGATGGCTGGCCGCGGTCACTGAGCCCGGCTGACATCGCCGAGGATCCGTCGGCGCCGGCCTGCCCCAGGATCCCCCACGGCGGCCGTGCACCAGGTTCCCTCGACGACAAGCTCGCCGCCGTGTCCGACTCGAGGCGGGGTTAGCACTCGCCCGAGACGTCGCCCGAGCTCAGTCGGGTTCGGCGAACACGGTCGACCAGTCGTTCTTGACGCTGACCACCGTCCAGTTGTCGGTGGCCGCCTGCTCGAGCGACTTCTCGGCGCCTTCACGTAGTCGAACTCGCGCTCGGCGTCGTCGTGAAGTACCAACAGCCGAAGCGCCGGGCGGCCCTTGCCGCCGGCATAGCGAAGCATCGCGATGTCGCCGTTGGAGTTACCGCCCGCGATGATCGGGCGGCGACCAATCCGGCTCCAGATCCGCACCGGTTTGATCGGCCCGTCGTCGAACACGTCGGGCTCAGCGGCGTAGGTCACGCTGCCGCCGTGCTCGTCGTCGAGATAGCGCAGCCCGTTTGAGCTTCCGATGATCCGCTCGGCGGGGATTCCGTACATCTTCTCGGTCACGGGACGCATGAAGTCGCGATCCCCGCCCGAGGCGATGTAGTTGGTGAACCCGTTGTCGGCGAGGTAGCCCAGCAGCTCGATCATCGGCACGAAGCCGACCTGATGGAACGGCAGGCCGAGGGTCGGGTGCTCACCCCCGTGGAGGTAGGCGTGGGCCGAAGCGGCATACTCGTCGACGGTCGACCCCGCGAAGGCCTGGATGATGCCGGCCATCAACAGCTTCACGTCGGTATCGTCGCCGTGGTAGTGCTTGGTGAGAGCGCCACCGAGCCAGGCGTAGTCGTGCTCGACCGCCGCCTTCCATGGCTGCTTCTCGGCCAGCGATGGATCGTCCTTGGCCATCTCGGCGAACCGCTTCAGGATGAACCCCACCTCGACCGGCATCGGCTTCTCACACCAAAGCGTGCCGTCGTTGTCGAACACGGCGATCCGCTCAACCGGTGGCACGTAGTCCGGCCCGCCCTCCGCCGTCACCCGCGTGACGAAGTCGATGATCGCCGCGCGGGTGGGCGTGTCGTGCCAGGAAGGCAGGATGTCGCCGCTCACATTGACCGCCACCAGCTTGAGGTCGCCCCCGGTGCCTCGGTGATGCATGCCATGCTGTTTCGGGTGTGGTTACGGCCGGTCAAAAGACACGAGCGCGTCGGCGAGCAGAGCGCTGTGGTGTGAAACTGCTTGTAGCGCACGCCCGCGTCGACGATCGCCTGCCCCATTGTGACAACTCCTTTGCCGAGACCCGTTACGAGGCCTCAGACTAGCGACTCTCATCCGGAGTCCGCAGCCAGATTGTCGCGAGACCACGACTCTCCGGGTTACGAGACCGTTACGAGCTCCTGGAACCGCGGATCGTCGCGAAGCGCGTCGAAGTCGGAGTCGCCCGCTGCGAACTGCCGGAATCGCTCCGGTGACATCTCGAACACCCTGCCAAGGTGCTTGATGGCGTCGTCGGGGCGACCGGCGAGGCTCTCACAGCAGGCGAGGTTGTAGAGCGGCGCGGGATAGCCCGAGGCTTCGATCGACTCAGCGCCACGGTCGGCGGCCTCGGCGTACTTGCCATCTTCATACAGCTGGCGGTAGGGCTCCCACAGCTGCCAGCCGTCGGGCTCATACGCCGCACCGGGCTGGCCTCCGAACACCATGATCGAGGTGTCGTCCTGCTCGGCGAACGCCGTCCGCTTCACCCCCGGCTCCGCGAACACCAGCGTCCCGGTGGGCGCGTCGACGCGCTCGCCGTCGAGTTCGAAGGTGGCGTGGCCGCGGAGCACGACGTACAGCTCCTCGTGCTCGCCCGCCTCGTCGTGTTCGTTGATGATGCGGTCACCGGCCGTCTTCGCCGTCCACTCGTTGACGCCGAAAGACTGGATCCCGAAATGGAGTCCAACCGACCGCCACGGGCAGCGGCCGTCGGAGTGTTGCTCGATCTCGTCGAGTTGTGTGACCTGGAAGGCCATGCCCACGATCCTACCCAAAGGAGAGGGGTGAATAACGGTGCCAGGCACCGTTATTCACGGGCGCCGAGCGGGTAAAGTCGTGGTGATGCCAAGCCTCGGTTCGGAGGTCGTTGGGCTCGCGCTGCTGATGGCGACGCTCGGGTTCGCGGTCGTTCGACCCCGTGGCCTGCCCGAGGCGCTGGTCGCAGTACCTGCCGCGGTGTTTGCGATCGCAATCGGTGTATTGCCGTTCGATCAGGCGAAATCCGAGACCCGCAGCCTGCTTCCGACCATCGCATTCCTGGCCGCGGTGCTCGTGCTCGCTGATCTCTGCGACCGCTACGGGCTGTTCGACGCGGCGGGACAGTGGATGGCGGCGGGATCGCGCGGCGAGCCGATCAAGCTGTTTGCTCTGGTGTTCGTGGTGGCGAGCACCGTGACGGCGGTGCTCAGCCTCGACGCCACCGTCGTGCTGCTCACCCCGGTGGTGTTCACGACCGTCACGCGACTGCGGTTACGGGCCAAACCACACGTGTACGCATGCACCCACCTCGCGAACTCTGCCTCGCTCTTGCTCCCCGTCTCGAACCTGACCAACCTGCTCGCGTTCAAGGCAAGTGGGCTCTCGTTCGCCCGGTTCGGGGCGCTGATGGCGCTGCCGTGGCTCGCTGCAATCGCAGTCGAGTGGGTGGTGATGCGACGGTTCTTCGGCTCGGATCTGGTGGGTCGCGGTGAACGGGTCACCGGTCCACGGGCGCCCGTGCCGATGTTCGCGCTGGCTGTGGTGGGATTGACCCTGGTGGGATTCTTCGTCACGTCGATCGCCGGGATCAGCCCCGCCTTTGCGGCGCTGACGGGTGCGGTGGTGCTGGCCGTCCCCGCGCTCGCCCAGGGCAAGGTCTCGACGCGACAGATTGCAGCAGCCGTCGACCTGCCGTTCCTCGCCTTCGTGCTCGCCCTGGGGCTGGTCGTGGAGGCCGTCTCGATCCACGGGCTGGGATCGGTGATTGTCCACCTCGTGCCCGGCGGGAGTTCGCTTGCGGCGCTTCTGGCGATCGCGTTCGTGGCTGCCGTCCTGGCCAACCTCGTGAACAACCTGCCGGCGGTGCTGCTGATGCTCCCAGCGGTCGCGGCAGCCGGGCCGGGTCCGGTGCTCGCGGTGCTGATCGGCGTGAACGCCGGCCCCAATCTGACCTACGTTGGCTCGCTGGCGACGCTGCTTTGGCGGCGGGTGCTGCAGCGGCGCGGCCTTGACCCGTCGACCACCGAGTTTCTCCGGCTTGGCGCGATCACCGTCCCCCCGGTGCTGATCACAGCCACCGTCGCGCTGTGGATTTCGCTGAAAGTGGTGACATGATGGGAGGCGTGCGCGTCGTCATCTGGATCGTCGAAGGAACATGGCAGGGGTGCATTGACGCGGCGGCAGCCGCCATCCCGCCCGATGCCAGCGTCGCGGTGTTGCACTACACGCCGAGCGACGCGGCGGCGACCGCCGAGGCCGCTTCGGCCAACCTGCTGGGCCGCGCGCGGTTGGGCCACAGGCCGCCGCCCCATATGCAGGACGTGGCCGACGCCGAGGGTACGGAGCTGTTGGCCGCCGCGGCGGATCGGCTGGGCCGCGCGAACGTCGAGCAGATCACGATTCGCGGCGGTCGGATCGAGCGGGAGATCGTCGCGGCGCTGGCCGGCGATGTCGATCTGCTGGTGGCCGCGCGCGACGGCGACCGGTCACGCCTGGGACCGCACAGCCTCGGTCACGTAACCCGGTTTGTCGTGGATCACGCACCATGCGCGGTGTTGCTGGTGTGGCCCGACGAAGCGCCCGGGGTCGGCTCCATCCCGCCCCCACCGCACTGACGTGAATACCGGTGCCTGGCACCGTTATTCACCACTGGCCGGTGCTGACACCGCCCCACTCCTCGGGTTCGACGTCGCGCACGGTCTGACTCAACTCCCACCGGTGACCGCCGACATCCTCGACCATGCACGAGCGCTCGCCGTACACGTGCGTCTCGAGCTCGCTCACGATCCGCGCCCCATGACCGGTTGCGCGGGCGACCGCGGCATCAACATCGGCGACGCGCAGTTTGAGAATGTGAGTCACGACGCCCGCGGTCGGCGCGACCTGGGCGCCGTGTACGTCGGCGACGACCAGCGCCGCGTCGGGATTGATCCGTAGCTGTGCGCGGTGCGCGTCGCCGATGCGCACTCGCTCCTCGAACCCGAAGGCCGCCTCGAGCCACGCCACCGCGGCGCGCACGTCGGGGTAGACGAGCACCGGCGTCACAGTCGCGGGAGGTGCCGAACGATTGGTCAACATCCCCCGATGCTAGCCCGCCGATCATTCGCACATTCAAATGCGTGTTAGAGTGACTGTATGGCAAACGATCGATGTGACCTGCTTTGCCTTGATCTCGCGAGGGCTGAGGAGCTGCGAACGAACCGTCTCAGCATCGCGATCTCCGAGGGGCTGGCAGCCCAAGCCCGAGCATTGAGTGATCCGACCCGGCTTCAGATCGCATACGCACTTCGGGACGGAAACGAGCTCTGCGTGTGCGACCTCGCCTGGATCGTGGAGCGCTCCGACGCGCTCGTCTCCCACCACCTGAGGCAACTGCGAACCGCGGGGCTGGTCGCGTCACGCCGCGACGGAAAGATGGTCATGTACCGGCTCCTCGATGAAGGCGTCGATCTGCTTCACGCACTGGCGCCCACCGCGACCACGGTGATCGCATGAGTACCGACGCGACGCCACTGAAGCTTCACACGATCCGGCGACTCCCCGCGCTCTCTGAGGTTGAGCGCGCCCGGCTGGAACGCCGTGCGAAGATGCTCGCCTGGGGTGGGAACGCGTGGCACGTGATCGAGTTCGCCATCGCCGTCGGAGCGGGCGTGGTCGCGGGTTCGGTGGCGCTGGTCGCATTTGGAATCGACAGCCTGATCGAAGTGCTGGCCGGAGGCGTGATCGTCTGGCTCTTCAGCGGGGGTCGCGGCCAATCGCCGGTCGCTGAACGCCGGGCGCAGCAGCTGATCGCTGGGTCATTCTTCCTGCTCGCCGGATATGTCGTGGTCGAGTCGCTTGGGGCCTTTACCGGCACACACCCAAAAGCAAGCTGGGTCGGGATCGGGCTGGCGCTGGTGACCGCCCCGACGATGCCGATGCTCGCCCGCGCAAAACGCAAGGTCGGCCGCCAACTCGGTTCCCAAGCGACGCAGAGCGAGGGACAGCAGAACATGATCTGCGCCTACCTGTCCGTCGCGCTTCTCATCGGCCTGGGCGCAAACGCTCTGTACGGCTGGTGGTGGGCCGACCCAGTCGCCGGGCTGGTTATCGCCGCCGTGGCCGTGCGCGAGGGCCGCGAAGCCTGGCGGGGCGAAGACACCTGCGGCTGTTGCTGACCTGCGCTGACCGCTGACGTACGCTGATGGGGCGGGCGCCCGGCTCGCCGCAGGACTGCGCTTGCGGGCGTCTCGGTCAGCATGTAGCGTCGCCCGCGAATGGCGATTAGATCAGAGAGCCGCCTGACAATCCGTAGCAGCCTCCCGGAAGTGTGGACGTACATCTGCGACGTCGGACGCTGGCCAGAGTGGGCGCCAACGGTGCGTGAGTGTTGGGTCAGCGACGGGGCCGCGCTTCGGCCCGGGTCGCGAATCGAGCAGCGGGCGAAGGGAATACTCGGATCCAGTCGCCACCGCAGCCAGAACGTGACCGTGGTCGACGCGCAGCGCCGCCTGGCGTTCGCCGGGCCGATGGGCACCTCCGCGGCGCGCTGGGGAATGAAGTTCGAGCCGATAGACGAGCGGGAGACCGAGGCGATGATGTGGGTTGAGGTCGACCTCGAGAGCATCATGCGCGCGATCCCGGGAAGCGTTCTCAACGGCAGGATCAAGCGTGTCATGGATCGTGAGATGGTGGCGATCAAGGCCGCGGTCGAGTCCGCGACGCCGGCCGGATCCAATTCGTAGGCGACGGGTAGGGGCCTCTGGCCGATCCGTTCAGGCCCACCGGCCGTACGAGACAGTGAGCCCGCAGGTATCGGGTACAGACCGGGTGAGCGGCTCGCCCAATTTCGAGGAGACACCGTGAGCACGACCGACCATAGGCGAGAGCGCCTGATCGGGACATACCGCAAGAAGGCAAAGCACTACGACCTCACCTCCCGGTTCTACCCCGCTCCCGGATACCCGCAGCGGTCACACCGCCTCCGGGCCCTCCAAGCACTCGGGCTTCGCCCGGGTGACAACGTGGTCGACATCGCCTGCGGCACCGGGCTGAACTTCTCGCTGATCGAGCGATTGATCGGTCCCGGGGGCCGAATCGTCGGCGTCGATCTGACCGACGCGATGCTCGCTCAAGCCCGGCAGCGGATGGATGCCCATGGCTGGCGCAACATCACCCTCGTACACGCCGACGCGGCCGAGTTCGACTTCCCACCCGAGGTCGACGCGATCCTCTCCACCTACGCCCTCACACAGGTGCCTGAATGCGGAGACGTCATCACCCGCGGCGCCGCCGCGCTCTCCGCCGGTGGGCGCTGGGTCGTGCTGGATCTGAAGGCTCCCGACAACGCTCCCTGGTGGCTGGCGCAGCTCGGAACCGCGGTTGTGCGGCCATTCGGTTCCATCGACGAGTGGATCATGCGCCGTCCGTGGGAGGTGATTCGTACAGCCATGCAGGAGACGCTGGCGGATTGCTCCTGGACGGAGCTGGTCTTTGGGACGACGTTCCTGGCGGCCGGGTCCCGCGCCGCTTGCACCGGCGACGAACCACAGCAGGCGAGCGGCCATGAGTAGGGAGGCACACGCGTTCTGGTTGCGAGCGCCCGGTTGTGGCGAGATCCGTCCGGTCGAACTGCCCGAACCCGGGCCGGCCGACGTTCTGGTTCGCACCGTACGATCGGGGATCAGCCGCGGCACCGAGACGCTCGTGTTCCGCGGCGGCGTGCCGCCGGACCAGCGTGTGAGGATGCGGGCGCCGTTCCAGGATGGGGCTTTCCCGGGCCCGGTCAAGTACGGCTATCTGAACGTCGGCGTTGTCGAGGAAGGGCCGCCCGACCTGCGCGGCCGTACCGTGTTCTGCCTCTACCCGCACCAGACCGTGTATGTCGTTCCGGACGGTGCCGTATCGATCGTGCCGGAGGACATCCCACCCGCTCGCGCTGTCCTCGCCGGCACCGTCGAAACGGCGGTCAACGCCCTGTGGGACGCTGCCCCGCTGGTCGGCGACCGGGTTGTCGTCGTCGGCGCGGGGATGCTCGGCTGCTGCGTGGCGCGGCTGCTCCAACGGTTTCCGGCGATGCGCGTCACCCTCGTGGATGTCGATCCGCAGCGGGCAGAGATCGCGGCTGCGCTCGGGGTCGATTTCGCCCTCCCGGAGGAGGCCGACGGCGGCTGCGATCTCGCCGTACACACGAGTGCAACATCAGCGGGCCTTCAGCGCGCGCTCGACCTGCTCGCTGCCGAGGGCACCGTGCTCGACCTCAGCTGGTACGGCGACACCGAGGTGCGGCTGTCGCTGGGAGGAGCGTTCCACTCCGGCCGCCTCGGCATCCGCTCGAGCCAGGTCGGCGTCGTCTCCCCCGCACGGGCCCTGCGCCGCACGGCCGCCGACCGCATGGCGATCGCCCTCGAGCTGCTGCGCGACCCCGCCTTCGATGCGCTCCTCACCGGCGAGTCGCAGTTCGACGAGCTTCCCGAGGTGATGGCCCAGCTGGCTTCGGGGAGCCTCCCGGCCGTGTGTCACACGATCACCTACGGCGGGGGCTAGAGCCGTGTTCAGCGTGACCGTCCGTGACCACATGATGATCGCCCACAGCCTGCGAGGCGAGGCGTTCGGGCCCGCACAGCGGCTCCACGGTGCGACCTATGTCGTCGACGCCACGTTCAGGCGCGCGGAGCTCGACGCCGATGGCATCGTCGTCGACATCGGCCGAGCGACCGAGGAGCTGCATGCGGTGCTCTCGGCGTTCAGCTACCGCAATCTCGATGACGAACCGGCGCTCGCCGGCATCAACACCACAACGGAGGCACTCGCCCGGCTGATCGCGGATCGGCTGGCGGAGCGCGCGCATGCCGGTGCCCTCGGGGATGCCGCGCGCGAGCTCGACGGGCTGGTCGTCACGCTGCACGAGTCGCACATCGCCTCGGCGAGCTACGAGCGCGGGTTGTGACCGCCGAAGTGCACGTTGTCGTCCCGGCAGGGATCGGCGACCGGGCGCGGCCGAGCGGGGGCAACGCCTACGACCGCCAGGTGTGCGACGGCCTCGCCGCCGCGGGCTGGGCGGTGCATATCCACGAAGTCGCCGGGTCGTGGCCGTGGCCCGATGCACCATCGCACGCCGCGCTGGCGGATGTCCTTTGCCGGATCCCCGATCGCGCCATCGTCCTCGTCGACGGTCTGGTCGCCTCGCCCTCTCCCGACGTGCTCGTCCCGGCGGCTCGCCGTCTGCGGCTGGTCGTGCTGGTGCACATGCCGCTGGGCGAAGGCACCGCGGATGACGGCCCGCGGGAACGGGAGGGGGCGGTGCTCACCGCCGCCGCGTCGGTCGTCACCACCAGCGCGTGGGCCCGGCGAGTCCTCCTCCAGCTCTACCGGTTGCCGGTCGAACGCGTCCACGTCGCCGAACCCGGCGTCGACGCCGCCGGGCTCGCGCCGGGCACCCCAACCGCCGGTTCTCTGCTCTCGGTCGCGGCGGTCATACCCGGCAAGGGGCATGACGTGCTGCTCGAGGCACTGGCGACCCTGAATGACCTTGACTGGCAGTGCCTGTGTGTCGGCAGCCTGGAACGCGACCCGATATTCGTCGAACGTCTGCGTCACACCGTCGCCGCTGGGGGGCTGAGCGGCCGGGTGCGTTTCCCGGGTCCACAGGCGGGAGCCGAGCTCGCCGGCAGCTACAGCGCCGCGGATGTGCTGGTGCTGTCGTCGCGCTTCGAGACGTACGGGATGGTCGTCACCGAAGCGCTGGCACGAGGACTGCCGGTGGTGGCCGCCGCGGTCGGCGGGGTGCCGGAGGCTCTCGGTCATGGCGCCGAAAGCGTCCGACCGGGCCTCCTCGTGCCGCCCGGCGATGCCGCGGCGCTCAGCGACGCGTTGCGATCCTGGCTCGAGGACAGCGACCTGCGCCGGCGGCTGCGGCGGGCGGCGCGCGAGCGGCGCGAGTCGCTCGCGGGTTGGCCGACCACCGTGTCCGCCGTCGCAGACGTGATCGCGGCAGTGGCGTGATGACCGTCGAGACGATCCCGGTCAGCCCCGCCTGGCTCGACCTGCGCGAGCGGGCAGACGCTGTCGCCCGATCCCGGCAGCTCGTCTCGCACCTTCTCCCCCGCCTGCCGGCCGGCGACCGGCTGGTCATCCACGACCTCGGCTGCGGCAGCGGCGGGATGGGCCGGTGGCTCGCCCCGCTCCTGGCCGGGCCGCAGCGGTGGGTCCTCCACGACCGCGACCCTGACCTGTTGACGGTCGCCGAGACCGACCGGCCCGGCCCCGCCGCCGACGGGTCGGCGGTCACCGTCGAGACGAGGCTCTCCGACGTCACACGACTCGGCCGCGACCAGCTGGCCGGCGCGGCGCTCATCACCTCCTCGGCGCTGCTCGACCTGCTGACGGCCGACGAGCTGGGCAGGCTGGTGCAGACGTGTGCGGGAGCTGGGTGCCCGGTGCTCCTCACACTCTCGGTCACCGGCCGCGTCCAGTGGCTCGCGGAGGATCCGCTCGACTCACGCCTGGCGGCAGCGTTCGATGCGCACCAGCGCCGCACGACGCGGCGCGGGCGCCTGCTCGGCCCGGATGCCGCCGAGGCCGCCGCAGACGCGTTTCGCCGGCTCGGGGCCGAGGTCATCGTCAGGCCGAGCCCGTGGCGCCTGGGAGTCGCCGATACGGCCCTGGCCGTCGAGTGGCTCGCCGGCTGGGTGGGCGCTGCGTGTGAGCAGGAGCCCGCGCTGACCACTGACGCCGGCCGCTACCAAAGCCGGCGTCTGCGGGAGGCCAGGGCCGGCTGCCTGGCCGTCACGATCGACCACGCCGACCTGCTGGTGTTGCCGTGAGGGGCAGCCTTCGGTGGGCCCGTCCGGTGATCGCAGCCGCCGCGCTCGTGGTGGTGATCTGGCGTCTCGGCAGCGGCCCGTTCCTCGACGGCGTGCGCGCGCTCGACGGTCGTTCCCTCCTGGCCGCGGCGGCCGTCTGTCTCGTCAGCACCGTCTGCTGTGCGTGGCGATGGAAGATCGTTGCCCGCGGCCTGGGCGTGGATCTCTCCCTCCCCGCCGCCGTCGCGGCCTACTACCGGGCGCTGTTCCTCAACGTCACGCTCCCGAGTGGCGTCGCCGGTGACATCCATCGCGGCGTCAGCCACGGTCGCGACGTGCAAGACGTCGGCCGCGGGCTGCGGGCCGTTGCCTGGGAGCGAACTGCCGGACAGGTCGTCCAGGTGGTGCTGACGATCTCCGTCCTCCTGGTGCTGCCCTCACCGGTGCGCTCATACATGCCGCTGGTGGCGGTTGCGCTGGTCGCAACGGCCGGCTGCGTCATTCTCGTTGACCGCATGCACGGGGGACGAGGGCGTTCGCGCTGGGCGCGAGCCCGGAGCCGGGTGGTGGCCGACATCCGCGACGGTCTGGTTCGCAGGAACGCGTTGATCGCGGTCGCGTTTGCATCGACCGTGGCCGTACTGGGCTACGCGGTCATGTTCCTGATCGCCGCGCGGACGGCCGGCGTCACCGCACCGGTCTCGCGGCTCCTGCCGCTGGCGCTGCTGGCGATGCTGGGCATGGTGCTGCCGAGCATCGGCGGCTGGGGACCGCGCGAGGGCGCCACCGCATGGGTGTTCGCCGCGGCCGGCCTGGGCGCGGGTCGTGGCGCCGCGACCGCCGTCGTCTATGGCGTGATGGTGATCGCAGCCAGCCTCCCCGGAGGGCTCGTGCTGGTCGCGGGGTGGCTCGCCGGGTGGCGGGCGGCGAGGCGCGGGCGCCTCATCTACCGGCCCGAAAGCGCCGCCGATGCGTGAGCGCCAACCCTTACCCGGCTTCGGATTTCTCGGCGACCACCGAGACCTTGCGCACGCGCCCGCTGTCCAGCCACTGCACCCACAACCGGTGTGCGGCCAGCAGATCATCCAGCGCTGGTTGCCCGATCTGCGCACGCGATCGCCGGCGCGTCGGCCGCGTAGGCATCCAGGAGGGAGGCCGCCGCCGCGCCGTGGGCTTCGGTGCAGTCATCCACCCCGCGCACGACCAACCCGGCCCGCTCCAGCATCCGGCTCATGGTCGCGAGCGGCGTTAGCCATACCGTGCCGGAGTTGGGCATCCGCTCCCGCTCCGCGGCGCTCAGCGGCCGCCCCGCCTCCATCGTGAAGGCAAACCGGCCTCCGGCGCCGAGCGCGCCGGAGATCTCACCAAGCAGCAGCTCCTTATCCGCAAAAGCGAGCATGGTCTCCAGCATCAGCACCACGTCGTATGGGCCTCGCGGCAGGGGCGGCACTTCGCCGACCTCGAACCGGCACGGTAGGCCGTCAGCCCGAGTGCGGGCGATCGCGATCGCGTCGGGGTCGCGATCGATTCCCAGATACACACACCGCAGCTCCCGCGTGATCAGCCGCCCCGGCCCACCGATCCCGCAGCACAGGTCGAGCACGGAGGTGCCCTCGGCGATGCCGGCCCGCCCGGCCAGCGCCCGGATCTCGCTGGCGCGCATGAAGCTCTGTTGGCCGACGTACTCGCCCGGGGCGTACGCCGCCTCCTGCGCTCGCCGGAGGGGCTCGACGTCGGGCGCTGGCGTGTCCCTGCTCAAATCGCGACCGTCTGCGGGCGGACCGCCCGGGCTCGAGGTGCAGCGCGAACAATCCAAAACACCAGGTGCCCGGTACCCTTCACATGGCCGAGTATGACAGGACGCTGAGAACGGTTCACGTCGGTCTGGCCGTGATGCCGGTCGTCCAGCTGCTCATGCTCACGGCGCTTGCTGCGACGGTCGGGCTGAGCAGTACGGGATGGGTGGTTGGCCTGGTCTGTGGAGTCCTCCTGTACACGCTGCTCGCGCGCAGCCTCGCCCTCGACGGCTGGGAAGGGCTGGGCCCGGCCGACTGGGTCACCGTGGTCAGAGCGGCGCTGGTGGTCGACGTGGCGGCGCTGACCGCGGACTCCTTCGCCAGTCACACGTCGGTGGCGGCTTTGGTGGCGCTCGCGACCACCGCGCTGTGCCTGGACTTCGTCGACGGCCGGGTCGCACGGAACACCCACACCGAGTCGCGGTTTGGCGCTGCGCTTGACGGCGAGGTCGACGCGTTTCTGATCCTGACGCTCAGCCTGTACGTCGCCCCCACGGTCGGCTGGTGGGTGCTCGCCATCGGCGCAGCTCGATACGCATTCCTGGCGGCGGGCTGGCCGTTCCCATGGATGCGCGGGCAGCTTCCCAGGCGTGACTGGCGGAAGGTCGTGACCGCGGCGGTGGGCATCGCGCTGGTGATCGCCGCGGCGGGCGTCCTGCCTCTGGCCCTCGAGCGCCTCGGGCTGGCGACGGTGCTGGCCCTGCTGGCCGAGTCGTTTGGCCGCGACGTGTACTGGCTCTGGCGCCACCGACACGCGTCCGCCGAGAGTGCGTCGACCGGCGAGCAGCGGAGCCCCGATCCCGATCTGCCCCCGGTCCGGCCGGCCGGCAGCCCGCACCAACGACTGCGGGCGGGCACCGGGGTCGCGCTCACCATCGTGGCGCTCCTGATCGTGTGGGTCGCGCTGCTCGCTCCGATCCAGCCGCAACGTGTGCATGTCGACGCGTTCGTGAGGCTCCCGATCGAGGCCCTGGTGATCGTCGCGCTGGCGCTCGCCCTGCCGGACCGGTTTCGGCGGTTCGTACCGTTCGTCGCCGGTCCTCTGCTGGGATTGCTGGTGGTGGTGAAGCTGCTCGACGCCGGCTTCCTGACGGCGTTCGACCGCCCGTTCAACCCCGTGGAGGACTGGGGCTACGCCTCGATCGGGGCCGAGACGCTGCGCGAGACGGTGGGAAGCACGCGCGCCGATCTGGTCGAGGTCGGGCTGGCGCTTTTGGTGATCGTCGCGCTCGCGCTTCCGACGCTGGCGCTGCGGCGCATGGTGCGCGTTTCCACCGGCCACCGCCTGTGGTCGCTGCGCGTGGTCACCGCGCTCGGCGGCGCATGGCTGGTGTTCTGGGCGCTGGGCGCGCAGTTCGTCTCCGGGACGCCCATCGCCTCCATGAGCGCAGCCTCCCTCGTGGTGCAGGAGGTGCGGACGGTGAACACCGACCTCAACGACGGGGCGATCTTCGCCGCCCAGATCCGCCACGACCCCTACCGCTCGACGCCCGGCAACCGGCTGCTGACCGCTCTCCGCGGCAAGGACGTCCTGCTGGTGTTCGTCGAGAGCTACGGCCAGGTGGCGGTCGAGGGGTCGTCCTACTCGCCGCGGGTGGATGACGTCCTGGACAGCGGTACCCAGCAACTGAACGCCGCCGGCTTCGGGTCTCGAAGCGGCTGGCTCACCTCGCCCACCTTCGGCGGGATCAGCTGGCTGGCCCACTCCACGATGCAGGCGGGCGTCTGGGTCGACTTTCCAAGTCGCTACGACCAGCTCATGGCGAGCCACCGGTTCACGCTCAGCCAGGCGTTCAACCGCGCCGGGTGGAGGGTCATCGACGACGTGCCGCCCGACAACCGCCCCTGGCCGCAGGGGATGGCCTTCTACCACTACGACCGGGTGTACAACCGAACCGACGTGGGCTATCACGGCCCGACATACGCGTATGCCTCCATGCCCGACCAGTACACCTATCTCGCCCTTCAGCGCCTGGAGCTGGCAAAGCCCCACCGGCGCCCGGTGTTCGCCGAGGTCGACACCGTGTCCAGCCACTTTCCATGGACCCGGATACCGCCGATGGTCCCGTGGAACAAGGTCGGCAACGGCTCCATCTTCAACACGCTGCCGGTCGACCAGAGCGGACTCGCCGACCAGCAGCAGGGGTACGCCCACTCGATCGAGTACTCGATGCGCGCACTCTTCTCGTTCGTCCGCCACTATGGCAACAAGAACCTGGTGCTGATCGTGCTTGGCGACCACCAGCCGTCGCACGGCGTCACAGGATTCGGCACCAACCACGACGTGCCGGTGTCGATCATCGCCCACGACCCAGAAGTGCTGCGCCGGATCTCGAGCTGGGGTTGGGGCGACGGCATGCGCCCGGCTCCCGCGGCGCCCGTGTGGCGGATGAGCGCATTCCGAGACCGCTTCCTGGGGGCGTTCAGCCCGGATGCACGAGCCGGCGGCTCGCCATGACCGGTCAGTCGGTCTCAAACCGCGACGACAGCGCGTAGCGCAGCAGCACGACGTCTCCGATCTGGGTCACCTCGGCCAGCGTCGCGCGGTGCCCGGTGCTCCAGGGAAAGCACCCGTCACGTACGAACCTGGGAGCCTTGGAGTCGCCGACGAACACGGGAGCGACAACCAACTGCAGCTCGTCCACGAGATTGTCGGTCAAAAACTGGGTGTGCACGTTGCCGCCGCCCTCAACCATCAGCCGCTGCACGCCGCGGGACGCAAGGTCGCTGCCGACCCTGCTCATATCCACCGCGCGGCCGCCGTCCACAACCGCGGCCGCAGGCTCGAGTCGCGCGCAGGCATCATGCACCCCCGAGCTCGGGCAGTACACCAGCTTCTCGACGTCGCCGGCGGTGAAGAAGTTCGCCTGTGGGCTGAGCTCGCCGCGCCGGGTGACCGTCACCTTGATCGGCGACGACCCGAGTCCGCGTGCCGTGCGCTCATCGCGACGCTCCCGTGACCGCACCAGAAGCCTCGGATCATCCACCCGCACAGTCGTCGCACCGACCAGGATCGCATCGCACGAGGCACGAACGGCGTCCACTCGATCGAAGTCGGCGTCGTTCGAAAGCAGCAGCCGCGAGCTGGCGCTACTGATGTAGCCGTCCATCGACATGCTGCAGCTGAGCAGGGTGTACGGGCGTTCACGCATCGATGTTCCAAGGTACGGCCGGGAAGACCGCTTGGATTCGCGCCACGGCTGTCGCTATCCCAAACCGTTGTAGGGACGGAATACTCGCGGCCAGACCGGGCCGATGTCGACGCCGTGGCCGGTGACCGTGAACGGCTTCTGCGCGCGGTTGGTCAACATCCCCGTGTTGCCGTACTCGAACTCAATCCAGTATTTGCCCTCGGGAACACGCACATGAAGATGCCCCGACCCGTCAGTCGTATAGACCCGGAAAAAGGTGTTGTTGTGGACGCCGAAGAGCGCGACCTGAAGCGGATGGCCCTGGAGCCGGCGGCAGGCTCGCGGCGGGTTCTTGTGCTGACATGACGGCCCCAGCGACACCTGCGCGTCGAGCTGGCCGTCGTGGGTGCGATGCGTCCACCACCAACCACATGCCAACAGAGCCGCCAGACAACAGCTGATCGCCAGGAGCAGACGCACTTCTCGACCATAGCAGCCTTCTTTCGGCAACTCTGGACCGCTCCCCACGACCGGGAACGCGGGAACCGGCGCCGCCCGCGACGACGCCGATCCCCGCACTCACCTCAAACGACGCTACGGCGTCGCGAAATACGACAGCGTGTCGTCCTGATAGTTGGCGGTGTAGGTCATACCGCGCTTGTAGTCGAGTGCCATTGCCAGCGGCTCGGTGCCGACCTGAATGCGCTCGGTCACCTTCCAGGTGCGGGGGTTGATCGCGGCAACAGTGCCTGTCGCGGGAGTGCCGGGATCGGTGGAGTTGACGACGAGCACCCGCGTGCCGGCCTGGTTGAACGCGATCGGGCCGGCCTCGAGGCTGCCCGAGAAGATGCTCGTGATCGGGATGAACTTGAGGATCTTGCCCGAGGCCCGATCCATCACCGTGACCCCGCCGATGCCCGAGATCCACGCCTGCTTCTTGTCGGGGCTAAAGGCGATGCCGGCAACCGGGCCGGACCTGGTCGCCATGAAGCGGTTCACGACCGTGTCGGTGCGCGTGTCCACGACCCATACGCGGCCGCTGATCGCGCTGCCCGCCCAGAGGTGACGCGTCCCGGGAAGCACCGTGGCGGTCGCCGCGCCCTGGTTCAGCGGGATGCTTCGGGTGAGCGTGTTGCCGGTGACCTTGACCACCTGGATGCGGCCCTTTGCGCCCTGCTGCGTGAAGGACGTCACGTATGCGTACCCGTTGCTGGGGTTGACGATGTCGGTCGCGCCGGGGCCGACCTTGATGTTGGGAGTGATCGCCTGGGTCTTGGGGTTGAACGCGACCATGGTGTTTCGGGCGAAGTCGCCGATGTAGACCTTGAACCCGTTTTGGAACGACGCGATCGCCGTCTGCCCGTGATTGACGCCGGTGCTGACCTCGGCGGTCTGGGTGGTGTTTCGCAGGTTCACAACAGAGACGCTGCCGTCGTTGGCAACGTAGGCCTGTGCCCGGGCGGCAGAAATTGTGATCGCGGCCGGATTACTTCCAACCCCGATCGTCTGCACCGTGGGCGCGGCCGCTACTGCCGCGGTGGCCGGGAGCGCAAGCGCGACCAGCGCAGCCGCCGGCAGGAGGCGTCGTTTCACAGACATGTGGCAAGCCTTTCTTGTGGCGATAGGCGCCGCTGGGCGCCATGCAGACCGACGCATTATGGCGGATCGTCCCAACGGATCCCCCACCTCGCCCGGCGGCCACTCGATAGGCTTGTCGTCATGGTCACCGCGGACGAGATTGCCGGCGTCTCGATCTTCGAGATTCTCAGTCCCAAAGAGCGTGAGCGGCTGGCGCCGCTGGTCGCGGATATCCGCGTAAATCCCGGCGAGTACGTCATTCATGAGGGGGACGAGCGCGCGCTCTACGCCGTGCTCGAAGGATGCCTCGAGACCGTCGCGCACGTCGACGGCGTCGAGCGGATCGTGGGCGGACGGTGTGCCGGCGACCTGATCGGGGAAGTGCCGATCGCCCTTGGAACCACGTTCCCGTTTGGATTTCGCGCGACCGAGCCGGCGCGGGTGATGCGCGTCTCGGCCCAGCACTACCACGCGATCGCGTCCTCGACGCCCGAGGTCGGGGTCAAACTGGGGATGCTCGCGCGCGAGCGGATCGGCGGCTTGCAGGGCATCACCGCCGACCAGCCGCCACCGCGCGCGATCGTGGTGGGACAGCGCTGGGAAGAGTCGTGCTCGCAGCTGAGGCGCTTCCTCGACCGAAACCAGGTCACGTTCACATGGATCACGCCCGACTCCCCGGATGCCGATGAGCTTTGGGGCGAAGCCCTGCCGGCCGCCGAGGATTGTCCCGTGATCCGGGTGGTCGGCGGAAAGACCGTGGTGCGGCCCCAGCTGAGCCGGGTCGCCAAGCTGCTTGGCCTCGACACCGAGGCCTCGCTGGCCGAGTACGACACCGTGATCGTGGGCGCCGGGCCGGCGGGCCTCGCGGCCGCCGTGTACGGAGCATCGGAGGGGTTGAGCACGATCGTGATCGAGCGCGAAGCGCCCGGTGGCCAGGCGGGGACGTCGTCGCGGATCGAGAACTACCTCGGCTTTCCATCGGGGGTCTCCGGTGACGAGTTGGCAAGCCGCGCCTTCCAGCAGGCGCGGCGACTGGGCGCAGAGATCCTCGTAACCCGGTCGATCGGGCGACTCGACGCCACCGCGCGCCAGGTTCACCTCGACGGCGGCGACGTGCTCAAGGCGCGCACCATCATCCTGGCCTGCGGTGTGAGCTGGCGCCACCTGCCGATCGCGGGATTCGAACGACTGGTCGGCAAGGGCATCTCGTACGGCGCCGCCCGAAGCGAAGCCTCGAGCGTCCATGGCCTCGACGTCCACATCGTGGGGGCGGGTAACTCGGCGGGGCAGGCCGCCCTGTTCTTCTCGACCTACGCCCGCACGGTCACGATCCTCTGCCGCGGCGAGCGGATCGACCGGAGCATGTCGCGCTACCTGGTCGATCAGATCGCAGCGCGCTCCAACATCCACGTGCAGACCCGCAGCCAGGTCGTGGAGGTACACGGCGACACGGTGTTGGAGGCGATCGACGTCTCGAACGGCGAATCGGGAGAAACCACGCGGGTCGAGTCCGGCGGACTGTTCATCTTCATCGGCGCCGACGCCCAAACCGAATGGCTGCCGCCCGAGATCGCACTCGACCATCACGGTTTCGTGCTCACCGGCAGCGACGTGCCCGAGGAGGCCCGCGGCCAGGTCGACCGCGACCCCTACCTGCTCGAGACCAGCGTCCCCGGTGTGTTTGCCTGCGGCGACGTCAGGCTCGGGCCGGTGAAACGCGTCGCAGCCGCTGTTGGCGAAGGAAGCATGGCCATCGCCTTCGTCCACCAGTACATGAAAGACGAAGCCGCCCGACAAGCCGTCCCCGGCGGCTGAGGTGATCGGCGAGTGGGAATCATTCTTCGTCGCGCAGACCGGGGCGTTCGCGGCGCTCGCCGGCCTGGTGGTGGTGGCGCTCTCGATCAATCTCGAGAAGATCATCTCGATGCCCGGTTTGCCGGGCCGTGCCGCCGAGGCGATCACGCTGATGGTGCTGCCGGTGTTCACCGGGCTGACAGCGCTGGTACCGACCCAGGGGCTGCGCACCCTCGGGCTCGAGTACCTCGTGATCGGCGTGGGCGCGGCCGGGATCGTCATCCAGGTACTGCGCGGAGCGCCGGACGACGACCGCGAGCGCGAGTTCAAGGAAGTCGCCATGCGGCCAATCGCGCTGGTGGCGGTTGCCCCCACGGTGGTGGCCGGCCTGCTCTTGGCCGGGGGCAACAGCAGCGGCCTTGACTGGGTGGCGGCCGGCACCCTCCTCTGCCTGTTCGCCGGCATCGTGGACGCGTGGGTATTGCTGGTCGAGATCCTCAGATAGGGAGTGATAGTGGCGGCGCACGGCGTCTTTCGGATCGAGATCGACCAGCGGCCGCCGACGTTGGAGGCGCTGCAGCAAATCGCGCTGGCAAACGGCGGCCACTTCACCGCCATGCAGGTGCGCGACGCGCGGGTGCGCGGTCTCGATGCCCACCTGGCGCGCTTGGACGAGGGCTCGCGCGAGCTGTTCGGGGTCGGGCTCGACGGCAAGCGCGTTTGTCATGCCGCCCGCCACGCGCTCCGAGATGTTCGAGACGCTTCGCTTCGAGTAATGGTGTACCAATCGCACCGCCCGGGCGAGCTTTGGGTGATGGTCACGCTGCGGCCCCCCGGCGGCGTCTCGAATACCCCCCAGGCGCTTCAATCGGTGACCTACCAACGCACGCTCGCCCATGTGAAGCACCTCGGCGGCTTCGGGCAGGGACACCACGCCCGGATGGCGCGCCACGCGGGCTTCGACGACGCGCTCTTCACCGACAACGACGGTGTGATCTCCGAGGCCAGCGTCGCCAACGTCGGATTCATGCTCGAAGGGGAACTCATATGGCCTGACGCCCCGGCGCTTCGGGGGATCACGATGCAGCTGCTCGAGCCGCGCCTCGCGGCAGCGGGTATCCCGACCCGCCGCGGGCCGGTCAGGCTCTCGGACATCGCAGGATGTGAGGCGGCGATCATCACCAACGCCCGCGGTATCGCGCCCGTCGGTCGAATCGACGCCGTCGACGTGCCCGTGGACGGAGACCTGATGTCGCGGCTCCAACGGCTGTACACCGACGTGCCCTGGGATCGGCTCTAAGACCGGTTCACTGGTCGCGCAGCGCCGCTGCGAGGTCGTCCCGGGTGCGGATGCCGAGCTTTCGGTAGGTATTTCGCAGGTGGTACTCAACGGTTTTGGGGCTGAGGAAGGCGGCCGCTGCCGCCTCCCGCGTGGTCATTCCCCCGGCCAGCAGCCGCGCGATCTGGAACTCCTGCGGCGTGAGGTCGTCGAGCGTACTGGGGTCGCGGCGCCGGGCGTGCTCGCCGGTGGCGGCCAGCTCGACTCGAGCCTGCTCGGCCCACGGGTCGGCTCCCAGCCGCTCGAACGTCTCGAGCGCGAGGCGAAGCTCGGCGCGGCTTCGGGATCGCTGCTTTTCGCGACGAAGCCGCGCGCCGAGCGCCAGCCTGGTGCGGGCGTGTTCGAACACGTCGAGACCGCGTTCGTGAAGCTCGAGCGCCTCTGCGAACGCCCGCTCCCAGCTGTCGTCCACCGCGATCATGCCGCGGCAGCGGGCAGCGCGGGCAAGCGCCCAGGGCTGCCCCTTGGCCTCGGCGGCGGCAACGTACTGCGCCGTCACCTCGTCCGCCCGCCGCCGGTCGCCGAGCCGCAGATAGGCATCGACAAGCTCGGGGGCCGGTGAAAGATCGACGTCGGCGATGGCTCGGTCACGCATCGCGGCGACCTGGGCCTCGTGATGGATCACCGAGTCGGACGGTCGCCCGAGCCCGAGCTCGAGATCACCGAGCGCCTGCACTGCCCAAACCCCGAACGTGCCCATGCCGAGCTCGTCGCAAAGCGCCACGGCCTGATCCGCATGCCGGCGGCAGTCCTGTTCACGTCCTTGACGGGCCTCGAGCCACGCAACGCCAGCGAGCGCGACCGCAAGTTCGGAGCGCTGACCAAGCTCGTCGGCAAGCTCGATCGCCTCGGCGAAGTTCGCGGTCGCGGCCGGCCACCGATCGGTCGTTGCTTCGTCGCGCGCGAGCAAATGCAGCAGCACCGGAAGACTGCCGGCGGCTCCGCGCGCCCGAGCCTGCTCGGACGCGCGCTCGATCGGGTCTCGCACACCTCCTGCCTCGCGCAGCCACATCGACGGGAACGTGGCCCACATCACCAGCCGAGGATCGTCCCGAAGTTGACCGGATGCCTGGAGGATGACGTCGGCCCGGCGCGCATGGGCGGCACCGTCCTCACCCCGGCCCTGCCCGACCATCGCCATGGCGGCGGCCATTTCGGCGAAGAATGCGGCCCGGTCTGAGTCGGTGGTCGCCCGGATCTCGGCCGCCCGCTCGGCGGCGGTGACCATCGCCGCGGTGTGCCCGGCGTAGAAGGCTCCAAACACCGATTCGGCCAGCATCACCACGGCCCGCTCGGGATCGACCGCCGCGACCCGCTCGGCGGCCTCGGCCAGCAGCGGATAGCCCTCCGACACCGGGCCGCGGCGCAGAAGCAGATGACCGCGCAGCTGATCAGCGCGAGCGAGCAACCGCGGGTCGGAGGTCTGGAGCCGGGCATCATCCAACAGCCGCCACGTGCGAACCGCGTCGCCGGCCAGCCATGCCGCGTCCGCGGCGTCGCACAGCAGCCGGGCGCGGGAGTCGTCGGCGATCGCGAGCCTGGCGGCGTGCTCGTAGGCACCGGCGGCAACGGCGTAGGCACTGCGATCCTGTGCGCGCTGACCGGCCGCCTCGAGAGCGGCCGAGACGCCGTCGTCGGGACCGACGGCCGCCGCTGCCAGGTGCCAGGAGCGGCGATCAAGCTCCTGATCGGGTAAGGCAGCGGCGAGCGCCGCATGGGCTTCGCGGCGCTCCGGCGCACTCGCACCCGCATACGCCGCAGCCCGGATCAGCGGGTGGGTGAAGCCGGCCCCGCCGTCGGAGAGCTCGATCAACCCCGCGTCCTCGGCGGCGGACAGATCCTCGACGCCGACGCCCACTTGACCGGCGGCGCGGGCCAGCACCGCGAGGTCGCGCGAGTCGCCGGCGGCCGCCACCAGCAGCATCCGGCGGGTCGCATCGGGCAAGCGTTCCAGCCGTCGGCTGAACGCCATCGTGAGACTGGTGGAAAGCGGCGCAGGGGCGACGACCGGTTCGTCGACCATCGCCTCGGCGTCGTCGGCCAGCTCCAGCAGCGCCAGCGGATTGCCGCCGGTGGCGCGAAAAACGCGGTCGACACTGTCTGCGGGAAGGCTCCCGAGCAGTTCTCCAGCCTGTAGGCGGCTGAGGCCCGCGAGCCGCAGAATCCGCAGATCGGCGCCGTCCAGCAACGAGGGCTCACCCTCTCTGATCGCCAGCACCACCGCGATCGGGTCGTCGATCAGCCGCCTGAATGCAAACAGCAGGGCGGCAGCGCTCGAGCGATCGAGCAGGTGGGCGTCGTCGATCACGAGGAGCACCGGCCGCTCATCCGCGTAGGCGGAGATCAGGCTGAGCGTCGCCGCCCCGATGGCGAACCGGTCAAGCGCCGTCGCAGGACTGAGCGCGAGCGCCCCCGAAAGCGCCCTGGCCTGTGGCGCCGGGATCCGATCGATGCCGGCGAGCGCGGGCCGCAGCAGCTCCGCGAGGCTTGCGAACGGCACCTCGGCCTCGGATTCCACGCCGCGTGCGCGGAGCACCTGCATCCCCTCGGCGCTCGTGACCGCGTGCTCCAAAAGTGCGGTCTTGCCGATGCCCGGCTCCCCCACCAGCGCGAGCACCCCGCTTCGCCCCGCTCGGGCGTCGGTGAGCACACGGTCGATGGCAAGTCGTTCCTGTTCGCGGCCGAGCAGCATCTGCACAGTGTGACGGACCAGGGGGCCCCCTGAGGCGAACGGAGATTCGCCCACCTACCGTCGTATCGTCCAATAACAGAGGAGAGTGTGATGGCGACAACCGAAACTCCGGTCGACGGGGAAAAGCTCCAGGCGTTCGTCTTCGGCGCGGTATCCGAAGTCGGCGCGACGCTCAACACCGCGCTGGTGGTGATGGGCGACAAGCTCGGCCTGTACAAGGCGATGGCCGGTGCAGGCGGCCTGACCCCGGTGGAGCTCGCGCGACGGGCGGGAGCGAACGAGCGGTACGTGCGTGAATGGCTCAACGCCCAGGCCGCGGGCGGGTATGTCGAGTACGACCCCGCCGCCGGTACCTACACGCTGCCGCCCGAGCAGACGGTGGCGCTCACCGACGAGAACAGCCCGGCCTATCTGCCGGGGTTCTTTCAGATCGCGCTGGGGTCGGTCATCGACTCACCTCGGATCGTCGAATCGGCCCGGAATGGCGACGGCGTGGGCTGGCACGAGCACAACCACGATGTGTTCGATGGGACGGAGCGGTTCTTCCGGCCGGGCTATAACGCCAACCTGATGCCGGCGTGGCTGCCCGCCCTCACCGGTGTCACCACCAAGCTCGAGCAGGGCGCGAAGGTCGCGGATATCGGCTGCGGACATGGATCCTCCACGATTCTCATGGCTGAGGCCTACCCACGGTCGACGTTCGTCGGCACCGACTACCACCAGGGCTCGATCGACACGGCGCGCGAGCGGGCGGCCGCGGCCGGCGTCTCCGACCGCGTGCGGTTCGATGCGCTGGCGGCCGCAGACATCCCTGCCGAGGGCTATGACCTGGTGACGATGTTCGACTGCCTGCACGACATGGGCGACCCGGTCGGGGCCGCCAAGCGCGTCCGCCAGGCGATCGCCGACGACGGCACCTGGATGATCGTCGAGCCCAAAGCGGGCGACCGTGTCGAGGACAATCTCAACCCGGTTGGCCGGGCGTATTACGGCTTCTCCACGTTGCTGTGCACGCCCGCGTCGCTGTCGCAGGAGGTCGGGCTGGCGTTGGGGGCGCAGGCGGGGCCGGCACGGATCCGCGACGTCGTTTCGGCCGGCGGGTTCACTCGCTTCCGGATCGCGGCCGAGACGCCCTTCAACCTCGTGTTCGAGGCGCGCCCGTAACCCGATCGTGGCGAGGTTGGCGGCGGCGACGAGAGTGGCAGTTCGCATGACCGTCGTCGCCGACCTCGCCCCGCTCTGAATAAATGGTGCCAGGCACCATTTATTCACGGGTCCAGATGACCAGTTCGATGGGGCGTTGGCGTTCGCTGAAGCGGCCGGACGGTGAGGTCAGGCGCAGGAGCTTGCGAAGGTCGGCTTCGAACTCACCGAGACGCTCGCCAAACAGGTGGGGCGCCGACGAGGAGAGCGAAAACACGAGTGCCACGATGTCGTCTTCGGAGCGGTCGAAAACCTCGCCACCTCCCGCCGGCACGCGTTTGGGCCCCTTGAAACCGGCCTTCACCATCACGCCCTCCTCCCCAGACCGCGTTCCGCCGGGAAGCACTCCCTGGCCCGCCCGCCGGTCGGGGCCGAGGTAGCCCCGAACGAGCTCGGAGATCGCCTCGCGCGGCGGTGCCGGCGCCGGCAACTTGTCGGAGGGGTCGGCCTCGCGCGCGATCGGGGCGCTCACATGCAGCCATGCGCCACCAGGCTCCAGCATCTCGCCCACCAACGCCGCCACGCGGGGACGATCCATCCAGTGAAACGACCGGCCAAAGCTCGCAACCCGAAACGTCCCGAGGCCCGCCGGCAGCGCCTCGGCCCGGAGATTGAGCCAACGGGTGTGCGCGAGCCCGCGGATCGCGGCTTGGTGCTCGGCTTCGGCGACCATCGCGGGGTCAGCGTCCACCCCCACCACCTCGGCGAACAACCCGGCCAGCAGCAGGCCCACCAGCCCCGGGCCACAGCCGACGTCCAACAGCCGCCCGGACCCGTCGAGTCCCAGCGCGTCGCGGGCTGCATCCACCATCGTCGGCGGGTAGGGAAGGCGACCGCGAGCGTAGTAGGCGGCGCTTCCGGCAAACAGCGTCTCGTCCCACTCCCATGCAGGGCTCTCCATCACGCCGGTCACGGTAGCACCGTCGCGTAGCATTGCCCGTCATGGAGCACGACCTCGACACGGTTGCCGAACGGGAGCGATTCTCGGGGGCGGTGCGCGTCGATCGCGACGGCCGGATCGAGAGTGCCAGGGCGTACGGATTCGCCGATCGCCGACACCAGATCCCCAACACGATCGATACCCAGTTCGCGCTCGCCAGCGGCACCAAGGGCCTGACCGCGCTCACGGTCGTGCGGCTGATCGAGGCCGGCGCGCTCGAGCTGACGACGACCGCGCGCTCGGCGCTCGGCCCCGACCTGCCGTTGATCCGAGATGACGTGACCGTCGAGCACCTGCTGTCACACCGATCGGGCATCGGCGACTACCTCGACGAGAACACGGCTTCCGATATCACCGCCTACGCGATGCCGGTTCCTGTGCAAGAGCTGGCCGACACCGAGGACTACCTGCGCGTGCTCGGCGGCTTTGAGACCAAGTTTGCCCCCGGTGAGCGGTTCGAGTACTGCAACAGCGGCTACGTGGTGCTCGCGCTGATCGCCGAACGCACGACCGCAACTCCGTTTCACGAGCTGGTGCGGCGAGAGGTGCTCGCGCGGGCGGGAATGGTCGACACCGTGTTTCTGCGATCCGACGACCTACCGGGGCGGGCAGCGGTTGGCTACATCACAGCCGACGGGCAGCGCACCAACGTGTTTCATCTCCCCGTCCGAGGCAGCGGCGACGGCGGCATCTACTCGACGCTGGCGGACATCCACGCCTTGTGGATCGCGTTTTTCGACGCGAGCATCGTGTCGGAACGTTGGGTGACCGAGATGACCCGGCCGCGCAGTGACGTGCCGAGCGAATCGAGACGCTACGGCCTCGGGTTCTGGCTGAACAGGTCGAACAGGGGTGTCGAGCTCGAAGGCTACGACCCGGGAGTCTCGTTTCGGAGCGTCCACAACCCCGAGACGCACACCACCCACACGGTGATGTCCAACTGGACGGACGGCGCGTGGGCGATGAGCCGCCACCTCGACCGTGGACACCGGGTAGCGAGCACCCGCTTCGACTCCCGGATGCGAAGCCGCTTCACGATCACCACCGAACCGGCGATCACAAACGGCAGCAGCTGGAGAGCGCTTAGATGTTGCGTGAGGGCGCCCCAGAATGCGAACACCGTCGCGCACACGAGCACGGCGGCCAGGCCAATGGCCTCGCACCGCTCCCGCTGGGTCGTGACCTCGCGGCCGAACCGGTCGGCCATCAACACCAGCGCACTCCACGTCGGCGACATCCACACGAGCCCCGTCAGCAGCACCGCCGCAACCACGATCAGCGCATGAGTTGCCGGGGCAAGCGCGGTGATCTGGGTGACCAAAAACAGTGACACCAGCGACGTAAAGGACACGGCCTTTTTCGCGCGATCCGACCGGCGCGCGAACCACATGTTGTAGCGAAGCAAGAGCCGATACGCGAGGTGGTTTGCAAGCAGGGTCGCGCGCAGCCCGGTACGCGCGCTGTTCGACTGCGGGTTGAGCCGCAGCGCCTCGCGAAACGCATCCCGCGACGCCTCGTACTCGTGGTTGGCAAGGTGGGTACGGGCAAGCGACTCGTGTGAGAGGGCATCGTTGGGTTCCTGCCCGAGAGCGTCGGAGATTGCCGCGGCCGACTCATCGTTTCGGCCAAGACCCCGCAACGCCATGCCCTGCACCCTCGCGGCGGTGCGGTTGCGCGGGTCGAGACCGAGCGCGTGTTGAGCGTGTGCCAGCGCCTCGTCGAAGCGCTTGAGGTGGAGCTCTGCGAGCGCGCGCACCGACCACGTCGCCGCCATCGCCGGAGAGATCGCAAGCGCACGATCGAGCACTTCGAGCCCCTCGAGATCGCGATACACCGCCACCAGCGCGAGGCCGAGCACGTAATAGCCGACGGCCTGCTGGGGATCGCAGCCGACCGCCACCCGTCCCTGCTCGATCGCCTCCTGGTGACGCCCGAGCCGCCCAAGCGTCTGCGACAAAAGCGCGTTTGCCCGCAGGTGACCGGGCATGTCGCCGATCACCCGGCGAAGCTCGAGTTCGGCGTCTGCGTAGCGCTGAGTGTTGAACAGCGCCACCGCCCGTTCGTAGGTCGAGTTCATCGGCCGTTCAGATAGGCGGCCAGCTCGTCGTACAACCCACCGTCATTGGCGAACTTGACGTAGTTCTTCGCGCCGACAAACCACTCATCGGTGGACGGGCGCAGGCGCTCGACCTGGTCGATCAGATCCCGCTCGGTGATCGGCTCGGTCTCTCCGCTTCGCATCGCGAGCCGTAACCTGGCCTCGACAGCACGGTCGACGACGCCCATCAGATCGGCACCCGAAAACCCATCGGCCCGTTCAGCGACGCGGTCGAGGTCGATGTCGGCGAGCGGCTTGCCCTCGAGCTGCACCGCCAGAATCGCGGCCCGGGCCAATGTGTCGGGCGGCGGCACGAACACGACCTGGTCGAACCGCCCGGGTCGCCGGAACGCCGAGTCGAGATTCCACGGTGCATTGGTCGCGCCGATGATCACCACGCCATCGTTACTGGCGTCGGCACCGTCGAACTCGGCGAGAAACTGGTTGATGACGTGCTTGCCGGCGCTCATGCGCATGTCGGATCGCTTCGCGCCGAGCGCGTCGACCTCGTCGAAGAAGAGCACCGCCGGCGCATTCTGGCGGGCGTCTTCGAACACGCGGTGAAGGTTTCGCTCGCTCGACCCGACCCACATGTCGAGCACATCGCTGAGACCGACCGAGATGAAGGTGCCTTCGATCTCACCGGCGGTGGCGCGAGCCAGATACGTCTTGCCGCAACCGGGCGGCCCATACAGGAGCACGCCGCCGCCGACTCCCTTGCCGTAGCTTTGGAACAGTTCGGGGTGCGCGATCGGGTGGATCGCCTTCATACGGATCTCTTCCTTGATCGCCTCCATGCCGCCGACGTCGTCGAAGGCGATCGACTCCCGGGGCTTCTCGAACAATCCCAGGCGAGATTCCAGATCGCGGCTGGCGAGGCTGCGATCGGCCTCGATCGCGCGCAGGTAAGCGGTGCGCGCCTCATCCTCCTCGCCGGCGACCAGATGAAGCTTCATCAAGAGCAGCTGGGGCCGGCCCCCAGGCACCTCGTCCTGATCGAGCTGCTCGGCGAGCACCATCGCCTCGGCCACACGGCCCTGGTAGTAGAAGCACTCTGCCAGCGCGATCGACAGCTCGTCGTCGCCCGGTGTGATCCGAAGGCCCTCGCGATACTCGACCTCGGCCTCGCCGAAGCGCCCCGCCGAGACCAGCGTGTCGGCAAGGTGCCGTCGCAACGGCGAGTTGTCCGGCGAAACCAGAAGCGCGCTTCGCAGCGATCCGATCGTGTCGTCCAGGGTGCTCACAATCGAGAACGACATCGGCACGATCTACGGTTTTCTCAAGTCACCAGGGGTGTTGGCTCACGGCTCCACGATGTTGAACCAAAAATCGAAGCTGTCGAGGAATCCGAGCAGCTGATCAAGCGCCTTGGCGTCGGGATCTGCCGTGAGCACCCCCTGCGCGATCGCGTCGGCCGACGACATCTCACCCAGGACGACGGCGCTCAGCACGGGCCTGTCCATGGTGAGCGTGGCGTCGGCATCGGCGTCTTGGCGGCCAATCGAGTGGTTCAGTGAGCCATTGGTCAGCTCCAGCACGGCCCGCTCGCCGGTGTCGGACACGTTCAAGTTAAGCGTGATCGTGGCGGCCGCGGCATCGGGGCCGTTCAGCCGCACCCCCATGTAGTCGAACAGGAGCTCGAGCGTCATCGCCTTGATGGTGTCGGGACTCGCGGTGCCGCCGAACGGGATCTTGGCCACGCCCTGCCGTAAGTCCTGAGTTGCCGTCAGGTAGAGGTTTCGCCAGGTGCCGGCCTCGGACTGGTAGCCGAGCTGCTCGAGCGTGTCTGCTTGAAGCGCCCTGGCGTCGGCGTTGGAGGGATCGGCGAACACGACGTGGTTCACGACCTCGGCGACCCACCGGTACTCGCCCTTCTCGTACTCGGCGCGAGCCTTCTCGAGGATCGCATCCGCCCCGCCCATGAACTCGACGTAGCGCTTCGACGCCTCCTCTGGTGGGAGCGTATGAAGCGTCGCAGGGTTCCCGTCGAACCAGCCCAGGTACTTGACGTAGGTGGCCTTGACGTTGTGGTTCACGGTGCCGTAGTAGCCACGCAACGCCCAGTGGTGGTCGAGTTCCTCCGGCAGCTCGATCATCTCGCCGATCTCCACCGGCCCGTAGCCGTGGTTGGCCAGCCGAAGCGTTGTGAGCTCGCATCGCGTCGTTGATCCACCGGTCCCCCTCTGGTTTCGGTCAGCGGGACCAGCGTAGCGCGTGGATGCGTTGGTGAATAACGGTGCCTGGCACCGTTATTCACCAACCGCACATATCGTCAGTTTGAGATCTTGATGTAGTCGATGTCGCCCGTGTAGTAATCACAGGTGACGTCCATCTGATTGCAGTCAAGCTTGCCGGCAATGGTCAGCGGCCGCGAGTTCGAGATGCTCCCGGTCTTGCCCGACGCTGTATCGACGACATGACCGTCGATGCTCAGCGTGAGCGCGTTCGACGTTCGTGCACATTTTGCAATATGGAAATTGCCATCGCTCAATACCGTGGGTGACTCAACGGCCTTCCGTTTGAGCGTGCCGTTGACCAGCCCCCGGAACACACAATTGATGCGGCCGTTGGGGTTCTCGATCTTCCAGTAGCCGGTTTTCGATCCGGCCTGGCCCTTTTGCACCATGTTTCCGAAGTGCTGGGTCGTTCGGTATCGCATCTCCACCGTGTAGTTGCCCGATCCCGGGTTGAGCGTCGAACTGTTTGCCTGGGCGAGGCGCTCCGGCTTGGGAGGCGGCATCGTCGGGCTCGTGAACGGCCACCGGTAGACGGTTGCGCCCATCACACTCACGCCCGTTTGGATCGCCGATCCGATGGTGCCGTTCACATGGCCGCTCGAATCCACCATGGTGTGGGCGCCGGGCGCTTCGTTCATTTCCCAGTCGGCGAGAGTCGCGGCCGATGCAGGCGCCGCGAGCGCGACCCCAACCACCAACGCAACGGTCAAAGACGTTCCGCACCGTATCCTCATATCGTTCCCCCGTGGTCGATACGTGACTTGAGGACGCCGCGTGCGCGGCGTGTCTGGTTGGAGCCAGCTGTTTTGGACGGTACCTCCCAGCGATCGGCCCGTCAACGAACTTTCTTACGTCAGAGCTTCACAAGTTATCTGAGCACCAACCCGCTGGTCACATTAGCCATCGCGCCGGTCATACCGACCTCGCTGATCAGGTGATGTAGCGTGTCGCCGTGCCCACAGAACCGATCCCCTCCGCGATCCCCACCAGCCTCGTTGGCTCCTACGCCCAACCGGATTGGCTGATCGACCGAGAGCGACTGCGACACCGGTTTCCGCCCCGCGTGCGGGCGACCGAACTGTGGCGCGTCGACCCTCAATACCTCGAACAGGCCCAGGACGATGCGACGCTGATCGCCATCCGCGACCAGGAACGGGCGGGGCTCGACATCATCACCGACGGCGAGGCCCGGCGCGAGAGCTACTCGAACCGGTTCGCAACCGCGCTCTCGGGAGTCGATATCGATAACCCGGGCACGGCGCTGGATCGAAGCGGCGAGCCCAACCCGGTGCCGCGCGTCGTCGGCCCGGTCGAGCGAAAGCACGCGGTACAGATCCGCGACGTCGAGTTCCTGCGCTCCAACACCAGCCGTCCGATCAAGATCACGGTGCCGGGGCCGTTCACGATGTCCCAGCAGGCCCAGAACGACTACTACGAAAGCCCCGCCGAACTGGCGTTGGCCTACGCCGGCGCCGTCCATGACGAGATCGTCGATCTGTTCGCCGCCGGAGCCGACATCGTGCAGATCGATGAGCCGTACATGCAGGCGCGGCCCGAGAAGGCCCGCGAGTTCGGGGTGGCCGCGCTCGAGCGGGCGCTCGACGGCGTCCACGGCACGACCGCCGTCCACATCTGCTTCGGATATGCGGCGATCATCCACGACCGACCGTCGGCCTACTCATTCCTTCCCGAGCTGGCCGCGTGCTCGTGCGATCAGATCTCGATCGAGACCGGCCAGTCGGGCATCGACACCGCGATCCTCGAGACGCTTCCGGGCAAGCACATCATCCTGGGCGTGATCGACCTGGACGACCTCGAGGTCGAATCTCCCGAGACGATCGCTGGGCGGATCCGGCGGGCGCTGCCGTACAAGCGTGCCGAGGAACTGGTCGCGGCGCCGGATTGCGGCATGAAGTATCTGCCGCGCGATGTCGCCTACGGCAAGCTCGAGTCGCTGGTCGCCGGCGCGGCGACTGTGCGCACCCGAGGGCTAGTTGGCGGAGCCGTCAGGGTCAGACGTGTAGCGCGCCTGACAGGAGCAGATTGCGTGGCGCACCGATGCGTGCTTTCCGTGGCGAGGTGGCTCGGTCCACCACGAGAGGTAGCGCTTGCACTGCGCGCACTTCTCGATCTCCTCGCTGACGACTTCCCATTCCATCTGCATACTCCGCCCATCGGCATCTGGGCCGGGAACCTTGAAGGCGGCTACTGCGAACGCACGTACTCGATGTAGCCGCGCACGTCGGCCACCGGCTCGGTGTAGGCCTCGCCGAGCGCCGTTTCGACCCGTCCCATGTAGTCGATCGTCCATGCGGGAAAGTCGTAGTCGATCGAGTGCAGGAACTCGAGCGTGGCCGCCAGCCGGATGTCGGCAATCGATGGATTGGCGCCCCCGATGAACGCCCTGTCACCGATGAAGAACTGGCGATACACGTCGAGCGGCTCGGCCAGCGCGGTGATCGCCGCCTGCTGGGCGTCGGCCTTGGCCTCGTCGTGCAGGTCGGACCAGCCCACCTCACCGGGATACTGCGGAAACGCGAGCACCGGATAGGTGGCGCGGGCGACCAGTGGATAGAGCGTGCCGACGAGATAGAACATCGCGCTATCGACCATCGCCCGCTGCGCTGGATCGCTCGGGTAGAGCTCGTCCAGGCCGTGCTTGTTACAGAGGTACTGCATGATCGCGCAGCTCTCCCACAGCGTCGCCTTGGGGAGTCCCTGCTCCTCCAGCATCGGCGTCAGATGCGCCGGGTTCATCTTCAGAAACTCGGGAGTGGTGGTCTTGCCGTACACGTCGATCTCTTCGAAGTCGAGGCCGGCGGCGCGCACGAACACCCGTGCGGTCAGGTTGTTGACGCTCGGCTTCAAAACATGAAGTGCGATCTCTGCCATGTCTCCCCCTCAGTACGGGTCTTTGGACGATCGATCGTCGGACAGTGACGGTCGTGAGCGCAGGATGAGCTGCTCGAGCGCGTCGGCGACGTGAATCTCGGCGATGTGGTCGTCGCCACGCGCGACGCGGATCTTGTGGGCCTCGAGCAGTACATCCGAATGCGTGTAGCCAAACGGCGGCTCGAAGCGGTAGGAGGCGAGCTCGATCAGAAGGCCCAACGGATCCTCGAAGTAGATCGAGTCCATGAAGCCGCGATCCTTGACGCCGCTATGGCGAATGTTGCGCTCGTCGAGCCGCTCGACCGCCTGCTTGAACGTCGCCTGCGAAAGCGAGAAGGCGACGTGATGCACACAGCCGGGATCGGTCGGCGTGCGGGTGGGATCGGCGACCCGCTGCTCGTTGGTGAAGATCGTGATCAGACGCCCGTCGCCAGGATCGAAGTACAGGTGACTCTCGGCCGCGTTATCGAGGTTCGGCTGCTCGAATACGAACGGCATGCCGAGCACGCCCTCCCAGAAATCGATCGACGTTTGCCTGTCGGCTCCGGTGATCGTGATGTGATGCACACCCTGGCTTTGGAGCTTCCGCATCGGCACTACCTCAAACGTCGCTAACTGGGTTGGCACAGGCTACTCCACGGTACGACGACGAGAGCGGTTTGGATCGGTCTGGCGCCGCAGGGCTACAGTGACGGAGTGTTTCGGTCGGCCCGGCGACAGGTGGTGTACCCGCAGGCAGAGCATGCGCGGCTGGCGGCGGTGCTCGCGCTTCACTGGGGGAACGATCAGTTTGCCCGGCCGGAGCTTCCGTTCCGGTCGTTCGTCACCGGCGTGGCGCTGCATGATCGTGGCTACGGTCAGCTCGACGACGACGCGATTGGTGAGGTTGCCGGCGATCGCTGGATCGAGATCCAGGAAGCCGGGTTTGCACCCGCCGGCGAGGACGCGGTCGTCGATCTGGTGGTCGCGATGCACGTGCACCGGCTGGTCTCCTACGGTGGCGGTGATGTCCGCGAAGGGGCCGCCGCCCACATGGCCGAAGCGCTCCAGCGCCTGCGAGTGGCTGCCGGGGTCGATGAGGCCACCGCCGCCGACGCCGATCGGATCACCAATCTCTGCGACCTGGTCTCGTTCGACTTCTGCGAGGAAGAGGCGACATCGGGCAGCGTCGCGATCGTGCCCGCGCCGGGTGCCGAGCCGGTGGAGGTTCGGTATTCGGTGGACGGTCACGGCGGCGTGACGCTCTCGCCATGGCCGCTGAGCGTGCCCGCCCTCAGCGAGGTCGTGGTCGGGTTTCGGTCAGACGGATACCCCGACGTGCTCGCGCCCGTGGTGGTCGAGTTCACCGCCCGTCCGGGATAGGTGTCCGTTTTCGCCTGTCCCGTTCGTTGTCTTCACGTCTACGCTCTCCAAAAGGAGGAACCATGAAGTACATGCTCTTGATCAACACCGGCGGAATGGATGGGTGGAGCCGGCTCTCGGAAGACGAGCAGAAGGCGGTCACCGCCGAGTATTACGCGATCTCAGAGACTCCCGGCGTCGTCGGTGGCGCCCAGCTCCAGCCCTCCGACACCGCCACCACCGTGCGCGTCCAAAACGGGCAGACGCTGACGACCGACGGCCCGTTTGCCGCCATGAAGGAGCAGCTCGGCGGGTACTACCTGTATGAGTCCGGCGACCTGGATTCGGCGATCGAGTTGGCGGCGCGGATTCCCGCGGCGCGGCTCGGCGGTTCGGTCGAGGTCCGCCCGCTGGTGGAGATGTAGGGATTGCTGGAGCAGCTCTTCCGCGATGAGTGGGGGCGCGTGCTCGCGTCGCTGGTCGGCTTCCTCGGCGACTTCGACCTCGCCGAGGAAGCCACCCAGGAGGCGTTTGCCGCCGCTGCCGAGCGGTG
Source organism: uncultured Actinomycetes bacterium (assembly GCA_963708725.1). Lineage (GTDB taxonomy): Bacteria > Actinomycetota > Thermoleophilia > Gaiellales > JAICJC01 > CAVPTL01. Next base: position 123,784 of record CAVPTL010000006.1, on the reverse strand, counting down.
GCCACGCGATGGGGTGCCGGCCAACCCCGGCGGGTGGCTGGTGGTGACCGCCCGAAACCGGGCTGTCGACCGGCTCCGGCGCGAGCGCACGCTGGCCGCCAAGACCCATCTGCTGGAGCTGGAGCGAACGCACGAGCACACGATGGAGGAGATCACGACCTTTCCCGACGAACGGCTCGAGCTGGTGTTCACCTGCTGCCACCCCGCGCTCGCGGTCGATGCCCAGGTGGCGCTGACGTTGCGAACCCTGGGCGGGCTCACCACCGACGAGATCGCCCGCGCGTTTCTGGTGCCCGGCCCGACGATGACCAAGCGGCTCGCGCGGGCCAAGCGCAAGATCCGCGACGCGGGAATCCCGTTTCGGGTGCCGCCCGAGCACCTCCTCCCCGACCGGCTCGCCGCGGTGTTGGCGGTGGTCTACCTGATCTACAACGAGGGCTATGGCGGCCGTACCGACCTCGCGAACGAGGCGATCCGGCTGGGCCGATCGCTGTCTGAGCTCATGCCCGACGAGCCCGAGGTACACGGCCTGCTGGCGCTGATGCTGGTGCATGACGCGCGCCGTGACGCCCGGTTTCGAGCCGGCGAGCTCGTCCTCCTCGACGACCAGGACCGAGGGCTTTGGAACCGCACCGAGATCGCCGAGGGCCGCGAACTGCTCGAGCGTGCGATCGCGCTCCACGGCCACGGGCCCTACGTGCTCCAGGCCGCGATCGCATCGCTGCACGTCGACGACGACCCCGACTGGGGCGAGATCGCCGCGCTCTACGGGCGGCTGGCCGAACTCACCCACTCCCCGGTGGTCGAGCTGAACCACGCCATCGCCGTGGGCGAGGCCGAGGGTGCGGATGCCGGCCTCACGCTGGTCGAGGGGCTCGACCTCGACGACTTCCAGTACCTGCATTCGACCCGAGCCGACCTGCTGCGACGGCTCGGCCGCACCGACGATGCCCGGCTCGCCTACCAACGCGCGCTCGAGCTGGCCCAGACCGATCCCGAGCGGCGGTTCCTGGCCAGGCGGGTCGCGGAGCTCGGGTGATGGCCACGCCCGCTCCCCCGACCCGCCATCTGCTGCGCGCGAAGGATCTCTGCGATGCGCGCTATCGCGATCCGCTGGACGTCCGGGCACTCGCCAGGGTCGCGCACGTCTCTCCCGCGCACTTCAGCCGGCAGTTTCGGCGCGCTTTTGGCACCACTCCCCACCAGTACCTGCTGACCCGGCGCCTCGAGCGGGCTTCGGCGCTTCTGCGAAACACCGATCGCACGGTCGCCGAGATCTGCCTGACCGTCGGGCTTCGCAGCGTCGGATCGTTCACGACCAGCTTCGGTCGGGCATACGGCATGAGCCCGACGGCCTATCGGGCCAGGTTCCCGCCGGCGGCGACCCACGCACGCGTGCCGACCTGCGTCCTGCTCGCGTGGTCGCGACCCAGCACAGCAGTTTTGGAGAAGACAGCGCCGTAACCCCCGGCTAGCGTGGTCTCAACCCACCAACCACACGGGAGACCACATGCTCAAGAACCTGACCCACGTCAACGTCTGGGTGAACGATCAGGACGAGGCGCTCGACTTCTACACCAACAAGCTCGGTCTGGAGATCCGCGAGGACGTCACCGTCCCCGAGATGGGGAACTTCCGCTGGCTGACCGTCGGCCTGCCCGGCCAGAGCGACGTCGCGCTCGCGCTGCTTCCCGTCCCCGGCCCGCCGGTGTTCGACGAGGAGACCCGCTCCCAGCTGCACGCGATCATCGCCAAAGGCGCGGCCGGCGGGCTGTTCTTCTCGGTCGACGACTGCCAGGCGACATACGAGGACCTGAAGGCGCGCGGAGTCGAGTTCACACAGGAGCCGACCCAGCAGCCGTACGGCATCGACGCCGGATTCCGCGATCCCACGGGCAACCAGATCCGGATGGCACAGATGGGCTGACGCCCGGCGATGTAGCCTAGGCGGGTGATCGATCCGGACAAGCGCTGGGCGCACCTCGTCGACAAGAAGCCCGACTATGCCGGGCTTCTGACCTTCGCCGGCTTGCCGTACACGGAGGATCCCGCGGAGCTCGACGGATTCGACGTGGCAATCGTCGGCGCGCCGATGGATGAGCTCGTGTCCGATCGCCCGGGCACGCGGTTCGGGCCACGTGCGATCCGGTCGGCGAGTGCCCCCGGCGGTCCGCACCTGGAAGCCGGGGTCGATGCCTTCACCGAGCTGAAACTGGTCGACTTCGGCGACGCGGCGGTGATCCCCGCCGACCCGGTTGCGTCCCACGCCGCGATTCGTGACATCACCGCGACCGTGGTGGCGGCCGGCGTGATGCCATTTCTGCTCGGTGGCGATCACTCGATCACCCTGCCCGAGGTGGCCGCCCTCGCGGCTCACCATGGGCCGGTGGGGTTGATCCACTTCGACACTCACACCGATACCGCCGCCGAGCTTTGGGGCCAGAAACTCTCCCACGGGACGCCGATGTACCGGATGGTCGAGGACGGCCACGTCGACCCCACCCGCTACGTCCAGATCGGGCTGCGCGGCTACTGGCCGGGCGAGGACGAGTTTGGGTGGCAGCGCGACCGTGGCATCACCAGCTTTTTCGCCCACGACGTACGCGACCAGGGGATCCGCGCCATCGTCGAACAGACGCTTGCGATCGTGGGCGAGGGGCCCGTGATGCTGACAGTCGACGTCGACGTGCTGGATCCCGCCTTCGCTCCGGGCACCGGCACGCCCGAGCCGGGCGGTCTCACCCCCACCGAGCTATTGCTGGCCTGCCGCTTGATCGCCTCCCAGGTCGAACTGGTCGGCGCCGACGTGGTCGAGGTGGCTCCCACGGCCGTGGGATCGGCCGACATCACCGCGCTGGTGGCCGAGCGGATCGTGCGCGAGATCCTGACGGGGATCACGGTCAAGCGCGTCGGTATGCGCTAGTTTTTGGGTATGGCCGGTTTTCAGATCAAGCGTGACGAATCTGGGCGATTCTCATTCAAGATGCAGGGCTGCTGCGGCAACTCCGCGCACTGGCAGGCCGAGTTCGATCGCGCCTTCACCGAGCAGGTACTGCGCGACGGCGGCCGGGTCGAGAGCCGAAGCGACTCCGAGCTCGTGCTCGTCGATCGCAAGGGCCGACGCCACTCCGTGGGTGTCTGACCAGCCGTTTCGCGGCTGGGGTGACGAGGCGCTCGCGTTTTACCGCGGCCTCGAGGCCGACAACTCGAAGACGTACTGGACCGCCCACAAGCACGAGTTCGACGAGTACGTGTACGCCCCGATGGAAGCGCTGGTCTCGGAACTCGAGCCGCAGCTCGGCGAGGCCCGGATCATGCGGCCCTACCGCGACATCCGCTTCTCCAAGGACAAGAGCCCATATCGCACCGGGCTCGGCTCGAGGATCGGTGACGGGTACGTCCAGATCTCGGCGGCGGGCCTGCGCGCCGGCAGCGGCTACTACCACCTCGCTCCCGACCAGCTCACTCGCTACCGCGAAGCCGTGGATCGGGAATCGAGCGGGATCCGGCTCGAGTCGGTGATCGCCGAGGTTCGGCGAAACGACATCGAGGTCTCCGGCGCCGACCCTCTCAAGACCGCGCCACGCGGCTACTCCCCCGACCATGCTCGGATCGAACTCTTGCGCTACAAGGGCGTGATCGCGTGGAAACGCTGGCCGATCGAGCCGTGGCTGGCAACCGCCAGGGCGAAGGACCGGGTGGTCGAGCTACTCGCCACCACAGAGCCGCTCATGGATTGGCTGAAGTCCGAGGTTGGCCCGTCGGCCGAGCCGCCCCGCCGCCGTTTCGGCTGAGTCAGAAGCGATCGATCATCGGAAATCCGGGGTCGGCCGAAACGCAGCTCTCGAGGTACAGGGCAAGCCCGATGTCGCCGGTGAACAGCGAGTAGCGGCCGATCCCGTATCGGTCGAGGGCGCCTCGGTACTGAGCGATCGCCTGCATCGCAAACGCCCGCGCTCGCTCGAGCCAGCGGACATCGCCGGTACGGCGGTGAAGGGCGAGCAGTGCGTAACCGTTCCCGGCGGTACCGTGACACAACCCGTGGCCCTTCTCGAGCGGGCCTGCCTGCCACACCAGCTCGCCGCCGCCGCACAGCAACGCGGTGAAGGCGGCGTCGCCGGTGGCGACATCGGCAAGCGAGCAGATCATCCCCGGCGCGCCGTGACACCACTGCAGCCGGCTGGCCTCGCTGCCTGGAGCGGGAGGCCAGTTGACGAGCCCACCGGAGTGGATCGCACAGCCTGTGGCCGTCGCCACAGCGCGTTGCTCGAGCTGCGCCGCACGGTCGGGGTCGAGCAGCCGCCGCCCCCGCCACAACACGCGCACATTTCCCGCGAATCCGTGTGCGGGGCCGAGGATCCGCTGGATGGAGCCGTGCAGATCCTGGGTCCACAGGTACCCGGCCTCTGGGTCGTACCGCCACTCGCCCCATAGCCGGTCGGCGCTCTGCCGCCACGCCTCGGCGAACCGCTCATCCCCGGACTCGGCGTGGACGACCTCGGCGGCAAGCATGGTGCCGGGTGCGCCCCACATGATCTCGTTCGATACGTGGCCGGCGTTGGTGCGGATACGGGCCAGCAGCCGGTCGGCACTTTCGGCATCGCGCGCCTCCAACCAGTCGACCAGAAGCGGGCCCGATTCCCCGAGCCACAGGCCCGGGACGACCTCGCCGGTGTCGGGCGATCGGACGTAGAGCGCCTGCGAACTGGGTCGATCGGGGGTGGGATCACCAAGCTCACGCAACGCCCACTCCATCCCGGCGGCTCCCATGTAGAGCCCGGTGAACGCGTCGGGATCGTCGTTGCTCTCGCGATCACTGGGATGTAGCGGCCACAGTCCGGCGGACGACCGGTGGGCCCGGGCGTCACCCACGATCGCGCGGACGGTGTCGCGCGCCAGGTGCTCGTCCCACTCCCCGGTTTCCAAAACATTCGACATCGGGTTAGGCTACGCCACATGACCACGACCTTCGTCTTCCGTGGCCGGCCGGCGTGCGCACCGCGCGTCGCCTCCGCGCGCCCGTAGCCAACACTTCCTGCGCCCCGAGTGGGCCGCCGAGGTCGTGCATGATGCCGCGATATCCGCGGCCGATGTCGTCGTCGATCTCGGCGCCGGCAGCGGCCGCCTGACCGCTCCGCTCGCGCGGGTGGCGCGGCGGGTCGTCGCGATCGAGCTCGATCCGCGGCTCTCGGCCCGGCTGCGCGGACGCTGGCCGAACGTCGAGGTGATCGAGGCCGACGCCGCCACGGTGGCGCTGCCGGGAGAACCGTTCCGGGTGGTGGCAAACCTGCCGTTCAGTCGCACCAACGACCTGCTCCATCATCTGCTGGACAACGCCGAGACACCGCTCCAGCGCGCCGACCTGATCGTGCAGTGGGGCGTTGCCCGAAAACGCGGCGTGCCCTGGCCGAGCAGCGCGAACAGCGTGATCTGGGGCGCCCTGTACGAGGTCAGCATCACCCGCCGCCTCCCTCCATCGGCGTTCCAGCCGCCCCCCAGCGTCGACGCCGGCATGTTGGTGTTCCGGCGACGGATCACGCCGTTGATCGACCCGTCCGATCACGGCCGGTACCGCTCCTTCGTCGCGCGCGGCTTTCGCCACGGCGTGCGCGCCGTGGCGCCGGTGCGCGCGACGGCACGCGAACTCGACTCTCACCAGTGGGCTGCACTCTGGAACGATCGGATTGACATGTGACCATAAGGTCACCTATAGTGGAGGCCATGACCGACGACGACCTGGCATTCAAAGCCCTCGCTGACCCCAACCGTCGGTTCCTTCTCGACCTGCTCTTCGAGCGTGACGGCCGAACGCTCAGCGAGCTGGAATCCGAGCTGGACATGACACGGTTTGGCGTGATGAAGCATCTGAAGGTGCTCGAAGCCGCGGGCTTGGTCGTCGCCCGCCGGTCGGGCCGGGAGAAGCTGCACTACCTCAACCCGGTCCCGATTCGGCAGATCCACGATCGGTGGATCGACAAGTACACCGAGCGGCGTGTCTCAGCGCTGCTCGATCTCAAACACGATTTGGAGGACAAGGCATGAGCACCACCACCGACACCACCACCCGCGTCTATCAGGTGTGGATCAAGGCCACCCCGGAGCGGATCTGGGAGGCGATCACCGCCCGCGACTGGTCGGAGAGGTATGGCTATCGGGCGCCGACCGAATATGACCTGCGACCCGGCGGCGCCTACCGGGTGTTTGCATCGGCAGGCGATGACCGAGTACGGCTCGCCCAACGTCATCGTGGAGGGCGAAGTGCTCGAATCCGACCCTCCGCACCGGCTGGTGCAGACCTGGCATGCGTTGTTCGACGACGTGATGTCGGCCGAGCCCGCGACCCGGCTCACGTGGGAGATCACCGAGGCCGGGGACGGCATCTCCAAGCTGACCGTCGTCCACGAACTGACCGACGCACCGGCCACGGCGCGCGTGACCTCGGGTGAGGATGCCGACGCCGGCGGCGGCTGGGCCTGGATTCTGAGCGACCTCAAGACGCTGCTCGAGACCGGCTCCGCACTCGATCGATAGCCACGATCTGCCGGGGGCCCCGCTCGCACGGGGCCCCCGGCCACTAGACTCATGCGCGCACGCCCCAAGCGAAAGAGGACCAGATGGACAATGCGCGCGCGACCGAACTCCTCGCCCAGGTGAGGCAGCGGATCGAGGGTGAGCTGCAAGATCTGGCGGCACCTGACGAGGACGAGCCCGATCTCCATCAGACCGAGATCGATCACGGGCGCATCGGCGATCTGCGACGAGAGCTCGAAGCGGTGGCACGCGCGGAGGAACGGCTCGCAGCCGGCAGTTACGGCCGCTCGATCGAAAGCGGCGAGCCGATCCCCGACGGGCGGCTCGAGGCGATGCCGACGGCCGAGCGCACGGTCGAGGAAGAACAGCGCTACCAGCGCGGCGGCTGATACTCGCCCGAATGCTGGAACCTCACGCCGCCGCCGAGATCGCGCGCGCTTTTGGGCTCGGTGACCCGCAGCAGTTCGAGGGTCCCGTTGCCCGCGGCGAGCAGGGCCAGATCTGGCGACTCGAATCCTCACGCGGATCGTGGGCCGTGCGAGAACCGTTCGAACCTCAGACCGAGGACGAGGTGCGTGAGGATACCGACTTCCAGGAAGCGGCCCGGCTGGCGGGCGTGCCCACCCCAAGGGCGGTGCGAACGGCCGCGGGTGATGTGATCGCGGCGGTCGGCGACACCCAGGTGAGAGTGCACGAGTGGGTCGAGATGAACGAGCCCGACGTGGGGCTCGATCCGGCCGCGGTCGGGGCGCTTTTGGCGAAGCTCCACTGCGTGGCGTTCGAAGGCAGCCGAGGCGAGGATCCGTGGTACACAGAGCCGGTCGGAGCGGCTCGCTGGGACGAGCTGGTGGCAGACCTGACCGCTGGTGGAGCTCCGTTTGCAGCGGAGTTGGCGGCAATGCGCGACGAGTTGGTGGCGCTGGAGGCATGGATCGAGCCGGCGGCCGCGCTTCGCACCTGCCATCGCGACCTGTGGGCCGACAATCTGCGACTCACGGCCGACGGCGGGCTGTGTGTGATCGACTGGGACAACTGCGGAGCGGCCGACCCATCGCACGAGCTGGCAAACGCGCTGTTCGAGTTCGCAACCGGCGACGCCGATCGCGCTCGGGCGCTTGTTCGCAGCTACTCCGACGCTGGCGGCAGCGGCCGCATCTCCGGCCGCGGCAGCTTCTCAATGACGATTGCCCAGCTGGGGCACATCCTCGAGATCTCCTGCGCCGACTGGCTCGACCCCACGCTCTCGGATGCGGAACGCGACCACACCGTGGACCGAGTATCCGAGTTCGTCGAACGCCCCCTCACCCGCACCCTGATCGACTCCCTCCTGCATGAATAGATGTGCCAGGCTCCATTTCTTCATGGGTGTGACTCGGTGCAGTTTGTTGACATTTGCGGGGACTTCTTCGATGCGGGCACCTATTGTGGTGCCATGCCTCGGCCGCGCGACGTCAGGAACCCGGTCCCTGCACCACGTCACCCTGCGCGGGAACGACGGCATCCCCGTCGTTCGTCGATGACCATGACCGGCGGTCGTTTCTCGCCTCATGGGTCACGCCGGGCAGCTGCTAATTGGCGGCTGCTCTCGTACTGCCTGCTCACGCAACCACATCCACATGCTGCGTGCGTCGCGGGCCAGGAATCTGGCACTCGGGATGCATGCGATCGGGACGACGCACTCGCATCGGTTCAACGCGTTGCACGACCGCGCCGGCCACCTCTTCGGCGACCGCTATTACGCCAAGGTGATCGAGTACGACGAGCATCTCACCCAGACGTTTCGCTACATCGCCCTCAACCCGTGGCGGGCGGGACTCGTGGCAGACCACGATCGCTGGCCGTGGTCTGCCCACGCGGCGCTCGCGGGGCTTGGCCCGGCACACCCGGCGCTTGACCGCGACTCGGCGCTTGAGTATTTCGACGGATCCAGCGACCGCTACCGCGAATTCGTGGCCGAGGGCAGAGACCTTCCCGAGCGCCCGCCGCTGGCCGATCTCGTGCGCAGCAACAAACTTCGGCTCGCTATCGCACACGGTTACACCCAGCACGAGATCGCGGCAGAGCTCGGAGTCAGTCAATCAACAGTCGTCCGCCGCCTCCGTGAATAAATGGTGCCTGGCACCATTTATTCACGACCCATCTCCCCGCCGGCTGCTCGTCTGTGAGGCGCAGAACGCGGGTGGTGTGGCAAGGATCGAGCGACGAGCGGAGCGCAGGCGTGCCTAGAAGGCACGTTGAGCACCGCACGTCGCGTGGGACGCCGCCACACCACCCGCGGGCCAGCCGCAACAGAGCAGCCGGCGGGGAGATGGGTCATTCATCTGGGTAGAGGTGGCGGTTGTGGTGGATATCCCAGCTATGCGCCACCACGGCGCAGGCGATCGCCACGCCGGCGTAGGCGAACAGCCAGGTGACCAGGCCGAAGGCGATCCCGATGGTGCCGTACCGCTCGGCGTTGTGGGTGAAGATCGTCGGCAGATAGAGCGACGAGCCGATCGTATACAGCGCGATCCCCGCCGCGGTGATCACCCCGGTGGGCAGGAGCCGCCTCCACGGAACCCGCCGCCCCAGCAGGATGTACGGCGTCCAGATCCAAAACACCGACCCCAGCACGAGTGCCGCCCCGGCGTACAGATAGGGGACGTGGTGGTTCTTGTCATAGTCCTGGATCGGCGTGAGCACCGAGCTGTAGATCACGAAACCGACGATCCAGGTAGCACGGCGCAAGACCGCCTCGAACTTCTGAGGGACGAGTCGCCAGATGTCGGTGTACACCCGCTGCAGCCCGCGGGTGAAGCTGAACAACGAGTAGAACAGGATCACGAGCCCAATGATGCTGACCGCACCGCGCACCGTCCCGCGGGTGGCGAACAGCGAACGGGTGGCCGCCGCCCCGGCTCCGGTCAGACTGAATCGCGACACCAGGTTCTCGCCGAACGATTCAGAACCCGGGACGGTTGCGCTCAGAATGATGCTCAGCGGGATCACCGCGACAAACAGCTTCGATGCGAGCGCCAGCGCGCGGTCGACAATCTCGATCCTGATCAGCTCATCGGCGATCTCGCGGATGAGTGAACGGTCGTAACGGGCGCGGACTCCGGCCAGATCCATGCTGCGATCCTAACGTCACCCCCATCCCTATGATGGCCGCATGCGCGTTCCCCCACCCCTCGGGCTCATGGTCGTGCTCGCGGCGCTGCTCGCCGGATGCGGCCACCAAAGCTCGGGCGGCTCAGACGCGGGCACCCAGCTTCTCAGCGGGGCGACTGCAATTCCCGGATCGCACCGCATGGCCCCGCCGGGTGCTCCATACAGCTACCGAATCCCGCCCGGGTGGCACAGCCTCGCTCACTTTGCGATCGGCGACCCGTCGCCGAAGACTCGCGACCGGTCGGTGATCGTCCGCAAATCGGGATTGATCTACGTGGCGGCCACCGACCGGGGTACCGCCAGCGTGCACACCCTCGCAGCGCAGTACGAGCGCTCGCTGAAACAACTGGGCATGTCGATCCAGGCGGGTAGCGCGGCGCTGGTCGGCAACGACCCTGCGGTCATCTTCGACGTCGAGGGGGTACCCCTACCCGGTGGGTCGACCGCCCGCGCGCGCAAAGTGCTGATCTTTGGAAGTGACTCGATCGTGCTCATGAACTGCCAGTGGAGCTCGAACTCCGACCAGCAGTCGACGCTGGCCGCCTGCGACCACGTTCGCGCCACGATGCGAGTGGCCTAGAGTGGGCCCATGCCGGAGGCACCTGAAGGCACATACATGGCGGCGCTGTGGGAGCACCCCGACCTGTGCGTCGGCATCTTCGGACTCCAAGTCCTGAGTGAAGACGGCGAGCGGCTGTACGCCGAATCGGGGATTCAGGATCAGCTGATGGAATCGCTCGCAACCTCCGCCGACGACGGGCTGTTGCTCGCACGTCGGCTGCAGAGCGACGAGGGCTCACTGGTGATGGTGTACTGGAGCTCGTATGCCGATCTCGACCGCTGGGCGAGGCGACAGCCGCACTCTCTGTGGTGGAAGTGGCTGGTCGACAACGAGGGCCGCGGCATCGCCTTCTACCACGAGATCTACCAGGCCAAAGCCGCCGAGGCGGTGTTTACACCCGACGCCACGCCGGTCGGGCCGGGCCTCTTCTCGAGCCTCGAAGTGATCCCTTCAGGCAAGGGCTACAGCCGAGACCGGCAGAAGCGCTTCGCCGACGAACAGGCGAACCCCACAGTCTGAACACTCGCTACCCTTCCGCCCAAAACTGACGACGAAGGGGGCTGAAATGGCGGACTCAACCGCACACGCACACTGGCAGGGGAGCCTGCTCGAAGGCAGCGGCTCGGTGGCGGCCGGAAGCGGAGTGTTCGGGCATCTTCCGGTGTCATGGGCGACGCGGACCGAGCGCGTGGAGGGTACGACCAGCCCCGAAGAGCTGATCGCAGCGGCCCATGCCGCGTGCTATGCGATGGCGTTCTCGAACACCCTTGCCCAGGCGGGGTCGACGGCCGAGTCGCTCGAGGTCGGCGCCGTCTGTACGTTTCACCCCAAATCGGGCGGAGGGTTCGAGATCCGATCGATCGCGCTGACAGTCGAAGGCGTGGTGCCGGGCATCGACCAGGCAGAATTCGCCCGGCTTGCTGTTGAAGGCGACAAGGGCTGTCCGGTCTCGAACGCCCTGCGCGGAAACGTCGAGATCACGGTCACCGCGACCCTCAACTGAGTTCGAGTTCGGCCTCGTCGATCGGAGTCGCAGCCGAAACCACCGCCAGCCCAACGGTGACGGCGGTGGCCGAGGCGATCAGTTCGAGCAGGCTGACCGAGCCGGTGAGCGCCGAGAGCGCGGCTAAAAGCGCGATCGCGATCGCGCGGTCGCGAGGGATCCGGCCCGTCAGCGCGTACTTGAAGAGCGCGTTACCGGCCACGAAGATCGCCGGGCCGCCGAGGATCACCGCCGCGCTGGTCGTTGACGATTGGCCCCCGGGATCGGCGATCGCGAGATCGATACCAACGGCGGCGACGATCACGCCCGCGACCATCACCGCGTGTCCGTAGGCATAGCCGGCACGACCGATGCGAGCCGGGTCGAGTGAGTGGGAGATCGCGCGGGCGGCCAGCTCCGCATGCCGGGCAAAGTAGATCGCCCAGAGCGACACGATCTGGAGGAAGCCAACACCGAACGCCACGACGATCGACCCGGTCACGTCGGCCAGCTCGCTGAACGTCGCCCCGGCGGCGAGAATCGACTCGCCGAGGGCGATCAGGAGCACCAACTGACAGCGCTCGGCCAGATGTCCACCGGCGAGCGTCCAGTCCTTGAGTGGCGTGCTGCCCAGACGGGGAAGCCAAAAGCCGTGGAGTGGCGCCGACAGGTCGATCACCAACGCAACGATCCAAAGCGCGAGCCGGGCGTCGCCGCCCACGAATGCACCCGCCACCCAAAACACGCCGGCAAAACATGAGTACGCCAGCAACTGGGCGTAGTTTCGGCCCATCACCTGGCCCCGCAGGGCGGCCACCATGAATCCGCTTCGGATCACCTGGATCGCGACGTAGGCGATCGCAAACGCGGCGGCGCGGGTCGTGAACGCCTCCGGGATGGCGGCCGACATGATCAGGCTGATCAGCATCAGCACCACCATCAGCACCCGCACCTGCGGCCGATCGGGGTCGATCCAGTTCGTCGCCCAGGCGGTGTAGTTCCACGCCCACCACACCGCGGCGAACAACACCAGCGCCTCCACCGCGCCGCGGGCCGAGAGGTGGTGCAGCAGCGTGTGGGAGAGCTGCGTGACCGCGAACACGTACACGAGGTCGAAGAACAACTCCATGTTCGTGACCGGTGGAGCTTCGCCCTCGTTGCGGCGCCGAAGGACGGTCGCAGGGATCATCAGCGCAGGCTATCTGCATAATGCCCCCATGGCCGAGTCGACGAATGGGCGGACACTCGCCGGCACCACCGCGTGGGCCCGTAACGTGCCGACGCCGCTGCGCGAGTTCCTCGGCACCGAGACCGGAGGAGCTGCGGTGCTGCTCGCAGCGACCCTGGCGGCGCTTGCGTGGGTCAACATCGACAGCTCCTCCTACAACTCACTTTGGGACACGGTGCTCTCGATCCACGTGGGCGATCACGGCATCGCGCTCGAGCTCCAGGAATGGATCAACGCCGGACTGATGACGTTCTTCTTCTTCGTCGTCGGCCTGGAGGCACGTCGCGAGTTCGACATGGGCGAGCTGCGTGAGCGGCGGCGGGTGGCGCTTCCGGCGCTGGCAGGGCTCGGCGGGATCCTGGTGCCGATCGCGATCTATCTGCTGTTCAACGCCGGGCACTCCTCTGCACACGGCTGGGGCACCGCGATGTCGACCGACACCGCGTTTGCGCTCGGGATGCTCGCGCTGGTCGGCCCGTCATTCCCGGACCGGCTCCAGGCCTTCATGCTGACCGTGGTGATCGTCGACGACATGGTCGCGTTGGCCGTGATTGCCATCGTCTACGCAGAGCACATCCAGACCGCCCAGTTGGCGATGGCCGTGATCGTGCTCGCCGTTGCCCTGGCCGCCCGATCGTTTGGCATCCACTACGGCGCGGTGTACGTCCTCCTCGGGGGCGGCGCCTGGCTTTTCATGGAGCAGTCCGGGGTCGACCCGGTGGTGGTGGGACTGGTGATGGGGTTGGTCGTCTCGGCCTATCCCGCCGCCCGCGTGGATCTGGAGCGGGCCTCCGATCTGTTCCGGGAGTTCCGAGAGCAGCCAACCGCGGAGCTCGCGGCCACCGCGACCGCGGGTGTCAGGTCGGCGATCTCACCAAACGTCCGCCTTCAGCAGCAGTTTCACCCGTGGACGAGCTACGTGATCGTCCCGCTGTTCGCCCTGGCCAACGCAGGAATCGTCCTCAACTGGAGCTTCCTTTCGGGCGCCTTCACCTCGCCGATCACACTCGGGATCATGGTCGGCTACGTGGTCGGCAAACCCGTCGGGATCGCCGGCACGGCGTGGCTCGTGACCATGGTGTCTCGGGGTCGGCTACGGCCGCCGGTTGGCTGGGCCGCCGTCGCCGGTGGTGGCACCATTGCCGGGATCGGGTTCACGGTCTCGATCCTGATCGCCACCCTCGTCTTCAGCGGGACGCAGCTCGAGCAGGCAAAGCTCGGAGTCCTGACCGCAGCGTTGCTCTCGTCGGTGATCACATGGGTCGTTTTCCGGGCAACGGCCAGGCTTCCCAAGCGGCTCCAGATCCGCGCGCTTCTGGGCTCGGCCGATGTCATCATCGACCTCGCGGCCGATGTGGATCCCGATCGTGATCACATCCGCGGGCCTCACGACGCCCCGGTGACCGTGGTCGAGTACGGCGATTTCGAGTGCCCGTTCTGTGGCCAGGCCGAGTCGGTCGTACGCGACCTGCTGGCCGATTTCGGGGACGCGCGGTATGTGTGGCGCCACCTTCCGCTCAACGACGTGCATCCCAACGCACAGCTGGCGGCGGAAGCCTCCGAGGCGGCTGCGGCGCAGGGCAAGTTCTGGGAGATGCACGACGTCCTGCTCGACCACCAGCATGCCCTCAAGGTGCGAGACCTGTTGCGCTACGCCGATGTGCTCGATCTCGACCGCGAACGGTTTGCCGAAGATCTGCGCACCCACGCCCGTGTCGGCCGTATCTCCGAGGACGTCGACACGGCCGACATGAGCGGGGTTTCTGGAACGCCGACGTTCTTCATCAACGGGCTGCGCCACAACGGCGCCTACGACCTGCCCACGTTGACGGCCGCGGTCAAGCTCGCCCGAGCACGGGCGGCGTTGGCCGCCTAGGTGTCGAGGCGGTCGAGCACGACGATCGGAATCTCGCGATCGGTCTTTGCCTGGTACGAGTCGTAGGCGGGCCATTCGTGGGTCATGCGACCCCACAGCTCTTGCCGCTCGTTCCCGGTCGCTGTGCGCGCTTTCGCGGAGAACCGATCGGGCCCAACCTGAACCTCTACTTCAGGGTTAGACGTGAGGTTGAGATACCAGGCTGGGTGTTTCGGCGTCCCACCCTTGGAGGCCACGATCACAAACGCATCGCCGTAGGGTGCGTAGATCAGCGGTGTGTCGTGGCGCTTGCCAGACTTGCGCCCGACGGTGGTGAGAATCAGCGCCTGGGTACCGTTCCAGTCGTGACCGACTTCACCATCGGTCTCGCGGTATCGGCGCACGTGCTCGGCGCCGTAGAGGGGTTTGACGTTGTTGGACATGGATTCAGAGTAGCGATCAGATCGTCCGCACCGGTCGCTAAGGTCGACGCCCATGGCCACCCAGGCAGAGATCTCCAAGGCGCTGCTCGAAACCGATGTCGATCCCGAGATTTCGTGGGCCGAAACCGAGCTTCCGGAGCGCGAACGCACCAAGCACATGCATCGCCTGCACCCGTATCTCGGCAAGTACGTCCCGCAGCTCGTCGAGGTCTTTCTGGACCGGCACTTCACCCGCGGAGAGGTGATTCTCGATCCGTTCTCGGGCAGCGGGACCACGCTGGTCGAGGCCAGCGTCTACGGCTGTCCCAGCGTGGGAGTGGACATCTCGGCCTTCAACGCGCTCCTCGGCCGGGTCAAGAGCGGCGTTCACAACCCCTTCGTGGTGGAACACGACCTGCGAGCCGCGCTGACCCGCATGGAGCGCTACCAGCCAGCGGCCCCGCCGCACCGGGCGCTGCCCCCAGCCGGCGCGTATCTCACCGAGTGGTATGCACCCCGCGCACTCGAGGAGCTGCTGTTCTACCGCAGCCTGCTCGACGACTATCCCCAAACCCGGGAGTTGATGAGCGTGGTGTTGTCACGCGCTGCCCGCTCTGCGCGGCGAACCGCCCACCACGACCTCGAGTTTCCGCGCAAGCCGGTCACCGGCCCCTATGACTGCCACAAACACAAGCGCACATGTCACCCGACCTCGGAGGCGCTCAAGTTTCTGCGCCGCTACAGCCTCGACACGATCGTTCGGGTACGGGAGTACGCGCGCATCCGCACCGACGTCTCGGCGACGGTGCTGCACGATGACTCGCGCACCGTCGACTTCGGCGATCTCCGGTTCGACGGTGTGATCACCTCTCCCCCCTACCCCGGACGCATCGATTACCACGAGCAGCATCGCTACGCGTTCGAGCTGCTCGGCCTCGACGATCAGCGCGACGAGGAGATCGGCGCTGCGGTGCGGGGAGTGTCGCGCCGCGTGACCGCCGACTACGTGGCCGACATGACCGCCGTGTTCACGCACGCACTCGCCCACACGCGGCCCGGCGGGGTGTTCGTCATCGTGATCGACGATGCCCGCGACCTGTACGCCGGCATCCTCGAAAACGCGGGTCTGAGGGTGATCGAGCGGCGCCGTCGCCACGTCAACCGGCGCACGGGCCGGCGCGGCGGCGAGTTCTACGAACAGGTCATCGTCGCGACATGAGCGACGTGCCGGGCGAGGGCCACCTCAAGTTCGGGACGACCGTGCACCACTCGACGGTCGACGAGCGACTCCGTCACGGCAAGCTCGCCCGCCAGCGGGTGCCGCGTTCACGCCACGGTGAGTTTGCCCCGGCGGCCGATCGCCCGGATCCCGTGACGCTGCTCGAGGAGCAGGCAGCCACACGCGTGCCCGAGCTGGTGCCGATTCGCTACGGCCGGATGCTCAACTCGCCATTCGCCTTCTACCGCGGCGCGGCCAGGATCATGGCCTGCGATCTTGCCGCCACGCCCAGCTCCGGACTCAACGCCCAGCTATGCGGCGATGCACACCTTTCGAACTTTGGCATGTTCGCATCGACCGACCGGCGCTTGGTGTTCGGCGCCAACGACTTCGACGAGACGCTCCCCGGCCCCTGGGAGTGGGACGTCAAGCGGCTGGCTGCGAGTGTGGCGGTCTCCGGGCGGGAAAACGGCCTCACTCTCAAGCAGCGCACGACCGCGGTGCGCCGGACGGCCGCGAGCTATCGCAGAGCGATGCGCGAGTTCGCCACCATGACGAATCTGGCCGTGTGGTACGCCCGCCAGGAGGTCGATACGACCTTCGACGCGTTGCGATCCCAGCTCGACGCAAAGCGCGTGCGGCTGCTCGAACGAAACATCGCAAAGACCCGCACGCGAGACAGCCTGCACGAGTTCTCCCGGCTGACCGAGACGGTGGACGGGAAGCTCCGCATCATCAGCGCCCCACCGCTGATCCAACCGGCCCGCGACATCCTCCACGGAGAGCCCGGCGAGGCCGCATGGGCCCAGCTGCGGCAGATCATCCGCGGGTATCGGGATTCGCTGCAAAGCGACCGCCGGCTCTTGCTCGAGCAGTTTCGGTTCGTGGACATCGCCTTCAAGGTGGTCGGGGTGGGCAGCGTCGGCACGCGCGCGTGGATCGTGCTGCTGATGGGCAAGGACGGTGACGATCCGCTGTTCTTGCAGTTCAAGGAAGCACAGGCTTCGGTTCTGGAGGAGTACCTCCAGCCGAGCGAGTACTCATGCCACAGCCAGCGGGTGGTCGCCGGCCAGCATCTCATCCAGGCCAGCAGCGACATCTTTCTCGGGTGGTTGCATGCCCAGAGCAATCTCGACGGCCAGCATCGCGACTTCTACGGCCGCCAGCTCAAGGACTGGAAGGGCTCGATCGAGGTCGATACGCTCGCGGTCGACGGCCTGGCGATGTACGCCGAGCTGTGTGGGTGGACTCTGGCACGAGCGCATGCCCGCTCGGGCGACCGGATCGCAATCGCGTCATACCTCGGCACGGGCGACGTGTTCGACCAGGCGATCGCCGAGTTCTCCGAGGCCTACGCCGACCAGAACGAACGTGACTACCACGCGCTCCAGCAGGCTGTGGAGAGCGGTCGCATAACCGCGCTCACCGGTCTGTGAATAACGGTGCCTGGCACCGTTATTCACCGGTATTCAGGGTCGGTGGAGTGCGTCGATCACCGAGCCGGCATGGAAGCCGGGTAGCCGCGGCCCCTCCAGCTCGATCGCCGCACCCGACGATCCGTCAATCAGCTCGAGCACCCGCACGTTGACGCGCTGGTGGACTTTGACCTCGAGTCCTGACCGGTCGACCGCGAACACGAGCTCGGTGGGCTCCCGACCGCCGTGCTCACGCTCGGAGTCGAAGCCGTACACCTTCGTGGCAGACACGCCCACGAAGCACCGCTCCGGCATCGGCGAGGCCGCGTCGACCGCTTTCATGCCCGCCAGCGCACCCCCGGTGGTACCGACCCCGCCTGGGAGGAGGGAGTCCCCGATCATGCCGCCGGCGAACGCTCCGCCGAAATGCCCACGCGGGAAAAAGATCGCAGCGGCCACCAGCTTGTCGTCGTGACCTGCGGCCTCGACGGCGGCTTGCGTTCGCTCCAACATTTCGGCCTCGTTCACGGTGCTGAACAATATCGCCCGGTATCATGGCGCGCACGAAAGCCAGCACACCGCCGATCGAGGAGGTCGAAGTGGATCTGGACAAGCTGGTCTCTCAGGCCAAGAAAATGGTCGACGAGCGCGGCGGGATGGACTCTCTGGAGGGTGACGCCAAGGAGCTCAAGGACATCGTGGGCAGCAAGGAGAGCCTGACCGACAAGGCCAAGGACGCGGCCGAAGCGCTGAAGACACCCGGCGACCACGAACCCAAGGCCAAGCCCAAGCACGACGGGTGAAGTTTCGCAAAAACGCCCGCCTCGACACCTCCCAGATCGACGACCGCCGAGGAGCGGGCGGCGGTCGGGGAGGTGGGTTGGGCGGCGGCCCGATGGCGATCGGCGGGGGCGGAATCGGGCTGATCGTGGTGGTGGTCGCGCTGCTGCTGGGCGTCGATCCATTCTCTGGCGGAAGCGGTCTGGGCAACATCGGCGGGCTCGATAACCAATCGCTCGGAGGCGGTTCGGGAAGCGAGCTGACCCAGTCGTGCCGCACGGGAGCCGACGCCAATGACAAGCAGGAATGCCGGATCGTCGCCGACGTCAACAGCATCCAGGCGTACTGGACCACGCAGCTCGGATCGCGGTATACGCCGGCCAAGACCTTGTTCTTCTCGGGCCAGGTGCAGACCGGCTGCGGCCCGGCCTCCTCCGCGGTCGGCCCGTTCTACTGCCCGAGCGATCACCGGGTGTACATCGATCTCGGCTTCTTCTCCGACCTCCAGACGAAGTTCGGGGCCAGAGGCGGGCCGTTCGCCGAGGCCTACATCCTCGCCCACGAGTACGGCCACCACATCCAGGATCTGACCGGTGTCCTGGATCGGGCGAGCAGCGACCGCCAGGGCCCGCAGAGCGGCGCGGTCCGGGTCGAGCTGCAGGCCGACTGCTACGCGGGTGTGTGGGCGGCCAACGCCGTCGACACCGGCTTCATCACCAACCTCACGCGGGCCGACGTGAACGACGGCCTCGATGCCGCGGCCGCGGTTGGAGACGACCGCATCCAGAAAGAGTTTCAGGGCAAGATCACCCCCGAGACGTGGACACACGGATCCTCGGCACAGCGCCAGCACTGGTTCGTGACCGGCTACAACGCTGGCTCGCCGGGAGCATGCGACACGTTCAAGGGCCGCATCTGACGCAGCGGTACCCCCGTCCGGCACTATGGTGTCGGCGGTGTCGAACCTCCTACTGACGGTCGCGATTTTGGGTCTCGCGGTCGCGTTTTCAAGTCCCGTCTCCGTGATCGCAGTGATCGCACTGCTCGGCATGCCCAAGGGACGGCGCCGGGGGGTCACCTTCATTGTCGGGTGGATCGCCGCGATCGCGGTTATCACCGCGGTGGTCCTGGCCTTCCCGACGAAGAACTTCGCGACCTCGCGATCGACGCCGTCCCGCGCAGTCTCGAGCCTCGAGCTTTTGCTCGGAATCGGACTCGTTGTCGGCGCCGGCGTGATCCAGCGCCGGCCCCCGGCGCTTGCGACCGGCGATCGCGAGTACAAGGATCCGACTCCCGAATGGCTGGTGCGCCTGATCGGGCGACACTGGAGCGTGGCCGCCCTGGCAGGCAGCCTGATGCTGACCTACTCGGTCACCATCATCGCCGCCTCCGAGGTGGTGAAAGCCCACGTCAGCAGCGTCGATCGCACAGTCGCGATGGCGGTGTTCGCGGTGACGTCGATCGTGACGGTGGCGACGCCCGTGATCTTCGCGATCCTCCGGCCCCACCACGTGGAGCGAACGCTGTATGTGTGGAAACGCTGGCTGACGGTCAACTCTCGCGCGATCGGCGTGGTCGCGCTCACGATCATCGGGCTGCTTGTGATCGCCAAGGCGCTGTACGACCTGATCGCGTAGGATCGGGGCCTGTGACATTGCTCCCGCAGAAGATGGAGCGGCAGGCTGCCGCCGCCCTCGCCGATGTGCCGATCTTCGCCGGACTCTCGAAGCGGCATCTCGAGAAGATCGCGAAGATCGCCGTTACCAAGCGCTACGCCCAGGACGCGAAGATGGTGATCGCCGGCGACCAGGGTGAGTCGTTCTTTGTGCTGCTCGAGGGAACCGCGCTCGTCAGCGCCGGGGACTTCACCGCAGTCGTGCTCGGCGCGGGCGACTTCTTCGGCGAGATGGCGCTTCTGGACGGCTTTCCGCGATCGGCGACGGTGACTGCCGAGAGCGAGGTGGACGTCATGATCGTGACCCGCCGGCGGTTCATCAAGCTGCTCGAGAGCGAGCCGACGATCGGGATCGCGATGCTGAAGGCACTGAGTCGCCGCGTGCGCTCCGCTTCTGTACACTACTGACCATAGTTTAAAAACTATTGCCAGTAATAAGGAGGCGACTCATGTCAGATATCACCCGGATCAGCCGTTTCGGCTTCGTCAACGCCTACCTCGTCCGCGAGGACGACGGCATCACCCTGGTCGACACCATGGTGCCGCGCAGCACCAAGGGGATACTTGCCGCCGCGCACGCGGCCGGCGCCCCGATCGTGCGGATCGCGCTGACCCATGCCCACGGCGACCACATCGGCTCGCTGGATGCGCTCGCGGCCGAGCTGCCCGATGCCGAGGTGATCATCTCGACCCGCGACGCGCGGTTTCTGGCCAAGGACATGACGCTCGACCCCGACGAGCCGCAGGTCAAGCTCCGCGGGGGTTACCCGGGGGCGGCCACCCGGCCCACCCGCACCGTCGAGCCGGGCGATCGGATCGGGTCGCTCGAGGTGATCGCGAGCCCGGGCCACACCCCCGGCCACGTCTCGTTTCTCGACTCGCGCGACGGCACCCTGATCGCCGGCGACGCGTTCTCGACACTCGGCGGAACCGAGACCACGGCGCATACGAACTGGAAGTTCCCGCTTCCGAGCATGGCGACCTGGCATCGCCCCACCGAACTCGAGAGCGCACGCCGGCTCCGACAGCTCGACCCGGCCCGGTTGGCTCCCGGACATGGACGGATCGTCGAGAATCCAGGGGCGGCGATGGACGCGGCGATCGCCCGGGCGGCGTAACGGTGCCACGCCGTGGCCTCAACACCGAACAGGTCGTCGACGCGGCCGCTCGACTCGCCGACGACGGCCTCGAGACGGTCACGCTCGCCCGGCTGGCCCAGGAACTCGACGTCAAGGCCCCTTCGCTCTATAACCACGTCGACGGCCGTCCCGGGCTGCTGCGCCTGATCAGCCTCCGCGGCCTGGCGCAGCTCACCGACGCGATCTCCACGGCTGCTGTCGGGCGGTCGGGCGTCGCGGCGCTCCGGGCGGCCGCCCTCGCCTATCGCGATTTCGCCCGCCGGAGCCCTGGCCTGTACGAGGCGACCCTGGCCGCACCGCCCGGCGACGACCCCGAACTCCAGGCCGCCGCCGAGCGACTGCTCGGCTTGATGTCTGCGATTCTCACCGAGTGGCGGCTCGAAGGTGACGAACTGGTCGACGCAATCCGCGTGATCCGAAGCGGACTGCACGGGTTCGTCACCCTCGAGCGATGCGGCGGTTTCGCGATCCCTCGCGACCTCGACGCCTCCTACGACCGGCTGATCGCAACGCTGGTCGCCGGTCTCGACCGAGACTGACCTACTCCCTGGGGTCGAGCCAGGAGTCGCGGCCCGGATCTCCGCCGGCGGCGGCGATCGCCAGCCGCCCGATGTAGTGATCCCAGCCCTCCGAGTGCGACTCGGCCGATTCCGCGCTGGGCAGATCGCGATGCACGAACCGCACCCGGGTCGAGTCACCCTCCGGCTCGAGATCGAACTCCACCGTGCTCGTGCCGGGCGGTATCGACGGCGAATCAGCCCTGCGGACGCTCTCCCACCCGAACGTGTAGACCAAGCGCCGGGGCGGATCGATCTCGACGAACTCACCGCGCGCAATGTTGCCGGGCACAACGCCGATCCGATACTCGCCGCCGGGACGAACGTCGTACTCCACCGACTCCCCCATCCACAGCATCACCTTCTGCGGATCGACCAGAAACTCCCACACCGTCTCCGGCGATGCCGCAATCGTGACCTCGCGGGTCACAGCAATCGTTTCAGTTATCTCGCTCATGCTTCTTGCCCTCCTCCATTTCCACTTCAGTTTTGAGTGCTTGCAGCCGCTCGCCCCAGAACTCGTCGAGAAACGCTCGCACGTCTGCGAGCCCCTCCGGGCGCGCGCGGTAGAGACGCCTCGTGCCGTTGCGTCGCTCGTCCACCAATCCCGCCTCCTTCAGAACCGCCAGGTGCTGCGATACGGCTGGGCGGCTGACGTCGAACTGAGCCGCGATCTCACCGGCGGACAGCTCCCCGTCACGCACGAGCGTGAGGATCTGGCGCCGACGAGGCTCAGCGATCGCTTTGAGTGCTGCCTCCATGCCCATATGTAAGCACACTCTTACGTAAGTCGCAACTTACGGTTTGTCAGATCCCACCCGCAGCGGCGTTCGCGGCCGCCAGATCCGAGTCGAACATGGCCTGAATATCCTCGAGCGTGCGGCCCTTGGTTTCGGGCACCCAGTGCGCGATCCAGAAGAACGACACGACACAGATCCCGGCGAACAAGAAGAACGTCTCGGCCTCGCCGATGGCATCCACGATCGAGAGGAAGAACTGGGTCACCAGAAAGGCCGCGCCCCAGTTCGCGGCAGTCGCAACCGACACCGCACGGCCGCGGATGCGGCTGGGATAGATCTCCGAGATGACAGTCCACACCACCGGTCCGAGCGAGAACGCAAACGAGATGATGAACACCACAAGGCCCAGCAGGGTGAGCGCCCCGCCGGTGCTGAAGCCGCCGCCCGAGGTGTCGAAGCTCGCGAACGAGATACCGACGATCACAAGGCTGATGGTCATCCCGATCAGGCCGTACTTGAGCAGCGGCTTTCGCCCGAACCGATCGACGTAGGCAACCGCGATGAAGGTCGCAAGCACGTTCACCAGGCCGATCGCAAAGAGGGTGGCCCGCGACTGCGCCTGAGCGCTTTCGAAGCCGGCCTTGGCGAAGATGTCGTTGGCGTAATAGATGATGGCGTTGATGCCGGTGATCTGCTGGATCACGCTCAGACCGATGCCGATGATCAGCGGCCGCCGAAGACCCGGGGTGATCAGCTCGCTCCAATCGGCCTGCTCGGCCTGTTCCTGGGCAAGGCTCTGCTCGATATCGGCCAGCACCTGCGGCGCGTCGTCGGGGCCCTCGATCTCTTCCACCACCGCCCGGGCTTCGTCTCGCCGTCCGGCCTTGACCAGGAACCGCACCGACTCGGGCACGATCATGAATCCCAGGATCAGTAGCACTCCCGGGATCACCGCGACGGCGAACATCAGCCGCCACTGGCCCGAGTCCTGAAGCGCGTCGTTGACGAGGTAGGCCAGGAAGATGCCGATCGTGATCGCCAGCTGGTAGCCCGAGACGATCCGTCCGCGCACCGCTGCCGGCGCCATCTCAGCGGCATACAGCGGGGCGACGGTGGACGCGAACCCGACGGCCACCCCGGTCAGCACTCGCCCGGTGGTGAGCACGAAAACCCCGGGGGCGACGGCCTCGAGCAGCGCCCCGATCGCAAACAGGAGCCCGGCGATCATCGCGGTGTGACGGCGCCCGATCTTGTCGGCCAGGCCACCGGCGACCAGCGCACCGCCGAGGGCGCCAAGCGTGACCCAGCTCGTGATCACCTCGGTCGCAAACGTGCCGAGGTGCAGGTCGGCCTTGATCAGGCCGAGCGCGCCCGAAATCACTCCCTGGTCATAACCGAAGAGCAAGCCCGCAAGCATCGTGACAACCGCGACTTTGACGACCAGTGATCGCCTGCGCGGTGCACTTGCTGCCGGTTGGGTGACTGCCGTTGCCATCGGAGCCCCGCGACGCTACCACAAAGCACAAACCCGAAACTAGAGGCTGGCGCGACCGGCCTTGCGTCGCTCTGCGAGCGTCACCGAGGGCACCACGAACACCGGGCGGTCAGAAAGTTCCACCACATCTCCGGCCACGTCGCCCAGCAGCACCGACCCCAGCCCGGATCGGCTGCGAGAGCCGAGCACGATCGCGTGGGCGTCGAGCTCGTCGGCGTGGCTCAGGATGGCGCCATCGATCGGCGTGGTCACCTTGACTGCGACGCAATCGACGGTGCATCCGGCCGCTTCCAGGAGCTGCTTTCCCTCGTGTGCAAACTGCTCGGCCAGGGCGTGCTCACGCTCGTTGATGCTCGTGGGATCCTGGATCACCTCGAGCAGGTCGATCCCCAGCGGCTTCTGCGACTCGGCAAACGACTGCCAGTAGCAGGCCACGACCATCGGGCGGTCGAACGTCACCGCCGCGGTTTCGAGCGCCGTCCGGGCACCGTCGGACCCGTCGTAACAGATCAGAATTGGGGAGACGAACGCCACATGGTCACCGAGAGACCAGGGCGTAGAGCCCGACCGCGACCAGCACGAACAGCACCGCTGCACCCGCGGCGACCAGCGCATTGCCGACGCCGGTCGAGCCGCTGTCGCGGCGGTCGAGCCCCACCACCGCGACGGACACCGCCGACGGGGCGATCACGGCCACCGCGAGCACCACCACGATGATCTTGATCAGATCGGAAACCGGCAACACGTCGCTGAACGAGAGCAGTGTCATACGGACGCCAGCACCGGTCGCAGGGAGTCCTCGGTGGGCGGTACGTCTTCGTCCATCACATTGTCGGCATTCACGTTGTTGCGCCGCGCCTTCATGAAGATGAACGCCAGGATCACGGCCGCGACGATTCCGACGAAGACCGAGCCCGTCGTGTCACTCGGGAACGCGGCGACGGTCTCCTCGGCGATTGCTCCCATCACGGCCGCGGCGGGCATGGTCAGAATCCACGCGAACACCATCCGCCGGACAACCGGCCAGTGGATGAATCCACCTTCGCGTCCCAGTCCGGCGCCCATCACACCGCCGGAGACCACCTGGGTCGTCGAGAGCGAGAAGCCGAAGTACGAGGAGGCCAGGATCGTCGTCGAGCTCGCCGTCTCGGCCGAGAAGCCCTGAGGCGCGGCGATGTCGGTCACCTTGCTCCCGAGCGTGCGGATCACGCGCCAGCCGCCCGAGAACGTGCCCAGCGCGACGGCGACAGCGCAGGTCACCTTGACCCAGGTCGGGACCCCGGAGCCGGCCGAGAGCTGACCGCCGGCGACGAGCGTCAGAACGATCACTCCCATCGTCTTTTGGGCGTCGTTCGTGCCGTGGGCGAGCGCCACCAGGGAGCTCGAAAGAATCTGGCTGGAACGGTACCCGCGGGTGGCATTGGCGCCGTTCAACGAGCGGGTCAGCCGATACGCGAGCCGGGTGGCGCCAAACGCGGCGAGACCGCACACAAACGGGGCGATCAGCGCCGGAATCAGCACCTTCTCACCCACGCCGCTCCAGATCACGCCTGCGGAGCCCTCGGCGGCGAGCACCGACCCGATCACGCCACCCACCAGCGCGTGGGACGATGAGGACGGAATGCCCATGTACCAGGTGATGACGTTCCAGACGATGGCTCCGACGAGTCCCGCGAAGATGATCGGCACGGTGATCGTGGTCTGATCCACGATGCCGCTGGCGATGGTCGCGGCGACCGTCACCGAGAGGAACGCGCCGATCAGGTTCAGGACGGCGGCGAGGCCAACCGCGATGCGGGGTCGCAGTGCGTGGGTGGCGATCGTCGTCGCCATCGCGTTCGCGGTGTCGTGGAACCCGTTGGTGAAGTCGAACACCAGGGCGGTAGCGACCGTGAGAATGACAAGCGCCAGCATTAGGGCAATATGTACCACCGTCTGAGCAGGGAAATAGCACCAAATCGCGATTCTTCACCACCTGTTATCCAAATCGCGCCGGACGTTCACCAACGCCGTGCCCCGAGGCGTGCGAAAATCGCGCGGTGCTGTTCGTCCGAGCCTTCCTGACTTCGACCCAAGCCGATGAGGTCGTACGGCAGCTGCACGAGATCGAGGGCGTCGATCACATCGCCCGCACGCCCCTGATCGAACCCGGCAGAGAGGTCGTCAGCTGCGACGTGCGACCCGACCGGGCCGACGCGGCGGTCGCCATCTTCGATCACCTGGAGATCCCCGAAACCGACGTGCTGATGCAGCGGATGTCGCTGATCGCGCCGGTCGGGTGGCGCAAGGGCAGCCGCGCATCTCTGACCAACGACACCCTGATCTGGGCCGATCTGCTCGGCGAGGCCCGGGTGCAAGCGCGAACGGTGGTGCGCTACCTCATCTTCATGGCCATCGCCGGGATCATCGCCGCCTTCGGCGTGATCGACTCCGACCCCATCCTGACCGTCGGCGCGATGGCGCTCAGCCCCGACCTGCTGCCGGTGTCCGCGGCCTGCGTCGGCCTGGTCAGCCTGCGCTTCAACCTCGCGGCGCGAGCCACCATAACGCTCGCAATCGGGCTGGGTCTTTCGGTTGTCTCGGCGTGCCTGATGACCATGTTTCTCGATTCCACCAGCCGGCTCCCGCACGACCTGTCCCACAGCTCCGCCGGTCTGGGTGCGGTCGCCACCGTCAACACCGAGACGGTGGTGGTTGCATTGGTCGCCGGGGTCGCGGGCATGCTCGCGTTCGAAACCCGCGCGGGTCAGGCGGTGGGTGTTGCCATCTCGGTGACGACGATCCCGGCGGCCGCACTCGCAGGTGTCGCCATCGCGCTGGGCTCCGACAGCCGCGCTTTGGGCTCGCTCAAGGTGCTGGGCACCAACGTTGCGATGCTGTTGATCGGTGGCACGATCACGCTTGCGATTCAGAAGCTCGTGCCGCCGCCACACCAACCGCAACCAGTGCAATCGCCGTCACCAGAAACGCGACCAGCGACTGGTTCAGGAGCGCCGACCGGGTGGTCGTGAGGTACGGAAACGGTGTCACGGTGAAGACGAGACTGATTCCGGCGACCCCGGCGGCAACTCGTGGTCGCACATCCACCGTGGTTGCCATCAGCCCACACAGGCCAAAGCTGATCAGCGCGTAGCCGAGGACGACCAGCGTCACCAGAGCGGTCGAGTCGAAGCCCAGCTGAGCCAGCCGCATGACGGTCACGATCACCGCGCCCAGGCCGCCGAGCAGGCAGGTGGTCGCAGGCGCCCCCCATCCCCTGGTCGCGGTCACGAGCAGCCAGGCGATCAGCGGCATCGCCACCACCGCGGTGATCACCCGGCCGACAGTTTCGAACCCGCTGCCTCCGGCGTCAAACGCGGCATACACGGCCACCAGCGACACTCCGATTCCGAGACTGACACCGGCCACGATCCACACCCCAAGCGCCGGCACCGGGATCCCGCGCAGGCGCCAAGCACCCGACTGTGCTGCCGTTCCCACGCGCCCCACAGCCCGGCGCGCGGTGATACCCACCCGATCGTGTGAGCCCGCGCGAGTCGCGATCAAGCTGATCACGAGCAGGATCGCAGGCGGGGCGGCAAACACCCCCGCGCCGGTGACGATGGTGGCCACGATGTTCTGGGCTCCGTGCAGGGCGATGCCGGTGCGCACCGAGCCGGTGCGGCGGCGGATCCAGCAGAGGACAACGCCCTCCGCCACGAACGGGATCAGCACCCCGCCGACCCCATGCAGTGCCGCCCACACCAGCGACGAGGCGACGGCGGCCGGCCAGAAGCCGAATCGCAGATCGAGACCCGCGAGCAGGAACCCCCGGATCGACACCTCCTCCATCCACGGGGCGATCAGGATCGCCGACCAGCTGACGAGCAGCACGATGCCGTAGCTGCGGTGCTCGAGTGGCACGTTGGTGGTGCCGTGCAGCCCGACCGCCCGGCTGAGCACCTCGAGCAGCGGAAACACGACGAACAGGAAGGCGACCTGAATTCCGACCGACGCGCCCACCTGGTGCGAGCGCGCCACCCCCACCAGCGGCTCGACCGCGACTCCGCTGGGGCGACCAATCTCGGACGCCAGCCGGATCGCGACCACTGCGAGAAATGCAATGACGACGAGCGCCGGCACAGCGGCGGCCACCAGAATCTTGCCGCTCACGTCGGAGGCGGCGTACCCACCCACCTCGAAGCCGAGGTAAAGCGCAGTGCAGACAGCGGCCGCGGCGATCAGCGCCAGCCAGCGGCGGTCACCCACCGGCGCGCAGAACTTTCGTCCACGTGAGCAGGGTGGGAGTCATCTTCATGCCAACACGCTCGTAGAGGCGGCTGGCGGCCGTCGGGTCGTCGAACGTGACCATCAGGCCCGCGCCGGTGCGGCCGCGCGCCCGGAACTCCGCAAACGCGCGTTGAAGGAGCGCCGAGGCGACGCCTCGGCCCCTGCTCGACGGGCGCACCCCCAGCAGCGACACCCAGCCGTGGCAGGGGTTCGTCTCGGCCAGCTCCCTCCCGACCAGGGCACCGGCAACGTGGTCGCCGTCGTACACCGCAAACCACAGCCCAAGGTCGAGCGGGCGATTCTCCATGTACCGGTGCCGCCAGAGCTCCCATGACGCCCAGCCACGCTCCCACTCCTCGTCGGCGAAGGCCGCGGTCATGCACTCGTACACAGCGCGTTCCTGTCCCGGCGCTACGGTCGCGACCGAAACCTGTGGGTCTGGAGGCGGAGACGGCGGACTGTCGGCGAACTCGAGCTCGGCGATCGAGCTGTGCGTACCCTGGGCGTAGCCGTGGCAGGCCAACAGGCGCGCGACCAACGGTTCGCGCGCCATCGTCACCATGGTCAGCGTCACCGTTGTGCCTTCGGGGGCGAGCGCGACGAACCGCTGCGAACGCCGCTCGATCTCGGCGACAATCCCCGCACCGACGCCACGGCCGTGGTGGGCGAGCGCGACCGCGCCAATGCCCTCGACGGCGGTGAACGGGGGATCCGACTCGACCGAGAGCGAGCCGACGACAGCCCCGGTTCGGTCCACGACCACCGCGGTGTCGTTCTCGCGGTCGATACCGGGAGCAAACCAGATCGACCTCAGCCAGTCCGGGGTCGTGGTGGCGCGGCTCGAGAAGGCGCGCGCCTCCTCGTCCATGAGCGCGATCACTGCACCCACGTCGTCCTCGGCGGGAGGTCGAAACGAGTATCCGCTGGGAAGGGCCATCGCCCGATGATAGGGCGCGCTTCGGCGTGGGCGCGGTAGGCTCGCAGGGGCGATGGCCTCCCGGGGAATCCACCACGTCGGTGTCACCTCATCCGACCTCGAGCGTTCGCTTGGGTTCTACCGTGACCTGCTGGGGATGACGGTGCTCGACCGCGGAGTCGAGTCATCATCCGAGATGGCGACCCTGCTCGGCTGCGACAGCGTCGAGTTCGCCTACGCCGACCTCGATTCTGGCGACGGGCGCGTGTTCGAGCTGCTGCAGTACCACTCGCCGACGGGGATCGCGACTCGATCCAACCCGTTCGACCCCGGCACGCCGCACGTCGCGGTGCATGTGACGGATCTCGACGCCGTGCGGGCGCGGCTGGCCGAGGCGGGCACGCCCGTGATCTCACACGCGCCGGTGCACGTGGACGCTCCCGGCACGGTGTGGCACGGAGGCACCTACCTGCTGGTGCGCGACCCCGACGGCGTGATCGTCGAGGTGGTCAGTAGCTCTTCTTGACCGTGACCGCGGTGCCGTAGGCCGCGACTTCGCTCATGATGTCGGCGATCTCGTTGCAGTCGAACCGCATGCACAGAACGGCGTTTCCGCCAGCCTCGCGGGTGGCGTCCTTGAGCCGGTCGACCGCATGCTGGCGGCTTTCGAGCAAGAGCGACGTGTAGCCCTTGACCTCGCCGCCGAACACGGTGCGAAAGCTGGCCCCGAGGTTCGAGAACGCGTTTCGGGCGCGGACGATCAGCCCGCACACCTCGCCGTGCACCTGCACGATTTCGTAGCCCGGCAGCTCGTTGGTGGTCACGATGATGATGTCGTCTTCCATGCCGCGAGACTAGCAGCGGCAGCGGTCGGGCATACTGCGGTCATGGCCGATCGCCTCACCCATCGCGTGCGCCCCGCCGACGGGGTTCCGGATGGGGCGCTGGTGCTGTTTCACGGTCGCGGCGCCGACGAGCACGATCTGGCTCCGTTGGCCGATGTGCTCGACCCCGAGCGCCGGCTGGTGGTGGTGTTTCCCCGCGGGCCGCTGGCGCTTCCGCCGGGAGGCGCACACTGGTATCAGGTGATGCGGATCGGCTTCCCGGATCCCGGCACGTTTCTGCCAACGGCCGAGCTCGCCGGCGGCTGGCTGGACGCGTTCCTCGAAGCCCACGAGCTGGGCATCGAGCGCACGGTGCTCGGCGGCTTCTCGCAAGGCGCGGTGATGTCGTGGACGCTCGGACTTGGCGCGGGGCGTCCCACGCCCGCCGGCATCATGGCGCTCTCGGGTTTCATCCCGACCGTCGAGGGATTCGAGCTCGACCTCGACCGCCCCGGGCTGGCGGTGGCGATCGGACATGGTGGACACGATCCGGTGATCGGTGCCGAGTGGGGCCGTGACGCTCGCGACCGGATGACGGCAGCCGGCGCCAACGTGCTGTTTCGCGAGACGCCGCTGATGGGCCACTCGATCGACCCCGCATTCCTGCCCGAACTCACCGCCTGGCTCACCAACCGCTATGAATAAATGGTGCCAGGCACCATTTATTCACGGCACTGAGTTGGCACAGAGTTGACACACCTTCTGCGTTAGAGCCGTCCTCGATTCCCAGCGGAATGATCGGAAGGTCGGATTCGGCCACGCTCAATACCAGTCGGGGGCGGGCCCCTTGTATTCCTGGATGATGTTGCCGCCGTCCACCACGATCGACTGGCCGGTCACGTACGAGGCGCCGTCCGACGCCAGGAACGCAATCAGCTCACCGACCTCCGCCGGCGTGCCCGGTCGTCCCACCGGCGTGTGGCGGCCGGCGAGCCGCTCGGTATCGGACGACGAACCGGTGTCGATCCAGCCCGGCGCCACGGAGTTGACGGTGATACCGTCGCGGCCCAGCTCGATCGCGAGCGAGCGGGTCAGTCCGTCGATGCCCGCCTTGGCCGCGCTGTAGCCACCCGACTCCGGGTTACTCACCATTGGTCCGGTGACAGACGAGACGTTGACGATCCGCCCGTATCGCGCCGCGACCATGACCGGCACCGCGGCGCGAGTCACGTTCACAGTCGTGGTCAGGTTGAGCGCGATCGTCTGCTCCCACGCGGCCGGCGTCGTCTCGGCAAACGGCAACGAGGGCTCGTGCACCCCGGTCTGCACCATGCCCGCGTTGTTCACGAGCACGTCCAGCCGCCCGAACCGCTCGACCACGGCGGCGACCAGACCGTCAGCCTCAGCGGCGCCGGTCAGGTCGGCCTCGAATCCGGCGGCGTCGATTCCCAGCCGCTCGAGCTCGGCCCGCCGCGTCTGAATCCGCTCGGTGGTCGCGGCCACCGCCACCCGGGCACCGCGGGCGCCCAGGATGGACGCAGCGGCGAAGCCGATCCCGGATTGGCTACCGGCGCCGGTCACGAGCACAACGCGTCCGTCGAAGCTGGTCACCGCACAAGACTACTCACCCCATCCCCAGGACGTTCTCAGCAAGTTCCCAGCTTCGACCGATACGGTGTGAAGTATGGCTCTCACCGCGCCAACGGATGACCTTGCCCAGGCCCGCGTGCTCGTGGTCGACGACGAGGACAGCATCACCGACCTGATCTCGACCGTGCTTCGCTACGAGGGGTTCGAAGTCCGCACCGCCGAGAGCGGCCGCACAGCCGTCAAGGTCGCGCGCGACTTCGCGCCCGACCTGGTCGTGCTCGACGTGATGCTGCCCGATCTCGACGGTTTCGAGGTCTACCGCCGGCTCGCAGAGCGACCCGATCGCCTGCCGGTGCTGTTTCTCACCGCGCGCGACACGACGGAGGACCGCGTACACGGCCTCACCCTGGGTGCCGACGACTACATGGGCAAGCCGTTCAGCCTCGAGGAGCTGGTCGCCCGGGTACGCGCCGTGCTGCGCCGCACCCGCGGCTCGAAGCCAAACCAGACCGTCCTGAGTTTCTCGGATCTCGAGCTCGACGAGGACGCGCGTGAGGTGCGCCGCGGTGGCCAGCGGATCGACCTGACCCCCACGGAGTTCAACCTGCTGCACTACCTGCTCGCAAACGCCGGCCGGGTCGTGTCCAAGGCACAGATCCTCGATCACGTGTGGCGCTACGACTTCGGCGGCGACGCCAGCGTGGTCGAGACCTACATCAGCTATCTGCGAAAGAAGATCGACGCCGGCGAGGGCACCACGCCCTTGATCCAGACCGTTCGCGGGTTTGGATACGCCATCCGCGACCCGCGAGGCTGACGTGTCCCTGCGAATCCGCCTGACCGCCATCACCGTGCTGCTCGTCGGGCTCGGGCTGGTCGCCGCGGCGGTGGCGACGCACCACTACCTCGAGACGTTCATGCTCGACCGGCTCGACCAGCAGCTCGCG
Source organism: uncultured Actinomycetes bacterium (assembly GCA_963708725.1). Taxonomy (GTDB): domain Bacteria; phylum Actinomycetota; class Thermoleophilia; order Gaiellales; family JAICJC01; genus CAVPTL01. The sequence goes on along the minus strand of CAVPTL010000006.1, from coordinate 91,488 downwards.
GCGTCGCAGCAGGGGCCCCCGGGAGTAATCGACACTCGCATCCTGCCCGGCGGCTCGTTCGGGGCCTACGTCGGACAGGGTGGACGCGTTTTCGACCGCAGGGTCAACCTGACCGACAGTCAGCGGGCAACCCTCCGCGCCGCGCCTGAAGGCTATTCCAGCACCGGGAGGTATCGGGTGTTGTCCGCGTCGACACCGTTCAACTCGGTACGCGCAGTGTCTGCTGCCCCACTCCGCGACGTCGACGCCACGGTCTCGGAACTGACCCAGGATGAGGTCGTGATCGGCGTGATCGTACTCGCCCTCGTCGGCGTCCTGGCCTACGCATTGATCGGCGTGGGCATGCGACCGCTCGTCCGGATCGAAGCCACCGCCGGTGAGATCGCCGCCGGCGACCTGTCCCGGCGGGTCGAGCAGACCGACCCCCGCACCGAGGTCGGACGCCTCGGGATCGCACTGAATGCGATGCTCGCGCACATCGAGGAGGCGTTCGCCGAGCGCCAGGCCTCCGAAAACCGGCTGCGCCGGTTCGTGGCCGACGCCTCGCACGAGCTGCGGACTCCGCTGACGTCCGTGCGCGGCTATGCCGAGCTGTTTCGGCGTGGCGCCGCCGAACGCCCGGACGACCTGGCCAACGCGATGCGCCGGATCGAGGCTGAATCGGCGCGGATGGGCGTGCTTGTGGACGACCTGCTGCTGCTGGCACAGCTCGACCAGGGCCGGCCGCTGGAGCAGGAGCCGGTGGACATCGCCGCGCTCGTCCAGGAGCTTGTGGCCGACGCCCGGGCGATCGAACCCGGCCGCACCATGACGCTGGAAGCCGACGACGACCTCGAAGTCCGTGGCGACGACGCCCGGCTGCGTCAAGCCGTCGGGAATCTGCTCGCCAACGCGCGCGCCCACTGCCCACCCGAGGCCTCCGTCGCCGTATCGGTGCGTCGCCGCGGCGAGGAGGCGGTGATCGAGGTCTCCGACGAAGGCCCCGGCATCGACCCCGCCGACCTCGACCGCGTGTTCGAACGGTTCTTCCGCTCGGATCCGTCGCGCACCCGCGCGAGCGGTGGCACCGGCCTGGGACTGTCGATCGTCGCCTCCATCGCCGAGGCCCACGGTGGACGGGCCGAGGTCTCGAGTACGGTCGGCCAAGGCTCGAGCTTCCGGGTGGTGCTGCCGTTGATCCACGCGGCGGAGGAGAGTGCCGTACGATCACCCGATGAACCTGTCACACAGTCTTGATCGTCTCGGCACCGAGACCGCGTTCGAGGTGCTGGCGCGCGCCAAGCAGCTCGAGTCCGAGGGCCGCCGGATCGTGCATCTGGGAATCGGCGCTCCCGACTTCGATACCCCGCAACACATCAAGGATGCGTGCGCCAAGGCACTCGCCGACGGCCACACCGCCTACTGTCAAGCCCAGGGCCTGCCGGAGCTACGCGAGGCCTGCGCCGACTATCTGTCGCGGTCACGCGGGATCGGTGTAACCGCCGACCGGGTGGTCGTCACCCCAGGCGCCAAACCGTTCCTCGGCTACGCCGTGATGGCAACCTGTGATCCCGGCGACGAGGTGATCTACCCCAACCCCGGCTTTCCGATCTACGAGTCGGTGATCCGCTACTTCGGCGCCGTTCCGGTGCCGCTGCCGCTGCGTGAGGAGCGTGGCTTCACGTTCACCGCCGAGGATCTGGCCGAGCGGATCACTCCCAGGACCCGGCTGATCATGCTGAACTCGCCCGCCAACCCGACCGGTGGAGTCACCGGGTCGGACGAAACGGCCGAGCTCGCGCGGGTACTGGAGTCGACCGACGCCTGGATCCTGAGCGACGAGGTCTACTCGGAGATGGTGTATGACGGCGAGCACGACTCGGTCGCGCGTTACGGCGATCTGCTCGACCGCACGATCCTGGTCGACGGCTTCTCCAAGACGTTTGCGATGACCGGCTGGCGGTTGGGCTACGCGTCGGTGCCGGCACCGCTGGTGGAGCCGCTGACCCGCCTGATCGTCAACACGGTGTCATGCACTCCCCCGGCGATCCAGCTCGCCGGGGTCGCCGCCCTGACCGGCCCGTGGGACGAGCCGCGCGCCATGACCGAGCAGTTTCGAGCCCGCCGCGACGTCGTCGTCGATGGACTGAACGCGCTTCCCGGCGTCACCTGCGTGAAGCCCAAAGGAGCGTTCTACGCCTTTCCGAACATCACCGGCACGGGTTTTTCATCCCGAGAGCTGGCGTCCAGGTCGCTCGAGGAGGCCGGGGTCGCTGTCGTCTCGGGCACGTCATTCGGAGAATTCGGTGAGGGCTACCTGCGTGTCTCGTATGCCAACTCGATCGAGAACATCGAGTTCGGGCTCCAGTCGCTGCGCTCGTTGCTCGAAGACTCGCTGGTGAACTGATGGGCGAGGCCATCGGCCAGGTTCTGGGCTACGGGGTCGGCGTCGCACTCTCACCGCTTCCGATCATCGCGATGGTGCTCATGCTCGCAACACCCAAGGGCCGGTCAAACGGTCCCGCCTTCCTGGTCGGTTGGGTGCTCGGAATCGCGATCGTGGGCGGGCTGGTGCTGGTGGTTGTCGGCGGCTCGGCCACCACCGATAGCGGTGCACCTTCGACCGGGTCGAGCTGGCTCAAGGTGATCCTCGGCCTGGCGTTGCTCGGCCTGGCCGCCCGGCAGTGGAAGAGCCGGCCGCGTGGGGACGCCGAGCCGGAGATGCCAAAGTGGATGCACGCGCTGGATTCGATCACGCCGCCCAGGGCGGTCGGGCTCGGCGCGGTGCTCTCGGGGGTCAACCCCAAGAACCTGATCCTCACCGTGGGAGCAACGGCGGCGATCGCCCAGACCGACGCGTCGAATGGATCGCAGGTGGCGGCGCTGATCGTCTTCATCGTGATCGGATCGCTGGGCGTCGGCGCCCCGGTCGCCATCTATTTCGGCATGGGCGAGCGCTCGGCGGGGATCCTCGCCAACCTACGCGGATGGATGACCCACAACAACGCCGCGATCATGGTCGTGCTGTGCCTGATCATCGGCGCCAAGCTGATCGGCGACGGGATCACCGGCCTCAGTGCGTAACCCGTGGACATGATGGTCGACCGGCGCCCGAGAGTCTCCGGCGATGCGTGACATCGACCTGCTGGTGGTGGGCGACTGCAATCCTGATCTCGTGCTCTGGGGCGGGCAGGTGCGGCCCGTGTTCGGCCAGGCCGAGCGGATGGTCGACCGGGCCGACCTGGTGATCGGGGGCACCAGCTCGATCACCGCCTGCGGCGCCGCCAGGCTCGGGCTCTCCACCACCTTCGTCGGTGTTGTGGGCGACGACGACTTCGGCCGCTTCATGCGCGACCAGATGTCCGCGGAGGGAGTCGATATGAGCTCCCTGGTCGTCGATCCGAACACGCCCACCGGGCTCTCGGTGGTGCTGACCGACGGTGAGGATCGGGCCACGCTGACCGCGCCGGGAACCACCGGCGCCGTCACCGCAGCGATGGTGTCGGACGACCTGCTGAGACGTTCGCGGCACGTGCATACCGCCGGGTACTTTCTCCAGGGCGCGGCGGAGATGGTATCCGACCTCTTCACCCGAGCCCGGGCGGCGGGCGTCACGACGTCCCTCGACCCCGGAGCCGACCCCGACGAGCGTTGGCAAAGCGGACTCGCCGAGCTCTACCCCCTGATCGACCAGCTGCTCCCAAACGCGGTCGAGGCATGTGGGCTGGCGGGCACATCCGACGCGGTCGAAGCCGCCCGGCGGCTGGCCCGGAGTGTCCCCGAGGTCGTGGTGAAGCTCGGCGCCGAGGGCGTGCTGGCGATGGCCGGCGGTGAGATCGCTCGCGCCCCCGCGCTCACCATCGACGTCGCCGATACGATCGGCGCCGGCGACAGCACCGACGCCGGCTGGCTGGCGGCGCGGCTGGGCGGCCGTTCGCTCGAGCAGTCGGTGCGGCTCGCGGCAGCATGTGGATCGCTCTCCACTCGAGCCCGTGGAGGCACCGCGAGCCAGCCGACGCTGGCCGAAGCTGAGGCCGCGCTGTGATCGTGTGCGTGGCGGCCAAGCCGTCGATCGATAAGTTGTTCGAGGTCGACCGCGTCGTCCGCGGAGCGATCCACCGGCCGTCCGGATACCTCCAGGTCGCCGGAGGCAAGGGCCTGAATGCCGCGCGCGCGGCGGTCACGCTCGGCGCCGACGTGCGCGCGGTGACGCTGCTCTCCGGGCACGCGGGCCGCTGGATCGCGGAGGAGCTCGAGCGCGAAGGCATAGAGACCGAGATCGTGTGGACTCCCGGTGAATCGCGGGCATCGCTTTCGGTGGCCGACCGGGAGACCGCGGGGATGACCGAGTTCTACGAGGATGGCACCCCGATCGACGCGGCCGCCTGGGCGAGTTTTGCCGCCGCCGTCGAGGCCACCGCCGCCGGGGCTTCGTGGCTCACGATGTCGGGTGCACTACCCCCGGGGGCGCCGCCGGACGGATACGCGTCGCTTCGGTGTGAGTGCCAGGTCGCCGCCGACACCGTGGCCGAGCGGCCCGACCGGGTCGCCTTGGTCAAGGTGAACGCCGCCGAGGCCGCGATTCTGACCGGGCTCGACACGTCGGATGCCGACGGCGCCGTGGCTGCCGCCAGAGCGCTCGCCGAGACCGGCGCGGCGGCGGTTACCCGCGGGCCGCTGGGGGCGGTGCTGGTCGCCGGCGAGGAGGCGTGCATGGGCCACATCGACGCGACCGGTGCGTATCCGGTGGGAAGCGGCGACTCATTTCTGGCCGGGATGGTGACCGCCCGCGACCAGGGCGCGGAGTGGCAGTCCGCGCTGGCGCTGGCACTGGGTGCCGCCGCGGCCAACGCCGAGGTTCCCGGCGCCGGCCGGTTCGCGCGTTCCGAAGCCGAGCGACTCGCCGCTCGGGCGGTGATCAGCTCGGCGTGATCGCCACGCCGGTCGCCGCGTCGAAGCGGTGGGAGTTCGCCGGGTCATAGGCCAGCCGGAGATCCTGGCCGACCGCCGGCCGCGCTCCGCTCTCGAGCCTGGCGGTGACCGCCGCCCGGCCTTCGCTGGACGCCACGTTTCCGTGCACCATGACCTCGCTTCCCAGCGGTTCCACCACCTCGACCATGAGGTCGATGGTCGCCTGCCCGTCACCATCGGCCGCCGGTGCCAGACGTTCGGGCCGGATCCCAAGCACCGTCGCGCCGTCGCGGATCAGGTTCATCGGCGGGTTCCCGATGAAGCCGGCGACAAACAGGTTCGCGGGATGGTCGTAGACCTCCTGCGGCGAACCCAGCTGCTGGATCCTGCCGCCCGACATGACCGCCACCCGGTCGCCGAGCGTCATCGCCTCGATCTGGTCGTGGGTGACATACACCGACGTGGTCGGCACCAGCTGGTGGATCTTCTTGAGCTCCGCGCGCAGCTGAGTGCGAAGCTTGGCATCGAGATTGGAGAGCGGCTCGTCCAGCAGGAACACCTGCGGGTGGCGGGCAAGCGCACGGCCCATCGCGACCCGCTGGCGCTGGCCGCCCGAGAGCTGCGCCGGCTTTCGCTTCAGCAGATCGCCCAGCTCGAGCAGCTCACTGACCTCGCGCACGCGGGCGTCGATGTCCGAGCGCGGCATCTTGCGCTGACGCAACCCGAACCCGATGTTTCGCTCGACGCTCATATGCGGATAGAGCGCGTAGTTTTGGAACACCATCGCGATGTCACGGGCTCCCGGCGACTTGTCGTTGACAACCTCGTCGCCGATCGCAATCTCGCCGCTGGTGGGCTTCTCGAGCCCGGCCACCATGCGAAGCGCCGTGGTCTTGCCGCAACCCGACGGCCCCACGAACACCATGAACTCCTGATCGTGAATGTCGAGCGAGAGATCGTCGACGGCGACGACTCCACCGGGGAACATCTTCGTCACTCCGCGGAACTCGACCTGGGCCATCGCTATCCCTTCAATCCCGATCCGGCGATCGATCGGACGAATGACCGCTGCGTCAGCACGAACGCGATCACCATGGGCAAGAGCGCGAGCATGTTGCCGGCCATCAACACCGTCCACTTGGTCTGGTGTGCTCCCTGGAAGGTCGAGAGGCCGAGCTGAAGCGTCATGTGGTTCTCGCTATTGATCGCAACCAGCGGCCACAGGAAGTCGTTCCACGTCCACAGAAGCGTGATCAGTGCGAGCGTCGAGAGCGCCGGTCCCGACAGCGGCAGCACGATCTTGAACAGCACTCCCAGGCGGCTACACCCATCGATCCGAGCGGCCTCCTCGAGCTCGATCGGGAGCGTGCGGAAGAACTGGCGAAGCATGAAAATGCCAAACGCCGAGGCCAGATTGGGGAGCATCAGGGCGGTGATGTTGTCGATCAGGCCCATGTGCCGAACGATCAGAAACGTCGGGATCAGGATCACCTGAAACGGCACCATCAGCGTCGCGAGCAGCAGGAAGAACAACACGTTTGAGCCGAAGAACTTGATCCGGGCAAAGGCATAGGCGGCCAGGCTGCACAGCACCAGGTTCGAGAACACGACCACCGCGCACACGATCACCGAGTTCAGGTACCAGCTCCCAAACGGCGCCGACTGCACAGCAGCCGTGTAGTTATGCCAGTCAATTCCCGACGGGATCAGGGTCGGCGGGAAGTGGCGCGACTCATCGGGCGTCTCGATCGAGGTGACGGCCATCCATAACAGCGGCGCCAGCATCAGAAGCGACAGCGGGATCAGAAACACGTGCCGGTAGCTGAAGCGCGGGAGAGTCACGAGCTGTAATACACCGTCTTTCGGCTGACCAGGAACTGGAGCAGCGTGATCAGCAGAATCGCTGCCAGCAGGATGTAGGCGATGGCCGCCGCGTAGCCGCCGTTGAAGAACTGGAACGCCTGCTGCCACAGGTAGTAGACGACGACGGTGGTCGACATCAGCGGCCCGCCGCGGGTGGTGTTGTAGATCTCGTCGAACAGCTGCAGCGCGTTGATCGTCGACCACACGACCAGAAACAGGGTCGCCGGGCCGAGCAACGGTAGCGTCACCGAGCGAAAGCTCGAAAACCGGCTGGCGCCATCGATTTCGGCCGCCTCGAGCAGCTCCTGAGGGATGCCCTGGAGGGCGGCGAGATAGATGATGACATCAAACCCGACCCAGCCCCAGACCGTCATCGCCACCATGCAGTACATGGCCTGGTTGGGATCCTCGAAGAAGCCCTGCGAGGGGATCCCGACCTCGTTCAGAAGCCAGTTGGCGATCCCGTAGTTGGGGTCGAGCACCCAGTTGAAGATGATCGCCGTGGCGACGGTCGAGACGGCCACCGGGATGAACACCGCGGTGCGGTAGAAGGCGATCCCACGGATCTTGGCGTTCAGCGCAACCGCGAGGGCAAGCGCCGCGGCGATCGAGATCGGGACGAACAGCACCGTGTAGACGATCGTGTGCTTGATCGAGTCGCGAAACACCGGGTCATGCCGAAGCGCCTGGTAGTTGGCGACTCCGACCCAGTGCGGCGGGGAGACCAGATCGTTGTGCTGAAACGACATCAGAAACGACCAGCCGATCGGAAACAACCCGAACAGGCCGATCACCGCCGCCGCCGGGGCGACGAACAGCCACCCCGAGACGTGGTCTGATCGCAGTAGGCGCAACGGCTAGGGAGCGGCCGGCTGCGACAGAATCTGATTCACCTGGTCGGCCGCCTCGCTGAGTGCCTCCTGAGGCTGCTTCTTTCCGAGCAGAACCGCCTGGATGGCCTGGCCCATGGCCTGCGAGATCTTCGGATAAAGCGGGGTCACGGGCCGCACCTTGAGTGCGTTATTGAGGTTGGCAACGAACTCGGCATCGCCCTTGTACTTGGCGGTGTAGTCCTTGTAGCCGGGCAGATTCTGCACCGATTCCTTGGTCGGCAGGTCGCCGGTCTTGGTCGACCACTCCAGCAGCTGCTGCGGCGCCGTCCACCACTTCATGAACTCGAACGCGGCCTGTGCGCGCTGGTCGCCGTTGTTGAACAGCACCCAGTTGTCCGGGCCGGAGATCGTCTGGTGGTTGAGATCTTTCGGCAGGATTTGCACGCCGAAGTCGACGTTGGGGAACTGGGACAGATCCCACGGGCCGGTGTAGAGCATCGCGATCTTGCCCGAGTTGAAGAGCGGGGCGTACTGACCGCTGCCGTTGTCGAAGTAGACCGAGTGATCCTCGGGGCCCATGGTCTGGAGGTGATTCATGGCCGCGAGGCCTGCCGGGGAGTTGAACGCCGCGTGCTTGCCGTCGGGGGTGAGGATGTTGCCCCCCGCCTCCCACAAAAGCGCGTCGTAGCGCCATACCGTGTCCTCGCCGCCGTCGTTCACGTACGCCCACCCAAACTGTTTGGTCGCGGGGTTGGTGAGCTTCTTGGCAGCGGCGGTGATGTCGTCCCACGTCCAGTTGGCCGTGGGATAGGCGAGGTGGGCCTGGTCGAACAGCTTCTTGTTGTAGACCAGTGCGAGGTTGTCGACGAGCGCCGGGATGCCGACGATCTTGCCGTCCACGGTGGCGGCCTCGCGCTCGGTTGGATAGAAGTCGTTCCAGCCGAAGGAGGGATCCTTCTTGATGTAGTCGTTCAGATCGAGCACCTTGGGGCTCTGGGCGATGTTGGCCGCCCACGACCCGTACAGATAGGAGATGTCGGGTGGATCGCCGCTCGCGATCGCGGTCTGCACCTTCTGCAGCGCGTAGTCGGTGTTGCCGGCGTACTGCACCTTGACCTGAATATCCGGATGCGACGCGTTGAACTGCGCCACCATCGACTTCATGGCTGCGCCCTCGGTGTCGACGAAGCCGTGCCACATCGTGATGTGCACCACTCCCCCAGAGCTCGAGCTCGACGAGGAGCTGCCACAGCCCGCCGCCATTACGGCGAGGACGAGAAGCGCGGTCACAAATGCCTTCATGGGAGCACCACCGATCGGGTCAGGTTGAGAGGGCGGTCGGGATCGAGCCCGCGGGCGCGGGCCAGTGCGACCGCAGCGCGCTGGGCCAGTACCAGCGAGGCGAGCGGTCGATCGACGATTGGGGCGATGGTCGAGCCGGCGGCGACGGCCGCGTCCAGCACGGTGGGGTCGACGTCGCCGATCGGCCACACCAGGGTCTCGGTCGAGGCGGCCGAGATCGGGCCGTGGCGGTATTCCATGGCCGGGTAGGACTCTGTCCAGGCGCCGGCGGCCTCGCGGATCTTGAGCGCCGCCTCCGCGGCCAGGCCGACTGTCCAGCCGGCGCCGAGAAAGACGATCCGGCGGTACTCCGCCAGGCCCTCCGGGAGCGGCGCCTGAAGCGCGAGCGCGGCCGCGTCGGATTCGGCCTCGGGCGAGATCCCCAGCGATGACAGCAGAAGCGTGAGCGCGGTCGTGGCAAACCGGGTCTGCACCACCGACTCCTCGTCGGCGTAGTCGAGCACGACCGTGGCGTCGGCCACCATTGTCGCCGGCGATCCCGGTACCCCGGTGATCACCGTGCTGGGAAGTCCGCTTCGGAGGTCACCGAGCAGCCGCACCACCTCGGTGGTCGTGCCCGAACGCGAGATCGCCACCAGCCGGTCGTACGCTCGGCCCTGTGGGAACTCCGACGCGGCGAACGCATCGGTCTCACCTGCCCCGGCCGCCTCGCGAGCAGCTGCGTAGGCGCATGCCATGAACCACGACGTGCCGCACCCCACCACCGCTACCCGCTCACCGGGTGTGGGAAACAGCTCCAGGTTGGCGTTCGCAACGTCCCACGCGCGCAGCCAGTCTCCCGGCTGAGTCGCGATTTCGGCCTCGGTGACGCTCATAAATGGCGATTCTATGCAGATATCGATCAAAATACAACACGATTGTGCACGATGGAGCGGGTAGACTTGCGCAAATGCGCCAACCCGAACGCCTTTCCACCGTGCTCGAGCGGCTTTCTGGCTCCGGAAGCGTAGGCGTCGGCGAGCTCGCCGCGGAGCTGGGTGTGTCCTCCGCCACAATCCGGCGCGATCTCCGCCTTCTGGAGGAGCAGCAATTGCTCGAGCGAACCCATGGCGGTGCCGTCGGCCAGGGCGTGCTCTACGAGCTGCCGCTGCGATACCGCAGCGGCCGGTTCAGCGAGGAGAAGCGACGGATCGCACGCGAGGCGGCCTCTCGGGTCGAGGAGGGCACCGCAATCGGTCTGACCGGCGGTACCACCACCACCGAGATCGCCCGGGCACTGGTGCGCGTGCCCAGGCTCACCGTCGTCACCAACTCCCTCAGCATCGCCTCGGAGCTCGCGGTGCGTCCCAACCTGAAACTGGTCGTCACCGGCGGCGTTGCGCGGCCGGAGTCGTATGAGCTGGTGGGACCGCTGGCCGAAGCGTCACTGGCGGGACTCAACCTCGACCGTGTGATGATCGGCGTCGACGGGCTCACACCCGCCGCGGGGCTCACGACCCATCACGAGGTCGAGGCGCATGCCAATCAGGCGCTGATCGCGCGGGCTCAGACCGTGACGGTCGTCTGTGACAGTTCCAAGCTCGGCGCCGTGGCGTTCGCACGTATCTGTGACCTCACCGAGGTCGACGAGATCATCACCGATTCGGCAGCCTCACCAGCAGCCGTCCGCGAACTCACCGACGCCGGCGTAAACGTCACAACCGTGTAACAACTCTGCCCCATGAATAAATGGTGCCTGGCACCATTTATTCAGCGGGAGATGGGTCTATCGTAGTCGAGGCCGTGGGCTGTCAGGAGTTCTTCGACGACGTCGTGGATCTGCGCGGGCGAGAGCGCGGATGAGGCTGCGGGGTCGAGCAGCGCAGCGTGGTGGACGTGCTCACGGCTGTGTTGAAGCGCAGCCGTCACCGTCAGCTCGCACACGTTCAGAAACGTGCGGTTGAGCGCCGCCAGCTGTGGCGGCAAGGCGCCCAGCGACGTTGGCTGCACGCCGTTTTTGTCCACCAGGCACGGCACCTCGACACAGGCCTCGCTCGGCAGGTTTGCAATCACCCCGCCGTTTCGCACGTTGCCGTAGATCACGCGCTCCTGACCGGTCAGAATCGAATGAATGATCAGCGAGGCGTACTCCTGGCTGCGCTCGATCTCGATCGCCTCCCCCGCCTCGAGCTGACGTTTCATCTCCGCGTAAAACTCGAGGTTCTCGACGCTTCGCTCGATGTAGTCGCCGACCAGGATCCGGTATCGCTCGATGGCCTCATCGCTACGCAACACCCATGGCAGATACTCGGAGCCGTGCTCGCTCGACTCGGTCGGGAAGTACCCATACCGCCGATACATTTCGACGCGTACCCGGCGCTGTAGCTCGGGATCGTTTGCGATCACGTCGTCGAGCAGCGGATAGAGATCCTGGCCGTCGCGCTCGAACCGCAGGATGAACGCCTGATGGTTCACACCGCCGCCCAGAAACGACACGTCCTCGATCGGAACGCCGACAAGCTCCGCCAGCTCGTGAGTGGTGTTCTGCACCGAGTGACACAACCCCACAATCCGCTTCTGCGGGCTGCCCGAGTAGGTCGCCCAGCACAACATCGCCATCGGATTGGTGTAGTTCAAAAACCATGCTCCCGGGGCGAGCTCGTCCATCTCGTGGCCGATATCGAGCATCACGGGAATGGTGCGAAGTGCGCGAAAGATCCCGCCGATCCCCAGGGTGTCGGCGATCGTCTGGCGCAGGCCGTATGCGGCCGGGATGTCGAAGTCGAGCTTGGTGGCCTCGAACCCGCCGACCTGGATCATGTTGATCACATGGTCGCAGCCCTCGATGGCTTCTCGCCGGTCGAGGTGGGTGGTGATGCGGGCGCTGCCGCCCAACTCGCGGTTGGTGTAGGCGGCCATCGCATCGGCCACCCCCAGCCGTTCCTCGTCAATGTCGTGAAGGGCGATGTGGGCGTCCTGGAGCTCCTCGAACGAGAGGATGTCGCCCAGCAGGTTCTTGGTGAACTCAACACTTCCCGCGCCGATGAATGCGATTTTTGTCATGATCGATAGTGTCCCACACAGCCCTGAATCGATCAAGAGCGAACAAGACCGCAGGCTGGATCGTTGGCAAACGCCCGGTACAGGGCGAGCGATTGCGGGCTGGTATCGACGAAATCATCGGTCAGCGGCCCGATGTTGTTCCAGCTCAGATAGGCGACCAGCTGCGGATTTTGCGATATGGCGGCGTGGTGGTTTTGGATCAGGCTGCGGCCGGTCACATGCCCGTCCTTGTCGAACCGGCCAACCGCCGTCGAGACGATCTTGGACTGATCGAATCCCGACTCACAGACGATGTAGGGCTTGCGATGGGCGACCGCCCAGGTGTAGGTGTCCATCTCTCCTGCGGCCAGCTTTGCACCGGCCTCGAAGGTCGTGCGGTAGAGATCCACTCCGCTCCAGTCCACCTGATCGTCGCCGGGCCAGTACGCCTTCCACGAGCCCGACGTGTTCATGCGCTGGGCACAGAACACGAAGATGCAGTTGCCGCCGGTCTCGATCGTCGCGCTGTTGGCCGTAAACACCGACCGCACCCGCCGCCAGGCGTTTGCGAATGCCGCCTCACCGCGCCCCACCCCACCCTGCCAGTCGGCGCAGAACGGGTTGTGGAGCCCGTTCATCTCCATGAACAGCCGAAAGATCACCGGCGTTCCGAGCGCCTTCAGACCCACCGCCACCTGCTGCCAGTAGGCATCGAACTCCCCGTTTGCAATCCGGTCGATGCCCTGCCCATACGAGGTCACGCGAAGGTCGCCGCGCGTTTGCCACCCCGCGGACTTCACGGGAAATGTCCCCAGACCGGTCATCGACACCATCGGGATGACCGCGGGGTCGCGCAACCGCGCGTCCGACCTGTGAGCCGCATTCGGACAGGGCACCAACCAGTCGTAGCGGCGATTTCGGATCGCCATCCGCCGGCCGAGCTGCAGCTCGATGCCGTTTGCAGCGGTGAACCCGCGGGTGGTGTCGTCCGCGCCCCAGTAGCAGCCCGATGCAGGCACCACCAACCCACCGTAGGAGCGGATGATGGCGGGATCGCGAGCCGGCCGGGCGACGGCGGTCTCGGCCCGCGCCCGCCCCGGCAGGGCGAGGGCCACCGCCGCCACCGCGCCGCGGGTGAGAAACGCGGTGCGCGACGTGACGCGCGGGGAAGTCTCGTCAGATGACAATCTCGGCTCCTTCGAAGGTCTGCCTCAGAGGCAGAGTGATCGGAAGGCCGGCCGCGCGGCGATTCTCGCACACCGCCGCCACAACCCGGGTAGGCTCCGCTGCATGACGGGCCGGCGAACCAGTCGGGGTGGCGTGATCGCGGTGCTGGCGGTGCTCGTCGCCCTGGCCGCTTCGGCCTGTGGCGGCTCTGGCGGTTCATCGTCGAGCGCCACCACAAGCGACAACGGTGTCGTCTCCGCGGCTGCCGGCAAGGCGGTCTTCAAGAGCAACTGCTCGTCCTGCCACACCCTCGCCGACGCCGGGGCGACCGGCTCGGTCGGCCCCAACCTTGACGACCTGAAGCCCGACGACGCCACGGTCGTCCACCAGGTCACCAACGGCGGCGGTGTGATGCCGGCGTTCTCCGGCACGCTCACCAACACCGAGATCCTGTCGGTCGCAAAGTACGTCTCGTCGGCCGCCGGCAACAGCTGACGATCGACGTGTAACGCGCGGCCACCCCGGTGATACCTTTGACCCATGACCAACGTCACCCGCGGATTCTTTGGTAGACGGCGGCCCGAGGCACCGGCGGGACGGGTGCCGCCGGGCCAGTACCTGACCGACGACTTTCCCGTACTGGCCGCGGGCCCAACCCCGCACATCGAGCTCGCCGACTGGCGGCTCTCGGTGCTCGGCGAGGTCGATCGCCCTCTGTCCTGGTCGTGGGACGAGTTCCTCGCGTTGCCGCAGGAGGAGTTCACGGTCGACATCCACTGCGTGACCAAATGGTCAAAGCTCGACACCAGCTGGCGCGGCGTGTCGGTCGACACGCTGCTCGCGGATGTCGATACCGCCGCCGAGTACGTGATGGCGCGCTCGTACGGCGGATACACCACCAACCTGCCGCTTGCCGACGTGATCGATGGCAAGGCCTGGATCGTCCACTCCTACGGCGGCGAGCCGCTCGATCCCGAGCATGGCGGCCCGGCGCGGCTGTTGGTGCCGCATCTGTACTTCTGGAAGAGCGCCAAGTGGATCTGGGAGCTCGAACTGATGAACGAGGACGAGCTGGGGTTCTGGGAGGGCTACGGCTACCACGCGTATGGAGACCCATGGCTGGAACAGCGGTACGCGGGCGACTGAACTGGATCCCGGCCGAGGTGGTCGAGATCGCGGAGGAAGCTCCCGACGTGCACACGATCACGTTTCGGTGTGCGGGCTGGCGCGGCCATCGACCGGGCCAGCACGTCGATGTCAGGCTCACCGCTCCCGACGGCTACCAGGCCCAGCGCAGCTACTCGATCGCATCACCCGCGGCGGGCGACCTGGTCACGTTGACGATCGAGCAGCTCGACGACGGCGAGGTCTCGACCTACCTGGTCGGCGACCTGCAAGTTGGCGACGAGATCGAGCTGCGCGGCCCGATCGGCGGCTATTTCGTGTGGGAGCCCGGCGACGGGGGGCCGGTGATGTTGATCGCGGGCGGCAGCGGTGTCGTGCCACTGATGGCGATGCTCCGCGCCCGGGTCGGTACGAATGACGCCACACCGATGCGTTTGCTGCTGTCTTCGCGCGACTGGGACCGGGTGATCTACCGCCCCGAACTCGAACGGCTCGCCAAGCTCGACGGGGTCGACGTGTGGCATACCATCACCGGCTCGCCGCCGCCGGATTGGACCGGCTTCACCCGCCGGATCGACCCCGACATGCTCGAGCAGGTGTCGTGGAGTCCGAGCGAGCGGCCGCTCACCTACATCTGCGGGCCAACCGGCCTGGTCGAGGCGGCGTCGCGGGGCATGGTCGAGCTGGGCCACGACCCCCGGCAGATCCGCACCGAGCGGTTCGGCCCGACTGGAGGATCACAGTGACGCCGGCTCGATTCCTGGATGGAAACGCGGTCGCGGGCGCGCTCTTCGAGATCTACGGGCGCGAGATGACCGCCGAATCGGGCTCGTGCCTGGACTGCGGTGCGGTCAACCGCTTCGGCGAGCTGGTCGTGTATGTGAGCGCACCGGGACATGTGCTGCGCTGCCCCGATTGTGGCGCGGTCTTACTGGTGATCGTGGTCGAGCCCGATGGCTACCACGTCACCGTCGAGTCGCTCCAGACGACCGAGCTCTAACCCTCGGGAATCACCGCCGTGACGTCGATCTCGACGACCCACTCGGGGCGTGCCAGGGCGGGTACCACAAGGCCGGTGAAGGCTGGGTACACCCCACGCATGCGGGCACCGAGCACGCGGTAGACCGGCTCGCGGTAGCGGATGTCGGTGAGGTACACCGTTGCCTTGCAGATGTGGCCAAGGCTCGCCCCGGCTTCGCCGAGCAGCAGCTCGATGTTGTCCATCGCCTTCTCGGCCTGGCCGGCGGGATCCCCGATCGCGACGCTCTCGCGGGTGTCGAGATCCTGGCCGACCTGACCACGGAGATACACCGTGTTGCCCGCAACCACGCCCTGGCACAGATCGTTGTCGAGGTTCTGTTCGGGGTAGGTGTCGCGGGTGTTGAAGGGGCGCAGGCGGAGATGCCCGCCGGCGGTGATGTGATCGGTCATGCGGCGCTCCCAGTGGGGATGTCGGAGTTCATGTAATCGCGAACCAACTGCAACGGTCCGTCGAAGTCGTAGTTGTTGTAGACGGCCAGCAGATGCGAGAACGCCGGTGACTGGGCGAACAGCTGGAACGTCAGCCGATGGCCGCCGTAGTCGGAGTTGAGGATGTCACGGGCGAGGGCAAAGAACCGCCTGCGGGCCTCGCCCTCGACGTCATTGATGCGGTAGTACTTGTCGAGCAGAGCCCCCGGCACGGGGTGCGCAAACGACGCGGCGCTGGGAGTCACGCAGATCTGGCCGCCACACAGGTCGCGGGTGAGGTGGATCATCGCCGGTAGCTGCGAGCAGGCGTGCACCCGACCGGCATAGAGCAGCGCCTGGTTGGGCATCAGCAGACCACCGGGGCTCTGCTCGGCGAGCTCGACCGCCGCCGTGAGATGAGCATTGATGCCCTCCCGGTAGCAGACCAGTTGGGCGAGCTTCTCGCGCACCCCCTGGTGCATCTTGACTCCCGCATCGACAGCGTTTGCATACGCGAGCCCGATCAGGAAGTCGGCGAGTCGCAGGTGGCGCTGAACGAACGGGAACACGCTGTAGCGGTGAAGCGTCGCGCGGATGTAGGCGGCGGCGTGGACGTGGCGGTAAAACAGCACGTTCTCCCAGGGAATCTCGACGTCGTCGAACACGATCATGGTGTCGACCTCGTCGAACTGGTTGGAGAACGGATAGTCCTCGGCCGGCGCGCGGCCGGCGAAGCCCGACCGGCAGATATGGGTCATCCCGGGCAAGCCCATGTCGGCGATGAAGCCGACTGCGTACTCGGATTGGGTGGCCTCACCCCAGTCGCCGATCGTGGGCTTCACGAATGCTTGATTGGCGTAGGCGGCGGCGGTCTCGAACTTTGCGCCGCGCACGATGATGCCGTTGTCGTTTTCGCCCACCACCCGCAGCAGCACGTCGGGATCCTGATCCTGAGGGCGCTTGGATCGGTCGCCCTTGGGGTCGGTGTTGGCCGAGACGTGGAAGGGATCGCTCAGCGCGGCGTGGGCGACGTGCCGGCGGATGTTTTCAGAAAACTGCGGATCGATCTCGTTGAGCACATCCTGGCCGTCGTAGAGCGACCACATCTCCCCCACCGTCTCATCGCCCACTCGGGTGACGATGCCGCCGATGTCGTCGAGCACGGTGTCGACGGCCACACGCTTGTCGCGCCAGTCGTCGCGCCCGAGAGGGAGCCGCGAACCGATTGCGCACCGCTCGCCGGTCTCCTCGTCGACGTAGGACATGACGTCTCGCGTGGCCTCTTCGTGGGCCATGTCGTAGATCCGCGCGCGGACATCCACGATGGGCTTGAACGCCGGATGGGTGGTGACATCCTCGACCCGCTCCCCATCGATCCAGATCTCGCGTCCATCCTTGATCGACTCGCGATACTCAGCTCCGGTGCGGATCATGTCCGCCTCCTCTATTTCTCATTTAGTGAGAACAGTTTCTCGTTTCGTGGTAAGCTATCACCGATGGATGCCGCGCGTCAACCAGCCGA
Source organism: uncultured Actinomycetes bacterium (assembly GCA_963708725.1). GTDB lineage: Bacteria > Actinomycetota > Thermoleophilia > Gaiellales > JAICJC01 > CAVPTL01. Next base: position 74,316 of record CAVPTL010000006.1, on the reverse strand, counting down.
CAGTCCAAAGGTGCTCGAGCGCGCGCTGACCGTGCTCGACCGGTTCACCGAAAGCGAACGCGAGTGGACAACGGCCGATCTCGCCGGCGCGGTCGAGCTTCCGGTCTCCACCACCTATCGGCTCGTGAACGCCCTGGAGGCGCAGGGGCTCCTACGATCGGTGGGCAACGGGCGTTTCCGGCTGGGCGCCGCGGCAGTGTCGCTTGGTCACCGGGCGGCCGCGGGGTTTGATCTCCGCCACGAACTGCATGCCGAGCTTGAGCAGGTGGCCGAGACCACGCGCGAGACGGCGCTTCTGTCGGTGCTCGAGCCACGCCGCCCGGCGGTACTTTGCATCGACCGGGTCGAGGCGCCGCAGCCGCTGCGACTGTCGCTCGAGGTCGGCACCGTGGTGCCGCTGCACGCCGGCGCGACCTCCAAGGCGCTGCTCGCGTTCCTCGGCACAGACGTGCTCAACCGAGTGCTCGCCCAGCCACTGACGAGAGTGGCGGCGGGCACCATCACCGATCCCGACGCGCTGCGCACAGAGCTCGCCGCGATCCGTGAGCGCGGCTGGGCGTCGAGCCAAGAGGAGACCAACGACGGGGCGTGGGGCGTGGCCGCCCCGGTGCTCTCACGCGACAGGCGAGCACTCGCGGTGATCGGCATGGCCGGGCCGCTCACCCGACGCGACGCGGAGACAGAACAGGCGGCCCAGACCGCCGTCACCAGGGCCGCCCGCGCAGCAGCCCGCAGCCTCGGCGCTTAGACGGGGCTCGACTCCTTGGCCAGGCCGTTCTCGCGCATCGCGCGGCGGTAGGCGACCGCCACCGCGTCGAACTTCAGGTGGAGTTCGGCCGCGAGGTCGAACGGCACCTGCTCGGGCCGCTGGGATTCGACGATGCGCTGGTCCTGATTGAAGATCGTGTCCTCAAAGGCCTGCAGCACCTCGGCCGGCTGGTCGAAGTCGTAGTTTCGACCGATCACCAGAAACCCGACACACTGATTGGCGCTGACCGGCTGGGAGGCGAAGAAGTACACCATCCCCTTCTCCCCACCCCACCCGAGCCGCAGCACGATCGTGTACGGCAGGTGCAGCTCGTAGCGGCTGCGGCGGTCGGGCGCATCGGCCTGGTCGTTTGCGAACACGGGGAAGTCGTCGGAGTTGGGCGCCTCGGGCCGAACGATTTCGTAGTGCAGCACGTGGCCGTCGGTGTCGACCGTGTAAGGAGGGACGACCGGACGCTCGGGATCGCCCAGCAGACCGGGATGAACCCACGGGAAATGACCGAAGTCGGTGAAATTCTCGACCTGCCGAGACGCGTCGGAGTGCCACCGATACGGCCCCGCGGGGATCACCATCCACGAGTCGTCTTCGAGCTCTGGGATCTCGGGCAGCTCGAACCGCGGCGAGTCGAGCGCGACCCAGACGAGCCCGAACCGTTCCTGGCAGGAGTAGGCGTCGATGCGGGCCTTGGCCGGCACCCGCGTGGGATCCTCGAGCTGCGGGATGCCCGCGCATACGCCGTCGGCCCGATACCGCCAGCCATGGTAGGGGCACACGATCTGGTCGTCCTCGGTCCACCCGAGCGACAGCGCGGTGCCGCGATGGATGCAGAGGTTTTTGACCGCATGCAGGCCCCCCTTTTTGCTGCGCCAGATGGCAACCGGCTCGTCGAGCAGCGTCACCCCGACCGGCTGATCGGTCAGATCCGCGCCGAACGCGACGGGATGCCAGCAGCTGCGAAGCGCCTGCATGTCGGGAATCGCTGTGGGAGCTTCCACAGCCGCAGTCTATTCACCCCGAGACGTTTCGGCAGGCTGTGCGCCCGCAGCGATGGCCAGGCCGACGAACACCCACCAAACGAGCGTCGACGGCGCGTCTTGCAGGATGCACTCGAAGAATCCCAGCAAGACCACACAGCCGACGAGGCAATACACCACCACGCCGGCGGGCTCGTTGGCGGATCGCATCCCGACGCGCCCGATGGCCGCGAGCAGGATGACAACCGCCGCAACGCCGAGAAAGCCCGTCTCCACGGCCAGAAGACCCCAGTTGCCGTCGAAGATGTAGCGAAACCGGATCGCCTCAACCCCTGCGGGGATCCGGTAGAGCGGATTCGAGCCGTCGGGTACCGACCGCGGGTCAACGACGCTGCCGATCCCGTATCCGACCAGTGGCGAGTGACGGGCCGCAAGTCCAAGCTCCTGGAAGAGTAGGCTGAGCCGGAAGTTCTGGCCCGCTGGTCGACGAGTACGTCTCCGGATTGAAGATCACCGCCCAGCGCGTTCCGAGCTGTCCCCGCGTCTCCTTGTCGAGCGTCGTCGTCGTCGTGTACGCCGTACCCAGAGCCAACGCGGCTGCGCCCAAGAGGATCGCCAGACGAAGGCTCGGCAGTCGAAATCGGACTACGTCCAACGATGAGCGCCGCCGCGACCAGCGCGAACGCGGCCTCGCGAGATCCGGTGATCACGATCACGAACGGGATCAGGACGGCCAGCATCAGCTGGACGTCGCGACGGATCCCGAGCCGGCGCCATCCGAGCGCAACCAGCACGACCCACGCGAACACGAGGTAGGTGGCAAAGGCGTTGTGGTTTTCGAACGTGCCGAAGATCGAGTGGACGTGTTGACTCGCCGACGAGACCGAGAGCCCCCCGATCACGATCGAATAATCCGGGCTGAAGAACGCCGACACCGGCGCCCCGCCGATCCATTCCGAGACGGCGATCACGCTTTGGATCGTCGCCGCAGCGACCACCGCCCGCCCGTACCAGCGGGTATCGCCGGCGTGGTCGTGGGTCAGAGCGACGACGAGGGCCAGCGGCACCCACCGAAGTTCCGAGCGATAGCCGACGACCGCGGTGGTGGGTGAGATCCCCGCGTGCAACGCCGCGATGCCCCACACCACAACAACCGCCGCCAACGCACCCAGGAGACCGCGCCAACGGTTGTCCTCGATCCGAGTCGAGGACAGTGCCACGTCAGCATCACCACACCCAGCGCCTCCGGGCCGTAGCGCGCGACCGACGAGACCGATCCCGGGAGGAAGCCCATGATCCACGCCTCGAACGGGAGATACACCAACCCAGCGGCGATCACGACTCGCGCCGGCACAACCAGCGCGACCGCGATGGCCAGCACCGCGACGGCCGCGGCGGCGGTGAGCTGGGGAGCCTGCGCAACCCCGCGGGCCGCGATAGCGGTTAGCGCGGCTGTGCCGGCCAAAAGCGTCACTCCCGGCGCCACCTGGCGCCCCATCACCACCGAACTCACGCAGACAGCGGGGCGATTGGCGAGAGCGATAGGGTCGCGGACGCCGCGCTCTCATCACGGCTCTGGTACCCATAGCCCACGACGGCCCCGTCCTCGCCCTCAGCCGCGGTCAATGCGAACCCCAGCGGGCAGGCCTCCATTTGTCCAAGCAGGCGACGCAATTCCCCGAGTGCGGGGCGCCGCGCCAGCGAGGCCTGCACGACGACGATGACGCCATCGAGGTAGCGACCGAGTACCTGCGCATCGCTCACTGGGAGCATCGGGGGTGAGTCGACAAGCACGACGTCTGCGTGTCCAGCGAGCTCGGTGACGAGTGTGACGATCGCATCGGACTCCAAGAGCTCGGCTGGATGCGGTGGAGTCGATCCGGCAGAAAGTATTGAAAGCGTCGAGCCCGGAGTGGCGTCGGCTTCGTCCCCTGCCGCGCCGACCCGGAACGAGACCATCGCATCGGCCAGAGACGCCGTCCCCAGGGCGACATCGGTGGCACCGGGTCCGTTTGCATCAAGCCCAAAGAAGGTGCCGATAGACGGACGCCTCAAGTCCAGGTCAACCAGCGCCACTCGGCGACCCGTACACGCGTAGGCGAGCGCGAGATTAGCCACGGTCGTCGATTTGCCCTCATTCTCCACCGCGCTGGTTACGAGGATCGTTCGCGCGCCGTGTTTGACGTTTGCGAAATCGACCGCGAGCCGAAGCTTGCGATAGGCCTCAGCGTCCGCGCCGCCGTCCACGGACAGCAACGCGAGTTCGCCGCCATTGCGAAGACTGCGAGCAGGCGGAGGAATGCAGGCGAGAACAGGCAGGTCGAGCTGATCAGAAACGGCCTGCGCCGAGCGCACCCGGGTGTCGAATGCCTCAGCCAAGAACGCGATGCAGAAACCAATGACCAGGCCGACGACGGCCCCAAGGGCAGCGTCCAATGCGACGTTTGGTCTGACCTGGTGGGCGGTGGAGGCGGGTTGCACGACGCTCGCCGATTTCGGCTGCACCAGCTTGAGCTGGATCAGTTTCTGTTGGACCTTGATCAACCCCGACAGCTGCGAGCGAAGCGCCGACGCACTAACGCCGACCCGCTTTGCGCCCACGATGTGCCGCTTGATCTCCGCGATCTGCCGGTTGACCCCGTTGATCCCCTTTTCGATATTCGCAACACCAGCCGCGGCGCTCTCGCGCTGAAACGCCCGAGCATAGGCATTCGCGAGCGTGACCGCCTTGCCGGGATCACCGTTGGCGACGGTGATGGTAAGGATGTTGGATTCCGGATCTGCGGTAACCGCCGTGTCGACCAAGAGCTCGCTCGGAGACGCAAAGCCCGGTGTGGAACGTACGGCGGCGGCCGCGACCTCGCGGGTGTGAGCCAGCGCCGCCTCGGTAGAGAGGTAACGCGCCTGAGCCTCTGCGGCGGTGCCGGTCGCACCGGTAGTGAGCTGAGCCGACGGGTTGACGAACACCCTTGACCCCGACTCGAATGATTTCGCCTCTCTGGATGCGAAGAATGCCGCTCCGAGTGTCGCCACCACGACCGCAACGACCACAATCCACTTCCGACGCCGCAGGGCCACAACATGCCCAGCGAGCTCCGACTCACCGTTTGGTCTCAACGTCTCGCACTCCTGCCTATTTGGTCACTGGCAGCCGCCAAATGACCTTTATGTAGATTCTCGTAACCCACCCACCCTTCTGTGGCAAAGAGCAGTACAAACAGTAGCATGGTTTGCCATTTGTAAGATATGATTCAATGCTTTCAAAGCCAGGAACATCGAGCGATTCTGAGCGCGAGCCGTGTCCCGCTCATTCCCGATGTCGGAGCGTGCTGACCGCGGGGTCGTGAATAAATGGTGCCTGTGCTCGACCTCGTGCACCACGATGGTGGTGATTGTCGATTGGGAGGTGTGTGGTGGCGCGGAGTCGGTTTTCTGTGGTGGAGGAGGCGGAGGTGTGGGCGCGGTGGCGGGCTGGGGAGTCGCAGTCTGAGATCGCGCGGGTGTTGGGTCGTGGGCCGGCTGCGGTGCATCGGTTGTTGCGGCGGCGGGGTGGGATCCAGATGACCCGGTTTAGTGGACTACTGTCGTTAGGGGTACTGCCCCTGGAGAGGAGTCTCGATGCCGCGTCCGCATCCACCGGAGTTTCGAGCCGAGGCGATTCGGCTTGCGCGTAGTGGGGAGCGTCCGATTCGTGAGACGGCGCTTGGCCTTGGGATCTCGGAGAGTTGTCTTCGTCGTTGGCTTGACCAAGACGATGTCGATGGCGGCCGCAAGGAGGGTTGACCAGCGGCGAGCGGGAGGAGCTAGCGCGATTGCGCAGGGAGGTGCGGGTGCTGCGCAGGAGCGGGAGATCCTAAAAAAAGCCGCGGCCTTCTTCATCCGAGAGAGCGAGACGTTGTGACCGTGTTTCGGTTTGTCGAGGAGGAGAAGGCCAGCTACCCGACGAGATGCTGTGCCGCGTTTTGGGGGTGTCTGAGAGCGGGTTCTATGCGTGGCGCAGCCGGCCGGCGTCAGCACGCAGCTCAAAGACGACGCGCTGCGGGTGGATCCAAAAGATCCACGCGCAAAGCCGGACGACCTACGGCGCCCCACGTCCATGCTGAGCTTCGTGCCGACGGTACCCGCATCGGGAAAAAGCGCGTCGCGAGGTTGAGCGACGGCTCGGCTTGGAGGGCGCCTACCGGCGCCGCTACCGGCGCATCACGATCGCCAACAAGCAAGCCCAGGCAGCACCCGATCTGGTGCCGGACTTCGCGCGACCTGCAAGACCAGCTGTGGTGGCTGACATCACCTACGTGCGTACCTGGCAGGCTGGCTGTACGTCGCGGTCGTCATCGACACGTATAGCCGCCGCGTCGTCGGCTGGTCGATGCGAGACGACCTCCAAGCAGCGGTGGTCGACGCGCTCGAGATGGCCGTGTGGCGTCGCCAGCCCCACGCCGGCCTGGTGCACCACTCAGACCGCGGCAGCCAATACACCCAGGGCGATCGGTCGTACTCTGCGCGACGGGATCCTGCAAAGCAGGGAAGCCGCGGTGATGCCTACGACAACGCCCAAGCCGAAAGCTTCATGTCAACGCTCAAGACCGAGTCATCGACCGCCAGTCCTGGCCCACACGCGACCACGCCCGCCGGGCCATCTTCGACTACATCGAAGGCTAGTACAACCCCCGCCGACGACACTCAGCACTCGACTACCAAAGCCCCATCGAATACGAGCACCATTTATTCACGGCGCTGGTTTGTGACGGTCAGAAGACGGGGGTTTCGGTGTAGCTACCGAAGACCGTTTGGAGGGCGGTGACGAGTTCGCCCTCGGATGCACCCACGCGGGCGGCGTCGATCAGGCTGGGCATGAGATTCTGGTGCGGGTCGGCGGCCGCCACCCGCACTCGGTCTACCGCCGCCTCCACGGCAACGCCGTCGCGCGCCGCCCGGTCGGCCTGGAGCCGATCGATCTGCTGTCGTTCGAGCGCCGGGTCGGTGCGATGGAGATCGCCCAGCTTCTCGTTCTCCTGGACGAAGCGGTTCACCCCAACGACGGTCCGCTCCCCGGCCTCGATCTCGGCCTGCAGGACATATGCCGCCTCGGCAATCTCGCGCTGCGGATAGTTGTTCTTGACCGCCTCGACCATCCCGCCCTGGCGGTCGATTGCCTCGAAATACGCTCGCGCACCGGCCTCCATCCGATCGGTCAGGGCCTCGACGAAATACGAGCCACCCAGCGGATCGACCGTCCCCGTCACTCCGGTTTCGTGGGCGATGATCTGCTGCGTGCGAAGCGCCAGCCGGGCTGCATCCTCGGTCGGCAACGCCAGCGCCTCGTCGTAGGAGTTGGTGTGCAGCGATTGCGTCCCGCCAAGCACTCCGGCAAGCGCCTCGATGGTCGTGCGAACGACATTGATCAGCGGCTGCTGAGCGGTCAGCGAAACCCCCGCGGTTTGGGTGTGGAAGCGCATCAGCATCGAGCGCGGGTCGCGGGCACCGTAGGTGTCGCGCAACTCGGTCGCCCAGATCCGGCGGGCCGCACGGTATTTCGCGATCTCCTCGAAGAAGTCGATGTGGGCGTTGAAGAAAAACGACAGCCGCGGAGCGAAATCGTCGACATCCAGGCCACGGGCGACCGCCTGATCGACGTAGGTGAGTCCGTTCTTGAGCGTAAAGGCAAGCTCCTGGACGGCTGTCGAACCGGCCTCACGGATGTGGTAGCCCGAGATCGAGACCGGGTGCCAGCGCGGCATGTTGTGCGCGCACCACTCGATCACGTCGCCCACCAGCCGCATTCCGGGATCGACCGGGAAACACCACTCCTTCTGTGCGATGTACTCCTTCAGGATGTCGGTCTGGATGGTGCCGCCAAGCTGGTCGGGAGCGACTCCCTGACGCTCGGCCGCCACCACGTAGAACGCGAGCATGATCGCCGCCGGAGCGTTGATCGTCATCGACACCGTGACCTCACCCAGCGGGATGTCGGCAAACAGCCGCTCCATGTCGGCGGCTGTGTCGACCGCGACGCCCTCCCGCCCGACCTCACCGAGACTGCGAGGATGATCGGAGTCGTAGCCCATCAGGCTGGGCATATCGAACGCGGTCGAGAGCCCGGTCTGACCGTGCTCGAGCAGGTACCGAAACCGCTCGTTGGTCTGTTCTGGTGTGCCGAAACCGGCGAACTGACGCATCGTCCAGAGCTTCCCGCGGTACATGGAGGGGTACACGCCGCGGGTGAACGGGAACACGCCCGGCGCGCCGATCGACTCCTCCGGAGGCAGATCAGCCGCCGTGTACAGGGGCTTGAGCGGCTCCCCCGAGAGCGTTTTGACCGTCGCGTCCTCGCGTTTCACTGGCTGCAGCCTACATCGACTACTCTCGGGCGAGAACTCGGACTCCAGGGGGAACATTGACTGCCAGCGACCGTCGTGAGCTTGCCGCCGAGGCCTTCATCTACGGCTATCCGATGGTGTTCGATCTCACCGAGGTCAAAAGGTTCAGCGAGATCGGACTGGGGGCGATGCCGCCTGCACCGTTCAACCGGTTCACGCATGCCACCAAGCTCGCAGGCCCCGAGGACACGTTCGTGAGCGTGAACAACGACACGCTGTACTCCTGTGCCCAGATCGACGTCGGCGTCGGGGCGCTGTCCCTGGACGTCCCCGATACCGACGGCCGCTACTACGTGCTCCAGTTCGTCGACGCCTGGACGAACAACTTCGCCTATGTGGGTCGGCGCGCGACCGGCACCGGCGCCCAGGGCTTCCTGCTCGTGCCCCCGGGCCACGAGGGCGAAGCTCCGGCAGGCCTCACCAAGATCGAACTGCCCACCCGGGTCGCCTCGATCGTGGGCAGGTTCGCGTGCGACGGTGAGCATGACATTCCGGCCGTCGCCGCCCTCCAGCAGCAGCTCAAGCTGCTGCCCCTCAACCGCGCGCTGATACCCCCGGAGGGAGTTCCCGAGCCCTCGCCCGACGCGGTCGACGCGCTGGCGCCGCTCGAGCAGATCCGCACCTACATGCGAGCGTTTCCGCCCCACTCAGACGACGTCACCTACCAGCAGAAGTTTGCGAGCATCGGCCTGCTGGACGACACCTGCCCCTACACGAGTGCCGACCCCGAGCTGGAGGCGGGCATCGCGGCCGGCCGGGCAGCGCTCGAACAGGCCACACGTGCGGGTGCCCCCAACGCCAGCGGCTGGCGAGTGCTCACCGATGCGTTCAACTACAACACCCATTTCTTTGGGATCGGCACGGTCGACTCGCCCCAGTGGCAGATCGCCGACCGATCCGCGCGCCAGCTGCATCGCGCCGTGGCCGCCCGCGTCGGGCTCTGGGGCAACCACGGCTACGAGGCGGTCTATGGGCAGGTGTTCCAGGACTCGGATGGCAACCAGCTGAACGGTGCAAACCGGTACCGGCTGCGGTTTGAGCAGGCTCCGCCGGTGGACGCCTTCTGGTCACTCACCATGTATGACATGCCCGACTACTACCTGGTGGCCAATCCGATCGGCCGGTACTCGATCGGCGACCGCACACCCGGCATCGTGACCGACGACGACGGCTCGATCACGCTGCTACTCCAACCCGACGAGCCGGCCGATCCGGCAGAACGCGCCAACTGGCTACCCACTCCGGCTGGGGATTTCCGGCCAATCCTTCGGTTGTACCAGCCGGGTGCGGCGATCCTCGACGGCAGCTACGTCTACCCACCCGTGATCAAGCTGTAGTTGTACTCAGGATGAAACTAGACCCGGTCTGGTTTTCTGATACAGTGCCGCGTCATGCTGGAGACCGGACTCCGAGAGCGTAAGAAGCACCGCACCCGCGAGACAATCGTGACGGTCGCTCTCGAACTGTTCGCCGAGCGCGGCTACCCGGGCACCACCGTCAACGATATCGCCGAGGCTGCCGAGGTCTCGAAGGCCACCGTGTTTGCATACTTCCCCTCCAAGGAGGAGATCGTTTTTGCCGACACGGCGCCGCTTCGGGCCGAGCTGTTCCACGAGCTGAAACAGCGCTCGGCGGGCCTCTCGGCGCAGCAGACGCTGCGCGCGTTCGTCGCTGAATACCTGCTCGCGCCCGATCAGCGCGAGCTCCTGCGCGAGCGGTTGATCGCCGAGAACGAGCAGCTGCGAAACCACTACCGCGCCCGCCTGGCCGAGGTGGAGGATGCGCTGGCGGTCGCCATCGCTTCCGACCTGGGCGAGCCGGCCGATGGCCTGCGCCCGCGACTGGCCGCCGCTGCTGTGCTGGCCGCGCTCAACGTGGCCAAGGAACACGCTCGGCTCAACAGCCGCGGCTCCACCGATGAGGCGATTGCCGTGATTGACGAGGCGCTGGCGTTCCTCGACGGCGGCCTCGCCGCGATCGCACAGCTCCCCACACCAGCCACACCCAGATCTCGATGACGACCGAGCCCGAGCACCGCGTCCACTACGGAGTCACCTTCGCCACCCTGGCGGTGGCTGCGATCTCCTACGCGCTTTTGCAGTCGCTGGTAGCACCTGCGCTGCCGACCATCCAGACCGATCTGCACGCCTCCACCACCGGGGCGACGTGGATCCTGACGGCGTATCTCCTGAGCGCCTGCGTCGCCACCCCGATTGTGGGCCGGCTGGGCGACATGTTCGGAAAGAAGAAGATGCTCGTGTTCACGCTGTGGGTGTTGGCACTGGGCACGTTCGCCGCGGCGCTGGCGTCCACCATCACGCTGATGATCGTGGCCCGTGTGATCCAGGGCATCGGCGGCGCGGTGTTCCCGTTGGCGTTCTCGATCATCCGCGACGAGTTTCCGCGAGAGCGCATCGCTCAGGGGATCGCGATGATCTCGGCGCTGGTCGGGATCGGCGGTGGGCTCGGCATTGTCCTGGCAGGCCCGATCACCGAGCAGTTCAACTACCACTGGCTGTTTTGGCTGCCGCTGCTGGCAATCGTCCCTGCGGCCATCGTGACCATGATTGTGATCCCCGAATCGCCGATCCGAAACCCCGGTCGGGTGGACTGGCAAGGCGGGGTGCTACTCGCCGCCTGGCTGGTGGCACTGCTGGTGGCGGTCAGCGAAGGATCGAGCTGGGGCTGGGGGTCCGCGGCGACCATCGGTCTGTTCGTCGCCGCGATCGCGTTTGCGGCCCTGTGGGTGTTCGTGGAGATGCGAATCAGCGAGCCGCTGGTCGACATGAGCATGCTGCGCGACCGGCCCGTGTGGACCACCAACCTGTCGGCCACGCTGATCGGGTTTGGGATGTTCGCATCGTTCGTGCTGATCCCCCAGTTCGTCGAGATGCCCACGTCGAGCGGGTACGGATTCGGCGCCTCGGTCTCGCAGGCGGGGCTGTTCCTGCTGCCGCTGACCGTCGCGATGCTGCTGGTCGGGCCGGTCGCCGGCAAGATGTCGGTCACCGTCGGGTCGCGGGTTCCGCTGGCGCTCGGCGCGCTTCTCAGCGCCATCGGCTGGGCGCTGCTCGCGGTTGCCCACGGCTCGCGATGGGAGATCTACGTGATCACCTTCATCATGGGGCTGGGCATCGGCCTGGCGTTCGCGTCGATGGTGAACGTGATCGTCGAATCGGTCAACCCAGCCCAAACTGGCGTCGCAACCGGCATGAACGTCATCTTCCGAAACGTCGGCGGCTCCCTGGGAGCGCAGATCTCTGCCAGCATCCTCACGGCCAGCGTCGTGGTTGGCGGCATCCCCACCGAAGGCTCGTTCGTCGCCGCCTTCTGGCTGTCGGCCGCGGCCCTTCTGCTCGGTTTCATCGCCGCCTTGCTGGTACCAAAGCGCCGGGTCATGGCAACCGCACCCGAGGCCGACACCGAACCGGTGCTCGAAACCGTTTAGACGACCGCCTGGAGCACCATCAGCGCGATGTCGTCCTGGGGATCGACGTCGGCGAATGCCAGCACCGCCTCGAGGATCGCGTCGGCGATGTGCTCGGCATCGGCCCCGGCAACCTGCTCGAGCAATGCTGCAAGCCGCTGCTCGCCGAACTGCTCGGTGCCACGTCGGCGCTCGGTGACGCCGTCCGTCCACAGCACCAGGCTGTCGCCGCTGTGGAGTGAGATCGGATACTCATGCGTCTCGATCTCGGGGAAGGCGCCCAGCAGGGTACCCCCCTGGCCCGGGTGTTCAACCGTCCCGTCGGCGCGGATCACCATCGGCCGCGGATGCCCGCCGGTGGCGAGCACGACCTCCGCGCCGGCCGCGGTGCTCTCGATCAGCGCGTGGGCGGCGGTGCAGAAGTTGCCCGGCGACGACCGGTTCAGGATCCCGTGGTTGAGAGCCTCGAGCACGGCGGCGGGGGCGTGATCCGGAAGCGACAGCGACGCCGTGCGGGTCGTATGGCGAGCAAGCGCGGTGAGCGCTGCCGCCGGGGCGCCCTTGCCGCAGACATCGCCGATGGCGAGGCCGAACAGTCCCGGTGAGATCGCCCACAGATCGTAGAAGTCGCCGCCGACCTGGTTTCGGGGTCCGGCCGGCCGGTACCGGGTCGCGACCTCGAAGCCCTCGACCAGCGGCATGCGAACCGGCAAAAGACTCCGCTGGAGGGTGTCGGCGATCTCCGACTGCTCCCGAAACAGCCGTGCGTTATCGACCGCAAGTGCGGCGTGGGTGGCGAAATCCACGGCAAACGAGAGGTCGGAGTCGGTGTAGCGCCGCGATCCCTGGGTGGACACCAAAACGATCGCTCCGAGCGTCTCCCCCCGCGCGCGGAGCGGCACGGCCATCGCATGGGTCGAACCGAGGGCGTGCAGATGCGACGTCCCCGACGCGATCGCGGTCGCAGCCTGGTCGACGGCGTCCGCGTCGGCCGACTCGATCGCGCCGGGATGGCGGTCGGCGACCGCGACCGTGCGGATACGGTTGCCCTCGCGCATGTAGACGGCACACCGATCAGCGAGCGTTGGCACGGCCAGCTCGGCGAGCCGTTGCAAGGTGTCGTCGGGATCGAGCGACGTCGACAGCACGTCGATGGCCTCGGCCAGAAACCGAGCCTCGGTCTCGCTCCGGCGACGGGCGGTCACGTCCACCAGCGTGGTCACCGCCCCGACCGTGGCACCACCGTCGTCAAGGATTGGCCGCGAGCTGATGCTGACCCAGCCGAGTTCGCCGTCGCCGAACTCGACCTGCAGCTCCTCGGCATCGACCACCTCGCCGGATGCGAGGCTCCGCTCGATCGGCCAGTCGGATTGTTTGAACTGGCGTCCATCCGCGTGAAATGCGCGGTATCCGCTGACATCGGTGATCCGGTCGCCGGCGGGCGGGGTGCGCCAGATCTCGGTGGCCTTCTCGTTGACGGCAACGATGTCCCCGGTCGAGGCCTCGGCGATCGCGACACCCACGGGCAGCTGACGCATCAGCGTCTCGAGCCGACGCCGCTCGGAGTCGGCCTCCTCGAACAGGCGTGCCCGATCGAGGGCCTGCCCGCACAGTTCGGCGAGCGTTGCCAGCAAGCCGACGTCGGATTGATCCAGGCTGCGGTGCTCGTCGAATCGAAAGCCCAGGCCGCCGATTATGCGGTCGCGAGCCCGGCCGCGAATCGGAATCGCCGCGATCGTGCGGCCGGCGAGTATCGGGATGTTCGGGTAGCGCCGGGCGCGCTCGTCCTCGGCGTTCACGATCACCATCTCTCCCGAGGCGACGGCGTCGCTCATCGGTGTCGGTGGGTCGAGCGGAAACCGCGTCCAGTCGCGCAGCGATTGCTCGGAGTACCCAACCATTCCGATCATCTCGAGCGACTCGCCATCCGGCGTGATCAGGGCCACTGCGACCGACCCGGCGTCCATCAGCTCACGCGCGTGGGTCACGATCACCTCACCGACATCTGCCTGCGAGATTGATGCCGACAACGCCGCTGTCAACGCCTGTAGCCCCAGGAGCCGTCGCTCGGATGCGATGAGCTCGTCCACCAGCCGCAAACCCTACCGTCATCGGGCGGCCGCTACCCTTCGAGCATGCCCTGGGTCGAACCAGAAGAGGAAATCGAGAACGTCCGCGCGTGGTTTGGCCGCCGCGGCAAGGAGCTGTGGATCAAGCCCCATGGCGTCGGCTTCCACGCGGTTGTGATGGATACCGGCAGCGAAAGCGGCCAGGCACTCGTCTACTACGCAGATTCCGAAGTCGATGCCGCCCGCGAGGCCCGCAAGCAGTACGCGCTGACGCAGATGAAAGACGCGATGCGCGCGGTCGGCCGGGTGGCGCAGACGCAGGCCGGCCAGGTCATCATCGCCGAGGTGATGCTGGGCCGCCTGAAGATCATGAAAAACCCGTTCGTTCGCCAGGCCACCGTGGGAGCCGTCGTGTGGATGTCGGATGAGCGAAACCGCAAGGTGCTCACCCGGGTTGGTGCGGCCACCGTCGACCTGGCCGCGGTCTCGGCCCGCGAGCGCCGCGTGCAGGAGCTGGCGGAGTCATCCAAGCGGGCCGTCGGACCGGCGATTCGCATGCTCACCAGCCGCCCCTGACTCCGCGCGCTGGAGCAGCAGCACGTAGGGCGTGAGCCAGCGGGCCGGCTCGGCGAAGCCCTCCGGCCGAAGCTGGTACAGCCGGCGTTGACCGACGGCAGACGACGACACCAGCCCCGCCTCGCGCAGCACCCTCAGGTGACGTGAGGTATTCGGCTGGCTGAGTCCGGCCGCAGTCGCAAGCTCTCCGACGGGGCGCGGAGCCTCCAGCAGCAGATCGAGCAGCCGTCGACGGGCCGGCTCTGAGACACCATCGAACGCATCGGGCATACGGTCAGTCAATCATCGCTATATATGCGTGTCAAGGCATATATCGTGTCGATTCCCGTGGCAGCGGCTCGTCCATACCATGAACACTCACCTTTGAAGGAGGACACGATGAAGTTCATGCTGCAGATCTATCAGGGCACCGCCCTCGAGGTACAGAGCCAGCTCTCACCCGAAGAGCAGCAGACCGTCTGGGCCGATTACGCGGCGATCAACAACACCCCCGGGGTCACCACCGGCCAGGGCCTGGCCCTCCCCGATCAGGCCACGACTGTGCGGGTGCGCGACGGCCAGGCACTCGCGACCGACGGACCGTTTGCCGAAACCAAGGAGGCGCTCGGCGGCTACTTCATCTACGACGCCCCCGACCTGGATGCCGCGATCGCGCTGGCCGGACGCGTCCCGGCCGCTCGCTACGGTGGCGCGGTCGAGATCCGTCCGATCGTGGAGTACTGAGAACGGCGCTCAGCGTTCGATCAGGTCGATCATCATCTCGGCGGCGGCAGTGGCTTCGAGCCGCTGCCGCCGAACGAGCGAGCGCCAGGTCTCGAACGCGACCGCGTGGCCGATCGCCGCACGCACCCGGCGCCGCGCAGCGCCGCGCTCGCGGTGGCCCCGCAGCAGCGTCTCGAGGACGGCGTCGAAATAGGCATCCATACCCTGGAACGACGCCCGCATCGCCGGCATCACCGCCGCGTCGCGGGTGATCAGCTCGAGCATCGCCTCGGTGTCGGCAAACCAGGCGTACAGCTCGGGCAGCGCGACCCTCAGGCGCTCGCCGGGATCCAGGATCCGTGCCCACTCCCCCAGATCGGGCGTGGGATTTTGGTCGAGCCATAGCTGGCTGCAGGCTGCGAATAGCGTCTCGTCATCGGGAAAGTGCCGGTAGACCGTCGAGCGCTGCACCCCGGCCCGTTCAGCGACCGCGGTGACAGTCGTTCGCGCCGGCCCGATCGAGCCATGCAACTGGACCGCGGCGTTCGCGATCCGAAACCGGGTCTCGGCCTCGAGTTCGGCCCGACGGCGTTTCTGGTAGCTGCGGGAGGGCTGTTTTGACATTTCGTTAGACACCGTGGTTTGCGAATATTGACACCCGCTTGCCGGACTGCTAGTTTCATCGCACACGGATGTTCAATGGAAAGGCTAGCCGATGATGCCGTCCACCGAAAGCCTCCGGCGTTTCGATGCGTCCCAGGGCCCACGCATCATTGGCCCAGCCGAAGGGCCGGTGGCCCACCTCGGCGGCTGTGACGCACGCTTCCTCGTATGGGGCGAGGAGTCAGGCGGCTCGTTTTCGCTCGTCGAACACCCGATCCCGCCCCATTCACTGTGCGCACCGCTCCATCGCCACTTCGGAGTCGATGAGTACAGCTTCGTGTTGGAGGGCCGGATGGGGGCACTGCTCGGCGACGAGGTCGTGCACGCCGAGGTGGGCGACCTCGCGTTCAAGCCATCCGACCAGTGGCACACATTCTGGAATGCCGGAGACACACCGTGCCGGATTCTCGAGATCATCTCCCCCGGCGGCTTCGAGCACTTCTTCCGGGAACTCGATGCCGGTCTGGCAAACGGCGATGCCGACATGGCTGCCCTGTCCCAGAAGTACGGGATCGAGTTCGACCTGGAGAGCCTGCCACGGATCTGTGCCGAGCACGGGCTCACGCATCCCTTGCTCGGATAGGTGAAAATCACCCACACGAGGCTCGTACTCTCTGGCACAATCTGTCTGGGAGGGTCACATGCCGAAACTGCGGCGGCTGCTCTGGGCGGGCAGGCGGAGCTGGAGGTGCGGGGTGGGAATCGCGGTGGTCGCGCTACTCGCGACCACGCCCGCGACCGCACATGCGACGGCCGGCCACACGATCGTCTCGCTCGAGTTCGACGACGGCTGGGCCGACGCCACCATCGCCCAGTCGCTTCTGAGTGCCAACGGCATCCACGCCACGTTCTTCGTCAACAGCGGCTTTCTGGGTCGCACCAACCGGCTCACACTGGCACAGGTGCAAAGCATCGCTGCCGACGGTAACGAGATCGGCGGCCATACGATCGACCATCCGCACCTGCTGACGCTGAGCGCCGACGACCAGAAACGCGAGATCTGTGACGACCGAAGCGCGCTTTTGGCCGACGGATTCGCGGTCTCGGACTTCGCTTACCCGTACGGGGAGTTCGATGCCACCACCGAGCAGATCGTGGCCCAATGCGGCTACGACAGTGCCCGCGAGGTCGCCGGCCTTGGATGCAACGGATGTCCGTTTGGGGAGTCGATCCCGCCGGTCGATCCGTACCGGACGCGGACGGCGGCCGGAGTGACGTCGACGACGACGCTCGCTACCCTCGAGAGCTTCGTGACCAACGCGGAGCAGAGCAACGGTGGATGGGTGCAGATCGTCTTCCATCAGGTCTGCGACGGCTGCGGCCAGTACGGCGTCGAACCCGACGAGCTGTCCCAATTCCTGGCATGGCTTGGCCCGCGGGCGGCGACGGACGGTACGACGACGCAAACGGTGAACCAGGTAATCGGCGGATCAGTGAATCCGCCGGTCGCAGGCCCACCGCTCCCCATGGCGGATGCCAACCTCATCCCGAACCCCGGATTCGAGACCGACTCCGACAACAACGGCGTGCCGGACTGCTGGTCGCTCACGGGATATGGCACAAACACGCCCACCTGGACGCGCACCAGCGACGCCCACTCGGGCGCGGCCGCCGAGCATCTCGTGATCTCGTCGTGGACGAGCGGAGACCGAAAAGCGCTCACGAGCTTCGACCAGGGCACCTGCGCCCCCGCGGTGATGCCAGGTCACAGCTACCAGGCAAGCGAGTGGTTTACCTCCACCGCTCCGGTGCGGTTCGTCGCGTACCTCCGAAACGCCACCGGTAGCTGGAGCTTCTGGGCCCAGAGCCCCTACTCGCCGGCGGCCGGCACGTGGACACGGGCGGTGTGGACGCCGCCTCCGATACCCGCCGGGTCGACGGCGATCAGCATCGGGCTGGCGCTGTCGGCCGCCGGATCGGCCAGCTTCGACGACGCTGATCTGCGGCTCAACCTGATCCCCAACCCCGGTTTCGAGACCGACGCTGACGCAAACGGCGTGCCCGACTGCTGGTCGCTGGCAGGGTTTGGAACCAACACCTCCGCCTGGGCGCGCACGACCGCGGCCCATTCCGGCGGGTTCGCCGAACGGCTCACGATCTCGGCCTGGACGAGCGGCGATCGCAAGGCCCTCACCACCTTCGACCAGGGGGCTTGCGCACCCACGGCAACGCCGGGGCACTCCTATACGGCAAGTGAGTGGTTCACATCGTCGGCTCCGGTGCGGTTCGTCGCCTACACACGCGACAGCTCGGGCCAGTGGACGTTCTGGGCCAAGAGTGGCTTCAGCGCGGCGTCCAACGGATGGGTGCAAGCGTCATGGACGACGCCGCCCATCCCTGTTGGAGCGACAGCGATCAGCGTCGGGCTCGCCCTCTCGAGCACCGGTACCGCCAGCTTCGACGACGCCCAGCTGATCGGAACAGGCTGAACGGTGAATAACGGTGCCAGGCACCGTTATTCACCGTTCTTAGACTGCTAGCGAACCGCGTGCTTCAGGCGAGACCCTGCGGAGAACCGCGGGGCGCGCCGAGCGGGAATCACGATCGGCTGTCCAGTGCGCGGGTTCCTGGCATTGCGGGCGCCCTGGTGGCGCACTTTCCACGTGCCGAACCCGGTGACTGCGACATCCTCGCCGGTGGAGAGGCTGTGTTCGATCGTCCCCAGCGTCGACTCGATGATGCGCTGAGTCTGTGCTTTGGACTCGCCGGTCTCCTTGGCGACCTTCTCAATCAGTTCGGTCTTGTTCATGCAACGACCTCCTTGTGAGTAGGCGTCAACTTCGTGACACCTCTGCGATCTCCTGCACAGAGCCGTTATCGGGCCAACTCGGCCGAAAACTGCTCGATCATGTGGCTGCAGAAATCGGGAAGGTCATCCGGCTTTCGGCTGGTGACCAGAACGCCGTCGACGTGCACCCGCTCGTCGACCCACTTCCCGCCCGCATTCTCGATGTCGGTGCGAAGGCTCGGCCACGACGTCAAGGTGCGGCCGTTGACCACACCGGCCTCGACCAGTGTCCACGGGGCGTGACAGATCGCCGCGACCGGCTTCCCCTGCTCGAAGAAGTCGTGCACGAACTCCACCGCCGCGGGCTCCATTCGCAGCGCGTCGGGATTGGCGACTCCCCCCGGCAGGATCAAGCCATCGTAGTCAGAAGCATCGGCCGCGTCGATCGTCTTGTCCACGGGAAACTCGTCACCGTGATCGAGATGGTTGAAACCCTGCACCGGCGAGTCATCGAGGCTGATCAACTCGACCGTCGCGCCCGCCTCGCGGGCGGCTTTGACCGGTTCGGTCAACTCGATCTGCTCGACGCCGTCGGTCGCCAGCACCGCCACGTTCTTGCCGCTGAGAATGCCCATCGGTGTACCTCCTGGTTGCTGCTTTACACCAACATGGCTACCCCGCCGCCGGTCGTGCTAATCGCAGGTGACATGTGTTTCGATGGTGAACTGCGGGGGAACACGGTGCGGCATGAGCATGGTTGGATCATGGGGTCCTCGCCGGTTATCAGATGACGACGTCGTCGAAACCGACGTCCCCGCGCGGCTCGACCGGCTCCCCTGGTCGCGGTGGCACTGGCTCGTGGTGTTCGCGCTCGGTGCGGTGTGGATTCTCGACGGCCTGGAAGTCACGATCGTGGGTGCGATCTCGGGTCAGCTCGAGAAGACCCAGACGCTCTCGCTCTCCGCGTCGCAGCTTGGCCTCGCGGGCTCGATCTACGTTGCGGGAGCCTGTGTTGGCGCGCTCTTCTTCGGCTATCTGACCGACCGTTTCGGCCGCAAGAAGCTGTTCATGATCACCCTCGGGTTGTACGTCGTCGCCACCACCAGCACGGCGTTCACTCACTCGTTCGAGACGTTTGCGATCGCGCGCTTCTTCACCGGCGCCGGGATAGGCGGCGAATACTCCGCGATCAACTCGGCAATCGACGAGTTGATCCCCGCCCGGGTGCGCGGCTGGGTCGACCTCGCGATCAACGGCTCGTACTGGATCGGCACCGCGGTCGGAGCCGCCGCATCGGTGTATCTGCTCAACCCCGCGCATTTCTCGGTTGACGTGGGCTGGCGCGTCGGCTTCGGCATCGGCGCGTTTCTTGCCCTCGGCGTGCTCTTGCTGCGCCAGTTCCTGCCGGAGAGCCCGCGCTGGCTCATGACCCACGGGCAGGCCGACGAGGCCGAGGATGTCGTCTCGGATATCGAGGAGCGCGTCGAGGCAAGCACCGACGGCTCGCTCGACCCACCCAAGGACACGATCGAGGTGCGCCAGACCAAAAGCGTGGGGTTCGGCCCCGTCGTCAAGGCGGTGTTTGGCGACTACCGGCGGCGCTCGATCCTCGGTTTCGCACTGATGGTCTCCCAAGCGTTTCTCTACAACGCCATCTTTTTCACCTATGCCCTTGTCCTGACCAACTTCTACGGCATCTCGAGCGACTCGATCGGGTGGTACCTGCTGCCGTTCGCCGCGGGGAACTTCCTCGGCCCGGTGCTGCTCGGCCACCTGTTCGACCGGATCGGCCGACGGACGATGATCGCCTCCACCTACATCATTTCGGGACTCGGGCTGATCGTCGTCGGCGGGTTGTTCCAGCAGAACTCGATCTCGGCGACCGAGCTCACCATCGGCTGGTCAGTGATCTTCTTCTTCGCCTCGGCGGGCGCGAGCTCGGCGTATCTGACCGTCAGCGAGATCTTCCCGATGGAGACCCGCGCCATGGCGATCGCGTTCTTCTACGCCGTCGCGACCGGGATCGGCGGGATCATCGGACCCGCGCTCTACGGCCACAACATCGCAACCGGAAACCGCACCACCGTGTTTCTCGGCTACTTGCTGGGAGCGGGGCTGATGATTCTGGGTGGCCTGGTCGAGGTGTGGCTCGGGGTCGACGCAGAGCAGCGACAGCTCGAGGACGTCGCAACCCCTCTGACCGCCGACACTTAATGATCGGTGCCAGGACGCCGCTATTCAACGAACCAGTCTGCGGTTGTCACGGGTAGAAGGTGTTGACTTCGACCACCTGGCTGCCGTGCATCAGCGTCGCTCTGCGCACGTGCGCCTGGCCCAGGCGCGTGAGGTCGAGTACCACCGCTTCGCGGTGGCCGTCGGCCGTCAACGGCACGTGCGGCAACCGGTAGTCGTAGCTCTTGCCCGTATCGGTGTGAAGCTGCATCCGGTCGGCGCTGAGTGGCGCGGTTCCGTACAACACCATCGGGCCGGTGATCGTCGCGGGCGCAAGGTTCAGCGACTCGGGTAGCTCGGAGCTGGTCAGGTGACAGCCCGAAACCGCGCCCAGGCCGTCATGCACGACCGGCGCGAACGTCCCGCGGTGAGCCTCGTAGGCGAGTTCACACACATGCCGGTGGGTGCGACGCACGGCGTACACGAACAGGTTGCCGTTTGCCAGAGGGGTGTAGGCACTCAGCCGGGCTCCTGCCGGCAGCGGAAACGGAGGCTGCCCGTGCTGGGAGACGCTGCGCCGAACGACCGCCGGCACCCGGTGGGCGGTTGCCGATACCAGCACCCGCGGCGGCTGCCGTCCGGCCCGGTGGGCGAGCGTCACCCCCGCGCCGAGCACGACCACCGTGACCCCCGCAAGCACCCACCCGACGTGCCCCTTCATGACCGCATGGTATGCCCATGGCCCGAGATCCACCGCG
Organism: uncultured Actinomycetes bacterium; assembly: GCA_963708725.1. Taxonomy (GTDB): domain Bacteria; phylum Actinomycetota; class Thermoleophilia; order Gaiellales; family JAICJC01; genus CAVPTL01. Next base: position 53,098 of record CAVPTL010000006.1, on the reverse strand, counting down.
AACGCTGTGTTGGAAGGCAGCGGGACGTTTGCGGCGAAATGAGCGTGCATGCAGGATGCGCAGGCCACTGACGACGTCGAGCGGACGTACGACTTCGCGCGCGTGGTCACGTTCACCGACGGCGTGTTTGCGATCGCGATCACGCTGTTGGTGCTTGGACTCGACATCCCACCCGGCAGCGACCATCTCAGCGCCGATCTCCACAACCAGATACCGAACCTCTTCGCCTATGCCCTGAGCTTCTTCGTCATCGGCCGCTTCTGGCTGACACACCACAGCTTCGTCCGGGGGCTGAAGGAGTTCGACAGGGTGCTGGTGTCTCTGACGCTGTTCTACCTCGCCTGCATCGTGCTGCTTCCGTTCACCTCGCAGCTGATCGGTAACTACGGTGGCCACCAACAGCCCGTGGTGATCTACGCCGCCGCGATCGTCGCGGTGCTCGTGAGTTTCGCCGCCCAGATCGTCCACGCCTACCGCAGAGATCTCCTCAACCCCGCCTACCGCGCGCACGCCCGCAGCCGAGCTGTCCCTGGCGTGCTGACAACCGCGGCGGGATTTGCCATCTCGATCCCGGTCGCTGTTTTGGTCAGCCCGTCCGTGGCCACCTACGTGTGGGTCGCCACGATCTTTGTGCCGAGCTTCGTCGGCGAAACGATCGCCCGCAGCGTTCTGCCTAAGTAGCAGACGTCTGGTCGAGCGCCTCGTCTGATTCGACCCGCTCCTCGCGCCCGCGCCGCGCGGCGTTGATGACCGACTCGAGCTCCTCGCGCTCATGCGGGGTGTAGCCCTCGAGCGTCGTGGTCGTAACCGTGAGTGTCTGATCTGGTTCGAGCATGGCGAGCCCCTTTGGATGCATATTCATGGCGGAACGTCACACCGTACTCCTTGAACCGCCAAGCTGCAAGGCTGTTCACCAATCCGACACCACCAGCTCCAAAAACCCGGCGATTTCCACGGATTTAACCCCAGAGCACTGCGCACGATATCCGTTAGGTAACGTTTGTGAACATGGCGCAGTGTGTAGTTATCCGATCGGCGACGTACAACTCACCAGTTCTTAGCCCCATCGGATGAATATGACATATCGTGGCGGCGTGCACTCATCTCCGAAGGGCTGTGATGAAGATCACCATGAGGCCGTGACGATCGTCCCAGTCATCGATGCGATCTTCGACGTCTTCCTCCAGCGCGGCCACGACGTCTACCTGGGAGAGCAGGTCTCGCTCACCGAGCACATGCTCCAGACCGCCCAGGCGGCCGAGCTGGACGGCGCTCCGACGGAGTTGGTCGCCGCAGCCGTGCTGCACGACTTCGGGCACATGGTGCACGATATGGACGAGAGCTGTGCGGAGAACGGGATCGACAGCGTGCACGAGCAGGTCGGCGCGAACTTTCTCGAGCAGCACTTCCCACCCGAGGTGACCGAGCCGATCCGCCTGCACGTGGCGTCCAAGCGCTACCTCTGCGCGGTCGATCCGACGTACATGGCCCAGCTCTCGCCGGCGTCACGTCAAAGCCTCGAGCTTCAGGGCGGCCCATACACCCCGGCCCAGGCGGTCGAGTTCGAGGACGGCGACTACTACATCACTGCGGTCAAGCTGCGCCGTTACGACGATATCGCCAAGGTGCCGGGTGCTCACACCCCCGACCTCGAGCACTATCGCAACGCGCTCGAAGCAATGCTGATCCCAGTCTGCGTCGACGAAAACTCGTTGATCTAGTCCGCAACGCCATGGCCAATCGCACGCGAGGTTCGAGCGCCGCCGTGTGAGCTAAGCTCGAACGGATGCCGACGGTCACGCTCGAGGCAACCGGAACCCCGCTCTTCACCGCCGAAAACGGTGGGCCGGACTTTGCCGAACTGGCCCCGCTGGTGATCACCGGCGTGTTTCCCGATGCGAATCCGAGCGTCCAGCTGGCCTCCAACAGCGCTCGGATCGTGTTCACGCATCGACCGCAGCCGGCGCGAGGACGCCCGCCGCGTGCTCGATACGCTGATCTCGAACTACGCGCTCAACCAGATCCCCTCTGACGCCCCCCAGTTTTACGAGCTGTGATATCCGGGCACGTACACTCGAGTGGCGATGGAAACCGGGCAATCTTCAACACACGCGCGGCTTGTCCCGCGTCTGCTGGTGACTGCGGGCGTGGCGCTGATCGTGTTCGTGACCGCGTTGTCGCAGTGGCGCCAGATTCTTGACTGGGCCGCCCGACCAGCGATCGACGCCCACCCCTACCCACTGACATTCCTCATGACCTCCCCGACCGACGAGTACCGGCTGCAGCTCACGGTCGCGATCGAGTTCACCGTCCTCGTCATCCTCCCACTCTTGACCTACCAGTTGGTGGTCGCGGGGTTCACACAGGTCAGGCGGGGCGCTGCCGCGGCGGTCGGCCTGACAACAGCGGCCTCTCTCGTCGCGGGTGGCGCGTTCGGATGGTTCGTGATCCTCCCGGCCGCGCTCGACCGTCTGATGCGGTCACAGTCGACCTTCTTCGAGCTGAGAGCGGCGGAGTACCTGGGGTTCGTCGCGTTGACCGTCCTTGCCGCCGGTATCGTTGCGGCCCTGCCGGCCGTGTACGCGCTTGCCAGCATGGGCGTCGCCTCGGCGCGCTGGATCGTGTGGTCATGGGCAGCAGCGACCGGGGCCATCGCCATAGCCACGGCGCTCGACGGAGCTCGCCAATGGCCCCTGGTTGCCGGAGCCGGTGGCCTGCTTGTGCTCTGCTCTGCCGCGTGGATACTCGTGCGCCTGGCAACGCACGCCCACAAGCAGTCCTAGTCGGCGGCGGGCTTCCTGGGCGCGAGTTGGCTGACAGCCGCGAGCGCAGCCTTCAGCCGCTGAAGGTCGCTTTTCTCACGCGGGCCGTGAGCGAAGCGGTAGGCCTCATCGACGGCTCGCTCGAGCTGGGCCCGCCGGGCCTCACACGAGCGCAGACGCAAACGCAGGTCGTGCTCGGTATGCACACCACTTCGGGGCGTGATCTCGCTTGCAGCATCGTCCATACCCTCTAACTACCCCAGCGAGGGGTGTAACTAACGGCTCGTCTCCGCTAATACCAAATTCAACTTTCACAGGAGGCTCGACCGCAGCCGCATGAATAACGGTGCCAGGCACCGTTATTCGACCGGTGAAGATAACGTGAATTGTATGTGACAAAACCGACGTAACATTTGCGCAATATCGTTCACAGGAAACGCCGCAATCCAGCTCTGGGAGCGGGATACCCAGGCGTTCGTACAGTTATCAGTTGGACGCGAGTTCACTACCCGGTGGCCGCCGGCTCCGAGTTGGCGTAGTGTGCCGCCGAGGGGCTCCAGGGGAGGGCTCTGGGGCCGCAAGCAACACCGTGCCGTGGGGGCACGGAAAGGAGCGGTACATGAAGCAGTCCTGGTTCAAGCGCGCCTTGGGGATAGGCGTAGCGGGAGCCGCCGCGGCATTTCTGTTCGCAGGAGCCGCGAGCGCATCACCCAAGCCGTCAACCGTGTTCGTGGGCCACTGCGGCAAGCCGTGGACGTCCTCGATCAACGGTGCGATCGCGAAAGTCCGCTCAGGCGGCACCGTGGTCGTTTGCCACGGCACGTACAACGAGGACGCGGTGGTCACCAAGCCGCTGACGTTGATCGGTCACCACGCCAAGATCAACCCGTCCTCGCCGGTCAACCAGACCAACTCGCCGGTCTATGCCGACGCCGGAAACAACGGCATCACGATCGCGGCCCCGTGGGTCACGGTGCGTGGATTCTCGGTGACGGGCGCGTCGGGGGACGGGATCTTCTCGTTCGCCAACCACTCGCTGATCGTCGGCAACTGGTCGAACGGCAATGGCTCATGACCGGCATCTCGCTGAACGGCAGCTCGTGGTCGAAGGTCAAGGGCAACGTGACCAACAACAACACCGGCGGCGGCATTACGCTCGCCAACGATGCCGGTTCGTTCATCCCCGGCGCGACCGCATCCCACGATTGGGTTGTCGGGAACGTCGCCAAGAACAACCCGATGGGCTGCGGCGTGATCGTCGTCGACCACCTGGGCTCCACCGTCCCCGGGGCGAAGGGCACCTTCGACAACGTGATCGCGGGCAACCTGCTCGTTCACAACGGTGACGGCTCCACCACACCCGAAGGCGCGGGCGCCGGCGTTGTGCTGGCCTCCCCCGTTCCGGGCGGCTCCGTGTGGAACAACCTGGTCATCAACAACCGTATCCGCCAGAGCGGACTTGCGGGAGTCACGATCCACAGCCACGTCCCCGGCCAGCACTTCGGCGGGAACAGGGTGATCGGCAACAACATCGGTACCAACAACGTCACTGGCGACTTCGGGGATGCCTTCACCACCGGCGTCTTCGTCGGCAGTGTCGATCCGCTCAAGGTCGTCGTCAAGGGCAACCTGATCCACGACAACCACTACGGGATCTTCACTGCGGGTAGCGTCACCGTGATCGGCAAGCGCCACAACGCGTTCGTGCGCGTGCACAGCCGATTCGGTCACGTTTCTCCCTACGCTGGGTAACTGACAAGCTGGCCTCCCGACCGCTCGGGTCGGGGGGCCGGCCGAGTTCTAGCGGCCGTTCGGGCAGGGGAAGAAGACGTTGCCGTCGAGATCGACGTCGAGCTTTGCCGCCGCGAATCCGTAGCTGGGCGCGTACACCGCGTTGCAGTAGGCCGCATAGCTCTTGCGGCCCGGGCACGTCTTGCCGGGGTTGCACACGAACTGATCGTCGCCGTATTCGATCTCGCCCACCCATTTGCCGGTGGGCTGGTTTGCGGTGGTATCGGTGGTGAAATCGTCCCACCCGCAGGGCGTGGCGCCGTTGACCCCGGTGCACGTGACCCCGAGGTGGCTGGTTCCCGCCAGGTTTGCGGAGAAGCACTCGTTATAGACGTAGCACTCTTCGACCACCGCGCCATCGGTGTAGCGGCGGCCCCACGAGCTGAGCAAAGGCGAGTTCTTCCACATCACGGTCATGCCGTGCTGGTGGATCAGGTTGTCGGCGTAGGCCAGGTAGTTCTGGGTGTCACCCATCGTCAGATTGAAGCCGCTGGTGGAGGCTGGGTCGAAGCTATCGATGTCGTCCAGTTCCACCGCATCGAACCCCTTGGCGGCGCACATGCTGATGCGCTCCTCCAGCATCGGCTTGAGCGCATTGAGTTGCCGGAAGTCGACCCAGCGCTCGTTGGCGTAGCCGTAGTAGACCTTGCCGAGCGTGGAGTTCGGGAACCGGTGGGCGTCGGGCCGGTAGTTCTCCCAGGCCAGGTCGAGGTAACAGACGGCGCCGGGATGGGCGAGGGTGCTGGCCTGCCAGTTGGTGTGGATGTTGTGGATCTCGGCCGAGGTCGTGAGGAACCCGTCGATGTCGTAGATGTCGACGGCGCGGGCACCGGTGCGCTGAAGTGGCGTGACCCGCCCGATCTGCCAATCCCATCGCATCGGATGGCCGCTGCTATCGAGATGCTGCGGATACCAGCACCCACCCGAGCGCGTGCACGCGACCGGCTGCGGTAGGGCGACGACCCGCCAGCCAAAGCCTCGCAGCGTGGTACCGGCACGGTTGGAGGTACGCACCCGGACGAGGTGGTGACCCAGGGCCAGCTTGCCGGTGGCAAACACGCGGCTGGCCGGAAGCGGCGTCCACGGCTTGGAATCGACCTGGTACTCGACTTTGGGGACGCCGTTCTTGGCCGCATAGTGGGCGGGCGCCACCTGGAAATTCTCCTGGTTTGAGCCGGTTCGCTGCTCCGGCACACCGTTGATGAAGTTGCTCCTCGGTGCGCGGCCGGCCACGAACGGCTTGACCGTCGCCGCGGTCACCACAGTCGCCGACGAGCGGATCACCTTGAAGCCGAAGTTCGCGGGATCGGTCTCGACCACCTCGGTGGCGGTCTCGGTCAGCCGCAAACGACGACCGGTATCAGCATGCCCCACGACGTAGCGCTTGGCTGCCAGCGGAGTCGATGTCTGATCGGCAGCGGGCACGCATTTGCCGGTCGCCTTGGAGCATGCTCGCCAGCTTCGGGTCACGCCGAAGCTCAGCATCTTGTCCCCATGGGGAAGCGCGATCGGATGCCACGTCAACCCCCGCGCGCTGACAACGGCACCGTCGCGAAGCGTTCCCCCGATCCGAAGCGATCCGGTGGAGGTCGGCTTGCCGAGTCCGCCCGACGCCGCCTCGGCGGGGCCGCCCACGGCGACCAGGAACAGCGCCGCCATCGCCACGATCGCCGCGACAGCTCGCCCCCTCACCTTCACGTATCCCCCTGACACACCACCATCATGGCACACTCGCACGCGCCGCGATAGGTGAAAGTAACCGTGCCTATCGGCTTCGCGCGCTCATTCGCGCCTGCTGGCGCGAGTCGTTCGTGCGGTACCCGGCGCCCTAGCCTGGCCGATCACCCGCGGTCCGCACCCCGCGCACCGAGCGCGCCGACATCACCGACCAGCGCGATCGAAAAGACAGCGCCGATCCGATCGAGAGGAACGAGCCGATGGAGGCCACCGAGCACGAGCTTCCAATCGATCCGATCGAGAGGATCGACCCCACCGATCCGATCGAGAGAATCGAGCCGGACGACGCGATCGAGAGCAGCGAGTCCTCCGAACGGATCGACCAACGCGACGCCATAGACGAGTTCTACCGCATTTCAACGTGAAGCGGCCGCCCTGTGCCCAGGGCGGCCGCACCCACCAACTGTCGATGCAGCCCTACCCGATCGCCTGGCGGCGACGAGTCGTTGCACCGATCAGTAGCGCGCCGAGGCCCACAACCCCGGCGACGACTGCCAACACCGCAACCACGATCGCGGCGTCGCTCCAGCTCGAGCTCGATGAGGTCGGCTGCGAGGCCACCTGAATCGGCGTATCTGCCGGCCCGCCCCGGGCGTGTGCCAACGCTGCCTGCGAGAGCAGAACCGACGGAGCCTTGCTATCCGAGCCCTGGACGGTTGCGCTATCGGAGCTCTGGGCCGGGTTGTGGTGGCCGTGGATTGCAACCACCTGGCCGGGCGACAATGTGGATGCCGCGATCGGCTTTGCGAACGCCGCCGGCGCCACCGCGAGCGACACGGCGCTGAGGACGACGACGACTGCTGCTTTGAATCCGGTGTTGGTGTTCATTTCACGCTCCCCCTCTTGATGTGGTCAAGATGATGTAGCCAGCCTATGAGCGTCGGGAAGCCCCGTCTGCTTCGGCGGAAGCGGTCGTTGTGTCACCGTCGATACACATGGTCTAGGCTGGGCGGATGCCAACCTGGGCGGTGCTTTCGGTGCTGAGCGACGAGGACGCGAGGCTCGTCCTGGCCGCGGCGCGGCGCCGCACGTTCAAGCGTGGCGAGGTCGTGTTTCATCGCGACGATCCGGCCGACACGATCCACCTGGTGAGCAGCGGATGTTTCGCGGCCCGAGTCAGTACTCCACTCGGCGACAACGTGACGCTCTCGCTGATCGGTCCGGGCGAGTCGTTCGGCGAGATGGCGCTGGTGCGTCCCGACCACGTCCGCAGCGCAACCGTGAGCGCCCTCGAACCCGGCGAGACGCGGGTGCTGTCGCTGACCGAGTTCAACCGGCTGCGGCGGGAGCGACCGGCGCTCGACGCGCTCCTGGTGGAACTTCTCGCCCGGCGCGTCGCCGACCTCGGCGACCGCCTTGTCGACGCGCTCTACACCCCCGCCCCCCGCCGGGTTGGCAAGCTGCTCGACGACCTCGAGAAACGGTACAAAACCGGGTCCGGCGTTGCCGTCATCCCACTCACCCAGGACGATCTTGCCGGCCTGGCGGGCACGTCGCGGCTGACGGTCAGCCGCGTACTCCGCGGCCTCCGTGAGAGCGGCCAGGTCGAGGTCAAGCGCGGAAAGATTACGATTCGGCGCACTCCGCCTCCCCGATGACCACGCCACCCCTCACTCCGCTGCCAGCGCGATACCGCGAGACCACCGACGCCCTCCACCGGCTGGCGGTGTACGTGATCGCGCCCGCTCAGCGGCTGGTCAATGGAGAGATCATCCTGCGGGCGACGCCCGGAGGGTTCTCGACGTTCGAGTTCGACGGCCAGGTGGTGGGCGTGGATGGCGACCAGCTCGCGGTCAACGGGGCGCTCGCACCGATCACCACCCTGAGGGCTGCCGCGAGCGCCGTCGGCATCGACGTCGACGTGGCCCAGCAGGAACAGTTCGATGTGCCGCCCCACGGCGATCTCGACGCACCGCTGGCAGTCGACGCCGCCTCAGCCCGCGCGCTGGGCGAGTGGTATGCGTTCGTAACCGCGGCGCTGAACACCCTTCGGGCCGAGGCCGCGCCCGCCGACGACGCGTCGATCGTCCGGATCTGGCCCGAGCACTTCGACGCTGCCATCGACATGGGACAACAGGCCACCGGACATCGCGGCACCTACGGCGGATCGCCCGGCGACGCCCACCACTCCGAGCCTTACGTGTACGTCTCCCCGTGGGCCGGGCGTATCGATGAGTTCTTCGGCGATGCAACCTTCAAGGGTGCCTCGCTGCTCCGTTCGCAACTGGCCGGCGAGACCGATCCGATGGAGGTAACGCTGCGATTCCTGCGCGATGCCCGCGACCGGATCCAGGCGTCATAGCGGCCCGATAACCGTCCACGCCTGGTCGAGCCTGCGGGCAAGTGTTGCCCCCGAGTCGGGATCGCGTGCTGCCGACACCGGGCTCGGGTTGGACACGCGGGCGAGCAGGATCAGCGCGCGTGGATCGACCTCTCCAGACTCCGCCATGGCGGCCATCTCGCCCACGCGTTCGCGGCTGGCGAGTAGCGCCCGGCGCTGGTCGGCGTTCAGCGTCGAGATCGTCCTTGCCCGCGTTCCGGCAGCCTCAGCCTCCGCCGCTTCCTCGGCCAGACTCAACTGCCACCGCAGTTCCTCGGCGAGGTGGGCGCGCGATCGATCGCGCTCGAGCGAGCGGATCCGCTTTGCGATCGCCCTACCAGCGGCTGAGCGTTCGTCCACGGGGTGGTCGATGAGAATCAAATCCTCGGCCAGCTGCGTCGCATCCTGGTGCCGCAACCACGCCAAACCGAGGCTCGCCCCGGTCGCTGCCAATCCCAGAAGGGGAGCGAGGTCGGCAATCCCGACACGCGATTCGGACGCTCGCCACCCGAGACCGACCACCGTGGCCAACCCCAGAGCGCCGGCGAGCCACAAAAACCGGTTTCGCCAGGTCAGCTCGCCGGAAAGCTTCTCCACGGCGCGATCGGCCCCCGAGCTGGAAGTCGGTGCCGGTGCGACGTGCTGTCGTGCTCGTGATGTTGTCGCCATGTGCGCCACTTGAAGGCCTCTTTCTCTCGCTCACCCGTTTATACCGCACTACGGTATATCTCTAACCATACCGTATTACGGTAGGATCCGCCAGATGCCGGCAAAACAGACACACCAGACAGTCGCGGAGAGCGAGATCCTGGCGGTCGCCGCATTTCGATTCGCGCTTCGCCGGTTCGAGCAGCAGACCGACACGATCGTGCGCGCGTGTGGGCTCACCCCACAGCGCTACCTGCTGCTGCTCGCGGTGCGCTCCGCCGAGGCGACGGATGGGTTCGCCACGGGGACACAGATCGCCAACGACCTCCAGATGCCGCAAACCACCGTCGCCGATCTGATCTCGCGCGCGGTCGGAGTCGGCCTGCTTGCGAAAAACAGTGGCGCCGTGGATGGCCGCGTCGTGCACATCACCACCACACCCGAGGGCGACGAACGCCTCGCCCGAGCGATCGGCCGGCTGGCAGGAGAGCGCGCGAACCTCGAGCACGCGCTGTCCCAGGCCGCCGAGCGCTTCGCCTAATCACCCGGGTGAAAAGCGGCCACAAAGGCAGGTGAGGCGAGCGAGTGTGTCAGTCTCACCTGCGACACATGTGTCCTGCGTGAGAACGAGAGGTGAATGATGAGCGAAACAACTCCTCCGCCATGGCGGCCCGGATCCCGATTCGAGGCGATGTACCGCGAGGACGTCGCCGCGATGAACAACTTTCAGGATCCGTCGCAGGAGTGGCGACGGCTGTTCTCGGAGTGCTTCGGCACGTTCCTCCTGGTGCTGGTCGCCTGCGGCGGCGGAGTGATGGGCCACGCCTTTCCCAACACGATCTCGCGCACGGCCGCAGTGACCGCCCCCGGCCTGATGGTGCTCGGCATCATCCTGTTCATGGGAAAGGTGTCGGGTGCCCACCTCAACCCGGCGGTCAGCATCGCCTTCTGGCTTCGCGGCGACTTCCCGGCCAAGCGCGTTCCCGGCTACATCGTGTTGCAGCTGATCGGAGCGTCACTCGGCGCCCTCTTCGTGCAACACGTCGTCAACGCCTCGGCCAGCTTTGGCTCGAACTATCCGGCGGCAGGCTACTCATCGACGAACGCCATGCTGATGGAAGCCGTGCTGACGCTCGGCCTGGTGAGCGTGATCCTCGGAACGGCCTCGGGTGCCCAGAACCTCGGGGTATTCGGAGCGCTCGGGGTCGGTGGCTACATCATTCTGGCAGGCCTCTGGGGTAGCCCGATTTCGGGGGCCAGCATGAACCCCGCTCGCACGTTCGGACCTGACCTGATCGGCGGTGACTTCACGAGCTACTGGGTGTACATCGTTGGCCCGCTGCTGGGCGCGTGCCTGGCGGTTGCGTTTGCGTATGTGTTGCGCGGGGCCGGCGGCGGCCAGGCGGGATCCGGTGCGGCTCAGGGCGGGATTGCGACGGAGGCCGTCCACCCGGACAAGGCTTAGCACCGGAGGTAGTTGAAGGAGGTGTAAGTGATCCGGGAGTCGGAGGCTCGCGGCCGCTCGTGCCTGGTCGGCGTGGGTGCAGGTGCCCCCGTAACAGGGAGCCCCCAACTGACATGGGAATCGAGGGTGCGCGTCCGTGGGGGTCAGGAGATAAGGGGGTTGAAAACCGGCCCGGCGGGGATTCGTGCGAGCCTTGGTGGGTGACGTGCGAAGTGAGGACGGCGCCTAGGGTTTGGGTGAGCGCATGCCGAGGTAGGCGAGTACGGCGAGTACGCGGCGGTTGTGCTCTTCGGCTGGGGGCAGTTCGAGTTTGGTGAAGATGGCTGAGATATCTCGCTCGACGGCGCGCGAACTGAGAAAGAGCGTTTCGCTGATGGCGGTGTTTGAGAGCCCTTCGGCCATGAGGGAGAGGACGCGTAGTTCGCGTTCGGTGAGTCGCTCACTGGCGGTGTGGCCGCTGCCAGCGACGAGCGCGGAGATAACTTGCGGGTCGAACGCCGTCCCGCCGGTGGCGACTCGGGTTACCGCGTCCAGGAACGATTGGCCGTCGCGGACGCGCTCCTTCAAGAGATAGCCGATTCCACCGGTATCGCTGGCGACGAGGCGGGCGGCCTGCTCGGGCTCGACATGCTGGGAGAGCACCAGGACTCCCGTCTCGGGATGATCGGCGCGAATGGCTTCCGCTGCTTTCAGCCCCTCGTCGCTGAACGTCGGAGGCATGCGGATGTCGGTGATCGCGACGTCGGGGGCGTAGGAGCGAACTTTGAGGAGTAGGTCGTCCGCGTTCTCGGAGCGGCCGACCACGTCGAAACCGCCAAGTTCGAGCAGGGATGCGATGCCGTCTCGCAGGAGCGGTTGGTCTTCAGCAATCACTGCCTTCAGCGTCGAACGCTCCTCGGCCACGCGGTATGTTCTATCGCATTGGACGAAGCTCGGGAGACCCAGGGCCTTGCGGCGTTGCTTGAAGCGATGCTCGCGTCCTCATTGGACGCGGTGATAACGATCGACGCTTCGGGGTCGGTGTTGACGTTCAATCGGGCGGCGGAGGAGATGTTCGGGCGCTCCGCATCGGTGGTGCTCGGCCAAAACGTCGCGCAGCTGATCATTCCGCCGACGCTGCGCGAGCGGCACTATGCAGCTCTCGACCGGCATCTCGAAACCGGTGAGGAGACGATCCTCAACCGGCGCGTGGAGCTGACCGGGATGCGCGCTGACGGTAGTGAGTTTCCGCTCGAGCTCACGGTGACCCGCGTCCAGCTTGACGGTCCTGCGCTGTTCACGGCGTATCTGCGTGACATCACCGATCGCAAGCGGGCGGAGCAAGAACTGCGAGACTCTCGCGCCAGAGTGGTCGAGTCAGCCGATCGTGAGCGTCGCCGGATCGAGCGAAATCTGCACGACGGGGCGCAGCAGCGGCTGGTTGGCATCGGCATCTTCTTGAGGCGGATGGCTATGCAGCAGGAGCTGCCGGCCGGCCTCGCAGAGCTGGTCGACGCCGCCCAAGAAGAGACCGGAATGGCTATCGTAGAGCTCCGCGAGTTGGCCCGAGGGATCCATCCCGCTGCACTGACAGAGACCGGGCTTTCCGAATCGCTGCGCGGACTGGCGCTGCGCACACCGATCGAGGTCTCGGTCGCGGCTCCCGACGAGCGCCTCCCCGAACCGGTGGAGGTCGCCCTCTACTACGTAGCGGCCGAGGCGCTGGTCAACATCTCCAAGTACGCGCACGCCACACGCGTCGAGGTCACCCTCACCCTGTCCGACTGCGAGGGACGCCTGACCGTCAGCGACGATGGGGTCGGCGGCGCTCTCCTCGAAGCTGGAGGCGGCCTCGAGGGCTTGACGGATCGCGTCAACGCCGTCGGTGGAACGCTGACTATCCAGAGCCCAGTAGGCGGGGGCACGCGCGTTCTCGCAGTCGTCCCGTTCGGCTGAGTCTGTCGGTTTTCCGACACTGATCTGACGGCCAGTCCCCTTCCCGATCGCGTTGCCCGCGACGAGCATCCGTGGTGTCCCCCGAAAGACGACACCAAGGAGGAAGGCCATGTTTCATGCAGGAGATGTCATCGAGAACCCGGCCACCGGTGAGCAGATCACGTTCATCACAACCGCAGCGGAGACCGACGGCGAGTTCGTGATTGTCGAGACCATCGTCCAGCCCGGCGGTGCCGTCGCGACCAAGCACATCCACCCCCATCAGGAAGAGCGATTCGAAGTCCTCGAAGGCAGCGTCGGAATCTTGGTAGGCGGAACGACGATCTCTGCCGAGCCGGGCGACAGCCTGGTCGTGCCTCCAGGGACCCCCCACAAGTTCTGGAACGCAGGCGATGCCGAGGCTCGGTTCGTCTGCGAGGTGCGACCAGCACTCCACTTCGAGCAGTTGCTCAGCACGATGTTCGCGCTCGCGACGGAAGGTAAGACGAACACCCACGGCATGCCGAACCCGCTTCGGCTCGCCGTCATCGCCCAGGCCTACTCAGACACCATCCAGGTGCCGTTCCCTCCGCTGCTCGTTCAGCGAGCTGCGCTCGCGCTTGCGGCGCCCCTCGGGCGGATGCTCGGCTACACCGCCGCAAGCGTCGCGCCACAGGCAATCCCTGACACACCCCGCCCCGCCACTCTCAGGGCGATCACCTGACGGCCCTGACTGGGCGCAGCGAACCCAGAGCCGCTTGCTGAGAGCCGCTGGCCCGAGGGTGGCGGCCAACAGATCGCATAACCGTTCCAACAATGATTGACGCGCACGAAGGAGAGCACCATGACACGTACATTCGACCAACGAATCTCGCATTCCACTAAAAGCTACGAGTCCGACCTTCTCGACCTGACGGAGCGGATGTCTGGGCGGCTTGTCCGGTCCGGTGATCTTGACTGGGACGAGGCGCGGCAGGCGTGGAACCTGCTTGTCGATCAGCAGCCTTTGGCGGTCGCCCTCGTCGAGACCGCGAGCGATGTAGTCGCAGTCGTCAAGTTCGCAGTCGACCACAATCTTCGGGTTGCACCCCAAGCAACGGGTCACGGCGCATTCACCCACTCAAAGCTGGGAGACACGATCCTGATCAAGACCTCGTTACTGCGCGGAGTCGAGATCGACGACACCACCGGCCGGGCGAGGGTGGCCGCAGGCGCCGTCTGGCAGGACGTGATCGAGCCCGCCGCCGACCACGGCTTCATCGTGCTTCACGGCTCCGCGCCAGACGTCGGAGTGGTCGGGTACACGCTTGGTGGCGGCATCGGGTGGTACGCGCGCAGCCTCGGCCTCGCCGCCAACAGCGTCACGGCCGTCGAACTCGTCACCGCCGACGGACGGCTTGTCCGAGCAGACCATGAGAACGAGCCCGACCTCTTCTGGGCGGTACGCGGAGGCGGTGGCAGCTACGGTGTCATCACCGCGATTGAGATCAAACTCTTCGAGACGCCGGAGCTCTACGGAGGTGCGATGTTCTGGCCGGTTGAAGAGGCTGGCAAGGTGCTGCGCGCCTGGCGTGACTGGGCCGACACTGTGCCGGTCGAGGTGACCTCGCTGGGACGGATCCTGCACTTCCCACGGCTTCCCGACATCCCCGAGCCACTGCGCGGCGGCAGCTTCGTTGTGGTGGAGGCGGTGTACACGGGGCCAGAGGCACTTGGCGCCGAACTGGTCTCGCCGCTGCGCAAGCTCGAGCCGGCGATCGACACATTCGCGGCGGTCGCGCCCAGCGCCCTCCAGCACCTGCACATGGATCCGCCTGGGCCGGTGCCCGCTATCGCCGACGGGATCCTCATCGAAACGCTCCCCGACGAGGCGATCGACGCGTTCGTGGCGACCGGCGTACCTCCACTGCTCACGCTCGAGATTCGGCATCTCGGCGGAGCCGTAGCCGTCGCGTCCGCCGAGCACGGCGCGGCGGGCTCAATCGACGCCGGCTACGTCATGTTCACGGCAGGCATCGCCCCGACGAGCGAGGCCGAGCTCGTCGTCACACGAGCAGTCGACGCCGCCACGTCGGCACTCTCGCCATGGGAAGCCAATCGACGCTACTTCAACTTCGCGCACCGTCCGATCGAAACATCGCGGCTCTACCCACCAGACACCTACCAGCGATTGCGAACGATCAAAACCGCCAACGACCCGGCCGAGACCCTTCTCGCCGACCACCCAATCACCCCGCACCGATAACCGCTACGAACCCGCGTCAAAGCGTCACCGTGAATAACGGGGGGTTCCCCCGTTATTCACGGCCGCGCAGGCCGAGGCGAGTTACAAAAGTGGCACGAAGTCGGGCCAGGTCGGCCGGTGTCGGGTCAGGCGGCGGCGAACCGGACTTTCGGCTGAGGGTTTCCTGGGCGCGCGGAGCGCATTACCTCGGCGCGCAGCTTCGAACAGCTACCCGCCTTCCGTCCCGCCATTCCCCCCATCCCCGGCATGCTCGGTTCGGACCGACCAAACGACCGAGTTGAGCTCGGCCGCCCAGATCACTCCGCGACCGACCAGGAAGAGATAGAAGAGCATGGTTGCTGCCAGGCCGAGGGCCCCGTACAGGGCCGATGCACCGGCGAGCCTGTTTGCGAGGAAGTAGACCGTGAAGATATGCAGCCCCTCGAGACCGATCCCGAGGGCGATCGCACCCGGCAGAAACGCTGTCAACGGCACGTCGGGCGCGGGCAGCCACGACGAGGCAAAAAGCCACACCGCGGCGAAAATCACTCCGACCGCAAGCGTCGCGACCAGTCCGGCGGGCGAGTTCGTGTGCGCCCTGATCCACCCCGACAGGATCACGAAGGCTATGAGTACGAGGGGCACGGCCAGCACGCAGGCAAGCGCTCGCGGAGCGTTTCGAAGTGGCGGCGGGGGGATCTGCCAGGCGGCGGCGTGCACGAGCCGAAACGCGCGCAGCATGCTCCAGCTGAACCACACCACCGAGAACAGCCCGACGGTGAGCAGCCACCACCGTCCCGACTCCGACTGCTGCGCCGCCGATGAGATCGAGGCCGCGACCGCCGTTGTCAGGCCGGCGTCCTGTGCGGCGGAGTTGACGTTGTCGCCCGAGGCCGCGGCGATCCCAAGGCCACCACAGACGAGTACCGCCAGCGCCAGCGCCCAGAAGAACAGCCGATAGGCCAGGCCTCCTCCCAGGACGCCACCCGCGATCTGGCGATCTCGCACGAGCACCCGGAACCCGACCTCCACCGAGGCGTGCCGAGGGCGCTCCCGCTCGAGGCGAGCCATGTACTCCTGCCCGCGCGCGGTGAGCGCCTCGGCCTTCGCCCGCATCGACGTGTGTGCGTCAGCGTCCGCCGGGTGACCGTCTTCAGGTTCGGTGGGAATCATTCACCGAGTTTACGCCCGGCTAGCTGGGAATCCCCGGAGGCCCGACGATCTGGATACCGAAGCTGGCGGCGGCCCGAGTCAGGGCCTCGACATCCGGAGGTCCGTCGGCCGGCGGCGGAATCTCGAGCCGTTCGGCGGGCTCGCCGACGGCGCGCATGAAGCTCTCGAAACCGGCCGGCTCGGTCACGAGCAGAAACCTCGCCTGCTCAGAGCTGACCAGAAACGTGTGCGGCACGTCTCTGGGCCCGTACACGAACGACCCTGCGGGGGCGGAGATCACCTCGCCACCGACCCAGAAGGTCAGCTCGCCCTCGATCACGTAGAACCACTCGTCCTCGCGAGTATGGACGTGCAGCGGCGATCCCGATCCTCTGGGCGCCAGCTGTTCGATCACCGCGACCCGCCCGCCGGTCGTCTCCGCTGACGATTTCACCGTCGCGAGTGTGCCCAAAAACCACAGCGCTTCGCCCTCTCCAGGGCCTGCTGCTATTGGCGCCACGTCTGTCGTGATGTCGCTCATCTGCTCCTCCTGATGTGGAATCGTTCCGACGCAGGAAGCATCGTTCGTCCCGACCTCGGCGGCCATCCCCTGCACCTGGGGATCTTCCTGCACCTGGCATCACCAAGACGGTGGATACTGTGGGCATGCCGCCGACCCAGTGGTCGCCCGAACGGCTCCGAGACGAGGTGCTCGACCTCGGCGCCCGCGCGCTACCGCGCGAGCAGTTCTTCGCGGAGCTGGGCCCGCGGCTGCGGCGCGTGATCGCAAACGATGCGAGCTGCTGGCACACACTCGACCCTCAGACGCGACTGCTGACAAGCGATGCCCCAACCGAGCTGATCGAGCATGGCATCTACACCGTGGAGACCGCGCCAATGGCCGGCGAGATGATCGTGCGCAGCGAGTACCTCACCGACGACTACCAATCGTTCGCCGACCTGGCCTCGCGCCGGGTGCCGGTCGGGATCCTCGAGCAGGCAACGCGCGGTCACCCCGAGCGCAGCGCACGGTATCGAGACCTGCTCGAGCCGTCGGGCATTCCTCACGAGCTGCGCGCGGCCTTTGTGATCCGCGGCCGCGTGTGGGGCGCTGTGCACGTGGCGCGGCGGGAATCGAGCGGCGGGTTCACCAAGCGCGACGCCGACGCGCTCGCCCACGTCGCGGGCGCCATCGCCGAGGGAATCCGCGCCTCCCTGCGCTTCGACGCCGCCCGCCGCATCTCCGGCACCAACGCGCCCGGCATGGTGTTGGTCGATGCCTCCAACACGGTCGAGCTGGTCACGCCGCCCGCACGCGAACTGATCGACGCGCTCTCGAGCCGCTCCGATGGCTACGGGGGCGACGTGCTGCCGGCGCCTCTGACCGCAATCGCGGCGTATACCCGCCGCGCCGAGGGCGTGACATCCGCGGGAAACGTCGTCACGGTTCCAAGCCCGATTGGCTGGATCACGCTGCACGCGTCAAGGGCCGATCCGGGGGATGGTCGGGTGGCGATCGTGATCGAACGCGCGGCCGCCTCGCAGTCGGCGAATCTCCGCCTCGAAACCCATGGCGCCACCGCCCGCGAGCGCGAGGTCGCAACGCTGCTGGCGCGCGGGCTCTCGAATCCCGAGATCGCAGCAGAGCTCGTGATCTCACCGCACACGGTGCAGGACCACATCAAGAGCCTTTACGAAAAGGTCGGGGTCAGCTCGCGCCAGGAGCTCGTTGCCCGCGCGTTTCTCGACGAGTACCTGCCCGAGGTGATCCAGCGAACGCCGCTGACCTCACGTGGGAGCTTCGACCGCGGCTGATCGACCGAGTAGGATCGACCTCTCTGACGGGTGAAGTGGCTGCCCGCGACACCAAGGGCATCGGCGACGGCGAGGTGTTTCCCGAGGCTATCCGAAAGGCGATCGAGCAGTCCCACGCCTTCGTCTTTGTGATCACGCCAGACTCGGTCGCGTCGCGCTATTGCGAGGTCGAGGTCGAGTACGCCCACGCCCTGCTCTCGTTGGCCGCGACGCGAGTCACCCGCCAGCTGACCGAAACCGAGAAGCGGACATACCTGCGCTAGACAGGTACTAGGTGGTCTTGATCAGCCCGCCGTCGATGACGTAGTTGGCGCCGGTGACGTTCGCGGTGCGGTCGGAGGCCAGCATGACCACGAGCGTCGCGACCTCCTCCGGTGTCGTGAACCGGCCGCTGGGGATGCCACCCATACCCGCGACGATCTGCTCGCGGGCGGTGTCGGGGTCGACACCGGTCTTGCTGGCAACGGTCGCGGCGACGCCGTGCTCGCCGAGCCAGAAGTCGGTACCCACCGGCCCGGGCGAGACACAGTTGATGCGGATCCCCTGGGGCCCAAGCTCCTGGGAGAGGGCCTTGCTGAGGTTCACGAGCGCGGCTTTGGCCGCCCCGTAGTCCATCACTGCCGAGTCCGGATGGAAGAAGGCGTTGACCGAGGCGACGTTCACGACCACGCCCCGCCCCTTGGCCAGCATCGAGGGAAGCGCCGCTCTGATCGACCGCAGAGCGATGAAGAAGTTCAGCTGGAGCGCCCATTCGAACTCCTCGTCACTGGTGGCGAGGAACCCATCGAGCCGCATACGGGCCGCGCCCACGTTGTTGACGAGCACGTCGACTCCCCCATGCTCGGCGACCGCCCGCCCGATCAGCTCGGCCGGGGCTTCAGGCGGCGCCAGGTCGATCGCCACCGGGAGCACCCGGTCGAGCCCCTCGAGACGGTCGATGGTCCGCGACCCCGCCACCACAAGCGCGCCCTCGGCCACGAACCCTCGGGTCACCGCGAGACCGATGCCGTTACCCGCACCGGTTACCACCACGACCTTGTCGGTGAGGTCAAGATCCATCGGCCACCTGCTCGCTCAAGCGGGCACCAGCGCCTTGGCCGCCGTCTCAACCAGATTGGCGACGTCCTCGGGATGCGAGACCATCGCGCAATGCCCGGATGCGACCTCGATGGTGGTTGCACCCATCCGCTGCGCGAACAGACGCTCGGCGTCGGGCGGGATCGCCTCATCGTCGGCCGCCACCAGGTACCAGGTGGGCAACAGCTTCCAGGCCGGCTCACCCATCACGTCGCCCAGCGTCGACGCCGACAGTGGCTGTTGTACGGCATACATGACCCGAGCTTTCGAGGGTTCGATATCGCCGGCGAAGTGATTGACGAAATCGTCCTCGGGCACCCACGCAAGACCCAGATCGTCGATCTCGAGGTTCGCCAGCGCCGGTGTCGGCGGGCCCTGCTGGAGCAACCCGCCGATCGACTCACCCTCGTCCAGCCCGAACGCGGCGATGTAGACGAGCGCGACAGCGTTGGGCGCGTCGGCGCCCAGGGCGGTCATTATCTGGCCGCCGTAGGAGTGGCCTACCACCACGGTCGGACCGTCTTGCCGGCTCAGGACATGACGCAGGCGGGCGACGTCGTCGGCGAGCGCCGTCTCGGGAAACTGCGGCGCCGTGACGTTGTAGCCGCCGGCCTGGAGACGCTCGATGACGCTGCTCCAGCATGACCCGTCGGCCCACGCACCGTGCACGAGGACAATGTTTGGTGAAGTGCTCATGTCATAACTCCCTTGTGGCTTTGGAACAAAGCGTTGTGAGTTGACGATGTGCTTTCGAGCCCGTCGAGCCCGCTCAAACGAGGCCCGAGTCGGCTCGACCCCAGCCTATCAGCGCGCACTGCCCCACCGATTCGCGACCGCTCTGAGGTGTCAGTCCAGGATCGCGAAGCCGTCGAGGTCGGCCAGAGTGTGGCCAGAGCCGCGCCGGACGTGGAGCACGAGCGTGTGGTTACCCACCGTGGCGAAGGAGTAGATCGCAATCGTGTGACGTGCCGATGTCGTGGTCGCCGAAGGCGTGATCACGCCTTCACTGACGCCATCCAGCGTCGCGGAAAACGAGGCGAGGCGCGGTCCGCGCGGCGCGATCACCGCAACGCTTCGGCCGGTGAACCGAAGCGTCACCGACGCGGTGCCCGTGGAGGATCGGTGGATCGTTCCGTCGACCGCGGTCGCGTCGGAGTGCCGCGACCAGTTGGCCGACCACTGCAGGCCGCTCGCGGCGTCATCCTTCAGCTTGAGCGTCCCGGCGGCGCCAGACTTCCACGCGCTGGTCTGCCCTGCCGAATCCTCGACCTGCGCGCGGAAGTGATAGCCGTGCCCGAACGCGAGCGTCGTGGCCGCAGAACTCTCTCCCGCAGGCGTGCGAGCCACCCACGAACCGCCATCGACACTCTCGTCGAGGTGACCGGCGGTGAGCGAATACGTCCCTGGCGCGGCTCCCCAGTTCACGGTGACGGGGATGTGGCCGTTGGCGACCACACCGTTTCGGAGTGCCGGCTCCGGTGCCGAGGAGACGCTGGGGCCAACTGCCGGCGGCGTTGTGAACGACGAGACTCCGGCTGAAGGCGCGTTCGACCCACTGACCTGGAGGAAGAGATTTCCGTCGAGCGAGATCTGGTAGGTCGTGTTTGGCGAAAGGCCGCTGATGGTCTGCGAGACGTGTCGCTCAGCGGTGGCGCCGGTCCCGGTGACCGCCTGGGTGTAGGGCTGCATCTGGGATGCGTCCGGGCCGATGCGAAACGTGACCATCCCCGATCCCCCGGGGAACATCGGCGCGATATCACCGTTCAACGTGACCGACGTCGGCGTGATGTCGGTCGGTGAGTCGAGCTTGAGCAGCTGATAGTCCTCGGTTGCGGGAATGTCGTCACTGAATCGCAGTGCCCAGATCGAGCCGTCGGCGGTCTCGGAGTACACACGGTCAGAATCGGCGGGGTCAACGGCGATTCCGTCCACCGTCTGCGGCTTTTGGAACGTGGTGAACGACGTGCTCGTCCAGGTTGCGCCGTCGTCGGTGGTACGCGACACCGTGTTCGCGTCGGCGACGTAGATCTTGCCGCCGTCGATGGCAATCGATCGGGCTGACGGGCTTCCGGGGACGGCCGTCCAGGTTGCGCCGTAATCGGTGCTCTCCTCGACGGCCCCTGCCGCTGCCCATACGTGCGACGGATCCGACGGGTCGAACGCGAGCTGCGATGTCCACGGGCCGGTATGCGGCGTCCATGTGTCTCCGCCATCGTCGGTGGTCAGGAGCGATCCCGACGCCGTCGCGGCTCTCCCGCCGATGACTGCGCGATCGGGGTCGGCTGGGTCGATCACAATTGTCGCATCGTCAAGCCCCGGCACGGTGGTCGCGTCCCAGGTCACACCGCCGTCCACCGATCGGTACACCGTTGAGATCGTGCCGTTCGCACTGGACTCCGAGATCGCGTAGACCGTGTCGGGTGCGGACGGGGCAATCGCCACACCGCGGATGTCGGGGCTCGGGTTGGAGGCATCGCCAAAGTCGACGGGCTGCCAGGTCGCGCCTCCGTCGTCGCTTCGCAGCAATCCACCGGCTTGACACGGCATGAACATGGTCGAGGTGTCGGCCGGATCGACGGCAAGCGGACCGTCATTGGCAGCGATGCACTGAGCAGACGGGGTTGACGTCCATGACACGCCGGAGTCGGACGAGTGGCCGACCTCCGAAAAGTCTGCGAGCACAAATACCTCGTCAGGATGCGACGCCACCACCGACACCCCGTTCAGCTTGACGTCCGGGTTCAGCTTCGCCAACGGCGTCCAGTCGTTGTGAAACGGGACATCCGCCGAAGCCGATCCGACGCCCACGGCACCGAGACACACGAGGGTGGCAAGCACAAGCCACGCACGGCGGGGGCGTGTCCAGATCAGGCGGTGGGGGTGCATCCGGGAGAACCTTCGCGAGGCAACGAGTCGGGGGACTCTCTCAGCATGTGCCTGACCGTCACTAACTTCATCACCCGGACGGGGGGCGACCGCCTCAGGCCGGGCAGCCGCCGACGCGATATTCAGCGGGTCGACGAGGGTAGATCTGGTAGCGGTAGAGCTGCGCGAGGCGGGTGGCGTAGGCGGGGTCGGCACCCAGGAGCTGCGCGGTGCGTGGCGCGGCCCGCAACCCGAAACACTCGGCTCCAGACTCGCTGGGACCGTTTACCAGGTGCCCCATCTCGTGGCCCAGCACGACAACGGCGAAGCTCAGCGCCCATTCGGCGTCGCCGGCCGGCTCCACTCCCCGGTAGCGAAGTGCCATCAGTGGGCGACACACCGATGGGGAGAGCTGCGTCGTCCAGGTCTGCGGGTTCGTAAACCCGGCGACGTCGTCGCGGCGCACGGCGCGGATCCGAGCCCAGTCCGCACTCGACCAGCAGCGCACCTGCACCGGATGTCCCGCGAGCGTCGCGGCCACGGCGTTGAGGTTGGGGTCGATGTGGCTCACCCCGGTCTGACCGGTGAGCGTCGGCAGATCGCGGCTCCACGGCGACTCGTGCCGGACAAGGGTGGTGAAATCGGCCACGCCCACCGCCAGGAGCGCCAGCCCACACAGCAGGATCGCGGGCAACAGGCGACGGCCAACCGGGGCCGGTTCGCGCTCGACCACGGCCACGTGCTCGCCTCGGGCCAGCAGCCGGGTCCTGCGCGGGCAGTAGATCGCCAGACCGCTGGCGTGCTCCCACCGGCGGGTGAGGATGACCGCGACCGACTCGAAACCGATCCAGAGGCTGCAGATGGTCGCGAACACGATCAGCGCGAGCACGGCCTTTCCCGACGCGAGTCGATCATCAGCGGTGAGCACGAATGCAACGGCGCCAAGGCAGGCGGTCGCAAATGGGATCAGCGTCGTGACCAGGCCGGGTGGTGACACCTCGATCTCCAACGCGTCGCCGAGGAAGGCCGTGGACGGCTGGAGCCCGCCGTAGCGGTACATCAGCAAGGCGACCTGGCAGGCGCCCATGATCGCCCCGAAGGCGAACCCGCACAGCGCCATCAGTACCCCCGCGCTGTCGTGGCGAGACGACGTCACGAACGCGAGCGAGCCGAGAGCCGGGGCAACGACGGTCGCCCATCGCCATCGACCCTGCTGCGACGCCGAGACCCAGAGGGGTGCGGTGGAAGCGTCAGCCTGCATGCACGCCGGCGTCGGAGTAGAGCGTTGCCCGCTGTCTGGGCTTCGGGAAGGTCTGGTAGAGCGCGCGCCCGCCATCGGCGTTCGAATGGCGAAGCGCCGCCCTGCGTGCGAGCAGCGATCCGGTCACCATCCGGGTGTAGAGCACGGGCAGTATGCAGCTCGCGGTCACGATCGCGGCGGTGGAGCCGTGTCCCAAAACGAGCACGGGGAACGCAACCGCGGCGCCGACGACCGTGACGCTCGAGAACATCATCACGACCAGGGCGCCATGGGGCACAATCACCGCGGCCGAGGGCAACGACGGGTACGACGCCTCGGCTCGCCGAATCGCTCGGCGGTGCAGCTCGTATCCCCACAGCGCGCCGCCGACGGCAGCGATCAGCGGAACGATCCGCGCCTGGCCGTGAACCACCAGCAGTGCGATCGCCAGGGCCACCGCGGCGGCAACTCCGAACAACGCCGCCAATGTCGCTGCCAGCTCGCCAACTGCCACGACGCGGGGATGATCGACATCGTCGATGCCGCCCGCAACCAGGCGGCGAGCCTGCAACGTCTTGGGGGGTGCGGATGCCACGGGATCTCTATCGGATCAAGTGGACCGCCACACAAGTGTCCGCCGCGCCTCAGTACACGTGCGGAATCAGCCGCCTTGTGTGCGCGGCGTACTCCGGGTACTCGTCAGGGAAGAGTGCGGTCATATCCGCCTCCTCCACCCGCATGCAGACAACGAAGTACGCGAGCGCGCCGATCATGACCACAAACCAGCCCGATCCATCCGCGAGTGCCGAGCCGATCAGCGCGATCACCAGTCCGGTGTAGATGGGATGGCGAACGACGCGGTAGGGACCACCGCGCACGAGTCTCGGCTCGGCCCGGACGGTCATCGGCAAACCCCAGTTGCGACCGAGGTAGACCCGCGCCCAGGTCGCGAACCCAAACCCCGCGGCACAGATCACGACTCCCGCCCATCCCAACGCGGGGCCGAGTGGCGCGTGCCCGAACTGATGGGTCTCGATCGCGGCGATCACGAACACCCCCATCACCAACCGGATCCCAAGCGGGCGGGAGCGCGATCGCCGGGGCGGCGATGACGGATCGTGTCGCTCGGGCCGAAACACGATCGCGGTGACGATCCAGGTCAGCACCCATGCGATCCAGCAGATCGCGATCAGCGTCGGTCGTAGCTGCACGAACTGATCGTAGGGTGTCCGGGTCTAACCACCGTCATGTTTCCTCGAATGGAGGTCGAGTAATGTCGGCGACAGCTCAGCGCATGGTGGTGGGCGCCGCGGTGATCGTGCTTGCGGTGGTTGCGTTCAACGCGGTTTCGGGGTCGCGCCCGCGGGCTCTGGCGGCGACCACGCCGCACAGCACGATGCCGAGCTTCCTGCGGTTCGACGGCGACGGCCAGGACGCGATCCGTCCCGACCGCGCGACCATCCACTTCACGACCAACGGTCGCGGAAGCACCCTGATCGATGCCACCAACCAGGCCAGTCGCGCGATGCGACGGGTGATCGCAGCGATGCACGCCGGCAAGGTCGCACGGATCAACATGCAAACCGACGGTGCCAATGGGTCGCGGACTTCATCGGGCGACTACGAGGCGGAACAGAACCTGACGGTGACCGTGATGAAGGTCGGCACCACGGGCAAGCTGATCGCCGCCGGCATCAACGCGGGCGCAACTGCAAACTATGGGCCGGATTTCTCGTCCAAAGCCCGCGCCTCGGCCCAGAGCCGGGCAATCCAGTCTGCGATCGCGAGTGCCCGCCGGAAAGCCGACGCCGCGGCCGCCGCGGCAGGTCTCCACGTCACCGGGGTGATCTCGGTATCCGAGACCCAGCTCGGCTACGCCTATCCCGGCGGTCTCGCCTTCTCGGCTGCCAAGGCAGCAGCTCCACGCGTGCTGGAGGTCCCGATCAGGCGCGGCTCACAGCAGGTCAGCGCGTCACTGACCGTCGTGTTCGCGTATTCGGCAGGCGGCGGTAACGCACCGCAGTAACTACCGATTCACACCCAGGGCGGGCGCGGCGACCGCCTCGTCAATCGCGAGCGCGATCGCGCCGTGCACACCCGCGTGCGTCCCAAGCGCAGTCGGAACGATCTGCAATCGTTGGGTCGCAAGCGGCGTCGAGCGCTGATAGATCGTCTCGCGGAGGCCGGCGAACAGCTGCTGGTGGGCTTCGGCGAGTGCGCCGCCGATCACGATCACCGAGGGGTTGAGCGCATTGACCAGCGATGCGAGCACCTCACCCAGGAAGCGGCCCGCCTCGCGCACGAGCCGGATCACGGGAAGCTCCTGAGCAACGACCAGGGCCACCACATCGCGGCTGTCGCGAGCATCGAAGCCAAGTTCTCGTGCGTGCCGCGCGAGCGCGCGTCCGCTGGCCACCGTCTCGAGGCAGCCGGTGTTGCCACACTCACAGATCAGGTCATCGCGTCCCCCCACCCGGATATGCCCGATATCCCCCGCGGCACCCTGCTGCCCGCGATAGAGGTCTCCCGAGGCGACGATTCCGCAACCGATGCCGGTTGCGACCTTCACGAACAACAGGTGCTCAACGTGGGGCCAGATCAGCTGGTGCTCGCCGCGGGCTGCGATGTTGACGTCGTTGTCGATCACCGCCGGTACGCCGTATCGCTCGCGGAGCCAATCGCCAACGGGGTAGCCGTCCCAGCCGCGCATGATCGGCGGGCTGACCGGCGTCCCGGTTGCAAACTCGACCGGCCCCGGGACTCCAACACCGAGGGCTCGTACCTCGTCGAGCGGGCGCCCCGATCGCTCCATCAGCGTGGTGAACTGCGCGTGCAGATACTCGAGCACCACCTCGGGGCCCGACTCGATTTCGATCTCTCCGCCGTCCTCGGCGATGATCTCGCCGCCGACGTCGGCCAGTGCGATCCGAAAGTGCGTGGCGCCGATATCAGCAGCAAGCACCGTCCCCGACTGCGGGTTGAACATGAGCGTCTCGGCCCGCCTTCCCCCGGTGGAGGCGGCGGGCTCACCGGCTCGGAGCAGCCCGCGCTCGAGCAGCAGATCGACGCGCTGGGACACCGTCGAGCGGGCGAGTCCAAGATGGGTCACAAGGTCGGCTCGGGTGACCGGCCCCGACCTGCGCACCGTTTCGAGCACGGTGGTCAGCGCTGATTCGTTAATCCTCGGGCTGGAGGTCGGTTCTGACACGGCAGCAAACGATACACGAGGATGAGACTTTTGTCTCATCGTAGTCACAAGTCCACCCCCGAAATCGTTGCCGGAGGTGAATCCCTGGTGAAACACCCCCCACGGATCCGCCCCTGACCCGTACTTATGCGTGAATACAAGCATAAGTACTCAGTCAATATACCAAATCCTATGGACTTCATACTCTCATACAGGCAAAAGATCCTTGCAATAACCCAAAGGATGCCGTAGGATCGACGCCGTTCGTCAGAAGCAGACGGGGCTACCTGCCTCGTTTTTCACAGTCTGTGCGGTGGAGGAGTGACCATGGGTCTGAGAAGAACGTCGCGTTTGCGGTTCTCCCGGGTGCTGGTGGTGGCGACGTGCGCGATCGGCGCCGTTGTGATCGCCGGCTGCGGGAGCAGTAGCTCGAGTTCGAGTTCGAGCGGGGGCGCCGGCGGCATGCCGACCCCGAAGACGGGCGTGGCAGCGATCACCTCGCCGCCCGCCGCGATGACCACAAAGCCGGCCAAGAAGCCCGCCTACATCACCATCAGGGCGTGGTCGGGTGGGTATCAGCAGACCATGGCAAAGACCGCGGGCAAGCAGTTCACGGCCGCCACTGGGGTCAAGATCCACTGGGACACCACCGACGAGTTCGTGAGCTTCAACAAGCTCGATCAGCAGATCCGCGCCGGCCAGCGTCCTGACGCCGACGCGAGCCTCCAGGCTCAGCAGCGCGCGTACCTCGATTCGGCGCGCGGGCTGACACTTCCCATCTCGACCAAGCTTGCACCAAACGTCGACCAGGCCAACCGCGCGGTCGCCGCGCCCACGGGAACGCCGGCATCGGCCACCAGCTGGGCGTACATGAACCCGTACTCGGTCACGGTGGCGTTCATCGTCAACCCGTCGCTGGTTGCTCCGTCCTCGGTGACGAGCTGGAACGATCTGACCCAGTCGCGGTTCAAGAAGTCACTGATCTTCGACCAGATCTACTCGAGCACCGCGTTCGGGATGGCAAACGCCATGAACGTCGATCCGGCCAACGGCCCCCCGGGGAGCCTCGACCCTGTCTGGAATCGGCTCAAGCAGATTCAGCCGAACCTGGTGGTTCTCGGCAGCAACACCGACGTCACCACGGCGCTCTCACAGGGCATCGGCAAGCTCGCCGTCACCTGCACCTGTGCCTATAACGACGCGGTCGCATCGGGCACCAACCTGCAGCTGGTCGCGCCGGACGACGGCCTGTACGAGGTCGCCGACGCCTACTACATCCACAAGGGCATCCCGCCCGCCAACTACTACTACGCGCAGGTGTTTGCCAACTACCTGTACTCGGCCTCGACGCAGTCCACACTCGCAGCTGAGCAATCGTTGATCCCAACGGTCTCGACCGCGACTCTGCCGAGCTTCATGGCCAAACAGCCGAAGGTGTTCCCGGTCACGCCCGCGCAGCAGAAGTCTGCGGACGTGGTGCTCGCACCGATTCCGCTGATGGCTCGCTACGACCTCCCGTGGCAGCAATCGTTCGAGAACGCGATCAAGTAAGCGGCCACGTGAGTTCCAAGGACACCGAGATGGGGGGCACCTTGCATGAGGTGCCCCCCACTCCCATGGTCGAACTGCGCGGCGTGACCAAACGCTTTGGTTCGCTGGCGGCGGTCGACAACGTGTCGGTTGCGATCCACGACGGGGAGTACTTCAGTTTTCTGGGGCCGTCGGGATCCGGCAAGACCACCATCCTGCGACTCGTGGCAGGGCTGCTCGAACCCGACGAGGGGCAGCTTCTGATCGACGGAGTGGACGTGGGCCGCACACCGCCCGATGAGCGAAACCTCGCGGTCGTGTTTCAGTCGCTCGCCCTCTTCCCCCACCTGTCCGTCGCCCAGAACATCGCGTTTCCGCTTCGGATGCGAAGGATGGCGCGCCCCGAGCAAGTCACTCGCGTGCGTGAAGCACTCGAGCTGATGCAGCTGCCCGATATCGGCGATCGCCGCGTCACCGAACTCAGCGGCGGCCAGCGTCAGCGGGTCGCGCTCGCTCGGGCGCTGGTGTATCAGCCGCGACTGGTACTGCTTGACGAGCCGCTGTCCGCGCTGGATCGCCGGCTGCGAGAGGACATGCAGCTCGAGATCAGTCGTCTGCACCGCGAGGTTGGCATCACGATCCTCAACGTCACCCACGATCAGCGCGAGGCGGTGCTGGGCAGCTCGCGGATCGCCGTCATGAACGACGGCAAGGTGGTGCAGTGCGGCACCAGCCGAGAGCTGTTCGAGCGCCCGGCCGACTCGTTTGTCGCGTCGTTCCTCGGCGATCCGCTGCTGATCAGCGGAGATGTCAGCGGCACCGGTGAGGGTACGCGCCTGACCTCCGGTGAGCTGACACTTCGGATCTCGGGGGCGGTGCAGAGTTCGACCGCCACCGTCGTATTGCGACCCGAGTTGCTCCACGTCGCACCCATCGAGGACGGGGCGCTTGGCCTGGACAACGAGTTCGAGGGGTCGGTGATCTTTTCCGCATTCGACGGCGCGGGCGTGTTTGCCCAGGTCAAGCTCGCTGACGGGCGGGTGGTGACGGTGCATACCGACACGCATTCGTCGGATCGGATTGTGGTTGGAGCGCGCGTTGTGGTTGGCTGGAATGTCGAGGACGTGCCTGTGGTTCAAGGAGCCGATAGCTAGTGCACACCACCAAAGTCGGCCCCGGTTCGACCACGGTCAGGACTCCGATGACGTCGCTGGTGGACGGTGTGATCACGCTTCGCCGAGTGGTCGCGCGTCCCGGCCTGCGAAGGGTCACGCCGTATCTGATGGTGCTGCCTGCGTTTCTGCTGGTGGTGATCCTGCTCGCCGGGGTGGTGTCGCTGACCTGGAGCTCGCTGCATGTCTACGACTCGTTTCTCGGGGTGACGGGCAAGTTCTCGTTCACCCAGTACCGGCAGGCGATCAACGACCCCCAGTTCGGGACAACCCTCTTTCGTACCGTGTTCATGTCGGCCGTCACCGCCCTGATCACGGTCTTGCTCTCGATCCCGTTTACGATCGTGCTCGCGCGGATTCGTAGCCGCGGCTGGCGGCTGGTGCTGCTGATCGCGATCTTCACCCCCTTTCTCACCGGCGACATCACCCGCACCTTTGGCTGGATCGTGGCCCTCGGCCCGAGCGGGCCCTGGCACGGGCTGTTCGGCACGATCGGACTCACCAGCCCGACGCTGCTCGGCACCGAGTGGGCGATCGGCATGGGCATGGTGCAGGTCACCGTGCCGATCGTGGTGGTGATCTTGCTGCCGGCAGTGCTGCGGCTCGACCCCGAGCTGGAAGCCGCCGCGTTGACGCTGGGAGCGCCCCGCCGCCGGGTCTTTACCACCGTCATCCTGCCGCAGCTGCAGGCGCCGGGATTCACGGCGTTGGCGATCGCGTTCGCGCTTGCAATGTCGTCCTACGCCGATCCGCTGATTCTGGGTCAGGGCCGAAACGACTTTCTCGCCAACCTGCTTCAGGACCGCTACCTGAACCTGGGTGACCCGCCGCTCGGTGCGGCAATCGGCATCATCCTGCTGTTTCTGGTCGTCGTCGCCTTCGCGACCGTCACCGCCCTGGGTCGCATCAAGATCGGGCGGCGCGGCATATGACCGGGCTTGCCACCATCCCCCTGCGCCGCTCGATCACGGTCATCCTGGTGGCGATCCTCGTGGTGCCCACGATCTTTGTGCTCGTGTCGTCGTTCGGCGGCACGCGCCAGATCGCGTTTCCGCCGCACAGCCTGTCCACCACCTGGTACTCCCAGGTGCTCGGCAGCAGCCAGACGTGGACGGCCCTGTCGCACTCGGTGATCGCGGCGCTCGTCGCCTCGGCGGTCGCGGCAATCACGGGCGTCCCGGCCGCACTCGGCCTCGTCCGGCTTGGGACTCGGACTCGGGTCGTGATTGCACTGGCACTCTCGGCGGGGCTCTCGGTACCGCCGATCATCGCCGCGTTCGGCTTCTACGACATCTCACTGCGACTCGACGTCGCCGGGCTCGGACTGCTCGGCCTGGCCCTCGGGACAGTCAACTTTCCATTCATGCTGTGGGCCGTGCTGTCCGCCCTCGAGGACGAGGATCCCGAGCTGATCCCCGCCAGCGCCACGCTCGGAGCCGATCCCGTCGAGCAGTTCATGTATGTGCGATTGCCGTTGATGATGCCGGGGATCACGACCGGGACGCTGCTCGTATTCGTGCTCAGCCTGACCGACTTCGTGGTCAGTCAGGTGCTCACCACCCTCAACGATCAGACGCTCGCGGTGTACATGTATTCGAGTCTGAGGGCGAGCATCTCACCGGCTCTCGGCGCCAGCTCGGCGCTCTTCATCGTGATCGCCGCGATCGCATTCGTGATCGTGCTTCGATTCGGGCGCATGGAGCGCTTCCTCTTCCGGCATTGAGCGACCACATCGGCATCGGGCTGCTCGGAACGGCGTTCATGGGACGTGCACATGCACACGCCTATCAGAGCATGATGACCATGGGTGAACCGCTCCCGGTGGCGGTCGAGATGAGCGCGGTGGCCGGCCGAGACCCGCAGCGCACGCGGGCCTTCGCGTCGCGGTTTGGAATCCCGAATGACTACACCGATTGGGCCGCACTCGTGAACGATCCAGCGGTCAGCCTGTTCGACAATGTTGGTCCCAACAATCTCCATGCCGAGCCCACGCTGGCCGCCATCAGGGCAGGCAAGCACGTCGTCTGCGAGAAACCGCTGGCGGTCAATAGCGACGAGGCCTGGGAGCTCCTCCAGGCCGCCCAATCCGCCGGGATAAAGCATATGTGCGCATTCAACTACCGATTCGTGCCCGCGGTCAGGCTCGCTCGGGATCTGATTCGCGACGGTGAGCTCGGCGAGATCCGCCACTTCCGCGCCCGCTACCTGCAGGACTGGCTGGCCGACCCCAACGCACCGGTGACCTGGCGACTACGCAGCGACTCCGCCGGCTCCGGATCATTGGGCGACCTCGGATCGCACATCATCGATCTGGCGAGGTTTCTGGTCGGCGAGATCGTGGAGGTCGCCGGCGCCACCCAGACGTTCGTCACCGATCGCGGTGGCCAGACGACCGATGTCGATGAGGCGTTCCAGGCCCTGGTCGGGTTCGAGTCGGGGGCCAGCGGGACGATCGAGGCCTCGCGTGTTGCCCTGGGCCGCGCCAACTCACTGGTGTTCGAGGTCAACGGAACGCGCGGATCGGCCGTCTTCGACCTCGAGCGGCTGAACGAGCTGTGGGTCTGCCGCGGCGACGGGCCGGCACACACCGCCGCCGGATTCGAGCGGCGGCTGGTCACCGGCGACAGCTATGGCGGTGCTGCCGGATGGTGGCCCCCGGGACATGTGATCGGCTGGGATCACACGTTCGTCGATGAGCTTCGCCACTTCATCACCGCGATCGCAAACGATCAGCCGGTCGGCCCGGACGGAGCGACGTTCGAGGACGGATACCGGGCCGCGGTCGTCTGCGACGCCGTGTTGGAGTCGGCCAGAAACCGAGCCGCGTGTCGCATCCAGCCCACCCGCGAGCGGCCAACGACGATGACGTTTGACACACACGAAAACGAGGGAGTGACCCAATGAGAATTGGTTTTTACACTGACTATTCGGAGTCGATCGCGGCCTTTGCGCAGGAGGTCGGGTTTACGTCGCTCCAGCTTTCGGCGTGGCCGTCGTCAACGCTGAACGCCGACACCATCACCGACGATCGGATCGCCGAGATTCGCGCCGACCTCGACGGGCGCGACATCGAGATCTCGGCCCTTGGCTACTACCCGAACCCGCTGGACGTCGATCCCGCCAAAGCCGAGGAGGCTCGCCGGTATCTGCGAAAGGTGATCGAGCTGGCCCCTCGCGTGGGCGTCGACACGGTCTGCACGTTCGTCGGCCAGACCCAGGGAACGCCCGTGATCGACTGTATGGATGCGTTCAAGGAGGTCTTCACTCCGCTCTGCCAGCACGCCGAGGAGCACGGTGTCCGGCTCGGCATCGAGAACTGCCCCATGCGCGACCATCGCACCGGTCACGGCGAGAACATCGCACGCAGCCCCGAGGTGTGGGACGCGATGTTCGACCTGGTCGACTCCCCCGCGCTCGGCCTGCAGATGGACCCGTCCCACCTCGTGTATCAGGAGATCGATCACATCGCGTGCGTGCACGACTACGGCGAGAAGATCTTCCACGTCCACGCCAAGGACGTCGAGATCAAGCGCCGCGAGCTCGCACGGCTCGGTATCTACGGCCAGGAGCTCGGCCGCCTGAACTCATTCGGAAACGGCTGGTGGCGATTCCGCACCCCCGGATTCGGCGAGATCGACTGGGCCGAGTTCGTCTCGGCGATGATCGACATCGGCTACCAGGGAAACCTCGACATCGAACACGAGGACGAGGTGTTCGCGGCGCAGACGATCGCCGCGATCGGAAGCGAAGCCGACATCGTCGAGATGATGGGCCGCGAGCAGAACGGGCTGATCCTCGGATACCGGCACCTGTCGCAGTTCATTCCGCCGCTCGGTGCGGATGCCTTGCTGCCGGTCTGACCCCTCGCCCCTCCACCCCCGCGTGACACAGAAAGCCCCGCAAATGCGGGGCTTTCTGTCGATCTGGGAACATGCTCAACCTCGCGCAGGCAATGGCCGATACCACACCAATGCCCCGTCTCCTCGCTCGCATCGCCGCTGTGATGATCGCCGGCGCTTGCCTGAGCGGGTGCGGCAACGCGACCGGCCATGCCCCGATCAGCTCGACCGTCGCGAAAGGAACCCAGTTTCAGCCCACCAGCAAGAGCTTCAGGATCACCACCCCGGCCGGATGGAAGGGCCTGAACTCACACTCACTGGCGACGGGCGCCGCGGCCGTCGCCAAGGCGAACCCCGCGCTCGCCAACATGAAGTCCCAGTTGGTGATGCTCAGCAAAAACCCCAACCTCGTCTTCGTCGCCGACGCGACGAAAGCGGGCCGGACGATCGCGCTGACGACCGGTTTTTCGGTCAATGGGCTCGCCCGCAGCGGCCCCATGGATGTGAACCTCTCCAACGTCGCAGCCGAGAAGGCTGTTGTGACCCAATACGCGACTCAGGCGCAACAGCTGAACGTCCCCTTCACGCACCACAGCACGACGCTCGCCGGGCACCCTGCGGTGGTCCTGAGCTACGTGTTTGTGGTCCACGCCTCCGCTGGTGTGATCAACGTCCGCGAGTCGGACACGATTCTCGTCTGGCACAAGAACCTCTACATCATCTCGCTGTCGGCTCCGGTCACGAATGCTGCTGACTACCGATCGACGTTTTCCGGGATTCTGCAGTCGTTCGACGATCGGAGCCTAGGTCTGGTCTCACGGCCGCCGGACAGATCGCAAGACACCCGGCACGGGCCCCACTTTGCGAGACCCGTGCCGGAGTGAATGCGGCTTAGTTCAGTGTGACGTTTGCGTCCTGCGAACCGGTGATCGGTGAGTGCGTCACCGAGTCCGTGGCCGAGAAGGTCGCGTGCACAGCTGCCGTCCCGTTTTGGAACAGCGGGCCGCTGCCGGCCTTCGCCAGCGCCTGCCACTTGGTTGCAGTGGTGTTGTTCGGGCATGTCACCGTGGTGGTGTAGGTGCCCGAGGCGCCGGTCGAGCTCTGATTGACCGTACCGCTGATCACGACCGAGCTCGCGCCGTTACAGGTGTACGTACCTTTCACGGTTGCGTTACCACCGGTTCCGGCAGTCCCGGTCTGGGAGATGTGCAGCGTGACCGTACCGGTGCCACCGCCGCCACCGCCCGACTGGATCGTGACCGTATCGGTCACCCAGTTACTGGTGTTGGCTCCCGAGTCGAACGCCTGGAACCGCACCAGTGTGGTGCCCACGGCCGAGATCACGGCCGACGATCCGTTGGTGCTTCCGCTCCAGGTACCGCCACCGTTGGTCGACGTTTGGTACCGGTAGCTGACCGTGCCGCCCTGGCTCGATGTCGAACCTGACGCCGACACGGTTACCGGTCCAGTCGCCGGCTGAGTGCCGGCGTTGTCGGTCACCGTCGGGTCAGAGATGGTCACCGCGATGGCCGGTTCGGCGAAACGCGCAAAGTACTGCACATTGACGCCCGCGACCTTGGTGAACTCACCACCGATCGCGACCCGCTGGTTGTCGGCAGACACCGCTTCGATACCAAGCGCGGTGTTGACCGACGGAGCCCACGTCTGGAGAGCGCCGGTGGCCTCGTCGAAGGCCGACAGCTTGGCGCGGTCGGCCGACCCTGGCCGACCCGAGCAGAAGAAGTTATTCCCCGGCACGGGTCCGCAGTAGGTGGAGTAATGACCGCCCACGTAGACGACGCTATCGGTCACACCGATGCCGACAACGTTGCCGTTGAAGCCGGCCTGCCAGTTGAGCGTACCGTCCTCCATGTTGAGGCTCAGAGCGGTACCACCGTTTCCGGTGCCCTCGGCAAACAGCGTGTTGCCGTCCTGGGCAAATCCGATCACCTGGAACGGGCGATACGGGAAGCCGGGCGGTGGCACGGAGGTCGGCGGGCCGGCATAGGCAAATGGCACAAACGCGCCATCTGTGGTGTTGACGGCGCCGATTCCGATACGCCCGTCACATCCCGACCCGGTGGCGCACTGCTGAAAGCCACCCTCGACGATCCGCGATTGGCTGGTGTCGGTCGCAAGCGCCCGCACCTCACCGTCGACCACCGGAGCCCAGGTGGGGTTGTACGTATTGGTGGTGGCGTTCACCTCGGCCAGGTAGGGCCGCGGAGTCGTGAACGCACCGCCCATGTACAGGTTGCCATTTGCGATGACGAGCGCACGCACGGCCTGATTGGGCTTCGAGCTATTGGTAAACCCGGTTACGACCGCGCCACTGGTTGCATTGACTTCAGCGACGTTCTTATGCGTTGCACCGCCGACAGTGGCGAACGATCCACCGAGGTAGATGTTGTTACCACTGGGC
Source organism: uncultured Actinomycetes bacterium (assembly GCA_963708725.1). Taxonomy (GTDB): domain Bacteria; phylum Actinomycetota; class Thermoleophilia; order Gaiellales; family JAICJC01; genus CAVPTL01. Next base: position 17,938 of record CAVPTL010000006.1, on the reverse strand, counting down.
AGGATCGCGTACACGATCCCGCTGGCATTCGGGTTCCATGGCAACACATTGCCAGTGGTCATGTCGATCGCCGCCGCGTGGTTTCGGGTGACCGTGGTTGCACCGTTGGCTGACTTCAGCGAGGTGAACTGCCCGCCCAGATACGCGGTATTACCAACCACAACGATATCCCGCACAATCCCATTTGGTTGATACCCAACCAGTGGTTGCTGCTGAACCACGGCACCGTTGGCGATTGCTGAAACCATCACGCCCGCGAGAGCGAGCACCGCAACTGCCCAGCGCTTCTTGCCTAACCGCCTCATACATCCTCCCCAGCATGGAAAAACGCGACGCACGACCCCCCGGCGTCGGACACATCGTCACCAGTTATCCCCTTAATCTCGTGCGAATGCAAGGCCCCCGAGACGCACTCCGGGCGGGTCGCCAAGCTCGTTACTACAGAAAGCCCCGCAAGTGCCCAGCTTTACCGGTTGCCAAAAAAATTTCGGCGTCTCAGCCGTCCCGAGCCTCTGGGCGAGCTCGGCCGCCTGGTCGCGGATCTCGGGGATCGCCACCGACTCCCACAGCTCACCCCGGCGCAGCCAGCCGATCGTATAGATCGAGTCCGAGAGCTGGCCGTCGCCGCCGCGAACAGCGCCGTAGTCGCTGGTATCGAGTCCCAGGCCAAGCGGGTGCGGCCGCGCCAACCCCCGAGCCAGGAGGTCGTCATAGAGCTGCGAGGGGCGGGCAAACGGGGAGTCGGCCGGCCCGGCACAGTTGACCACCGCCACCGCTTCGAACTCACTGGTCACTCCCGTGGGCACGCGGATGGCGACGGTCAGTCCACCGGCCGTACGTGGATCCACCCGCACCAGCGATCCGGCCATGATCACCAGCCGGTCGCTGTCGCGGAGCGCGTCGATCCACTCCGCGACCACCGGTGGCATGCGGCTGCGATTCACCGTCCAGACGCGCATCAGCGACGCCAGGAATCGCTCCTGATCGCGCCGCGAGGCGGCCTTCCAGAGGTCTTGTGTGTATGGCCGCATTGCGTCGACCATGTCGCGGGCATCGGCACGCTCCTCGCCGGCCTGCGGCAACGCCACGCGAAACGCACGAAGCTGCTCGCAGAGTGTCGCACCGGGCGGAAGCGGGCGATAGCTCACCTCCTGCGTCCCAGAACGGCGGTGCACCGTGGGCAGCAACCCGTGGCGGGAGACCGCGGTCATGCGGACGCCCGGTCGCGTTTCGGCCAGCTCGAGCGCAACATCGATCGTGGTCGGGCCAGTGCCCACGAGCAGCACGTCGCCTTCGGCCGGGATGGCGTCCAGCGCGCGCGGCGCCCACGGGTTGGGGACATACGCTGGATGGCCAGGCGGCCACGCGCCGTCTCGCAGCCGAACGTCCAGCGGGGGCGGCGGACCGGTCGCAAGCACGATCCGGGAAGCCTGGATCGCGGAGCCGTCATCGATCGTGAGCGTGTACCCGGTATCGGAGGGGGCGATCCCCACCACCTCACCGCACAGCTGGTGAAATGCGCCGGCGGGCGCTTCGGACACCGCGGTGGCGAGCAGTTCGGTGAGGTAGTCCCCGTAGGTGCCTCTTGAGATGAACGCGCGCGGCGAGACCTCGGCGCCATCGCGCACGAGCCACTCCGCAAAGTGGGAAGGCTGGCCCGCGAGGGCACCCAGAACTCGGGCCTCGACGTTCATCAGGTGAGCGCTGAACCTGGTGCTATAGGCCACCCCACGGCCCACGCGGTCGCCAGGATCGACCAGCGCTACCGGGCCCACTCCGGCGCGGAGCAGGTGTACGGCCACCAGCGCGCCGGCGGCGCCGGCACCCACGATCGCGACGCGATATCCCTCGTCGGGCGCATCATCGCCGGTACGGTGAGCCCAGGCCACAATCGCCGGAATCTACCACTGAATATGGGGCGAATCCCCGATGGCGCCTTTGGCGATCACCGACGTAGCGTGATTCTCAAAACCAGCTGGATGGAGGTGCTCTATGGGTGGCGTGGTTGTACTGATCGTCATGGTGATCGTTGGCGCGATTCTCGGCGTGCTTTGCGACAAGGCCGGCCGGCAAACCGGCGGCACTGCCGAGAAGACCTGAGAGGCGCGCCGCGGGTTGGTGGAGGACCCGGGCGCCCACTCGAAAGGCTGCGTTGGCCATTGACACGCCCGGATCCCACCAGTCTCCCTCTGGTCCTCGGCTTTCACCGAGGCTGAGAACCTACCGTGCATAGACGGCCGCAGCACTGGGGCAAACACCCCAATACCGATGACCGCGAGCGCCCGAGGGCCACGTCAACGAGTCACGAGCAGCATCGCGAGCAACACCACGATCACCACTCCGATGGTCGCGGCCACCACCGCAACGGCGTGCTTGGTTGATATCGGGTGGTCGTCGACCGACAAACCCTCTCCTTCGACCGGGACCACTGATGCTAGAACCGTGTGGGGAGCCGGCGGTATGGGGTCAACGCCCCAAGCCAACCGTCCGGCTCTGCGCCCCTAGGCTGTCGCGATTCCGGCCCGGATCGCATAGCGAGTGAGTTCAGCCCGATTGTGGATCTCGAGCTTTGCCATGACATTGTCGCGATGACGATCCACGGTCTTGGTACTGATCGTGAGTTGCTCGGCGATCTCACGACTCGTGCGACCGGCGGCGATCAATGCGACAACCTGCGTCTCGCGTGCCGTGAGGATCCCGTCTTCAGCATCCGCCGCGGGCGGAATTGGCTGCGACACCGGTGATGCCTGGGGCTGTACGAACGCCCCGCCGGCCAGTACCGCACGACAGGCCGACAGCAGTTCGCGGTCCACGGTGCTCTTGAGCAGGTAGCCATGAGCCCCAACCCGGCGGGCACGCTTGATGTAGCGGGGATCGTCGTACATCGAGAGGATCAGCACCCGAAGCGTCGGGCGGGCCGCGACCAGTTGCTGGGTCACTTCCAACCCGGTAAGTCGCGGCATCGCCATGTCGAGGATCGCCAGGTCGACGTCCGAACGCAACCCCAGTGTGAGCGCCTCCGCGCCATCCTCGGCCTCAGCCACGACGCGGAGCCGCGGGTCGGCACGAAGGATCATCCCCACGCCCTTTCGCACCACCGGGTGATCGTCAGCGATCAGTATGCCGACACTCATATCTGAGTTTCCCGGCCGGCCGCGTCGACGTGCACAGGCGCGATCAAGGTGACGGTTGTTCCCCCAGTCGCGGGTGACTCGACCCGAAGCATCCCGCCGATGATCACCGCGCGCTCACGCATCCCCTGCAATCCGGCACCCACCTGCACGTCTCCCAGGCCGACGCCATCGTCACCCACCACCAACTCGATCTCGTCCCCGCCAACGGCGCGCAGCCCCACCGAGGCGCGTGAGCAATCAGCGTGTCGCGCGATATTGGTGAATGCCTCCTGGGCGATGCGGTAGATCGCGAGCGACGCCGTCGCGTCGAACTGCAGCGTGTGATCAACGTCGACGTGCACCGGAGTGCCCGTTCGAGCCTGGTGGGTGTCGGCGAGCGCCTGGATCGCCGTCGGTAGTCCCAGTTCCTGCAACACCGACGGACGTATCAGCTCGTCAACCCGGCGAAGCTGTTCCAACGCGGCTCTGGCGGTCTCCTGGGCGTCACCGATCGCCTCCGCCCGCTCGGTCCCGGTGGTTTCCTCCGCCCGCCGGAGAAACAGGAGCACACCCGTCAGGTTCTGGCCGATCTCATCGTGGAGCTCACGGGCGATTCGCCGCCGCTCTGACTCCTGAGCCCGAAACGCAGCGGTTGATGCCTCCCGACGCTCGGCCTCCAGTCGGGTCAGCGTGCGGTTGAAGGTCGCGATGACCTCGCTGACCTCGCCGGAACCGTCGATCTGGAGCCGTTTTCCCGGCTCGAGAAGATCGACCGAGTTCATCATCTCCGCCAGGCGCCGCAACGGCCGTAACGTGAGCCATAACAGCAAGCCATTCGCGCCCACCAGAATCACCAGGCCAAGAGCGACTGCGATCGCCTGAGATTGTGTGATCGGAGCCGAAATCGTTATGGGAGTCAGCGCAAGCAGCAGCGCTGCCACCACGAGCAGCGCAGCATCGAGCGCAAAGACACGCCAGAAGATCGCGAGCTTCCGCACCGACAGTCGAGGGGAAGCCGGGTGAGAGACGGTCGCCATGTCTCCGTGGATTCTCGCATCTCCTGGACGCAAATCCCAGTTCGGTAACTGGTTTACCCGCTACGCGCCAGCCAGCGAGCGAACAGCCATGACGGGGCGCTGTGTGTCGAGGCCGGGTTGCCGCCGTAGCTGAGTCATCAGGCGGTCTCGTCGGGATCTTCGTCGGCGGCAAGACCGACGGATGCCACCAGCACGTCGTTGAGGTGGCGCTGCTGAATCGGCAGAGCCCACTCGACCAGCTCGACCACCCGCGGATGCGCGGCGCTACTCATCGCCTGGAGCACCGACCAATGTCCAACCTCGCCGGCTTCGGCCATCGTCAGAAACTCGAAGCCGTCGAGCGAATCGGACTCGCTATCGAGATAGGTCTTCATCATCTCGGCACCCTTGGCCTTGGTGCTGCGGGCCTCCTCGAGGATCGCGGTCTTCTTGCCCTCGAACTCGCCGGCGAGGTCGGTGCATCGCGTCTCGGTCTCGGCCGCCTCATCATGCATCCGCGTGAGCTGCTGCTCGAGATCCGACTCGCCCTCGGCCTTGGCGAGCGCGAGCACTTTCTCAGTTGCTGCTTGCGCCGCCATCGCCAAACCGGTGACCTCGCCGAGCTTTGTCTCGAGATTCGTCAGGTCTGCCATGTCGTCCTCCTGGTCGTGCCGGGAGCCCGCAGCTCGGAGCCAAACTCCGCGCGCGCCAGAGCTCTATCAGTTCCCCGGGTACACCAACTACAAACCCGGGCGCCGGCTGAGGCGGATGCGCTTGCAGTAAGCGGAGTACGTCTCGGCGGCGCGGGCTAGCCTGCGGGGTCGTAGGCGTCCGAGTCGCAGGGGGGTGGTCGGGGTGGGAATGGGCAGCGTTGATCCTGATGACTACCCGCTGTGGCCAACCGTCCGGCGGCTGTTTGGGCTGTGGCGCGAAGAGTCGCGGCTGGTGACCGTGGGGCTGGTGTGCGCGTTCCTCTACACGCTGCTCTCGCTCGCGATCCCCGTGCTGCTACAGCAGGTGATCGACGAGATCGACGGCACCGGGCCGCCACCCCGGATCTGGCCGTACGTCGCGGGGATTCTGGTGCTCGCCGTGATTCGCTTTTGGGTCAACTACTCTCGCCGCTACGCCACCTCACGGGTGGGCGTGCGGCTCGAGGCCCGCATGCGCGAGCTGCTGTATGAGGCCTACCTCGAGTTTCCCCGCGCGTTCTACGACCGACACGCGACCGGGCAGGTCGTCTCGCGCGCAACCAACGACCTGTACCCCGTTCGCTACTTCATCGGCTGGGGCATGGTGCAGGCCGTCCAGAGCGCGATGATGATCGTGGGCGGCGGCCTGCTCTTGGGCTACGTGAATCTGCGTCTGGCGCTCTACGCCATCATCACGACCCCGCTGATCGGGATCCTCGCGTGGCACTTCGCCCACCGCGTGATGCCGATCTCGCGGGAGGTGCAGGAGCGCAAGGGTGACCTGACCGAGGCCGCCGACGAATCCGTGGTCGGCATCGAGATGGTGCAAGCGTTCGGCCGCGAGGACGACGTGCGCGACCGGTTTGGCGCCAAGGCCGAGTCGATCCGCGGAGTCGTCATCCGCCAGGCCGGGGTCGAGGCCCGACACCTCCCCGGTCTCTACTTCCTGCCGGGCCTCTCGATCGCAGTGGTGCTGCTGCTCGGCGGTGAGGACGTGATCAATGGCGACCTCACCATCGGCCAGTTCGTGCTGTTCAACTCGGTGCTGCTGCAGCTCGCGTGGCCGCTCGAATCGCTGGGCTGGATCCTCAATCTCGCCCAGCGGGCGGTGGCGTCGGCCGGGCGCAGCTTCGCCTGGCTCGAGCAGGTGCCGCGACCGCCCGCGGCCGAGCATCCCCGGCCGCTTCCGGAGGGGCCGCTGGGGGTTCGCTACGACGACGTGCGCTTCGGTTACGAGACGACCAGCGAGGTGCTGGCCGGCGTCGACTTCGTCGCCGATGCGGGCGAGCTGGTGGCAGTGTGCGGTGCCACCGGGTCGGGCAAGTCCACATTGCTGTCACTGCTCTCGAGGTTCTACGACCCGACCCAGGGCGCGATCCTGATCGGTGGGTGCGATGTGCGCGACGTCGAGCTCTCCGAGTTGCGCGGCGCCGTCGCCGTCGTCACCCAGCGGGCGGTGCTGTTCTCCGTCTCGCTTCGCGAAAACCTGATGGCGGGCCGCCCCGACGCCTCCTGGGATGCGGTTCTCGCCGCGAGTGAGGCGGCCGGTGTCGCATCGTTCGTCGACGACCTGCCCGACGGCTACGAGACGTTGATCGGCGAGCGCGGTGTGAACCTCTCCGGGGGCCAGCGCCAGCGCGTGGCGCTGGCCCGCGCACTCCTCACCGACGCTCGGGTGGTCGTGCTGGACGACCCGCTGTCGGCGGTCGACACCCACACCGAGCGCGACCTCTTGGCGCGGCTGCGACCGGCCCTCGGCACCCGCACGGCGATCATCGCTACTCAGCGGCTGTCGACGGCGCTGCTGGCCGATCGCGCGGTCGTGCTCGTCGACGGCAAGGTGGATGAGCAGGGCCCGCCGGCGAAGCTTCTGCGAGCCGACGGAGCGTTCAACGCACTCTTCGGGGATGAGGTGGTGACGGTTGTCGGCTAGTTCCGAGACTGGGCTGGCACGCCTCGCGCCGTACCTGAAAGGCCGGTGGGGATTCGTCGCGCTGATGGTCCTTGTTGCCACCGGGGGCGCCGCGGCGCAGACCGGCGGCTGGATCCTGGTCAAGCTCGCCATCGACAATGGCATCGCGGCCTCCGACGAGCAGTACCTGATCGTCGTGGTCGTTCTCTACCTCATCCTCGGTGCGGTCGGCTGGGTGCTGAGCGCCATACTCATCCGCGGGGTGGCCGGCATCGGCCAGGAGGTGGTGCTGGGTCTGCGCCAGGATCTGTTCGACCACCTCACCTCGCTCTCACTGCGCTACTTCTCCGAACAGCGGGCGGGCTGGATCATCGCCCGGCTGACGAGCGACGTGGATGCCGTGTCGGAGGTGCTCTCGCAGGATCTGCCCACGCTGGTCTCAAACATCGTGCTCTTGCCCACCGCGACCATCGGCCTCTTCATTATCGACTGGAGGCTGGGTGCCACAGCGATGATCGCCCTGCCTCCCGCGCTGGTGCTGACCCGCTGGTTTCAGCGGCGCTCGTCGGTCGCACAGTTGAAGGTGCGAAACACCATCAGCGGCGTCACAGCCCAGATGGCCGAGTCGGTCGCCGGCATGACGGTGATCCAGGCCTTCAATCGCGAGCGCGCATTCCAGGCCCAGTTCGACGAGCTGAACGAGGCCAACCGCTCGTCCAACGTCGTCGCCCAGCGCCTGTTCTCGGTGTTCTTCCCCTCAATCGAGCTGCTGGGCGTGATCTCGACCTGCGCGGTGTTGCTGGTGGGTGCCCAGCTCCTGGCCGACGGCTCGCTCACCATCGGGGCGCTGATCACCGAGACGTACCTGCTGCAGCTCGTGTTCCAGCCGTTGCAGGAACTCTCCGATGTGTACGCCGACCTCCAGTCGGCGTCGGCGGCCATGATCAAGATCACCTCGGTACTCGACACCGAGGCCGACATCACCGACCGGCCTCACGCCGAGCCGGCCCCTCACCTGGACGGCCGCATCGACCTCGACGCCGTGTCGTTCGCCTACGGCCAGACGACCGTGCTGCGCGACATCGAGATCCACGCCGCCGCGGGCGAGTGCATCGCGCTGGTCGGCCAGTCGGGCGGCGGCAAGTCCACGCTCGCGAAGCTGATCGCCCGTTTCTACGACCCGCTGGAGGGCACCGTGCGCGCCGACGGGATCGACCTGCGCGACCTCCAGCTGCGCAGCTACCGCCGCCAGCTGGGCGTCGTGCTTCAGGATCCGTTCCTGTTCGCCGGAACGATCGCCGACAACATCCGGTTCGCGCGGCCGGGGGCCACCGACGAGCAGGTGCGGGCCGCGGCCGAGGCGATCGGGGCACACCACGTCGCGGCACGGTTTCCCAGGGGCCTCGATCACCGCGTGAGAGAGGGTGGCGCGAGCCTCTCGGCCGGCGAGCGGCAACTCATCTCGATCGCCCGCGCGCTCCTCGCCGACCCGCGCATCCTCATCCTCGACGAGGCCACATCAAACATCGACCGGCCCACCGAGCTCCTGATCGAACGCGCCCTTGACCGGCTGCTCCACGGCCGTACCTCGATCATCATCGCCCACCGGCTCGCCACCGTCCGCCGCGCGAATCAGATACTGGTCGTGGAGCACGGCGAGATCATCGAGCGCGGCACCGAGCATGAGCTACTCGCCAGCAAGGGGACGTACCACCAGCTGACGATGTCGTGATCTCACCGACGGAGAAAGCGCCACTCGGGGCCGCACTTTCGAGGACTCGATGCAAACGTGACGAAGACGACGGCATGACCGTCCCACCGATGCGATTGACGACGCTGCGCATACTCGCCGCGGCCGAAGTTCTCTGGCTCGTCCTGGTCGCCTACAGCATCCAGCACCACTTCGGCGGGAGCGGCTTTTCAGGAGGCCAACCATGGGATGTGCTGCTGATCACCATCGCCGCACAGTGGGCCGCTCCAGCGATCGCTCTCGTGGTCGTCGCATGGCTGATCGATCAGCTTTGGCCCGAAACTCCTTCTGCTGAGATCTGACGCCGTCGAGTGTCCAGGACGCCGTAATCCGTCGGTAATCAGCCGGTAACCGCCGCCGGGCACGGTTTCGGCATGAATATTCACATGCACATCAGGCGGGCGCTCGGCGCCATCGGGATTGCTGCACTGTGCTTCACGGGGGCAAACGCGCTGGCCGCGGCCTCGCCCGCGAAGCTGAAGAGCTCCATCGGTCCGGGGGGCGTTGTGATGGTGAACCCCGCGCGCGGGGTTGCCCGCACATTCGATATCGGGGTCGTTCCCTCGCGCGTGGCGACCAGCGGGCGGCAGGTGTGGGCCACGGCGGACGGGCACCCGGGCGTGTGGTTGATCGACCCACGCTCGGGGCACGTCCGCAAGTTCGCTAACGTCGCGCCCGAGGTGGTGGCGCTGGCAGCGCGAGCCGGCCGGGCCTATGTCCTGGGCCCCGAGAACGTCAAGGTGGTCGACCCCGTGGCGACCCGGCATGTGTCGACGATCTCGCTGAGCGCGATCCACGGCGAGGCCACACTGCTGACTGCCGACGCGACCTCGGTTTGGGGAGTCAAGGGCGAGCGCGTGTTCAGGATCGGTTGGCATGCCGGGCGGCGCACGATGCCTCTCCAAATCAGTCCGAAGATCCCGGACATCCTGAACGAGGAGCAGACACGGGCGCTGACCGCGATCGCCATAAGCGGCGACTCGGCCTGGGTGATCGGCGACCGGGGGGATCGCCGGGTATGGAAGGTCGGTGGTTCCCCGCTGCGGATCCAGCGGAGTGTCTCGCTCGGGTTTGTGCCGGCAGGGATCGTCGCGACCGCACGAGGCCTTTGGGTGACCGACCAGATCGGGAACCGGATCGTGCACGTCGATCCCCATACCGGCCAAGTCGGCCACGCGTACCGCGCCGGGCCCGATCCCGTGAGCGTCGCGGCGCGTGGACGCTTCCTGTGGGTGACGAGCGACGTCAACGGCTCCGTCGTCCGCATCGACGAGCGAACGGGAGTCCGCCGAGAGATCGCTGTTGATGGCACGCCGACCGGGGTCGCAGTGGGTCGCGGGCGGGTGTTTGTCGCGGCCGCGCCGCGACGGCGCGTACCGCCGGCGGGCGGCATCCGCATCGGCGTCATCGCCGACTGCCGCGGCGGGTTCTCATTCGCGATGCAACAGGTGCTCGCGGGAGCGGAGCTGCCGCTGATCAACCGCGGTGCGCATCTCCGTGGGGCACACCCGTCCTCCGGCCTGGTGCACGCCACCGTCGCCGGGCATCCGGTGACCCTGATTCCGGAATGTGAGTCCTGGTCCGACACGACCATCACGATCTCGGCGCTGGCACGGTTGGTCGAGCGCGATCATGCGTCGATCGTGCTGGGGCCGCCCTTCGAGGGCGACAGCCTGGCGGTGCGCGACTTCGCACATGCCCACCCGCACGTCACCTTCATGTTCACGGGGTTCGACCAGAGCGCCACGCTGCGCCACCACGCCCGCAACGCCTACCGGTTCGAGGCCGACGCGGTGATGTGGTATGCGGGTCTCGGCACGTATGCCCGCCGCACGCTTGGCTGGAACACGGCAACGACCGTCTCGAACACGGACACGTCGGGCTGGTCATCGGTGCAGGCATTCCAGGCCGAGTTCTGCTCCGAAGGCGGTCACATCACGCCGAAGCACGGGACATGGGTCGACGTTGCCGATGGTGAGCAGTTCGGCGCGAAGCTGCCGACCGGCGTCGACGGTGTGTTTCTGCCCGGAGGTACACCGGGGCCGTTCGGCGGAACCTTCAACTTCGTTCCGCGCTGGGCCAAGGCGCACCCGCCCGTCGGTCAGCACCTGATGGTCGGGTGGGCGGTACTCCTCGCCGATCCGACGCTCGTCGGCGTAGTCGGCAGCAGCAGTGACCCATACGCACCGACGCCGGCCTTCAACCGATACCTCGCGCAGTACGCGGCTGCGTTCCCCAACGATCCCGACCCGGGTCTGACCAACCAGTCGGTCTACGACGCGATGGAGCCGGTGCTCGAGGCCCTCCAGCAGGTGCACGGCGACCTGTCGAACGGCCAGCGCCGGTTCCGGTTCGCCCTCGCACACCTGCGCTACCACGCGCCTGAGGGGCTGATCACACTGGACAAACGGCACCAGGGGATCGTGCCGATCTATATCGCCAAGGTGGTGCGCTCTGCAGGCTCCATCACGATCAAGCAGATCAAAACGATCCGCCGGGTCGACCAGACCTTCGGCGGCCTCTTCAGCCCCGCGTCACCGCCGCCGAGCATGACCAGCCCGGCGTGCGTCGCGGGCAACTCGCCTCCCTGGGCGAGCTGAGCTCACCGAGAGGCCCGGCGGCTGGCCGCCCCCGGGCCTCTCGGGCGTTCACGCGGTGAGGGAACCACGGTGTGTGATGATCCGTCCTGGTTCCATATGACCTTGCCGCACCTCCACACTTCGGGCGGCGGCATGCACCCCCGGCGGCATGCACCCGGTTGGAGACGACGCCCAGTGTTGCCTGGCGTGGCTTTCAAGCCGCTGACCAGCGGCGCCACCGCCGGGTAGATCCTGTACACGACCGTGTGGCTCGCATCGGCATGTATCGACGGTGACAAAACCACCGATCCCCCCGATGCGGACAAGGTGGTTTTCGGCTCATACCCTGTCTAAAGCGTGTTGATCACCTAACGAGGGGGGAGTGAAATGAGCGTCCACACTCGATACACAGCCGCACTGGTGGTCGTCCTCAGCTCGGTTTCGCTCGCCGCCGCACCCGCGGCGCTTGCGAAGCCCCTTGGCGGCCCGACCTTTACGCCCGCCCACATCGCGGCACTCGAGGCCGCCCGGAACTCTGTGGATGCGACAACGATCGCACCGACACCTCTTCACGGGTCCGCTGGCAGGGTCGCCCCGGTCGTGCTCTCTCACGCCGCGCAGGCGCATACCGGCGGATCGCGGTATATCTCGGCGACGGTGTCGCCGTCGTCGCAGCCAGGATCGTCCGGTTCCAGCTGGAGCACGGGGGCCGTGCTGTTCACGGCGCTCGTCGGCATCGCAGCAGTGGCCGGCCTCGGCGTACTCTTGGTGGGGGCAGTGACACGCACACGTCGCCGCCATGCGATCGGCAGCCACTGACTCGTTGAACTCAAGCGGCCGCCCGTCTGACGGGCGGCCGCTAGGTACTCTCGCAGCACTCACGCCCCCGCAGTCGCCTGGATGCTGGCAGTAATCGCCCAGTGCAAGGCATTGGGAGTACCGGTACCGGCGACCGTCAGAGGTTTCGCAAAACCGGGTGGTTGAGAGCCAATCCCCAGGGGAGTAGTGTTGCGTCAACCGGGGGAGGGACGCCTCCGGAGCATCGCGAGGCGGACGCTCTCCGACCTTCGGGGGAAGGGACGGAGCATGATCAGGTTCAAGCTCGTGCTTGGTTTGTGCGTGGTACTCGCGCTGGGCGCGTTCACTGGATCGGCGGCCGCCGATCCGCACGCCGGGCCGCCGATCTGTTCGAGCGCAGGAACGTCGCTCTCGGGCGTTCACCACAACCTCACGGTTTGGGGTAACGCCTACGTGGCGAGCGGCAACACCCTGCGCGTCCGTGGGCGGCTGAAGATTGCCCGAGGCGCGTGCCTGGACGCGTTTTCACTGGGAACCGTCCACGTGCGCGGTGACATCGTGGTGAAGAAGGGCGCGACGCTCGCGCTCGGATGCACACCCGGTTCAATCGGGCCTGTGCCACCGTGTGGCAACACCACGACCAACGACACGGTCGGGGGCAGCATCCTCGCCGACCACCCGCTGACCATGTATCTGGATGGCAACCACATCTGGGGTAACGTCATTTCAATCGGCGGTGGCCCCGGCCTCCATGGCCAGTTTCTCAACTTCCCGGTCAAGGACAACTGGATCGGCGGACGGCTGACGATGTTCGGCTGGCACGGAGGTTGGGCCGGCGCGCTTCGCAACACCGTCGGGAAAAGCCTCGTGTTCTCGCGCAACATCAGCATCCAGGATCCCGACTCGAACGAGGTGGTGCAAAACACCGTCGGACGAAACCTGGTCTGCCACGGCAACTCACCCGCCGCCCAGCTCGGCGACTCGGGCGGGACGCCAAATGTCGTTGCCGGAGCCAAGCTTGGACAGTGTGCCGGGCTGTAGCACGTAAGTAACCCGTCGTAACAACGGCGAGCGCAGACAGCGCGGTGGGGGCGGGCCAAAACGGCCCTCCCCCGCCGCGCGACCCAACCACAGACCGACTAGGAGGTTCCCAGCGATCTGGAATCGTCTGGTGGACAGAGGTGCACACGACCAAGGGATCCGCAGAGCACCGGCGCTCTGAGAGCTGTTATATCGGCTATTACGTTTGGCCGCCGGAAGGTGCCTCGAGCGGGCGTGGTCGAAGGTCTTTTGAAACGCCGAAACCCGCATAACCATGCTGTGTAGCGTCGTTGTGGCTGCGTCCGTCCGGGGCGTGGCTGAGAGTGCGAGGCGACGGCGGGATGACCCGCAACCATGCTGGCGGTGTGACTTGCCCTTAATCCGACCTGTCTCTCGCCGTCGCTTCGTTCGACTGGCCGGTGACCTGATAGAACGCTTGCGTTCGTTTGCCCGACACAGCCCTTTTCAAGCCGGTTCGACCCATTTCGATGAGGGGAGGCTACGTGACCGGGTGGACGGTGGCGATCGGGGTGGACACGCATAAGCAGTGGCATGTCGCGGTGGCGCTTGACCAGTTAGGCTGGTCAGGTCGATTGCGTGACCGCCGAGGCGACGGCGGCTGGATACCAGCAGCTGCTTTCCTGGGCGGCGGGCCTGGGCCAGCCGGCGTTTCGGGATCGAGGGGTGCGGCAGCTATCGGCGCTGGGCTGGCCGTCGTTTTTGGGCGAGCGTGGCTTGGCGGTGTTTGAGTGTGCAGCGGCCCAAGCGTGGCGAGCGCCGTGGCGGTAAGAACGACCTCATTCGACGCGACCCTGGCGGCGCACGGCGGATCGTGATCGCGCGTGGGGCTGAGGCTGCCTCGTGGCGGTGGTGGTCGCGAGCAGCTTCGCGTGCTCTTGCTCGATGCGACGGGGCGCGACACGCTCTCGCACCGCTGCACTCAACCAACTCGACGCCGTGATTGTGACCGCGCCCGACGATCTCCGTCGCCGCCTTGACCGCATACCAAGAAAGCAACTGGTAGCGACGGCGGCGCGACTGCGGCCACGTCCCGACGGCGTCACCGACGTGCTGCGACGGATCGCGCGTCGCATCCAAGCTCTCGCCGCAGAGATCCGTGAGATCCACCGCTCGCTGCTACGGCTCGTCTCGGAGCTTGCACCCAGCCTGCTCGCCGAGTGCGGCGTCGGTGCAGTCTGTGCGGCCCAGCTGCTCGTTTCCAGCGGCAATCCCGAGCGGATGGCAAGCGAGGCGTCCTTCGCAGCGCTGGCCGGCACCAGCCCGATCGACGCCTCCAGCGGCAAACACCAACGACACCGCCTCAACCGCGGCGGCGACAGACAACTCAACTGGGCACTCCACGTGATCGCCCTCCAACGCGTCCACCACCACGCCGAAACAGCCACCTACTACCAACGGCTCCTGGCCGCCGGGAAAACCACCAAGGAAGCCAAACGCTGCGTCAAACGCGCACTCGCCCGCCACTTCTACCACCAGCTCAAAGGAGCACAACTACCCGCCACTTGACAACATAGAAGCGTCGGGTTTCGACCCATGTGCTGGAAAGGACTTGAACCTCCAGCCACCGACCCGCCGAGGTTGAAGTTCACCGTCGTCTCCCTTGGCGTGCTTCAGTGGCCGAATGTCGCCGCGCGCGGCTCATCGGCACACACTATCGACACCACCACGGACGCCCTCAAGGGCGGTGGAGCGGCGGCTCGTACCTGCGGCCACGGACACCGTGACGGCGAGGTTCAGGTTCGCCCTGGAGGCCGTCGACCGACGCGTCACCGTCGCGTCGCCTACTGACCGTTCGACGCGCTGGTAGGGGCTGGAGATGCGGCGGTCGCCGCGAACTTGGTTGCGGTGTTCACTGGCGACCTTTTGGGCGTCGGCCGGGCGTCAAGGTGTCTACAGGCCCCGTGAGTTCGAGTAGGTAGGCGCCTTGTATCCAGGTGACGCTCGTGATAGCGAAAGCGACCCGAAGCGCGGCGCGGATCGCTGGGTGTGATCGGCGACCAGCTTGGTCTCGGTGCAGTCGGCACAGCTATGTGACAGCTGGTCGATGTCGGATTGCGCGTTGTATCCGGGTTGGAGGGCCTCGTTGAGGAAGAACGCGCCGACCGGCGATGTTGGTATCCCAGCTTGCACCGATAAACGCGAGACCGGCTGGGTAGCTATCTGCGTTCGTCGCCCAGACGGTCGCGGGTGTACCGGCCGTCGCGGTCGGGAATACGGCGGCAAATGGGAGTTGTGACGCCGAAGGAATGCTGTCGGCGGCGACCTTTAGCGCGGGTGCGAAGTCGGGGTGTGTGAAGTCAACCGACTCACCGCCCGCAACATTGGTGATCGTGGTCGTCGCGGGCTGTGTGCTAGTGGCCGCCTCCGTGCCCGCCTGTCCACACGCACTCAAAAGCGAGCGCGGCCGGAGCACACACACGCCGGATGGCCGCCAGTGGTCACCGATCCCCTGGTCGGTCGTCAGCGTTCATTACGATGTCGACTGGTGACCCCATCGCTGGCCGCTCTCATCGGGCGGAGGCGGCGTCGGGTAGGAAGTGCGATTTCCGAACCTCGCGCCTGCTCTCGCTACCCCGATCATCAATGCGGGGAGAAAGGGGACTCGCGAAACTCTCTCGGACCACAGCGACCCCACGCGCCGCGGACGCTGCTGGTGGTGCCCCTGACCGTGACGGTGTTTCGCCACCCGGCAACTCAGGCGCTGGTCACAACCGCCGGCCCCAACGGCGGGTGGGCGGCTCCAACAAGTCTTCGTCGTGCATGGCCTGAGGAATGGGGTTGTCGGGATCATCCTCGTCGGTCACCCACCACACGAGGCGCTTCCATTTCCGCTTCAGGAAGTCCATGCGCCAAGTGTACGTCCGTCGAGCCAAACAGTAGTCTCGAAGCGTGAACCGCCGCCGAATCTCTGTGTTGCTCACGATCTGTACGACCCTGGCCCTGTTTGCCCTGCTGTCATTCAGCTCCGGTAGGGCATGGCCGTATCCAGTCATGCTTCCGCGTTCCTTCGAGTTCCACGGGAACACCTACCACCGCAACTCGACCTGCTTGTCGCTGGCCGAGCTCTCCACTAGCCGGCACCGCCTCCACCGGGTGGGATCACTCCCAAGCGTCCTTTGGCTCGGAGAACGGGGCATCTACTCGTACACGCTTCGCCCTGACTTCTCCCGTACCTACGACTACGTCGCCGTCCAAGACGACGATTGCTATCGGATCTACATCGGCGACAAACAGCTCTGACGTCATCGCAAGCCCCTGGGCGGCCGACCTGACCTCCGAGTCTGTTGCCAGTTAGATCGGGCGGAGCCCTCTGGCGATCTGTAGCGCTTCGCGTCGTGTGAGGGTTACGGGTGCGTTGATGGTGATGGTGGAGTGTTTGGTGGTGACCGTGATGAACGGCGGGAACTCCGACGACCCCGAGTTGGGGGACTTTGTGATCTTGCGGTAGCCGCTGGGCGCGAACACCCACGCTGAGAACACGGTGAACGTGGCGGTTGCGCTGGTGTTGCTCGACGATCCCTGAAAATCGGGGAACGGCGGGCTGTACCAGAACTTGGCAGGCGTGCCGTCGGCGAGGCGGATGGGCGTTGCCGTCCCGGGAAACCCCGGGTGTGACCCTTCGCTGGTGCCGAGATCCAGCGGTGCGTCGCCGTTGGCGGGCGTATAGGTGACATCACTTGTAGCCGGACGGCCAGCGGCCTGGCTGACTGTGGCGCTTGTGGCGCTGGAGGTCTGCCACCGCGGCCCCAGCCAGTAGGCGGGCGTGACGTCGACCGGGGCCTGGCCGACTGCGAGCTTTCGGGTGGTCACACCTCGGCCTTCGGGGTTGACGCGAAACAGCCCTCGCGCCTGTGCGGTGTGATGGGTGATCGTCCCCAGCAAGGTCACCACGAGATCTCCCTCGCGATCCTCCTTGCTGAGCAGGTCATACGGCGAAGGCAACTCCGCCACGTTGGGGTAAGGGAGCCTGCGTGTGATCACAGCCTGGCTGGTAACCAACACGACCCGGCCATCGTGATGGCGAACCGTGACCGCCCCGCGAAGCGGCGAGCTGAGACCCAGATAGGCACGTACGACCTCGAGGGCGGGTGCCTGCCACCCCTGCACGCCAAACCCGAGATCGGTCTGGGTATGAGCCCATCCGCGCCGCCCGCCATCCATACGCCACAACGACGCCCCTGGCTCAACAACCGCCAACGTCGATGCCGACCCACGCGAACTCCCGCTGACGTGAGCCACCGCCAACTCACGGTCGCGATTCCCACTCGGATCAACCCACGCGACCCGAGAGATCGGGGCGCCCTTGAGCGGCACGCCCTCGTATCCCAGCGACACCCGATACACCACACCCGGCGACGCCTGACTCCCCGGGGAGGCGGTCGATGATCCGCAGCCCGCGCCGAGCAGCGCGATCACAAACACACACCCCATGGGCCACCAATGCCTCACCACCAAAGCATCCGCCGCGAGCAAGACCATGTCAACGCACTGGCCGAGCGGCGGCGCGCGTTTGACCTAGGGGCTTCGCGCGGGCGATCGCGGCGTCGAGAGCTGGACGTTCTTCGGCTGGTCGCTCCGTCAGCGTGGGACGCCGTCAGCCCAGCGTCCACGATCACCGCGAAAGCGGGGCGGAACGATCCACTTCGGTCGGTTCCAGTAGTAAACCGAGCCGTACAGGCAGCCGGCTGGTACGACCGACCACATCAGGATCACTCCAATCGTGGTGTTCTGCAGTCCCCATGCGATCAAGACGGGTACGGCTATCACTCCCATCGCGGGCATGCACCTGACGGTGTGCCGCCGCTGTGCAGGTGACCGCCGGGGCCAGCGAAACCGTCTCATCGCGTCGATATCGCCCAATCCGAACCATGCGAGCCAGCAGACAAAGACAACTGCCGCCACCCCCAACACAGACACGAGTAACGAGCTCCAGGTCATGCCTACCCATCGGCCTTCGACCGCCATGGCATTACGTGCGCCGGCTCAGGTGACCGCGACGACCACCGCGGGAACCCG
>CAVPTL010000005.1:0-18655 GCA_963708725.1 uncultured Actinomycetes bacterium | reverse complement strand
CACTGTTTGGCTGTGGGTGAGGGATCGAGAGCCGAGATCGATCGGACTCGGATCTTTGACCGGTTCCGATCGGGTTGGGCGCGGGAATGATGACCGCGAACCCGCCACCCAACCAGCCAGGGAGTCGAATCATGAAGACAACATCGTGGAAGGAAGTCCGGGATCGTAAGCTTGCGGAACGTCCCGGCATGGAGGAGCGCGTTGTTGCGGGTGTCCAGGCAATCAAGCATGGATACGCGCTTCAGGACATCCGTAAGGCTCAGGGACTGACTCAAGCTCAAGTCGCCGAGCGGTTGCACCAGACGCCGGTGAACATCAGTCGGGTCGAGCGTGAAAACGACGTCTATCTCTCCACTCTGCGAGCCTATGTCGAGGCCATGGGCGGGAAGCTCGAGCTGGTCGCACGGTTTGACGAGAATTCGTACCCGATCGGTATCGCTGGCCAGAAGAAAAGCGTCGCGAGCTAGGTATTGCACGCGAGATTCGTTCTGAACGACGGCGCCGGACGGCCAGAACGATCCGCGGGTCGATTCCCGCCGCCTCCATCTCAGGTAGCCGTAGGGCTCGCCGGGCGCTGGCCCGCGAGCAGCACGCCCGCCGCTGACATCGTGCCCACGGGAAGATCTCAGCCGTTACGATCGTCTGGTTGGAAGATCTATCCACGCAACTCGGCAGAGGGAGTTTGGTAGTGAGTCAGAGTGAGAAGAGCTTTGAAGGGCAGTGCTATTGCGGTGCGGTGAAGATCGTGGTCACGGGCGATGCGGCGGGAGCCGGCTACTGCCATTGCGCCTCGTGCCGGAGTTGGTCGGCGGGCCCGGTCAACGCGTTCACACTCTGGCCAACCGACGCGGTCACGGTGACCCAGGGAGAAGACAAGATCGGCGAGTACAACCAGAACGATCGCAGCTACCGCCAATGGTGCACCGACTGCGGTGGCCATCTCATGACGAATCATCCGAAGTGGGGCTTGGTCGATGTCTACGCGGCGACGATTCCCTCGTTTCCCTTCACCCCCGGGGTGCACGTCAACTGCGAGTCGTCCGTGTTGGCGATCGACGATGGCCTGCCCAAGTTCAAGGACTTTCCTGCCGAAATGGGTGGTTCTGGCGAGATGGTCGCCGAGTAGGTTCTCGCCGCCAGGCCATCTAGCTCGGCTGTGGGATCAAGCGCGCTAATCGCGGCGTCGTCGTAGCCGCACAGCGAGCGCATCACCTCGGCGGTGTGCTCGCCCCGATACGGCGCACGGCCGAGTCGCGGTGAGCCGTCCACCCGGACCGCCGAGCGCGGCACGCGGACGTCGCCGAGCACCTCGTGCTGGTAGGAATCGACGACATCGCGTGCCAGCGCCTGTGGGTCGTCGAAGGCAGCGGCAACGTCGTTGACCGGCCCGCAGGGAACTCCGGCCTGCTCGAGAGTCGTGAGCCAGCCGTCGGTGTCGCCCTGGCGAAGGCGCTCGGTGATCAGGCCCACGCACTCCTGACGGTGGGCGCGGCGGCTGTTGAAGTCGGCAAACCTCGGATCGGCCGGCATGTCGGGCAATCCAATGGCCTCGGCGAACCGTCGGAACAACGACTCCTTGGGGCAGCACACGACGATCCAGCCATCGGCGGTCGGAAAACACTGAAACGGCACGATCGACGGATGGGCGGAGTCCGGTAACCGGGTTGGTTCGTAGCCCTGCGACAGCACCCAGGTGCCGACGTACATGTTCATCGCAAGCGCGGTCTCGAACAGCGAGATATCAGCATCGCCACCTTCGCCGGTCGCCGCGCGCCGGACGAGTGCCGCGCAGATCGCGAGCGCCGCCACGTACCCGGCGGAGACGTCGACCAGCGACAGGCCCGCGCGGGTCGGCGGCGCGTCAGGAGCCCCGGTGAGGCTCATCCAGCCGGCGATTCCTTGAATCCCGTAGTCGTAGGCCCCCTGAGCTCGGCGCGGGCCGGTGCGACCGTAACCGGTGATCGAGCAGCACACGATCCCGGGGTTCAGCGGTCGAAGATCCTCGTATCGCAGGCCCAAACGCTCGACGTGATCGCCGCGGACGTTTGAGAACACCACATCGGCGGCGCGCACCAGATCCTCGAAGGCCCGCCGGCCGGTGTCGGTGCGCAGGTCGAGCGAGACCGACCGCTTACCCATGTTGAACGACTCGAAGAACAGCGAATGCTCACCCTCCTGGAAGGGCGGGACGTAACGTCCGACATCTCCGCCGGCCTGGGCATCCTCCACCTTGATCACGTCGGCCCCGAGGGCGGCGAGCTGTGCGGTCGCCCACGGTCCGGCGCCGTACTGCTCGACGGCGATGATCGTGATGTTGGCAAGGGGTGGTGTACAGTCCATCCGAAATGTAAGACTACGCCCGGGATTCGTTAGATATCAACGTTTCATATAGTGCAAAAAGAACTCCTTCTTATGTATGTCTCGTAGCGCATGAGCCCTTACAGATTCCGGGTTGATGATCTGCAGGCTGCCCCGGGCCTCGGCGGGTACTACGCCGACGATCTGACGGCGATCCGCGCGGGGGCCGAGGCCGACGGATTCGTGTACCGCGGCCGGCCACTCACCGCGGGGCACGAGCACATCCGAAACCCCGCACAAGCGGTCGTGATCCGGCTGCGGTGCGACTCCGGTGCGACCGGTTGGGGGGATGCGGTGGCCGTCCAGTACGCCGGCTTCGGCGGGCGGGAGCCGCCGATCGATGCGGCTGCTTTACGTCCCGAACTCGAACTCGCCGGTGAAGGCCTGCGCACCGGTGGCGAACTCTCATTCTTTGAAGCCTGCAAGCTTGTGGAGGAGCTTCGCTACGACGGCCGCCCGCTGCACTCCGGCCTCCGGTACGGCCTCAGCCAGGCGCTGCTTGCACTGGCGGCCCACACTCAGGGCTGCTTGCCCGCCCATGTCCTGATGGAGAGCCTCGGCGAGCGTCCGCTGATGCCGGTGCCGATCTATGCCCAAAGCGGGGAGGAGCGGCACACCAACGTCGACAAGATGATCCTCAAGGACGTCGATGTGCTCCCACACGGGTTGATCAACTCCCCGGCGGTGTTCGGCCCGGGCGGGGCGCGGTTCCTCGCCTATGCCGCGTGGGTGCGTGACCGTGTGCCTCAGCTCGGTCGAGCCGATTATGCCCCGGTGCTGCAGTTCGATGTGTACGGCATGCTTGGTGCCGAGACCGGCGGTGATGTTTCGGCGATGACCAGCTTTTGTGAGGCGCTGGTGGAGGCCTGCCATCCCTACGCGGTGCAACTCGAATCGCCGCTCTATGGGAGTGACGGCCCAGGGACGGTGCGAGCTCTCGCCGAGCTGCGTGCAGCGCTCGCGCGAGGCGGCGTCGCCGTCGGCATCGTGGCGGACGACTGGTGTAACACAATCGCTGATATCGGCAGCTTCCTGGATGCCGGTGCCGCGGATATGGTGCAGATCAAGATGCCCGACCTGGGTTCGATCACCAACGCCGTGGAGGCGATTCAGGCGTGCCGCACCGCCGGTGCGGGAGTATTTGTCGGCGGCTCGTGCGTCGAGACCGACCTGAGCGCGCGCGCCAGTGTGCAGCTGGCGGTCGCCGCCGGTGCCGACCAGCTGCTGGCCAAGCCCGGCATGGGCGTGGATGAGGCGATGACCATCACCCGCAACGAGATGACGCGGGTGTGCATGCCGTGATCAGCCGCGTCGAGACGTTTCCCCTCTCCTACACCGAGCCGCACTACAACGGCCGGGAGCGATCGATCATGCTCGTTCGGATCACGACCACCGACGGCGTTGTCGGCTGGGGCGAGGCCAACACTCGCTTCCACGAGGCCTCGCAGGCCACCGCCACGCTGATCGACCAGGGTTTCGGCCCGCGCCTGCTCAAGCGTGATCCGGTCGAGGTGGAGACGCTGTGGCAGGAGATGTGCGACTACGCCTTCTGGTTCGGGGTGGAGGGGATCGCGGCGTTTGCGATCAGCGCGCTCGACATGGCGTTGTGGGATCTGAAGGGCAAGATCGTGGGAAGCCCGGTGGCCCAGCTGCTCGGCGAGCCCGTGCGCACCGCTATTCCCGCGGCGGCCGCCATCATCTTCGACCTTGACGATCTCGACTGGACGCTGGCCGAGTTTGGCTCGTTCGCGGCGGAGGGGTATCGGGTTGTGAAGGGCGGCGGAGGCCTTCGGCCCGGCGCACTGATGGGCCAGGACCGCGCCCGCGACGCCCGCTGCATCGGTGAGATCCGGGGCGTGATCGGCGACGACGTCGGGTTGGTGATCGATGTCGCGGCCGTTCACGGCCTCTGGGATCTGGAGACCGCGATCGAGCGGATTACCGAGTGGGAACCGTTTGGCCTGCGCTGGGTCGAGCAGCCGCTGCGCCCTTCCGACCTCGGCGATCATGTGGCGCTGCGTGCGGCGGTGCGCACTCCCATCGGTACCGGCGAGGATGAGTGGAGCCCCGAAACCTACCGGCACCTGATCGACTCCGGAGGCGCCGACGTGGTGCAGATGGATCCCGGTAGGTGCCTGGGGCTGACGGGCTGTCGCGAGGTCGCACACATGGTGGCGGCGGCCGGCTTGACCTACACTGCGCACAGCTGGTCGGGCGCGATCAATACCGCGGCAAGCCTCTCGCTGCTCGCAATATCTGACGCCGCCGACACGATCGATTTCAAACCACACGAATCGTCAGTTCAGCACGAACTCGTGGACGAACCGTGGGACCAGACGTCGGGGGAAATCACGCTGCGAGACATTCCCGGGCTGGGCGTCGCGGTCGACGAGCACGTCGTTCGCCGACTGACGTTCGGGTGAATACGATCCACTATTCATATGGTGGCAATCATCGTCCTTGACCACATCGGGCCCCTAACCTATAGTCGCGAAACGCGGGTGTGGGCGTTCGTATAGACGCTGCTGTCGCGTGTCCATCGCCGAGACTTTTGCCTCGCCGTTTCTCGAGAGGATGAACGACTAACGTGACTAACACGGACGAGTCCGCTGTAGCCGACGACCCAGATGCGCTGCCGCGTGAGCTTCACCTCGACTTCCTGCGTCGCATGATCGAGATCCGCGAGTTCGAAGAGGAAACACAGCAGCTCTTCACAAAAGGTCTGGTGCGCGGATCAACCCACCTGTGCAACGGCCAGGAGGCGGTCACGGTCGGCGCCTGCTCGGTACTGCGCGGGGGCGACTCGATGCTCTGCACCTACCGCGGCCACGGCGCCGTGTTGGCCAAGGGAGCGCCGCTTGACCAGTCGTTCGGCGAGATCCTGGGAAGGGCGCCGGGCCTGTGCGGTGGCAAGGGTGGCTCGATGCATCTCACCGACATCAGCGTCGGTGCCTACGGATCGTTTGCCGTGGTGGGAGCGCACCTGCCGGTGGCCGTCGGCCTCGCCTTCGCGAGCGTCTACACCGGCAGCGGCGACGTGTGCGTGTGCTTCTTCGGCGACGGCTCGATCAATATCGGGGCGTTTCACGAGGCGATGAACCTGGCCTCGATCTGGAAGCTGCCGGTGATCTTCATCTGTGAAAACAATCTCTACGGTGAATACACCGCACTCAGGCTCACCACACCCGTCGAGCAGTTGGTGGAGCGGGCCTCGAGTTATGCCATGCACGGCGAGCGCGTCGACGGAAACGACGTCACCGCCGTCTATCGAGCCGTCGAGCAGGCGGCCGCCCGCGGCCGTGCCGGTGAAGGACCGACCTTCCTCGAGGCCCTGACCTATCGGCAAAAGGGCCATTCCCGCTCGGATCCGGCCAAGTATCGGCCCGAAGGTGAGCTGGAAAAGTGGTTGGAACGCGACCCGATCCTGCTCAGCCAACGCGCGCTGCTGGCCGCGGGCGTCGGTCAGGATGAGCTCGACCGCGTGCGCGCAGAAGCCGAAAAGAACGTCGCCGAGGCGCTCGAGCGCGCGCTGTCGTGGTCGGTGCCCGACGAAAGCGTGCGCTTTGAGGACGTGTTTGCATGACCGTTGTCACCTTTCGCGAGGCGCTCAACCGGGCGTTGATCGATGCCATGGACGAGGACGATCGTGTTTTTCTGATCGGCGAGGACATCGCCGCGGCCGGCGGCGCGTTCAAGGCGACCGATGGTCTGCTCGAACGCTTCGGGCCAAACCGGGTGCGCGACACTCCGATCTCGGAGCAGGCCATCGTCGGCACCGCGATGGGTGCGGCGCTCAAGGGCCTGCGCCCCGTCGCCGAGTTGATGTTCGCCGACTTCGCCGGCGTTGCCTTCGATCAGATCGCCAATCAGCTGGCGAAGTACCGCTACATGACCGCCGGACAGGGCGGCGTACCGGCGACGGTGCGCATGGCCAACGGCGCCGGTGGAGGATTTGGAGCCCAGCACTCCCAGACGGTGGAGAACTGGTTTCTCAACGTGCCCGGACTGAAGATCGCGGTCCCGGGATCGCCGCAGGATGCCTACGATCTGCTGCGGGCGGCGATTCGCGATCCCGATCCGGTGCTGTTCTTCGAGCACAAGCTGATGATGAACAGCAAGGGAGAACTGAGCGACGACCCCGATCGTGTGGAGCTCGGGCGCGCGCGGGTGGTGCGCGAAGGCTCAGACGTGACGATGGTGGCGACCCAGCTGATGCGCGTACGGGCTGAGGCGGCCGCGGCCACGCTGGCCGAGCAGGGCGTGTCGGTTGAGCTGATCGACCCGCGCACCCTGGCACCGTTGGATCTGGAGACGATCGGTGCGAGCGTCGACAAGACCGGTCGGCTGTTGATCGTGCAGGAGGCACCGTTCGAAGGCAGTTGGGGAGCGACGGTGATGGCGGCCCTCATGCGCGATCGGTTCGAGGCGTTCGATGCCCCGGCCGCGATCGTGTGCGGCGACTCCACGCCCGTGCCCTATGCGGGCGGGCTCGAAGACTCGTGGCTGTCGACGCCTGATCGGATCGTGACCGCAGTGCAGACGCTGCGCGCCGCCTAGCCCCGATCGGTGGTGCCACAGTAGTTCGCGGCGATCCGGGCGTAGATCCGGGCCGCCTGGTGCACACTGGCCACGTCCACGTACTCATTGGGGCCGTGGCAGCAGGTGAGCACGCCCGGGCCGAAGGACGGCAGGGTGGGGATGCCGGCCTGATCGAACCAGGGAGCGTCGGTACCGCCGGGGAATACCGACAGCGGCGGGGATTCGCCCAGCACCGCGGCGGCGGCGGCCCGGGTGGCTGCCACCAGCGGATGATCGGCAGCGATCTCGGATGGCTCGAGCCACGGCAGACCTGGCTCGAACTCGAACTCCACGTCCAGGCCGGGCGTGATCGCGCGGCGGCGATCGAGCCAGCGTTCGAGCGAGGTTCGCACCTCGGCCTCGGTCATTCCCGGAACCGTTCGCAGATCACACGCGAACTCGGCCGAGCCGGGCAGTACGCCGAAGTTGCCCCCGGCGCGCACGATCACGCCGGCATTCAGCGTTGGGCGTCCGCCCAGCGGATGGTCTGGGTAGCGCAGGTCGAGCTCGTCGTTGATCCCGAGCAGCAGCTCCGCCATCCGCTGCGCCACGTTGACCGACGCCATGCGATCCGAAAGGCTCGAGTGCGTCTGGGTGCCACGCACGCGCACCCGAAAACAGGACACGCCGCGGGAGACGACGTGGAGGCCCTGCCAGTCGTGATCCCACCCGCTCGGCTCGCCGATCAGGCACGCGTCGGCATCGGCGAGAAGGGGCGCGACGAACTTCGACCCATAACCGCCGCCGGCCTCCTCGTCGGCTGTGAAGGCCAGGATCAGGTCGCCTTTCAACCGGCTCCCGGAATCGCGCAGGGCGGCGGCGGCAAACACCATGGCCGCGACGGCGGCCTTCATATCGGCCGCCCCCAGCCCGTAGATCCGCCCATCGCGGAGCTCGGGGCGGAGCGGATCGGATGTCCACAGGTCGCGGGCGTCCCCAACTGGCTTGGTGTCGAGGTGCCCGTTCAACACCAGGGTCGGCCCCTCGCCGACGCCGGGGATTCGCACCAGCAGATTCGGACGGCGGGGGTCGGCCGAGACGATCTCGCTCGCGCCGAGTGCCAGGTCATCCACGCGTCGGCGCAGCAGATCGACAATCGCGCGCTCGTCGGCGTGCGGGGGAATCTGGCTGTCGACCGCCACGAGTTCGAGCACCAGGTTGATCAGCTCGTCGCGATGGGTTTCCAGGAACCCGTCCACGGCTAGAGGACGACGAGCTCGCGGGGAAACCGGGTCAGGCACTCGCATCCCGAATCGGTGACGAGCACCGTGTCCGACACCCCAAACCCGCCCACTCCGGGGATCAGAAGGCTTGGCACGATGTGAAACACCATGCCGGCTTCGAGCACTCGCTGCTCGCCCGCTCGGAGGCTGAGGATGTGGCCCTCGCCCCAGTCCGGGGGAAAGCTGATGCCGATCGAATACCCGCTGCGGATGGTGTTGAAGTCGCCCCAGCCCTCGCCCTCGAGTACGTCTCGGGCCACACGGGCGACGGCCTCGGCAGAGATCCCCGGACGCACGGCGGCGACAAGCGCTTGGAGTGCGGTCTGGACGGTTGCGTCTGCTCGGGTCATCGTGTCGCGAATCTCCGCCGGTGGCTCGCCGAGTACACCCATCCGGATCAGCGCAGCTCCGTAGCGGCCCTCGGACGCTCCGGTCTCGTAGAACAGCGGGTCGCCGGCTTGCAGCACCCGGCCACTCCAGGTCGCCTGGGGATCGGCTGTGCGGGCGCCGGTGGCGATGAATGGAGGCAGGCTGGGATAGCTCGATCCATCCTCGATCATCGCTCGGTAGGTCTCGCCGGCGACCTCGTCCTCGGTCACCCCCACGCGGGAGGCCGCGAATGCGGCCGCCATCGCGGCGTCGGTATGGTGTGCTGCCCGCCGGATCATGGTGATCTCCGCGGGGCTCTTGACCAGTCGCTGAAGCTCGACAAGGCCCTCCACGGGTACGGCCGGGGTGGTGAGTCGGGCTTGCATCCGGGCCAGTAGAGCGGGGGTGAGGAACCAGCTGTCTGCCTCGAACCCGACCCGCGCACCACCGTGGGCGGCGACGACCTCCGCGATCACATCGGCAGGATCCTGGTGGTCAAGGAACCCGCGGGAATGCTCCAGCCAGGTCATGGCCGCGACCCCAGGCCGCTCGAACTCGCGTAACACCAAGGTGGGGGCCTCGCCGTGGGGGCACACCAGGCACTGGGGAAAGTAATATCCCAACGTCTGGAACCCGGTTATGTAGTAGATATTCTCGGGCGAAAAGCACAGAAACGTGTCCAGCCCATTCCGGTCGAGCGACGCCTGAAGTCGCTCATAGCGTTGGGTAAACTCGGCGCGGTCAAATGGTATGGCCGAGGCTTCGGCTGGTGGATGTTTCAGATGGTGCAAAAGCCCTCGTTCCTCAAACCCGATGGTGGTAATATAGCTATTGCCGCACTCCATGGAGTTTCTTGTACACATCACGCTCACGCTCCCGGCCGACATGTCCACGCATGATCGGGAAGCGCTGGTTGCCGCCGAGCGCGTCCGCGGTCTCGAGCTGGTCGCCGCCGGTCAGATCCGCCGGATCTGGCGAATTCCCGGCGCCTCCCAGAACGTCGGAATATGGCACGCTGCGGACGCAACCGAGCTCCACGACCTGATCAGCTCGCTGCCTGCGTTCCCCTGGATCACCGCTGAGGTAACCGCTTTGGCGCTGCATCCGCTCGAATCCAGCCCCTGACCAAGGCCTTTCAGATAGTGAGAAACGCGGGCCGTTGACCCAGCCGAGGGCGCTGCGTATAGTCACACCCATATCTGGATTCACTCATAGTGTCCGATGGTTATCTTCGTGCCGGATTCTTTCTAGGAGGTAGAGTCACATGGACGACCCCAACGCGGGTCAGCCGGCCAGCCAGCCTGGCGAGGCGGCACCGTTTACGCGTAAGGCAACCGGGTTGGTGCGGGAGCTCTCGCTCCTGGACATGATTACCTACAACGCGTCAGTGGCGACTCCGCTTGGCGCCGCCCTCGCGTTCGGGCTGTTTTACGTGTACGCAGCCTTCCCCGGTGCGAATCTCGTGGTCGCCTTCATCATCGGGCTCGTTGGAATCCTGTTCACGATTGTCACGTTCGCGCTGCTGAGTGCGGCTATGCCGCGCGTTGGCGGTGACTACGCGTTCATCTCGAGAATTATCCACCCGTCGGCGGCGCTGGCGTCGAACCTGTGTTATCTGATCGTGGCGATCATGGGCGCGGCTTTCGTGGCCACGGCGGGCGTGAGGCTGATCATCGCACCGACACTCGCGATCATCGGCACGATCGGTGGCTATTCGTCGTGGGTCGATGCATCGACCACCATCGCCGGCAACGGCTGGACATTTGTGATCGGTTCGCTGGTGATCATCGCCTGCGGCGCCGTCGCCGTCTTCGGCACGAAGTTCGCCGGCCGGATCATGACGATCTTCTATCTGATCGCCTTCGCCGGGTCGATCGCGACCATGCTGATCCTGCTCTTCACCTCTCGTGAGACGTTCGTCTCCAACCTGAACTCGTTCTCTGAGCCGTTCACGCACGTCAAGAACACCTACGCCGCGACGATCGCAGCCGGCCACAAGGCGGGCCTGGTCTATCCCGATACCGACGGCTACTCGACAAAGAACACGATCGGTGCGGTATTCGTGACCTACGGTCTGACGGTGTCGGCCTACGCGGGTATTTATCTGGCAGGCGAGATGAAGGGTGCCGGAGTGCGAAAGCGCCAGCTCTCCTCGGTGCTTATCAGCGGTTACGGACAGGGCTTCCTGATCCTTCTCAGTGCCATCCTGTTCCTGCATGTGATGGGTGCCGACTTTGTGATTGCGGCCAGCAACGGCGCCTATGGCGTGCCGGTTGCTCCGTATGCCCTCTACTTCGTGGGCGTGCTCACCGGCAGCACCTTCGTCGGAGTGCTCCTCGGGCTCGCGCTGGTCTGCTGCATCCCACCCTGGCTCTACGCCAACGCTGCAATCGCCTACCGGGTGCCGTTCGCCTGGGCGTTCGACGGGCTCAGCCCCAACAAGTTCACCGAGGTCAACCCCAAGACCCACACCCCCGTGATCGCGATCGTGATCGTCACGGTGCTGTGCGTAATCGCCGAGGCATGGGCGGCGTTCAGCACCTCGTTTCTGACCTACTTCACCTACCTGGTGCTGTTCGGCTACTTCACGATCGTCATGGTCGGGCTCGCCGGGCTGCTCATGCCCTGGCGTCTGCCGGCCGTGTACAACGGCAGCCAGGGTGACTGGAAGGTCGCCGGCATTCCGGTGCTTCCGGTATTCGGTGGGATCACGGTGGTCTGGAACGTCGCGGTGATCGCGCTGGCGATCTACTTCCACGACAGCATCGGGCTTCCGAATCCGTGGACGCCGATCTGGGTGCTGGCGGGAATCGCCATCGTCGGAGTGGCGTACTACTACGTGGCCCGCGCGATCCAGCGCGGTCGCGGAGTGAACGTCGATCTCGCCTTCAAGACCATTCCCCCGGAGTGATGGGGGAGCGGTCTTGAGGGTGCGGCGCAAGCCGCGGGAAAGCGGCCGGCGGATTCTGTTCGCCACCGACGTGCACGGCTCAGACGTGTGCTTCCGGAAGTTCATCAACTCGGGCAAGCTGTACGAGATCGACTACCTGATCCTCGGTGGAGATATCACCGGCAAGATGCTGGTGCCGATCGTCAAGAACGCGGATGGGACATTCGACTGTAACTACGGCGAGGATCGTTATCTGGGGCTCGATGAGGCCGGGATGCTCGAACTGAACGGGCGGATCCGCGCGTTTGGCCACTACACGACCGTCGTCTCTCCCGATGAGCTGGCGCATTTGCAGGCCGATGAGGCGCACCGTGACGCGGCGTTTCGGCAGGTCGTGCTGAAGTCGTGCGAAGAGTGGGTGACGCTCGCCGAGGAGCGCCTGCGAGGCACGGGCATCCGGTGTTTCATGGCTCCGGGGAACGATGACTTCCTCTCGATCGACGAGGCGTTGAGCTCGTCCGATGTGGTCGAGTTCGCGGAGAACCGCGTGATCGATCTCGACGGGAACCATCAGATGATCACCACCGGCTATTCGAACCCAACCCCGTGGGACACCGAACGCGAGCTACCCGAACCGGAGCTTCGCGCTCGCATCGACGGCATGGCCAGGCAGGTGCGGGTACCCGAGAGCATGATCGCGGTGCTGCACCCGCCGCCAATCGCATCCGGTCTGGATGACGCTCCGGAGCTGGACGAGGAGTTCGGTATGAAGCTCACCGCCAGCGGGGTGACGATGACCACCGTGGGGTCGACCGCCGTACGAGAGTTCATCGAGGAGACACAGCCGCTGCTCGGGCTGCACGGCCATGTGCACGAAGGCAGGGGAACCGTCAAGATCGGCGAGACGCTCTGTATCAATCCCGGCAGTGACTACACATCGGGAATGCTCAATGCTGCGATCATTGAGATCGCCGACACTCATGTGATCACCCACCAGTTCGTCAGTGGATGACCGTTGATATGATCGCCTGATGCGTCGGGACCGTTCGGCGGACGACCCAACGAGCCAGCGAGAACGGGCGAGGTTGGTGGATGTCGCCGCCGAGTGTGGAGTTACCGTGTCGATTGTCTCGCGCGTACTCAACGGCGATCCAACCGTATCGGCCCGACCCGAGACGCGGGAACGGATCTTCGCCGCCGCCCGCAAGCTCTCGTACGTCCCCAACGGCTTTGCGCGGGGGCTGCGCCGCTCGCGCACCATGACCATTGGCGTAGTGCTGCCCAACCTCGCCTACGCGGTCAACGCCGAGATCATCCGCGGGGCCGAGCGACGAGCGGGCGAGGCGGGCTACGTCGTGCTGGTCGCCGACGCCTCCGAATTCGGGCCGGCCAGTGCCGCCTACCAGCGGCTGCTGATGGAGGGGAGGGTGGACGGCCTTCTGATCGGAAGCGCAACCACGGGCGAGGATGCGCCCGGCCGAGTCTCGGCCTTCCCCCTGCCGGTTGTCATGGTCAACCGGCGGGCGGGCAGCTCGGGAGTCAGTGTGCTGGTCGACGACAGCTACGGAGTCGGACTGGCGGTCGATCACCTGGTCGGGCTGGGGCACACCGAGATCGCCTACGTCACCGGGCCGCGTGACGCCGACACCGCGCTTCGCCGGCGCGCCGGGTTCGTGACCCGGATGCGACACCACGAGCTCGCCACCCCGCCCAGACGGATGATCGAGACCACCTTTACCGAAGCCGGCGGCTTTGAGGCGGTCGAGCGCCTGCTGGCCAGCCGTAGGCCGCCCACGGCTGTGGTGGCCGCGAGCTTCGCGAGCGCCGTGGGCGGGATGGCGGCGGTGGCTGCCGCTGGTCTGCGGGTACCGGATGACGTCTCGATGGTCGGGTTCCACGACGCCCCCGTGGCGGGGTATCTCAACCCGCCGCTGTCAACCATCCGGATGCCACTGGCGGAGATGGCCGAGGCGGCGGTCGAATCGCTGATCGGCTTGATCGACGGCGTGGAGGTCGAGGACACCGTGGTCCGCTCCCCTGCGCCGGTGCTGATCGAGCGCGCATCGACCGCGCCGGCGCGGCACTGAAACGGCGGCCTACCGAGCGTTCAGCAGCCGCAAGAGGTTGCCACCCA
Organism: uncultured Actinomycetes bacterium; assembly: GCA_963708725.1. Lineage (GTDB taxonomy): Bacteria > Actinomycetota > Thermoleophilia > Gaiellales > JAICJC01 > CAVPTL01. Next base: position 5,103 of record CAVPTL010000005.1, on the reverse strand, counting down.
TGATCCCGTCGACCTCGGCCGGCGAGCAGTTGCCGAGCAGTCGCGTGTCGGCTGCCTGGACGAACGTCACGAAGTCGAGCAGGGGGGCGTAGTCGGAGCCCCACATCAGCCGGCCGGGGCCGAAGCCATCGAGCACCAGGTCGATCACCGGCTGGGCGGCGGTGTGAGGGAAGTCGTGCGGCGGCTCGCTGACGCCGTACAGGCCCGAGAACTTGACCGCGATGTGTTGGCGGCCGGCGAGCGCGAGCAGCGGCTGGAGGACTTCGCCGGCCTCGGCGAGGGTGGGCGGATGCGTCCATGGGCCGACCTGCCCGAGGTGGCTGAACAGCACCGTGCAGTTCTCCATCTGCTCCACCGCCGGTGTGACCGCGGTCGTCGCCGCCGGGCCGGCGTTGATGCTGACGATCGCACGCTGCGTATTCAGTTCGGCCAGTACGGGAGCCGGCCACGCCCCGATGGCAGAGCCTTCGTCGCCGGTCAGCGGGTAGACCGCGACACCCCGTGCGCCGGCTCGATGCAGCTCCTGCAAGGTCTCGACCGTGGGAGCCGGCGCGCAGTCAAGGTGGGCCAGCGGTGCCATCCACGGATGGGTGCGAGCCAGCTCGAGCACGTAGGTGGTGTTGCCGATGTATTGCGGCTTGCCCTCGAACGCCAGCACCAGTCCGCGCTCGATGCCGTACTCGTGACGCAGCTGCTCGTAGATCGCCAGTTCGTCGCCGCCGCTGGGAGACGTGCCCAGCTCCCCGGTGAATCCGTCGGCGAAGATGTGCAGGTGTGAGTCTGCGGTGGGCATCGAGACGGTCACCGTTCGGCGCAGGCCTCGGCGATGATCGCGAGCAGCACCGTTTTCATCAATACCAGGTCGGCGACCGCGACCCGCTCGTCGGGTGCGTGAAAACCGGCGACGGCGTGAGTCAGGTTGAGGCAGTCGAGCCCGCGTTTGCAAAATACGTTGGCGTCGGAGCCACCTCGGGTCACCCACGACTCAACCGGGAGATCGAGCTCGGCGAAAACCGCCCTGGCGAGCCGCAGCGCCGCGCTGTCGGGGGCGACCCGGTAGGCCGAGTAGGGGTGGCGCACCTCGATCTCGAGCGTGCACCCGGCATTGCCGGCCTCCACCTGGAGGATCGCCTCGATCTCGGCGACCGTGCGCTCGGCGTCGGCGTGCTCGACCGCTCGCACGTCGACGGCCAGTTCGGCAAAGTCGGGGACGACGTTCATGGCAGCGCCCCCCTTGATTCGGGCGACGTTGATGTTGACCGCCGCCGATCCCAGCGGCATGGCTGCGATCGCCCGCGCGATCGGGACGATCGCGTTGATTCCCTCCTCCGGCGCGATGGCCGAATGCGACGCCCGCCCGTGCATCTGTGCGCGTACGACGAAGCGCGACGGTGCCGCCTCGACATAGCCGCCGATCGCACCGGGATGGTCGAGCACGTAACCGCTTCGGGCCTGGATGATCGAGCTGTCAAACGCGGTCGATCCCACCAGTCCGCGCTCCTCGCCGATCGTGAACACCAACTCGATGCCGGCGTGGGGGCGCTCATCGAGCACGAGCGTGCGGATCGTCTCCAGGATCACCGCGACGGCGGCCTTGTTGTCGGCACCCACGATCGAGGGGGTGGCGTTTCGCAGCACGCCGTCGATCAGCACGGGCTCGAGGTCGGCGGTGGCCGGCACGGTGTCGAGGTGGGCGCACAGAAAGAGCGGGCGGCCGGTGGTCGTCGGCGGGATCTGGCAGTAAAGGTTGTCGCAGTCGCTTCCGACCGTCGCGCCGGCGCTGTCAGACCGCACGTTCAGGCCCAGCGACTCGAGCTCGGCCGTTACCGCCTGCCCGCACGCACGCTCGAAATTGCTCGGGCTTGGAATCGCCGCAAGCGCACAGAAGAGGTCGCTCAGGCGCGTCGCCTCGGAGGAGTCCTCGGTACGGTCGGGGCCGGTTACCGTCATCACCCCTCCTTCCCTTAGAAAGACGTTTTTCTTCGGCTATTGTGACGGTCGGCGCGACGAAAAGCAAGCACACTTGACACCGCTTCGCGGCGCTGAGATCATCACAGACAGTTGCGGGGAAAAAGGTTTTTCTCCACAATGGCGAATCGCTCGTACAGCGACCCTCGTTGAGCTACGACCAGGAAGAGGCCAACCTTGGAGATGCGACCATTCGGACGTCTCGGTCGCGTCAGCGCGCTGAGTTTTGGCGGCGGCGGAATCGGCAACGTGTGGGGCTCGGTCGAGCGCAGCGAAGCCCTGGCGACGGTGCGGGCGGCGGTGGACGCGGGCATCACGCTGATCGATCTCGCGCCCACCTACGGTCCCGGTGAGCTCAGCCCCGAGGCCGAGTTGGTCGTGGGCGACGCCTTTGGCGGCCGCTTGCCCCAGGGGGTGGGCGTGACCACGAAAGTCATTCTGAGCGACAGCACTCCACGCGACGCGATCACCGGGGTGATCAGAGAGTCGTTGGTGGGTTCGCTGAAGCGGCTGCGAGTCGGTCGCGTCGACCTGTTCCTGCTGCACAGCTACGTGCGACCTGCCGGGCATCCTGCCCGCGGGCCGGAGCTGGTGGAGATCGAGACCGTCCGCGAGCTCGTGCGTCCCCAGTTCGAGCAGCTGATGACCGAGGGCGTGATCGGCGGCTGGGGACTGACCGGGGCGGCGCACCCCGACGCGATCTGCGACCTGCTGGCCGACGATCCCGCGCCGAGTGCGGTGCAATGTGTCGCCAACGTGCTCGAAACCGCCGACGATATGTGGCCGTTCGATGCCAGCGAGCAGCCTGACCATCCCCGGATCCGGGCCGTGGCCGCCGAGCACAGCGTGCCGATCATGGGTATCCGCGCGGCCGCCGCCGGAGGGCTGACCGACCGCGTGGACCGGCCGGTCTCGGTTGATGACCCAGCAGCGGTCATCTATCGGCGTTCCGAGGGCTTCCGGGCGCTCGCCCGGGGGCGCGGCGAGTCGGCGGCGGGCCTCGCCCACCGCTACGCGCTCTCGCTGCCCGACATCGCCACCGTCGTGGTGGGGGTCAAGAATCGTGATGAGCTCGCCGAGGTGGTCGCGGCCGAGGCGGCCGGCCCGTTGACGGCGGACGAGATGCGCGAGATCGCCGCTTCCTGCAGCACCGCCGAACGGGCGCGAGCATGAACCGGCTTGCGGGCAAGGTGGCGCTGATCACCGGAGGGGCGGGCGGCATCGGTGGCGCCAGCGCCACCATGATGGCCGCCGAGGGTGCCAGTGTCGTGATCGCCGATCGAGCCGCGGATCGCGCACAGCAGGCCGCTTCGGCGATCTGCGCGGCGGGTGGCGCGGCCATCGGCGTCGGCGGTGATGTCGCCGTGCGCGCCGACGTGGACGCGATGGTGGATGCGGCCGAGGCCGCCTTCGGGACCGTTTCGGTGCTGCTGTGCAGCGCCGGCATCACCACCGGCGGTGGTACCACCACCTTCCTCGAGCTGTCCGACGAGGAGTGGGACAGCGTGTTCGACGTGAACCTGCGGGGGACGTTCATTTGCAGCCAGGTGGTCGCTCGCAGGCTGGTGGCGGCAGGCCAGGGCGGCTCGATCATCACGCTCTCGAGCATCGGTGGGTCACGTCCCATGTTCGGGGTGCCCGCCTACCACACGTCCAAAGCCGCGGTCAGTGGACTCACGCGCGCACTGGCCGTCAACCTCGCCCACCAGGGCATCCGCGCCAACGCCATCGCTCCCGGCTACATCCTCACCGACATGATGCGCGGGGTGCTGACCGAGGAGGAGAAATACGACGTGCTGCGCAGCCGCATTCCCGGATGCGCGGCTCGGCGACCCCGACGAGGTCGCAAACGTCGCGGTGTTCCTGGCCAGCGACGAGGCGTCGTACGTGACGGGACAGGTACTACACGTCGATGGAGGGGCACAGGTGCTCGGCTGGACGCCGTCCCAACGCCCCGCTTTCACCCAACGCGACGAGCGAGGATCAGATGAACACGGTTGACTCACATCTCAACGGCACGTCCACCGCAGTGGGAGGTACGCGGATCCAGTCGGTCACGCGCGCGTGTCAGCTGCTGCTGTGGGTGGCCGATCGACCCGGCGGGGCGACCGCCAAGGAGATCGCGTTCGCCAACCGCTTGACGCTGTCGACGACCTACCACCTGCTCAACACCCTGGTCGATCAGGGCATGCTGGCCAAGGACGAGGAACGCCGCTACGTGCTGGGCCCCAGCTCGGCGCTGGTGGCGCAGGCCTACGTGCGGGGAGCTCCGGTGCCCCGCAACCTGCTCACTGCGATCCGTGAGCTGGCCGAGGTGACCCGCGAGCAGGTGTGGCTGGCCGATTGGGGCGATCTCGAGATCCGCGTGCTGGCGTCGGTTGACGGCCGCGAGCCATCGCCGGTGACCCAGATGATCGGCCGCCCGTACGCGGACGGCCATGCGCGAGCCGGCGGCAAGCTGCTGCTTGCCTACGCACCACCGCACGCACGTGAGGAGTACATCCGCCGGTACCCGCTGCGGCGCCGGACGGCGGCGACGATCTGTGACTGTGACCTGCTGGATGAGGAGCTGGCCCGGATTCGCGACCGTGCATATGCCTACGACGAGCAGGAGTTCGCAGCGGGGGTGTCGTGTATCGCCGCTCCGCTGGTCGAGGACGGCCGGATCGTGGCGAGCATCGCCATCGCCACCGACACGGAGCGGTTTGATCGCGAGCGAGAACCGCTGACCGCGGCGGTCGTGGGCGTCGTGGATGGCATTCACCAGGGGCGATTCGATTCCGCCGTGGGTGATTTCGAGTTCGACTTCACGACCATATGAGCTCCAAAGGCTACGAGCACCTCGGGCTGACCTGGCGGATCCGGCCGGGCATGGCGGCCGATTACGATCGTGATCACGCGACGGTGTGGCCCGAGCTCGAGCAGCGGATGCGCGAGCTCGGGGCCTCGCGCTTCAGCATCTTCCGCCGCGGTGACGACGTGTTCGCCCATCTGGTGGTGCGCGACTACCCCAGCTTCGTGAAGGCCTACGCGGTCGACCCGATCGCGATCGAGTGGGAGCGGAAATGGGACGACGTGCTGATCGTCGATCACCCCGATCCCGACACGGGCTGGCCCGAGCGGCTGACGCACGTG
>CAVPTL010000004.1:0-8043 GCA_963708725.1 uncultured Actinomycetes bacterium | reverse complement strand
GGTGGCAAAGGCGTTGTGGTTTTCGAACGTGCCGAAGATCGAGTGGACGTGTTGACTCGCCGACGAGACCGAGAGCCCCCCGATCACGATCGAATAATCCGGGCTGAAGAACGCCGACACCGGCGCCCCGCCGATCCATTCCGAGACGGCGATCACGCTTTGGATCGTCGCCGCAGCGACCACCGCCCGCCCGTACCAGCGGGTGTCGCCGGCGTGGTCGTGGGTCAGAGCGACGACGAGGGCCAGCGGCACCCACCGAAGTTCCGAGCGATAGCCGACGACCGCGGTGGTGGGTGAGATCCCCGCGTGCAACGCCGCGATGCCCCACACCACAACAACCGCCGCCAACGCACCCAGGAGATCGCGCCAACGGTTGGCCTCGATCCGAGTCGAGGACAGTGCCACGATCAGCATCACCACACCCAGCGCCTCCGGGCCGTAGCGCGCGACCGACGAGACCGATCCCGGGAGGAAGCCCACGATCCACGCCTCGAACGGGAGATACACCAGAAATCCGGCGACGACGACCCGGCTTGGGAGAAGCACCACCGCCGCCAGCGCGAATCCGGCCATCGCCGCGCCCAACGTGAGCCGAGGATCCGCGACGATGCCGAGGCTCGCGAGCGCGGCGAGCCCACCCGACGCAGCGAGCCACGATCCCGAGTGCGCAGCCACCCGCCGGGTCAGCCCGGCCGCGGGGTGCATTACGCCAGCACGTCGGCGTACAGCGAGAGCAAATTCGTGAGCACCGACGCTCGGGAATACTCGGCTGCGCGCTCACGCCAAGCCGGGTGGCGCTCGGCGTTCAGGGCCTTGAGCAACGCCGAGGCCAGCGCCTCGGGACGTCGGTCGACGACGTGACAATCCGGTAGTTCACGAAGCACCTGTCGTACGTCTCCGGCATCGACCGTGACAACCGGGGTCAGGCACGCGAGAGCCTCGCGGACAACCATCGGACTGCCCTCCCAATCCGACGTGACCATCACCACGTCTGCAGCGTTCAGCGCGTCGGCGACCTGATCGCGAGAGACGTTCTCGAGCGACTCGCGCCGCAGCGATGGTACGGATTCGGCCGCGATCTCCACCGCCGCGTCGAACAGGTCTGCGCGCTTCACGCGGCGCCGGCGGCTTCCAGGGAGCAGTACTGTCGGTGCATCGATCCAGCCGAGTCGCGCCCGGGCCGCGGTCCGGGGTTCCGGCGCAAACCGTCCCAGATCGGTGCCGCAGGGAATCACCGCGGCCCGCGCGTGACGCACCAGCGCGGTGTCCCGAGCCGACTGGAAGATGACCGCCCCTCGACGAGCGGCGACGGCCGAGCAGCGACGCTGCCATGGGATGTTCAGGTCGCTACCGTGGAACGTGGTGACCAGCGGTGCGTCAGACTGGAATGCCCCCACCGCGCCGGTCAGCCCGTAGTGCGCGTGCACGAGGTCGAAGCCTCGGCCCCGGACGGCGGCCCGCAGACGTGGTACCGCCTCGAGATACGCCCGCCACCGCTCCCGACCGTCGAACGTCATCACCTCGATGTCCATGCCAGATTCCCGCAGATCTTCCACCTGATCGGCCACAAACGCCCCGTACCAGGGCTCATCTGTGGTCGGATACATGTTGGTCACCACCAGCACCCGGGCACACATCAGCGCGTCACCGCCGGATGGTCTTCGAACGGACAAGCTCGGTTGCGAGCAATCCGATGAAACGCGCGTTGGTCACGGCGTAGCGGCGCCCGAGCCGCTGCGGTTCCTGCACCAACCGAAAGAACCACTCCATCCCGATTCGCTGCATCCAGGCGGGCGCTCGGGTGGTGACTCCCGCGACAACGTCGATCGAGCCGCCCACGCCGAGGTTGAGCGGAGCACCAAGGGTGCGGCCGTACTCGGCAAGCCAGTATTCCTTGCGGGGCGATGACATTGCGACCATCACGATGTCTGGCTCCGAGCGTGCGATTTCCTCGGCCAGCTCGGCCTCGTCGCCGGCCGCGAAATAGCCGTGGTGCCAGCCGCACAGAATCAATCGCGGATACCGCCGCCAAAGCTCGGCCACCGCCGTCTCGAGCACATGTTCGCGTGCGCCCAGGATGTACACGCGGTAGCCCTTGCGTTCGGCGAGCGCAAGCACCTCGAACATCAGCTCGATACCCGGGACGCGCTCAGGGATGGGCACGCCGAGCAGCCGAGACGCCCACACGACCGACTGCCCATCGGCATGAACCAGCTCGCAGCGCTCGACGATCTGCCGAAGCCGCCGGTCTCCACGCAGCGCGATCAGCTTGGACGCGTTGATAGCCACGAGTTGGGTGGTGCTCCGAGACTCGATGATCTGTTCGCACCGGGCAATGCTCGCGCGCATGTCCAATGGATCGATGGAGCAGCCGAGCACTTCGACACGATCCGGCGCACCCGCGCGGGCCTCCTGGGCGCTAGGCAACCGACGATCTCCGTGGTTCGTACTCAAGGACGCGCGGACGAAGCGCGGCCGCAATCACGTCAGCAATGCGAGGGCCTGCCTCCCCATCCCACAGCGGAATGCGGCGCGGCACTGGCGCACGACGAGAAGGCCGTACCTGCAAGATGGCCGCGGGGTCGTCACCCAGCAGGGTGTTGGTACCCATCGCAATCGTGATCGGACGTTCGGTGTTCGCTCGCAGGGTGTAGCAACGCACCCCGAGCGCCGACGACTCCTCCTGAACCCCTCCGGAATCGGTCAAGACCGCGCCGGCTCCTGCCTCCAGCGAGAGGAACTCCAGGTACCCCAAGGGTTCCGAACAGCGAACGCCCGCGCCCACCAGATCGTCAAGCCACCCCGACTCCACCAACACCGCCCGGGTGCGCGGGTGGATCGGGAAGACGACCGGAATCGCTTGCTTGGCGAGCTCCACCAGGGACTCCACGATCCCTTGTAGCTGCACGCGATTGTCGACGTTCGACGGGCGGTGCAGTGTCACCAGCACGTACTCGTGCCGATCACATCCCACCCGCTGCCAGACGGCGCGGTCGAGTGCTTCGGGCAGGAGCCGCTGCAGCGAATCGATCATCGAGTTGCCAACGTGATGCACCCGCTCTGCGGCGACACCCTCGGACTCAAGGTTGGCCGCGGCCTCGGGGCTGTGGGTGAAGAGCAACGTCGACAGCCGGTCGGTCAGTACCCGGTTGATCTCCTCGGGCATCGACCAATCTCCGGATCGAAGGCCAGATTCCACGTGCGCGACGGGGATGCTGAGCTTTGCCGCCGCAAGCGCACACGCGAGGGTCGCGCTCACATCCCCTGCGACCACCACCATGTCGGGCCGGTGTCGAAGTACCAGCGACTCGAAGGCGATCATCGTGCGACCGGTCTGTTCGGCATGCGTGCCCGAGCCGATTTCGAGATGAATATCGGGTGCGGGGAACCCAAGATCGGCGAGCACATCTCCCGACATCCGCTGGTCGTAGTGCTGGCCGGTGTGCACCACCAGCGGTTCAAGGCCCGCGTTGTTCAGAGCTTCGAAGACCGGCATCATCTTCACGAAGTTGGGCCGGGCCCCAACCACCATCGTCACCCTGGCGCTCACGCCTTGCCAGCGATCGCCGTCGCCCGCAACGTCATCCGACGGCCCTCGTATCGACCGGTGGGGCACCCGCAATCGATGCGCCCTCACCGCTCGTTGGCCAGAGCGCCAATCCGCCCGCAGACCCGTCGGGATCGCGCCCTTCGTACCCATACCCCACCACGTCGCCGTGCTCGCCTCCAGCGCCGGTGAGCGCAAAGCCAAGTGCGCTCGCATCCATCTGGCCCAGGAGACGGCGCAGTTCTCCAAGTGCCGGGCGACGCGCCAGGGAGGATTGAACGACCACGATGACCCCATCCAGAAACCGGCCGAGCACCTGGGCGTCGCTCACCGGGAGCATCGGTGGTGAGTCGACCAGTACCACGTCTGCGGTATCTGCGATCTCGGCAATTATCGTGCGGACTGCTTCCGATTCCAAAAACTCGGCGGGGTTCGGTGGCATCGACCCTGCAGCCAGAATCGAGAGCGTCGATGAGCCCTCGGAAGCGCCGGCTGAAGGCGGAGCAGCGGTCGCGGCTCCGACATGAAACACCGCCATCGCGTCGTCGACAGCCACAGTTCCGAGCGCAACATCGGTGACGCCGGGTCGCGATCCATCCAAACCGAAGAGCCCGCCGATCGCGGGCCGTCTGAGGTCGAGATCGACGAGCGCAACCCGTCGTCCGGTACTCGCATACGCGAGCGCCAGGTTGGCCACCGTCGTGGATTTCCCCTCTTGCTCCACGGCGCTGGTCACAAGGATCGTTCGGGCTGCGTGCCCGACGTTCGCGAAATCCACCGCCAGGCGAAGCTTGCGATACGCCTCCGCATTTGCGTCGCCGTCCTCGGAGAGCATCGCCAGACCGCGGCCATCCCGAAGCGCGCGAGGAGGCGCCGGGATGCGAGCCAAGACCGGCAACCCAAGCTGCTCACCCACCTCCTGCGACGACCTCACACGGGTGTCGAACGCTTCGGCGAGGAAGGCGATGCAGAGCCCGATTGCGAGGCCAACGACCACACCGAGGGCCGCGTCCAGGCCAATGTTGGGCTTGACCTGAGTGGCGCTCGACGCCGGCTGTACAACACTCGCCGATTTCGGCTGGACGAGTTTGAGCTGAATCAGCTTCTGCTGCACCTTGATCAGCCCCGACAGTTGCGAGCGAAGTGCTGACGGGCTGACGCCAGAGCCTTTGGCGGCGACGATCCGCCGTTTGATGTCGGTGATCTGGTGGTTGACGCCCCGGATTCCCTTGTCGATGTTCGACACGCCCGCCGCCGCGCTCTCATGTTGGAACGCCCGGGCGTAGGCGTTCGCCAGCACCACCGCCGCCTGGGCGTTGCCATCGGTTACCGAGATCGTCAGGATGTTCGATGCCGGGTCGGCCGCCACGGTGGTGTGTTGCAAGAGCACAGCCGACGACACCCCCGCGGGAGCCAGCCGAACCGCCGCCGCGGCCACCTCGCGGGTATGCGCGAGCGCCGCCTCCGTCGAGAGGTACCGCGCCTGGGCCTCTGCGGCGGTGCCGGTGGCACCGGTGGTCAGCTGGGCCGAGGGATTGACGAACACGCGAGACGCGGCTTCGAACGACTTGGCCTGCCGGGAGGCGAGGAACGCGGCACCGACCGTGGTCAGAACCACCGCGACGATCACGATCCACTTTCGTCGCCGGAGCGCGGCGACATGACCGGTCAGCTCCGAATCTCCGTTGGACCTCAAGTTGGTCGCGCTCCTGCCTATCGAGGGTCGACACAGCGATGGCGACCGCGAGGAATCCCGCGCCGGTCACCGCCCTCTGTGGCAAGAGCGCGAGCAGTGTAGCAGCGATTTTTCCTTAATCCAACAGGTATGCACTCCACTTTCAAATCGTGTACTTTGCAGCACTCGCTGACGCGCATGGGCGACCAATTCGACTGGAGGAGGCACATCCATTACACGCTTTAGCGTGGTTGTCACCCACTCGTCCACCGATGAGAATCGAGGCGACCTCGGCATTCTGATCGGGATGGTGCGCGGCATCCGTGCTTCGCGGCCCGAGGTCGACATCACCGTGGTCTCGGCCGAGCTCTGCGGAGGCTCGACCTGGAGTCGCGCTCAGATTGCCGAGACAGAAGCGCTCGGCGTCAGAGTCCTCGGGACGCCGGTGCCGTCTCGCTCGATGCACGGCCGAACTCCGATCGCGTGGGCCTCGCGGCTGACGCGGTCGGCAGCGGCACTCGTCTGCGCGCGGCTCGTCGGGGGCCGGGCGCGGCGGATCGCCCACCCCGACGACCGGCCGGTCTGGGACGCGCTTTCGACAGCTGACGTGGTGCTCGCCAAGGGCGGTTCGTACCTGTACTCGCACGGTGGGTTTCGAGGAGGGATGTTCGTGTGGCGCATGCTCTACCTGCTGAGACTGTCGCGTGCACTTGGACACGCGACGGTGCTGATGGGAGTGAGCGTCGGGCCTGTGCATGGCCGCACCGCGCGTCGGATGATGCGGACAGCGCTCGCGACCTGCCGGCGGATCTACGTTCGCGAGCGCCTGTCAGCCGCCTATCTGGACGGAGCGCTCGGTCATCTGGATTCCGAGATCGAGCGCACAGCGGACATGGCGTTCTTGCTCGACCCACCACATTCGCCGCCCGGCCTCACCGGCGCCGAACCGGTGATCGCGCTCACCATCCGTGCGCTGCCGTTCTCGCACCGGCGCACCCAGGAGGCCGAGCGTGCGCGACTCTCCGACGTCATCTCCGACACCCTTGCCGAACTGCTCGAGGCCGACAAACTGCTGCGGATCATGATCGTTGTTCAGGTGGTCGGCGACATGGAGCCGTCGACGGCGATTCGGGATCGCCTGTCCAGATTCAAGGATCGTGTCACCGTCGTCGAAGCCCCGGGTCCAGCGCAGCTTGTTTCTGTCTACCAACAGGCCAATGTCCTCCTGGCGACCCGCCTGCACTCGACGATCTTTGCCGCCCTGGCCGGTACCCCCAGCGTCCATATCGTGTCCGACACTCACAAAGGGCTGGGGATATCCGACGATCTCGGGCTCCGCGATTGGTGCGTCGATGCCGACTCCATCGAGCGCGAAGCACTTACGGCTCAGATAACCAGTCTGATGGGGGCACGGGCCGCGGTGTCGCGCGAGATGTTCGAGCAGATACGTGCGCTCCGCCACTCGGCGCAATCTGCGCTCAACGACGGCCTGACGCTCGGTACGGGGACCGCGGAATGAGCGTCGTCCCGCGCCGCATCCTGCGCGACTTCGCGTGGGTCGGATCGGGCACCGCCATCTCGCGCGGAGCCACGCTCGCGGCTCTGCTCCTGATCGTGCGCGTGCTCCCGCACGAGGAGTTCGCAGCCTACGCGTTCGGGTGGGCCGTGTACCAGATCGTGAGCCAGCTCCTGTCCGGGCTCGACCTGGCCTACGTCGATCTGACCGCACGAGAGCACGGAACAGCCGACCTGGACGCCGTGTACCTGCGGGTAAAGGTCATCGGAACCAGTGCGGTGGCCGTACTGGGGCTGGCCACGCTTGTCCCGGCAGCCAACTACGGAGTCGCGGGACGCTACACGCCGGCAGCGCTCGCCGGACTGGCGGCTGGCTGTGTCTACGGCCTGTTCCAGACCACCGTTTCGCGATACCAGGCCTACCAGCGATTCCGGCAATTTGGTCGGACTGTTGCGGCGTATAACCTCGGGGCGCTGATCGCCACCGGCGTACTGCTCGGTCTGGGAGTGGACAACGCCCCCATGCTGCTTTCCGCCTACGCCATCGCGGGCGCTCCCTGGCTGCTCCAGCTCCGCCGCTTCGCGAACACCCCGCCCTCCTCGGCGACCCGCAAGACGTTCATTCATCACAGCAGATGGCTGGTCGCGTCCAGCCTGATCTATGGCCTGGCTTTGCGAGCAGAGCTCTTCATCGCCACCGTGTTTCTCACTGCCGGGGCGCTCGCGACCTATGCCGCACCAGCGCGGATGTTCGCACTGGTCGAGTTCACGATGGCGACCATGGGCGCGGTGTTGCTCCCCGACGCGGCGCGGCTCTCGTCGGCGACCGAACTGCGAGCGTACGTACGCCGAGGCTTCGGCGTCACTGCGGTCTTCATCCTTGCTGGCGGTGTGATCTCAGTGCTCCGCCGGCCCTTGGCCGACGCGGCGCTGGGCTCGAGTTACCACGCCGCCACTCTGATTCCGGTGTTCTGCCTTGCTGCGGTAGCGCTCAGCGCCTACACGTCGTTCAAGTACCTGCTCTTCACCGCTCGCCGACCCGGCCAGTTCGCCGCGATCAACCTAACGCTCCTGGTTGTCAAGATCGTCGCGGGTGTAGCTCTGATCCCATGGCTCGGGCCGATCGGCGCGGCGTGGACGGTTGTCGCCGCCTACGCGACCAGCACCTGCGTCATCGCGTTACTGGTGCGAGGGCTCCTGACCACGGCGATCTGGTCGCGAGCACCTATCGCCCAACCGCGACTACCAGCAGGCTGAGCGCGGCGGCAATGAACACTCCGCCTGATGCGACTGAATAAATGGTGCC
>CAVPTL010000003.1:0-40205 GCA_963708725.1 uncultured Actinomycetes bacterium | reverse complement strand
CGAAACCCGCCTTTTCAAGCGGGTTTCGACCCATGCGCTGGAGAGGACTTGAACCTCCACGACTCTACGAGTCACAAGGCCCTCAACCTTGCGCGTCTACCAATTCCGCCACCAGCGCGGGAGACAGCAGTCTACCTGCCCACCATCGGCTTCGGATCAGCCGTGGTTGAGCAGGTACCCGAGCAGGATCGTGTTGATCACAAACGCGATCGAGACAGCGACCGTCAGCCGTGTGAGGTTTCGCTCCATCACCGCCGTGCCGCCGTAGCTGCCGCCGGCGGGATTGAACATGCCCGAGAGACCCGTGTCCTTGCCCGAATGCATCAGCACAAGCACGATCAGGCTCACTCCGAGCAGCACTTGAATCGCGGCGTCAACTTGCTCCATGTGCAGGAGCATACCAGCGCTCTTCCGAACCCAGCGCCTCCTCCAACTCCCCGATCTGGGGCGTTCTGGCCCAGTGGTGGGTGACCACCCCGCGGTGGTTTATGAGGTACACCGACGGCACGTGGCGCACGCCCAGACGACGCTGAACCGGCGAACCGGAGTTCACGGTGAGCTCGATCACGGTGGCGTCTCCCGGCGCATGCGCGACCACCGCGGCGAGGCGGTTGAGCGACTCTCGGCTGGCGCGGCTGCCGGGCGCCGAGAACTGGAGAAACGTGCCACGATCTGGGTGCACGGCAAGGCCCAGCTCGGACGGCTCGACCCGAAGCTGATTGTCGGACTCATGGCGGCCCCGGCGAACCACGGAAAACATGCCCTTGAGGGTCACACCAGAAGGTTACTTGCGCGAGCGGGTGGCGCGGGACTCGACGGCTGCCATCAACACGGCCTCGATTCGCTCGGCCTGCCTTCGCCGATCGTGGTCGGCAGCCACCTCGACCGCCGCCGGGCACGGAACCGGGAGCTCGAGCGCGAGCAGCATGCCGCCTGCGATCGACTCGACGTCGAGCGGATCGACCAGCGCGCCACAGGCCTCGGTCACCACTTCGGATGGGCCGCCGACGCGTGTGGCGACCACGGGGACACCACATGCGAGCGCCTCGAGTACCACCTGGCCCTGCGGCTCGATCAGGCTCGGCACGACCAGCGCGTCTGCACGGTGAAGCTCGGCGGTAACCGCGGCACGATCGAGCCGGCCGGTGAAGCGAACTCCCGGTGGGGCGATTGCAGCCAGTTGAGCGCGCAGCGGGCCGTCGCCGACCACCGTCAATGCGCCCCGGCCGATCGTCTCGAACGCTTCCAGCAAGCGAGCCACGTTCTTTCGCTCGATCAGCGAGCCGACAAACAGGAACCGCGGCCCCTCCCCCGCCTCCCAGCCATCAGCCGTGAACCGTTCGGTATCGACGCCGCAATCGATCGACTCGACCACCGAAGCGCCCGGTGGCAGCTGGCCCGCGAGGTAGTCGGACACCGCGATCGTCGCCGCCGAATGCCGAAGCACCATTCCCGTCAGCCGTCCCAGAACTCCGCTTGACTGCGCATTTCGGACGTCCCGGCCATGCGCGGTGATCACATAGGGCGCTCCACTTGCGCGCGAGGCCGCCCACGCGACCAGGCCGGTCGGCACGAGGTAGTGGGCATAGATCACATCTGGGTGGTGGCGCGCCTCGCGCAGCGCGCGCTCCGCCAGCAGGCCATAGCGCGCCAACCCACCCCTCCCGGCCCGCAGCACCGCCTCGTCGATGTCGTGGCCGCGATCGCGCAGCGCGTCGGCGAGGTCGGAGACGAACACCCCGTACTCCGGCCGCTCGGCGCTCGGATACATGTTGGAGAGCAGGAGGATGCGCACGCGAGCACACTACCGGCGCGTGGGATGAATGACGGTGCCTGGCACCGTTATTCACTCAGCCGGCGAGTCGGGCGGCGACCACTCCACCGCTTGCGACCGCAACCGCGGTCGGGACCACCACCACGCCGTACTTGCGAGCCAGGTCGGGCCGGGAGCGGACATCGACGGTCACGACGTCACGGCCTTCATCGCGCAGCTTGCGTTCCAAAGCGTTGCACTCCGAGCACAGCGGGTGGGTGAACTCGAGCACGAAGTCATCGCCGTTGACGCCCTCGAAATCGTCGAGATCGACCCGCTCCAGCAGGTGGGAGCGGACTCCCCGCAGGTGCGCTCCGATTCGATAGAACTCGCAGCCCACGCACAGCCCGGTGCTGGCGGCGAGCAGTGCCAGCACGGCCACCAGCCCACCCAGGATCCACCCCAGAAGCGCAAAGCCGGCGAGATGTGCGAGCGTCGCGGCACTCAACACCACCGCGCCGATCATGTTGGCAAACCGCGGCGGCCGCGAATCCTCGAGCGGCCCCTCACCGAAGCGGGGCTGCACGACCTCGTAGTAGGTCACACACGGAAGGCACCAGCGGCGACCCAGCGTCAGCCCCAGGATCAGCTGCAGGGCAAGGATCGCGAGCAGCCACCACCAGCCGGTCACCAGCGCAACCGCGGCCAGCCCGCCGATCACCGCCTGGTTGAATCGCGGAGCGCGCGCATCGATCACCTCGGTGTCGCGGTAGGGGTCGGCGCTTCGCGGGAGTTTGGATCCAAACTTCATCGTGAGAAAATCGTAGCAGCGCAGCGACTTAATTCGGGATCCGGGGAGCCGATCAAGCGGCTGTGCCCAAGCCTCCCAAACTCTCAAAGAAAGCGCTGCGCCGCCTCCGCAAAGAAGAGGCCGCCCAGCAGTCCTCGCCAGATCTGACTCCCCTGTCGGAAGTGTTTCCCGACCTGACCCTGCCGGCGACTCCGACATTCTCGGACGCTGAGCCCGAGGTCCAGGCCGAGTCCCCGGTCGAGGTCGAAGCCGGCCCCGTTGCCACCACGCCGCAGCAAGCCGCCGAAAACGTCCACACCGCCGCTCCCCAGATCCTCGCCGCTCTCTCCGACAGCCTCGGATGGGCGCTGGGCGCGCTGTGGACGGTCGACCGCGAAGCAAACCAGCTGCGCTGCGCATCGGTGTGGCACGCCGACGGGATCGACGCCACCGCCTTCGAAACGACATCTCGCGCGACCACCTTTCCCCTGGGCGTCGGGATTCCCGGTCGCGCCTGGGCCGAAGGCGGGCCGATCTGGATCGACGACGTGGCGACCATGGGTCGCTCTGACCGGATCCGCAACACCGCGGATATCGGTCTCCACGCCGCGTTCGCCCTCCCAATCGTGCTCGAGGAAGGCGCACTCGGCGTAATCGAATTCTTCAGCCGGTCACCGCGCAAGCATGACGCCGCGTTGCTGAAGCTGATGGGCGCGGTCGGAAACCAGCTCGCGCAGTTCATGCAGCGCATCCAGGTCGAGAGCGACGTGCACCTGTCCGAGCAGCGCTTCCACGCACTGGCCGCCGGCCCGGTCGGGCTGTGGCACACCGGCCCCGCAGGTGAGACGCTGTTTGTGAACCCCGCGATGTGCGCGATGCTCGGCGTCGAGCAACAGAGCGACCTCGCGGCCTCCACCCTCGCCGAGTTCGTCGAACTCGACCAGATCGAGCCAGGTCAGAGCCTCGAGCTCGAGCTGACCGGGCGCGACGGCACCCAGCGCCACGCGATCATGTCCGAGGCCCCGCTGCTCGGTGCCGACGGCGGGTCGAGCGGCACCCTGCTCTCGTTTGTCGACGTCACCGAGCTTCGCACCGTCACCGACCGGCTCGACTTCCTTGCCCAAAACGATCCGCTCACCGAACTGGCGAACCTCGCGATGTTCACCGAGCACCTCGACCTCGCGCTTCACCGCGCCGTTCGGTACGGCTCGACCGCCGCGGTCATCTTCATCGATATCGACGAGTTCACGCTTGTCAACGAGGGCCTCGGCCGGGCGGTCGGCGACGAGCTCCTGCGCCGCGTATCCGAGCGACTGCGAGCCGTTACCCGCAAGGCCGACGTGGTCGGCCGCCAGGCCGGCGACGAGTTCGTCGTCTTGCTGGCAGACATGGACTCGACCGAGGGCGGATCGCCCTCCAAGGACGCCGCGAACGTTGCCGATGCGGTCGCAGGTCACATCCGCCACGCGCTCCAGACGCCGTTCACGATCCACGGCAACGAGGTGTACGTCGGCGTCTCGACCGGCGTCGCGGTCTACCCCACGCACGGCGAAGACTCAGAGGCGCTGCTCTCAGCAGCACGAGCGGCGATGACCGAAGCTCGCGCCAACGGTCGCGGGGGCGGGGTGTCTGACCGGCATGCGTCCGACCAGCTCAAGGTCACCACCCGGCTACGCCACGCGGTCAACCACGACGAGTTTGTCCTCCACTATCAGCCGGTGTGCGACATCAGCCGTGGCCTGATCGTGGGCGTCGAGGCCCTGATCCGATGGATGGATCCCGAGCGCGGGATGATCGCTCCGAATCAGTTCATCGGCTTGGCCGAGCGCACCGGAATGATCACCCAGATATCCGATTGGGTCGTGACCGAGGCCTGCCGCCAGTCCCGCGCATGGCGCGACGTCGGCGTGCGGGTCGGAGTGTCGGTCAACCTCCCGCCGATCCTGTGGCAGCCCGCGATGGGCACCAAGCTCCGGGCCGAGGTCGCAAACGCTGGACTCAAACCCAACGAGTTCATGATCGAGATCACCGAGTCGGCCATCATGACCGATCCCGACCGCTCACAACAGATCCTGAAGGAGCTCTCGACCGACGGATTTCGGCTGGCGATCGACGATTTCGGTACCGGATACTCGTCGCTCTCGCGCCTGCGCCAGATGCCGGTCTCGGCACTCAAGATCGATCGCTCGTTCATCACCGACCTGCCCGGCGACCAGGACGCCCAGACTGTGGTCAAGACGATCATCCAGCTGGCCGCGAGCCTCGGATTGGTGGCACTGGCCGAGGGCATCGAGACCAAGGAGCAGCTGTCATTCCTGACAGATCACGGCTGCCATCTCGGCCAGGGCTTCTTGCTCAGCCGGCCGGTGCCGGGTGACGAGATCCCCGAGCTCTACCGCAAGTTCGAGCGAAACCGCCAGGCCTAGACGAACTCGCGGGCGAACTCCGACGTCCACGTGTTGGAAAACACGCAGGCGTCGCCCTCATACGCAAGCAGCGTTGTGATCACGCGAAACGTCTCGGCGTCGCAGGTCATGACGCTGTCTGACTCCCAGCGCGTATGCCAGTCGGCGCGCGACTGGGTGCCCGTCATCCGGCATCGCACCGACGCCGACAACGGGTCGCCCTCGACGATCTCGAACGTCGTGGTGTTCGTATCGCCGCACTCGAGCCCGTTCGGCAGGCGCGAGACGCCTCCCACGTCCCAGTCATACACGAGCCGCTGACGCCCGGTCGAGAGATCGCGGGTGAGGTCGCGGCCCGCCGGCCCCGACTGTAGAAGTGTGGTGGGAAGCGGTGGCGACTCCTCCGGCGTGCCAAACGGCATCAGCTGCTCGTCGGCCGGGCTGGGCGGACGGATCGGAAGCGTAAGCCGGCTCGCGCCGGTGAGGATCGTGAGGGTCGCAGCCTCTGGTGATGGCCACGCCCACGGCCAATACGTCGGGGAGACACCGATGCGGATGCGATTGCCCGGCGCGAACGCGTGGCCGCAGGCATCGAGCCGGACAGTCACGCTGTAGCGCTTCCCAGGCTCGAGCTGCTCGGGAAACTCGTCGGAGTCGCGGTGGGTCAGATTTTGCAGCGCGCGAGTCACGAGCGTCGAGGAGCCGTCGGGCGCGACCTCGCACAGCCGCACGATCACCAGCGCGTTGGGTCGATCGCTCTCGAGCTCGAGCGTGACCTCGGGGAACCCGAGGATCTCGAACCGCTCGGTCAGCGGGTCGGAGTCAAACGTGACGCTCATGCCATCCATCGCGCGTTGATCGCCGGGCCAATCGGCCGGCTCGCCGTACGGACACCACGAACCCGCATCCCACCCCGCCGTCTGGATGCCGCGAATCGGAACCGCGACCTCCGGGCCCGGTTCGAGGTCGATGCGGCCGAGGTTGAGCGCGTACTCATACGGACGGGTCGAGGTCGGCGGCCACTGGCTCTCGGCCACCCACCGACCCGGAATCTCGGTGTATGACGTCGCCGGCGGCAACGGTTCCTGGATCCAGGCGCGCAGCATCGGCTCGGCCATCATGCCGGTGTCGATGCCCTTCAGCCAGTGGTCGAACCAGCGTGTGATCTCCTGGAGGAACCCGATCGTCGGCTCGGGCGGCCCCGCCTGCGGCCAGGCGTGCGCCCACGGCCCAATCAGGCCCTTGCGCGGGCCGGGGAGACCCTCGAGCAGGCGTGGGATTGCATTCGTGTAGCCATCGGCCCAGCCGCCGACCGCGTACACGGCCGCCTCGATGTCGGTGTAGTCCTCACACACCGAGCCTTGCTTCCAGTAGGCATCGCGGCGCTGGTGTCCGAGCCAGTGATCGATAAACGGCGGGGCCTCGCGCATGCGGTTGAGCCACATCTCACGCCACCGATCGCCCACGATCGCGGGATCGGGCGGGCGCGCGTTCCACGCAAACATCGACGCCGCCCACTGCAACATGTCAGAGCCAATGCAGCCGCCGTCGTAATGGACATCATCGGCGTAGCGGTCGTCGGTCGAGCACAGCGTCACGATCGCCTTGAGTGCGGGCGGTCGGTGCGAGGCGACCTGCAATCCGTTGAACCCACTCCACGAGATGCCGATCATGCCGACCGTGCCGGTGCACCACGATTGCTCGGCCAGCCAGGCGATCACCTCGCAGGCGTCTGATTGCTCGAGCGGCAGGTACTCGTCATCGAGGATCCCATCCGACTCGCCCGTGCCGCGCTGGTCGACGCGCACCGCCGCATACCCCTGGCCCGCCAGATACGGGAAGTGGCGGGCATCGCGCGAGGCCGTCCCGTCGTTCAGACGGTAGGGCAGGTATTCGAGGATCGCCGGCACCGGATCGGCGTCGGCGTCCTCGGGAAGCCAGATCCGGGCGGCCAGGCGCGTGCCGTCTGACAGTGTGATCCACACCGTCTCGAGCGTTTGCACGTTGCGCGGGTAATCGGTGACCAGACGCATCTGGGCACAAGCTACCGCTTCGAGCGCCCCTCGCGAGCGGTTACCAGCGAGAGCCGCGGCCGCGCCGCGAGGTGTACACCAGCCGTGGAGCGGCGATCTGCATGCCGGTCTCCTTGAACTCGTCGGACAGCTCGAGGCGAGCAGCGATCCGGCTCACGTCGACCTGCTGCTCCTGCAACACGAGCGTGACGCCGGTGCCGGAGCGGCCTGCGCGACCAGTGCGCCCCACGCGGTGGATGTAGCCCTTGTTGTCCTCGGGCGGATCGAAGTTGATCACCGTGGCGATCTTTTCGAGATCGAGGCCGCGGGCGGCAACGTCGGTTGCAACCAGCGTGCGCACCTGACCCGAGTCGAACCTCTTCAGCGCGCGCTCACGCGCACTCTGGGTGAGGTCGCCGTGCATGGCAACCGCGTCCAGGTCGTGGCGGCGAAGCTTTTGCACCAGCCGGTCGGCGCCGTGCTTGGTGCGGACGAACACGAGGGTGGGCTCATCATCGACCTTGAGCAGCTCAACCAGTGTCGTCACCTTGTTCTCGTGGGTGACCGAGACGAATCGATGATCGACCTCTTCGATCGTCTGCGGATCACTCGCCCGCTCGTGCCGGGTGGCATCGGTGGTGTAGGCGCGGGCCAGCCGGCCGACCTCACCGTCGAGCGTGGCCGAGAAAAACATTGTCTGGCGGCCCTGCGGCAGCCGCTTCACGATCCGGTCGACCTGGGGCTGAAAGCCCATGTCGAGCATCCGGTCGGCCTCGTCGAGCACCAGGATCCGCACACCCGACAGCGAGATGCTGCGCCGCTGGCACAGATCCTCGAGCCGTCCAGGAGTGGCGACCAGAATCTGAGCGCCGTTGACCTTCTTGGCCTGCTCGCCGATCGAGACGCCACCATACGCGGCTGCGACCCGAAGCCCACGTGATTTCGCAATCGCGGTGGTCTCGGCCGCAACCTGCGCGGCGAGTTCACGGGTGGGTACCAGGATCAGCGCCGCGGGGGTCGGCCCGTCGGCTGCGACCTGCTCGACCACCGGAATCGCAAACGCCAGCGTCTTACCCGAACCGGTGGGAGACTTGGCGAGGATGTCCTGGCCCGACATCGCGTCGGGGATGACCTGACTCTGAATCTCGAACGGTGCGGCCATGCCACGCGCCTTGAGCGCGTCGGACACGTCATCGGACACGCCGAGGGATCGGAACGTTTCTTCTTGCATTGGTTGTAACTCTCCTTGGCGACCTCGCGGTCGCTTCGCATCAGTTGAGGAATCAACTTGCCTCACACCGAGCGAAGAAAGCATCAACCTCACGGGGCTTCCAAGCCGGATGCCCGTGCTCACATGATAGCAGCAGACTGGAAAACTGCGGCAAATTCGCGATCCTGCCGTGGTGGAACGCCACCCAGGCAGGGGGCTATGCACACAGTGCGCGCGGCTGGACAGTTAGGTCGTGCCGGAGGTGTTGTGCGCACCGTCGGCGGCTCCTACACTCGCGCCCGCCCGAACGGACGTCCACCTTCGGGCGGGCGCGGAGCCCAGGTCTGCGACTAAGAGGCCTCGGCCATCGGCCGTTTGGCCATCGCCATCAGCTCGAGAAAACAGTCGAGCTCATCGGCGGAGGTGCCCTCGATGCCATTGAGGGCGATCTGCAGCTGAAGTCCAAAGACCGACAGCAGCAGATCAGGGCCGTCATCGATCGAGAGGGAGAAGTCGACATACTCGTCGCCGCTCTCCTCACCGATCACGCGGTAGTTCCACACTGTGGTGAAATCGATCCGCTCCTGCTCCCAGCCGAACACGCGCAGGCGCTCGCCCGCACGCTCCGAGTCGGTCCTGGATGACTCCAGGAGGACGTTCACGATCCGACTTACGGCGCCGTCGCTGGTAGAACCTTCGACGGCGTCGGCCACGAGCTGGGATACCAGCAGCTGATGCTGTTCCATGGGGGACGCTCCGTGGAGATTGGGGGTCACCCCACGATAGTTGCGTTCGCTCCAACCTGAAATACCCGTTTTGGGGATTCGCCGTAAACGTCAATCCATCGGCGAGAAGTACGACTGTTGACCCCAGCTGCGAAACGCGGCCAGCACCTGCGGGTTCACCGACAACCGGAAGTCATAGCCCTTGGGGCTGATCGAGTCGAAGTAGTTGACCGACCGTACGTCGGGGTGGGCCTGAATCCAGGCCGCCCCTTGAATCAGCCAACCCGGTGTGCGGGGATCCCTGGCCGGCGACGCGGTCTCGGGGATCATCATCGGCTTGTGCTGAGCCACGGCAAACTCGTAGGCCGATCCAAAGATCGTCTGCCAGTCGCGGAACGAACGTCCGGGAAAGTTGTACCCGTCCGGCCCGACCCAATCGACGTAGGCCGAGCCTGGCCAGAACTGTTGCGCAACCCCACGCGCAAAGTCGAAGGCCATCGGCGACCACACGAACCTGACATTGGGTACCCCAACCGACTTGAAGATCGTGTACGTGCGCTGCCAGGCGGCGACCACCTGCGCGGGCGATCCGATGTAGCGGGGGTGCCCGACCGGTTGATCGAACTCGAAGAACGGCCGCAACAGGATCACCCCGCCGAGTGCCTTCAGCTGGATCGCGGCGTTTCGGATCACCCCGTCCTGACTACCCGAGGCAATCGCCGCCGCGCTGGTCGTGCCGGCCGCCGACCATGACAACAGCACAGCATGGCCCGAGGCGATCACCGGCCCGATCCCCCAGCTCCAGCTCGAGTATCCCCACGGGATGTACTTCTGCACCACCGCGAGCTTTCGTCCGAGCTTTGGCTCGAGTGCCTGGTATCCACCCGCTTCGTTGGCGTACGCCCCCCAAAGCGTGCCGACTACCGGCGCGAATGAGCCGCTCAGCGGAGGCGGAGAGGGCGCTGCCTGTGCCTGGGTGGAGCCCATGACCGTTACTGCAAGCATCACCAGCATGGCCACAAGTTGGTATGTACAACGTTTAATCTGCATATCGTGCAGATTGCTCGCGTCCTGTGATCGACGGCAAAGAGCAACGCAAGGACTCTGTAAACTCTCCGATTCGGGGTTCGCCCTCGCCGAGGTAGCTCAACTGGCAGAGCACCTGATTTGTAATCAGGCGGTTCGGGGTTCGAGTCCCCGCCTCGGCTTTGGAGAGTCGCGGAGACTCGCGCATTTAATCGGGCGGCGTGGGTGGCGCGATGACGCCTCTTACGCACGTCTTCGAGCGAGATCCGGGGCAGGCCCGAGCCTGCGGGATGCCTATAGTCCGCTCGTTGACCGACACTCGAAGCCGATCGGGAGGAGCTGAGCGCCGGGCCGGAAGGCCAGGAGGTATGCCGATCCCGCTCGTGCTGGGGACTGCGGTGGTGTTCGCCGGCGTCGCCTACCCGGTGACGAGCGCGGCTCTTCGATTCACCTCGCCGGCGTTGATCGCAACCGTCCGAGCGCTGGCCGCAGGGGTGATCATGTTGGTCGTGCTCCGTGTGATCGGTTCGCGGTTGCCTTCGACCAAAAACGGGTGGACGTGGGCCTTCGCGATCGGGCTCGGAAACGTGACCATCACTCTCGCGGGGATCTCTGAAGGGACGTTGCTCGCGGGCGCGGCGATCGCGTCGGTACTGTTGAATAGCGCGCCGTTCTTCGCGGCGATCACAAGTCGGCTGGTGCTCGGCGAGCGGATCATGCCGCTCCGGGCGGTGGGCTTGGTGGTCGGCTTCGCCGGGATCGTGGTGGTCGTGTTCGCCGCCGACTCGGGTGGTTCGGGCACAAACGTCGCGCTCGGAGTGGTCGTCTGCTTGGTCGGTGCATGGGGCTGGGCGCTGGCCGGCGTCGGGATGCGCTACCTCAGTCTCCGAGACCCAGGCTTCGATGTGTATGGCGCCACCACTGCCCAGTTCCTCGCCGGCGGACTAATGCTGATCCCCTACCTGGTGCTTTCAAACGGCGCCAGATCAAACGACTGGACGTCCCCCAAGTTGGCCGCGAGCCTCGTGTTTTTGATCGTGGGCGCGCAGATCATCACCTACGTTGGTTTCTATGTCGCGCTCAAGTTCTGGCCGAGCGCGCGGGTGTTTGCCTGGACGTTCCTCGCCCCGGCGGTCGCGGTGGTGATTGAGGCGTTCGAGGGCCAACTGCCGGGGGTGGCCACCACGCTCGGGTTGGCCACCGTGATCACTGGGGTTGCAATCGTCAATCACCCCCGTGCCGAGGCCCCGAAAGCGGAGCCCGCCGACACCGCGTCGGTAACGGCGTAGAGAGGCCCCAACCCACGTTTCCGACGGACTCGCGCCATATACTGGCTCGGTGTCGAGGGTCGAGTTCCAGCACGAACTAGATGAGGTCGAGGCGCTCGTCCAGGATGAGGCTCGGCTTTGTCGCGGCGCGCTGACCAGCGTCGTGGATGCGCTCTTGCGGCGCGACGGCGAGCAGGCCCGGCGCGTGATCGCAGCTGACCATGAGGTGGACAGTCTGAATCTCCGCATCGAGTCTGCAGTGGAGTCGCTGCTCGCGACCCAATCGCCGGTGGCGGTGGATCTGCGCCTGGTGATCAGCATGATCCATCTGAACCTCCATCTGGAACGGATCGGTGATCAGTGCGTCAACATCGCGAAGCTCTCACTGCTGATGGGCCCAGAACCGCTGCCCGGCGACCTCGCCCTTGATCTGCAAGCGATGGGCTCTCAGGGCGACGCGATGATCCGCGAAGCGATGCAGGCCTTTGGCGCGCGAGACGCAGAACGCGCCGAGTCGCTGGTGGCGATGGATCAGCTCATCAACCGAACCAACCACGGCCTCGCCCGAAACATCGCCACCAGCGTCGGGGATGCCGAGATCGGCTTGTTTGCAATCGTGATTGGCCGCTGCCTCGAGCGTGTGGGAGATAACGCCGTCGATATCGGCGAACGAACCGCCTACCTCGTGACGGGAGAGCTTCGCGAGTTCACCGACGCTTCCCAAGACCTGTCGCTCTAGCGGGCACTTGGTAGGCCTGCGTTTGCCGGCGGCGCCCGTAGGCGGCTACACGTCGAATCGATAGCCGATGCGTCTGCGGAACTCGAGGAAGGTACGATCTGGCGCCGCCCGCCGAAGCTTCTGCCGTGCGTGGGTGGCCGCGACCGAGATGTTCTTCTCGCCGGGCACGTAGCGGCGCCCCCAAATGATCTCGGTCAGCTCCTGCATCGAGACGAAGCGCTCGCGGCGTTTGGCCAGCTCATACACGAGTACAAACTCGCCGGTGCTGAGCTGAGCCCGCTGGCCGGCGATCTCGACGTCCAAGATCCCGCAGTTCACGACCACGTCTCCGATTGAGATGCTCTCTTCGGTGAGGATGCGGGCTGCCGGTGCCGATGCGTTTCGGGCGCGGGTTCGGAGCGACTCGAGCATCGCATTGAGATTGAACGGCTCGATCACAAACGCCGCGTCGCGCGTCCCGCGGCCCGGAACCGGCGTGGTAGCCACGCGGTCAGGATCAATGAAGACGAACGGAGTGTCGTCGCCGGCTGCGCGAAGTGCCGAAAACAGGGCAACACCGCGGTCATCGGATGCCCCTCGGTCAGCCAAATACACCTCTCCTCGAGTTCTCAACCTCGTCTTTCGCCACGTGAGGTGCCAACCGCTCGACGTCTAGTCCAGCTCCGCGGACGGCAAAGTTCATGTCTTTTGCGAGGTCGGGGTCATCGATGATCAAAACCACCGTGACAATGCGGCGAGGTTCGATCATCTATGGCGGCTCGGGCGGGTCAATGTCGACCACCGATCCTCGGTCATCGATTCCAGAGTGCGGGTTAGGCTGCGGCCAGAGTGCCGCATCGCCCCTCTCGCAGGCAGGCACGCGTGTTTTTGTGGGCGATGGTCATCACGAAGGAACGTACCGGAGCGTCGGCGTATTGCAGGAGCTCTCGGTCGGCGCAGCTTCGGATCTCCTCGGCCGGATGGGTCTCTGAGAACTCGTCGCTGAGCAGACGCAGCAGCTGGGCGAGGCGGAGACGGTGAGCGGTGGAGTCAGAGCGCACCGCATCGAGGCGTTCGATTATGAAGCCCTGGACGCGATCTTCGACGATGTCTCTGATCGCTCGTACCTCGTCGAGGCTCTTGCCGTAGGGATCGGGGATCTGCCAGTCATCGACGCGGGTGGGAACGTAGGGGCAGGAGCCGGAGCATCCCAGCGTGATTGCCCAGTCAGCCTGGAGCTGCATCTCGATCGAGAGCTTCTTCGGCCGCTCCTGGGAGATGTCGATGCCGATTTCTCGCATCACCTCGACGACCTCGGGCCATGGGGCTTTGGCGGGTTCCTGACCGGCGCTTTCGGCGCGGACGTCGTCTGGCGCGTGCGTATCCCAGAAGGCCTTGGCCATCTGGGAGCGGCCGGCGTTATGGGTACAGACGAACAGGACGTGCTTCATCTCCTCACCTCCGATTCAAGGTCTTCCAAGAGTCCCGCGATGCGCCGGTTGATCTCGTCTCGCACCTCGCGAACTCTCTCGATGGGTTGGCCGCTTGGATCGTCAAGTTCCCAGTCGATGTAGCGTTTGCCGGGCACATACGGGCATTCGTCGCCGCAGCCCATGGTGACGACGATGTCGGCCCAGTGCATGTCGCCTTGGTTGAGTTTGTGGGGCGTATTTTCCGAGACGTCGATGCCAAGCTCCGCCATCGCCTCGACCACGACCGGGTGAACGTGCGCGGCGGGGCGACTACCCGCCGACCGCGCCTCCTGAGCCCCGTCGGCTGCCTGCCGGAACAGGGCCTGGGCGATCTGGGAACGGCCGGCGTTTTGAATGCAGACAAACAGGACGTGGCTCATGCCTCAACCCACTGTTCGTCGGCTGGCTGCGGGGTCTCCGCGGTCGTTGGATCATCATCCTCGCCGCGCAGGAACTGGTACGTCACAGCGGCGAGCGTCGCCCCCAGGAGCGGTGCTGTGAGGTACACCCAGATCGAGGTGAAGTCGGAAGCGGCGATCGCTGGGCCGAGTGAGCGAGCGGGGTTCATGGATGCGCCGGTGATTGGGCCGCCGAACATTGCATCCATGCCGACGGTGGCGCCGATCGCTATCGCTGCGGCCTCTCCGATTGCTCGGGTATCGGTGGCCACGGCCATGATCACGAACATCAGAAAGAACGTCAGCACGGTCTCCCATAGAAATGCCTGGGCGTCAGATCCGGACGGAAGCGTTGCACCGACGTGGGCGAGGTCGCCAAGCGAGCCGCGAAGCACCAGCGCAGCGGCGAGCGCGCCGACGAGTTGAGCAGCCCAATAGAGCGGCAGCCGCGTCCAGGGGAAGTGCCGCGAGACAGCGAACGCGAAGGTGACCGAGGGGTTGAAATGCGCGCCTGAGATGTGCCCGACCGCGTAGATCATGACCATGATCACGAGGCCGAACGTGATCGCAACACCGACATGACCGAGCGCACCGGTTTTGGCGTCAACCATGATCGCCCCACAGCCAGCAAAAACGAGCGTGAAGGTGCCTATCACCTCGGCCAGCAGCGACCGCGCGAGCCTGACGTTCAAGTGACCAATCCGCTTCGGCGTTCCAAGAGCAGCACGTCTCGCCACACGCCGTTTCGCTGGCCGAGTCGCTCTCGCACCCCGACGGTACGAAAGCCGCAACGGTGGTGAAGCGCGATGCTCGCAGCGTTCTCGGGGAAGATGCCGGCCTGGACTGTCCATATCCCAGCCATCTCGGCTCGCCACACGAGCTGGCTGAGAATCTGGCTGCCGAC
Organism: uncultured Actinomycetes bacterium; assembly: GCA_963708725.1. Classification (GTDB taxonomy): domain Bacteria; phylum Actinomycetota; class Thermoleophilia; order Gaiellales; family JAICJC01; genus CAVPTL01. The sequence continues at coordinate 25,524 of CAVPTL010000003.1, read as the reverse complement.
TCCACGACCGCGCGAACGAGCCGCGACGTACACGCTGCTCTCGGCAACTCCGGCGTAGGCGCACCGTTCGGACACCGGCGAAAGCGCGGCCCACCCGACCACCTTGGCGTCGTCGATCGCCACCAGCTGGTGGTCGGCTAGGTGGCTTTGCTGAAACTCGTCCCAGCCGGGCGGCTTGAGTTCAAACGACGCGTTGCCGCTTGTCAAACCGTCGGCGTAGATCCGCCTCACCGCCTGCCAGTGCTCGCGTGTCATCTGTCTGATCGTCGCCGGGGCAACGGCTGGGAGAGGCTCGGAAACGCTGTCATCGTTAGGCGCTTCGGTGTCTGGGGCCTCGTCGTCGAGTTCAGACACCGTGACCATCAGCTCGCCTCGGCCAGCGCCCCCACGTCTACCAGGGAGCTCAGCTTCTCCATCGCTTCTGGCCGGACGCGGAAGTAGGCGAAGGTGGCGCGTTTCTCCCGGTCAAGCAGACCGGCCTCGCGAAGCTGTTTGAGGTGGTAGCTCACCGTTGGCTGGGCGAGGTCGAGCTGGTCGGTGAACTCACATACGCACACCGCCGCCCCGCGGGCGCGCAAAAGGATGTTGAGGATCTTGAGCCGGTTTCGATCCGCCAGGACGCGGAACAGCTTTTCGAGTTCCACCGCATCGTCGTCGGAGAGGGATGACCCGGCGAGGGGCGTGCAGCAGTTGATTGTGGGTAATCGCTTCATCGATGAGAGACTATATCGAAGTTCATGAACATTTGCGACTTGCGATGAACGGTGCTAAAAGGCAGATGGTGTATTGATGACATTCGATGCATCACGCCCGTGATCATTCCAACCAAGGAGCGTTAGATGAGCAACACCTTCCACCTCTCCCTCGACGTACCCGACCTCGACCGGTCAGTCGCGTTCTACTCAGAACTGTTCGGGCAGGAGCCATCCAAGCGAAAGCCTGGATACGCCAAATTCGAGATCGCCGACCCGCCCGTTGCCATCGCGCTCCAGCAGGCAAGCCGCCCGGCGCTCTCCCACCTCGGCATCCGCGTCGACACGACCGCTGAGGTCGAAAGCGCAAGCTCTCGCCTCAAGCAAAGCGGACTGGTGACCCTCGACGAGCGCGACACCGCCTGCTGCTACGCCCTCCAGGACAAGGTTTGGGTCGCAGATCCGGCCGGTAACCGGTGGGAGGTCTACACCCTGCTTGGCGACGTCGAGGAAAACGACGAAGAGCACGACCACCATCACGACGCCCAGCCGGCCGCGTGCTGCACCCCGACCGCGGGCGAGGAGTCTGCCTGCTGTGCTTAGGGGCTAGCCGAACCGGCCGGTGACGTAGGCCTCGGTGCGAGGATCTGACGGACGGATGAAGAGATCCGACGTCGGGCCGGACTCGACCAGGATTCCGCTGCGGTTGCCGGCCTCGTCAGCGTCAACGCTGAAGAACGCCGTCATGTCTGCGACGCGGGCTGCCTGCTGCATGTTGTGGGTGACGATTACGATCGTGTAATCGTTTTTGAGGACGCCGACGAGATCCTCGATTGCGAGGGTCGCGACCGGGTCGAGGGCCGAGGCCGGCTCGTCCATCAAGATCACGTCCGGCTCGATCGCGAGTGCCCGCGCGATGCACAGGCGCTGCTGCTGGCCACCCGAAAGCGAAAGCGCGCTTTGCTTCAGGCGATCCTTGACCTCATCCCAAAGCGCCGCGTGTCGCAGCGCCTTCTCGACGCGGTCGCTCAGGTCGTCCTTCATGCCGTGCAGACGCAGTCCGAAGGCGACGTTGTCGTAGATCGACTTGGGAAACGGGTTTGGCCGCTGGAACACCATCCCGATGCGGCGGCGTACCTCAACGGCGTCCACTCCGGACGCGAACAAGTCCTGGCCGTGGTAGGTGATCGTGCCGGCAACCTCGGCACCGTCGATCAGGTCGTTCATCCGGTTCATGCTGCGAAGCAGCGTGGTCTTACCGCACCCGGATGGGCCGATGAACGCGGTCGCAAGGTTCTCGTGGATGTTGAAGTCGACGTTACGTATCGCCACCGATCCGCTGTAGCTGACCGACACGTCTTTGAGGCCGAATACGACCCTATGGCCGTCTTGGGGTGAGGTGCCGTGTTGGCCTGCCATTTCGGCGAGCTTAGCCTGCGAACGGGCCAGTGCCAGCCCCGGCTCTGCAGCTTCTTCGGCTCCGACCACGTCTGGTGTTTCAGGGTTCGGCTCGGGGACTTCGTCTGTCATGGTCTCAATGATGCCTGACTCTTCGCTGTCGTGCATGGCTGGACCCGCCTTTGCGCTTGTGTGTTCATCGAATTCGTCGGTCATCGCGCACGCTCAATCTGGCGTCGGGTCTTGGCGGAGAGCAGCCTGCCCACGATGCTCCCGATCAAGACCACCGCGATCAGTACGAGTGCCGCGGCCCAGGCGATCTGCTGGTCGTGTGTACTCGGTGATTCTGAGTTGGCGAAAATCGTCATCGGCAGCGTCGCCATCGCCTGACGCGGATCGGTCGTCACCACTGTGGTTACGAAGATCGAGCAGGTAAACAGCAGCGGAGCCGTTTCGCCGGCGGCACGCGCGACCGCGACGATCGTGGCCGTGACGATCCCACCGACTGCCGTCGGCAGAATCACGGTGAGGACGGTGCGCGTGCGAGAGGCGCCGAGCGCCATGCTGCCCTCACGCAACGTCGACGGCACCAGCAACAGCACCTCCTCGGTTGCTCGTGCGATAAGTGGCAGCATCACAATCGAGAGCCCCAAGGCTCCTGCGAAGCCGCTCTGTCCGCGGCCAACAACGACGAGGCTGAAGATGAACACGCCGATCACGATGGTCGGTACGCCAGCCAACACGTTCAGCGTGAGACGGATCGCGTCCGCCAGTCTGGGCGGCGCGAACTCGGTGTTGAAAATCGCCAGCAGCACACCCAGCGGCAGCGATATCGCCGCCGCGATCGCGACGATGATCACTGTCCCCACGATTGCGTTTTCGATGCCACCACCCGGCTGCCCAAACTGCGCGGCATTCTGGGTGAAGAAATCGAGGTTGATTGCCGGAAGGCCCTTTCTCGCCACCGAGATCAGAACGATCGCAAGCACCGCAACCGCAAGCAGTGCCGCGGCAGTCGCCAGGCCTTCCATGATCCGGCCCGTGAGCTTTCGCCGCCGGGCTCGCGGAGTCTGTGCCGTGAGGTCGATGTTGGCCTCGGCGCTCATGCTGCCCCCAACTTCCGTCGCATCCGCCGCACGATCAGGTTCGCCACCAGGTTCGTGATCAGGCTGATAACCAAGAGCAGCACGGCCAGGTAGGCCAGCGACGCTTTCCCGAGCGTGGTTGGCGTCCCGATGTACTGGGCGGCGAGTCTGCCTGCCATGGTGTCGGCCGGGGCGTACAGGTTCTGAGGTCGAACCAGCGAGCCGCCGATCACCTGCGTCACCGCAATCGCCTCACCGACGGCTCGAGCAAAGCCCAACATGACGCCGGCCACCAAGCCTGCGCTGACCTGAGGCAGGGCGACGCGACGCACCATCTCCCAGCGGGTCGCGCCCAACGCGAGCGCTCCCGACTTGAGTTCGCTCGGGACGCTCGAGAGCAGTTCGCGGCTGATCGACGCCACGATCGGGACGATCATGATCGTGAGAATGAGGCAGGCTGGCAAGAGCCCCACCGGCGACGGGTATCCGCCCAGGAACGGGATGAATCCGAGATGGGCGATCATCCACGGCTCGACGTGCTCGTTCAGGAACGGCCCCATGACCACGATCCCCCAGAGGCCGAGAACGACGCTCGGGATTGCGGCGAGCAGTTCCACCATCATCCCAACAGGGGTTCGAAGCACCTTCGGTGCGAGCTCGGTCAGGAAAAGCGCGATCGCGATAGCCACTGGCACCGCGATCAAGAGGGCGATGGCCGAGGTCGCCAGCGTGCCCCAGATCAGATCCAGTGCGCCGAACTGATTGGTGACCGAGTTCCATTCGGTCCCGGTCAGGAATCCGAGTCCAAAGTGGCTGATCGCCGGCCGTGCTTGGTCTACGACGTTGTAGATCAAGAGCACCATCAGCAGCGCCAACACGACTACGGCTAGGGCCGCGATGGTGCGAAGAGCACGGTCACCCAGGCGGCGTTTGAAGTTGCCGCTGGTGGAGAGAGCTTGAGGTGAAGTTTCGACTGTCATGGGTGTTGGACGAGCGTGAGCGCCGGCACCAACCACACGGTGCCGGCGCTCACGATCATCATTACGAGTGGATCTTTGCGATCAGCGCCTTGGAACTGGTCGCAACTGCCGCCGGAAGTTCCGGATAAGCCGGCGGGCCTAGCGCCTGGCCATCAGGCCCGACTGCGTAGTTCAGGAACGCCTTGATCACCGAGGCCTTCGAGGACTGCTCAGGCACGATCACATACGTGTACGACGAGAGCGGGTAGGCATCGGGTGCCGAGGCCGGTGGGTTCACCAGCTTGATCGTCCCGTCCGGCCGTGTGGTTCCGGCCGCTGCCGCCGCGAGAATCGCCTTCTCAGTCGGCGACGTGTAGTTGCCCGCCGCGTTTGCGAGCAACGCGGAGTCGAGGCTGTCGGCTGCCACGTACGAGACCTCGCTGTACGTGATGGCCCCATCGGTTGCCTGCATCGCTGCGATCACGCCGGAGCTGTGCTCGGCGCCTGTTCCGGTGGGGAACGTCGGAAGCGTCGAGGTACCGACCTTGGTCGACCACTCAGGGCTGACCGAGGACAGGTAGTCCGTCAACACGAAGCTCGTACCAGAACTATCACTCCGATAGATCGGCGTGATGTGGGTCGATGGCAGGTTCACGCCAGGATTTAGGTTGGCGATCGCCGGGTCGTTCCAGGCGGTGATGTTGCCGAGGAAGATATCGGCGACAACTGGCCCGGTCAGCTTCAGGTTATTGGGAACGCCCTTCACGTTGTACTCAATCGAGTTGGCACCCAACGCCCACGGAATCTGAACGCAACCCTTGCAAGCCGTGACCTGGTCAGACGTCATCGGAGCATCGCTCGCGCCGAAGTCAACCGTCCGCGCCGTGATCTGGTCGATGCCACCGCCGCTACCAATCGCGCCGTAGGTGACCGTGACCGCAGCCGGCGTCTTGACGTAGGCAGCCGACCACGATTGCACCAGCGGTGCAACGAAGGTACTGCCCGCGCCCACCAAAACCTTGCTGCTGGAACCTCCGCCGGAGCTGCTGCTGCCACTGCTGCTACCGCTGCTGCTACTGGATCCGCATCCTGCCGCGAGAGCGACCACCGCGACCACCCCGATCAACCAACTCAACTTGCGCATACGTCCTCCAGTTGCGTGTTCGTTCCATGTCAAGACTCGTGTCGACAGGATTGTGAACGCGGGGTGCACCGCACGGGGTTACGAAACGGGGACGAGGCGGGTGAAGATATTGTGAACTGCGGGGCGCTCGCGGTCACCGGCTATCCGTGCTCGACCGCGACTACTCCGCCGCCGCGCCCAGCATTGCCCTATATCCGACTCTGCCAAGAGCGCGTTCCCACGGCGCAGAGCCGGCACGATACCGATGGCTGCGAGCGCAGTAGCGTGTGGCGTGAGATGGAACCCGCCGACGATCCAGATCACACCGCCGTGCTGACTCGCCGCGGTCTGTGGCTGGAATACACGACGCTCTCCTGGAACGTTGCGGGAAGCGTGATCGTCCTCGCCGCAGCCGTCGCGGCGCGATCAGTTGCGTTGGCAGGCTTTGGTCTCGACTCACTGATCGAGATCCTCGCCTCGGTCGTTGTGATCTGGCAGCTTCGCGGTGCGGATAAGGGTCGCGAACAGCGTGCAATGCGGATCATCGGCTGGGCCTTCATCGCTCTGGCCGTCTACATCACCATCCAATCTCTCTACGTGTTCCTCGTCGTCGCCAAGCCGCACCCGTCCACGATCGGCGTCGCCTGGCTCGCGGTGACGGTGGTGGTGATGCTTGCGCTTGCCGGCGGCAAAGACCGAACTGGCCGAGAGCTCGGTAATGCCGTGCTTCAGACCGAGGCGCGGGTGACGCTGATCGACGCGGCACTCGCGGCCGCGGTGCTCACGGGCCTCGTCCTGAACTCCGTGTTCGGCTGGTGGTGGGCCGATCCTCTGGCCGGGTTTGTGATCGTCTACTACGGTATCCGCGAGGGTCGTGAAGCGCTCGCTCACCATTGATCGAATGCGACGTTGGGTCCCGCGCCCTCACAGGCAGCGGCAACCGCCACCGCTCGAATCACACCGCAAAGCGATGCCCGTCTGATCCGGACTGTCCAAGACACCAGTTACACTTTCCCCACAAGCCCGCTCATAGACTCAGAATTTGAATAAAAGCGTGTGTCCCTTATGAGATATTGGATCTGTCCCAACTGCCACACCCGTGCCCTCGATGACGACGGCCTGGAAGGTCTTTCGCGGCAGAAGCTGGGCTGTAGCCACTGCGGGTTTGGTTACATGTTCGAGATCCTGGAGGACTTCTTCCCGCCGGCCGCAGCAGGGTTTCTGACCTGCGACCAGGAGGGCCGCATCCTCTCCAGCGGCAACGGTGTGTTCGAGTTCACCGGCTTTGCCGAGCATGACCTGATCGGACGCCACGCCACTCAGGCGTTGCAGCTCGGCGGCTTCGATCAGGGCCAGGATCCGATTGCCTTTGTACTGGAATGGGGGGTGCGCAAGCTCGACCTGCACCTCACGATCAAAAACCACGCCGGCATGACCAAGCAGGTGCGCGTCGACCTGTTCCCCGCATACGACGAAGACGGCGGGATCATGATCTGCCTCGCCCCCCGCCACCAGGGCGACTAGCAATCGTCACAGCTCGGGAAGGGACGGCGTCAGCACCGTCGAAGACGTGCTCATGTCAACTGACACGTTTGAGACACCAAGGCTTTCCGACCAGTTCGAGGGCTACGAGCGCGAGCCGACCATCGACACCGACGAGGTCACGGCCGACCTGGGGACGAGACCACGTCGCCCCTCCATGCAAGTTCAGATGGCGGCCCGCTGGAAGGTGATCACCGAGCATCTCTCCGCCGCCACCTCGCGCCTGCGCGTGCACGCCGCGTCCGGTCGCTCGTGGGTCGACAAGAACACCAAGTGGCGATCGATCGACGCCGCCATCGCGGTCGTCTGGAGCGTCGCGGTCGCACTGATCGCGATCGAGCTTGCCCTGGCGGTCACGCCGCTTGCCGGCATCGTCGTCGCGCTTGTTGCAGGGACGGTGCTCGGGTGGGGCGGTCGACGGCTCGCTCAGCTGGTTCACACCGGCCAGCCTCACACTCAGCGATAGCGCCACTCGCGCCACGTCACCGCCAGCCCCGCGAGTACGGGCACGGTCGCGGGTAGCTCGTCGGTCACGTTGAGCAGGAGCCCCCACGCCAGCGCGCAGACGGTGACGACGATCGCGGCTCGCACACGCGGTCGGGTGCGACGACCGACCACCGCGCCCAGCAGCGCCGGTGCGAGGAAGTCGAGCCAGCCCATCGAGGAGTTCCCGAGGTCGACCTGCTGAAGGCCGGGCAGCGACCTGCTGTGGCTGGCAACACCGACGTTGGGAAGCACCGTGTTCTGGAGGGTCTGGGTGGTGCTCGCAACCTGCGTCGTACCAAACACGAGGTAGCTGTCGACCAGCACCAGCGCGACCAGCCCCACCGCGAGGTAGCGGGCCGGGGTGAGCGGGCCGACGATCGCCGCGATCGCCAGACACGCCCCGCCGATCAGAAGCATCGCCGCAACCTGGGCGGTACGACCGCTCGCCTGCCACGCGATCACGTACAGGATGGCTGCGGCGATCGCGGTGAGCAGCGGCATCCGCCACCGGGCCGTCCAGCCGAGCGAACCGGCCAGCACCGGCGTTGCCACGGTGCCGAGCCAGGTCAGAAAGCTCGCCCCCGCGCCGCCCAACACCCCCACCAACGTAACGCCGACGATCATGGCCGCGGCCGGCCCGGCGATCCCCACCAGCGCGTGACGCCGGTCGGTGGAATCTCGCCCCACCGCCGGGATCGCGACCAGCACGCCCTGCGCGACGCACAGCGTCACGTACCACGGGATCAAAAACACACGTTCACCACGCACACTCTAGGCCGGTGAATAAATGGTGCCAGGCACCATTTATTCACCGAGACGTCATCGTCTCCAGGCCGAGATGTAGAGCGACGTCAGCTGAGGCTTCCCCGACGGGGTGACGGTCACGTCGAGCGAGCACTCCCCGACCTTGCCGGGGAGTTTGAACTTGATGGGGATCTTGGTCCCAAGCCCGTAGCTCGTGAATGCTCCATGGGATTGCTTGGTCTCCGGCGCTGGGATTTTGCCCGGAGCGGCGGGCGGCGCACACAGCAGCACCCAAACCACCGCCAGGGCAGACCGGCGCGAGCCCTTCATGCTGATGGCGATCTGCTTTGCTCCGGCAAAGCCATTGTGAGACAGGCTGTAGTGCGTAGTCGTGGGCGATGTCTGGACGCCGCTGGAGTGGGCGCGCGCCGACAGCTTCCAGGGCGCCGCCGCCGAGGCCATGGCCGCGCTTACGAGCACCACCGCCGCCACGCCCGCAAACGAGATGAGAAGAGTGCGAAAGAGTTTCATTCCACACACACTACGCGGCCCGACGGACGCCGTGTGACACGCCCCCACGCGCCGAATTCGTACCATTCCGGGCATGGCGTACCCCTGGGGGAGTCCGATCCGCGCGGTCGCTGCGGCATGTCTGCTGATGGCGGCGGCCGCGACCGGTTGCGGTTCGAGCTCGTCGGCGCCAACCACCGGCTCGGCCGGCGCCGGCCAGAGCACGTCGCCGACGTCACAGACCAGCTCCTCCACGACCACGACGCCGGCACGTCACGGACCGATCCACGTGACGTTTGTCGGAGACTCTGTGCCGGCCTCCATCGACTACGTGCCCGAAGCCCGAAAGACGCTTGACCGGGGACTTCGGATGAAGCTCGATCTCAAGGTTTGCCGGCGGCTGGTGGCGCCCAGCTGTCCCTACGACGGCAGTACCCCGACCACCGCGCTTCAGGCGATCCGCGGGTACGGGCCAAAGCTCGGCGACGTGCTGATCGTCGACGTCGGCTACAACGACTACTCGGGCACCTACCGCGATCAGATGCGCGAGGTGATCAAGCAGGCCGACGCTCAGGGCGTGCGGGGGATCGTGTGGGTGACGATGCGCCAGGCCCGAAGCTCGTACGACTGGACCAACCATGTGATCAAAACCGAGGCTCGAAAGTGGCCAAATGTGTCGGTTGCCGACTGGAATTCCGAAAGTAAAGGCAAGCCCTGGTTCGGGTCAGACGGCCTCCACCTGGACGACTCGGGAGCGGATCACCTGGCCTCGTTCCTGCGCCCCTACATCTATCGGGCGGCCGAAGCCAAGTAGCAGGTGTGCCTTGAGAGTTTACGGGTTATGTACTGCACAAAACTCGTGTTGGAGAACGCGCCGAACCCTACAATCGTTACAGACTTGACACATTCGTCGACGTCTGTTCTACTCCGTCGCGGCCTTGCGGAAAGAGTTCGCCGAGTGCGAGCCCGCACATATCCCGAGGCGAATCGATCACGCTGGAGCCGAAGTGGGACACTCATGGCGTTGCTAAAGAGACCACGTAACCACGTGGACACATCTCGACTTCGGGCGGAAACGCTCGTAGGCTTAAGGACATTCCCGTAATTCTTGCTCCTGGAGGATCCCTGTAGATGGACGCTACAACCCGATTCGACGCCGTCGCACCCGAGACTTGCCGCATCTATCTCGTTCGCCACGGACGCACCGTCATGAACACTCAGGTGCGGTTTCGGGGCCGGCTCGAAGTTCCTCTCGACGAGGTGGGCCGCCAGGAGGCGCAGGACGCCGCACACGGCCTCGCCGACGCTGGACTGAGCGCCGTCTACTCGAGTCCCCTGCGGCGCGCGATTGAGGTCGGAGAGGCGATCACGACCCTCAATCAGGCAGGTCCGGTCAAGCCGCTCGACAATCTCATCAACCTCGACTACGGCGTCTGGGAAGGGCTGACCAAAGAGGAGTCGGCCGAGCACGATCCCAAGGCCTTCGAGCGGTACCTGAACGCCCCCGAGCTGGCCGTCTGCCCCGAGGGTGAGGCCGTCGCCAACGCCGCCGACCGAGTCGTCGCCGCGCTCAAGGAGATCGGCCGCGCGAACGCCACCGGCGCGAGCGTTGCCGCCGTCTCGCACGGCGTGATGGTGCGCCTGGCGGTGCTTCGGGTTGCCGGCGTGTCCGAGCACGACTGGCAGTTCGCGATGCCGACCGCCTCGGCCGTGGTGTTCGACGTCACCGACGGGCGGATCTCGCTGGCCCAGCCGGTCGATCGCAGCGACCCCGACCCACGCAAGTCCGGCACGTACCTGTTTCGGTCGTCGGCCGTGAAAGCCGCGTCTTGACCCAACCTGTGCTCGCGACGGGCATGGCCCGCTCGGGAGGCAGTTGGATGGCACTGATGCTCGTGGCCGGCGGCGACGCCGTTCATCTCAACGAGCCGCTCAACCGCCGTCATCCTCCTGGGCTCTCGCCCGGCATCCTGCGGGTGCCGGCACCGCTCTCCTACCAGTACATCGGCGAGCACAACCAGGCCGATTACGGCCCGGGGTTTCGCGACATGCTTCGGCTGCGCTACCACGTCGGATCCGAGCTGCGGGCAAACCAGGCCCCGTACGACCTCGCCAAGATGGCCAAGTACCTGTCGACCTTCACCGCCGGTCGGATGCGCCACTCGCGGCCGATCCTCGACGATCCCTACTGCGTGTTTGCATCGCGCTGGCTGGCCGATAAGCAGGGCTGCCGTGTGGTCTACCTCGTTCGGCACCCGGCGGGCATCCTCTCGAGCCTCAAGCGGATCGGCACCCGCTGGAGCGACAACCTGCCCGACATCGCGGCTCAGCCAGAACTGCGGAAGGCGTATCTCTCCGAGTTCAGCGATGACATCGACCGCACACTGGCCGAGCCGTTCGACGTCTTCGCCCACGGCTGTCTGCTCTACCGGCTGATCCACTCGGCCATTGCCCAGGACGCCGAGCATCACTCCGACGCGATCGTGGTGCGCTACGAAGATCTCGCCGAGCGGCCGGTCGAAGGCTTTCGTGACCTGTATCAACGCCTCGGCATGAAATTCAGCACCGACGCCGAAACCGCAATCAGAACGGCCACGAGCCCGCAGGACTCGCGCCGTAGCAACCCGTGGGGCCGCGTCGGCCTGTCACGGACGGCGTTCCAACCCATGGATAGCCGCGCCAACGCATGGGCGTGGCGCAAGCGCCTGACCGTTGAAGAGCAGGAGCTGGTGATCGAACGAACCGCCGACGTCGCACGGCTGTTCTACTCAGACGAAGAGCTCTCAACCCAGGTAAAGGAGTCCGGTGACATCTCTCGCAACAGCTGACCTCGCTCACACGCTGATCGCCCTTGCAGCGATCCTGCTGTGTGCGCACGGTATGGGCTCCCTCTTCGTCCGGTTCCGCCAGCCGCGCGCGATCGGAGAGATCCTCGGTGGTCTGCTGCTGGGAGCGACGGTGCTCGGGTACCTGTGGCCGACCGCGCAGTCGTGGGTGTTCCCGACCGAAGGCTCCACGCCGGTCGTTCTTGGCGCCGTGTACCAGCTCGGCCTGCTGCTGCTCCTGTTCATCGCCGGATCCGAGCTTCGCACCGTCTTTCACCGCGGGGAGCGCCGCACTGTCGGCGCGGTCTTCGCCGCCGGTATGTGCATCCCGTTCATCGCCGGTCTCGGCATCTCGCAGCTGATCGATCAGAAGAGCCTGTGGGGCCCGAACGGCAACACGACCTCGTTTGTGCTCGTGTTCTCGATCGCCCTGGCGATCACGAGTATCCCCGTGATCTCGCGGATCATGCACGACATCGGCATCCTCGACACCGCGTTTGCGCGCGTCGTGCTCGGCGTGGCGGTGCTCGAGGATCTCGTCCTGTACGTGGTGCTCGCCGTCGCCATCGGCTACGCCGGCGGAACGGGCAGCACCCTGTTCGGCCTGCCGTCGGCCCTCAACATCACGGGTGGCTCGAACCAGGATCTGATCTACCACGTGGTGATGACGCTGGCGTTCCTGGCGGTGTTCCTGATCGCCGGCCCGCCGGCCTACCGCTGGATCGGGGGCCTCGAGGTCAACGTGATTCAGCGCGCCACGCCGGTTGCACACCAGCTGACCTTCATGATCCTGGCGACCGCCGCCGCCCTGATGCTCGGGCTCGAAGCCTTCTTCGGTGCGTTCGTCGCGGGGATCGTGGTGGCGGCGACCGAAACCAAGCCGTCGCAGGCAACACTTGCGATCCGAAGCTTCTCGCTCGCGTTCTTCATCCCGGTGTACTTCGCCGGGATCGGGCTGGGACTCGACCTGATCCACAACTTCGACGTCGTGTTCTTCATCTGGTTCCTGCTCGCAGCCTGCCTGATCAAGGCCGCCAGCGTGTATCTCGGAGCCCGCGCCGCGGGCGAGGACAACTTCAGCTCTCTGAATCTGTCCGTCGCGATGAACGCCCGCGGTGGCCCGGGAATCGTGGTCGCCTCGACCGCGTTTGCCGCCGGCATCATCGACTCGAACTTCTTCGCGGTGCTGGTGCTACTGGCGATCCTCACGTCACTCGCCGCCGGAGCCTGGCTCGAGCGGGTGCCGCGCCACCGGCTGCTGACGCGCCCCGATGAGGTCGCCGAGACCACCGCCGCCGTGGAACCCGAAACCGTCGCCTAGCGGCGGCGCGAGAACAACAGCACGCCACCGGCGACCGCCGCCCCACCGAGAATCAGGGCGGCGGCGCCGATGGTCGTGCGGTACTTCGACACAAACGACGGCCCTGACGACGTCGAAACGCCGGGCAGGTTCTGGGGCAGGGGGTGACCGTTGGCGGCGGCGAGGTGGCGCACCGCGGCGGTGGCGGCATCGGTCAGTGCATCGGGTGACGAGCCCGCCGGGAGCAGGCACCGCGCGCAGCTGCTGGTAGCCGTTCGGCACCCGTTTACCACCGTTCTGCGAAATGCCGAAGCCGTTACTCATGACGGTCAAGAGCCGGCCCTTGTAGGCAAAAGCGATCTCCGCCCCGAGGAACTTCGCATAGGTACGCGGCTTTCCGAGCAGCTGCGGGATCGAACCGAGATCCTGAGGCGCCTGGATCACGGCCACCCGGATGGTGTAGCCGTCGTTATTCGCGGCCGCGACCACCGCCTTCAACTCCTGGCCACTCGCGGCCGACGGCGGATTGAGCGGCAGGTAGACCTGTTGGCCCAGCAGGTAGTCGCTGGGTGGGTCGCCGTCCGCAAATCCGGTCACCGCAGAGGCCAGGAACAGGACGACGACCAGCGCCACCACTCCGGCCACGAACGCGGCCACTGCCGCGGTCAAAATGACCCCGGAGCGCTGTGATTCTGGCGGTTTCTGCGACATCAGCTCCCTCAGCCCTCCGCGTGGTCCTCGAGCGTGATCACAAACGGCGGCGCCCCCTTGGGCGCGATCTGGAACTGGAGCCCCCAGTGACCAACCATGACGAGCGCGGGGCGCACCAGACGGTAGACGCCGGGCGAGGCCTCGCGCATCACGTAGCTTTGGGTGCCCATCTCCATATCGAGCATCAGGAACCGCTGAATCACGGTCGCGCCCTGAACCGGCGTACCGTGGTCGGTCAGCTGGAGCTCGAACTTGTTCGGAGCCGCCGCCTTGTTCGGCGCGATCGTGATGGTTGCCCGATATGACCCGTGATTCACGACCGTGGTCACCGCCCCCGGGCCGACGTGGGCGTCGATTGCCCCCACCTCGGCGAGTGCCTTGGCTGGTGGAGGCAGGCTGGTCAAGACCATCGCCGCCAGAATGATGCCGAGCACCAGCACGATCTCGACTCCAACCGTGCGCCGCAGCAGGCCGATCGCCGTCGAACCGCCGACGGCGTCGTCACGGGTAAGGGCCGACTTCAGGCGCGGAACCGAGCGGCGATTGTTCACGGAGGCGACCAGGATCGTGATCACCAGGATCGCCACCTTGACCAGGATCGCCTTGCCGTACGACGTCTGCCACAGCGACGCGAGCGTGGGCAGGTGCAGAATCGAGGCGCCGGTGCCCGACGCGATCAAGACCACCACCGACACCAGGGCGACGATCGAGAACCGCGGCACGGCGCCGCCGAGCACCCGCAAGCGGGCTTCGGCCGGGGTGCGGGCCGCGGTCAGTGTCACGGCGATCAGTCCTCCGATCCACACCGACCCGGCGGCGAGGTGTGTCCAGTCAAGCGCCAGGGCAAGCGCCGCCGGTGAGGTTTGCCCGGCATGCCCCGAGAGCCCTGGAACGACCAGCATGGCGGCGCCGGCGAGCAGCGCTCCGGTGAGCGCAAGCAGCTCCGCGACCGAGCGTTGCTTCCGCTCGGGCCGATCGAGCTTGATCGTGACCAGAGCTGCCAGCCCGAACAGGATCGTCACCAGCTCCAGATCCTCCAGCGCCCGTCCCAGTGCGGAGTCGCGAATCAGCGGCACGACTCCGCCCAGATCGATCACCGAATGCTGGGCAAACTCCGCGGTTGTCACGACCATGTAGAGCGGCGCTGCCACGAGGGCCGCGGCCACGGCCACGATCAGGGCACGGTTCACGGCCCGGCTTGCAGCGGGCGAGTCGACCAGGGCCCGGCGGGCGATCAGCGCCCGAAACACGAACAGACCGGCGGCGATCATGATCGAGAGAAACACCAGCCAGCGCACGAACACCAGCTCCGGCGTCGCCGCCGATTCGCTCAGCGAGGGAATCACGAACTGGGGAGCGGCGCCGGGGTTGGGGCCAACCGCGAACGTGAACGCTCCCCGCACCGGGTGGCCGTCGGCCGAGATTGCCCGCCAGTAGACGAGGTACCAGCCCTGGGGCAGATGCTTCACGTTGATGGCGAGTGTGTCGGGGTCGCCGGGGACCGCGTACGGCGTACCCACCACCTGCTGATGGCCGCCTGCGTCGGTGACCGAAATCACCGCGAACCGCGGCTCCACCGCCTCGTCGAACGTCAGCGTGACCCGAGGGGGCGAGGCCGGCACGGTGGCGCTGGCCACCGGAGTGGTGCGCTCGAGCACGGCGTGGGCCGACGCCACGGCCGGGAACGCCCCGGCCGCGGCGAGCACCACGGCGACCACTGCGAGCCGCACCCGTCGGTTCATGTCAGTGAACGTCTCCCCGAGAACAGCGCGATCGCACCGAGCAAGACTCCGATCGCGCCAAGCACGATGGCGATGATCGGCAGGGTGTTGGAGGTGCTACCCAGCGACGAGACACCCTTGATCGTCGGGCTCGGCGTATCGGACGTCTCATCCCCAGTCCACTCCACCACGGTGCCGTCGGAGTAGGTTTGGCGAACACCGAAGGTGTAGGTCTTGGAGCCGCCGGTAAGCGTCGCCTGGAACCGGAACACCGAGTCCTCGTCGGTCGGCACCGTCCCGCCTGTCCACGTCACCTGATTGACGATGGCGTCTTCACCCGTGCCCGTCGCCTTGACGCTGCGAGTCCACCCGGGCTCGGGCTCGAACGAGTCGATGGCGACCCCGTCGGGCACGGTCAGCTGGATCTCGGTGGTGGTGGCGTTGTCTTCCTCGGTCGGAACAGCGAGCGTAAACTGCTGCAAAACGCCGGTTTCAGCGGTTGGGGGACTGATCGCTGCATGCGCCCATGCCGACGACGCAAAGCCCGAACGTCGCCACCATGGCTGACCCCGGCGATTGCGATCGTACGACGAATCAGATTGCGCATATGATCTCCTTGAACCTCACCGAACGGTGAGGGTGAATGGCGCGGTCAGGATCTTGCCGTCGACCTGGCACTGCAGAAACAGCCGCCAGATCCCCGCCTCGGGCAACAGCACCCCGACGTGAAGCACGCCGGGGGCGGCGGAGGTGCCCGAGATCGTCGAGCCGCCGACGATGCTCGTGCATCCGGCGAGACCCGGAGCGCACACGTGGGTGTGGAAGTAGGCAAGGTCGCTCTTGTGGAAGAAGATCGCGTGGGCAAGCGCCCCGAACCAGGGTGTGAAGACGGCCGGGTGACCATCGGGATCGGTCACGGTGACCTTCACCAGCGAGGCCTCGGCCACATGGAGTTTTGGCACCTTCCCCATGGTGAACCGGTAGCCGTCGTCCACCACCGTGTGCGAGAAGGGCGGCAGAGGCTCGGGCGTGTACTTTCCGGCAACCCTCACGTTCTGGGTGAGCTGGAGGTTTTTGTATCCAGGCCCCTTCGACGCCGGGTAGATGTCGATCAGGACGCGGTAGGGGCCGGGCTCGGTGAACTTCACCGTCTCGCGCACCCGCCCGGTCTTGGAGATCGGCGGATGCTTGTGGATGATCGTGTTGAGATCGTCGCGAACGAGGATCAGATGCACCCCGGTATGCGGCCCGGGGCCGGTGCGATAGTGGGTTAGAGGCTTTCCGTCCGGCTGGATCACCGTGAAGGCGATCGTCGTCGGCCTACCAACCTTCGCCGCGGCGGGACGAAACCCGCCAAGCGAGTACTGAAGCGCTGGAGCGATCGACGGCGGCGCCGGTGACGCGCCACCACTTCCGCAGCCGGCGGCCACCAGGGTGATCACCGCTGCGCCAAGCGCCACGAGGCGTTTCATGTGCCCTCCGGGAAGAGATAGAACCGATGCGGCGGGATATACCGGCCAAGCTCGACGACGACCTCGCCGTGCGGACGCAGCCGCACGCCGCCCGGGTGACTCCGCGACCCGCCGGCCATCCAGGTACACGCGTACCGGCCGCCGGGAGCGGAACCCCGCCAGCCGATGCGACGTGAGTGGTTGTCCCCAGATCGCAAACAACCGGCCCAAAGTCGCGGTGCCGGCGCCGACGTGGATCACTCCGGTCGGCTCGCTCGTCCACAAGCTGTGACGACACCCCGGCGCGCTTCCGATGCCGACTGGCAGCAGCATCGCCCGCCCCCGTGCAAACAGTTCCACATGGGTCGCGAACCGGGCCGTGCGCCCGGCGAGGCATGGGTCGCGCAGTCCCGCGCGGGGCGG
Organism: uncultured Actinomycetes bacterium; assembly: GCA_963708725.1. Classification (GTDB taxonomy): domain Bacteria; phylum Actinomycetota; class Thermoleophilia; order Gaiellales; family JAICJC01; genus CAVPTL01. Next base: position 8,554 of record CAVPTL010000003.1, on the reverse strand, counting down.
ACCCGGTGCGAGGGTATAGCGGAGCCCGACCCCGATCGGAGTCGGGACGGCGGTGTTCGTCGAATGGGGCAGTCCGAGCGCCGCGGCCAGCACGGCGAGCAGGACTGCCAGTGCAGCAGTCATCGGTGCCTCGTTGGTCGTGCGCCGTTTGGGCGCGCGGTCACGGTCAGGCCCAGGGCGGCGGCGCGCGTCCCGAAAACGGCCGAGTGTCCGGTCGTCGAACCGGAATCAGTGCGGGCTCGGGCAGTGCTCGTGGAGTGACCGCGATGAGCAGCTCGAGCATGCCCGCCACCACCTGCTCGAGAGCGGCACAGGCCGATGCAACCGCGCGATCGGCCAAGACGACGATGCAGGCCGCGGCGATCGCCAGCACGATGTGCAGGGCAGGAGCCGCGGTGGCGCCCGCGCCGGCGTGAACGCCGGCCAGCAGCAAACCGATGTGCGCGGCGCCCTGGAGGGCGAGCATCACGGCCACCACAACCGAAAACGGCGCTTGGGCGTACTCGATCGTCTGTCCCCCAGCGCCTGCCAACACGCCGTCGGCGCGGCGCCGGGCGGTCAGCGTTTGGGATGCGGCGAACGACAGCCCGAGCGCCGCGAGCCCGGCTCCCACGGCAGCGGCCGCGAGCGAACGGGGATCCGATACTCCCGCTGGACCGGCATGCGCAACCACGGCCGCAAGAGCGGCGAGGCCCGCACCGGTCACCCAGCGTGCATCACGCATGGCCGGAGTATGCCACCAGGTGCGGCCGCCGCAGTGAATAAATGGTGCCAGGCACCATTTATTCACGCCCCGGCTCCGCCACGCGTGGTTTGCAGCCGCCCGCCGAGCTAGATCGGGAGCTTGCGGGAGTCGAGGTGCACGAGCACCTTGCGCTTGACGCGCTGGAGCGCGTTGTCCACGGTCTTGGGGTCGCAGTCGAGCCGTTCGCCGATGCGCTCATAGCTGTGCCCTTCGAGATAGAGCGTCAGCACCTGGGCCTCGAGCCGCGAAAGCGCGCTGCCAAGGCAGTCGAGCAGGCTCTGGAGCTCTTCGGTCGAGATCACGCACGAGGCGGGATCGTCCACGGTGGGGCCGGGCAGTGCGTCGCCCAGCGTGCAGTCACCCTCGCCCTCCTGGCCCGCCGGCGTGTGGCTGAACGAGACGTAGGTGTTGAGCGGTGCGTGCTTGTAGCGCGTCGCGGTCTTGATCGCGGTGATGATCTGGCGGGTGATGCACAGCTCGGCGAACGACCGAAACGACGTCTCCTTGTCGGCGCGGAAGTCGCGCACCGCCTTGTAGAGCCCGACCAGACCCTCCTGGATCAGATCGTTGGAGTCGCCGCCGGCCAAAAAGTAGGAACTCGCCTTCAGACGGACAAATCCCTGGTAGCGGCGGAGGATCGTATCCATCGCCCATTCGTCTCCGTTGCGGGCCGATGCGATCAAGGCCAGTTCGCTTGGCTCCCGCACCGTTCGTTGCATCTGACGGGCTGCCTGCGGCTGGGCTTGGGACACCGATCGACCTCCGGGGGAAAGACTTGGGGGGAGAAAAACTCTCAAGCGCCTTGAGGCTGACCTTCAAGTTTAACTTGAGGGAACGAACTATAGCCACGGCTTCCGACATGTCAAGAAACGGGGCCGGGAATTACGGCTTCTGGCCCCGTCGAATCCGCTCCAAAGCCTCTCTGGTAACGGAATCCACGTCATCGAAAAGCTGATAGCGCTGACGTGAACCTGGCGCTCCACGGGGGGTTTCGGGGGTCGCAGCGAGCCTGTCCAGGAACTCTCGAGCGCTCATTGCGTGCACTCCGCCGCGGTGTGAGACATGTCGCACGACCGTGTCGTTTGAAACGACGGTCACCTCCCCGCCGGCGGCGTGACGGTAGGCAAGCCGCTCGATGACGGAGTCTGCGGTCTCGTTTCGGGAGTGGCAGACGAGCGTCGAACCGACCGTACGATCGCTGCCCTCACCGTCGAGCACCACCACCGCCCTCACCCCGAGCCTGGCGGCCCAGTCGCTGACGTCGGCCGACAGCCGCTCGCGCAGAAGCGCGTACTCCCCTCCCCCACCCCGAGCGTGGGTGACGTTGTCGCCGTCGATGATCCAGATCGGGTCAGCCATCGCGCTGACGAGCCGCCTCGAACAGGAGCACGGCCGCTGCCGTCGAGACGTTCAACGAGTCGATCTTTCCGCGCATCGGGATCGAGACGGTGGTGTCGCAGGCTTTCCGCACCCTGGGCCGCAACCCCGCACCCTCGGCGCCGAGCACGAACACGGTTCCCCCGTCGCGATAGTCGGCGCGATCGTGACGGACGTCGCCGTCGGCCGCGGCGCCGTAGCTCCAAAGCCCCGGACGCCGGGCGCGCAGCAGCGTGTCGGCAAGATTTTCGACCTGGGCGATGGGAAGGTGCTCGACGGCGCCGGCCGAGGCTCGGCAGGCCGCGGCGGTGACGGCGGCCGACCGCCGCCTGGTGATCACAAGCCCATGGGCGCCCGCGCATTCGGCGACCCGCGCGACCGCCCCGAGATTGTGCGGGTCGGTGACCTCGTCGAGCGCGATCAGGAAGGCATTCTCGCGCTCGAACAGCGCGGCTGCCTCGACGTAGGGATAGGGCGCAACCTCGGCCACCACACCCTGATGCTCGGGTGTCTCCACCAGCGAGTCAAGCCGCGCGGCATCCTCCACCCGCGCCCTTGGCGGAAGCCACTCGAGCGTCTCACGGGCGCGCCGGGTACACCACACCACCCCCACCTCGCGCCGGCCGCGCAGGGCCTCTCGCACCGCCTGGCGGCCGTGGATGAGTTCAGTCACCGGGATACAACTCGAATCCAGAGGCGGTATCGCGCACAACCCAGCCCGCGCCCGCGATCTGGTCGCGGAGCGCATCTGACTCGGCGTAGTCACCGGCCGCACGGGCTGCCCGCCGCCGCTCGGCCAGCGCCACGACCTCGGCCGGGGCTTCCTCGTCCTCGGCCAAGCCTCCCAGCCCGAATACCTGGAGCACCTCGACAATCGAGTCGCGAGCGCTCGGCGGCGCCTCGAACAGAAGCGCAAGTGCCCGCGGGGTGTTGAAGTCGTCATCGAGCACTTCGCGCACCTTCCGGATCAGCTCCGGGTCGCTGCCCGTCCCCGAGCGCAGCTTCTCACGCAACGTCGCGCACGCCGCCGCCGCCTGTTTGAGCGCGTCTTCGGTGTAGTCGATCGGCCCCGCATAGTGACCCCGCAGCAGGAACATCAGAAACGTCTCGGCAGGCATGCGGTCAAGCGCGTCGTGCAGCCGTTCGATATTGCCGCGCGACTTCGACATCTTCTCGCCGGCGAGCTGCAGCAGCCCATTGTGGGCCCACACCTGCGCGAACGGACGCCCGGCGGCAGACGACTGGGCCAGCTCGTTCTCGTGGTGGGGGAAGATCAGGTCGCGGCCGCCGCCGTGCACCGCGAACTCGCGGCCGAGGTACTTCTCCGCCATCGCCGAGCATTCGATATGCCACCCCGGCCGGCCCGGCCCCCATGGAGAATCCCACGCGATGTCCTCGTCGGGCTTCTGGGCCTTCCACATCGCGAAGTCGAGCGGATCGCGCTTGTGCTCGCCGGGTTCGATCCGGCCGCTGGACTCGAGCTCGTCGGGCCGCTGCCCCGAGAGCGCGCCGTATGGGGCAAACGACCGCACCGCGAAGTACACATCGCCGCCGGCCTCGTAGGCCTCGCCGGCTGCGATCAGCTCCTCGATCAGCGCCACGATCTCGGGGATCGTCTCGGTCGCTCGGGGCTCGAGGTCAGGGCGTCCCAGACCGAGCCGGTTGGTGTCCTCGATCATGTAGTCGGTCATCTGCTGGGCGAGCTCGGCCGAGCTGATGCCAAGGGCGCGGGCGGCGATGATCACCTTGTCGTCGACATCGGTGATGTTTTCGACAAACACCACGGGCTGACCGGTCCACTCGAGGTAGCGTCGCATCAGCTGGTACACCACGAATGCGCGGGCGTTTCCGACGTGGATGCGGCCGTACACGGTCGAACCGCAGGCGTAGATGCCGATCACCCCGTCGGCGCCCGGCACGACCGGCTTCAGCTCACCGGTGAGCGAGTCACGCAGCCTCATACGCGAATGCCCTCCGCCCGTCGCATCGCCTCGTCGCGCGGGAGCGCGACCAGCACCGACCAAAGCTCGGGCCCGCGTGGCCGCCCGGTGAGTGCGAGCCGCGCCTGTCGCAGTGGAATCTCGCGGCGGCGTAGCTCGTCCACCATCTCCCGGGCCTCGGCCTCGGACAGGTGGTCGGGATAGAGGCTGCGAAGTTCGGCCAGTCCAGGCAGCGATTGCGGCTCGGGCGCTTCGAGCACGCTCGCCACCAGATCGCCGACCTCGGCCAGCGTGTGCGCGCCGCGCAGGGCGGGGGCCATCGCCTCGACGGTCTCGCGGGGCGTTCCCGCCGGGCACCACGGCAGCGACTGCTCGGCCAGCTCGGCCGGAGACAGCGACGAGATGTACGCGGCCGACAGCGAGCGGAGTTTCGCGGGGTCGAGCCGCACCTCGCCACGCGTGATCCGCTGGGGTCGAAATCGTTCGACGAGCTCGGGCAGGGTCATCACGTCGCCCGGGCCAGACGTGGCCACCAGGCCAAGCTGATTGACGACGGCCGCCGGCGGAAACCCGTCCGAGCGGAGCTCCGAGATCGACGAGGCGCCCTCGCGCTTGGACAGCTTCCCGCTCTCGCCGAGCACGACCGCGTGGTGGATGAACTCGGGCGGGTCGGCGCCCAGCGCCCGGGCCGCCGCGACGTGCAGGGGCATGTTAGGCAGGTGGTCGTTGCCGCGGATGACGTGCGTGATCCCGAAATCGAGGTCATCGACCACGCTTGCCCAGTGGTAGGTCGCACGGCCGTCCGAGCGGAGGATCACAAACGGCGGCACGCCCTCCCCTCGCAGCTCGATCGCACCATCGCGGATGCCGGTGCCCGTGGCCCTGGTCGCGGCCTCGCGGTAGCGGTCGAAGCGCTCGCTCTGATGCACGGGGCCCTCGTCCCAGTCGAGGCCCAGCCAGCGCAGGTCATCGAGAATCCCCGCCTCGAGCTCGGGTCGCGATCGATCGCTGTCGGTGTCGTCGATCCGCAGCAGCATCGTGCCGCCCTGAGATCGCGCGTAAAGGACGTTGATCAACGCCGTGAGGGCGCTGCCGAGGTGCAGTGAGCCGGTTGGGCTGGGGGCAAAACGAACGTGGACAGTCATCGCCCCTAGGGTATAGGTAAACCGTCACTGCGAACCCCCGGCAAGGAGCTCACATGCACGACCTGTTCCATCGCTTCGCCCAGAGTACGTCGGCCGCAGTCGGGTCGCCATGGGCGTTTGCCGCAGCCGTCACCGCAATCGTCGTGTGGGCGATGACCGGCCCGGCGGTCGGGTTCAGCACCACCTGGCAGCTGGTGATCAACACCGGCACGACGATCGTGACGTTTCTGATCGTGTTCCTGATCCAGAACACCCAAAACCGCGAGTCGCGAGCGATCCAGCTGAAGCTCGACGAGCTGATCCTCGCGTCGACCGCGAGCAATCAGGCGCTCGACCTCGAGGACGTGACCGACAAGCAGGCCGCCGCCATGCTCAAGCAGTTTCATGAACTCGCCCGGAGGATCGCACCGCAGGCCGATTAGCACGGCCTTCACCACCTGCTCACCCCACAGGCTGCGCGCTTGCCTTAGTGTCTCGGATGATGAGTGATCTGAGCGCGGCCTGGATCGATCGCGACGTCGGCTGGTTGGAGTTCAACCGGCGCGTCTTGCAGGAGGCCTTCGACGAGCGAAACCCGCTACTGGAGCGACTCAAGTTCCTGGCGATCTTCTCGTCGAATCTCGATGAGTTCTTTCAGAAACGGATCGGGATCATCCGGCCACTGCCCGAGGACGAGAGCCTCGCCGCCAAGGAGCGCCGCGAGCAGTTCGGGGAGATCCGCGAGCTGATCGAGGCGATGCTGTCGCAGCAGGCCGCCTTCTACGAGCAGGAGCTGCGACCTCGGCTGGCCTCTCACGGGATCCACCTGGTCGGTTGGGACGGGCTCAACGAACCCCAGCGCGAGGAGGCCTCGGCGCTCTTCAAAAGCGAAGTGCTGCCGGTACTCACACCGCTCAGCCTCGATGCCGCCCATCCATTCCCCTATGTCTCGAATCTCTCGACCTCGTGGGCGTTTCGGCTGGAGGACCCGGTCAGCGCCGAATCGGTGTTGGTGCGGGTCAAGGTACCGAGCGAGCTGCCGCAATGGATGCGCGTACGCGCCACCGTCGAGCCCGGCCAGCGGGTGTTTGTGGGCCTCGATCAGGTGATCCGGGCAAACGCCGAGTCGTTGTTCCCGGGCATGGAGATCGGTAGCGCGAGCCTTTTCCGCGTGTGCCGCGACGCCGAGGTCGAGCTCGACGACGCCGACGCGGCAAGCAAGCGGCTGATGGTGGAGGAGGAGCTGCGGCAGCGCCGATTCGAGCCGGTCGTCCGGCTGGAGGTGCAGCCCGACGCCGAACCCGCGATGGTCGCCGAGCTCGAGGGCCGGTTCGGGCTGACGGCCGACGACATCTACGAGATGCCCGCGCTGCTCGACTACACGACCCTGTTCGAAGTCGCAGGGCTCGAGGTCGAGTCACTCCGCGACCCCCCGTGGACACCGCTTCCGCCGATCGGGCTGGAGCCGGGGCTGAGCGACATCTTCACGGCCATCCGCAGCGGCGACATTCTGCTTCACCACCCATACGACAGCTTCAACGCGAGCGTCGAGCGCTTCATCCGTGAGGCCGCGGACGATCCGCAGACGGTCTCGATCAAGATGACGGTCTACCGCGTCGGCGACGACACGCCCTTCGTCAAGTCGCTGATCAGAGCCGCCGAGGCGGGTAAGCAGGTCGCCTGTGTGATCGAACTGAACGCGCGCTTTGACGAGGAGCGAAACATCCACTGGTCGCGCGAGCTGGAGAATGTGGGCGCCCACGTCGTGTTCGGGGTCTCCGGTCTCAAGACCCACAGCAAGATCGCGCTGGTGGTTCGCAGAGAGGAAGCGGGCATGCGCAGCTACGCCCACATCGCCACCGGCAACTACCACACCCGCACCGCCAAGCTGTACGAGGATCTGGGACTGCTGACCGCCGATCCCAACATCACCGCAGACGTGGTCACGCTCTTCAACTTCCTGACCGGGCGGTCACGCACCCCGGAGTTCAACGCCCTCCTGGTCGCGCCGATCCACATGCGCACGCGGTTCGTCGAGATGATCGAGGCCGAGATCGAAAACCACCAGGCCGGCCGTCCTGCCCGGATCGTGTGCAAGATGAATCAGCTCGAGGACAGGGAGATGTGCGCGCTGCTCGTGCGAGCCTCGCAGGCGGGTGTGCCGATCCAGATGGTGGTTCGCGGGCTGTGCTGCCTGGCGCCTGGAGTGCCGGGATTGACCGAGAACATGACCGTCCGCTCGATCGTCGGGCGGTTCCTGGAGCACTCCCGCATCTTCCACTTCGCCAACGGCTCGGACGACCCACTCGAGGGCACGTTTCTGATCGGGTCGGCCGACTGGATGCACCGAAACCTGTCCGACCGGGTCGAGGCCGACGTCGCAGTCACCAACCCGCGCCTGCGGGCGCGGCTGTGGGAGATCCTCGAGATCTGCCTGGCCGACCGACGCAGCGCGTGGGAGATGCAGGCCGACGGTGGGTACCTGCGACTCCAGCCCGGCCCCAAGGACAGCCCCGGCCACGACGGCACCCACACCACGCTGATGCGGCTCGCATTGGAACGCCACCACATCGAGTGAAGGTCGCTTTATGCGGTGAAGCTGGGGTCAGCCGGGTGGGGATCGCCGACCCGGTCTTTGGGCTCCTCCCACGCCTCCTGGCGGCCCAGCGCCGTGAGGTCGAGAAACGTGTAGCTGCCCGCCAGGTACTCGGTGCCGCGGGCGTACGTCGAGTAGGTGTGAAACACGTCGTCGCCGTCGCGCAGAAAGCAGCTCACGCCCGGGACTTCCATCGGCTTTCCCGCGTCCGACTCAACGGTGGCGTCGAAGTCTCGGTTGAAGTCGGTGTCAGCCGACGAGTACCACGGCACCGTCCAGCCCTGCCGGCGCCGGTAGGCCTCGAGCTTTGCGAGTGGCGCCCGCGACACGAGCGCAAACTCGGTGTCGCGCGCATGCAGATGCGCGATGGTGGCTGGTGCGAGCTCGTCGGTGGAGGCGGTGCAGCCCGAGCAGCCATTTTCCCAGTCGGTGTCGAACATGAAGTGCTGAACTATCAGCTGGCGCTTGCCGCCGAACATGTCGAGCAGCCCGACCTCCCCCTCGGGACCGTCGAACACGTAGGGCTTGTCGATCCGCACCATCGGTAGCCGGCGCCGGTCGGCGTTGAGCGCGTCGTGCTCTCGAGTCAGCCGCTTCTCCCGCAGCAGCAACTCGGTACGGGCCGCGAGCCATTCATCCCTGGTCGTGATGCTTGGCAGTGTCATCTGGGCCTCCTGTGGGCGTTGATCATCAGAGGTGCGCAGTGTGGAGACCGTGCGGAGGCTGAAAACTCATCGGTTCTCTCTCGGGCCAGCCGAAGTGTTCAACGCAG
>CAVPTL010000002.1:0-130631 GCA_963708725.1 uncultured Actinomycetes bacterium | reverse complement strand
CTCGGATGATCCGGCCGGCGCGCCGGCCACGATCTCGAGCGGCGAGGTGCGGCCTGCCGGGAACTGAGTCCGCAAGGCGTGATCGACCTGATAGGAGGTCGCGCTTGCAGGCAGTTGGTTTGCGTCGACGGGCAGGAACCCGATCGACGTGAATGGGATGCCGAGAGCGATCAGCGCCGCCGCGGTCAGAATGGCGATCCTGCCTGGGCGCCGGATCACGAACTGCGACAGGCGGTACCAGAACCCCGCCTCGGCGGGACGGGCGTCGCGATCAGCGGCGCGCTGGAGCCGCTTCGGCGCGAGGGAGTTCACCCGCGGTCCCAGCAGCGCCAGGATTGCCGGCAGAACGATCAGGGCAAGCGCGGCCGCGATCAGCGCAACCAGGGCCCCAGCGATTCCCATCGAACGCAGAAAGTTCTGCGGGAACACGGTGAGTGACGCAACCGCGACGGCCACCGTCAGCGAGCTGAAAGCGATCGTCCGGCCGGCGGTTGCTAGCGTCCGGCGGAGCGCCTCGACGCCGAAGCCTGCGCGAGCGGACTCCTCGCGATAGCGGGAGACCGTGAACAGGCTGTAGTCGATGGCCAGCCCGAGCCCGAGGCCGGTGACGATGTTGAGAGCGAACACCGACAGGTCGAAGAAGCTCGACACGATCCGCAACGCGAAGAAGGTGGCGAGGATCGCCAAGACTCCGAGCAGCGGCGGCAGCAGCGAGGCGACCAGCGAGCGGAAGAACAGCAGCGAGAGCAGGAAGATGAACGGGAACGCGAGCAGCTCGGCGCGCCCGAGATCGCTGCTGACCTGCGTGTTGGCCTGCGCGCTCGCGATCGCCGACCCACCGAGCTTGACATCGTTGTCGCCGCTGAACTCGCGCTCCAAACGCTGAGCGTCCTCCTGGATCCGCAAGTCCGACTTCGGATCGAAGTACGCGACGACGTAGGTCGAGCGCCCGTCACGGGACAGCATGGCCGGATCGTGTGTGTCGTAGTAGCTCGCAACCGAGGCGATGTCGCGGCTCGAGCGCAGCCGCGCCGCCACGCGGCTGACGCGACGCTTGGCACTGGCGGTGTGGACGTCGCCGAGCCTGACGAGCGCGATCACCCCAGGGTCGATCTGGCGTCCCGTCGCGGCCTGGTAGCGGTTCGTCACCTGGACCGACTGCGTCGAAGGATCGGAGTCGCCGTACGGGCTCAGCCGCTTCGCGACGCCTAACCCGAACACGCCCGCAACTCCAACCCCGACCAAGGCGACAAGCAGCACGCGGCCGCTGTTCCGATACACGAATGATGCGAGTTTCTCGAACATTGCACCCACCTTTATAACTTGGATAATCCAAGTAATAGCAGCTTGGATAATCCAAGTCAAATCGGTTATGATGCGGAGATGGCCTCTCCCCTCGGATACCAGCCGTTCTGCCCCGTGGGCTCTGCGCTCAACGTCGTCGGAGAACGCTGGGCGCTCCTGATCGTGCGCGACCTGCTCCTGGGGCCGCGCCGCTACTCCGATCTGCTGAACGGTCTCGGCGGTATCGGGACCGACATCCTCGCCACCCGCCTGCGCACCCTCCAGGAGCATGGCGTCGTGCAACAGGTCGGAGCGGGGCGAGCACAGCGATACGAGCTGACCGAGGCCGGCCAGGCGCTGCGCCCGGTGCTCACAGAGCTTGCCCGTTGGGGTGCTCCCCGCCTCCGACTCCCCGCCGACACGACCCAGATCCCGCCCCGCGTCCCGCTCACCTCGCTGCTGATCGGAGCCACGGCGCTCCCACGTGCGGCCAACGGCCGCTACGAGGTCAGTCTCGAAGACGAGACGGTCCGCGTCGATGTCTCCGATGGCCAGGTGCACGCCGCACCAGACAGCGATCCCGACACCACCATCGCGCTGTCCCTCGCTGGGCTAGGGGCACTCATCCTCGGTGCCAACGCCTCCGAACTCGAACAAACCGCAGGCGTCTCGATCCAGGGGGACAGTCGACGCGCCCATGCCTTTCTCGACGCCCTGACGGGAGCGCCCCTCCTCGCCGGCTTGCGCCCACAACTCCAGGGGATGGCGTAGGGTCGGCGTCCTGGCCGAGCGTTGATCGCGCAGAGGAGATCCGGATGATCAGCAACGACGATTCACCGCTGCCCGACACCGAGGTGCACTACCTCCGTTCGGAGCATGTGGGTGACGAGTTCAAGGTGCTGGTGGGCCACTGCGGCTCGTCCGAGCCCGCTGCCCGACCGGTGCTGTTCATGGGCGATGGTTGGGCAAACTTCGGCACGGCCGTGGAGACAATCCGACTGCTCAGGTTCACGGAAGTCGTACCTGAGATGCTCGTCGTCGCCGTCAGCTATCGCACGACGGACATGGCCGAGATCGACGATCTCCGGTGTCGTGACTTCAGCCCGACCATCGACCTCGACAGCGGCCACGCGAACCCCGACATGATGGCCGGTGCGGATCGCTTCCTGGGATTCCTCCGCGATGAACTGAAGCCCTGGGTGCGGGACGCCTACGACGTGGATCCCGACGATTCGATGCTGTTCGGATACTCGCTCGGCGGCCTGTTTGCCACCTACGTGCTGCTCAACCAGCCGGGCGTGTTTCGTCGTTACGGAATCGGGAGCGCGAGCCTCGGGTGGGACGAGGATCTGATGTTCCGGCACGAGGCGGAGTACGCGCGAACGCACGACGACCTCCCGGCCAAGGTGTTCTTCTCGGTCGGCGCCTACGAGAACCCCGCGGGGTACGAGCACTTCCTCGGGCAACTCCCGACCGACAAGCGACCCGCGGCGGACTATGAGGGAATGGACGAGGACGACTGCGCGGCGGACACCGAGCGCATGGTCGCGGCGTTGCGGGGGCGCGGGTACCCGAGCCTCGGAATCGCATGCGAGGTGCTCCCCGGTGAGTACCACGAGACCGCGCCACCCCTGGCACTGTCACGTTCCTTGCGATACCTGTTCGACGCACCCCGCTAACAGGCGTTGTGAGGGAGCTCGACGGGGCAATAGCCATCACGGTTCAGGTGAGATTCGATGGGCCAGCTTCGGCCAGGCAGTCAGCGTGAAAGAACCGTGATTCTTCATGGGCAGAGTCGGGATCACTTCGCACCTGCACATAGCCCGCATCAACCATTGATCCGTCAGGCTTGAGCCACACCATCGGTTCAAACGCACCGATCCGATCCCCGCAGTGCCCGCAATGGAAAAACGGCAGTGAGGTCACCCGGGACCGCTCGTCCAGTGAGGCACTTCAGGCGAGGTGGCGTTGGGAGTCAACATCGAGCTGAGCCAGATACGGTGTGAGGTAGCGAGCCGCAAGCTTGCCGGGGGGCCACCACAGTGGCTCGGAGTCGATCGCCGCTGCCGGGCCGTGACCCCCTTCGACCTCGGTTCGGAGGTATCGCTCCTGCCCTCCAGTGAGCAGCAGCCCTCGCAACACCGGCTCAAACGGTTCGGGCGAAACGGCCGCTCCAACCGCCGCTGCGATTGACTTTGCGGCGGCCAACGCTTGTTGTGACGCGATCCCTCCTTGCTTGATGGGGAACGTCGTGATGTCGCCTGCCGCGTAGACGCTGGTGAGGGTGTTTACCCGCCCGTGAGGGTCGGTGCGGATCAAGTCATCGTTGTCGGCGGGTATCCCGTCGATCGCCACGCCGCGAAGCCGCGGTAAAGCGACCACGCGATCGGCCTCGATGAATCCGCTTGGGCTCGTGGCCAGTCGGCCATCGCGGAAGTTCATCGGCGTTCGGTCGCCGTAGAACTCGATTCCGCGCTCGGCGAGCACCGTGCCCACCTCCGAGCTTGCTTCTGCTCCAAAGGTGGCGAGCGGCATCGGCTCCGGGGAGACCACTCCGATCTGGACGGATTCGCGACGCATGCTGCCGTTGCCGTAGCGCCAGATGGCATCTCGGTCGCCGAGGTACTGGCTGGTGAGAAGGCTCAGCTCGTAGAGCGGCAGCGTCCAGCCGACGGCTGCCGGGCTTGCGAACAACACACTCGAAGCCTGTCCGGAGATGAGGTCGGCCAATACGGATCGCACAGCGTCTCCAGATCCATGGCCGCCGAAGGTGATCGCACCCGAAATGACCGGAGACGCCGTGGCGCCGCAGGCCACCAACAGAGCGTCGTAGTCAAGGTTGGTGCCTGACGCGAGCACAACCTTCCGATCGGAGGGGCCGACCGCGATCGCGCGATCCACGATCAACCGCGCCCCGAGGTCATTGGCGATCCGGAAAAGATCAAACTGGCGCACAACGGCACGGCCGAATGGCGCGGCGACACCTGCCGGAGTGAACGTGAACTGATCGGTTGCAGCGATCAGCGTTACATCGACGAGTCCGTCGGCGAGATCCTTCAACGCCAATGCCGCCTCGAGCCCAGCCACGCCGCCACCGAGGATGACAACCCTGGCACGGTGTGTGGTTGAAGCTGAACGATTCATATCAGCCATTCTCTGGCTCGGCACGACCGTCGACATCGGGTTTACCCCTGATTTTCTGGGTGGTAGTTCGCCGCGGAGGAGAGTCGCCGCTCGTCGGGGGCCACCGATCACCGGGTGGGCAACTCCGCCCGCCGCCGTCCATTACAGACCCACCTGCGCTGCCACCCGCCCGGTGTCGACCGCCTGTTTGAGCGCCGCGTAATCAAGCTCGTTCTGATCGGCGTACACCCCGGCGAACTCAGCGATCGCACGGTCAAACACGTCACTTCCGCCGAGGTATGAGGCGATCGCGATCCGATCCCCGGAACGGGCGTGGGCGCGAGCAAGCGTCCAACCGCACGCTCGGCCGTAGAGCGCCACGCCCTTCGTCAGCGCCCCCTCGGTGTCGAACGAGCCCTTCCAGTCCTTCAACTGACGACCATAGAAATCTCTCGGCCGCTCGTCGAGACCCCGCTCGACATGAAGCCAGCCCAAGAAGATGTCACTCGACGCCTGCATCAAATGCTGGCCGGCAACAACCCGCTCGCCGTGATTTCCGAACTCACTCTTGCCCGTGAACTCCTCGAGCACCGAGGCTTGCGCCTCCTTGAACTGCAAAAACAGCGGGTCTTGCTCGTCTCGGCCCATCATCAACACAATCCAGGCACGCGTGCCGACACTCCCGACGCCCACCACCTTGCGAGCAATATCGACCATCCGAAACTCCTCGAGCAAGATCCGACGATCGGTTTGAAGGGTCCGTCGGTACCCCCGCAAGAGCGCGTGTAGCGCCTTCTCCACTTGTTCCGCCTCGTGCCCAGGCGCCAGGTCATGCACACGTTCGATCAACGGCGGGTCAGACACGATCTGCGGCTCGCCGTCAACCATCTGAGTCAGCTTGGAAAACGCGGTCATGCTGTCACGCGTGCGAGCCTTGGCAAGCGTCCTGTCGAGGCGCTTGGTCATCTTCTTCTTCATCTGGCTTTGCAGCTCAGCCGCCAGCTCATCGATATCCAACCGCGAATACCACACATCCAACGCCCGCATCCCCGCGAACTGGCGCATGGCCTCGCGATACGCCCTGACCGTCTCCCGCACGATCGACTTGCGTTCCTTGGTCGAGTAACCGTTTTCGCGACCAGCCACCTCAAAGCTCACAGCCAACCGCTTCACATCCCACTCCCACGGTCCCGGAAGCGTCTCGTCGAAGTCGTTGAGATCGAACACCAACCGTCGATCCGGTGACGCGAACACCCCGAAGTTCGAAAGATGCGCGTCCCCACACAACTGGGCCCGCAACCCCGAATCTGGGGTCGACGCCAGATCCGACGCCATCAAGAGCGCCGCCCCACGGTAGAACGTGAACGGCGACACCAGCATCCGCCCATACCGAATCGGTACCAGCTCAGGCACGCGCGACGCAGCCTGCGACTGCAACAACTCCACCGGATCCGACCTCTGCGTCGCCGAGGCGTAGTCCGCATGGCTCGAACGCGGCACCTGCGCCCGCGCAGCCCGACCCCGCGCAGCGCGCTCCGCCACACTCAAATGCGGCACCTCCAACTGCTCCGGCGCCCGCGTCCGCCCACCCTTCGCCGCCAGCTTCACCACACCGCTTGACCCCGCATCAGACTCTGTCGTACTCACTGCGCCCCTCCTCATGGGTCGCACACGCAGACTCCGCGTTTACTAGTGCGGCACGAGCCGCGGCCAACTCCGTCTCACCCGCCGCACCAAACACGCGCGACCGCACCCGGCGATCCCTGACCCGCCATTGTGCGTGCCACCACTCCGCCGATCCCAGATCCCGGGTCACGCTCGTGATCTCGCACCCCAACTTGTCCATCGCCCTGTACACGTCTGCCATCGCACGACGCTCCTCAGCGCTCTCTGAGTCCTCACCCACTGCGTACGCCACGAACGACTCCTTCTACCCACGCATCCAACGCCTGCCTGCCTTCCGCTCATGGATCACCAGCATGCTGACGGTCGCACCCGAACGGCGAACACCATCCCCCCGGCAAGCGCCGGCCCGGTTGGCCGGGGGCGCCGGTACCAGAGTTGCAGTCGAGATGACACCCTCCTTTCCGAGCGTTGTACATGTCGCTTCTACGATCGCCAGCTGCGCTTGTGGAAGCATCAGTAGCCGCCCTCAGAGTCCGTCGGTAGTTTCCCGTACTCGACGTGGGTCCGAGTATTCGCCGGGATTCCTCAGACACACCCAGCCCCGCTGCCCGGGATCTATGAGGGCGGCAGCGTGATCGAGTCGCCGCCAGGCTTCGGGAGTGATACGGCGGGCGTCCGCCTTCCGTCGCTGCTGGTTGTCTGCCAGCGCCACGATCGCGCTTTCCATCGCCGGCTGGCAACCCGAGGTGCCGATCGCCTCGAGGGTGGTCATGGCGAACACCGCATCTTGGTGAACGCCCAGCGCGTCCTGCAACCTGGCGGCGTCGATCGAGTAGGAGCGACATCCGGGGATGCCGGCGGCGCTGCCCAGCTCGGCTGCGGCGCGAGATCGTTTGACGGCCTTGCGGATGCGGTGCAGTCGGGGGCCGTCCGCTCGAGAGAGGTCGGAGACGTGTCGCGCCGCCCGCCGGTGCTGGTCCAGGGTGATTTCGGCGAGTGCACCGCTGCCCGTAAACGGGATCGCAACGACGAACCGCTGCAAAGCATCGAGCAGCTCGGGATACCAGGGTTGGGCAAGTTCGGCGCAGAGCCGCTCGTGCGCGTCCCAGCGGCGCGATCGAAGCAGGTCGATCAGCCCGTCGGCCCCGGCTCTCGCTTCAGCATCACCGAGCTGTGCGCTGCACCTTCGAATCTCTGTCAACATCGCGTCGAGATCGCGTACTTCCGCGAGCGCTCGAGTGGCTCGGCGGAGTGGGCGACGCAGGGGCTTGGTGGCCTCGTAGTCGATCATCGACCGTGTGGCGCTGAGCATGGCCCTGACCCGGCGGATCGCCACCCGGTGAGCATGGAGTTCTTCCGGATCGAGCCCCAGCCGTGAGCCGCGCTGGTGTATCAGAATCTCTTGGTACTGCTGACGAAGTGCCGCTGTGACGACCAACTGTTCGGGGCCGAGCGCGGAGCGGGCAACGGTTCCGGCGCTCTGTCTGGGGACGGGCGCCTGCCGGAACGCAGGTGGGCCCCTCACGATTTACCCGCCGCCGCTCGATGGATGCGACGGGTGGCTGCGGGCCAGAGGCTCCATCGGGCCGAACGGCGACGGATCCGGCGATTGCGAGGGATGTCAGGCCGCGCGAGTGGTCGTGACCTGCCTGGGGCAAAGAACAGTGCCACGCCGACCTGAGCGAGGCCCAGGTACGTGATCACCATGACCGCCAAGACGAGGAGGAATCCGACCGGCAATGGCGTGAATCCCATCCGCTGGGCGATGAACGGGATGTACGGGATGGCGACTGCCACCGCCGCGCACAGGATCGTCGTTGCCAGCAGCGGCCGGCTCGGCCGGCTCTTGAAGAACGGGACGCGGCGAGTGCGGATCACAAAGATCACCAGTGTTTGGGTTGCGAGGGATTCGACGAACCATCCCGACTGAAACAGCGTCGGGCCGGCATTGAAAACGTGCAGCATGACGAAGAACGTCAGGAAGTCGTAGATGCTCGAGATCGGGCCGAATACCGCCATGAACCTGCGGATCATGCCGATGTCCCATTGGGACGGCCGGGCGAGCAGTTCCTCGTCGACGTTGTCGGTAGGGATGGTCAGTTCGCTGACGTCATAGAGCAAGTTGTTCAGCAGAATCTGGGTCGGAAGCATCGGCAGGAACGAGAGGAACAGTGACGCACCGGCGGCCGAGAACATGTTTCCGAAGTTGGAGGAGGTGCCCATCAGCACGTATTTGATGGTGTTGGCGAACACTCGGCGGCCCTCGGCGACCCCGTCGGCGAGGATGTCGAGATCCTTGGTCAGAAGAACGACGTCGGCTGCGTCCTTCGCCACTTCGACGCCGGTATTCACGGAGATTCCGATGTCGGCGTCGTGCAGAGCGATCGCGTCGTTTACGCCGTCGCCAAGGAATCCGACGTCGTCGCCCAAAGCGCGTTGGCGCTTGATGACGCGAGATTTCTGCTCCGGAGTTACCCGGGCGAAGATGGTTGTTGACGGGAGCGCGGCGTCGAGTGCATCGTCGGACATGCGATCAAGTTCAGTGCCGGTCAGCAGCCCGCCTTGGCCCAAGCCGATCTGCCGACAGACATGCTGGGCGACGAGACCGTTGTCGCCGGTGATTACCTTCACCACGATCCCGAGCCGATCCAGACGGCGGAGAGACTCAGCCACGTTCTCCTTCGGCGGATCCGAGAAACACAGGAAGCCGTCGAGTTGCAGCTCCTGCTCGTCCTCGGGGGTGAGCTCGGCCGACGAGGTCGGCCGGCTGGCCACGGCAACAACCCGCGAACCCATCTCGAAGAGTCGCGTCACCATCGCCTGGGCTTCGGGTGACACCGTGACGCAGCGCGCGAACACCCGCTCAGGCGCACCCTTGGTGATGACCCGCAGCTGGCCGTTGGAGGATGCGAGCACGCTGGAGATCTGGCGCTCGTGGTCGAACGGAAGCTTGGATCGCACCTGCCATCTCACGCCATCAGGCGCGCCAGGTGCCGACGCCTGCCAGAGCGCAGTGTCGAGTTCGTTGCCCGTCGGGTCGCTGCATGCCAGGCCACGTTGAAGGACTTCGTCGACTTCCCCATCAGTCGCGAGAGCCTCGTGAAACTGGATGTGGCCATCTGTCAGGGTGCCGGTCTTGTCCGTAAAGAGCACCCGAATGTTGCCGAGGTCTTCGATACATACGAGGCGTTTGACGATCACGCGTTGTTTGGCCAGGCGACGGGAACCTGTGGCAAGGCTGACGGTCACGATCGCTGGGAGCAGCTGTGGCGTCAGGCCGACGGCGATCGCGAGCGCGAAGAGGGCCGATTCCAACACCGACCGCCCCAGAACGACGTTGATCAGGAAGATCGATCCTGCAAGGCACGCAGTGACGGTCGCGATCATGCTGGAGAAGTCGGCAAGCCCATTTTGAAATGCGGTCTGTTGGCTTTGGGTACCGAGACTGAGAGCGATCTGTCCGAACGCACTGTCCGATCCGGTCTGGACGACCACGCCTCGTCCCGAGCCGGAACGAACGACGGTACCCATGAATGCGCAGGTTGGAAGATCGAGCGATGACTCGCCTGGCCTCGCAGAGGTCACTGATTTGAGGGCGGCTTGCGATTCTCCGGTGAGCACCGATTCGTCGCACTCGAGCTGGCTTGCTTCGAGCAGCCGCAGGTCGGCTGGTACGACGTCGCCGACGCGGAGACGGACAACGTCGCCGGGTACGAGGTCGATGACGTCGATCCTGACCGTCCGTCCGTCGCGATCGACACTGGTCTGGTGGTGAATCTGCGAATGGAGGGCCTCGACGGCCTTCTCCGAGCGAAACTCGTTGATGAAGCTGAGCCCGATGCTGAGGCTCATGATCACCCCGATGATCACGGCCTCGTTTCCATCGCCGACGACTGCAGACACGACGGCGGCGAACAGCAAAAGCAACAGGAGATAGCTGCGCAGCTGACGTACCAGGATCTCCCACGGTCGAACGCCGTGGGTGCGAAGCGAGTTGGGGCCATACAGAGCTAGCCGTTCAGCTGCGTCGTGGCCGCTAAGTCCATGCTCGGCGCTGGTGGCGAGTGCAGCCACCACGTCCTGCGGAGCGGTCTCGGCTGCGGTTGCCAGGTCCAGCTGGCTGACTCTGTCCGAGTTCGCGACGACGCTCATGGTCACAGGTTCGGCCGCTGTGGATGGGTCGGCGTCGGCGCACACCCCGACGCGCGGGCGGGAAACCACGGTGTCCGTCAAAGCTACGCAGCCGTCGTCCGTGGGTTCGCGGACGCAGCCGGCAGGGCGATCGGCCTACGCTCGCGTTATGCCCAGCGCCGAAACACCGGTGATCTATTGCTACGACGGATCTGAGCGGGCACGCCACGCGCTCTCGGTGGCCGCGAAAATCCTCGGTGAGCGCAGGGCGGTGGTGGTTACGGTGTGGCGCTCATCCTGGGTCGCGGTGGCAGCCGCGCCGTACGCGTTCCTGCCTGGTGACACCATGAAGACGATGGACGCGGCCGCAGACGACGCGGCGAAGAGCGTTGCGATCGAGGGCGCCGCCCTCGTTCCTGGAGCCTCCGCACGCGCGCTGCCCTCGGCCGGCTCGGTGTGGTGTGCAGTGTTGGACTTCGCCGATGACTGCGACGCGGAACTGATCGTCGTTGGCTCTCGAGGTCTGAGCGGTATCAAGTCGACGGTGCTGGGAAGCGTCTCACACGGCTTGGTCAACCACAGCCACCGGTCGGTGATGGTCGTACCGTCTCATCAAGACCACTGATCCTCGCGGCAACAGCGACGGCGATTGAATCGGCGAGCTCGTCGATCAGCATGATGGCTGCCCCCCGACCGCCGGCGAGCAGCTCGATCTCGTAGATCGAGTTGTCGGTTGCAATCGTCATCGTCGGCCGCTCGCCGCCGGGGAGAAGCGCGGCGTCTCGCACATGCACACGTTGCACCAGCGCAACCTCGCGCGGACGGCCGGGTTCCGGCGCCGTCCCGTCAAGCTGCAATTCACGCTGAGTGAGCGTGAGCTTGCCCAACAACCGAGGGCCGCCGTTGACGCGCCAGACGATCGGGAGCGGGTGTTGCATACCCCAAGCATCGTCGAGCACGGTGTCTGGCTCATCAGGGGATCTTCGGTGTGGCTTTGTGGCGAACTACTGGTCAGTCGGTTCCGACTGCAATCGGCGGGACCACCAGTACCGGGCGTCGGCTGTTGTTGACCAGCCCGTGCGACACGCTTCCCAGCACTGCCGACTTGATCCCGCTCAACCCTCGAGAGCCGACGACAATCACTCCCGCGTCGCACGAGTCGGCATATTCCAGTATCCGTTCCCAGATCGAATCGTCCGACCGCAACGCGACAGCGGTTGATATGTCGACGAGTGCAGCTCCTTGTTCTGCCAAAGCAGCGGCTGCTTGATGAGCGGCGGTCTCGGCTGCGTCGACGGCGTCCTGGGGGAGGACGCCATAGGCCAACCCTGCGGTGGTGTTCCAGATCGAGCGCCATACGCAGACGACCTCGGCTTGAGCCTCTCCCAATATTGCGGATCCCATCTCGAGCGCGTGTCGCGACGGTTCGGATCCGTCGTAGCAGTAGATCACGGGGCGCTTGGCCGAACGAGAACCCTGTGTGTGTGCATCCATTTCGAGCCACTCTCCTCGGTCGTTGGACTTGCAAAGATCGCGTCCGTCATACCTCGTCGCGGCTGCCAGCGGCGCGCTTGCCTCTGGATTTGACGCTGGATGCATCGGCCGAAATCTTGCCAATCTCCCATGCACGCAGAACTGAGATATCGACGGCGAAGGCGAGAATCAGCGTTCCCGTCCAGGCGTCGCCGACCGGCAAGTGACCGGCAGTCGTCCCGGCAACCAACCACGATATGAACCAGATAATCGTCATCTCAACCAACCCGCCCTACTTGAAGGTCTGCAGGTAGGCAATCAGTTGCCGGATCTCCGTGGCGGTGAGGATGCCGCCCCAATGCGGCATGCTGACGATCGGAGCGCGACCGATCACACTTCCTGAGACGATCACGTCACGGATCTTCTGGGCCGTGTTGAACTCATGGCGAAAGTCAGCCGTTGCCAGCGAGGGGATCGTGGTGTCGGGAGAGTCAGGGTTTGGTACACCCCCCAGCCCATTCGGGCCGTGGCAGTTGAGACAGCCGAACTTGACGTACAGAACCGACCCGGCCACCGCGTCACCCTGCCCGGCCGGAACCGGCGGCGGGGATGCGCCTTTCACTGCGGGAAGACCCGCATGAAGATACGCCGCGAGTTCGGCGATCTGGGTCGTCGAAATGATGCCGTGCCACACCGGCATGAACGGTTTGGTGGGGTTGGACGAGACGCCTGCTCCATGCTCGATGACGTTCTCGAGTGTCGCCTTGGGGAGCGTGGGGCCGATCGCCGCCAACGCGGGTACATCGGGCGAAACGCCGCCCTTACCCTGGAAGCCATGACATTGGGCACATGCGAATCGAGAGAAGTCATGCGCCCCGGCGGCCACTTGTGGGCTGACCGCCGGATAGGCGGGCTGTGCTCGAGGCGCGGCCGCGGTGGGGGATGCGTGCGATTCACCGCCGTACCAGGCAGCCAAAGCGACCGCGAACATCACGAAGCCGACCGCGAGACAGGCGACGACCACTCCGCCTATCGACACCGGATCGAGATCGTCAGGATCTTGGCCCGGCGTTGCGCTACCGCCGTCCTCGGAGTCTGAGTGGCTCATGGTCTCGAGCGTATCGGCGCCGCCCGGTGGGCAATCGGTGACGACCCCGATTCGGCTCCGTAGTAACCCGAGGACCGCCGCCTCTGCGGTTGGCCGCCGTGGCGACTAGCGCTTCATCAGGCCGTGTTCGAGCGCGTAGCGCACCAGTTCAGCACGAGATGTAAGTCGGAGTTTGGTCAGGATGTGGGAGCGATGGGATTCGACCGTGCGGACGCTGACAACAAGCTGGGCGGCGATCTCGGGGTTCGTGTACCCCATGGCCAGTAGCGACAGGATTTCGACCTCTCGTTCGGAGAGATCTTCGTTGGCTCCGTCACCGGTGATGGACGGCGAGACAAGGCGAGCTCCGAGCACCGGATGAACGTACTGTTCGCCCGCCGCGACGTGCCGGATCGCGTCCACCACCTCGGTGTCGGCCGCCTCTTTGAGCACGTATCCAGATGCGCCGGCGGCAAACGCCTGGCGGACATAGGCGGGATCGTCCTCCATCGAGAGCATCAACACGCGCGACTCGGGCGACTCGGCGAGCAGTTCGGGTATCACGTCGACACCGCTTCGACCTGGCATCGTCACGTCGAGCAGGATCACGTCCGGCTTGTAACGGCGAGTGAGAAACACAGCGTTACGAGCATCCTCGGCGTCCCCGACCACCTCGAGGTCGTCCTCTCGTTCAAGGAGCAGTCGGATCCCTGCGCGGACGACGGCGTGATCGTCGACGATCAGCGCTCGGATCACAGCGGCACCTCAGCAGCGATCGTGGTACCGGTCTCGGGGCTTGATTCCACCCGGAGTGTGCCACCGAGCAGTTCGGCCCGTTCCCGCATCGAGACCAAGCCGAGACCATCGACGGCGCCGTCAACCTCGAAGCCGCAGCCATCGTCTTCGATCACGACCACCGCACGATCGCTGTGTTGCTGGGCAACGACGCTGACCGACGCTGCTCCGGCGTGTTTTGCGATGTTGGTCAGCGCCTCCTGCACAACCCGGTAGAGGGCGGTCTCGACCTCCCCGGGAAGTCTGACATCCAGGCCCGACGTCTGCAGGTCGATGTGCAGTCCGGACCGCCGCCCAAACGTCTCGGTCAGCCGCTCCAGCGCTGCGCGCAGGCCGAAATCGTCGAGCGCGGTCGGGCGCAGCTCAATAGCGAGCGCTCGCAGGTCACGGATCGACCCCGCGATCGTCTCTCGAAGCTCTCCCAGCAACCGGCGGGTTTCAGCCGGATCCTCGGATCCTTCTGCTGCTCGTAGCCCCATCAGCACCGACGCCAACGACTGGCCGGCGTCGTCGTGAAGCTCTCGGGCGATTCGCCGACGCTCGGCTTCCTGCGCTTCAACCACGCGCCGAAGTGTCTCCCGCCGTGCCTGCTCCCGCTGCTCGGCCCTCAACAGCATCACCTCGGCCTCGGCTCGCTCACGCTCACTCTGCAATGATCTGGCCATCCCTAGCGCGAGCGTCGCGCGGGCCGCAAACAGCTCGAGTACCTGCTGGTCGTCGTCGTTGAACGTCGCACGATCGAGGCTATCGATGGCGACCAAGACGCCCTCGCTCTGATCACGATAAACCAACGGGATGATCAACGCCGCTTTCCCATCGGTTGCTTTGGCAACGGATGTCCCGTACTGGGGATCTCCACGCGCGTCGTCGACCCGCACCGCTCGACGAGCGCGCACGGCCATGCCGCATTTTGAGCCTTCAAGCGGGATCTCAAGCTCGTGGAACGCCCCTGAAGCGTCACCTGATGTCGCTTCGATACGGATGCAGGCCGCGGACGGGTCGACCAATCCAACCACCACCAGCCGAGCATGCACAGTGGTGGCGGCCTGGCTTGCGATGAACTCGAGGATTTCGGCGCGTGGACGTTCAGACAGGATCGCTTCGTTAATCCGTCGTACCGATGACAGCTCCTTGAGCGCGCGTTCCAACGCCGCGGCGTGTTCGCGCGAGTCAATCAATACTCGACCGTTCTGCACCGCCGCCCCCGCCTGGGCCGAAAACAGCTCCATCAACCGCTCGTCGTCTTCGCTGAACTCGCCGTCGGCCTTTTCCGTGAGATAGAAATTGCCAAACACGCGGCCGCCGGCCACGATCGGCACCCCAAGAAAGCTCGTCATCGGTGGGTGATTCGGCGGGAATCCGACGGAGCGCGGGTCAGCCCCCAAGTCGGTAAGGCGCAGCGGCCGCGCATCGATAATCAGCGCCCCCAGAATTCCACGACCAACCGGCTCAGGGCCGATCGCATCTCGCATGTGTTGATCCATCCCATGGGTGAAGAACCGGTCGAGGCGCCGGCCGGTCTCATCGAGCACTCCCAGCGCCCCGTAACGGGCACCGGTGAGCTTGCACGCGAGCTCCACCAATCGCGCGAGCAGATCCTCGAGCTCCAAGCCGCTCGCGATGGCGACCCCGGCCTCGAGGAGCAGTTCGAGTCGTGAGGCGTCCGTGCCAGTCGCATCCACACGCAACAGATTAGGTGTTTTTGCGGGAAACCCGCGAGCCGGCTCCGACGATACCCCGACGCGACGCCAAAAGCTGGCTCCTAGATTGACGTTACGCAAACGACGAGGAGTTCACGATGTCCCCGATCATGATCGCAACAGATGGTTCGCAGGCTGCCGAACAGGCGGCGGAGTTAGGAATGGAGATCGCCAAACAGACCAAAGATAACGTGGTCTTCGTCGCGGTATGGGATGCTGTGAAGGTCGGATTCGGCGCAGCCTGGGCGTGCGTCGATGAGCGCTTCGTCGAGGAAGACCGCGAGCGAGCCGAGCAGGTACTGGCGGCGTCAAAAGCGCACGCCGAGAGCCTCGGTGTCGAGGCCGAGACCGTGCTGCTTCAGGGCGACCCAACCACCAAGATCTGTGAGGCCGCGGCAAGCCGTAAGGCACGGATGCTCGTGATTGGCTCCCATGGATGGGGACCCGTACGCGGATTCTTCTACGGAAGCACCGCGACCGGGATTCTCCGTCTTGCTCCGTGTCCCGTACTCAGCGGAGCACCGGGCACTCGCGACAACGTCCCCGTCAACCGACTCGCCGGCCAGGTGCCGGCATAACCGAGGACCGGCGCCGCGAGGAGGCGTGGTGAGCGTCATTCTGATTGCGACTGACGGCTCAGAGGCTGCCAACGCCGCCGCAGAATTTGGCTTTGGCCTCGCGGCTGAGACCGGCGATAAGGTGGTGGTCATCTCGGTTTGGGACATGATCCGTGGCGGGATCGGTGCCCCGTTTGGCTACATCGACGAGGAATACCTCAAAGCCGATCGCGACGCCGCCCGAAGCGTGCTGCATGACGCCAAGGCACAAGCGGCGGCGCACGGGCTCGATGTCGACACCGCCCTGGTCGATGGCGAACCGGTGTACGAGATCTGTCGTGCAGCGGCGGAGCATGGAGCCCGGATGATCGTCCTCGGGGCACACGGGTGGGGGGCCGTCCGGGGGTTGGCCCACGGGAGCGTGGTGGCCGGCGTGCTTCGACGCGCTCCATGCCCGGTGCTGACGGGGATGCCCGGGAGCCGAGACTTTCCGGCGAGCTAACGCCGATGACACCGGCATCGCCGTGAAGAGCATCCGACCGAGCGAAGCCGCGTCCAACGTGAACGGTCTCTCACGTCGGCGGGCGAGAATTCTCGGGAATGCGGACTTTCAACCGAGCCGGTAGATGGGGTTGGGTAACCCTGGGAATACTGGCTTTGGTCGTCGCGATCGGCGTCGTCGGCCGGGATGCGTTTGGGCACCAGCCGGTCGGAGCGGCACAACCTGCGTCGCGGCCAGGAAATCACGCTCCACCGGCGCGCCGCCGACCAGTGCGAGTTCGTGTGAAATCACTCGCCCGACTGAGGTTCGCCGTTCAAGACGCCGCAGTCGCACCTCTCGGTTCTCGAGTGTTCGCGTTCGGCGGACTTGATACCGCGGGCGCATCGACCTCGCGCATCGTGGTGCTCGAAGGATCCCATTCGCACCCCGCCGGAACGCTGCCCGTCCCCGTCCACGACTCGGCGGCCGCCAGCGTAAACGGTCGCCTGTACGTGCTCGGAGGTGGTCAGCTCTCAAGCTATTCCGGCATCGCCTCCTACGACCCTTCGCGGCAGCGCGTACGGATCGTCGGCGCCCTTCCCAGGCCGCTTTCCGACCTTGCAGTCACGGTCGTTGGACGCACAACATATGTGGTTGGCGGATACACCGGCGCGGCGTGGTCGAACAGCGTGCTCGCCGTGGTCGGTGGCCACTCGCACCTGGTGGCGTCGTTACCGCACGGGCTCCGATACACCGCGGTCGCCGCCTCGGCGGGCTCGGTGATCGTCGCCGGTGGCCGCACCCGGGCCGGCCCCAGCCGCGCGATCTACCGGTTCACGCCGGGCGCCAGCGCGATCCGTCGGATCGGGACGCTCCCGCTCCCACTTATGCATGCGAGTGCCGGGGCTCTCGGCGGAGTGGTGTATGTGGTGGGTGGCATCACGACCGGAGGTCGTACCGTGCGGTCGGTTATCGCAATCCAGCCCGACGGGTCGGCGCGTAGTGTGGCCCACCTACCGATGCCGCTTTCCGACGCAGGAGTGGCGGCGCTGTCACGACGCCTGGTGGTCGTCGGCGGGGAGTCGGGAGGCCATCCCACTCGCGGGGTACTCCAAATCACCGCGTCACGGCGCCCGGCCGCACCCGCTCGAGTTTCGCCATCGACCCAGGCGCGGCAAACCGCTCCCGGGATGTTCCGAGGCGCCCTCCCCGGCGACCTTCTGATCGCAGACCGAGGAAACAACCGGATGCTGATCGTGAACCCAAGGCACAAGGTGATCTGGCGCTTCCCGAGCCGCCGCGGACAACCCCATTTGTTCTTCGATGACGATACATTCTTCGCCCCGGGGGGCCGCCAGATCATCTCCAACCAAGAGGACAACGACTCGATCGTTGAGATCTCCTATCCCGAGGGACGGTTGGTGTGGAGCTACGGGCATCCCGGCGTACCGGGATCCTCGCCCGGCTACCTTCACACCCCAGATGACGCGTACGCCCTTCGTAACGGGTTGGTGATCGTCGCCGACGCGTCCAACTGCCGCGTGCTCGAGCTGCGCGGGCAGAGGATCGTCCGCTCGATCGGGCATGCCGGCCATTGTGCGCACGACCCACCAAGGTCGCTTGGCCCGGTAAACGGAGACACGCCGCTACCAAACGGCCACATCCTCGTGTCCGAAATCCCCGGGTCATACATCGATGAGTTCACGCTGTTGGGCAAGCTCGTCCATGTGTACCGGGCTCCTGTCTCGTACCCTTCAGATCCGCAACTCACGCTCGGAGGCAACATCCTTCTGGCCGACTACACACGGCCAGGTGGAGTGGTCATTCTGGACAGGAAAACGGGGCGGTTGCTATGGCAGTATCGAGTGGCGTCGGGGTCGGGCATGCTCGATCACCCGAGTCTTGCGACGATGCTCCCCAACGGCATGATCGCCCTCAACGACGACTACAACGACCGGGTCGTGGTCATCAACCCCCATACAAAGAAGATCGTGTGGCACTACGGCCACCGCGGCACCCCAGGCACTGCTCACGGCTACCTCAACACGCCCGATGGATTCGACTTCATACCGGTGACGAAGGCGGGCCAACCCGACCCCGCCGCAATCCGTCACGGCCAATGACCGGCGACAAGGTCGCTGAGATCGACCGTGCCCATCGTTCGACGGCAGACCAATCACGGTAGTCGCCCTCGGGTGGGTGAACGGTGTGAACGATGAGCCGCTCAGAAAGCGACAGATCGTCGCGATCAAGCTTGCCCCCAAACAACCGATGATCCCGCGCGCCGGTCTCGACCACGATCGCGTCGACCTGTGGGCAGTCCTCTGGCATCGGCGGATCGCCAAGGGCTCCAACGCTGAAGATCCACGTGGGGATTTCCGCAAACTCTTCGCGGTGTACATGAGCGAATTTCCGCGCTGGTTTCAACCACTTCCCGAGATATACCGCGCTACCCAGAACAACAGCGTCGTAGCTTCCAAGATCATCAACCTCGTCAGTGGTCACGATGTCAACCTCGGCTCCATCGGCTCGAAGGACTTTCCCGATCGCCTCGGCGACACCGAGTGTGGACCCGTGCCGAGAGGCAACGGCGATCAAAATCTTCACTATCCGCCTCCATCCCAAGTCGTTACGACTGGTCTACGAAACGACGACCTTGAGCTTCAGTACGTGGTCAGGGCCGGTGGTCGTGATACCGGACGTGTAGTCCTCGCCGGGTTTAGTCCCGAACCAGTACGTCCCCGGCTTCGCAAATGTGAGAGACGCCGTCTGCGATTGGTTTGTGAGCGGGTCGGTGATCGCAAGACGCGGTCCGGCGGTCTGTACCAACCGTTGGGCCATAACGTCCTGATCGGCGACGGTCAGCGTCGCTCCGGGGGTGACAGCGAGTGTTTGTGACACCTTCAGCGGGCCACCGTTGAGAGACCAGCTATGACAGCCTGCCGTTACGTGATCGATGACGAGACTCGCCTGTTGCACCGCGGCGCGCGGCGCAGAACCAGACCCCCCGCCCATCATGACGTGTGCGCTCCCGTCGTCTTGTCCGACCGTAGCGATCAGCGCGACTGCGGATACCGGTACCGCGACGAGCAGCGCTCCTGCGGCAAGCACCACGCCAACTGTCTTGAGAATACTCATCATTCCGCCTTCCGGATGCCGCGTCCCTCTGATACTCCGGTCTGCGGATAGCAGTGTGGGGACGTTGCGGGGTTGATAGCTCTCAATCTAGGCAACCCCTGTCGCCATCGAATCGGGGCATGCACTGAGCCGCCTCGCGGGTTTCTCCGCAACCGACGTAGATCCCAGGTCGCCCACGATCCTTCAGGCTAGGTGAAGCTCGCCACCAGCCCGACGGCGGCGCAGCCAATCACCGTCGTGACCACCCCGACGCGGAACCGCCACACGCCGACGAAGGCGATCGCTGCCAGAGCGAGAACGAGCCAGTCGGGATCGCCGCCGGGAAACGCGGCGTGGCGGGCGACGAACACCGCCAGGGCGGCGATCACGCCGACGACCGCGATCGTCACCCCGTTCAACGAGTTGGCGAACGCTCCGGTGTGTCGGGCGCGGTCAATCAGCGGCGCTCCGGTGATGATGAACACAAACGACGGCACAAACGTGCACAACGTGGCGATTGTCGCGCCTGCGAGACCCCACGCCAAGCCGCCCTCGACGTTGTAGCCGGCGACGAATCCGACAAACGTGTTGACCATGATCAGCGGGCCAGGCGTTGATTCGCCAAGAGCGAGACCCGCGACCATATCCTGGGAGGTGAGCCAGTGGTAGTGGCCGACGGCCGCGCTTGCCACGAATGGCAACACCGCATAGGCGCCGCCGAAGGTGATCAACGCCGCGAGCGTGAAAAAGCCGGCGAGCTGGCCGACGAAGCCGCCCGCGAGGAGCAGCAGAGCCACCGGCAACAGCCAGATCACAAGGCTTTTCACAAACCGGCGTTTGAGGCCGGCATCGCGTGACTTGTCGGGGGTCTCACCACCACCGTCATCAACGTCGCCGTGGCCCTTGGCTGTGCCCAGAAGAGCAGGATTTCTTCGGCCGGCGAGGTACCCGGTCGCAGCCGCCAGAGCGAGGATGAGCGGAAACGGCAGGCCGGCGATGATCAACACGAAGGCGACAACCGCCGTCGCCAGGCCGGCGAGCGTGTGGATCACCCGGCCACCGACGCGAAGAACGGCGGCGAGCACCAGAGCGATCACCGCAGCTCCCAGCCCGCGAACGATGCCAGAGACCGACGCAACCTCACCGTACTCGACGTAGATCGCACTCAGCCCGCACAGCAGGACGAACGACGGCAGGACGAAGAGGCCGCCCGCGGTTATCGCGCCTCGTACGCCGTACATCGAGTACCCGATGTAGGAGGCCAGCTGCTGGGCCTCGGGGCCAGGCAGGGCCATGCAGAAGTTCAGGGCGTGCAGGAACCGTCGCTCCGAAATCCATGACCGCCGCTCGACGAGTTCGTCGTGCATGATTGCGATCTGCCCGGCCGGCCCGCCAAAGCTGATGCAGCCAAGCTTGGCCCAGAAGCGCACGGCCTCGCCTTCGGTGGGGGTGATCGTCACCGACGTGGGCTCAGGAGCGTCTCCCGTCGCGACCGTCGTTGAAGACATCGCCAAAGGATAGTGATCCAGAAGCTGTCAGCCGTGTCCCCACGTTGGAAGCAGCGGATAGGCGATAACCGCCAGTGCCACTCCTGCGACACACGCCCCGATGAGGACGGACTGACGCAACCGCGACCCGCGCATTCGGTCAGAGCGAGTCCAGTCGAGTGCCGCCGTTGAGGGCAGGGACAGGACGTGGCCAAGTACGTGGATGGCCATTGCCCCGAACCATACGATGAAGCTGAGTTTGTGAATTGTGTAGACGGTTTGCGAGTGCCGTCCCACGATTACGAGCGCGACGCCTGAGGCGAACAGGGCCACGGTGGTCAGCACGACGAAGGGACCGACGACTCGCATCACCGGGTGGGGCGGGCCGGCTCGCCGGTACGCGGGGCTGCCGATGTAGTAGCGCGCAAACCGATAGAACGTCGAGCCGAGCTTCATGAGCACGATCGGGATCAGCACGAGGCCAACCACGACGTGAACGACCTCGAGAGACCCAAGGAACGGGATCGTTCCGCCTTCGACGGCGAGCAGCAGAAGCAGAACGACGCCCAGTCCGGCGGTGAGCCGGCGGTTGCCCTCGACGCCGGGAGCGCCGGAGCTTTGGTCGTGCCTGCGGTCGAGGTCGAGGCGGCGAACGCTGATCACCGTTGTTGCTCGCTGCGTGGTGGTGTGCGGATCTTCATCGGCGGCGTTCCACTCTGAGGGCGAGTTTGGGACAAGCGGCCACCGCACGTTGGGCGTGGGTGGCGGTGGTTCCGTGGACCGGGGTGGGATCGATGATTGGGTAGCCCCATTCATCGAGGTCGATGCGCTCCGGCAGGAGGTCGGCGCACAGACCGTGTCCGTCACAGGCGATTCGGTTCACCGCGACAGTTCGCTTCATCGCCACGCGTCCTCGGTAAGCGGGGTCGAGGACAGCGGTAGAGAGAGGCGGTGAGCGTCGTGGCATGCGCCGTGACGTTCGTGCAGCTCGAGGTGCTCGGGGAAGCCGTCGAGTGCGCTGGTGACGAGCCGGCGGACTCCGTCAGGAAGCGCGCATGCTCCTCGGCCGTCGATCACCTCCACTCTTCGCCGCAGTCGCCGAGTGATGGCCGGGCTGGCGTCCGATGAGTTGAGCTGACCGAGATCTGCGGCGACGGCGGCCACGCCGTTGAAACACGGGCCGCACTGTCCCGCACTTTCGCGCGCGAGGTAGGCGACGATTCGCGCAGTCTCGGCGAGGACGCAGGTGCCGGAAGGGGCTGCGATCAGGATTCCGGCCCCGAGGCCGGCGCCGGCCGCGCGCAGCTGATGAGGGTCCGTGGTTAATCGGGTGGCCGTTGACCACGGAAGCCAGCCGCCGAAATACCCTCCTGCAAGCAGCATCTCCGGTTCGGAGGTCGGATCACATGCCTCGATGATCGTCGCAAGGGGTTGTCCGATTGCGACCTCGGCGACGCCGCTTTGCGAGATGGCGCCGCCAATGGTCATGAGCGCGGTACCCGGCACCTCACCTGTGCCGACCTGGCGAAACCATGCGCTGCCGTATCGCGCGATGAGCGCGATGTGGGCGGCCGTCTCTGCATTCAAGATCAGCGTCGGTTTTCCGCCAACTCCCCGTTCGAACGGTCGCGGCGGGACCGCCAAGGGTCGGATGGGGCCTCCGTTGAGCCAGTGCACCAACGCCGTTTCCTCGCCACCAACGAACCGCGGCGGGCCGGTGTGCACCGTTGGATCTACGTGATCTATGCCGAGGCGCCGGCGCTCGTCCAGCGCGCGGTTGAGCGAGTGGACTGCGTCGGGGCGGTCGCGACGCACGGCGATGGCAACCGCATCGCCACCGACTTCCAAGGATGCGAGGGCGGCGCCGTCCAGCACCAGGTGGGGAGCCACGCACAGCAGGTAGCGGTCCTTTGCACTAGCGGGCTCACCCTCCATCGCATTGATCACGACCACCGCGCCACCTCGGCGGCGACCCACTGCTTCGAGTTTCCGAGAGGTGGGAAACCCCGCACCTCCGCGCCCGGTCAGCCCTGCCCGCCCGATGAGATCGGTGAGACGGCCTCGGGCAACGAGGTCTGGTGAGAACGGTTCGCCGTACCACTGTGTGTGAGCCTCAAGGCCCATCCGACCGTGCTGAGCACGAACGCCGGCCAGCAATCGGGGCACGTTTTTGGGCGGCGCGGCGACGCCAAGGTCGCGTCGAATCGTCACGGCAGCGGATGTCACCACGTGACCCCCACCGGTCGCAGGATCTCGGAAGCCGACCGGGCCCAGCCGTGTTGCAGCGGGCCGGTGAGTGTCCATGCGGTCACGCCGACCACGAGTGTGACGCCGGCTGCGGTGAACGCTGCGCGCTGACGCAGCGTGGCGTCGGCGGTGAGCAGCCGCCAACCGACGGCTGTGATCGCAAGCGCGGTGCAGAGTGAGACCACGACGATCAGAAGGCCGGACTGGACATCCGATCCGGAGCCAAGCGCGTGCACCACTGCGACCGGCCAAATCACATACACAGACCAGTGCACCGCTCGCCACGTGCGGAGTCCGAGCCGCACTCGGATCAAACTTGTGACGACGACGGCGGCAAGGAGATCGAGAGTGACTGCTCCAAGCCCGATCCAGAGCGGTCGGTAGACCGACACGAGCGGCACTACCGCGTCGATCAACCTGATCCCGGCGTAGGGGTCAAGTATGGAAGTGGCAACGTGAATGCCCACGAACACGACCACCAGCAACGAGACGTTGCGGTGGAGTCCGCCGACCACAAACCGTGGCATCGTCAGCCAGCGGTTGCCGGTGGTGCCGGCGATGCCGAGTACCAGCGTGAGGGTCAGCAGGATCAGGGTGACGATGCCGGTACCGCGCGTGAGGTACCACAGAGTCTGGGTGCTCACCTCGAAAGCTCCGAACCCAGGCGGGCCGCGTCGGCAGGCCAACCACCGACGGTGACCACCGACCCATCCGCTGCAACCAGGCGCGCCGGCAATCCCAGGCGAGCGAGTCGGCCGAGAGCGCTTGCACCGTCGACGATCGCGGCGGTGCTCAGAGTGTTTGCCGTGACGCACGAAGCAGCGGCGACAGAGACGGTGCGCCACACCACCGTGGCCGATATCCCCAGTGCGGGGTCGACGATGTGGTGGCAGGAAACGCCTGATCGCGTCCACTTCCGAGTCGTCACACTGGAGGTCGCGATCCCGCCGTGGTGAATGACGACGGTTTGGTCGACGAGCTCCGGGGATTCTCGATGCGAGTCGGCGATCCCGATTGGCCAGCCCCCGTCGGGTGCCGACCCGGCGACCGAGATGTCGCCACCCAGGTTCACCAACACTCCGCAGTCGGCGGCGAGCGCGGCGCGGGTGGCGGCGCGGTCGGCCGCCAGCGCCTTTCCAGTGGCACCGAGATCCACAGTCACATCCGCGTCGATGGCAACGGTGTGACGATCTCGGTCAAGGTGGATTGCCGTCCAGCTGGGTACTCGTTGTCTGGTTGGAGGCGGCGATTCGGAGTCACATACGTTGGAGTAGTCGCGGTCGTATCCCAGCCCCACGAGCGCCCCTCCGACGGTCGGGTCGACCAGCCCGTCAGTTGTCTCTGCCGCGTGTACTGCAACGCCCAGCGCCTCATACAACAGGGGACTTACCTGCGTCTCGAGACCGGGCTCGACCGACATCAACTCGGAGTCCACCCGAAAACGGCTGCACGTCGCATCGACGAGTTCCAGCTCTGCGACAACCGCCACCACGGCATCGCTCAATCGGTGAGGGTTGGTGACGATCACCGCGACGCCCGTCCCGAGGGCTTCGAGTTGGGCGCTCCCGGTCACGATCCGCCCGATACCGTCGCTGGGGGCGTCGTGGTGGTCGTCACCGGAGGGGCCGTGGTGGTGGGACTGGGAGCTTGAGACCCCGTGGCGGGCTCCGTGGTCGGGTTGGATGCCGATCCATCCGACTCAGACGCGTGGCGATGTGTAGCGTGATTGTGCGTGCCGGTTGCTTGCCTCACCTGCACGGTCGACGGGGTTGGGGGCGACGTGAACTTCCCCGGGTTCACGCGCGCGGCAGCCACCGAAGCGACGAGCGCGAGCGACGCCGCCGTTGCCCCGATGATTTGTGTCAGCCGTGTTACCCTGGCGCGGCCTCGATCGCGTTGGCGTATCCGGTGAGGATCCATGCTCCAACTCTGGCGGCGGAACATGAACGGGTTCTCACTGAGTGCCAGTTACGCAACGAGGTGGGCCGGCGTGCATTAAGACTCTCTCACGCAACTCGTCGTGGTTCTGCCATGTGACGGTACCGTCAACTCATGCATCTTCTCGTAGTCGATGACGAGCCGCGCCTGAGAGAGCTGTTGGAACGAGGCCTCCGTGCGCAGGGGTTCGAGGTCGAGTCGGCGGCAAACGCTGATGATGCGTTGTCGCTGGCGCGAGCAAACGCCCCGACCCTGGTCGTCCTGGATGTGATGCTGCCTGAGGTGGACGGTTTCGAGTTGCTGGAGGCGCTGCGAGGAGTGGTTCCCGGGGTACCGGTCATCATGCTCACCGCCCGCTCGGCGGTCGAGGATCGAATCCATGGGCTGGAGTTGGGAGCGGTCGATTACGTCGTCAAACCGTTTTCGTTCCGGGAACTCACAGCCCGTATTCGCGCTCAGATCCGACGCGATATCGAGCCTCAGGCAGAGGTGCTGCGCGTCCGAGACGCACGACTCAACACCTACAAGCGCGAGCTGGAGTCCCCGCTCGGACTGTTTGTTCTGTCGGATCGTGAATTCAATCTGCTCGCCTATTTGATGCGAAACGTCGGCCAAACGCTCTCGCGCCAGCAGTTGGTGGACGGCGCCTGGGACTCACTGACCGACGTGAAATCCAACATCGTCGACGTGTACATCGCCTATCTCAGGCAGAAGCTGGCGCCCGATTCCATCGAGACGATTCGCGGCGTCGGCTACCGCATGACACCGTGATCGGGAGAGCCTCGCTTCGCACGCGCCTGGCGCTGCTCTACGCAGCGCTCGCTGTGGTCGTTCTGGCAATCAGCCTGCTCACCGTCTACGGATTCACCCGCCACGAGACCCTCAACCGCGTCGACAATTCGCTGCGCGTCGATGCCCGCAACCTCGGCAGCCGGGCCGAAGGCAGCGAACACGGCAGCGAATCGCCGTCCACAGAGCGATTCGTCAACGCCCGAGAGGCCGTCGCGGCCGGCCATCTGCTCGCCCTCGTCGACGATCACAAGATCGTCGCCTCAAACAGCGACGCGAGACTGCTGCTCGCAGAAGCCCGTTCCCAGAACATGTTGGACGGCCACGAGCACGTGGCCACGCTGCACCTGCCAGACGGGAGTTTCAGGATCGCAAGCGTCCCAATCGATGCCGGGGAGTACGCGCTGGCAGCGGCGCCGCTCCAACCGTTCACCGAGTCAGAGGAGGGATTACTCCACGCCACCATCATCGCCGGCGCGGTGGGGATCGTCCTCACGTTCATCGGCGCGTGGGTTGCTACCAGACGAGGATTGAGGCCGTTGGAAACCATCACCAGCCTGGCAAACGAGGTCGCGCCCGACGCGCTCAGTCTCCGTACCGGGCTCAAAAATCAAGACGAGATCGGCGCAGTGGCGGGTGCCATCGACCGGATGCTCAACCGGCTTCAAGCCGCATTCGACGCCCAGCAACAGTTCCTCGAAGACGCGTCACACGAGCTGCGCACGCCGCTCACGATCGCCCGCGGACATCTCGAACTGCTTGAAGAAAATCCCGAGGCCACCGCCACCGAGCGCAACGAGGCGCTTGAGGTTGCCATCGATGAGATCGACCGGATGGCGAGACTCGTGGACGGCTTGCTTCAACTCGCCCGAGCCACCGAGACCGAGCGGCTGAGCATCGTGCAAGTCGCCGTCGAGCCGCTGCTCGAGTCGATCGCGTCGCAGTTCCGGCGACTGCATACCCGGGACTGGACAGTGGCCGCGCCCGGCGATCTTCTGGTGTCCGCCGACCCCGACGTGCTACGCCAGATCATTCTCAACCTGGCGCGAAATGCTGACGAGCACAGCCCTGAAATGACACCCGTCGAACTCACCGCCGCCGCAGACGATGGTCATGTTCGGATCTCCGTGTCAGACAGGGGGAGCGGAATCGACCCGGCGATCCGCGGTCGGTTGTTCAACCGGTTCGCACACGACGGAACCGGCGTCGGACTCGGCCTCGCGATCTCCAAGGCGCTGGTCGAGGCCCAGAACGGCACGATCGCGCTCGACGATCGACCGGGCGGGGGCACAACCGCGACCGTCACACTGCCCCGCCCCTGATCCAGAGTTCATACCGTGGCGCCCACGAGGCGCCCGACAAGCATCGTGAGTGCCATCGCCGCGACTCCCCAGATGAGCACCCGCAGCGTGCCTCGACCAGCAGGTGCACCACCCAGGCGTGCCCCAGCCCAACCGGTTAGCCCGAGCGCGAGAAGCGTCGCCACCATCGTCAGCGTTATCCGTAGAGAGGCGGGAGCAAGAATCACCGCCAGTAACGGCAGAGCCGCGCCAACCGTGAACGAGGCCGCCGAAGCGCCCGCCGCCTGGAACGGCCGGGCGTGGGAGAGCGCAGTCATACCAAGCTCGTCACGAGCATGGACCGCGAGAAGATCGTCGCTGGCACTGAGCTCGGCTGCCACGTCCTCTGCCAACTGCCGCGAGAGTCCCCTCTCCCGGTAAATCTCGGCGAGCTCGGCCTGCTCGCCGTCCGGGTCGTCGACGAGCTCTCGGCGTTCGAGAGCGAGGTCCGCCCGTTCCGAATCAGCCTGTGTGCTGACCGAGACGTACTCTCCCGCTGCCATCGACGCGGCGCCGGCGACAAGCCCGGCCACCCCCGCGGTCACGATGGCAGAACGCGTCGAATGAGCGGCAGCCACGCCCACGATGATCGCGGCGACCGAGACGATCCCGTCGTTTGCGCCGAGTACGGCGGCCCGCAGCCAATTTACGCGACTGCTGAGATGGCGCTCCGCTGGTCGGGGCAGCTTTTCCATGGATGCGACTTTACCGAGCAACAGCCCGGCCTCTGCAAAGGATTGGTGGTGACTGCGGCGTCAACATTGTGCGTCTGATTGTTCACCGCCCTTGATGCCCCGCCATCCGTGGATGCACTCCGGTGCTGCGTAGTTTCCCGCGTAGGTATCCCGTGGATCCACCCATGCGATCGCACCTGTGTGGAGGTGCAATGGGCAGGCAACTTCAGCCCATCTCGTCAGGGGGATCGTCATGTCAGTGGTATCCAGCAGCGCAAAGCGCCCCAAGCTCAAGCGGTCGCTTGGCCTCTCGATGGCCACGGCGCTCGTGGTCGGAAACATGGTCGGTTCGGGCGTGTTCGGACTTCCCTCCGCACTCGCCGGCACCGGCCCAATCGCGCTGCTGGCCTGGCTATTCACCGGCGCCGGTGCGATTCTCCTGGCGCTGGTATTCGCCAACCTGGGCCGCGCGTATCCCCGCACCGGCGGACCGTATGCGTACACGCGCATC
Organism: uncultured Actinomycetes bacterium; assembly: GCA_963708725.1. Classification (GTDB taxonomy): domain Bacteria; phylum Actinomycetota; class Thermoleophilia; order Gaiellales; family JAICJC01; genus CAVPTL01. The sequence goes on along the minus strand of CAVPTL010000002.1, from coordinate 102,271 downwards.
GCATTCGGCGACTTCGCAGGCTTCTGGACTGCCTGGGGCTACTGGATCGCGGCCTGGGCGGGAAACGCCGCCATCGCGGTCATCTTCGTCAGCTACGCCAGCGTCTTTTGGCCGAGTCTCGCTACCAATAACGCGCTCGCCTTCGGGCTCGGACTCGCGGTTATCTGGGGGCTGACGCTCGTCAACATGGCCGGCGTGCGGGAGTCGGGAGTGATGCAGGTCGTCACCACCGTCCTCAAGTTCGTACCGCTGCTGCTGATCGGCGTGATCGGACTGTTCTACATCAACACCGCCAACTTCTCCCCGTTTGATCCCAACCACGGCAGCCTGATCGGTCATTTCCACGCCATCTCATTCGCGGCGACACTGACACTGTGGGCATTCCTGGGTCTGGAGTCGGCGACCGTGCCGGCCGAGGAGATCAAGGACGTCAAGCGGACATTGCCCCGCGCCACGATCTTCGGAACCCTCGCCGTGACCGCGCTGTATGTGATTTCGACGGTCGCTGTGATGGGTGTCATTCCAAGCGCCAAGCTCGCAAACTCGCCGGCGCCGTTCGCCGACGCCGCCCAGGTCATGTTCGGAAACTCGGTGCTCGGTGTGTCTCCCGGAAAGCTGATCGCGGCGGTTGCGATGATCTCGACCTTCGGGGCGCTGAACGGTTGGATTCTGATCCAGGGCCGCATTCCTCTGGCCGCCGCTGAAGACGGGCTCTTCCCGCGCCAGTTTGCACAGGTCAGCGGAACCCGCAAGACGCCAATCGTCGGTCTCGTGGCCTCGTCGGTGCTGCTCACCGGGCTGATGGCGATGAACTACCAGTCGTCTCTGACCGACACCTTCACCAAGGTCATCATCCTGGCGACGCTGACCACGCTGGTGCCGTACGCATTTGCGGCAGCGGCCCAGCTGATGCAGATGTTCAACGATCGCGAGAACTTCACCGGCCGCCGGGTTGCACGCGATGCAACGATCGCGATCCTGGCCTTTGCCTACTCGTTCTGGATGATCTACGGAGCCGGGCAGGAGTACATCGCCCAGGGCTTCCTGCTGCTCATGGCCGGCATCCCTGTCTACGTCTACATCAAGTGGCGCAACGCCAGGAACGCCGCCACCCAGGCCGCGACCATCCCGCCGCTCGCACCTGGCTCGGTCACCGCATCGACCACCTTCGAAAAGGTTGGGCACTGACATGCCTGACCAGTTGACGCACACCGCCGTCGACCCGCAGGGGGGCGCTCACACCGCCCCCCTCGTGGGAGTCTCATCCGAGGTCGGGACACTCCGTCGAGTGATGCTGCACCGCCCCGGGAACGAGTTGAAGCGGCTCACCCCAACCAACAAGGACAGCCTGCTATTCGACGATGTCCTTTGGGTAAAGCGGGCCCGCCAGGAGCACGATGCCTTCGCCGACACGCTGGTTGAAGCCGGGGTCGAGGTGCTCTACCTCCACCAGCTACTCGCCGAAACGCTCGAAAGTGCACCGATTCGAGCCGGGTTCATCAACACCATCCTGAACGCCGCCGCACACGGCGCACATCTCACCAAGCATCTGAACCGGTGGCTGGCCGAGCTCGGACCCGCAGATCTGACCGAGGTGGCGATCTCCGGAGTCACGTTCGACGAGCTGCCGCGGTTGGGTACCTCGCTGGCGGCCCAGGTCGCTGCCGGCGATGAGTTCGTGCTTGCGCCACTTCCCAACCACCTGTTCACCCGCGACACGTCAGCGTGGATCTACGACGGCGTCACCGTGAACTCGATGGCCAAACCCGCCCGCGTTCGCGAAGCGGTCAACGTTGATCTGATTTACCGCCATCACCCCTCCATCGCCGCGGCCGCGCCGACGTTTTGGAGCGATAACCTGGGTGAGCCGGCGACGCTCGAAGGCGGCGACGTGCTGGTTGTCGGCAACGGCTGTGTCTTGATCGGCATGGGCGAGCGCAGCCAACCCGCCGCCGTCGAGGCCATGGCCAAGCGGCTATTTGATGCCGGTGCAGCCCGACAAGTGATCGCCGTGGTACTCCCAAAGCGGCGCTCAGCGATGCACCTCGACACGGTCATGACGATGGTCGACCGCGACGCGTTCACCATCTACCCCGAGCTACGCCAAAACCTCACCGCATACTCGCTCTCACCGAGCGAGGATGCCACCGCGGCGGATGGACGGGAACTCTCGATCACCCAGGTTCCCGACCTGTTCGATGCGCTCGCAGAGGCACTCGACATCGATCAGCTCCGCCTGATCGAAACAGGAGGCGACCGCTACGAGGCTGCTCGCGAACAGTGGGACGACGGCAACAACGTCCTGGCAGTCTCGCCGGGAGTCGTCGTCGCCTACGAACGAAATGTCGACACCAACACGCGCCTTCGGCACGAGGGCATCGAAGTGATCACCATCGCCGGAGCCGAGCTCGGACGCGGACGCGGCGGCCCACGCTGCATGTCCTGCCCAATCCTCCGAGACCCCGCCTAGACCGAGAGGATCCAACCACATGACCGCCTCCGCGACAGAAATCGAGCACGCGCCACCTACCGACCTGCTCCGGATCACCGATCTCACCCGGCACCAGTTCGCCCACATCCTTCACATCGCCGAATACATGAAGGCAGACCCCTACAAGTGGCACTGCGAGCTTCGGGGCCGAATGATTTCCTGCTACTTCGAAAAGCCCTCCACGCGAACCAGAGTGTCGTTCGCCGCCGCGGCAGCGCGACTCGGCATGACCGCGCTTTGGCTGCGGCCCGACGAGCTCCAGCTGGGACGCGGCGAGCCGATCTCGGATACCGCCCGCGTGCTCGCCGGCTACTCGGCCGCGATCGTGGTTCGCAGCTTCGACCAGCGCATGGTCGAAGCGATCGCCGACGCAAGCGACGTTCCCGTGATCAACGCGCTGACCGACCAGCATCACCCGTGCCAGGCGCTGGCCGACTTCTTCACCTTGCGCGAACACTTCGGCGACATCCAGGGACTGCGACTGGCATTCATCGGAGACGGCGACAACGTCGCACGCTCCCTCATGGAAGCGGGTGCGCTCACCGGAATCGAAGTCGTCGTCGCCTCTCCAAAGCACTATCAGATCGGCGGTGGAGAGACTCAGCGGCTTGAACGGCTCGCCTCTGAGCACGGAAGCCACGTCACCGTCGTCGAGGATCCCCGCGACGCGGTCAGAGGAGCAGACGCCGTCTACACCGACGTCTGGGTGTCCATGGGCGAAGAGTCAGAACGTGCCACCCGCCTGAAGCAGCTCGAACCGTTTCGGGTCACCGCCGACCTCATGAACCTGGCCGCCCCGCACGCCATCTTCATGCACTGCCTCCCAGCCCACCGCGGCGAGGAAGTCACCGCCGAGGTGATCGACGGACCTCGGAGCGTGGTCTGGAAGCAAGCGGCGAACCGGCTCCCGACCGAAGAGGCACTGCTGCACTCGCTCATCCGAAACGCGTGGGTGTCGGAATGACGCCGAATCGCAAACCACTGGTGGTGATCGCACTCGGCGGAAACGCGCTGCTTCGGCGAGGTGAGCGGCTCGACTCCGACCACCAGCGTCGAAACATCGAGACCGCCGCAGCTGCGATCGCCGCGCTCGAGAACGAGTACCGACTCGTAATCACCCACGGGAACGGGCCGCAGGTGGGCCTGCTCGCCCTCCAATCCGAGGCAGTCCCAGGGACAGAGCCGTTTCCACTCGACGTGCTTGGCGCCGAAAGCGAGGGCATGATCGGTTACCTGATCGAGCAAGCGCTCGGCAACCATCTGGGAACCCGGCCGATCGGGACGCTCCTCACCCAGGTGATCGTCGACCCCAACGACCCCGCGTTCAACACTCCGACCAAACCAATAGGCCCGGTCTACGACGAAGCAACCGCCACCCGACTGGCCGAACAACGAGGCTGGACGGTCGCCGCCGACGGCGACCATTTCCGGCGAGTCGTCGCTTCACCCGCACCCCGGGAGATCGTTGAACTCGAGACCCTCCGCATCCTGCTGGACGCCGGCGTCACTGTCATCTGCGGTGGCGGAGGGGGAATACCGGTCGTCGAGTCGAGCCAGGGCCTCGTCGGGGTCGAAGCGGTAATCGACAAAGACCTCTCCGCAGCGTTACTTGCTGAGGAGCTCGATGCGGACATGCTGATCATCGTCACCGATGTGACAGCGGTCGAAGCCCAACGGGGAACACCCGATGCCTACGACATCCACGCGGTCCATCCGCACGAGTTGCGCGAGATGGACTTTGCCGCCGGATCGATGGCGCCCAAGGTCGACGCCGCCTGTCGCTTCGTCGAACGAACCAACCGCCCAGCGGTGATCGGGGCGTTACGCCAGATCGACGAGCTCGTTCACGGCCGCTCCGGCACGGTTGTCACGCCTCGGGCGAGCTCCGTGGCCGGATCGCGGCGGTGAGGCGATCCGTGGGTTTCCACCCACCCCATCATGCCGACAACCTGTCGTCAGTCCAGAGAAAGGAACCAGCATGTTCTCCAAGATCGTGGTCTCGCTCGACGGCTCCGAACAGTCGATGGCGGGCCTCCGCTACGCGCAGCAACTCGCTGCGGATCAGTCCGCGCACATCGAGGTCGTCCATGTGCGAGAAGTGCTGGTCGGGCGAGCCGTCGGCGGCCAGCCGGCCAATCTCCAAGAGACCGAGATCGTCAAGCAGATCGAGACCGCCGTGCATGGCCTCTCCGACGCCGGATTCGACGTGCATTTGCAAGTGGTCTCGACGGTCCACGGCGGTCCCGCTCGGATTATCGCCGACGTCGCCAGTGGACTCCGAGCTGACGTAATTGTTATCGGCACGCGCGGCCACGGTGCGGCCGCCGGGCTCTTGCTGGGCTCGGTCACTCAGCGCCTGCTTCACCTGTCGCCCTGCCCGGTCCTCGCAATCCCGGTCCATGTCGCCGGCAAGGAAGCGACGACCGTGAGTGACAAGGCGTCGGCAACGAGTTAACACGCCGACGCGCCCGCCGCGGAGTGCGAGCTACGCCTCGACGAGGATCACAAGCGTCTCTGTCACCACGCCGTCATGCTCCATCGCCTCAGCCGCCGCTTCGGTCTGCATGAAGGCCATGACGGCGTCCATGTCGGCAACGTCCATGAGCAGCCCAACCCGGGTCGGATTCTGCGGATCGACGAACGTACGGATGTTCGTGACACCGAGAGGGCCGAACACCTCTTCGCGCTTGGGCGAGGCCAGCCAGTGCTTGGTGTCCTTGACGTCGTGATAGCCGATCACGGTGGGCATGCGCTCTCCCCTGGTTCAACGCCCGGCGGTAGTGCCGGACGACTTCAGCAGATCGTACGCCCTTTGCTCGACCGCGGACGCGCCGCGACGAACTCCTGTCCTACTGCACCTAGCAAGCCGACTGCGGGGCGCTTCAGGAGATCGGGGCGGGTGGTCAATCCCGCGATGAGTTTTCACGGTTTCCGCGGTCTCTTCGATTGGACACCACGAGGAGACGGAGAACCACATGGGAAACGACAAGACGGTCGAGGCAAACGGGGTTGTGCTCGGAGTCGAGCACTTCGGCGACGCGGCAGCACCGCTGGTTCTGCTGGCGGGCGGCACCACCATGCTCTCCTGGCCAGACGCGTTATGCACGGCAATCGCACGTGGCGGCCGCCACGTCGTTCGGTATGACCTGCGGGATTCCGGCGCGTCGACCACGGTCGAACCCGAGGCTCCGGGGTACACGTTGCGGGACCTTGCCGTCGACGCGGCGGCACTGGCCCGCGAACTCGACGATCGGCCGGCGCACCTCGCCGGCATCGGCGTTGGCGGAATGGTCGCCCAGGTCGCCGCGCTCGACCACCCGCACCGGTTCTCGGCACTCACCGTCGTGGGAACCCGGCCCGTCGCCCCGGGCCGGGTCGACGACGACCTGCCCGATCATGACGCGGCGACGATGGAAAGGCTGTTCTCGCGCTCCATGCCCGACTGGTCAGACCGCGCCGCCGTGGCAGAGCAAGCCGCCGAGGGTGCGGAGATCCTCGGCAACGACCCCACCGAAGCCCGGGCGACAGCCGAGCGCATCTGGGACCGTACGCCGAGTACAGAGCCCGCTGTGCAGATGGCGAACCAGAGGGCGATGGTGTTCTCCAAACTCAACTGCAGGCCGCGGTGGCGCGAGCGCCTGCCCGAGCTTGCGATCCCGGCTCTGGTGGTGCACGGCCGCCGCGACCCGTTCTTCCCAGTCGGCAACGCCGAAGCGCTCGCGCGCGAGATCCCCGGTGCGCGGCTGCTCGTGCTGGAACGGGCTTCGACGGCGATCCCCGATGCGGCCGCCGACGAGGTCGCGGCGGCGATGCTCGCGCTTTGGGGCGGCTAGCTCGTGTGGCTGCGGGCGTCTAGCCAGCACCTGGCTGCCGACGCCTTCGGTGCCGACGTCTGTCGACGGGCAAGCTCGCCGCGTCGCCGCGGTCGTCGGAATCGAAGCTCGCCCGCCAGGAAATACGATCCGAGCACCAGAACGGCGGCGGCCAACTCCGCGGTAACGCCTTCCACGTTCGGGAAGGTCGCAAACCACGTACCGAGCCACGCGGGGAACGCCACGTTGATGGGTGTGGTCGAGATCCAACCCGCCTGCTGCATCTCCTGCACCTGCTCGCCGACCATCACGACCAAAACGACGCCGAGCAGGACGCCGGTGACGACCAGCATCCGCTTGTACGGCAGGCGGCGGTGGTTGAGAAAGGTGATCGCGCCGACGATCGCCACGAGCACCGCCGCAATGGCGATGCCGGGCAGGATGACCGTCGCGCCGTAGGCGAGCCGCATGTTCTGAAGGAACAGCACGATCTCGAAGCCTTCGCGGTAGACGCTGGCAAAGCCCAGCAGCAGAAGGCCGCGGTAGACGGTGCGCGATGAGTCGGACTCCAGCACCCGTCGCTTGGTCTGATTCTGATGGCTGATCCAGCCAGTCCAGTACACCCGATGAAAGAACCAGTTGGTGATCACCAAAAGCACGATGATCGCCACCAGCCCGGTGGCCGCCTGGATGTCGAGAGCCCGCGCTGAGACATGACCAAGCAGCCACACCGCCGCAAACCAGGTGAGTACGGTGGCGCCCAGCGCGGCCGAAACGCCGATCGCGATCGGGCGGCGCAAGCGCTGGTTCGCCCCGCGAAAGCCCGCGGTGATCGCGGCCAGCACGAGGATCGATTCCAGCCCCTCGCGGAATACCAGGAGGCCGCTGTTGAAGGCAGCGGAGGTCGGCGAGAGCCGCGTGCCGGTGGGATCGGCCACTCCCCCGTCCAGCGCCTGCAGGGCGATGACCCCCACGAGAACCGCGGAAAGCGTGATCAAAACCCAGCGGTGCCTCGCCGTGAACGTCACCAGAACTCCCCCAGACTAAGGTAAACCTAAGCGGACAAGATGGTAGTTAGGGTGCCCTAAGCTGTCAAACGCCAACCGGCGTTGCGGCCGTGCAGATCACCTCCCCGCCCCCAGGGTCGATGAGTTTCGCGATGCCCGACGGTCTGTAGATCACACCCCTGACACCCGAACCGGGAGGCATGTTGAAGCTTCTTCTCACATCCGGCGGCGTCTCGAACGCGAGCATCCTCGATGCGCTGGTCGACCTGCTGGACAAGCCGATCGCCGACTCCAGCGCCCTGTGTATCCCAACGGCGGGGTACGGCCACCCCCAGTGCACACCCGCCTCGGCATGGCGCTTCGTTTCCGGCCACTCCCCAGCCCCGATGTGCAACCTCGGCTGGAAGTCGGTGGGTCTACTCGAGCTCACCGCGTTGCCCACCATCGGCGAGCAGCGCTGGGTTCCGTGGGTACGAGAGGCCGACGTCCTGCTGGTGGATGGAGGAGACGCGACATACCTCTCGCATTGGATGCGTGAGTCCGGGTTGGCCGATCTCCTGCCGTCGCTACCAGAGATGGTCTGGGTGGGAATGAGCGCCGGAAGCATGGTGATGACCCCGCGGATCGGCGAGGACTTCGTCAGCTGGACACCACCCACAGCGACCGACAGGACCCTGGGAGTCGTCGACTTCTCGATCTTCCCGCACCTGGATCACGAAGCCTTGCCAGAGAACACCATGTCCAACGCAGAGAAATGGGCGGCTGACATCGATTGTCCCTCGTATGCGATCGACGACCAGACCGCCATCAAAGTGACCGGCGGCACCGTCGAAGTCGTCTCCGAAGGGCACTGGAAGATGTTCCCCCGGTGAGCCGGCTACAGGAGTGTGGCAGAGAGAAGGCGAACTGGTGGGTATGGAACCCCCCTCATCACCGGCCACCACACCAAATGAGTACCCCGCGCGCCTCGAGATCGACTACCCCGACCGCCAGCTCGACCGGGTGTCCTCGTTCTTTCGGATCCTTTGGGTGATCCCCATCGCGTTCGTGCTCGAACTGCTTCAGGGCAGCTATATCCACACCACCCACTTCAACGGCTCGACCACGACGACCGTGGCCACCACCTCCGCGGGAATCCTGTTCCTGCCGGTGGTCGTGATGTTGCTCTTTCGCAAGAAGTATCCCGGCTGGTGGTTTGACTGGAACCTCGAGCTCACGCGGTTCTCGACGCGGGTCGCCGCCTATTTCGCGCTGATGGATGACCAGTACCCCTCCACCGACGAGGAGCAGTCGGTGCACCTCGACCTCGACCGGCCCGACGCCGCCCAGCTGTCGCGCGGCCTGCCGTTGATCAAGTGGCTTTTGGCGATCCCGCACTACATCATCCTGCTCGTCCTGGGCATCGCCCTCTTCTTTACGCTGATCTTCGTCTGGTTTGCGATCCTCTTCACAGGCAAATATCCGCGCGGGGCGTTCAACTTCGTGGTCGGCGTCTTTCGCTGGAGCCTTCGGGTCGAGGCATACGCCTTCATTCTGACCACCGACAGGTACCCGCCCTTCAGCTTCGAGCCGTGAGGCGAGGATGAGCGCAGACGCCATGACCGTCGACCACGTTCTTGCGACCACTCGGGCAGTCCGAAAGCGCCTCGACCTCGAGCGGCCGGTCAGCGCCGAGGTGATCGAAGAGTGTCTGCGCATAGCTCTCCAGGCCCCGACCTCGTCGAACGGGCAGGACTGGGAGTTCGTCGTCGTCACCGACCCTGGGCTGCGCCAGGGACTGGCCGAGATCTACCGCCGAGCAGCCGGAGTCCCCGAAGCCGGGTTCGACCAACCCGACGACGACCTGAGCTCCTCCGATTACCTGACCCAGCATCTGCAAGACGTGCCGGTGTTGGTCATCCCCTGCATACCCGGCCGCACCGAGCGTGCCTCGGTCGCCGACCAGGCAGCGATCTGGGGATCGATCCTGCCGGCCACCTGGAGCTTCATGCTTGCCGCTCGCGTGCGCGGTCTCGGCACCGTCTGGACGACGTACCACCTCGACCTCGAGCGAGAGGCAGCTGACCTGCTGGGCATCCCGTATGACGAGTACATGCAGGCTGGACTGATCCCCGTCGCCTACTACAAGGGACAGGACTTCCGCCCGGCCAAACGCAAGGCCGTCGCCGACGTCACCCACTGGAACCGGTGGTAGCGGCCGTCCCGACGGAGAGATACCGTTTCGGTCTGGAGCCGCCTTGCAGCGTCACGCACACTTCATCGTCTTTCTGACACCCGACGGCTATCACGAGGCCGGCTGGCGCCTGCACGAGCACGATGCCGGCGATCCAATCGGCATGCAACGTCTGGTGCGGGGAGCTGCGCTGGCCGAACGCGGATTGCTCGACGCGGTGTTCTTCGCCGACCGGCTGGCGATCTCGCCCCACCGGGTGCGGGCGTTTCCGCAGCCGTATCAGGATCCGCTGCTGGTACTGGCGGCGCTGGCGATGACCACCACCCGGATCGGTCTGATCGCGACGGCGTCGACCACGTTCAGCTCGCCGTTTGACCTGGCCCGGCGGCTGGCGACGTTGGATCACATCAGCGGCGGCCGGGCCGGCTGGAACGTCGTCACCACCTATGACCCGAAGGCGGCCGGCAACTTCGGCCAGGGCGCCCTGACCGAACACGACAGCCGGTATGCCCGTGCCGGCGAGTTCGTCGATGTCGTCCGGCAACTCTGGGACAGCTGGGAGGACGGCGCGCTGGTCGGCGACCCCACCACCGGGGTGTGGGCCAACAGTGAGCGCATCCACCCGATCGATTTCCACGGCGAGTACTACGACGTGACCGGGCCGCTGACGATCCCGCGGCCGCCGCAGGGTCACCCGGTGCTCGCGCAGGCCGGCTCGTCGCCGGCGGGAGTCGGCCTGGCCGGCCGGATCGCCGATGTCGTCTTCACACCGCAGACGTCGATCCAGGCTGGGGTCGAATTCCGCGCGAAGATCGATGCCGCCGGGGCCGATCACGGCCGCCGGATCGGTGAGGTGCTGATCCTCCCCGGGCTTGGGTTCGTGCTGGGAGGCACCGAGGCGGAGGCCGCCGAGCGCCGCCGCCTGCTCGAGCAGAGCGTCGACTCGGAGTTTCGCTGGCGCAACCTGGCCGGTAACGCCGGTCTCGACCACGAGCAGATCGACCCCGCCCGGCCGCTGACTCCCGAGCTGGCCGCGAGCGCCTCCAATACGAGCTTTGCCAGATTCATCGTCGATCGCGCGCTCGAGACCGGGCTGCCGTTCGGCGAGCTCGCCCAGACGTTTACCGGCCTGCCGGGCGGGTTGGAGTTCACCGGAACGCCAGAGCAGCTTGCCGACATGATCGGAGAGTGGGTCGAAGCCCGGGCGAGCGACGGGTTCACGCTCCAGCCGGCGGGCGTGCCCGAGGATCTCGAGCTGTTCGTCGAGGGCGTCGTGCCGATTCTGCAGAGTCGGGGGCTCTTTCGGCAGGCCTACGAGGGCCCCACGCTGCGCAACCTGCTTGGACTCCAACGGCCCGCCGGTCGTGGTGTGTCGGACTAGTGTGCGTGGTACGGAGGTGATCGGATGAACGACAAGCCGAACTGGAAAGTCGCGCACCTCGACGACCTCGAGCGACGCGGCAGGGACATTCCCGTGCGCGAGTACTTCGGGATCCACGCGTTTGGGATCAACGCCTTCACGCCGAGCGAGGACGGCACGGTGGTCGGTGAGCACGACGAGGCCGGGTCGGGCCAGGAGGAGCTGTACGTCGTGCTCGATGGCAAGGTGACCTTCGAGGTCGACGGCGAGGCGGTTGACGCCTCGCCAGGAACGCTCGTGTTCATCGGGCCGGAGTCGCGGCGCAAGGCGACCGGTGACGGAACCGTCCTCATTGTCGGCGGAACACCCGGCGAGGCATACCAGGGGATCGACTGGGGTGATGCGTGGCCGCTCCACAGCGAATCGATGACGGCCTACCGTGAAGAGCGGTATGCAGACGCGCTGGAATCGGTCCGCGCTGCCCTCGAGCGCATGCCAGACCACGCCGCCCTGCATTACAACTACGCGTGCTTTGCAACGCTCGCGGGCGACACCGGCGACGAGACGTTCGTTCACCTCCGGCGATCCGTCGAGCTGTTCCCACGGTTCCGCGAGGACGCACGCAGAGACGACGACCTCACCGCGGTACGCGACGACCCACGGTTCGATCAGGCTCTTCGCTGAGCGCTTGACTGCTCGCGTGACGCGCAACTGAGGGATGTCGGTGGCCGAGCAGGAGATTGACCTGTCCGGGGCGAAGTGGTGGAGCTCGTCTGAAGGAACCACGTCGACAACTTCTCACGGCGGTAATGGTCAACCGAGCAGGAGAAGAGGCACCGGTGACACGGGTCCGCGGAACGCACGTCGCACTGTTGGCTGTCGCGGCAGCTGCAATCGGCCCTGCCGGCGTGGCACAGGCGGCGCCGCCGGTTCCCCCGCCTCCCACCGCCGGTTCTGGGAACACAACGACCGCACCCCAGACGGGTAGCGGCGGGCAACCTCACGCGAGCCTCCCCACACCGGCGGCGGTCACCTCGCTGGTCGTGACGAACAGGCCGGGCGCGATCGTGGTTCGCTGGGACGTGCCGAGTGCGTCGATCACCGGGGTGATCGTTCGCCGTGGGGTGGGCGGCCGTTGTCCCGCTCGTTCCGACGCGGGAGTCGGCATCGGCGGGAGTGCCCTTCGGTCCAGCCAGGTTGACTCCCAGGTGCAGCCGGGGGCGAGATACTGCTACACGGTCTTCGCGGAGGGGCGCCACGGCGTCGCATCTGCGACTCGCACGGCGCTGGCAAGCCCCCCGCCACGGGTCACCAAGGTCACGGCGGTCGCGGCTTCTGACCGGATCAGCCTCTCGTGGAACCCGTCCCCAGGCGCCACCGCCTACGTTGTCCGCGCCGGGCCGAGCTGCCCGAACGCCATCACTGCCGGCCGTGCGGTCGCACGCACCACGCACCGCGTCGCAACCGACCGCAGCGCGGTACCCGGGACGTCCTCCTGCTACTCGGTGTTCGCGCTCGATCGCTTCGACACCCATCTGTCCGCCGCCAGGTCAAACGACGTGGTCGCGCCAGTGCCATCATCGCCAACGCCGCCGATCGTGAGCTCGTCGCTCGCAAACGTGGTGGGTGCCATCGCACTGGGTGTCCTGCTGCTCACGGTGATGGCATTCCTCGTCGTGCGCCAGATCAACCGCGGAGACGACTGGCACTACGGCCAGACGCCTCGCGGTGGTCGCATGGCCATCGGCGGACATGCCACCGCGGCGCTTGTGATTCCGGTGGCGATCGCCGTTGTCGGGCTGGTGCTGATAATCGCGGCGGCGCTGTCGGTCTGATGCGAACTCGCCTGATCATCGCCGCACCAATCCTGCTTGCGCTGGCGTTCGTGCCCGGTGCGGTCGCGACCACCGGTGGGACGTTCTCGGCGAACGATCCGAGCTTCGGGAGCGTGGCCGTGGGCACCACCAGCAGCGCCACGACGGTGTCGATCGTGAACCACACCCACACCGCGCATACGATCAACTCTCTGTCCAAGGGTGGTACGAATCCCGCCCAATTCTCGGTCGCGACCAACAACTGCAGCGGCGTGGTACTGAGCCCGACGGGCAGTCCAAACGATTCATGCGATCTGGGGGTCACGTTCTCGCCGGTGGGACCGGCCGGGCCAAGGAACGCACGCATCGGCGTCGCCTTTGACGGAGGCAGCATCCAGAGCGACGTTTCCGAGCTCAACGGTACTGCCACCGTGCCCACACCCGCCGTCAGTGTCAACGACATCGCCTTTGGCACTGTCAAAACCGGCGCAAGCAAGTCGGCGACGCTCACGGTTACCAACACTGGCAACGCTGCGCTGCACATCACCACCGTCGCCAAGACGGGGGGATCGGCGTTTGCCTTCTCGAACGACCACTGCAGCCAGTCGACGGTCGCCGCCGGAAACAACTGCACTGTCGGCGTCACGTTCGCTCCGGCGCAACCGTCGGCGTACGCCTCGGTGATAACAATCACCGACGACGCGGGCAGAGTGGCCCATTCGACGCAGACCGCGAATCTGAGCGGCACTGGACTGTCCTCGTTCGTGACGTTCACACCCACCCCCTACGACTACGGGACATCGATCGTGGGGAAACCCGGCGGGCCGGTCCAGTTCACGCTCCACAACCAGGACTCGGTGCCGCTGACCCTCCACGCACAGGCGTTTGCGAACGTCTCGGGCAACACCGGCGCATTCAAGGTGACCGGCGACGGCTGCTCCGGGTCGACCGTCCCCGCCAACTCCACGTGCAACTTCTCGGTCGTCTATACCGCCACCGCCGTCGGCCAACAGGACGTGGGGATCGCGGTTGCCGATTCGGCGCCCGATTCGCCGCAGACGCTCGCACTCACCGGCACCGGCAAGCATCCGCCGGCGTTCACCAACTTCCACGGTGCGGTCGGGTGCACCACCGCGACACTCCAGTGGACACTCCCCACCGGAGTGTCCGGAAGCTGGATCGTTCGAAACGCGAACCACCTCCCTCGAAACCCCCACGACGGGACACGTATCCGGCGCACCGGAACAGGCCTGCGGCAGGAGCGGCACCTGACGCAGTTTCACACCTACCACTACGCCATCTATGCCCAGTACAGATTCCGCGGCGTCAAGCAGGTGGTGTACTCCGCGCCCCGCGTGCTCAACCTCCGCACGGGACGTGTGTGCAAGCCGCAGCGAGGTGCCCGGATCCCGGGCACCACCCCGCTGATCGACTGGACGCCGGTACCCGGCGCGACCGGCTATGCACTTCGGATCTATAACCACGGCGTGCAGATCCAGCTGTGGTCAAAGGTTACGACCATCTCTCAGTACAAGGTGCCTGCGAGCTGGCGTCACAACGGCGCGCCCCGCCATCTCCGGCACGGCCAGACGTACACGATCTACGTGTACGGGTACTCGCACAGGCATCCCAACGGGGTCGGGATCGGTTCCTCCAGCTTCTCGGTGAAGTAGTTCAGCTCCGGACCGGTTGGTATAGAATTTCCCATGCCCTCCAGCGGTTGGAGTCCGTATCCGGGTGCGCGCAAACCGCAGCCGCCGCTGGGGCCAGTGCCGGATGGTCGGGTCGTGGGTATCGGAGCCATCTGCGACCTGCGCCCTCCCCCTCCCGCGCAGCCGGGTTCCAAGAGCTTCTCGGTCAGCGAGTTCGTTCGACTCCAGGACGGTCGCTGCGTGCTGTTGCATCAGGACCGCGGGTTCACGGTGAGTCCGCTGCTCGGCCCGGGTGGGCGGGTGGTGTCGACTGATCACCGGGGAACGGCCGAGAGCATCACGGAGTCGGTGCTGACAACGGTGCTCCCAGATGACGACGAGGAGGCACAGCTCGAGGCCCACCCGTGGACATGGCTCGCCGGCCTCGCCCAGGCACGGGGCCTCACCGTCACGCCCGACCAGCTCCGGCGCCTCGACTACGAGGTCGTGCTCACCGATAAGCTCGAGCGGTGGCTTGCCGGAGACTGAGCGAGATCGTCGAGATGCGACTGCGGGGGAGGGCTGATGTCGAGCGGTGATGAGATTCAGGAGGGGCAGCGGCTGGCATGGGCCGGGCTCTCCGCAGGCTGGGAGAAGTGGGACGCGGTCATCATGAATCAGCTCAGCCCGGTCGCAACGGCGATGATCGAGCACCTTGAGATCGCCGATGGTCAGCAGCACCTCGATATCGCGTCGGGCACGGGTGAGCCGGGGCTGACCATCGCCCGGGCCGCGCCGAGGGGACACGTCGTTCTGACCGACCTGGCGGGTGAGATGCTCGAGATCGCGACTCGACGCGCAGAAGCTCAGGGGATCACCAACTTTGAGACGAGGGTGTGCAGCGCTGATGACCTGCCGTTCGGAGACGCGACATTCGACAGCATCTCGGTGCGGTTTGGGTACATGTTCTTTCCCGATGTCGCCAGGGCAACGGCCGAGTTCGCGCGTGTGCTCAGACCGGGCGGACGTGTCTGCTCGTCGGTCTGGGTCAAGCCCGACGAAAACCCGTGGACAACCATTGCCATGAAGGCAATCGCGACCGAGGTGGTGTTGGCGCCACCCGACCCGGACCGGCCGAACATGTTCCGGTGCGCCGCCCCGGGATATGTCACCGCCCTCTACGAGGCCGCCGGGCTGTGCGATGTTGCCGAGTGGGAGGTCGCCGTGGAACTCGTGACGCGATCGCCCGCCGAGTACTGGGAGATGATCAGCGAGCACGTCTCGCTTGCAGTTGCCGCGCTTCAGCAGGTCGACGAACCGGCCCGCGATCGGATCGCCGAAGCTGTGATTGCCAAGGTCAGCGCCTACGAACGAGACGGGACTGTACGGATTCCGGGCCTGGCCCGCTGTATCGTCGCAACGAAGAGCAGCCGGTAGTCCGGGGCCCCCATCGGCGGCGGCGAGCAGTACGGATCAGCCGCGATCACGCACCCAGCGGAGGCGAGCGGCGTCGCCGCCGACTGCGGTGCACTCCACCAGGTTGAAGCGGCGCTGAGGCATATCGTCGCCGTCGAACAGGGCCGGGCCCGCGCCAAGGGCGGTTGGCGCGATGGTGACGATCACCTGATCGAGCCGATCGGCGGCCAGTGCCTGGGCAGCCACGTCGCCACCGCCGCAGAGCCACGTGCGACGGTGCCCGGCGGCGGCGATCTCATCCAACACCGGACCGATCTCACCCTCGACGTGATGCACCGGCGTTTCGGCGTCAGCGGCAACGGCTGCGACCGCGAGCTCCCGATCGTGGGTGAGCAGCCAGATCGGCAGGCCGCGGTGTGGCAAGGCGTGTCCCTGGCCCACCAGCCAGCGCAAGGTCTGTGCTCCCATCAGCAGCGCATCAATCCCCGCGATGAACTCCGAGAACTCGGTCTCGGCGCCCTCGCGTTCGCCGATCATGTCGAGAAACCCGAGGCTCTCACTGCCATCGGCGATCCGCCCGTCGATCGAGGCTGCGGTGTACCAGACGACTTCCACGGCCAGAGCTTAGTCGGGCAGCTCCCAGCGGGAAGCCGCGTTATGCGACTGCTCGCCCCGACTCCGCCGGCGGGCCGAACCAGCCGCGCCGAAACTGGTAGATCAACCACCAGAGCACGACCGCTTGGGGCACGATCAAGGCCAGCCCAACCTGCTTCCACGTCGCCAGATCGCGGTACCACAAGCCGACCGCGTCGATGGGGTTGCGAAGCCCGGCACCTGGCGACGAGTTCCAACCAGGAACGCCGGCGAGCCGGAGGACGCCGCGGGCCAGCCACGTCGCCAGGATCCCGACAACCACGCCGAAGTAGACCGAGGCCACGATGTGACGCTCGCCCTGCCAGGCGTAGGAGCACATCGCCGCCCCGACCACCACCACTGCCACCACCATGCCGGTGATGATCCGAAGGCGTCGCGCGGTGTGATGATCCATCACCACCAGTTTACGGTGTCTGTCCAGTGGGAACCGCGAGAGTGACGACGCCGAGCGCCGAGGATACGCCTTTTCAGTCCTCCGGAAGCGAGGCGAAGTCCCGCTTCACCTGTCGGTACCACCCCATTCCCGAGATCGGGTTCTTCCACCGGCCCTTCATGCTCTTGAGGGCGCTTTGGTGGGTTTCATCACCGTTTGCGACCGCGTCTTTGAGGTGGCGGTCCTGTGCCTTGATGACCTCGTCCGCGCTGTCTCCATGATGTTGGAGACCGCACGGTCCGCCCAGCTGCTCACACGTCATCGTCTTCATTGGGTCAAGCCCTTTCGAGAGAGTGTTTCGAGTACCGCATCGATCCGCTTGAAGCCGGCCGCCGAGCCCTTCTCGACGCCATAGTTCATGGTTGTGTCACGCTGCTCGGTCGACTCGAAATGCATCGTCTGAGTGAGCCTCGTCTGCCCGCCGAGATCCTCAAACTCGAGCGTCTGGAGATGGTTTTGGAACGTCTGCACGAGCCGAGACGGAGGCTCCACCTCGCGGTACTCGCCCTCGACAACCCCGCGCGTGGTGCGGAACCTGTAGGTGCCACCGGATCGGACGTCCATCTGCTCGACGACCGTGCCGTCGCCCCACCATTCGGGGATCAGTTCGGGATCCGTCCAGATCGAGAAGACGTGCTCACGCGGGGCGTCGAAGACCCGCTCGAGGCGGATCTCCAGTTCGTTTGGGGTGGTGACGGAGGTGCTCATCGTGTTCCTTTCGTGCGTTCGACGACCTGTGCAAACCGGTCGAGCCGCTGTAGCCACGTGCTCATACCCTCGAATGCGTAGGGCACAAGCGTGCATCTGCGAACGCGGCCGACCTTCTCCGTGGTCACGAGCTCGGCCTCCTCGAGCAGCCGGATGTGTTTCTTCATCCCCGTCAGCGACATGCCGAACGGTTCGGCGAGTTCGCTGATGGTCGCGCTGCCCGAGCCCAATCGCTCGAGCACCGCTCGACGATTCGGGTCGGCCAGAGCCACGAACGCGCGGTCGACGCTGGGTGAATACTGAACCATTGAGTTCAGTATTGCAGATGTGTCCGAAAAGGGCAATAGTGCTTCGGGTCGTGCCGCTCGTGCTCACCAGGCCACAGATCCTTGGCTTTCGCCGCCGCACGAACGCGCTCGACGAGCGGCTTGCGCCGGGGCGACGGTCGCTGCGGCAGGCCGCGTGGGCCGGCCTCCAGGACAGCATGCCGCGGGCGGCGCTGCTCTCGATCCATGCGCGCGTTGAGGGCGCCGAGCCGTCCATCTGGGAGGACGAATCGCTCGTCCAGCTGTGGGGGCCGCGGTTTCAGGTCTACGTGGTCGCCCGGCGTGACCTCGCGGTGTTCTCCCGCGGCAGGTACCCCGACGATGCCCGTGGCCAAAAACGGGCAGACGAGACGGCCGCTCGGCTCGCGGCCCACCTCGGTGACGCGCAAATGCCGTACGGCGAGGCTGGCCACGCACTCGGGATTGACCCCAACGCACTTCGGTATGCCGCCGCGACGGGCACCGTGCTGATCCGGTGGGCCGGGGCGCGAGCGCCCACCGTGTGGACGGTGCCGCCCCCTCCAGACGACCCGATCGCTGCTCGGCTCGAGCTGGCCCGCCGGTACCTGCACATCTATGGCCCGGCAACCCCCGAAGCGTTCGCTCGCTGGGCGGGGATCTCTGCTCGCGCGGGTGCAGCCGCGTTCGCTGCGCTTCAACCGTCGCTGACCGCTGTTCGCACGCCGGTGGGCGACGCGTGGATCCTCACTCGCGATGAGCCGCTGTTCCGCGCCGACCCAGTCGCCGCGGCAGCGGCGCGGCTACTGCCAAGCGGCGATGCCTACTTCCTGATGCAGGGCCGCGACCGCGAACTGCTCGTCGCAGATGCCGATCGCCGCGGCGAGCTGTGGACTCCCCGCGTGTGGCCCGGCGCCGTGATGCTCGACGGCGAGATTCGGGGAACGTGGCGCCGTGCCAACGAGAAACTCACGATCCAGACCTGGGGACGCCCCACCGCGGCCGAACGCGACGCGGTCGAAGCCGAAGCCGCGTCCCTCCCACTCCCCGGTCTCGTCAAACCGATCACCGTTCGCTTTGAGTGAATAACGGTGCCAGGCACCGTTATTCACCGGAGGCGTCAGCGGGGCAAACCGGCCTTGAAGGTGCGGATGCGGCTGTAGGAGGCATGCAGCTGCGAGGTCGGAAGCGATCCCGCCTTGGCGGCCTTGACCAACGCGGTAAAGACGGCCTGACTCTCTTTCTGGGAGCCCGTGATGAGCAGCATGTCGGCGCCCGCCTTGGCACTGCGAACCGCGGTCGTCGTGATCGCAAGTCCGCGCGTGGCCGACGCTCCGTCGAGTGAGTCGGTGATGGTGACGCCGGTGAAGCCGAGCCGGCCGCGAAGCAGGCCGCGGATGATCGACGGCGACCACACGGCGGGCTGGCCACCGAGGTTCTTGTAGGTGGCGTTGGACAGCATCACGATCGGGTCGAGCTTGCGCGACAACGCGACCTTGTAGGGCAGGAGTCCGCGCTGGATCACGGCCTGGGAGTCGGTGATCGTCACCGGCGCGACGTCGGTCGAGACAGTGGCGTGACCGAGCCCGGGGAAGTGCTTGTACGTCGGCCACACGCCGCTGTGCTCGAGCCCGGTCGCAAACGCGGCCGCGTCCAGCGAGACGGTGAAGCGGCTGGTCGAAAACGCCCGCTGCTGCTGCTCGATGAAGTCCGCCGGCCCTGCCGGAACGTCAGCGACCGGTGCCAGATCGACGTTCACACCAAGCCGGTGAAGCGCCTGGCCGGTGCCGGCGCCACTGGCCTGCACCGCCGATTGCGGCAACGTTCCAAGCTGCTTGGCCGAGCGATGCGGCGGCGCCCATGCGAACCGCTTGACCTGACCACCCTCCTGGTCGACGGTGATCAGTAGGCGTGGCTGACCACCCGCCCGCGCGGCCGCTTGCAACGACGCGGTCAGCGCCGAGACCTGCGCGGGCGATACGACGTTCGAGCCGAACAGAATCACCCCGCCAACCTGCCCGGCGCGGATCCGGCCGAGCAGTCGCGAGTTGGCGGTCGTGCCCGAAAATGCGATCACCATCCGCTGTCCGACCAGCTGGGACAGCGTCGGAGCCGCCGCCTGGGCGCGGCTGGCCGAAGCGACGCCCGCCGCAAAGAGCGCCACCATCACGGCACCAATCGTCAAGCTTCTGCGCCGCGCTCCACCCATCTCGCCACTGTACCGTGGGATCCCCCAGCTACTCGGCGGTCACCGGGTCACCCACCTGGATCGAGCCCTCGGTGGTCGGGATCAGCCTGACGCCGAAGAAGGTCTTGTGATCCCACTGGCGGTGGCGTGCCAGGGTGCGAAGCGGCTCCTTCCCCGGCTTGAGCGTCTCCGGGTCAACGGTCGTCAGAACACACCGGTCGCAGTGTTCGGCAAACCGAAACCGCACGCCACCGACACGCACCCCCCGCCAGTCGTCCTCGGCAAACGCCGTATCGCAGCCATCGACTACGACGCTCGGCCGAAACCGCAGCATCACGATCTCGTCCACCGACGTCTCTCCGCGCTCCACCGCGCCCTCGAGAATCCATTGATTGAGCCGGCGAAGCGATGCGGTGGTGGTGAGCAAGAGCGGTCCAGCGTCTGCGAGGCTGAGCACGTCTCCGGCGTGGCCGCCGTGCTCAGCCGACACCGATCGGCGCCGCGGATCGTCGAGCCACGCGAGCCGCACGGAACGGCCAATCTGGTGCGACAGCCACTCGCTCGCGCTCGGCTCAGCCAGACGCACCTGGCCCACGCGCGATAGCGTCGTCTCGGCGAACTCACCCGCAACCGGCGGCTCGACGTTGAGAGTCAAGCCATCCCGGGCCGCCAGCTGAAGCCCCCCGCCCTCGGTAGCGCTCGCCGCCACCGCGAGCATCTGGCGATGGTCGCGCGCGGTCAGCACGCTTCCGTCAGGGTCCAGCGCCAGCCAGCGCCGATCACCGCGCAGCCCCCAGCGCTCGACCGTGGCCGACTCCACCCACCGACCGGCCAGCGATTTGACCGGATACACGCCTATCGCAGACACCACCATGAATAAATGGTGCCAGGCACCATTTATTCATGGTCCATTCATGGCGCGGCTACGGGTTGATGTTGGCCGAAACGCCGGCGGGGGTGGCAAAGATCAGCGGACCGCCGACGGATGTGGCGCACTGAACCGACTTGACCTTGGAGGTGTCGGTCACGTTGTGCCAGCGATACGCGCAGGTGACGCCGTTTCCGAGGTTGTACTTGTGGCCGAACACCATCGGCTTTCCGACCGGCGGGTGCCACTGGGTGCGGGCGATGCGACCGCTTTTGTCGCCGGTGGAGAGGGCGTTGTTGGATCCCGGGCGGCCGAGTCCCCAGCAGCGGACGGTCGTCACGGTCGACGTGCGCACCCAGTGGCAGCTGACCTTGCCCTTGAAGCCACTGAAGGCGCCCGAACCCGGCGTCGCGGCGAGTCCACCGGCAGCGGAGAGCATCACTCCCAGACACGCGATCGCGACCACAGCCAAAGTTCTTCGCATCTCTCGCCCCTTCCCCAGAACATCCGGACCGACCCCGATCCTATGACCTGCCGGCCCGCCGCGCAAAACGCGCGCCGGGCCCCGCCACCGCTCGGATCAGGCCGCCGTCCCGAACCCGTGATCGTCCAGGCCAAGCTCACGCCCGCCGATCAGCTGAGCCAGCTCGGCGCGAACACGGTGGGCCTCCTGAGCGTGGGCATCGATCTCGGCGAACGATGCTCCCCGCTGGGCCAGCAGGTCGCCAACCAACACCAGGCCCCGCAGTCGCAGCAGCAGGTCGTCGATCTCTTGCCCGAGTACCAGCTCGCGATCGTCGGTGTAGGTGGATTCGTGCATGATTGTCATGCTGCCTCCTTGAGTGAAGGGGTTGGTTCGGATTGAATGACTTCGACGTCCGCGGGCCGGGCCTTGGGCGCGAGCATGGTGGCTGCGATCGCTGCGCCGGCAACAGCCATGCCTGCCAGCACCACGAACGCCACCTGGAATCCATGAGTAAGCCCGCTATCGACAGCCGCGATCGTCGGGGTACCACCGACCGTCGTGTAGGCGGCCGCAATCGTGGTCACCGCGGCCAGCCCCACCGCGCCGCCGACCTGGCGGCTGGTGTTGATCAGCCCTGAGGCGATGCCGGCATCGGCGCGTTGGACGCCGGACAGACCGGCGATCGTGACCGGCACGAACGACATGGCCAGACCGATCCCGCTGATCACAAAGGCGGGGAACAGATCCCAGAAGTAGTGCCCGTGCACCGGAAGCTGGGTGAACTGCGCCAGCCCGATTGCGTCCAGAAGCAGCCCCGCCGTGAGCACATTGCGCACGCCGTAGCGGGTCACGAGCTTCTGCGAGACGTTGGAGAACACGATGATCGTGAAGGTCGTTGCCGCAAAGGCGACGCCGGTCTCGATCGCCGAGTAGCCAAGTACCTGCTGCATGTAGAGCGTCAGCAAAAAGAACTGCGAGAAGGTCACAGCCCCGATCACGACCGCGGTGGCGTTGGCCGCCGACAGCGAGCGCAGCCGGAAGATCCGCAGCGGCAGAAGCGGAGCCGGCGAGCGTCGCTCGATGGCGACGAATGCTGCGATCAGTGCCGCCGAGGTGCCGAGCAGCGCGAGCGTCACGGGGCTCGACCAGCCCTCCTGTGTGGCTCGCGTCATTGCGTAGACGAGCAGCATCAGGCCGGAGGTGACCGATGTCGCACCGGCGACATCGAAGTGGCGATGTTCAGTCTGTCCGTGGCTCTCGGCGAGCACGAACGGCGTTGCGGCGATCACCGCGATACCGACCGGAACGTTGATGAAAAACACCCACGACCAGCCGAGGTAGGAGGTCAGGAATCCGCCCAGCAGCACACCTGCCGCCCCGCCGCTTCCCGACGCGGCGCCCCAGATGCCGAGCGCGCGATTTCGCTCTGGCCCCTCGGCGAAGGTCGTCATCAGCATCGAGAGCGCGGCCGGCGCAAGCAGCGCTCCGCCGAGCCCCTGGACCGCGCGAAACGCGATCAGCGATCCCTCAGACCACGAGATTCCGCAGAGAAGCGACGCGCCCGAGAACAGCGCGAGTCCGATCATGAACAGCCGGCGGCGCCCGAAGATGTCGGCCAGCCGTCCGCCAAGAAGCAGCGCGCCACCGAAGAGAATCGCATAGGCGCTGATCACCCACTGAAGATTTTCCTGGGCGAAGTGCAGGTCGCCCTTGATGTCCGGCAAGGCGACGTTCACGATCGCGATGTCGAGCACCACCATGAACTGGGCCGCCACGATCACCGCGAGGGCAAGCGCCTTTCGCCTACCTGTTGCGCGAGAAATTAGATTTTCCACCATTTATGGCCCCTAACAATCGTTGTGAGAATCAACGATATCACACAAATACGATTGTATGAGCTACACTTCGAAATGTGAACGTCACAGATCCACAGATCGCCCCGGTGAAAACTCCCGTCGCACGGGCTCCCAAGGAGCTGCTCTCGAGCACCACCTTCCTGCTCAAGCGGCTCGGCTTTGCCGCCAAGGAGAGTTCGCACGAGGCGTTTGAGGGAACGGGCTTGAGCGCATTTCACTACGCGGTGCTGGCACTGCTCGAAGAGGACCCGCGCGAGACCCAGGCTGCGATCGCCGATGCGCTCGGCTACGACCGAAGCCACGTGGTGCGGCTGCTGGACGAGCTGGAGGAGCGGGACATGGTGGTGCGTACGCGCGACCCCGACGACCGCCGCCGGCACATCGTCAAGCTGACCAGCGACGGGCGCAAGGCGCTCAGCGAGCTGCGGGCGATCGTGCGCGGACTCGAAGATGCCTTCCTGGCACCACTCGACACCACCGAGCGCCAGGCTCTCCACCAGTTGCTGATGCGGCTCGCGAGTCATCACGACCCGCGCTGCTCGGCCCCGCGCGTCTCAGCCTCCTAGCACCCGAAGCTGCGGTGAAGGGCTAGGCCACGTCGCGACGCGACGTCCACGCCGCACCGGCCGCAACCAGCACCAGCATCCACAACACCAGCACCGCAGTGCCGGCGGCAGGTGAGAGCAGATGATCGGCGTTTGAGTGGATCATCGCGTTTTGGGCCTGGTTCGGCCCATACCGACCGAGGCCGGGAACCAGTGCGAACAACAGGTTCTCGATCACGAACGTCCACGCAAGCAACACGATCACCGCGGCGATCTGGTTTCGGATCAGCGTTCCCAGCCCAACGCCGATCCCACCCCAGATGGCGGTACCGACAATGACCCCGAACAGCAGGTAGGCCCAATCGCCCGAATGAAACACGATCGGGAAGCCACGCTGTTTGAGACACAGGTAGCCGAGGCCGATCGAAAGCACCATCCCGACCACTGCAAAGACCACACCCGCGACCATGCTGGCCACCGTCTTGGCTCCCAGAATCCGCGTCCAGCTCGGGGCCACCAAAAACGTGGGGCGAATCGTGCCAAACCGATACTCACCGGTGATCACGAGAATCCCGGCCAGGGCGGCGAACAGGCCCGCGATGCTGCCCAGCCCAAACAGCTGGCGCTGGTCCTCGACCGTGTGCAGCGAGTCGGACAAAAGCCCGGTAAGCAGCGTGATCGCGACCACCAGAACGACGGTGCCGGCAACGAACCCGAGCGTCGTACGGGTCGAGCGGATCTTGAGCACCTCGGCGCGAATCTGATTGATCACGATCCCCCGTCCGAGGTCAGTTCGAGGAAGACTTGCTCGAGCGATGCCCCCGCCGGGGTCAGCTCGTGCAGCACGATCGAGTCGGCTGCGGCCAGTTCGCCGATCTGCTCGGTGGCCAGGCCGGTCACGTTGAGGGCGCCGTCTTCGCCGATCGCCACCGCGGCTTCGGCACGTTCGAGTGCCTCGCGCAGCTTCTCGGCCTGAGGGCTTCGCACGCGTACAGCACCACCGACTCGGCTGGTCAGCTCCGCGAGTGGCGACTCGATCACGAGCCGGCCCTTGGCGACGATCAGGACGTGATCGACGGTCTGGGCGACCTCGGCCAACACGTGGCTGGAGACCAGCACCGTGCGCCCGCCCGCGGCGTAGGAGCGAAGGAAGTCACGCAGCCAGCGCACACCTTCGGGGTCGAGGCCGTTGGCCGGCTCATCCAGGATCAGGAGGTCGGGATCACCGAGCAGCGCCGAGGCGAGCCCCAGCCGCTGGCGCATCCCCAGCGAGTAGCCCTTGACCCGGCGATCACCCGCCGATTCGAGTTCCACCAGCCGCAGCACCTCTTCGACGCGCGAGTCGGGAATGCCCGCCGCGCGGCTCAGCATGCGCAGGTGATTTCGGCCCGACCGGCCGGGATGAAAGTCCGTCGCCTCGAGCACCGCGCCAACGCGACGCAGCGGATGATCGAGTTTGGCATAGCTCGTCCCGAACACGGTCGCTTGGCCACTCGAGGGCACCGCCAGGCCGAGCAGCATCCGAAGGGTGGTCGTTTTGCCGGCTCCGTTTGGGCCCAGGAATCCCGTGACTGTGCCCGAGTCGAGCTCGAAAGACAGATCCTGGACGGCGGTAACGGAACCAAAACGCTTGGTCAGCGAGTCGGCCAGGATTACAGCGGTCATGCGCGCCAATGCTACCTACGAGCCTCAGCGCTCGACGTGGTCGCCCTCGGCCGGCGGACAGACCGTCAGTACCAACTACACTCGACACATGGAGGAGACTCCCACCCAGAGCCAGATCTCCGCCGAGGTGCGCGAGGAACGGAAAGTGATCACCGTGCTGGTGGCCGACCTGGTTGGTTCCACCGCAATCGCCGACCGGCTGGGTGCCGAAGAGGCCCGCCTGGTGGTGGGCGAGGCGGTTGCTCGAATGGTGCGGGTGATCGAGCGCTACGGCGGAACGGTCAAGGATCTCGCCGGTGATGGCGTGCTGGCACTGTTTGGCGCTCCCATCGCCCACGAGGATGATCCCGAGCGCGCGCTTCGCAGCGGGCTCGAGATCACGGCCGAGATGCGAAGCTTCGCCGTCGAGGTGGCGGCCGGCTGGGGAGTCGAGGGATTCGGTGTGCGAGTGGCGGTCAACACCGGCGAGGCTGTGTTGGGCACACTCGGAGCCGGCGAGCGCGTGGAGTATGCCGCGTTTGGAGACACGGTCAACACCTGTGCGCGGCTCCAATCGCACGCCGAGCCCGGCTCGGTACTTGTCGCCGCGACCACCCGAAGGGCTGCCGAGACACTGTTCTCGTGGGGCGAGCGCCGGGTGCTTGAAGTGCGCGGGCGACAGGATCCGGTCGAGGTCACCACGGTGCTGGGCGTCGTTGCGGCGGGGATCCGGCAGGCGGCGGCCGCCACCCCGATGGTCGGTCGCGACGCCGAGCTGGAAAGCTGCCGGCAGGCAATCGACTCTCTCGCCTCAGGATCCGGCGGGATCCTGGTCGTCGTGGGCGAACCCGGCGTCGGCAAGAGCCGGCTGGTGGCCGAGCTCCATGAGCTTTTCGACTCGTCGCTGGAGAGCACCTGCGTGTGGCTCGAGGGACGGTGCGTCAGCTATGGCGAGTCGCTGCCATACGGACCGTTTCGCGACCTGATCCGCGGCTGGCTGGGCGTCGGCCTGAACGAGCCTGACCTGCGCGTCCGGGTGGCGCTTCGGCGCGCGCTCGAGACGCTGGACGGCGACCGCGCCGAGCAGCTTTACCCCTACGTCGGTGCGCTGTTGGGACTGACGCTCGAGCCCGAAGCTCAGGCGCGGGTCGCCGAGCTCGCTCCCGAGGCACTGCAATACCGCACCTTCGAGGTGGTCGAACATGTGATCTCCGCGCTCTCGCGCGACCGTCCCGCAGTGCTTCTGCTGGAGGACCTGCACTGGGCAGACGCGACCTCGCTCGCGCTCATCGAGCGAATGCTTCGGACGGTCGAAGACTCTGCGCTTCTGATCGTTCTGACCTCGCGACCCGAGCGCGACCACGGCTGGCATCGGACGCGCGACACCGCCGCGCGCGACTACCCCCATCGGCTTCGCGAGCTCACGCTCCAGCCGTTGTCGGGCGACGCCACCGAGCAGCTCCTGGGAGCGCTCGCGAACATGGAGAGCTTCCCTCCCGCGATCCGTGCGCGGATCGTCGATGCCGGGGAGGGCAATCCGTTTTACCTCGAGGAGCTGCTGCACTCGATGGCCGACGCGGGCTCGCTCGTCGACCGCGACGGACGTTGGGAGCTGGTGCGCGAAATGCCCGTCGAGCTGCCGCCGACGGTCGAGCAGGTGATCCTCGCCCGTATCGACCGCCTGGATGCCGACAGTCACGATGTGCTGCTGGCCGCATCCGTGATCGGGCGCCAGTTTGCGCTACCGCTGCTCACCGGGGTCGTCGATGAGACCTGTGACGTGCCCGGCGCGCTCCGCGAGCTCCAGCGGATCAACCTGATCCGAGAGCAGCGCCGCTGGCCCGACCCGGAGTACCGGTTCAAGCACGCACTGATCCAGGAAGGCGCCTATCGGACACTGATCGCCGAGCGCCGGCGCGCGCTTCATGCCCGCGCTGGGCGGTGGCTCGAAGAGCATCACAGAGACGCTCCGGAGGAGGTGTACGGCTTGCTGGCGCATCACTGGCTGCGCGCCGAAGACGATGAGCGAGCGGAGGTCTACCTCACCCTGGCCGGCGACCGCGCGAGCCGAAACTGGGCGCTGAATGAGGCCGTTGGCCACTACCGCGCCCTGCTCGATCTGCTCGAGCGGCGGGGAGAGACGCAGGACGCCGCAGAGGTGCTGTTCAAATTGGCGCTCGCGCTGCACACCTCGATGCGCTTTGCCGAGGCCAACGCGGCGTACCAGCGCGCCTTCGAGCTGTACACCCCGCCCGCGGCCGCCCCCACCGCGACCGAGACGCTGCGGGTGGCAACCAGCTATGTCCCGCGCATCCCCGATCCGCTGCGCGCCGGCTGGTGGGCCGACATCCGGCTGGGCATGCAGCTGTTCGATCGGCTGGTCGAGGCCGGCCCCGAGCGGACGATTCTGCCGTCCCTGGCCGACCGGTGGACGGTCTCAGACGACGGGCTGACCTACCAGTTCCACCTGCGACCCGGGCTGGAGTGGTCTGACGGACAACCGCTGACGGCACACGACGTCTCGTTTGCGATTCTGCGAATGCTCGACCCCGACCGGCCCGGCATCTCGGTCGCGGTCTACTTCGTGCTCGAAGGAGCGCGCGAGTTCTACCATCGGCAGAGTTCGGATCCGGCGTCGGTGGGAGTGCGGGCGCTCGACGATCGCACTGTCGAGTTTCGGCTGACCGCCCCGGCGCCGTACTTCATGAACCTCGTCAACCGCGCCGACGCAGCACCGCTGCCGCGACACGCGATCGAGCGTGACGGCGAGACCTGGACAGACCCCGCCCGGCAAGTGGTGAGCGGCCCGTTTCGCCAGGCCAGCCGCACCGCAGACCAGGTCGTGCTGAAGCGACGAGCGGTGAATCACGGGCACCTCGGAAACGTCGAGACCGTCGAGATCCATCGCGCCCACATCGATGCGGCTTTGGCCGAGTTTGCTCGACGAGACGCTGACCTGATTCCGCTGGTGTACTCCCCGCGGGTCGCCGATCACCTGCCTCCGGACGCCCCGGTGGCGGTGCCCGGGCCGGCGACATGGACCGCCTATGTGGCGTTTCGCCACGACGATCCGGTCACTGGTCTCCAGGATGTGCGCCGCGCGCTCGCGCTGACTGTCAACCGAGAGCGGCTCTCACAGGTGCTTCCGACCCACCTACCGGTCTCGACCGGGGGCATCGTCCCTCCCGCGCTTCAGGGTCACACCGCAGACATCGCGCTGCCGTTTGACCCAGCGGCGGCGCGGGCCGCACTCGAAGCGTCGGGCGTGCTCGCGGGTACGACTCTCACCGTCGCCACACAGGATGTATGGCAACCGGTGATGGAGGTGCTGGCGCAAAGCTGGTATGACGAACTCGGAGTCTCGATCCGGCATGTGCCCTGGAAGGCCGAGGATGTCGCAAGCATGGCCAAGCCGGCAGACCTCGGCCAGGTGTACATCGGCGGCTGGCTGCCCGGCTATCCCGACCCGGAATACTGCCTGCGGCTGCTGCTGCAATCCGATTCACTGACCAACGAGGGCGGCTTTGCCGACGACGAGGTCGACCAGCTCATCGACCGCGCCCGGCACCAGACCAGCGGCGCCGCCCGGCTCGAGCTGTTCCACGAGGTGGATCGGATCGCGGTGGTCAACAAGGTCGCGCTGATCCCGCTCTGCTACGGGCGCAACGTGGCCTATCTCCGCGACGGCATCGACGGCTGGTGGGAGTTCGGCAAGTCTTCGGCGAGCTTCGCCGATCTGATCGTCACCTGAGACTGCCAGGCACCGTTACGCACCAGCGGTGAATAACGGTGCCTGGCACTGGTATTCACTCGCGGGTCAGCATTCCGGCGGCTTCGCGCTCGAGATCGACGTAGGGCTGGCCGCTGACATCCACGGCCACGCGTGTGATGCTGCCACCGGTGAACTCGTACGGATGCTCACCCGGGTAGTCGTCGGTGACGGCAGCGCCGCTGTCTCGGCCGATGCACAGCCCCTCGCCGGCGAGCATGAACTTGCCCGGTTGGGTCTTGAGCGGCATCTCGCCGACCTTGGTCTCACCGTGGTAGATGCTCAGCACCCCGGCTGCGACGCCGGGGGGATCCTCCCCCTGCTTGTCAAATGACGCCGACAGGATCAGATCCTTCCCGGTCGGAACGTCACGATCGCCGACCACTTTGAACTCGTGGGTACCGACGAAGTTGTAGACGTAGGTGAGGCGGTTGTCCTTGATGTAGAGCGAGTGGCCGCCAAACCGCGAGCCGTGGGCAAACAGCACACCCGCGGCTCCCGACTCGGGAATGTCGACCTGAGCACCGATCGTGAACGACCGGTTTCGCACGTTCACCGCCTGCGACTCGGGCACCTCGGCGGCATCGGCGAAATACACGTACCGATCGCGCGCGGGTGAGAGCACCGGCCGGGGCGTGAGAATGATCTCCAGCGCGGTTCGGTCGTCGAGCGGAAATGCCTGGTTGGCTCCCGCCTCGGCGTACCACAGATTGACCATGTCGAGCAGCTTCTCGGGCTCATCGGCAGCCAGGTTGTGCAGCTCGGAACGATCGACCTCGGTGTGGTAGAGCTCCCACTCGTCGGTGCCGAAGTGGCTCCACCCGCTCAGCGTCGGGTGGGTGGTGACCGCCTTCCAGCCGTCATGCCAGATCGCCCGCGAGCCCAGCATCGAATAGAACTGCGTCGACCTGCCGCCCTTGGCGTCGGCCTCGTCGAACGTCGCTCGCATGCTGACCCCGTCGATGGGGGACTGAGTGTGGCCCTTGATCGTGTCCGGCGGTACCACGTCCAGCACATCCAGGATCGTCGGGACGAGGTCGATGGCGTGGTGGTACTGGTCACGCAGCTCTCCCCGCGCCTTGATGCCTTCGGGCCAGGAAACGATGCAGGCATCGCTCGTACCCCCGTTGAACTCGTAGCGCTTCCACATCTTGAACGGCGTGTTGAAGGCCATCGCCCAGCCGGTCGGGTAGTGGTTATAGGTGGTGGTGCTGCCGAGCTCGTCGACGAACGGCAGGTTGTGCTCGATCTCGTCGGGCATGCCGTTTGCGAACTTCATCTCGTTGACCGAACCGTTCGGTCCGCCCTCGCCCGATGCGCCGTTGTCGGACACGAGGATCACCAGCGTGTTGTCACGCCATCCCGCCTGCTCGAGAAAGTCGAGCAGCCGGCCGATGTGCGCATCGACGTGGCCCAGCATGCCGGCGTACACCTCGGCCATGCGTGAGAACAGATGCTTCTCCTCGGCGCTCAGCGAGTCCCAGGGACGCGTGAAATCAAGCGCCGGGAACGGCTTGCCGCCGGGGCCGGTGCGAGCGTCGGGCGTTCCGATCGGATTGACCTCGGGCAGCTCGGTGTTGGCCGGCACGATGCCCATCTGCTTTTGCCGGGCCAGCGTCTCCTCACGAATCGCCTCATAGCCCTGGTCGAACTGGCCCTTGAACTTCTCGATCCACTCCTTGGGCGCATGGTGTGGTGCGTGACAGGCACCCGGCGCGTAGTACAGGAAGAACGGCTTCTCGGGAGCGATCGCCTTCGAGTCGCGGATGAACTCGATGGCCTTGTCGGTCAGATCCTCGGTCAGGTGGTACCCGTCCTCGGGCTGGCTCGGCTGATCGACGGTGTGGTTGTCGTAGACGAGATCGGGATACCACTGGCTGGTCTCGGCGCCGAGGAAGCCATACCAGCGCTCGAACCCGCGGCCGCTCGGCCAGTTTCGCCGCGTGGATGCGAGGTTCATCTCATCCTCAGGACAGAGATGCCACTTGCCAACCATGTACGTGTTCCAGCCCCGCTCGCTCAAAATCTCGGGAAGGGTGCCGTTCTCGGGCGGGATCGTGCCGCTGGCGTTGGGAAAGCCGATCGCCGCCTCGGTGATGCACGCCATGCTGTTGCGGGTGTGGTTTCGCCCCGTCAGAAGACACGAGCGGGTGGGTGAGCAGAGCGCGGTCGTATGCCACTGGGTGTAGCGCACACCGTCGGCCGCGATTCGATCGATGTTGGGCGTTGCAATCGGGCCGCCGTAGCAGCTCATCGCCGAGAATCCGACGTCATCCAACACCACATACACAACGCTGGGAGCGCCGTCGGGCGCCTTGGCCGGCTCAAACGGTGCCCAATCCGGCTCAGAATCACGGATATCGACGTTGACCTTGCCCTGAAACCCTGCGCTCATCAACTCACCCCACTCGGTTTGGTTCGTACGCAACTTGCGATCGACCGAGTGTGCCACGGTCGACCCCAGCCACGCTAGCCGAATCCGAGGTTCACCCGGGTGAGCAGATGGCTAAGAGGCAGGCGTCACGACTGCACGATCGTGAGCGTATTGCCGCCAGGATCGCGAAGCCGGAACATGGGAGGGACGGGATCGCCCCAGCGCGCGATCTCATCGTCGACGTCAACACCGGCGGCGGCCAGCGCCGCGTGGTCGGCCTCGATGTCGCGGCTCGAGATGATAATCCCGGTCTCGACGGCGGTGGGGCCACCCTCCATCGGCGGCGCAAGCGCGATCGCGGTCTTCGACCCGGCCAGCGCGACTTCGATCCAGCGCATCTGCCCGTCGGCGAACGTCTCGTCGGATCGAAGCTCGAACCCGAGCGTGTCCACATAGAACGTCAGAGCACTGTCCTGATCGGGAGCGGGAATTGCCACGCGGCCAATCTCGGTGATGTGCAGGTCACTGGACATGCGGTTCCTCCTGGGTGGTTGACATACGGATGTAGGTGAGACCGTGGAGCGCCGGGAAACTCATCGGTGCCGTGCGCTTATGGTTCGCGACAGCGATGAGTCTTGATCCACAGGTGCGCGACGCGCTGCCGCAGTTTTTCGGGACGGAGGATCCCCCGCCGGATGACGTCGTGCTCGCGGCCCGCGACCGACAGCAGCGGCTCGCCGCTCACGGCCCGACGGTCGTGGGCGAGGTGAGTTCCCGCGACGAGATGATCGTCGGCGACGACAACGAGGTGCCGGTGCGGGTGTACACGCCCAGAGACCCCGCCGGCCCGGCATTCGTCGCCTTTCACGGGGGTGGGTGGGTCAGCGGAAGCGTTTCAACCTGGGACGTGATCTGGCGGGCGTTCGCCGCACGCCTCGCAGCGACGGTGGTCTCGGTCGACTACAGGCTTGCACCCGAGCACCGCTTTCCGGCAGCGTTGGACGACGCATGGCTCGCCGCGCGCACAGTCGTGGATGAGGCGGATCGGTTCGGCGCCGGAGACGGCGTGGTTGTGGGGGGCGACAGCGCCGGCGGGGCGCTCGCGGCGGCCGTGGCCCGGCGGGCTCGCGACGCCGGCCTCGAACTCGCGGGCCAAGCATTGATCTATCCCGTGCTCGACCCGCCGGCGAACCGTGAGAGCTACCGCACGTTCGACCGCGGCTACGGGCTCACCGCGGCAGCAATGGGGTTTTACTGGAGCACCTATCTCGGCCGGGCGGACGGCGACAGCCTCGACGCTGCGCCGCTTCGCACAGCCGACCTGCACGGCCTCGCACCCGCGGTCGTCGTGACCGCCGAGTGCGACATTCTGCGTGACGAAGGAGAGGAATATGCGCACCGTTTGCGGGCCGCGGGGGTCCCCGTCGCGAGCTGCCGGTGCGATGGTCTGGTGCACGGCTTCCTTCGGATCGCCGGGGAGGTCGATGCCGCGGGGGCTGGATTCGACCGCATCACCGACCTGATGGCGGAGATGTTCGGCTACCGCCGCCCGATCGCAAGTGATTAGACTGCGCGCTGATGGCAACCAACCTGAACAACCACCACCGCGACACGCTCGAGAAGATCCTCGGGCATCCGACCAGCGGAAACGTCGAGTGGCGCCAGGTCCTGTCGCTCTTGGAGACCGTCGGCGAAGTGACCGAGGAGCACAACGGCAAGGTCAAGGTGACGATCGGCGACGAGACCACCATGCTTCACCGTCCGCGGGGCAAGGACGTTGACACACAGATGGTGGGCGATCTGCGGCGGATGCTGGTCGCCGCGGACATCACCGCCTAGGTCGTCGGCGGCGAGGTCACCGTCGTGACGACGGTTGTCGTCGGGCCGGCCGCGGTCTGAACGGTCGTCACCGTCGAGATCGCCGTCGTTGTCACAAAGGCAGTGGAAACCGCCGTGGTGGTGTTGGTCGTGGTGCGAAAGACCGTCGTGACGCCGCCCGGTGTGCGCACCGTACGGGTGGTGTGGATGATCTGGCCCGGGCTCGTGACGACGCTGGTACTCGCCGGGATCGTGATCGTCCTGCCGTGCACGACCTTGGTTCGCGCCGGGATTTTGATCTTGGTCACCTTGCCCTTGAGGTGGATGACCTTGCCCTTGACCGTCGATTCGTAGGTGTAGGTGCTGACGCTTGTGGCCGACGCGGTGGAGTTTGGGTCAGAGCCGACGAGCTGGCCGGCCGTGAATCCCAGCGCGCTGATGACCAACACCGCCAGCACGCACGGGAGCACGTAGGCAGAATTCAAGCCAAGCTGCGGTCGCCTCATCTCCACCCCTTCGCCAATCGCGTCGTTTACCCCCAGCGCGCCGCAAGCTAGCACCACCGGGAGGGAGCGGGGGTGAGAAAACGGTGAGAAACCCGCTACTTGGGTGAATAACAGTGCCTGGCACCGTTATTCACTGTGGGTGGGGACGACCACCCGAAACAGCGAGCCGCCGGTGGGCGCGTTGAGCGCCTGGATCTCTCCGCCCAGTGCCTGGGTGATCCGCTGGGCCAGGGTCAGTCCCAGCCCCGAGCCGCGGGTCGTGCGAGCACTATCACCGCGCCAGAACGGCTCGAACGCGCGACGCTTTTGCTCGCCCGTCAACCCGCCGCCGGAATCCTGGACGGTGAGCTCGAGTGCATCGCCCACGGCGGTTGCGGTTACGGTCACCGAGCCGCCTTCGGGCGTGTAGCGAACGGCGTTGTCCACGAGCGAATCGAGCACCCGCGCGAGCTTCGCGGAGCAGCGCGCGCCGTCCGCAGCAGCCAGCTCGGTGCACACTCGGATCCGCTTGGCCCGGGCGTCGTGGTCGGAGAGTTCGACCGCGTGGCGCACCGCATCGGCGACCGCGATCGAACGGGTGTCGGTGCGAAACGCCGCGCCGTCGACCTGGGACAGGTCGAACATGTCCTCCACCATCGCGACCAGGGTGCGGATCGAGCGCAGCATCTGGTCGGAGTACTGGCGAACGATCGTGGGATCGTCGACCACCCCGTCATCGATCGCCTCGACCATCGCGCGCAGATTCGCAAGCGGCGTGCGCAGATCGTGCGAGATCGAGGTCATGAGATCGCGCCTCGCCGACTCGGTACGACGCTCGGTCTGGATCAGCTCGGCGATCCGGTCGGCCGCGAGATCGAGGGCGGTACCAACCTGACGCAGCTCGGGGCTGGCGTGCAGTTCGCCAACCCGGGCGTCCAGGCCGTCCTCGCCCAGTTGTCCGGCGACGGTGGCAAGCCGGGTGAGCGCACGCGTTGTCGAGTGTCCGACGATCAGCGCCGCCGCGACCCCCGCCGACAGTGAGTATGCGGTGACCAATCCGACCTCGGTGCGGTTGTCGGGATTGATCAGCATGAAGTGGTTCAAGACGACGAGGTCGATGACGGTGATCAGCGATGCCACCACCGCGATAGCGATCATGGTGGCGGCGATACCGGCGCGTTCGACCAGACGGCGGGCGAGGTAGGCGGTCACCGCAGTGGCGACGGTGATCGGCCCGAGCAACGCGAGGATGCGAACCGACTCGTTCACGGCTCGAACCGATAGCCGACGCCGTACACCGTCACGAGGTGCCGAGGTTCGGAGGGAGTCGCCTCGATCTTGGCCCTGAGCCGGCGGACGTGAACGGTGACCGTGTCTGTGGGACCGACCCAGGCGTAGCCCCACACCTCTTCGAGCAACTCGGTGCGGGTGTAGGTGCGCCCGGGATTGGTCGCCAGCAGGTACAGCAGATCGAACTCCTTGCGGGTCGTGTGCACCGTCTCGTCAGCCCGCAGCACCTCCCGCCGGGCGCCGTCCACCACGAGGTCTTCGCACACCACCCGCTGGGCGCCGCTGCTGGTCGCGGCTCGACGGAGAACGGCTCGTACCCGCTCCACCACCTCCCGCGGGGAGTAGGGCTTCACGATGTAGTCGTCGGCGCCCAGCTGAAGCCCGTTGATTCGCTCGGCCTCCGATACACGCGCCGACAGGATGATCACCGGCAGGTCGGATTCGAGCCGCACCAGCTTGAGCACGTCGAGTCCGCTCAGGCGCGGCAGCATCAGGTCGAGCACAACCACATGCGGCGGGTCACTGCGGATGCTGGCAAGTGCCTGCTCCCCGTCGGCGGCCTCCATCACCGCGTACCCCTCGCGGGTCAGGTAGCGGCTGAGCACGTCGCGAACGACCGGCTCGTCGTCCACCACCAACACGTTTCCCGCTGCGCTCGAAGTCATTTCTCCACCCTAGCGAGGCGGTCCCGGAAACCATCGCTTCGTTACAACTCTGTAATCCTCGCGTGCGAGTTTCGTAACTCGTAAGGCCTTCGACAGAGGCCGGTAACCCTCCCCTGGCTAGCGTCACAAACCCCGTGGAGCACTCGGCTCGGCGGGTGGTATCAACCGTAGGAGGAGAAGCACATGCGCGGACAAAAACGCGTCGCCTCGGCCGGCCTTTTGGCCGTCGCGGTGGCCGGCTCGGTGATTGGATCGGGTGCGGCAGCCGCATCGCAAAGTGCGGTGGTCGGGCACGTCTATGTGAACGACAACACCGCGGGCACCAATACCATCGCCGGTTTCGACCGGCACGCAAACGGGTCGCTGACCCCGGAGCCGGGCTCCCCGTTCAAGACCGGCGGCGCGGGAACCGGCGCCGGCATCGGATCCCAGGGAGCTCTGCAGCGAACACCCGACGGCAAGTTCCTGCTGGCAGTCGACCCCGGCAGCAGTCAGATCTCGACGCTTCGGATTCACTCGGACGGATCGCTGAGCCGAGTCGGCGCAGGCACGGTCTCCTCACACGGCGTCCAGCCTGTCAGCGTGACCGTGCACGGCAACCTCGTGTACGTCGCCAACGCCGGCGACGGAGGCAGCAACTACACCGGCTTTCGGCTCGATTCGTCGGGGCACCTGACTCACCTCAGCGGCTCGACGTACGCGCTGCCCGACGGTTCGGACCCCGGTGACGTGCTGTTCAACTCGACCGGCACCAAGCTCGCCGGCACGCGCGTCACGACGTCGTTGATCGACAGCTTCGCCGTGGGCTCAAACGGCCGCCTGAAGGTGGCGCCGGGGAGCCCCTACACCGCCCAGGGCCCAGGTCCATTCGGCAGCGAGTTTCGGCCGACCAAGCCCTGGCAGCTGTTTGTCTCGAATGCCCACGGCGGTGCCAACGCCGGCACCGTGTCGGCCTTCCGCGCCGCCAGCAACGGCGCGCTGACCTCGATCGGCTCATCGCCGTTCGCCAACAATCAGACCGCGCCGTGCTGGGTTGAGATCAGCCACGACGGTCGCTACCTGTTCGCCGTCAACACCGCGACTCCGAGCATCTCGAGCTACCGGATCTGGGCGAACGGCTCGCTCAAGCTGCTCGGCAGCACGCCGTTCAAGCAGCCCACCGGGCTCAGCCCGTTCGACGCCCGGCTCGCACCCAACGGCAAGACGCTGTGGGTCGTTGACGCCGGTACCCACCAGGTCAGCGGGTTCGCGGTCAACGGAGGACAGCTGAAGGAGATCAGCGCGTCTCCGACCGACCTTCCGACCGGCGCCACGCCGTTCGGCATCGTCGTCAGCTAACCAGCAAGTGGCGGGTGAATAACGGTGCCTGGCACCGTTATTCACCCGCTGCCGACGGCGACTGCGAACCTGAGAATCCGCTGAGAGTTGCTTGGCGACATCCGAAAGACAAGCTACTTTTCGGGTGTTAGGGGTTGGCTCCGTTGTTCTCATGCTGGGGGTAGTGGTGGCGAAGCGTGCTCATCGCGTGCGACTGTGCGCGGTCATTTTTACGATGCTGGTGGCGGTTGGCCTGGTCTCTTCTGCACAGGCGGCGGTGGTCTCGATCCCGGTCGGCTCGTGGCAGGCCAACGGCCGCGTCGAGCAGATTGTGATCGTCGGTAACACCGCCTACCTCGCCGGCCAGTTCACCTCCATGCGGCCGTACGGCGATGCCGCCGGAACCGGCGAGGTGACACGCAACCGGGTCGCGGCCGTCAACGTCGCGACCGGTGCCCTCCTGCCCTGGAACCCCAACGCCAACAACACCGTCCAGACGATTGCGGTCAGCGGTTCCACCGTCTATCTGGGTGGCCTGTTCACCACCGTGGGTGGGAAGAACAGCAGTCACCTGGCCGCCGTCGACGCGACCTCCGGGGCTGTCGTCTCCGCCTGGAAGGGGTCGACCAATGCCGAGGTCATGAGTATCGCGCTGGGAAACGGCGTGCTCTACGCGGGCGGCGCCTTCACCACTGCCCAGGGCGGCACGGCTCGAGCCCACCTCGCTGGATTTGACCTGACCGCAGGCAATCTCACCAGCTGGGCCCCGGCGGCCGACGCGCAGGTAAACGCGGTCGGAGTCTCGCCAGACGGTTCACGGGTGCTCGTGGGCGGCACGTTCACCCACATCGGAACCAGCGTCCAGCACTATCTCGCTGCCCTCGATCCCAGCACCGGCGCCGCCCTTCCCTGGGCATCGCACCCAACCTCGGCGCTGTCCACCATGTTCGTGGACTCGACCGGCGTCTACACCGGCGCGACCGGCGCCGGTGGAACCGTCAACGCCTACGCGACCGCCACCGGTCAGCAGCGTTGGCAGGCGGGCGTCGACGGCAACGTCCAGGCGCTCGGAGCGCTGGACGGCCTGCTGTACGTCGGCGGCCACTTCGCCAACTACTGCGGAGCCGTGCCCGGCACAAACCACTGTCGGGTCAACACCCCGCGCGCACACCTGATGGCCTTGACCGAAGCCGCCGGAGCGATCGACCCTTGGCACGCATCGGCCAACGGCACCCTCGGCGTGTTTTCGATCGCGGGCGGCAGCGGCGTGATCACGATCGGCGGGGACTTCACAAAGGCAGGCGGCGTCGCCCAGCAGGGCTTCGCCGAGTTCTCGACGATCACCGATCCCACCCTCACCGATACCGCGAACGGCCAGCCCACGACTGCCGGCAGCGTCACGGTCACCGCTTCGGGCTCGACCGATTCGGGCCCGGGCCTCGTCGGATATCGCTATCAGACCTCGACCAACGGCGGCACGACATGGAGCGCCAGCCACAACAACAAGAACACCGCCGTGGTCAACACCGTGGGCACGACGCTCGTCCGGTTCCAGGCCTATGACAGCTACGCCAACGCGAGTAACTGGGTGACCGACTCGGTCACGATCCAGCCGAGCGGCGGGGGCGGCGGTGGAGGTGGTACCGCCGTCGTCACCTTCAAGGCCTCGGGCACCGGTACCGCCGGCACGAGCGGCAACGCCACCGTGAAGGGCACGTACACCTGTAGCGGGGCCAGCCCGATCTCGATCTCAGGCACGGTCACGCAGGCCTCGACCGGCGCTTCCGCCAGCTTCACCACCACCGTGGCGTGTCCAGGCAACACGACCTCCACAAAGTGGTCGACGGTGGCCAAGGCCGGCACCGCCAAGTTCGTCAACGGGGCTGCCAGCGAACACGTGACCTGGTCGGCCACCGATCTCTCGAACAACCAGCCGCTCGGCACGACCCAGACAGTCGCACTGACACTCGACTAGGTTTGCATCCCGGGCCACCGGGCGCTGTGGTTTCATGTGAGCCATGGCCGACTGGGTAACCATCTCGTCGCTCGCGACCGCCGGGGGCACACTGGTGCTGGCGGTCGCCACCTTCGGATCGGTGCGGTCGGCCAACCGCGCAGCGCGAGTTGCCGAGATCGGGCTGCTCGAACAACGCCGTCCGGTGTTCGTCCAGTCGCGACTGGACGACCCCGAGCAGAAGATCATGTTCGTCGATACCCATTGGGTACGCGTGGCCGGCGGCCGCGCCGCCGCCGAGCGCGACGGCGACGTGATCTATTTCGCGATGAGCCTCACGAACATCGGCTCCGGCATCGGCGTGCTCCAGTCATGGACTGTGCGTGCGGGGCTTCAGACCTCCGCCACCGATCACGTCGCGGCCGACGAGTTTCGCGCGCAGACGCGCGACATGTACATCCCGGGAGGCGGGATCGGTCTGTGGCAGGGAGCGCTGCGCGACCCGTCCGACCCCGCCTACGCAGACGTCCGTGACGCTGTCGATGGCCGCGACATGATCACCATCGAGCTGCTCTACAGCGACCAGATCGGGGGGCAGCGCACGATCACACGGTTCATGATCGCCCCGGCCGGCGATCAGGACTGGACGGCCAGCGCCGGCCGCCACTGGCACCTGGACGTGCAAGGGCCGCGGTAGTCAGCCGGCGCGGCAAAAGCACGAGCTGGTGACGTTCACGGTGGCCAGCTCGAGCGCTTGGTCGAGCTGCGGCTTGATCTCGGCGGCTTGGTCGAGATCTCCGCCTCGAACCAGGCACTCGTGCAGGCCGTGCAAGCTCCAGACCGTGTTGGGGTGACGGCTCGGCCGGCTGACCGTCTCGTCCAGCCCCAGGTCGGCGCGATAGGCGGCGGTTGCCTCGGCTATGTGGCCCTGCTCCAGCAGCAGCGCACCAAGCGCGTGTCGCACCGGCTGCATCCATCCCCACGGCTCGTCGTAGGGCAAGGCGTCGTCGAGTGCAACCGCGCGTCGCAGATGGGCGAACGCCTGGTCGAAGTTCCCGCGCCGGTACTCGAGCTCGCCGCTCAGCATCTCGGAGGCGATCGCAAGCACGTCCAGGCCCGAGTTGTTGAACACCGACCGCGTCTCGGGGACGCGCAACACCGCCGCATCGAAAAGCTCCCGGTGGTGGTCGGCGGAGGCGATCTCTCCGAGCGTGGCATATGCGATCACCTTTGCGTAGAGCATGATCGCGGTGGTCATGCAGTAGAGATCGGGATCGTCCGGGAGCGGCTCTGCGATGATCTGCTGCCAGCGCCCGAATCGCACCAGCACATGCTGGCGCATGGGAACGAAGCCTTCGGCCCAGTCGGCCATCGGCATCGTCTCGACCCGGAGAAGGTCAGGGGTGATGATTTCGGTGATGCCGTCGGCGGCTTCGAGCGCTGCCTCGTACTGGCCGAGAAACATCGCGCCGTAGACCTTGAAGTGCAGGTCGTGGCAGCAGTACAGGGCGTAGAAGTTGAGCGCGCCCTCCCGCTCCAGGAACTTCTGGTCGACCGCAATCGCCTTGCTGTTTTCAACGACGACGCGGACATAGTCTCCGCACAGCAGGTCGATGTGGGTCGGCATGTGCCGCAGATGGCCCGAGTCGGGCACCAGCTCGCGCAGCTGGTCGGCGGCGGCCTGCGCCCGCTCGGGCTGCGGCGACATCTCCATCGTGTGGATGTAGATGTGCAGGAGGCCCGGGTGCGGTGCGCCCCCACGGTCGTCGGCCGCGGCAATCGCGCGCTCCAGCACCGCCACCGCCTCGAGCGTGTCGGCGCCAGGAGTCGGCTGTTGCGTCTGGATGTCCCACAGCTCCCACGGAGTGCGCCCGATCAGGGCCTCGGCGTACAGGCTGGCCACGTCGAGGTCGTCTCCGAACCGCTCGTACACCGGGCGCATCGCCCTGGCATAGTCGTCGGTCCAGACCGAGCAGTCGTCAATCGGCACATCCGCCTGGTAGCGGGCTGCCATCGCCTCGATCAGCGCGCACTCCGCGGGCCATTCGGCGTTGCCCAGCCGACGGGCCTCCGCGGCAGCCTGATGGCCTCTGGCAACCGCACGGCGAAGCTCATCCGGGGCGAAGGCGGGCCAGTCCTTGTTGAAGTTCGGGCCGACCGCGTAGGCGACGCCCCAGTGGGCCATGGCGCACTGCGGGTCAGCCGCAATCGCTCGCTCGAAGCACCTCTCGGCCTCTTCGTGGTTGAACCCGTAACACCAGATCAACCCGCGATCGAACCAGGTCTGGGCATCGGGTGAGGTGGTCGCGATAGTGCGGCTGTGACTCCCGAGGTCGTAGTAGTCGCTCACCCACGTGGATGATAACGGGGGTGGTGGCCGGCCCCAAACGAGGCCGGCCACCACCCCCGGAACTGCTCTCGTTACTCGACGAACCGTGCGAAGTGACCCTGGTTCACTCCACCGATCTTCGTGAACTCGCCGCCGACGGCGAGGTTGTTGGTGCCCGTCGCGAGGGCCTCGATGCCCAGCGCGCTGTTCACCGACGGATTCCACGGCTCCAGCACCAGGCCGGTGGCCTCGTCCACAGCCGCCAGCTTGGAGCGGGCGGCCGAGCCGGGCAGGCCGGCGCAGACGAAGTTGTTGCCGGGAATCGGACCGCAGTAGGTGCTGAAGTGGCCGCCCATGTAGAGCACGCCGTCAGTCACACCGATCCCGACCACGTTACCGTTGAAGCCCTCCTGGTAGTTGAGGGTGCCGTCCTCCATGTTGATGCTCAGCGCCGTGCCGCCGTTACCCGACGCGCCCACGAACAGGGTGTTGCCATCCTGCGCGAACGCCAGGCTCTGGAACGGCCTGTACGGGAAGCCCGGAGGGGGCATGAACGTCGGCGGGCCCTGGTAGGCAAACGGAACGCTCGCCCCCGTGGTGGTGTTGACCGCACCGATCGCAATCGCCGAGGCACCGTTGAGAGTGGTCTGATAGCCACCTTCCACGATACGCGAGTTACTCGTATCGGTAGCCAGAGCATGTACCTCACCATCGACCACCGGTGCCCATCCGGGGATGTAGGTATTGGTGGTCGCATTGACCTCGGCGAGGTATGGCCGCGGCGTTGTGAATGCGCCGCCGACGTACAGATTGCCGTTTGCCATCACGAGCGCGCGCACCATGTGGTTGGGCTTACTCGAGTTCGTGAAAGCAGTAACAACAGCTCCGGTCGTGGCGTTGACCTCGGCCAGGTTCTTATGCGTCGAGCCGCCCACGGTGGTGAACGAACCGCCGACGTAGATGTTGCTTCCGTTGACGAGGAACGCCCGCACCGTGCCGTTGACGTTTGGGTTCCACGGAAGTAGCGCGCCGGTGGACATGTTGACCGCCGCCGCATGATTTCGCTGGACCGAGGCACCACCGCCACTGGGAGTCATGGCGGTGAAGTCGCCACCCAGATACGCGGTGTTGCCAACAACGATGATCTTTCGCACCGTGCCGTTGGCCTGGTACGACGACGCCGGCCTGGGCTGAACCACGGCCGCATCTGCGATCGCGGCAGCCGCAAGGCTAACCAGTGCAACGGCCAGCACCGCCGCACGTTTCCTGCCAAAAACTTTCACTCTGACCCCTCCCGTGATCG
This sequence comes from uncultured Actinomycetes bacterium, assembly GCA_963708725.1. Taxonomy (GTDB): domain Bacteria; phylum Actinomycetota; class Thermoleophilia; order Gaiellales; family JAICJC01; genus CAVPTL01. The sequence continues at coordinate 59,617 of CAVPTL010000002.1, read as the reverse complement.
AATAGCGAAAGTATCCTTGTAGAGCACATATTTTGCAACAACTGGTATAAGCGAAGTGTTAGTTCGCCAATCCGTAATGTGCGCAAGTGATATGCCTATGGGTGAGGAGCGCTATACCCACGGTTATGTCAGCGGCTGATGGGCGCCCACGCATCCACCGGCCCTGACGCAAGCGCCGGCCGTCGCAGCGAGAACATGGCGGCCTCGTCGCGAGCAACTCCCTGCGCGATGTCGGCGACGAGTTCGCCGATGGCGGGGCCGAATTTGAATGCGTGGCCCGAGCAACCGCACGCGACGACCACCGCCCCCTCGCGATCGATCACGAAGTCGCTGTCGGGGGTCATCGTCCACGGGTGGCGCTCGCTGCGAAGCACCGGCGCGGCCAGTCCGGGAAACCGGCTGGCAACCCACTGCTCCAGCTCCAACTGCTCAGCGGGGTCGGGAAGCCATTCGGGTTGGGACGAGCGCCACGGCTCCCTACCGGCGGCGTCGAATGCAAACTTGTACCCGACGCCGGGCACGGGATGTCCGTATACACCCCTGCCGTCGGCGTCGACTGACCACTCAGCGATCGAGGGTCGCGGGATCAGCCCCGGCGCGTCGAAGAACGACACCTGGGCGACCGCCGGGGCGAGCGGCAGTTCCAGGCCGAGCGGAATCAACAGCTCGTTCGCCCATGGGCCGGTTGCGATCACCGCAGTGGCGGCTTCCAGGCGACGGTTCGTGGTCGTGACCCGCACACCGTCACCGAGCCGCTCGACACTCGTGGCCCGCTCGGGCGAGGCCAACATCGCGCCGAGCCGAGTGGCCGCCGCCGCCATGGCCTCGAGACCGGCCTCGGCGAGCACGGTGCCACCCTGGCGGTGGTAAAGCGCGTGTTCGCCGGGTACCAGACGCAGCTCGGGGATCCACCGCCGTAGCTCCGCCTGATCGCAACTGACGGCGTCGATGCCCTCCTGCGCCATGGTGTTCGCGAGCGTGGACAGGGTGGCCTCGGGGCCGAGGTCGACCTGCCCGGTGAGATGCAGAATTACACGACCCTCGTCACGCTCGAGCTGCGCCCAGCGGTCGAGCGCGTCGACGGCGAGCCGCAGGTACTCGGGCGCGGCGTAGGCCACCCGGATCGACCGGGATACCCCGGTGGACGACGTCGCCGGGTGTCCGGATCCGAGTGCGTCAACCCCGGCCACCCGCAGGCCACGACGCGCAAGGGCAAGGGTCGTCGCCAGCCCGATCAGCCCCTGACCGACCACCACCACGTCGAAGACTTCCGATCCGCGCCCCGTCTGGCTCACCGCCGCAATCTAGCGCGTCACAATATCGCCCCAAAACCGTGTCGTGAATAAATGGTGCCTGGCACCATTTATTCACGAGGAGGGAGGCAACGATGGCGAAGCTGATCTATTCATCGATTACGTCGTTCGACGGCTACGTCGCCGATGAGGACGGGAACTTTGCTTGGTCGATGCCAAGCGACGAGGTGCACGCGTTCGTCAACGACCTCGAACGCCCCATCGGTACGTACCTGTACGGCCGCCGGATGTACGACGTGATGAAGGTATGGGAGACCCCGGAGGCGTTCGACAATCCGCCGCCGACGATGCTCGACTATGCCGGAATCTGGCAGTCCGCCGAAAAGATCGTGTACTCGACCACGCTCACCGACGTCTCCACCTCCCGCACGCACATCGTGGCAGAGTTCGATGCCGACGCGATTCGTGAACTCAAGGTCTCGTCCCAGCGCGACATCAGCATCGGCGGACCTCATCTGGCAGCGCAGGCGATCCGAGCCGGCCTGGTCGATGAGTTCCACATGTTCCTCTCACCCGTCGTGATCGGCGGTGGAAACCAGTCCCTGCCCGACAACGTGCGCCTCGAGCTCGAACTGCTCGACCAGCACCGGTTTCCCAACGGTGTGGTGCATCTCCACTATCGAAGCGAGAGGGCTGACGGGAGCCGTTAGAGAGCGGCCTCGGGAACATCACTGCCACCGGAGCCGCGCCGTGCGCGTGTGCGGGTGCTCATCGCGAGCATGTCGAAGATCAGGTTGGCCGCAAGCAGCGCCGTCACCTGACCCGGCCCGTCGTAGGCCGGTGCGACCTCGACCACGTCGAAGCCGATGAAGTCGAGTTCGGCGAGTGCCCGCAGGTAGGCGATCGCCTGGAAGCTCGACGGTCCGCCCACCTCGGGAGTGCCGGTGCCAGGTGCGAACGCGGCGTCCACGAAGTCGATGTCGAACGTGAGAAACGTGGGGCCGGTGCCGATCCGGGATCGGACGCGGTCGGCGAACGCCGACGGGTCGAGGGTCACGAGTTCCCGCCACGGGATCATCTCGACGCCCATCTCGCCGGGTATCTGCTCGTCGGCCTGGCCGTAGAGCGGTCCGTGCATGCCGGCCTGCACCACTCTGGATGGGTCGACGACTCCCTCCTCAATCGCCCGCCGAAACATGGTTCCGTGGGCGAACGGCCGACCGAAGTAGCTCTCCCACAGGTCGGTGTGCGAGTCGAGGTGCACCATCCCGAGCGGCCCGTGGACGCGGGCGAGGGCGCGCATCTCGGCCAGCGTGACCGAGTGATCGCCTCCCATGCCAAACGTGGTCACGCCGGCCTGCGCGAGCGGGGTGACGAACTCGTCAATCCGTTCGAGCGTGTCCTCGATGTAGCCGGGCACGGTCGGTGCATCGCCGTAGTCGATCGCCGAGATTGCTCCGAACACCTGCACCCGCTGGTCGGCGTGGTAGGTGCGGATCATGCCGGAGGCCGATCGGATCGCCTCGGGCCCAAACCGGGCTCCAGGGCGAAACGACGCGCCCCCGTCCCACGGCATTCCGAACACGGCACAGTCGACGCCGGCGAGGTCGGTGACATGGGGTAGCCGGGCATATGTGCGCGGTCCTGTGAACCGCGGAGCGAGCAGTGCATCTGGAGGTTCGTACATCATGCGACAGGAATACCACGCATGATTCCCCCAGCGCCAACTCTGCGCCATGAATAAATGGTGCCTGGCACCATTTATTCAGACGGCTCGGAGTGGGGTGCGCGCCAGCCGCACGACGACCTTTTCCCCGACCGCGGTCGCGTCCCATCCGTCCAGACGGGCCAGTATCTGGTCGCACCAGTGCTCGCTGTCGCCGCTCAGCGTCAGCACGACGAATCCATCGTCGAGCGCCGCCCAAAGCTGCACCTCACTCGACGGCGCCCGGCCAACCGCCGCGGCGATGGCCGCTGCGGCGCGATCGGCGGACAGGGTCGGCAGGCCGGCCTTGATCGCAAGCGCCGTCACCGCGGCACGGGCAATCTGCTCGCGCTCCGGGGTATCGAGCAACTTCAGTTTCAGCTGAGGGGTACGGTTCATGAGATGACCGATGACGAGCTGCGGCTGGTCGCCGAACTCGCGATCTCCGCCGACGCGGACATGCTTACCGTATGCCGAATGGTGCTCGCCGGCGTCGCTGAGGGCGGCGGCATGTCGGACGATGCCCTCGACGACGCGAAGCTCGTGTTGTCCGAGTTGTGCGCCGACGCGATCGACCACGCCAGCCGGCCCGACGTCGGAGTTGAGGTCGCATTCCACACGTCGCCGACCGAGCTCGAGGTGACCGTAAGTGACCACCGCGCCGACCCCGTGACCGCGCCGGTCGGTGGCGCCGTCGGCCTCGCGCTGCTCCGACAGCTTTGCTCTCGGCTCGAGGTCACCGCGCGTTCCGATGGGCCGGGCGCCGTTGTCCGGTTTGCCTACGCACTCCCGGCATAGCTCGCGGCCATGTGCAGCCGCACGACCGTGCCATCCGAGACGTTGCGCACCTGCATCAGATCGCAGACCTGGTTGGCGAGCCACATCCCGCGACCGTTGATGGCCTCGGGATCCGGTCGCCGTCTGCCGGCCAACGGGTCGGCGATATGCCCGGAATCGGCGACCTCGCAGATCACCCCTGAACCGTCGGCCCACAGCCGCAGCGTGCCCCCGCCTCCGCCGTGCCTCACGCTGTTCGCACAGATCTCGCTCACTGCCAGCATGAGATCCGCGCTCCGCCCGCTCGAGAGACCGGCGATCGCGGCGTAGTCGGCCACCGTTGCGCGAACCAGCGCGAGGTCGCCCACATCGAACACGATGGCCTCGGCGCCCGGCGGGGCGCTGGGCAAGGCGTCGTCGAACGGCGAGGGCTCATGACCCTCGGCCAGGTATTCGGGACTCGGCACGATCCGCCCGTCGGAGCGGACGAACGGGTGGCTTCGGCGCGACCACTCGAGTACTGCCGAGCCGAGCGCGAGATCGTACGGGCAGAGCAACGAGAACGGCACGTCGGGAAACGCGAGGTTCAGGAGCAACTCATGTCGTTGGCACTCTGCCAGCTCCGACTCGGAGCGACCCGGCCACACCGGCTCGCCGATCCCCCAGAGCCGCTGGCCCCGCCCGCCAAAGGCGTCGATGAATCCCTGCCACGCCGGAATGATGCGCGCAGGATTGGTTCCGACCTCGCCCATATCGGCGAACAGCACGTTGGCCGAATCGCCGTCGAGCTGACCACGGATCGCCGCCAGCTTCGGCTCCGACAGCACCACCAGGACGGGCTCTCGCGCTGCCAGCGCCGACGTCACAAACGACATCATCCCGTCCATGAACTGATCGTGCCCGTCATAGAAGAACGCCTCGTGTGAACAGCTGCCCACATGACGTTCGTCGTGCCCGCGAAGCTCCCCGTCAGCTCCGCGCTGGGTGGTCCCGTCACTACCCATTCGCGCGATCATACAGTAGGCGGCTCGGGCCGATTTGACCGCGGTTTCGGTTTCAACCCTTGGGTTCAGGGTATGCACAGGGCGTGACCGACAGCCGCCACATCCAGCAGCAATCGCTTGGCGAACTCACCAAGCAGCTCACGCGCGACGCCTCGGCGCTGGTGCGCGGCGAGATCGCCCTGGCCAAGGCCGAGGTTGGGGCGCGTGCCCAAACGCTCGCCCGGGGAGTGGCGATGCTGGCGGCGGCGGCACTGCTTGCCGTGATCACGCTCGCCTGCCTCGTGGCGGCGGCGATCGCGGCGTTGTCGCTGGCGGTGGACACGTGGCTCGCCGCCCTGATCGTGGCGGCGGCAGTCGCGATTTTGGCGCTGCTCATCGGCTTGTTGGGCCGTGGAGCGCTGCGCGCAGCCGGTCCACCGTTGCCGGTGGACACCATCGAAGCCGCCAAGGAGGACATGGCATGGGTCAGGACCCAGGCGAAGTCCGACGCGACGTAGAGGCGGCCCGTGATCAGCTGGGCGAGACCGTCGAAGCGATCGCCTACCGAGTGAATGCACCGAAGCGCGCGAAGCGACGGGCCGTGGATGCCTGGTCGCGGTTCACGCACCGTGTTCATCTGAAGCGCGCCAGGGCAGGTGGGTGAGATGGGGGTCGGTCAGGTGGCGGGGCTGGTTGTGAAACCGACGGTGGCGGGCACGATGCGCGCGCGAAAGACGCGGTCGCGCCAGAACTCGGTCGCCAAGAAGCAGTGGCTCGGATACGTCGGCGTGGCGATCCTCACCACGGTGTTGAGCAAAGTCCTGAACGACCTGATCGAACAACGCCTCAGCGACCAAGCCTGAGCGGCCGTGGCGTCGACTCGCACGCACTACTGGCCGCAAGCGCCAAGCGGTCCTCGCGGGATTGAGGCGACCGAGGCCAATCCTGCCCTGAGCGATCTCAATCTGCGCGACTACCGCGGTGTGGTGTCGCGCGCGGGAAAGCGACTGCTGGCTGACAATATGACCAGCGTCGGCAAGGGAGTCGCCTATGGGGCATTCTTCGCGATCCCCTCGGCCATGCTGGTGGCGCTCGGGATCCTCGGGCTCACCAGTGGCCCTTCGGGTGTCACCGACCTCGTCAACCATCTGAACGGCGTGGTTCCCTCGAGCGCCCAGGGGCTGCTTCGTACCGACCTGGAGCAGGTGACGAAGTCACAGGGCGGCGGGGTGATGGTGGTCGTTGGCCTGGTGCTCGCGGTGGTGTCGCTGATGGGCGCCGTTCAGACCGTGATGTGGGGTCTGAACATCGCCTACGAGCGGCGTGAGCATCGAAGTTTCGTGCGCCAGCGGATCGCCGCGCTCGTGATCACGATGATCCTTACCGCCTCCCTGGTGGTGGTGTTCGCCGTGCTCGTGCTGGCGCCGTACATGACGGGCTGGGTTGGGGACGCCAGCGGCTATCCCGGTGCGATCTCATGGCTTTGGTGGACGCTCCAGTGGCCGATCCTGCTCGGAGTGCTGCTGGTGGCGTTCGCGGGGATCCTCTACCTCGGTCCCGACGTCGACCATCCTCGGTTTCAGTTCATCACGCCGGGGGCCGTGGTGGCGGCGGTGCTCTGGATCGCCGGCTCGGCGCTGTTCGGCGTGTACGCCGCGGGCTTCTCGTCATACAACAAGGCCTGGGGGTCGCTGTCGGCGGTGATCATCACGCTCACGTGGCTGTGGCTCTGCAGCGTCTCGATTCTGTTCGCGGCGGAGATCAACGCCGAACTCGAGCGAAGTCGTGAGATCCGCTCCGGGACGCGTCCGTCAGACACCCTCACCGCCGGCCACAAATGAGCTCGCAGATGGGTGACCGGCGGGCCACCACCGAGCGGGTCCCGCACACCACCGGCGCGATCGCCCGTGCCTACGCCAACGCGATCGTGAAACTGCGGTTCGTGGTGATCGCCGGTTGGATCGTGGCGGCGGTGTTCGCTGCGATCCACATGCCTGCCTTCGGATCGGCCAACGGCCCGATGGTGCAGCTGATCCCGCGAGACACGCCCGCGCTCAAGGCGCTGGCGACGTCGGTGCGGGCGTTCGGCTTGCCGGCCGGCTCGGAGTTCGCGGTGGTCGAACACGACCCGAACGGACTCTCGGCAGTGACCCAGGCACAGATCGTTCGCCACGCGGTGGCGGCAGACCGCCACCCCGCCGGGGGTTTGAAGTTTGCACTGCCGATCGTCAACACCGCCGGGATCTTTCCCTCGTCGCGGGAGTCGGGGACAACCGCGGTCACGTTCCTCTACCTCGACCCGTCGCTACCACCCGACACCCAGACGGCGCGAGCCGAGGCCTATGCGCAGTCGGTCGCAAAGCTCACCGGCACACGGGCCGCGGTCACCGGAACGATCCCAGCCCAGATCGAGCAGGGCACGCTGATCGACCAGAATCTGAACCGGGTCGAGCTGGCAACGTTGTTGCTGATCGTCGTGATCATCCTGCTCGCGTTTCGCTCGATCGGAGCCCCGCTGGTGGCGGTGGCCGGGATCGCGGTCGGCTTCCCGCTGACGGTTTGGGGTCTGGATCAGCTCAACCGGCAGCTGGGGGTGGCCGTACCTCAGGAACTCGATCCGGTCGTTATTGCGCTGCTTCTGGGCATCCTCACCGACTATGCGATCTTCTTTCTGTCCGGCGCCCGCACGCGACTCGCCGCCGGCGACGACAGACTCACCGCCACCCGCGTCACGACCGCCGAGTTCACGCCGATCATCGTGACCAGCGCGGTGATCCTGAGCTGTAGCCTGCTGGCACTCCTGGTGTCGACGCTCGGCTTCTTTCGCGACCTGGGACCGGCACTCGCACTCACCGTCATGGTCGGCCTGGTGGTGTCGGTGACACTGATCCCGGCCGTGATCGCGACGTTTGGCCGGGCTGTGTACTGGCCGCGGGGAACCGCGGTGGCCGTCTCGGAAACTTCTCGACCCACCGCCGGGCGGGGCGGACGGCTGATTGCGCGTCGGTGGGTCGCCTTCCCGATCGCCGCGGTGTGTCTGGCGGCCCTCGGCTTCGGGGCGTGGCAGCTGCAATCGCTCCAGCTCGGGTTCGGCCAGATCCGGGATCTACCGAGCGATTCGCCGCCCCACTCGGCCGCTGCCGCCGCCGACGCCGGCTTTGCCCCGGGGATTCTGGCCCCGACCTCGATCATCTTGCAACGCCATGACATCGCATCGGCCCACCGCGGCCGGCTGCTGCGGATGCAGGCTCTGGTCGGGAACCTGCCCGGCGTCGCGGCGACTCTCGGCCCGCACGAACAGCCAACGCCCGCGAGCCTCGGCGGCTTCTACAAGCCCGACGCCAACGCCGCGCGGATCGTCGTGATCTTCAATCACGATCCGCTCGGAGCCTCGGGCATCCGGGATCTCAACCGGCTCCAGACCGCAATGCCGGGCATCGCCCAGAAGACCGGCCTGACCACCGCCCGCATCACCTACGCCGGCGACACGGCGCTGGCGGACGAGACGGTGTCGGACATCCGCGAGAACATGCTGCGTGTCGCCCTGGTGGTGATCGCAATCAATCTGCTACTCCTGATCGTCTTTCTGCGCAGCCTCACCGCCCCGCTGTTCCTGCTCGGATCGAGCGTGATCGCGGTCGCCGCCGCGCTCGGACTGACCTCGTGGGTGTTCCAGTCGGTGCTGGGCTACGGGCAGCTGACGTACTTCGTGCCGTTCGTGGTCTCGGTGCTGCTGATCTCGCTGGGTTCGGACTACAACATCTTCGTGGTCGGAAGGATCTGGCAGGAGGCCAGCCTCCGACCGCTTCGCGAAGCTGTCGCGATCGCAGCGCCGGAGGCGTCGCGGGCGATCAGAGCAGCGGGTATCACGCTGGCGGGGAGCTTTGCGATCGTGGCCGTGATCCCGATCCGTTCGTTCCGTGAGATCGCCTTTGCGATGGTGACCGGCGTCCTGATCGAGACATTCGTGGTGCGATCGCTCCTGGCGCCGTCGCTGATCACGATCTTCGGATATGTCAGCGGATGGCCGGGACGCCAGCTGCATCCCACCGAGCCCGAGCCCACAGCTGACCTTCGAGAACCCGCCCGGCCGCCGCTCTAAAATGCCGGAATGCCGACCATCGACGAGTTGCTGGACGCCGCCCGCACGCGGCTGACTCGCGTCACCGCCACCGAAGCGGCTGGAGCGCTCGCCCAGGGCGCGGTGCTGGTGGACATTCGAGCCGAGTCACAGATTGCTCGCGACGGGACGATTCCCGGTGCAATCATCACGCCTCGAAACGTGCTCGAATGGCGGGCCGACCCGGCGTCCGACGTCCACGACGCGCGCTTTAGCCAGCGCACCGGGCCGCTGATCCTGGTGTGTGCGGAGGGGTACCAATCGAGCCTGGCCGCGGCCACTCTGCAGGATCTCGGGATCGCCGATGCGACGGATCTGATCGACGGATTCGAGGGGTGGGTCGCCGCAGGACTCCCGTTCGACCCCGGCCAGAACTCCGAGTTGCCGATGTGAGACGATTGTCAACATGCAGATCGCGCGGTCAGAAGCGCAGCTGATCGTCAGTGGTATTCAAGGCCCAATTGCCCGCATGCGTAGTCTCGAGGACTCGAAGTCCCTGACCGATGCGGAGCGAAAATCCCTGGAGGAAACGATCGCATCGGCCGAGCACACCCTCGAGCTCGCCCGTTCGCTGTTCGCCGACTCGGGATTTACGAAGTCAGCCTGAGCGACGACACCGTCGCCTCACCCGGCGATGGTCACCGGGCGAGGCGAGGCTCAGTAACTAGCGACGACGGCCGACTCGCCGGCTGGTGCGTCGCGCCACTCTGCGTGCTCCCATCATCGTGCTCTCCTCTCGCTCTGCATGGATTTTACCCCTGGACGTTGGCCGCGCCAGTCTCGAGATCGTGCAGCTCCTGGGCGTCTGCGGCTGACACCAGGCCGATCTCCACAAGGTCGAGCGGACTGATGAATCCGTCGCTGACCCGGAATCCACCCGCGCGTGCGATCGCGTCGCGAAGCGGAACGGCCCAGTGATGCTCGAGCAGGATCAGAGCGGCGGCCGAGTCGTTCGGGATGTCGGCGAGCACATCCCAGGCCTCGTCGTCCGAAAACACCTCGAGCCCTTCCGCACCGGCCTCCGCGCCGGCCTCAGCCCCGATCTCCGCGCCTTCTTCACCGTCGATGCCGAGCCCGATCAGCGCGCCCACCTTGCTGCCGAGCTCGATTGCCTCGTCGCGGCTGAGATTGCTGAGATGAACGACCTCGATCTCACCGTCGGCATCCTTGTGCACGGCCAGCGAATCGATCACCCGGACGGTGTCGGACTCCTTCAGCCGCTCGAGCTCCGCGATGATCTCGCCATGGAACTCCGGCTGGCTGAATCCCAGCACCAGTAGCTGGACAGGACCAATAGCCATAGCTTTTCCCCTTCTCAGTCGATTGCACTACGAGTGTGACACCTCGCGCCGCGACCCGACCGCCCGAAGCTCCCGTTTCACCCGGGTGAACCGTCGTCCTGACGCAAAAGTGGCCCCTGGCATCTGCGATGCTCAGACTGTCAAAAGGTTGATGAAAGGTGCGGGGTATAGCCGTGCACACGCGCCGCTACCAGATCACTGTCGAGGGGGAGCTCGGACCGCGCTATGCCGCCGTGTTCGCGCCCCACGAGCTGCACGCCCGCGACGCCACCACCAGGATCACCGGCACCATCCGCGACCAGGCCGAGCTCCAGGGCTTGCTCGACGCTGTCGCGGCCCACGGACTCTCGTTGATCAGCGTCACCCCGTTGGACTAATCACCCGGGTGAACCGCAAGGCGCCCGAACGATTCGCCAGTTTTCCAGCGTACCGTGGCGTCAGGAGTTTTTCGATCCGTGGGACAAAACGTCCCCGCGAAGGAGGTCGCGATGCCGGTTCTGACAAGCTATCCGCCGTTTGTGGACGTGCTCTGGACGATGGCTGTGTTCTTTGCCTGGGTGATCTGGTTTTGGCTTCTGATCACCGTGTTCTCGGATGTGTTTCGCCGCCATGACACCGGCGGTGGCACCAAGGTCGTGTGGCTGATCTTCGTCATCATCCTTCCGTTCCTCGGCGTCTTCATCTATCTGCTCGTCAACCACGACGGCATGGCCAAGCGGCGGATGAAAGATGTCGAAGCAGCCCAGCAGCAGATGGACGACAGGATTCGTGCGGCCGCTCCTCAGAACGCCGCGGCCGACATCGAGAAGGGCAAGCAGCTGCTCGATAGCGGCGCCATCACCCAGGCCGAGTTCGACGCTCTGAAGGCCAAGGCGCTCGCAAGCTGATGGCAGACCCGACCGAATCACAACCCGATCCGCTCGGGCGGCTGTTCGCCGGCGTCGTTCACCGCGCCAAGAACGTCCCGGTGGCGAAGGAGTGGACGATGGCGGTGCGCGGCACGCTTCGCGCCTTCGTGGAGCTTTACACGCTGTTTGCGCTCGGGATGCGAGTGACCACAACGGTGTTGCGCGTGACCTCGCGCCTGCTCCTGCCCAAAACGAAAGGTAACTGATGCTTCTGTCGTTTGGTCAAACTCTGTGGTGGCTGATCGGCGTCCTGATCTGGATCGCCATCGCGTTTTGGCCGGCCCGCGTGGCCGGCCGGAAGGGCCATAGCTTCTTTGGCTTCTTCATCTTTAGCCTCGTGTTCTTCCCCGCGGCCTTGATCGTCGCCTACCTCGTGGGAGATCGCCGCCGCTAGGGAGCCTCGATCTCGACTTCGAGGAAGCGCGCGACATCGTTGACCTCGGCGGCCAGGGCCCTGGGTGGGCCAGGGCCGCCGAGCCATTCCGGCTCGATCACACGGCGGCGGCCGCCGCCGGTCAGCCGCCAGAAGCCGGCCACCCGACCGCGGACGAGAATCACCGGACGGACCATGCCGCCTCCGCGCACCAGCCGTTGGTCGTGGGCGGGATCGAGCAGCAGCCCGCGTCTGCGGTACCCCAGCATGGTGGTGTCGAACCCGGCCAGCAGCTGAACCGCTGCGGGCTTTGGCAACGCGGCTTCGAGGGCTCCAGGCAGCGAAAGCAGCTCCCCGTGACGTTCGAGCGGCCCCGCCGAGTCGAGCGCCCGGCGGGCGACCCCCAGCGCCAGCCCCGACCACGCCGCGAGGTCGGCTGCGTCGGCCGGCCCATAGCCCGCGAGGTAGCGACCGGCGAGCGTCGCGAGGGCCTCATCCTCGGCCACCGGTCGGGGAGGATCGGCGGCCACCAGCCGCCCATCGGCGAGGCTGAGGATGACGCCCTCGGTGACCGCCCAGGGGATCAAGACATTGACCGCCGGACCCAGAGCGCCGTGCCGGTCGCCCACCTGGGCGAGCAGCGATGCCCGGTCGCGCGGCCCGCCTTCCAACACCGCAACCATCTCGGGAAGCATCTTCCGGGCGATCTCGAGCGCGCCGCGGCGGCGCATGATCGCCTCGAACGTCCGCCGGTTGCGCCGCACCAGTGCGGCGTGAAGCCAATCGCGATCATCCACGTCGATCAGATGGACGGTGCCTCGAACCGACCATGTTCGGGTCAGACCGGCGCCGATCGTCGCGCGCTCGAGCTCCGGCACCCGGCTTCGCAACGCGAGCGCCGCAGCCCGCACGTCCTGCGCCTGGACACCGACCACTGCCCGGGCGGCAGCGCGGGCGTCTGGAGCTTCGTGCCCCGGAAGCAGGCATTGGGCGGCGAGCCGCTGTCGCCGCAGCAGCTCTACCGGCGCAGCGCGCACTGCGGCGTTCTCCAGGTAGTCACCGCTTGACGTCGATTTGCAGGCTAATAACATGGTAAGGTAGCAACCTGAAATACCTGTAAAGCCACGAAGTCCAGCCGGTTTCAAGGGGAGTCACAACGATGATCCGTTCCCGTCGCTCCAGGGGTGTCGCCGCCACGCTGCTCCTGCTTACTGTCGGAGTTCTGACGCAGGCCGGAGGGCTTGCAATCGCCGACCAACCCGTCGGGTCACAGGCGGTGTCACTGGCCAGTGGCGTGAGTGCCACCCAGTTCGCGATCTCTGGTGGAGGTAGCGGCCCGGCCTCGACCATCACGACACCGTTCACGGGGTCGTGCACGCGCTACAGCGACAACGTCCCCGGCGCGCAGTGGATCACCGCCAACTCGGCGTCCGCCGCGTGCGGATCCAACTCCGACGCGGTCAACAAGACCACCACCTACACGGTCACCTTCAATCTCCCTGACCGGCTGGTCAACACCAGCATCAGCGGCCTTTACCACACAGATAACTACGGCACCGTGTCGCTCAACGGTCATCAGATCTCAGCCCAGCCCACCGGCGATGTTCCCGCCAACTATCAGGGCGATCCGACAGCGTTTACGGCCAACGACGCCTCGTTCTTCCAGACCGGAACCAACACGCTGACCTTCGTCGTCACCGACGTGGGATCGGTCACCGGCCTCGAATACTCGGCCACGATCAACTACGACACCCTGCCCGGACCGGTGACGAACCTGCTCGCCACTCCCGGCAACGGCTCGGCCGTCCTCAGCTGGTCGCCGCCGACCGACCTCGGCACGCTTCCACTGAGCTCCAGCGCCCCGTACGTGATCACGATCGCCGGGAACGGCAACGGCACCGGCACGACCCAGGTGCCGCCGTCGGCGGTGCAGCCCTGCCTGGGCAACACGGCCAATGTCTGTTACAACGTGACCGGGCTGAGCAACTCGACGACCTACACGTTCACTGTCCAGGCCCAGACCGGAGCCGGCGTCGGCGCTCCCACATCGACGACCGCAATGCCCTCGGCCGACTCGGCTGCGACGATCGTCGCACCCAACGTCACGCAGGATCTCTCGACCTGCAAGTACGCCACCAAGGCCCAGCCGGTGTGTGACACCTACACGGTTCCCAAGGGCGGCGGCGGCGTGTTCGGCCTCACCGGCAACGTCCCGCTCGCGTCCAACTTCTGCGGTGGACCGTGCAGCGGAAACGGCGCCGTGACGATCCTGCCGCCGGTCGGATACACCGATCCCAAGCATCCGATCGTGGACACCGTCACCTGGGACTCTTCGATCTCGCCCCGCGGGATCTTCACCAAGGTCTATTACCAGACCGACACCGGTGCCCCGTTCCAGCTGAAGTTCTGCAAGAACCCGTTCGTGGCCAATCCCGATCCATGCATCAGCACCCTGTTTGTGCTGTTCAACCCGTTCAACCCGGTCGTCAACGGCGACGTCCAGGTGCGGATCCTGCTGACCTCGAGCAGCGACCCGGCGAAGGGCCACCACTAAGCCGACCATCGGCCGGTCGTGATCAGGCGCGAGTATTCGCCTGGTCGCGGCCGGTCGGTGTGTCCAGCGGCACCTCGGGCGCCCGCACCAGGCCAAGCGCCGTGAACAGTTCATCGGCCTCCTTGCGGGCCGCGACGTCGACGATGCCGGTCTCGAGCATCGCCAGGCGTACCATCGCATCCAGCGTCAGCGCCACCTCGTATCGCGCGCTCAGTTCGCGGGCGCCGGCGAGGCTCAGCTCAAACGCCCCACGAGCCGCGGTGATGTCCCCGAGTTGCGCCAGCGCAAACCCGCGGATCCGCTCGAGCATCGCCGCCTCAACGGCGCTGCCGAGCGCCTGCGCCCGGTTCAAGGTATCGTCGGCGATCCGCAGGGCCTCGGCGCTCGCACCCTGGAGTACCAGACACTCGGCTCGGCGAGCATCAGTCTCGACCACCTCGGGAGCGGCCCGCATTGCCTGGAAGATCTCCCGTGCGCGCTCCAGCAGGTCGAGGCCTTCGGCGTGACGACCGTCGCGGTAGGCCACCCGGCCAAGGTTGCCGAGCGCGTAGCCGACACCCATCCTGAAGTCGGCCGCACGCCACACACGCAGCGCTTCCTCGAACCGCCGCTGCGCATCCTCCAGATGCCCCTGGTTCGACAGCACCTCCGCGATGTTGTTTGTCCCAAGCGCCGCGTCGACGGTATCGCCCAGCCGCATCCGCAGGTCCATGCCGAGCTCATACAGCTGGACGGCCTCGTCCCAGCGGCCCTCCAGGTGATAAAACGTGCCCAGGTTGTTGTAGATCACGGCCTGGGGCCCGAGCTCGCCGAGCTCGCGATAGAGCTTCAGGGCCTCCGATGAGTAGACCGCCTCTGATCCCCGGCCGAGTTCCGACAGCGCCCAGTCGAGGCAGAAATACGCGTGGGCCAGAGCCGACTTCTCGTCCGACGCCTTGGCCTCCTCGATCGCCCGTTCGAGCAGATCGACGGCCTCGAGCCTGCGACCCTGGGCCAGCCGCACCATGCCGTACGAGGCCGACAGGGTGGCGCGTTGCCGAGCCGCGGCCAGTTCGGGGTTGCCGTCGAGCCCCCGCAGACCGCGGCGAAGCCAGCGCACCGCCTGCGTGTAGCTGCCGCTGCGCTCGGCAAGCATCGAGTGCTTGAAGCACAGCCGGCCCTGAGCCACCGGGTCATCAGGCACCAGCCGACGAGCCTCGGTGAAGCGCGCGGCGGCGTGGTCATAGCGCCCCATACGCTCGTGCAGGTCGCCCACCGCCTCGAGCGTCTCAACGCGGTCAGTCACCGACAGCCCGTCGAGGTGGCGGGCGGCTTCGAGGGCACGGCCATAGTTGACGACCGCGTCGCCGATCGCGAAATCGGCCTGGGCCAACCGTGCCGCCGCCCGCGCGTTCTTCCATGCCTGGTCGTTGTCGCCGGCGCGGAGATAGTGCAGCGCGAGCAGGTCGAGATCATCCTCGTCCCCGGCGCGGCGACTGACGATCGCGGCGGCGGCGCGGGCATGAAGCTCACGTCGCCGGCGATACGACAGGCCCTCATATGCCGCGTCGCGCGTGAGCGCGTGGCGGAAGCGGAACTGGCCCGGGCCGTCTCGGCTGAGCAGCTCCTCGAGCCCCACCCAGGCGTCGCGGCCAGGTGGATCCTCGTCGGGGTCGAGCAGCATCGCGACCAGGTCGGCCGAAAAGGCGAGTCCCAGTACCGATGCGTGCCGGATGAGACGCCGCTGCCCGGTGCCAAGCCGATCGACCTGGGCAACCACCATGGCCTCGATGGTATGCGGCAATCCGTCGACGCTGCCCGAATCCCCCACCGCGCCCAGCAAGCCGTGCAGGAACAGCGGGTTCCCGCCCGAGCGGCGAGCAAGGGTCTGGGCATCATGTGGTCGCAGCGGGGCATGCTCGGTGGCGGCGGTGATCAAGAGCTCGGAGTCCTCGACGGTCAGCGGCCGGGGACGCAGCTCGGTGCCCACCCGCGGCTCGGTCGGCTGAAACCCGGTCGGATCGTCTCGGCGGGTGAAGCACACCAGCCATGGCTGTTGCTCGGCGCGGGCGATCAGCGCATGGGCGAGGTCAACCGAGGCAGCGTCCATCCAGTGGACGTCCTCGACCGCGATCAAGGTCGGTTCGGTCACAAGAGCCTCAAACAGCTGGGTGGTGACTTCGACCAGCTTGGGGGCGCGAAACTCCTCGCCGAGCTCGGACACCTCGGGTGTCGGCTCCGCGTCGCCATCGACCACAACCGCGAGCAGCGGCAGCCACGGAGCCAGTTCGGGCGCCACCTCCATCACGCGGTTTCGCAGCCGCGCACCGGCCTCAGCGGGGGAGACCGATTGGGAGCACCCCAGCAATGTGCGTAGCACCCGTCGAAACGGCAGGTACGGCGACGACGCCTCGTACAGCTCACAACGCGCCAGCAGCTGCGGCATCCCGCTGGCCCCGACCCGCAGCTCGTCCAGCAGACGGGTTTTACCGATGCCGGCCGGACCGATCACCTCGATCATCCCGCCGTGCCCCGTTTTGAGCATCGCAAGCGCGTCGCGCAGAGTGTCCTGCTCGAGCTCGCGACCCACCAGGGGGAGGTCCGGAGAGGTCGTGCGCTTGCTGCCCAGCGGCCCGTGCACCACCGCGGCACCGACCGGCGCCCGCTTGCCCTTGGCCATGAACGGCTCGACCGGGCTCGATGCAAACTCGATGTCGGCTGCCTCCAGCACCTCGTCGGCGGCGAGTACCTGGCCGGGCTCGGCGCGGGCCATCACGCGCGCTGCCAGGTTCACGGTGTCGCCCATGACGGTGTACGTGCGTCGATACGGAGGCCCCACGCCGCCGGCGAACAACGCGCCGCTCGAGACGCCGATCTGGATCGGGAGCGCCGCCGCGGCGTCGCGCACCTCACAGGCCGCCAGCAGCAACCGCTGTTCATCCTCACCCGCGGCCGTCGGTGCGCCGGCAACAAGGATGATCTTGCCGCCGTCGCGGTCGACGTCCGTGCCGAGGAAGGTCACTCCGTGGGCCTCACAGGCCGCCTGTACCGAGCTGACCAACCACTCGAGATGGTCGCAGACCACCTCGGCCCCTTCGCGTGCGAGCAGGTCGTCGACCCCGTGATAGCCGATGAATGCAACCGTGACGCGCCGGTGCTCGGAATCGGCGTCTGACGACAGCACATGCTCACGCAGCGCGACCGGGATGCCCGCCAGGAGCTGGCCCTCGTGCAGCTCGCGATCCGGCAGCCTGAGCCCGCTCGCCTCGGGCAGCGACGCTCCGCCCTTGAGCAGAAACCCATCGCCTCGAGGCTCGCCCAGCAACCCCGCCGGTAGGAAGGCGGCGGTCGTGGGGCTCACCACCGTCTCACCCGACTCGGCGAACGCCTCCATGGCCACGGTGGTCGTCATCGCGGGACCGGCGATGATCAGCTCGCGGTGTGTGTCTCCGACCAGGAAGCACTGGAACGTGTCGGAATGAACGCCGGCCGAAACCCGCAACCGCACCTTTCCCACCGAGGTTGGGATCGGCCCGAGCGAGCGCAGGGCGGCGCGCATGCCGGCAGCCGCGCGCACGCCGCGCACCTGGTGCTCGTCACCGCGAAACAGCAGCAGCAGCGCGTCACCGCCGAACTTGAGCAGGCTTCCACCGTTGTCATAGGCCGTGGTCAGGAGCCGGGCGAACACGTCGCCGATCACATCGGCGACCTCTTCGGCGCCGAGCTTTCCGGTGCGCGCCAGGCGTTCGGACATCGCGGTGAAGCCCGAGACGTCGACGAACACGGCGGTCGCCTCGATCGCCTGCACGCGAGTATCGGGTTCGTCGGCGAGCCACCGAATCGTCAGCCGTGGGAGGTACACCCGCGGCTCCACGGCAGCTTTGCGCGACACCGGGGGTGTCGACACCTGTGGCTTCATGACTCGATCCTACCGCCGAAAGCCGCGATTCGACAGGTGCTACGGTCGCCTACGCCGCCGCTAGCTGTGGCGTTCTCCGGCCTCAATCGCGACCGGCAGACGGCTGGCCGGAGAGGCCAGCGGACAGGTCCACCGGGGGTTGTACGCACACGACGGGTTGTACGAGAAATTGAAGTCGAGTACCAGGCGCCCGTCTGACTCGCCAAGATCCGCGCCTTTGATGGAGTCGAGCAGATACCGCCCGCCCCCGTAGGTCGTCGCGCCGCTGGTTGCATCCGCGATAGGCAGCAGCGTGCCTCCCCCGTAGCCGGCGAGCCAGTACACCGGCAACGAGCACTCCGTGCCCGCCAGCGCGAACCGCGCGTCGGCAAAGTGCGTGGCGGCAAACCGGTCGTCGGTGCTGGTCTCGATCTCGATCGAGGTCTCGGGCACCGCCACCACCCGTGCGAGCACCCGCCACTCCGGTGAGTAACGGTAGTACCGAAGGCCCGCGAAGCCGGCGCGGCCCTCATCGTCGAGCGGCGACTGGGGATGGTCGCGGAAGAGCGCGTCGCGAGCGCTGCACCAGTCCTGCCATGCCTCGTGCGGGCGCTCGTTTCGCCGAATCGATGCGTACAGCTCAAACACCCGCCGCCGCCAATCGGCGAGCTCGAGCTGCGCTGTGGGCTGTGCGATGACGTTCATCTTCTGCTCTAACGCAGCTGCACCGGAATCGGTTTCATTCCCCGATTGCTCGCATGGCGAACCTGACTCGAAAGTCATAGCCTGTCGCTCCGTCCGCTGTGTTACGGTCTGCTCCAATGTCGAGGCGGCGACTGATTCTGGGGGCGCTCATTGCGCTGCTCTGCGTGCTCCAAGCGGCACCTGCGGGTGCCGCCGATCGCGCGTTCACCACCCGGTTCACCGACAACGACACCGGCAATATCACGATCGCCGCGAACACGCTTTTGACCTGCCCCGCCACCGACGCCGCGTGCGCGGGTGCCCAGGCCGGCGGCAATCTGAACAACAACCAGTTCACGATGCGCTACGTGGACGTCGATTCCGACGCCACCACGTTTGACTCGAGCACGTCAACGCTCTCGCTCCCCACCGGGGCAACCGTGCTGTTCGCCGGGCTGTACTGGGGAGGCGACACCTCGGCGGGAGCCGCGGGCGGCGTCGCCGCTCCGGCCGCCGGCAGCCGCGGCACGGTGCTCCTGGCACCACCGGGCGGCGGATACTCGACGGTGACGGCCTCCACTCTCGATGGCAGCACGGCGGCCGCGAGCCGGTACCAGGGCTTCGCCGATGTCACCGCCGCGGTGCAAGCGGGCGGCGCTGGTGACTACACGGTCGCAAACGTGCAGGCCGGCACCGGTCAGGATCGATATGCCGGCTGGGGCCTCGTTGTCGCCTACCACGACCCCGCCCAGCCTCCTCGCAACCTGACAATCTTCGACGGCCTGCGAACCGTCAACACGGGAACGCCGGCACTCGACATCCCGGTCTCGGGATTCGTGACGCCCACCAGCGGCCCGGTCAACACCAGCCTGGGGTTCATCGCCTGGGAAGGCGACCGCGGCAGCACCGGAGACTCGGCCGTGCTGAACACGACCACCCTCAGCGACGCCGCCAATCCGGCCAACAACTTCTTCAACAGCTCGATCTCGGCGTTCGGCACCAACGTGACCACGAAGTCGCCGAACTACGTCAACCAGCTCGGGTACGACGCCGACATCGTCGGCGCCAACGGCATCCTTCCCAACGGCGCCAGTTCGGCCACGATCCATCTGACCACCGGCGGGGAGACGTATCTCCCCGGCGTCGTGACCTTCGCGACCGAGCTGTTCGCGCCGCGGCTCACCCCCGCCAAATCGGCGGTCGATCTCAACGGCGGCGCGGTCGAGCAGGGCGATCAGATCGAGTACACGATCGACGCCACCAACACCGGTCAGGACTCGGCAACGAAAGTGGTCGTGACCGATCCCATTCCGGCGCACACGACGTTCGTCCCGGGAAGCCTTCAGATCGTCTCGAGCCCCGGCGGGATCGCCGGCACCAAGACCGATGCCCCCGGAGACGACCAGGCCGAGGTATCGGGCTCGACGGTGCAGTTTCGGCTGGGCACCGGCGCCAACGCCACCACCGGTGGCACCATTGCGCCGGGGCAGTCCTACGAGGTTCGGTTCAGGGTGACGATCAACACGCCCACGGCCGACCAGACGCTGGTCACAAACGCCGCCACCGGCACCTATTCCGCGCAGTCCAACCCATCGTTCGGCCTGACCGATACGAGTTCGCCGCCGACCGAGTTGACGGTCGTTGCCCCCGACCTCGAGCTCGCCAAGACTGACTCCGGCGACTTCCAACACGGCGGCTCGTCGTCCTTCACGCTGACAGCCTCGAACTCCGGGAGCACCGCGAGCTCCGGGCTGGTCACGGTCACCGACACGGTGCCGGCGTCTCTGCCGGTCGCCGCGGCGTCTGGCGCGGGCTGGACGTGCAACATCGTCACCCAGACGGTGACCTGCACCCGCAGCGACGCGCTGGCGGCAGGCTCGTCGTATCCGGACATCACCGTCGGCGTCACGGTCGACCCCTCGGCGCCCAACTCGATCACCAACACCGCGACTGTGGCCGGTGGAAAAGACGGTGACCCCTCGAACAACGACGCCAGCGACACGATCACGGTGTCGAGTTCAGCCGATGTGGCAATCATCAAGTCGGTGAGCCCCGCCACTCCGGTTGCGGGTGACCCGGCGACCTTCACGCTGACGGTGTTCAACAACGGGCCGTCCGACGCCACTGGCATCGACGTCGATGATCCCCTCCCGGCTGGGCTCACCAATCCGGTCGTGACTCCGGCAACCGGCGCATGCTCAATCGTGCTGGGAACCGTCCAATGCTCGATCGCATCGCTGGCGTCCGGGCAGAACACCACCATCGACATCACCGGCACGGTCGACGCCTCCGCCGCGGGCACGACGCTCTCGAACACCGCCACGGTGTCGGCCAACGAGCCCGACCCCGACACCACCAACAACAGCTCGACGGTGACACCCACCGTCACGGGCGTCGCCGACCTCGCGATCACCAAGACGATGACGCCGATGCAGCCACTGGTTGGCGCGCCGGTGACCTTCACGATCACCGCCACGAACAATGGGCCGAGCGACGCCACCGGAGTGGTCGTGAACGATCCGCTCGCCGGTCAGCTCGTCGATCCCACCGCGACCACGAGCCAGGGCAGCTGCGCAATCACCTCGGCCGAGGTCTCGTGCGCAATCGGGACGCTCGCCCCCGGCGCCACCGCGACCGTGACCGTCTCGGCCACGATCGCCTCCGGCACCAGCGGCGAGGTGCTTTCCAACACCGCTCAGGTTGCCGGCAACGAGACCGACCCGAACATCACCGACAACCTCGCAAACGTGACCGCCAAGATCGAGGCCACCACGATCGAGGCTCGTAAGACGACCACGACCACCACCGCCAAGGCCGGCGCGACGGTCAGCTACCGGCTCGCGATCACCGTCACCGGGGCCACCGCCGCCACCAACGTGACGGCCTGCGACCAGCCGCCGGCACATACGACCTACGTCGACATCGACGGCGGCACGATCACGGCCGGCGCCGCGTGCTGGACGTTCGCATCGATCGCACCCGGCGAGACCGTCGTGCGCAAGGTGGTGCTGCGGGTCGATCGCGACGCCCCCGATGGCCGGCTGCGAAACCTGCTGGTGGTCACCACCCACTCCGCCGACAAAGCCTCCGACAGCGCGACGATCGACGTGGAGGGCGTCAATCCGGTCTCGATCCCGATCGTGACCGGATGACCCGCCGCCTGCTGGCGTCGGCCGTGGTCGCCGTGCTGGCGACCAGCTGCGGTGGCGGAGGAGGCTCCGCGTCGCCCGGCCCGACGGCGGCTCTGCCGGCAACCACCGCCGCCGGCACACCGTTCACGCCGGCTCACGTCGCCAAGCTGATGCTCGCCGCCCCGGCGTTGAGTTCGCCGGGAGGTGCTGTCACGACGCAGCTTCAGACCAGCATCCGGCCCGACGGCGGGCCCGACCCAGCTGCTCGTGCTCGGGCACCGGCGGGCCGACAGGAAGACCTGGCTGCGGGTGCTCCTACCGACCCGACCCAATGGGGCCAGCGCGTGGATCCCACGCGACGACGCGCGGGTGTCGTCGACGCCGTGGCAGGTGGTGGTGTCGCTGTCTCACCGGCGTGTGTATGTGACCCGCCGCGGGCGGCTGGTGCGCAGCTTCCCGGTGGTGGTCGGGGCCAAGGCGACTCCCACGCCGACAGGGCGATTTGCGGTCGCCGAGCGCATCCCGCTGCCCAATCCACACCAGTTCTACGGTTCGTGGATGCTGACGCTGACCGCCCACTCGACGGTGTTGAACACCTTCGCCGGCGGCGACGGCCAGGTGGCGATCCACGGCCGCGGGGGCAGCAGCCTGCGCGTCCCGGTGGGTACCGCGGCTTCGCACGGCTGCGTGCGCATGCGTAATCCCGACATCGCCTGGCTGGCCGAGCACGCCGAAGCCGGCACCCCCGTCATCATCACCGCGTGAATAAATGGTGCCAGGCACCATTTATTCACAAACTCGCGCGATCCGAACCGACGATGACGTGATCGCGCTGATGCGCCTGAACTACGACCGATCGGGGGTGTGGGCCAAACCCCGGTTGCGGCGGATACGCTGACCGCATGGGAGTTCGGGCAACAGTGGAGACGTATGGGCAGCGTGCCGACGCGATCCCGGCGCCGATCACGCTGGTGGGCGCGATCGTCTCGTTCCAGATCGGGGCGGCCCTCGCGACCCACATGTTCGATTCCGCGGGAGTCGAGGGCGCGGTGTTTCTGCGCAGCGCCATCGGTGCACTGCTGCTGTTGGCGATCACCCGGCCCACGATCCGCGGCCGTTCTCGCAGTGACCTTCTGCTGCTCGTGCTGCTCGGTGCGCTACTCGCCACCATGAACAGCGCGTTCTACCAGGCGGTCGATCGACTCCCGCTGGGGATCGCCGTGACGGTCGAGTTCATCGGGCCACTCGGGGTCGCCGTCGCAGCTTCACGCCGCCGCGTCGATCTGCTCTGGGTGGTCCTGGCCGCGGCCGGGATCGTGCTGTTCGCCGGGGCACCGGCGGGCAGCTCCGTCACCGCCGCCGGGCTGGCGTTCGCGCTGCTGGCGGCGGCCGCCTGGGCCGGGTACATCCTGGCCGCGAAGCGGGTGGGGACGCGGTGGCCGGGGTTCTCCGGGCTCGCCGTCGGCCTATCGGTGTCGGCACTCCTCCTCGCCCCGATCGGCGGCGCCGACGGCATCTCGGCCCTGACCAGCGTGTCGTTCATCGCGCTCGCCGTCGGGGTGGCCGTGTTCTCGACCGCCCTTCCCTACACGCTCGAGCTGACCGCGCTGCGGCGGATGCCGGCCCGCGTCTACGGCATACTGGCAAGCCTCGAGCCAGTCGCCGGCGCCCTCGTCGGCCTGGTCGTTCTGGGACAGACGCTGACCGGCTGGGAGGTCGTGGCCGCGGTGCTGGTCGTCGCGGCGTCGGTGGGTGCCGCGCGCACCGGCACTGGGACACCCGAAATCGCCCCCAACTAGGGGGTTTGTGAATACCGGTGCCTGGCACCGTTATTCACGACGACGAACCAGGCGCCGTCGTGCAGCACCTCACCGCCGCCCAGCTCGTCGGCGAGTCCACGGGCGGTGAAGTAGCGCTTGTACACGGAATGGGTCGAGCCGTCGCTGAGGACGCGCTCCTGCCACTGCTCAGCCTCGACTCCCGGTCGGATCGCCGAGTCCACCACCACCAGCTCGGAGGCGACCCGACGGGCCTCGGCGATGAACCGTGCACGCTCCTGCGCCAGCAGGTGCCCGTAGAAGTGCCCGGTGAACACCCGCTCGAACTCGCCGTCGGCGAACGGCAACGGTACGGCGTCGCCCTCCACCACCTTGCCGTGCGGGATCCTGGCGCGTGCGACCTCCACCATCGCGGCGCTCTGGTCGAGCCCCACCACGTCGCCGCGCAGATGCTGGGTGAGGAAGCCCGTGCCACACGCCACATCGAGTACGTGCGCCGGTGTGAGTCCGGCGACCACCTCGATCAGCGCATGCACCTCGTCGCGCCAACCGGGCCGGTCACGATCGGTGAAGAGGCCGTCACCAAACCACCAATCGTCATATTCCTGCGCCCGTCGCTCGTAGTAGGCGCGCATCTCTTCATCGACGACCCGGAACTCGTTCATGCCTGCCGTGATGCTATCCCCACGTAGTTTTCGGCGAGGGAGGTCGCGGCCGAATGCGATCCAACGACGTAACGAAGCTGTGACAGCTGAAGCTCCCGGTCGAATCGGTCGTCCCCGGGCAGCCGATGCAGCATCGAGGTCATCCACCACGAGAAATGCTCCGCTCGCCACACCCGTCGCAAGCACGCCGCCGAGTAGCCCGCGAGCACGGTGGGATCGCCCGCGTATCGGGCGATGATCGCTTCACCAAGCAGCTCGACGTCGGCGATCGCGAGGTTGAGGCCCTTGGCCCCCGTCGGCGGCACGATGTGAGCTGCGTCGCCGGCCAGATACAGGTTGCCGTACTGCATCGGATCCACCACGAAGCTGCGCATGCCGGTGACCCCTTTCTCGAGCACCGGGCCGTCGGCGAGCGTCCAGCCGTCGACCCCCAGCCGGGTTCGCAGCTCCTCCCAGATCCGGTCGTCGGGCCACAACGCGATGTCCTCGTCGTGGGCGACCTGGAGGTACAGCCGGCTGATCGTGGGTGACCGCAGGCTCAGAAGCGCAAACCCGCGCTCGTGGTTGGAGTACACCAGCTCATCGCTCGATGGAGGAACGTCGGCCAGGATGCCGAGCCACCCGAAGGGATACTCGCGCGTGGTCGACCGCAGCACTCCGTCGGGAATCGATGCACGCGACACTCCGTGGAACCCGTCACAGCCGGCGATCACGTCGCAGCGCAGCGTCTGGGCGCCATTCCCGTCGCTGTAGGTGATCCGGGGGTGCTCGCCGTCGAGATCCCAGAGCGCGACGTCCTCGGCTTCGAACACGAGCGGATCGCCCTGCCCGACGCGCAGCGCGATCAGGTCCTTGACGACCTCGGTCTGTCCGTAGATCACGATCGCGGCGCCGTCGGTGAGCTCCGACAACGGGATCCGGTGCCGCTCGCCGTCGAACTGCAGCTCGACGCCGTGGTGGACGATGCCCTCGTGGCGGAGACGTTCACCTGCGCCAATCCGCGTCAGCACATCGACCGAGCCCTGCTCCAGCACACCAGCTCGGAGCCTCGCCTCGCAGTACTCGCGGCTGCGGTTCTCGATCACCACCGACTCGATCCCTCGGGATTTCAAGAGGGTCGCGAGGGTGAGCCCGGCCGGGCCAGCACCAACAATCCCTACCTGAGTGGTCTGACCAATCAGGATCCGACCCTTTCGAATACCGCCGCCTGGCCCTGGCCGACTCCCACACACAGCGTCGCAAGCCCGTAGCGTCCTTGGCGCCGGCGCAACTCATGCACCAGCGACACCACCAGCCGGGCGCCGCTCATCCCCAACGGATGGCCGAGCGCGATCGCTCCGCCGTTGACGTTGACGCGCTCGGGGTCGATTCCCAGATCTCGCACGACGGCCACGCTCTGCGACGCAAATGCCTCGTTCAGCTCGACCAGATCGAGTTGATCGACGGTCAGCCCCGTGCGCTCGAGCAGCTTTCGAACCGCAGGGATCGGCCCGATCCCCATCACGCGTGGATCGACACCGGCGGCGGCGCTTCCGCGGAAGCTCGCAAACGGCGTTACGCCGAGTGCCGCGGCCCGCTCCTCGCTTGCGATCACGAGCGCGGCGGCGCCGTCGTTCATGCCACTCGAGTTGCCGGCGGTGACGCTGCCGCCCTTGCGAAATGCCGGCTTCAACGTGGCGAGCTTCTCGGCTGTGGTCTCGGGACGTGGGTGTTCGTCACGATCCAGCTCGTCGAGCACGACCAGCTCGTCGGCAAACCGGCCGGCGGCGTCGGCCGCCTCCCAGTTTCGCTGCGACCGCTCGGCGAACGCGTCCTGCTGTTCGCGCGAGACGCCGTACTGCTCGGCCACGTTCTCACCGGTCTCGCCCATGCTCTCGAGCGGAAACATCGCCTCCAGCCGCGGGTTCGGGTAGCGCCACCCAAGCGTGGTGTCATAGACCGTGCGATGCCCACGCTCGAACGCCTTTGCCGGCTTTGGCATCGACAGCGGCGCGCGACTCATCGACTCCACCCCGCCGGCCACGAACAGGTCGCCGTCGCCGGCGATCACCGCGTGACACGCCGAAACCACCGCTGCGAGCCCCGAGGCACAGAGCCGGTTGACGGTCACGCCCGGCACCGACTGGGGCAACCCGGCAAGCAGCACCGCCATCCGCGCGACATCGCGATTGTCCTCGCCCGCCTGGTTCGCACAGCCGAGATAGACGTCATCGATCTCCGCCGGATCGATGCCGGCGCGGTCGACCGCCGCCCGCACCGCCGTGGCCGCGAGATCATCCGGCCGAACGCCACTCAGCGCGCCTCCGTAGCGCCCGATCGGGGTGCGTACAGCCGACAGGATCACAGCGTTGGTCACGCCCCCACCTCCTCGAGCCGCACCTGTTCGGCCAGCGCGAACGCCGAGTTCGCCGCGGGCACGCCGCAGTAGATCGCGGTCTGCAACAGCACCTCCTTGATCTCCTCCCAGCTGAGACCATTTCGGCGCGCCCCGCGCAGATGCAACGCGAGCTCGCGCTCGTGGCCGCCGGCCACCAACGCGGTCAGCGTGATACAGCTGCGGGTCTTGCGATCAAGGCCGGGACGCGTCCAGATCTCGCCCCAGGCGTACCGGGTGATCATGTCCTGGAAGTCGCTCGTGAAGCTCCGACGTGTTCGCCGTCGACGCGTCGACGTGTGCGTCGCCAAGCACTGCCCGCCGTACCTGAGTTCCCGTCTCGACCCGATCATCAGCAGTCATCCGCGCTCCTTCGTGTCGTTTGCGACCGCGAGGTCGACCATGTGTTCGGCCGGTTCGAGTCCCGTGCTCGGATCGAGCAGCGTGTCGATCTGGTCGGCGGTGAGGCCGAGCCCGTCGCTGGCAACCAGCGCGTCACGAAATCCACTCTCGCTTGCGGCCGCAGCGGCGACCAACTCGTGGGCGACATCGAGGCCGATGCTCGGGGCGGCGGCGAATGCGACGCGCTCGGCGCAGATGGCGCCGTGGGTAAGTTCGAGGTTCGCTCGCATCCGGGCGGGATCCACGCGGAGGTCGGGTAGGGCGCCGGTGATCGCCGCGATCGCGCCTCCGGCGCTTGCAAGCGCCTGGGATAGCGCGTCCCATTCGGCGTGCCACGCTCCGGCCGCGCGCTCGTGTTCGTGCGGGTCGGCGGCGACCAGCGTGGTGCAGTGGTCGCGCGCCCGGGTGGCGCATGCCAGTGCTCGGATCGACGCGGTCGGGTTTTGCTTGTGTGGCATGGTCGATGATCTGCCGCCGGCTGCTTCGGTCACCTCGCCGACCTCGGTCTGGGCGAGCAGCACCACGTCGCCGGCGATCTTGGCCGCGGCGGCGGCCACGGCGGCCAGGGCCGCGCCGATCTCGATGATCGCGATCCGATTGGTGTGCCAGGGGATGGTCGGATCACAGAGATCGAGCTCCTGGGCGTAGAGGCGTCGCACCTCGTCTGCCTTCGGCCCCAGCGCCGCGAGCGAACCGACCGCACCGCCGAGTTGCGCGCACAGACGCTCGTCTCTGACGCTCTCCAGCAGTCGCCGCGCGTCGCGTATGCCGGTGAGCCAGCCGGCGGCTTTGAGTCCAAACGTGATCGGTGTGGCCTGCTGCATCAGGGTACGCCCGGCCATCGGGGTCGAGCGGTGCTCGCGGGCGAGCCGTGTGCAGGCGGTCTCGGAAGCGTCGAGCCAGCCGAGGATCAGAGCCGTGGCGCGCCGGGTCACGAGCATGGCTGCGGTATCGATGATGTCCTGGCTGGTGGCGCCCCAATGCACGAACCCAGCCGCTTCTGGGCCAACGGCGGTGCGAAGCGCGCGCACCAGTGGCTCGGCGGGGTTGCCCGATGCCCGGCCGTCCTCGCACAGCTGTGCGATGTCGTACTCATCGGCGCGGCAGCGATCGGCGATCAGAGCGGCGGCGCCTGGCGGGGATCACTCCAGCTGTGGCCTCGGCGCGCGCCAGGGCGCGCTCGGCGTCGAGCATCGCGTTGAGCCACGCCTGATCCGACACGGCATCGGCCAGCTCGGGCGGGATGAACAGTGCCGAGAAGCTCGTCATGCGACGAGAAACGGTGTTTGCCGCTCACCCTGGAGGTGGATGTCAAACCGGATCTCATCCGCCGTGACCGCGAGGCCGGTGAGCGCCGCGCGCTCGCGGGTGGAGAGCACCGCGAGCAGCGGATCGGCCGCGCTTCGCGGGTCGTCGGGGAAGTACATCCGGGTGGCGAGGTGCCGCATCAGCCCGCGGGCAAAGACGAGCAGCGAAACGTAGGGCGAGTCGCCCGAGTTGACCGTGACGAAGCCGTAGGTGCCCGACACGTCGGTACCGCTGCGCCCCCAGCCGACCGGTGGCTGCCACAGCTCCACCATCGCGTCGGGCACAGGCTCACCGGCGCCGTCGAGCACCTGGCCGCCGAGCCGGATCGCGTCGGGGTGTGTGTCCGACACCAGCTCGTGCTGGGGTTCGACGCACAACCCGAACGAGAAGAACGGGCCGACGGTCTGAGACGGCGTCGCCTGTGCCATCACGCCTCCAACGGGGTGTGGTCGCGGCCGCCGAGCACGATGTCGAAGCGGTAGCCCAACGCCCATTCCGGCGTGGTCGTGTCCCAGTCGAGCGTCGAGACCAGCCGCTCGCGGAGCTTCGGGTCGGGGATCGACTGGACGATCGGATCCGACCCCAGCAGCGGGTCGCCGGGGAAGTACATCTGGGTCACGAGCCGATCAGTGAATGCGCGGCCAAACAGCGAGAAATGGATGTGGGCGGGCCGCCACGCGTTGGGGTGGTTCTTCCACGGGTAGGCGCCGGGCTTGATCGTTGTGAACGTGTAGCGGCCGGCGGAGTCGGTCAGGCAGCGCCCCGCGCCGGTGAAGTTGGGATCAAGCGGCGCCGGATGCTGGTCGTTTTGATGGACATACCGACCGGCGGCGTTTGCCTGCCACAGCTCGATCAGCGCACCGGGCACCGGCCGGCCGTCGGCAGCCGAGCACCCGCCCTGTGACGATGATCCGCTCCCCCAGCGGCTCGCCGGCATGCTGTCGAGTGAGGTCGCCGTCGGCCTCGGTCAGCGGCCCCCCGCCATACACAGGCCCGGTCGGGTCGTGCAGCTCCTCCGGCAGCATGATCAGCGGGTCGAGGGGAGCCCGCAGAAGCGACGAGCGGTAGTCGGGGTTGAGATACGGCGAATGCACCGTGCCGTCCATGCCGTCGGCGACGCGCTCGACCCGGATGCCCACCTACACCTCCTCCACGGTACGAAGCGAGCGCAGCGCCTCGAGCTCGGCGGCGGTCGGCGGCCGGCTGACCGAGACGTCGCCGGCAACCTTGAGCGGCCACCCGGTGGCGTCCACCACCTGCTGCTCGGTCACTCCCGGATGGATGTGGGTGAGCGTCAGCTCGCACGTCTCGGGATCGGGCTCGAGCTCCCCCAGATCGGTGATCACCGCGCTCACCCCTCCGCCCGTGAGACCCAGCGCCTCGCGCGAGCCGGGGCCATCCCCGAAGCCAACCGACGTGCGAAACGCCAGCTCTTCGACAAACGTCCGCGACGACTGTTTCAAGATCACCAGCGTCTCCTTACACGACGCCGAGATCTCGGGCGCCCCACCCCCGCCGGGCAACCGCACCTTGGGATGATCGTAGGGCCCGATCACCGTACTGTTGAGATTCGCATACCGATCGATCTGCGCCGCACCCAAAAATCCGACGTCGATACGGCCGCCCTGCAGCCAATAGCTGAACACCTCCGGCACCCCGATCACCGCATCGGCAGTCTCGGCCAACTCCCCGTCGCCGATCGAGAGCGGCAGGTTCTGCGGCTTGGCACCAATCGTTCCGCTCTCATAGATCAACACACAATCCGGCGCGTGCGTGGCCCTCGCCAGATTCGCGGCTTTGCTGGGAAGCCCGATCCCGACAAAGCACGCGATCCCGTTTCGCAGCCGGCGAGCAGCGGCCACGGCCATCATCTCCTCCGCGGTGTGATCACTCATACCGCCGCGGCCTCCAACACGTGCTCACGCATCCACCGTTCGAACCCGTCACGGTCGCGGCTGATCGCATCCCACCCTCGGTAGAAGCCGTTATCGCGGTCGTAGTAGCCCAGCGCGTAGGAGGGGTGGGCGCCGCGGGGTGCGACCGCCACCGCCGTCACCACCCAGCCAGGGATGATCACCGCACCCGGCAACCGGGCTGAGCTCATCCACCACCTCCTCCACCGTCACGATCGACCGCGCCGAGGCGAGCACGGTCTCCTTCTGAACGCCGCTGATGCCCCACAGCTGCACATTGCCCTTGCGGTCGGCGCGCTGGGCATGGACGATGCCGACATCCGGACGAAGCGCCCGCACCGCCGCGAGCCGCTCGCCTGTGAACGGACACTCGATCGTCTTGACCGAGGTGTGCTTCACCAGGTCGGTGCCCGCATACCCGCGCAACACCCCAAACGGCAAGTTCGAAGCCCCGGCAGCGTACGCCGCAGCCATACCGGCATGCGAATGCTCCTCCAACTCCAGCGGCTCCGGCCAGCCGTGCTCGACGGCGTCGCGCAGGCGGTGAAGCGAGCCCACGCCAGGGTTGCCGCCCCACGAGAAGACCAGCTTCGAGGCGCATCCCATCCCAATCATCTGGTCATACACGATGTCGGGAGTCAGCCGGATCAGGGTCAAGCCGCGCCGCCGCTGGCGGATCAACTCGTGACCCGCGGCGTGCGGGATCAGGTGGGTGAAGCCCTCCAGCGCAACCACGTCGCCGTCTGAGACGAGCTCAGCCACCGCATCCTTCAGGCTGACAATCTCCGCCATCAGAAGGGAAACGGACGCGTCCCGCTTTGAACTGTCACCCACTGCATCTCGGTGAACTCGTCCATCGCGAAGGCACCTCCGAACCTCCCCCATCCGCTGTCCTTGACTCCACCGAACGGCATCTGCGGCTCGTCGTGCACCGGCTGGTCGTTGACGTGCACGATCCCAGCCTGCAGCCGGGCGGCGATCGCAAGGCCCTTGTCGGGATCGGTGGTCAGCACGCCCGACGCCAGCCCGTAGCTGGTCGCGTTGGCCGAGTCGACCGCCTGATCAACGGTGTCCACGACCTCGATCGCCGCCACCGGGCCAAACGTCTCGTGCTGCGCGAGCTCGGAGTCGCGCGGCACGTCGGAGAGCAGCGTGGCGCGGTAGCAACTGCCCTCGGCGCTACCGCCGGCGAGCAAGGTCGCCCCGGCCTTGACGGCCTCGTCCACTCGCCGGCTGACGGTCTCGAGCGCGGCGGCGTTGATCAGTGGGCCGATGATGGTGGAGTGTTCGTGCGGGTCGCCGACGCCCAGGCCGTCGACCTTGGCGGCCAGGGCGGTGGTGAACTCCTCGGCGATCGAGCGCTGGACGATGATCTTTCGCGCCGACATGCAGATCTGGCCCTGATGGAGATAGGCGCCGAAGGTGGCCGCGTTGACCGCGTATTCGAGATCGGCGTCGTCCAGCACGATCAGCGGGTTCTGACCACCCAGCTCGAGCACCACCCGCTTGAGCTGGCGGCCGGCGGCCTCCGCGAGCTTTCGTCCGGTGGCGGTCGACCCGGTGAAGTTGATGCGACGCACGTGGGGGTTCTCCACCAACTCGTCGGCAACCTCCTGAGCACCGGCGCGGTCGTGGGTGACGATGTTCAGCACACCCTCGGGAAGTCCCGCCTCGGCAAAAATCTCACCCCACAGGAGGCCGCCGACGTACGGCGACTCCTCCGACGGCTTGAGCACCACCGTGTTTCCGAACACCAGCGGGGCCGCGATCGCACGCGCCGACAGGATCAGCGCGGCGTTCCACGGCGAGATCGCCGCCACCACTCCCACGGGTCGCCGCAGCCCCATCGCGAAGGCACCGGGCAGGTCGGAGGGAATCACCTGACCGGTGGGGGTGTAGGCGGCCCCGGCCGCCTGCCGGAACAGTCCCGGCACGAAGCTCATCTGGAACATGCCAAAGCCAAAGCTGCAACCGGTCTCCTTGGCGAGCCATCCGACCACCTCGTCCAGCCGCGACTCGAGCACGTCGGCCGCCTTGAGGAACACCGCCTGGCGCTGTCCTGGCCCTGCCTGCGACCACGTGCCGAAGGCCGTGTGGGCGGCTTCGACCGCCCGCCGGGCGTCCTCGCGACCGCCCGCAGCGACCGTCGCGACGACATTGCCGGTGTACGGATCGAGATCCTCGAACGTGCCGCCGTCGACCGCGTCGACCCACTGGCCACCGATCAGCTGACGGCACTGCTTGGGTTGGGTGTCAGTTGCGCTCATACCGCTCCTCCGTCTGATCTTGTGTCGCCGTACATCTGGCTGCGAAGCCGCTCCACATTAGCTGCCGACAGCCGCTGGAGTCCGAAACCCTGCGCCTCGGCCACCAGCAACCGGCTCAACTCTTCCAGAGCCTCGGCCCGGTTCACCACCTCGTCCAACGATCCGCCCACCACCACGCAGCCATGGCTCTCCAAAAGCAGCACGTCGACTCCCGCGATCGCCTCGACCACGGCCGCAGCCAGCTCGGGCGTGCCCGGAAGCTCGAACCCAACCCGGCCGATGTCGCCGACGTAATACACGCTGTCGGTGGTGACGTGGGGATCGATGGCCGCCGTCGAGCACGCGAGCAACGTGGTGTGAACTGGTGAGCAGTGCAGCATCGCCCCCACATCCGGGCGCGTGGCGTACACCCCGCGGTGCATCCCGGTCTCGACCGACGGGCGCCGCTCGCCCTCCCACCGATCCTCTGCGATGGCACAGCGCGCAACCCGATCCTCGCGCAACTCCCCCAGCCTCACGCCGCTGGCTGAGATCACGAACGAGTCGTCGCCCAGGCGGGCGCTGATATTGCCCGAGGTACCCCAACTGAGGTTTCGGGCGGCGACGTCGCGGCCGGCGACGATGAGGTCACGGGTCTTCACAGTGTCCATAGGCTAGGACAATGGCGGTTGTCCAGCGCGCGCACGAAACTGAATGTATATTCAGTCCCTCGGAGGGGGCAGCGTTGTGAACACAAGAGACGATGGGCAACGTCGCGGCCACGGTGGCCGACGATCGGCCGCGGCCAGAGAGGTCAAGCAGCGGTCGCTGGAGAGCCTGCGGACCGATGGAGCTGCACACGCGCTCGAGACCGGCGCGAGCTATTCACGACGCGAGTTGATCACCACCGGCGGCGCGCTTGGCGCCGCCGCTGTGATGGCTGCCTACGGGTTGCGGGCACCAGAGGCGCGCGCCTCCGCCCGCGGGGCGGCGGGCGACGCCCGAGTCGTGATTGTGGGGGCAGGACTCGCCGGCGTCGCCGCCGCCTATCAACTCCGAAAGGTGGGCGTCTCGGCCCACCTGTACGAGGCCCGCGACCGGCTCGGCGGTCGCTGCTGGACGGCGCACGGCTTCGCCGACGGCCAGATCGGTGAGCATGGCGGTGAGTTCATCGACACCCGGCATGTGCACCTGCGTCAGCTTGTACGCCAGCTCGGTCTCGAGCTCGACGACCTGTACGCCGCCCAGACGGGCGACTACTCGCCCAACTGGGTGCGAGGCAAGAACCTGACCCAGCACGAGATCAATGTGGGCATGAAGCCGGTTCAGGCAGCCGTCACTGCCGAGGCCAAGCGGGTCGGGGTGATCCAGCCCAACGGCCACATCAACGCGGCGGCGATCACCTACCCGACCGCGACCGCCGCCGCCAAGCTGGTCGATCAGCTGACGATGGCCGACTGGCTCGAGCGACACGTCCCAGGGGTGCTTCACGCCGACCTCGGCCAGTTCCTGGATCAGGCGATGACCGGCTGGTATGGCCTCAACCTCGATCGGCTCTCGGCGCTGAACTGGATCGACTACCTGATCATCCCCTCGCCCGGCGGTGACGAGCGCTGGCACGTGCGTGGCGGTAACGACCAGGTGATCCACCGCGCCGTCGCCACCCTGCCCTCGGGACACATCCACCGCGAGACGGCGTTGCGGTCGATCCGGCGTCGGTCGGGCGGCTCCTACGCGCTCGACTTCGACGGAGTGCGCCGCCCGGTGATTGCCGATCTCGTGATCCTGACGCTTCCGTTCACGACCCTGCGCGACGTCCACTACCACGACGCCGGGTTCTCGGCTCACAAACGCGCCGCGATTCGTGAGCTGGCCATGGGACAGGACGCCAAGCTCATCCTCCAGTACGACCGCAGGCCGTGGAAGATGGACGACTGGAGCGCCGTCATGACCTCGGCCGACCCCGACTTCGATACCTGGGAGAGCTCGGCGATGGAGGCTGGCAAGGCCGGATTGATCACGGTCTACGCGGGCGGTCGCACCGCGGTTGACTGGCGCGGCCCGACCCCGCACGCGCCGGCCACCGCACATCTCCGAAACAGCGTGCTTGACCGCATCAACGCCGCCGTTCCTGGGAGCCGGGCACATTTCAACGGACACGCCTGGGCCGACCTGTGGCCCCACGACCCCTGGACGAAGGGCAGCTACGCGGCGTTCGGCCCGAATCAGTACACCCGCTTTTGGGGCCATCTCGGCAAGGCCGAGGGCGATGTGCACTTCGCCGGCGAAGCGACCTCGACCTATAGCCAGGGCTTCCTCAACGGGGGAGTGGAGAGCGGCGATCGCACGGCGATCGAGGTCATGAGGAAGCTCCGCGTGCCCGTACCGAAGTCGCTCTCGCAGCTTCCCTACTCGCCGGCATAGGCCGCCAACTATGCTCGACCGCATGGGCCGGGTGGCAGTGGTTACGGGAGCATCGAGCGGCATCGGCCGGGAAACGGCATGCGAGCTCGCGCGGCAGGGCCACTCGGTGATGGCAGTCGCCCGCCGTGCCGATCGCCTGGAGGCGTTGACTGCCGAGACCGGCATCGCTCATGTCGTGGGCGACCTCGCGACCGAGGCGGGCTGTCGGGACGTGGTCGAGCAAACGACACGGAGGCTTGGCGAGGTCGAGGTGCTGGTGCACGCCGCCGGCATCGGCTCGTCCCTCGAACGGGAGGTGTGGCGCAGCGATCCCGAGGTGTGGCGCGAAACGATGGCGGTCAACCTCGACGCCACGTTTCATCTGATGCGGTTCACGACCGGGGGGATGGTGGAGCGTAACTGGGGCCGCGTGGTGGTCGTGAGCTCGACCGCGGGGCTGGTGGGCGGCAAATCCGAGCCGGCCTACGACGCCTCGAAGCACGGGGTGATCGGCCTGGTGCGCGCGTCGGCCCTTGATCTCGCCCCGTACGCTGTCACCTGCAACGCCGTACTGCCGGGGTGGGTGCGAACCGAGATGGCCGACCGCTCGGCCGTGGCGATCGCGGAGAGCCGCGGTGTGACCGTCGACCAGGTGTGGGACGAGCGGATCGCGACCTATACCGCCGGGCGCATTCCAACCGTCGAAGAGATGGCCGGCACGATCGCGTTTCTCTGCTCGGACGCCGCCAGCGGAATCAGTGGCGAGTGCCTGACAGTTGCCCTCGGGGAGCGCTGGTGACCGAGGCCGCCCCGCGGGCCGCTCCGTAGCGACCCGCGGGGGATGAATAAATGGTGCCTGGCACCATTTATTCACCGCTTAGGCGATTCCGCCCAGCCAGCGCATGAAGTCGGCCATGCCGTCGGTGAGATCCTCGATCGACTCCACGGCTTCGCCGAGGAACGTCTCCACACCGAAGTTCTGGGAGTCTCGACAGCCCTCGTGCTGATGATTGTCGACCACGACCGTCGCCATCCGCGACAGCGTGTCGTTGTAGTTCACGGTGGTGGATGGGTAACACGTCGTTCCGTAGAAATTGAACGTGATGTTGCTGTAGTCGCCACCGACCGAGTACGCAGCAGCCACGACGTCATTGGACGTATCCGACGTCCAGTAGTTCTGACGAAGGTTCACGCCCCCGTTATCCGGGTTGGTCTTCCAGCCATACGCCCCGAAATACATGCCGCTGAATTCGTGCAGCTCCACTTCGGCCTGGATGTCCTGACCCCTGGGGATCGAGAAGGTCGCGCATTTGGATGCGCCAAGCACCGGGGTCGACCAGTGATTGCCAGTCGTCGATCCCGTGCGATAGAAGCTCAGAACGCCCTCGGCGAGGTACCCACCCCAGTTACAGAAGGTGATCTTGCCGGGCTGATTCTGCGCCCGGATGTCGCGTCCCAGCGCGGCTGCGCGGATGCTCGCGAGGTTGGCCGCAACCTGGGATCCGGCCACGGGGGTGCCGTTGCTCTGCGTTGTGGCGGCCGTACCCGAGTAGTCGGCAACCTTCCACTGCTGGTTGGACGACCCCAGGCCATCGCAGTCCCATGAGCCGATCCAGTGCCCGTCGCCGTCGCTGTTGTTGAGAACGTCGACGCACTTCTGGTCATACAGCGACCGCAGGCTATACGCGCCATCGCTGCCCGCGACCAGATAGAACTGCTGTTGATTGTCCACGGTCATCTGCGGGTTGTTGGCACAGGGTGTCACCCGCAACTGGTTTCGCGGACTGAGGATCTCGGTGAGGCAGCCCCCCGGCTGTGAGAGTGACCTCAGCTGGAAGATCGCATGATCGCGGTAGGAGGTGTTGGGCGATGTCCCGCCGTCCACGTACACACCGTTTTGGATCGTCATCGGTGCGTGATCCGTCCACGTCTCGAACTGGACACCCCACAGCCCGTGCACCGGATTCTGATCGGTCACCGCCTGCTCGGTGGGTTCGTTCGACCAGTAGATCCCGTCCAGGGCGCTGTTGTTCATCGTCGATCGAAATCCGAGGCAGTAGGTGTAGTTGGCACACGTGTCGGCCTCGGCACGACTCGCGGCGACGAACCCCGAGAGCGTGGTAAAGCCAGCGATCGCGGCAAAGGCCACGGCGACGAGTGCCGCGAGCCTGCGAAGCGAGCGCCCGGATGAGCGAGAGCTGTGCGTTTCCAAATTGGTGCTCCGATCCTGTCCGTTGGTGCCGGGCCAGGCGAAAGCCGGCGCTCCTTCCTGCTGCACCGTTTGCTCGCGTATGAACCCGACTTGGTCGCCCTCCGTGTGGCCGGCACGAAAAGGGCTTACCTGGTGTATAAAGTACACAGTGCCATTAATGCAATTCCAAACTGTAACAATTGCAAAAGCGGCTATCGGCTCAAGACGGCTCGCGCGGCGTGATAGCCACACATACCGTGCACACCGCCACCCGGCGGCGTGGACGACGAGCACAGGAAGATCCGGGGATTCGGCGTCGTGTAGGGCGAGCGGCGCAGCACCGGACGGGCGAGCACCTGGCGGAGATTCCCGAGCCCGCCGTTGATGTCGCCGCCGATGTAGTTGGGGTTGTCGGCCTCGACCTCGGCCGGCCCTCGCGCTGACCGGGCCAGCACCAGCTCACCGAAACCGGGCGCGAACCGCTCGATCTGGCCCTCGATCGCGTCGGTCATGTCGACATCGCTGCCGTTGGGCACATGGCAGTACGCCCACAGGGTGTGGTGGCCCTGCGGTGCCCGCGTCGGGTCGATGAGGCTCTGCTGGGCGACCAGCACGAACGGACGGGGCGAGTGGCCGCCGGTCGACGCGATCCGCTCGGCCGCCGCGATCTGTTCGAAGCTGCCGCCGAGGTGCACCGTCGTCGCCCGCCTGCACTCCTCGGCGATCCAGGGCACAGGCCCCGACAGCGCGTAGTCGAGCTTGAACACGCCCGGGCCGTAGCGGAAGCGCGCGAGCGCAGCTCGGTAACGTGACGGGAGCTGGTCGCCCGCAATCCCGAGCAGCTGGCGTGGCGTCACGTCGAACAGCACCACACCCGCCGCCGGCACATCGGCCATCGAGCGCACCTCGCGGCCCAGCTCGATCACCCCACCCAGCGAACGCAGATACTCCGCCATGGCGTCGGTGATCGCCTGCGACCCGCCGCGTACCACCGGCCACCCCACCGTATGGCCGAGCCCCAGCAACACCAGCGCGAACGCCGCCGTGGGCGGGCGATTGAGCGGAAGCATCGAGTGGGCGGCCATACCCGCCAAAAGCGCCCGGGCGCCGTCGCCGCGAAACCGGCGCGCCAGAAGCGATGCGCTGATGAGCCCCGGCACCCCGAAGCGGGCGGCCGACAGGGGATGACGCGGAGCCCGCAGCGGCCCCAGCACGAGCTCGGCGATCTCGTCCCAGTCGCGCACCAGTGGCCCCATCAGCGAGGCATACGCCCCGCCATCGCCCCCCAGGCCGGACGCGGTGTCGGCCACCGACCGGTGCAGCACCGCGGCACTGCCGTCATCGAGCGGATGCGCGGCGTGGATCTCGGGCTGCAGGTATTCGAGCCCGTAGCGCTCGAGCGGGAGCCCCGCGAGAAATGGTGATCCAAGACCCAGCGGATGGATCGCCGAGCAGACATCATGGAGGTAGCCGGGCAGGGTCAGCTCGGCGGTGCGGGTGCCTCCCCCCACGTCCATGGCACGTTCGACCACACACACCGAGCGCCCTGCCCGCGCCAGCTCGATCGCGGCCGCCAGGCCGTTGGGGCCGGCCCCGACGACGACCGCGTCGTACCGTGCTTCAGCCACTCCGTCGGAACGGGCGGGCAATCAGGCGGACAGGGGCACCGGTCATATACACCCCAGACCGTATACCAGCGTTGTGCCACACGTTGGACGCCTTCGACCATTGCCGGCCTCGATCCACACACACCGCCTGGGCGGTGACGTCGGCCTCGGCGCCGAGATGCTCGGCCAACTTGGTGAGCGTGTGCATCCAGTGGGCGTCCTCCTTCTTGTGGCCGCCCATCACCATGCCGACCTCGTACAACGGGTCACCGGCGCGCATCAGCACCTGTGCCTGGGCCCACGTGAGCCCGTCCTCAATGAACGCGCTGAAGGTGATCCAGCCGGCGAACATGTGTCCCTGCGGGGTCATCAACGTGAACGACTCGGCGTCGGCGTACAGCACCAGTACCCCGGTCGAGAGCTTCATGCCGCCCGGCATGCCGAGATCGAGCGAGGCCACCTCCCCGGGGTTGATCCCGGCCAGCGGGGCGAAGAAGCTGTTGCCCTTCGGCCAGAACTCGGGGAAGTGGGCTTTCCATTCGCCGATCACTTCCTGCGGGCTCGCGGTTGAGCCGCGCAATGGCGTGCGGTAGGTCTTCTGCCACATCTGTCCGAAACCCTGCAGCGGTGAGGTCGGTCGCCGGCCCGACACGTTGATGCCGCGCTTGCCGCGCTCGGCCTCGGTCACTTCGAGTCGCTGCACCGGCGGCGCCCATGCGGCGGCATCCCGATGCTCGGGGGGTGTGCTCATGTCATCGTCCTTCCTGGGTCAGGCTGCGGCGATCGCCGCGGCCTCGTCTTCATGGATGGAGATCGCCTCGTCGAGGCGGGTCAGCTCGAGAATCTGGAGGTAGTGCTCGGAAAGGCCGCACGCCAGCATCTTCTGGTGCATGCGGTTGGCGCGCACCAGCAACGTGACGAGCAGTCCGATTCCACTCGAGTTCATGTACTCGAGGCCGTCGAAGTTGAGGATCACTGAATGCACGTCGCTGCCGGCGGCGCGCTCCCACGCGTCTCCGAGCGGGGCTTCAC
Source organism: uncultured Actinomycetes bacterium (assembly GCA_963708725.1). Classification (GTDB taxonomy): domain Bacteria; phylum Actinomycetota; class Thermoleophilia; order Gaiellales; family JAICJC01; genus CAVPTL01. Next base: position 20,032 of record CAVPTL010000002.1, on the reverse strand, counting down.
TGGCACCCGTCACATCGCCGACGAGCTCGATCACACTCACGCCCGGAGCGGGCGTACGAACGACGAGCGGGGTTACGGTTTCGGTCATCGGTCTCCTCCGTGGTCAGCGGCGACCGTCTCCGGTACGTCCGCAAGGATGGTGATGAAATCGGACAGGCGGGTGATCTCGAAAATCTCGCGGTAGTGCTCCGACAGTCCACGCGCACTGACCGGCCGCCCATCGGCACGAGCCCGGGCCAGGAGACCCACGATCAGCGCGATGCCGGTCGAGTTGATGTAGTCGACTCGCTCGAAAGCGAGCAGCAGCGGCCCTCCGGCGGCGGCTTCGGTATAGGCCGCCTCGAGCACGTCGCGAGCGTTGCCGTCGATATCGCCGGTCAGCTCGATCACGACGGCATCGCCGGCCCGTGTCACCGCCGCCTCAAGTGTTCTGGCCATCGTCCTCTCCTCTCAAACGCAGGATCAGCTCCAGCGTGTGGTGATGTCCGTCGTGGGACCCGCGCGCTTCGTCCACCATGTTCTTGATCAGAAACATCCCCCAGCCGCGCGGAGACTGGAGCCCTTCGAGCTTGGCGTCCAGATCGGGGACATCGGCCGGCTCGACGGCGTGGTCTCCGCCCTGGTCGGTGATCCGCACACTCACTGCGGCCTCAGAGGCCGAGACGACGACGCCGACCATGACCCCGGGCTCGTACTTGTTGCCATGCTCCATCGCGTTCATGGTGGCCTCGCCGGTGGCGGTCTTGAGCCGCTCGAGCTGTGCCCCCGACAGGGGCACTTCGGTAACCGCGGCCGCGACCCGATCGATCGCTGACCGCTCGTTTCCAGGCGTACTCTCGATCGAGAACTCATCAAGCACCGTGAACTGCCCGGCGTGCGAGCTGCGTTCGAACGCCACCAGGGTGATGTCGTCCTCCTGCTCTGCCTCCTCGCCGGTGAACCGGTCGAGCTGAGTCAGCAGATCGTCGATCAGATCCTGCGACACCAGCCCCGTAGCCAGCCGGGCGATCACGCGATCGTTTCCGAACATCTCGCGGTGCGGATCATGGGCCTCGACCAGCCCGTCGCTGTACATGAGCACGCTGGCACCCGGCTCGAGCACCGCCTCGCACTCCTCGTAGCGCATGTCGGGCATCAGTCCGAGCGGCATCCCGGTCGCGCGCAGCTCGGACGGCTCACCCGCAGTGCAGACGAAGGGCAGGTTGTGACCCGCGTTGGCGTACCGCAGCCGGCCGCTGGCGGGATCGAGCACGCCGTAGAAACAGGTGACGAACATGTTGGGCGGGATCTCGGGACAGAGATGGTCGTTGACGCGCTCCAGCACCTCGCCGGGAGCGAGCAGCCGCTGTGCCGCCGCCCGCAACACGCTTCGGGTCGCCGCCATCACCATCGCCGCCGGAATGCCCTTGTCGGTGACGTCACCGACGACCAGCCCGATCAGCCCGTCGGGCAGGTCGATGAAGTCGTAGAAGTCGCCGCCCACGGCGCGGGCGGGCCGGTAATAGGCCGCGACCTGCCAGCCCGGCAGGTCGGGAAGATGCCGGGGCAAGAAGTTCTGCTGGATCAGCTGGGCGACATGCAGCTCCTGCTCGAGCCGCTCGCGCTCGCGGATCTCGGTCTCCTGCTCGCGTACGAGCTGGCCGACCTTGACCGCCGGGGCGGCCTGCGAGGCGAGGCTCTCGAGCAGCCGACGGTCGTCGGGCGAATACTCCTGGTCGGACAGCCGCGGGCCGAGGTTGAGCATGCCGATCAGCTCGCCCTGCGTCACCAACGGAACGACCATCGTGATCCCCTGCTCGCGCATCCGCTCCAGAGCTGGCGACTCCAGCTCGAGGTGCTTCAGCTCGACGGCGCCGGGCGCGCTTTGGAGGTAGCCGATGATCGGGTCGTTGGGCGCGATCTCGAGCTCGGGGCCTGCGGCCGGCGTGGGCTCGGGAGCCGCGGTGATCTCGGTAACGGTCTCGGCCTTGGCGGTGGCGGGCTTTCGCAATACCACTCTTCGAATCGTGTGGGTGAGCACTGTCATGCCTCCGTTGTACCGGGTGAACGCTCCGAAAACGTTACGGAACGAAGCCACAACGACGCCGATCGCGGCTGGACGGTGTTGTGGACTATGTCGAGCAGCTCGTCGGACAACGCATCCAGCTCGATCTGCTCGCGCAGCCGGCCGCTGAACTCGCGGACAGCCATCTCGACGTCGTAGGCACCGCGATAGAAGCGGCGCTCCACCGCACGCTGGATGCGCGATCGGGCCGGCTGGAAGGCGACCGCCACGATCAGCGTCGAGATCGTGACCGCAAGCGCGCTCGACTGTCCCGTGACGCCGCGCGAGACCGCTCCCAGTAACGCAATCCCTCCGAGATACACGGCGGCGAGGGTCGCCGTCAGGGCGGCGTAGACGAGCGTCCGCCGGATGATCACGTCGATCTCGTACAGCCGGTAGCGCAGCACACCAAAGCCGATCGCGATCGGAATCAAGGCAAATGAGCACAGTGCAACGTCCTGCAGTGCCGAAAGCCATACCGGGCTCGGGCCCTGGCGGCTTACCAGCAGCGACAGCGTCTCGACGAAGGCGTACACCACGGCGATCACCATCGCTGCCGCCGCCAGCCACTTCACCTGTAGCCGCTCGATGCCTCGCGATCGGCGGTAGCGGAGGATCAGGCAGATCGCCGAGAGCACCATGCACACCGGAACGAGCGAAATCGAGATCTGGAGGTAGCCGGAGGTGCCGTCGAGCGCCGAGATTCCCAGCGGGTTGACGGTCTGTGGATACCCGGCGTCGCCCAGCTTGCCCGGGCTCGTGACCAGGGCGAGCGGCCCGAACACGATCACAAACGCGCTCAGCCGGGCCACCCACCGCCATCGCGGCGTGAGCAGGTGCCCGTCGGGAAAGAGCAGGATCAAAAACGTCCCCATCAGCACGATCGGCGGAAGCCAGAAGCTCGAGGCGATTGGGGCAACGTAGGTGGCCAGCGGCAGCGATCCCGGGTGGAGGCGCAGGCCGTAATCCGAATACGTGGTCAGGTCGGCGATGCCCCACGCCACGCCGATCGTGAGCAGCAGCCATCCGATGGCGTTTCGAGGACGCTTGGTCGCGAGCACCACCCCGACCGTCGGGAAGGTCAGCAGCGTGAGCACGAAGGCAGCACCGAAAACGAGGTTGCTGTTCGACCACGACGTGTTTTCGTGCAGGTCGAGCGTGAGCACGCCGAACACGACGTCGCACACGAGCAGCCCGACCGCGAGCGCAAACGCCGACCACGCCAGCCAGCGGGCGGTGCGATCACTGATCGATTTCACCAAGTTCACACTGCCACCTTCGCAGTCCCACCGTTCCGGGAACGTTACGGCGTGGCGACCGGCCTACAAAACCGTTGCGCCACATGTCATGCTTGTCGCATCGCTCTCCTCAGAATCTCACTTCTCGGGCCTCCTGTCGTGGAATTGGACGGCCGCCCGCTGGCGGTGGACACCCGCAAGGCCACCGCGATCCTCGCCTATGTCGCCACCAACGGCCACGTCCAGAGCCGGGATGTGATCGCCACGCTGCTGTGGCCCGAGTACGACGGCGATCGCGCGCGGGCCGCGCTGCGGCGCACGCTCTCCACGCTTCGCACCTCACTCGGCGGCGAATGGCTGACCACCGACCGGGGCACGGTCGCCCTCAATCTGGACGACGCGTGGTTTGACGTGGCCGAGTTCCGACGAGTGGCCACGAACCCCACGGCCGGTGCCGACGAGCTCACCGCGGCGGTCGATCTGCATCGGGGCGAGTTGCTCTCGGGCTTCGCCGTGCGAGACAGTCCGGACTTCGAGACGTGGCAGCGGGTCGCCGGCGACGGTCTCAGGCGGGAGCTGGCTGGTGCGCTCGACCGGTTGGTCGACGAGCTGGCCTCACACGGCCACTTCGACCAGGCGGTGGCGCGCGCCGAGCAGCGGCTCACACTCGATACCTTGCACGAGCCCGCTCACCGGCGGCTGATCGAGCTGTATGCGCGGTCCGGCCGGCGAGCGGATGCCCTCGCTCAGTACCGTGAGTGCGTGCGGGCTCTCGATCGTGAGCTGGGGGTGCGCCCGCTGACCGAGACCACCGAGCTGTACAACGCCGTCAACGAGGGCCGCTCGCCCGAGCCGTCGCGGCCCGCGGGCTCTCCAACCGCACCGTCTCAGCCCCTGGTCGGCCGCGACCGGTCATGGCGAGAGCTGACCGCGGCCTACGGGGAGGTGGGCTCCGACGGCGGCGTGGCGGTGATCGAGGGCGAGTCCGGCATCGGCAAGACCCGGTTGGCCGAGGAGTTCCTGCGCACAAACGCCGGGGCCGGCGCGCGGGTGATCACCGCTCGCGCGCACCCTGGCGAGAGGGGACTGGCCTACGGGGTGCTCGCCCAGCTCCTGCGCGCAGCGATCGAGACTGCGACGGGATCAGGGGCGCTTCCCGACCACTGCCGCGCAGAGGCTGCCCGGCTCCTGCCCGAGCTGGGTTCGCCACCCACCACCGGCCTGGCCGAGCCTGGTGCCCGCCAACGGTTCCTTGACGCCGCCGGTCAGACTCTGGCGCTGGCGGGCAGCGATCGCACCGCGGCGATCGTGTTCGTGGACGACCTCCACGCCTCCGATCCCGCGTCGATCGACGCTCTCACCTACATCGGACACCGGCTGGCCGGTCGCAGGTTGCTGCTGCTCGCCGCACACCGCACGGACGAGCCCGACCCCGAGCGATCCTGCGCGCGGTTTGCCGATCTCGGTTGCCGGGTGACGCTGGCGCGTCTGACCCGCGACGACGTCGCCGAGCTCGCGCGCGCCGGCGGCCTCGACGACGAGGCCGGCGAGCGACTGTACGCCGAGAGCGAAGGCCTGCCGTTGTACCTCGCCGAGCTGTTGGCTGCCGGCGGGGAGGATCCCGCCTCCGGCGGTACCCGAGACGTGTTCGCCGCCCGTCTCGACGCGGTCACCGAAACCGCCTCACAGGTGCTGGTGGCGGCGGCCGTGATCGGCCGCACCTTCGATGTCGAAACCGTGCGCCAGACCAGCGGTCGTTCGGACGACGAGGTGGTCACGGGCCTCGAGGAGCTGGAGGCCTGGGGACTGATCATCGAGCGCGACGCCGAGTACGACTTCGCCCACGAGCGGCTGCGATCCCTGGTCGAGGAGCGCGCGGGGCTGGCGCGCCGGCGGCTGCTGCACGCGCGGGTGGCAGAGGTGCTGCGGGTCGGCCGCGGCAATCCCGCCCTGGCTGCGCGCCACCTCGAGCTCGCAGGGCAGGCTCCCGCCGCGGCCGCGGCCTACTTCGAGGCCGGCGATCGGGCGCGCGAACTGGCGGCCACCGCCGAGGCGCTCGAGCACTACCGCACCGCCCTCGCGCTCGGACACCCGCGGCCGGCCGCGCTGCACGAGGCGCTGGGCGACGTGCACACGCTGCGCGGTGAGTACCGTGCGGCCCTGGCGGCCTACGAAGCGGCGGCGGCGCTGGCCGAACCCGATCAGCTGGCGCGGCTCGAACAGCGAATCGGATCGGTGCATGAACGACGCAGCGACTGGGAACTCGCCGAACTTCACTATCAGGAGGCTCTGCGGTTGGGTGGAGATGCCGCGCGCATTCAGGCCGATCGCAGCCTGGTCGCCCGGCGCCGGGGCGACGACGCCGAGGCGCTGCGACTCGGAGCCACGGCACTCGCGCTGGCCGAGCACGCGGGCGACCAGGCCGCGACCGCCCAGGCCCATAACATCCTCGGCCTACTGGGCGCAGGTCGGGAGCATCTCGAGCTGAGCCTGGCGTTCTCCGCCGCCCTCACCGATCAGACGATCCGGCTGGCAGCGCTCAATAACCTTGCGCTCGACTACGCAGCCGAGGGTGACCTGGAGCACGCCCGCGGCCTCATCGTCGAGGCCCTCGCGCTGTGCTCCGAGCTCGGCGATCGCCACCGCGAGGCTGCGCTTCGCAACAACCTCGCAGACATGCTTCACCAGGCCGGCGAGACCGAGGCGGCAATGGAGGAGCTGAAGCGTGCCGTCGCGATCTTCGCCGAGATCGGCGAAGACGAAGGCGGCCTCCAGCCCGGCGTCTGGCGCCTGGTCGAGTGGTAACCGGGGTGAATAAATGGTGCCTGGCACCATTTATTCACCCCTCTACAGCGAGTGGCTCGACTGGAAGAGGTTTTCCGGGTCGACGTCGGCTTTGACCGTGAGGAGTCGCTCGTACGACGTTCCGAACATCTCGGCGGGTGCGGTCACGGACTCGCGCCAGCTCGGCAGCTGTCGCTTCCCGCGCCACGGCTCGAGCGCACCAAAGGTCGCCGACACACTGCCCTTCACGGCTTCGACCAGCGGCGGTACCGGAGTCATGCCAACGCCGAACGCGATGAACGGATCGTCGAGCGACGCCAGACAGCCGGCTCCCTCGGACGGGCGGGCGACCGCGCCGCCCAGATGCCGGAACTCGAACGACACCAACGCGCTTCCGGAGTTGTTTCCGGCTGTGCGCACCGCGGCGTCGATCGTCTCGTCGGTGATGTCGGCGAGCACCATGCCCTCGCCAATCCCGGGGACGGGACCTTCGGGGTCCATATGGAGCTTCTCGAGCGCGGCCGCCGGCATCATGCCGAACATGTCGATCTCCGGCCCGAGCGCCCGTAGCGGCTCGAGCATTGCCGCTCCGTCCGCGGCGTCCATCAGACACACCGCTTCGACGGCCACGAAGTCGCGGCCGCGAAATGGCTCGGGGATCTCCGGAATCGGCGGCAGGTGCAGAAGCCGGCCCAGCGAGGTGACCTCGTCGGGCACGGTGTCGATCCACGCCCGCCACGCCTGGAGCACCTCGGTGTCGCGTTCGATCGGCCACAGCATTGCCCCTCCATAGACCATGTCCACGGGGAACAGCTCGAGTTCGAAGGCGGTGATCACGCCGAAGGCGCCCCCGCCCCCGCGCACCGCCCAAAAGAGATCCGGGTTGGTATCGGGGTCGGCGCGGACGAGCTCACCGTTGGCGGTGACAATCTCGACGGCCCGCACCGCGTTGCAGGCGAGTCCGTGGCGCCGGGCCAGCCAGCTGATCCCACCGCCGGTGGTGTACCCGGCCACTCCGACATCGGGTGACGAGCCCGCCAGTGCGGCCAGGCCGTGCGGCGTGCTGGCGGCGGTAACGTCGCCCCATTGCGCACCGCCCTGCACCCGAGCGGTCGCCGAGTCGACGTCGATCTCGACGCCACGCATCTTCTCGAGCTTCACGACCATCGTGCCGTCGCCCGCTGCAAGCACGTATGACCCGTGGCCGGTCGCCTGCGGCGCGACCCGCAGACCGGCCTGCCGCGCGTAGTTGACGGCGGCGATCACCTCGTCCACCGTCGCCGGCTCGGCGATTGCCGTCGGCCGCTGGTCGGCGGCAAGGTTCCAGCCGAGCCTCGAGCTCTCCCATTCGGGGTGGTCCTGTGCTTTGAGCCATTCCGGCGTTGTGTGGCTACTCACGCGAACATCCTCCCTGGTGGCGAGTATCAAGATCGTGCGACATTATCGACTCGGGCTAACCGAGCGCCGTGATCACGAGAACTTGGCGAAGTGCGCCTGGGCCACGTTCCCCGGCTGCCAGGCGGTGAAGTCGCCGCCGACGAACAGCGTGTTGCCCGAAGCGAACGCCGAGAACACACCCAGGGCGCTGTTCGCCTCCGGGTTCCAGGTCGCATCGACCCGGCCTGTGACCTTGTTGATCCCACCCAGATGCTTGCGCTTGAAGGCACCCATCTGATTGAAGTGACCGCCCGCGATCACGTCCTTGCCGAGCAGCGCGAGGCCCTCGACATTGCCGTCGGTGGTGTTGGTCCACAGCAGATGCCCGAGCTTGACGCCGTAGGCACGGACATGGCCGCCGCCGCCGGAGTCGCCCTCAAACAGACGCTTGGTCGTGGCTTGCAAGACGTTTACTCCGCCCCCCGGGTGCGATGCCCACGGCAGCAACACGCCGGTCTTGCCGTTGACCACCACCAGATGCTGCTGAGCCTTGCCGTTGACGGTCAGGAAGTCACCGCCGATGAATACTCGGGAGCCGACCGGCAGCACCGCTCGGACAGCCCCGTTGGCGCGCGGCGCCCACGTCTGGATCGCGCCGCCGGCAACGCCGACGGCCGCCAGGCGGGCACGCGCATGGCTGTTGACCGAGGTGAAGTCTCCACCCATGTACAGCTTGCTGTTCGCCGCCTTGACCGTGCGCACCTCACCGTTGGCCGAGGCTCCCCACTTCATCGGCTTGCCGGCACCACCGGCGTTCAGCTTGACCACGCGGCTGTGCGTACCGCCGCCGACGTGGCGAAAGTCGCCGCCGGCGAAGATCACCGTGCCGTTGACCGCACTCGCGAGCGAGCGCACGCTGTCATCGGCGTTGGGATTCCACGCGAGCAGATTGCCGGTGGTCGCGTTGAACGCCGCCAGATGGTTGCGCGCCGCCTTCTTACCGCCTCCGTGAGCCATCACCTGGGTGAAGTCGCCGCCCAGGTAGACGACGTTTCCGACCCGCAGGATCGCGAGCACCCGGCCGTTCGCTTGCCAGGTGGGATCCGGGGTGCGGCCGATGGACAATGCCAACGCCGAGCCGGCGGACACCGCCAGCAGGACGAGGGCGGATACGGACAGCAGAAGAGTTCGTGCGCGTCTGGTCAACAGTCCTCCTTGGAGTCGGTCAGGGAGCGACCGACATACTGACTGATCGGCCTCGGTACTGCGCCGGTCCCGGCGACCGTTGGTGGGGCGCCCGAGGGCGCCCCACCGGTGTGGCCGGCCGTTACTGGTACATCGCGAAGTGCGACTGCTTGCGCTGGCCGGTGCTGGTGAAGTCACCACCAACGCCGATCGTGGCGCCTGTGCCGGCGAGTGAGAACACTCCCAGCACGCTGTTGGCGCTCGGGTTCCACGACTGGATCGCACCGGTCGAGGTCGAGACCGCGAGCAGCTTGTTGCGAGGCGTGGGCGCGGTGCAGACGTGCTGGCCGCCACCCGGGCCGCAGTAGTTCTCGTAGTGGCCGCCGACATACACCGTCCCACCCAACTCGGTGATTCCCTGGACGTTTCCGTCCGTGCCGCCGCTCCACTGCTGACTACCGGTCTGGCTGAACTTGGCGAAGTTGCCGCCGCCACCACCACCGCCGACGAAGATGCCGTTGGCATCGGCGTACATGGTGATCACCTGATAGTGCGGATGGGTGTGCCAGCTCATGGTCGCACCCGTGGTTGCACTGACCGCGGCGAGATGGCTTCCCGGCTGGTCATTGAGCTGCGAGAAGTCGCCGCCGATAATGACCTCGCTCTTGTCCGAGGTCACCGATAGCGCCTTGACCTCGAGATCGACGGTGGGCTTCCAGGTGGTGCTGAGCGCACCGTTGGTGGCGTTGAACGCCGCCAGGTAGAGCCGCGCCGACCCGTTGGCGGTGGTGAAGTACCCGCCGGCGTAGACGTTTCCGTGTGCGACGTCGAGCGCCATCACCTGACCGTTGAGGGTCGCGTGCCAGATCTCGGCACCGGTGGTTGCGTTGACCGCAATCAGTCGCGCCGCCGGCTTCCCGCGGGCCTGTGTGAACGAGCCGCCGAGAAACACCGTGCTCCCCGACACCGCGAGTGCCTGAACCGAGCCGTTCAGGTTCGGGTTGAACGCGATCACGTTGCCCGTGGTCATGCTGATGGCCGCGGCGTGGTTACGCGTAACCGTTCCAGCCGTTGTAAATGCGCCGCCGACATAGGCGACATTTCCCGAGAAGGCAATCGCATTCACCCTCCCGTTCGTACCCTGCGAGGTGATCGGATGCGCGCCCACCGTCGCATCGGCCACCCCCACGAAAACCGCCGCAAACGCGACAACTCCCGCAACAACCCCAAAGCGCTTCTTACGCACTGCCCGCCCCCCTGATAAATCGTCAACCCCAGCGGGAACTAGAGTAGAACGTCGAGGCGAACATGTAAAGCCAGACCCGCCACAACTGCAGGTTCAGGCGGCGGGAGTTGAGGGAACGGCGATCTACGAAGCTGTGTTTGCAGCCGCCTCGTCGGGGAGATAGGCCAGCCGCACGGGGGCGGTCTCGAACACCGCCGCCGCCGCCCGCACACAGGTGCCGACGTCAGAGAACAGGTCTTCGATGGTGATCCCGAAGGCATTGGCGAGATTCCAGGCCGTGCGAGAGCGAGGCTCCGAACGACCGTGGAGGATGTTCCAGAGTCCCTGTGTGGAGAGTTCGAGATACTCGGCAAGTTGCACCTGGTGTAAGTCGTGCATACCCAGCAGGTGCCTCACATTTGAGCCGACACGACCGCGTTCCACACCAGCGGCATGACGGTTGGGAGTTGACAGATCCATGTAACCATCCTACCGTAAAGTCAAGTTCATCGATAGGGTAGGAGGGTAACTTGAATCGAGTCAAAGTTCTGTCACTTACAGTTGGGTTGGTGACAGTCGTAGCCGGGTTGGCGGGTTGCGGAGGGTCTTCGAGCTCTTCCAGCAGCGGCGCGGCGGGGAGCAGCACGTCTGCTTCCGCCGGCGGGAAGGTCAATCTGGTTGCGTACTCGACGCCAGAGACCTCGTACGCCAAGCTGATTCCGGCATTCAACGGCACTGCGGACGGGAGCGGCGTGAGCTTCTCCCAGTCCTACGGAGCGTCGGGTGACCAGAGCCGCGCGGTTGCGGCTGGCCAGCCCGCCGACTACGTGCATTTCGCACTGAGCCCCGACATCGACCGCCTGGTCGATTCCAAGCTCGTTTCGCCTGACTGGGATTCCGGTCAGTACAAGGGCGTCGTCGCAAACAGCGTCGTCGTGTTCGTCGTGCGCAAGGGCAACCCCAAGCACATCACCACCTGGGACGACCTCGTCAAGCCGGGCGTCCAGGTGATCACCCCGAACCCGTTCACCTCGGGTGGGGCTCGCTGGAACATCATGGCCGCCTATGGCGCGGAGCTGAAAGAGGGCAAGACGCCCGCTCAGGCCCAGGCATACCTGAACACCCTGTTCCACAACGTTCCGGTCCAGGACGACAAGGCAAGCGCCGCGCTGCAGACGTTCGTCGGCGGCAAGGGTGACGTACTGCTCGCCTACGAGCAGGACGCCAAGCTCGCCGAGCAGGCTGGGGAGCCGATCCAGATCGTCTACCCGCCCTCGACCATCCTGATCCAGACCGTCGCCGCCTCGACCATCAAGGCGTCGGCTGCCGGCAAGGCGTTCACGCAGTGGATGTGGACTCCGGACGCGCAGAACATCCTGGCTCAGACCGGCTACCGCTCGGTGATCCCCTCGGTGGCTGCCAAGTACACCTCCGACTACCCCGCCGTGAACACGTTCACGATCGACAGTCTCGGTGGGTGGGACGACGTCATGACCAAGTTCTTCGATCCGGATAACAGCATCATGGCATCGATCGAACAGTCCCTCGGAGTGTCGACAAGCAAGTGAGCACTGTCGCTGCAGAACCACCCCGCTCCTCTGGATCCGGTCGTGGCTCTCTCAGCCTCGGCGGGGCACCTTCGGGTGTCGCGCCGGGGCTGGCGATGACCTACCTCAGCCTGATCGTGCTGCTGCCGCTGGCGGCCCTCGCGTGGGTCACCGCCAAGGGCGGCTGGGACTCCTTCAAGACCGCTGTCACGGCTCCCGATGCCGTGGCGGCCATCAAGCTCACCCTGGTGGTGTCGCTCCTGGTGGTGCTGATCAACGGCGTTTTCGGGACGCTCGTCGCCTGGGTGATGGTGCGCGACGAGTTCAGGGGAAAGGCGTTTCTCAACTCCCTGATCGACCTGCCGTTTGCCCTGCCGACGATTGTGGCGGGGCTCACGCTTTTGACGCTGTATGGCCCGAACTCACCCATCGGCATCAACGTTGCCTACACCCGCACCGCGGTGCTGCTGGCACTGCTGTTCGAGACCTTGCCGTTCGTCATCCGAAGCGTCCAGCCGGTGCTGCTGGAGATGGATCGCGAGGTCGAGGACGCGGCCGGCTCGCTGGGCGCCAACCGGTTCACCGTGTTTCGGCGAGTGATCCTGCCCACGATCCTGCCCGCCATCGTCTCCGGCGCGGCACTGGCATTCGCCCGCGCCATCGGCGAGTTCGGGTCGGTCGTGTTGATGTCAGGCAACATCCCGTTTTCCACCGAGGTCGCCTCGGTGCACATCTTCGCCCAGGTCCAGAGCGACAACCCCGACGGCGCGGCGGCGCTGGCGGTGCTGATGCTCGGACTGGCGCTTGGCATCCTGCTGGCGATGGGCGCCCTCGAGCGCTGGGGGTCACGCCATGATCGGTAAGTACGGTCTGCGCTTCGTCGCGCTGTTCTACCTCGCCGCGCTGCTGCTGGTGCCGGTTGCGATGATCGCCTACCACACGCTCGAAAACGGCATCACGCCGGTGTGGACGGCGATCAACGAGCCCGACGCCGTCAAGGCGCTCGTACTCAGCCTCAAGATCGCGCTGATCGCCGTGCCGCTGAACACCGCGTTCGGGATCGTGTTCGCACTGATGATCGTGCGCTCGAGCATCCGTGGCAAGGCGTTCCTGGAGGCGATGCTGAACATTCCCTTCGCCGTCTCCCCGGTCGTCGTCGGCCTCACGCTGATCCTGGTGTACGGGCAGGACGGCTGGTTCGGGCACTGGTTCATCGACCACGGCCATCCCATCATCTTTGCGACCCCGGGCATGGTGATCGCCACCATCTTCGTCTCGCTGCCATTCGTGGCCCGCGAGGTGATCCCGGTGCTGCGCGAGATCGGCATCGATCAGGAGCAGGCGGCCTCCACGCTGGGCGCCTCCAGCCGCCAGATCTTCTGGCGGGTAACGCTTCCGGCCATCCGCTGGGGCGTGATCTACGGCGTGGTTTTGACCACCGCCCGGGCGATCGGCGAGTACGGGGCGGTGGCCGTGGTGAGCGGCAACGTGATCGGCGGAACTCAGACCTTGCCACTGCGCGTAGAATCTGAATACCAGAATTTCGATAGGGTAGGTGCCTATTCGGCCGGCCTCGAGTTGGCACTGATCGCGCTGTTCACCCTTTTTGTGATGAATTTGATCAAGCCCCGCAAGGAGAGCACGCATGGCAATCGTCGCGTCTAACGTCTCGAAAAGGTTCGGTGACTTCGCCGCCCTGGACGACGTCACGGTGGAGGTACCCGACGGCTCGCTGACCGCGCTGCTCGGCCCTTCAGGTAGCGGTAAGTCGACGCTCCTGCGGGTGATCGGCGGGCTCGACCGGCCCGACTCGGGCAAGATCGAGATCGGCGGCGTGGACGTGACCAACATGCCCGCCCACAAGCGCGGAATCGGCTTCGTGTTCCAGCACTACGCCGCGTTCAAGCACATGACCGTGCGCAAGAACGTCGCCTTCGGCCTCGATATTCGCAAGCGCCCCAAGGACGAGACTCGAAAGCGCGTCGATGACCTGCTCGAGCTGGTGCAGCTGTCCGGCTTTGCCGATCGCTATCCCGCGCAGCTCTCAGGCGGCCAGCGCCAGCGCATGGCGCTCGCCCGGGCCCTGGCGATCGAGCCCGAGGTGCTCCTGCTGGACGAGCCCTTCGGCGCTTTGGACGCCAACGTGCGCAAGGACCTGCGAGCGTGGCTTCGGCGGTTGCACGACGAGATGCACGTGACCACCGTGTTCGTGACCCACGACCAGGAGGAGGCCATGGAGGTCTCTGACCGGATCGTGATCGTGAATCACGGCAAGGTCGAGCAGGTCGGGGATCCCCACGAGCTGTACGACGAGCCCGCCAACGACTTCGTGATGGGATTTGTCGGGCCGGTGACCCGCCTGGGCGACACGCTGATCCGTCCCCACGACATCGAGATCCGGCTGGAGCCGAACGGCACCACACACGCCGCCACGATCACTCACGTCGCCCGGCTCGGGTTTGAGGTGCGGATCGACCTCGACCTGGCCGACGGCCAGGCGACCTCGGTGCAGGTCACGCGTGAGGAGTCACGGGTGCTCGATCTCGCGGCCGGCAAGCCGGTGTACGTCCGGCCTCGGCCGGCGGCGCCGCAGATGGCCGATCCCGCCCTGACAAACTCTCCGGCCGAGACCCCGCTCGAAACCACGCTCTAACCGCGCGCTGCGATACTGCGGGGTATGGACGGCGCCCCGCCAATCCGCTCCCGGCGCGGCGAGTTCGCACGTACGGTCGTGCTCGCGCTGGTCATAACCGCGGTGGTCATCGGCGTGTACGTGGTGTTCCGGCCCACGTCACCGGCGCCACCCCCACCCGCAAAGCCGACCGCGGCTGACCTGGCGGCGCCCAGGTCGCTCCAGCGAGCGGCCGCCGCGATCGGATTCACGCCTCGCACCGAGCCGGGTGTCGGCTCGATCGAGAACAAGCCTGCAAGTGACGCCCACCCGCCGTCCAATCCCGACCTGCTGGCGGTGGGATCGGTGGCTCCCGGTTTCAGCCTGAAGACACCTGAGGGCCAGACGGTGACCAGGGCATCGCTCCACGGAAAGGTGGCGCTGCTCGAGTTCTTCGCCACCTGGTGTCCCCATTGCGCGGCCGAGGCCCCGCACCTGGCGGCGCTTGCCCGGAGCTTCGCCGGCCGTCCGGTCCAGTTCGTCTCGATCAACGCCGACTCCGAGGACGCCGCCAGCGTCTATGCCTACCACCGGTATTTCGGCCTGCCGTTTCCGGCGCTGCTCGATCCGGGCGGCACGCCGGCCGGAAGCTTCCACCAAGGCGGTGGGCTGGGGCCGGTGGCGCGGGCCTACCACGTTGGGTACTACCCGACGTTCTACGTGCTCGACCGATCCGGCGTCATCCGGTGGCGCGGCGACGTCGAGCAACCTGACGCGACCCTGCGCGGCGCGATCAATCGGGCGCTCGGTCAGGCGTAGAAGCTGAGTCCGCGGTGGCGGATCGCCGCGGCCTGGGACTGAATCCGCTCCGACGACGTCGGCACGACCGCCAGGGGACGCACGACAAGGATCATCTGGCTGACAGGCGAGATCACGGACATGGCTCTGGGCCTGTTATCGACCGGCGGCGGTGAGACTACGCGCGAACGTCGGCCTGGGCGCCGTCGGTGAGGATCTTCTCGCGGGCGGTGACGAGGTGGTAGAGCACCAGTAGCTGCACCAGCGCGAGCGAATCGGAGCGGTGCAGCCGGGTGCCGATCGTGAACTCGCCCAGCCGCTCGCTGCGCAGATGGCTGGCGAAATGCATGTGGCTCCAGATCCGCTCCTCCAGCTCCAACGCAACGCTGGGGTCGAGCCTGCCGGGTACGAACAGATCCTGGTCACCTCCCGAGCCGATCTGGGTCAGCTCGTCGTCGGCGTCGCCGATCACATCCTCGAGATCGGGGTGCGGCAGTCCGGGGCGCAGCAGCAGGTGACTGTCGAGGTGGGTCGCGTCGATATCCGAGTCGGTCTCGGGCTCCGAGAACCGCACGACCATGTCGGCCGTTGCTCGCTGGGGCCTGATGTAGGTGTCGGAGTCGCCCTCGCGGCGGTCGAGCTCGGCGAGCACCTGGTCGGTGGTGTAGCCGCGCCGGGAGCAGTCGCGCACAACCTTCCAGCGGCGCCGCAGGTTCTCGGGTGGATCGAGGAATACCCGCACGTCGTAGCGGTCGCACATACTGGACGTGTGAAAGCCGAGTAGCCCCTCGACGATCACAAACCGGCGCGGCGCGAGGTACACCGGCGGGCCAAAGCTGCCGTCGGAGTGGCGGTACACCGGTTTCAGGATCGCCTCGCCCGCGCGCAGCAGGCGCAGATGCTGGTCCATCACGTCCATGTAGTTGCAGTCCGGGTCGAGTGGCGTGATCTGCCGGCCGGATCGCTGAGCGCGATCGAAGCGGTGATAGTCGTCGAGGCAGACATGCGAGACCGCGTCCTCGCCGAGCACGCGCACGAGCCCGCGCGTCAGCGTCGTCTTCCCGCTGGCGGAGTCGCCCACGACCCCCAATAAGATCGGCCTCGGCATGCGTCGTGCGAGTGTAACGGACGTTGCTTCCTGAGCGAGCAGCAACTATCGCAGAAATTTTGCACATTTTGGTACAGACAAGTGACATAAGCCGTGATCACCCCTTGACTCTTCGTCTCAGGGGAGTAGGCTCTTGTCACAACTTCCTTCGGCGGTCGGTGGGCGACCCAGCTGGAGAAGAGGCGGCTAATGACACGAATTCGCACATCGCACATCGTGGTTGCAGCTGTCGCGGCACTTGTTGCCGTCGGCGGCTCCGCAAGCGTGGCTCTTGCCGGGCCACCGCCGCCGCTTGCCTCTCGTGTGGCTCCACGGCGGTGGTGGCGGCGGCGGCATCCACGTCGACCGGCGGTGGAGGATCGGCTCCACCACGCCGCCCACGAACACCGGCGGCGGGGGCGGGACGATCGACGCCGGTCACCCATCCAACCCCGGCTGCTGTCACAGCGGTGACGGCCACGGCAACCGCCCCTCGCGTCATCACCGTCGGCTGGACAGCTCCCGAAGAGCCAGATCGTCTCGGGGGTTGTCGTGCGCCGCGGATCGGCCGCCAACTGTCCCGACCTCGACCAGCGACGGTGTCGGAATCGGCGGTAGCGCCAAGCGTTCGAGCCAGGTGGACAAGAGTGCCAAGGCCGGCGGAACGTATTGCTACTCGGTCTTCACGACCACGCCGTACCACAGCTCCGCCGCCGCGCATCACAAGGTCGTTGTCGGGCCACCGGCGAAGGTGACCGGCGTCACCACCGTCGCCGGCCAGCACTCGATCAAGGTCAGCTGGAAGGCGGCCGCAGGAGCCACCGGCTACCTGGTCACCGCGAACATCACCGGCAAACGTTGCCCGTCGGTCGCCGGGCCGAATGTGCGCACGATCAAGGTATCCGGCCGGGCAAGACGGCGGCTGTGGATACCGCCGCCGTAGCGGGCACGACCTACTGCTACGCGGTATTCGCCACCAACGGCACGAGATTTCATTCTGCCCGCGGGCTTTCGACCGCACAAGTCGGTGGCGCCTGACCGCGGCCACACGAGACCACCGGCTCCGCGCAGTCCCCAGCGTCGTCATCGATGTTCAGCTCGTCGCTGGCGAAGGTCGTCGGCGGAGTCGCCATCGCGGTACTGCTGCTCGCCGCGCTCGCATTCGTCGTCGTCAAGCTGATCAATCGAGCCCGCGAGGACGACTGGCAGTACAGCCAGACCTCTCATCGCGGCGGCCGGATCAGCGTCGGCCGGTACGAGGGCGGCGCAGCTCTCGTGATCCCCGCGGCCATCGCGGTTGTCAGTCTTGTCCTCCTGATCGCGGCGGCCCTCTCACTATGAAACCCATTCGCGTGATCCTCGTCGCCGTCGCCCTGGGGGCGCTCGTGGTCGTGCCCGGCGCGCTCGCCACCACCAATGGCCTGTTCACCGCCAACGACCCAACGCTGGGTCCGGTGGCCGTCGGAAGCACTGACACCGCGACTGTCACGATCACGAACTCCGACACGGCGGCGCACACGATCAACTCGCTCTCGTTGAGCGGCGCGAACCCCGGCCAGTTCTCGCTCTCCAACGACAGCTGCTCCGGAACGACGCTCGACCCGGCAGCGACGAACACCTGCACCGTCACGGTCACGTTCGCCCCGACCGTCACCGGGACGCCGACCGCCCAGATCGACGTCGCCTACGACAGCGGCAGTAACCAGGCCGACGTCTCCGATCTCAGTGGGACAGCCACTGCGGCCCCCGCCCCGGTGGTAAGCGTCAACGACCTGAACCTCGGCGGTGTCAAGGTCAACGCGACCAAAACCGGCACCGTGACCTTGAACAACACCGGGAACGGCCCGCTCCACATCACCACGGTCGGACAACGGCGGGAGCGTCAACGCCATGAGCGTCACGACCAACTCGTGCACCAATGCGACCGTCGCTGCCGGGAACAGCTGCACGGTCGGTGTCTCGTTCACTCCAGTCGCGTATGGCCCAGTACGCGCTGATCCTCACGTTCAACGACGACGCAGCCAACTCACCACAGGTCGTCACCGTCTCGGGCCAGGGTATCTCCCGGTACGTGTCGTTCAGCCCGCAGAGCCGTGGCTTCGGCAGGGTCACCGTGGGCAAGCTCGGGCCGACGCAGCAGTTCACGGTCACCAACGCCGATACGGCCGCGTTCACGATCAGCAGCATCAAGGTCACCGGCGCCGTCGGCGCCTTCAAGCTCACCGCCGGAACATGCGCCGCTGCAACGCTCGCGCCGAATGCGAACTGCCAGTTCTCGGTGCAATACGGCGCCACCGCGGCCATCCAGCAGAAGGCGACGGTCACCCTCACCGACACCGCCCCCGACGGGGCTCAGACGGTCAACCTCTCCGGTACCGGTGTCGCCCCCGCCGCATTCACCAACGTGCACGGAGTGGTGGGCTGCACCACCTCCACCCTCCAGTGGTCGGTGCCGACCGGTGTCGCCGGCAGCTGGATCGTGCGAAACGCCAACCACGCACCCAAGAACCAGCACGACGGCACCCGCATCAAGGCCTCAGGCAAGGGTGTGCGCAATGACAAGCAGCTGAAGCAGTTCCACACCTACCACTACGCCATCTGGGCGCAGTACAAGAGCGCGATCAACGGCGCCATCGTCTACTCGGCGCCCAAGCACCTCAACCTTCGCACCGGCCGCATCTGCAAGCCGGGTCGAGGCGCCCGCCTGACCGGCACCACTCCGCTGATCGATTGGACGTCGGTTCCCGGAGCGTTCGCGTACTCGCTTCGGATCATCAACCACGGCCAGAACATTCAGGTGTGGCAGATTCGCAGTGCCAGGTCCGTCCTACAAGGTTCCCGCGATCTGGGCGCTACAGCAACAAGACCCGCCGCCTCCAGCACGGCCAGCCGTATCAGGTCTACGTCTACGCCTACACGAATGCGCATCCCAATGGCATCGCCATCGGGAACACCACCTTCTCGGTGAAGTAGGTCACGGCGGCCGGTAGCCAAGCGCCGCCGCCGCCAACAGCAGAAACTGGATGGTCGGCGCGAACACGACGTAGGCACGGTGGAAGGTCACCCGCCGCAGGCCGAGATCGGCGAGCGCGAACATCAACGGGAACGCGACCAGCCCGAACCGGCCGACCGAGTAGAGCACGCTCGAGAGCAGCGGCATCACGAAGATCGCGCACACGTACACGACGTCCTCGTCCCTCGTCGCTCGAAACCGCGCGCTGCGCCAGATCGGGATCAACAGCAGCAGGTAGGCGATCACCGTCACGCCGCGGGCGAGGTAGAAAACGTCGTGGGTGGTGCCAAACCGCCAGAACTGATCAACCAGCGGCCAGATCGGAAACGCGATGTGACCACCCCACTGGCTCTGGATCTTCACCATCGCCAGAGGGTCGCCGACGGCGTGCCACAGCCACGCCGCGTGCACTCCGAGACCCACCACCGGCGCGGCCGCAAGCAGCCAGGCCTCGACCGTCTTTCGTCGCCACGCGCGAATCGCGAGCGCCGGCACCAGCGCCAGGCCGGTGATGCGGGTCATCCCGGCGAGGAACGCGAGCGGAATTGCCCAGCGATCCTTGAACCGATCCGACAGCACGAACATCCACACGGTCAGCGCCAGGAAGATTCCCTCCGAGTACGCGAACACCAGCGCGAACGCGTACGGCGAGAGCACGAGGTAGAGCAGGGCGCGGCGGGCGTGATCCTCCGAGAGCCGATCGCGCGCCAGCACATACATCCCGAACATTGCGATCAGCGCCGCGCCGTTGGAGACCGCCATCGCGGTGATCGCATCCCCCGTCGGGATCACCTCCCGCCACAGCCACATCAACGCGGGAAACAGCGGGAAGAACGCAACCGAGAGGCCGTGGTGGTAGCCGTCGTGGCTGAGCTTGATGTAGTAGGCGGTGTCCCAGCCGGTGACCGCCGTCCACGGCTGCACCTGCCACACGGCGAGCGAGCGGTGCCATCCCAGCTGCTCGGTGAGGACGACTCCGGCGGCGATCACGGCCACCCGGCTTCCCAACCACAGCCCGACGACCCATCGCCACATTCTCCGAGCGTCGGGTTTCGTGATCACGGCCGCCCACACTACCGGGCCCGCCCGCGCGCACTCGACGTTACCGCTTGTGCAACCTCGG
>CAVPTL010000001.1:0-34334 GCA_963708725.1 uncultured Actinomycetes bacterium | reverse complement strand
GTTGCGGCTGGTTCGCGCCGGCTGTGGCTGTGTCCCACGCGACGTGCGGTGCTCAACGTGGCCGCTGGCCACGCCTGCGCTCCGCTCGCCGCTCGATCCTTGCCACAACCACCGCGCCCTGCGCCTCACGACGAACCCCACCCAAGCGACCCCCGTCGGGGCCGGTTTCGGTTGCGGCTGGTTCGCGCCGGCTGTGGCTGCGTCCCACGCCGGTGAATAAATGGTGCCAGGCACCATTTATTCATGGCTCGGTGTTGTGACTGATTCGTTGCAGGTGGGCGTGCCTTCCGGGACGGTCAGTACCCTTCGTGGTGGAATGCCGCGAGTGCTCATTGCCGAGGACGATCCCGTGATCGCAAATGCGATGGCGACGCATCTCCGCCGAGCCGGGATGGACGTCGAAGTCGTCGACGACGGCGATCGTGCGCTTCGCAAGATCCGCTACGAACGCCCCGACCTTGCGGTCGTCGATCTGATGCTCCCCGGCATCGACGGGTGGCGCATCACCGAGGCCCTGCGAGCTGAGGGGATCACGCTTCCCATCATCAACGTCAGCGCGCGCGCCTCGGAGCACGACAAGGTGCACGCACTCGGCATCGGTGGCGACGACTACCTCGCCAAGCCGTTTGGCATGCGCGAGCTGGTGGCACGCGTCCAGGCATCGCTGCGGCGAGCCGGAACCGGCCCGGAGACCGCTCGGCCGGCACGCATCGAGGCGCCCGGGCTGGTGATCGACCCCGACCTGCACCAGGCCATCCTCGATGGTGAGGATGCGTCGCTCACCCGCACCGAGTTTCGCCTGCTGTACGTGCTGGCCTCCGAACGTGGACGAGCCCTCAGCCGCGATCAGCTACAGCAACGGGTGTGGGGGATGCCCTACCGCCATCGCGACCGCACCGTTGATGTGTGCGTGCGAAAGCTGCGGCAAAAGCTCGACCGGCGATCCGAAAGCCACACCTACATTCAAACGCACTACAGCATCGGCTACCGGTTCGAGCCGCTCGAAAAACCCGGCGTCACGTCCTGACGGCCGCCGGGGCCGGGAGAACGACGGTGATGGTGGTGCCGGCTCCGGGGACGGACTCGACGGTCGCCCGCCCGCCGTACTCCTCGGCGATGTGTTTGACGATCGCCAGCCCGAGTCCCGTGCCCGGGCCTGAGCGGGCGTTCTCGACCCGGTAGAACCGCTCGAACACGCGGGCCACATGCTCCTGCGGAATGCCTGCGCCGGTGTCTTGCACCCACAGCTCGACGGCTCCGGCGAGTCCCCGCGCACCGACGTGCACCGTCGTACCGTGGCCGGCGTGGGTGATCGCGTTTGCCACCAGGTTGTCGAGCACCACATCCAGCAGGCGCGGCAACACCGCCGCCACCAGACCGCGTGTGGTCTGCGGCCGGATCGTCATGCCGCTTGCCTCGGCCGCCGCGGCGTGGCGGGCGACGCATTCAACGACAGCCCGATCGACGTCCGCACGCTCGCCGATGCCGGTCAGCTCGCCGCTTTCCAGCTGCACCAGCAACACCATCTCCTCGATCAGCTGGCGCATCGAGTCGATCTCGGCGCGGATCTGGTCGATCGTGGTCTGCCGCTCATCCTCGTCAAGCGGGAGGGCGACCGTGTCGGTCAGCGCGAGAATGCGCGCGAGCGGGGTTCGCAGCTCATGCGAGACGCCCGCCGAGAACAGGCTTCGCGCCTCGCGAAAGTCCGTTTCGCTCGAAACGTCCACAAGCATCGCAAGGCAGCCCGGCCCTTCAGGCGTCGCATACGGCTGGAGGCGCGCCTCAAACCGCCGTCGCTCCGGCCCGTACACCGTCAGCTCGGCGGTCGCCGAAGACTCCCCGGCGAGGATCGCCGCGATGCCCTCGGCGAGCTTGTCGGGAGGCGGATCGGAGATCAGCAGCGGCTGCTCGCGCGCCAGCGCGTTGGCGCGCACGAGGTGGCCGTCGGGCGCATACATCAGCACCGGCCCTGGGGCGGCGAGGAACAGCGCCTCGCGCGACGCCAGCGCAACCGACAGCTCGGACTGGGGCACCGTCAGCCGGTGTTCGGACTGATACGCGGCCGCCGATCGACGACGATCGATCGCGATCCGCACCGCGATTGCGGAGACCGCCACCAGCGCCAATGCCAACGTGACCGAAACCGCTTGCACCCACCGAGCGTACCAGCGGGGCGGGATTTGTATGCTCCACGTCATGCAAGTCTCCCTCCCCGACGGCACAGCGATCGAACTCGCCGATGGCGCGACCGGACTCGACGCCGCCCAGGCGATCGGTCCCCGGTTGGCTCAGGCGGCCGTGGCGGTCGAGGTCGGAGGAGAGGTTCGAGACGTCCGCACGCCGCTCTCAGACGGCGATTCTGTGCGCGTACTGACCGCCCGCGACCCCGAGGCGTTGGCGGTCCTGCGGCACTCGACCGCGCACGTCATGGCCGAAGCGGTCATGCATCTGTGGCCCGGCACCAAGGTTGCGATCGGCCCCGCAATCGCCGACGGCTTCTACTACGACTTCGAGTTCCCCGAGCCGGTGTCGGCCGACGATCTGGATCGGATCGACGCCGAGATGCGAAAGATCCTCAAGACCGAGCATCCATTCGTGCGCACCGACGGGGTGTCGAAGTCAGAGCTCGAGCGACGCTTTGCCGCCGAGCACCAGCCGTACAAGCTCGAGCTGGTTGAGGCGCTGCCCGAGGGCGACATCAGCCTCTACACCCAGGACGGCTTTGAGGATCTCTGCCGCGGTCCGCACCTGCAGACGACCAAGCCGATCAAGGCCTTCAAGCTCCAGTCGCTCGCCGGGGCGTACTGGCGTGGCGATTCCCAAAAGCCGATGCTCACTCGCATCTACGGCACCGCCTTTTTCGACCAGGCCGGCCTCGATGAGTACCTGCAGCGGATGGAAGAGGCGATGAAGCGCGATCACCGCCGGATCGGCCGCGAGCTCGACCTGTTCCAGTTCTCGGAGACGTCGCCAGGATCACCGTTTTGGCACCCCAAGGGGATGGTGATCTGGAACGAGCTGACCACGCTGTGGCGCTCGCTCAACCTCGAACGCGGCTACCAGGAGGTGCGCACGCCGATCATCTACAACGTCGACGTGTGGAAGACCTCGGGCCACTGGGAGGCCTACCGCGAGAACATGTACTTCACCGAGGTCGAAAACGGTGAGTTCGGGTTGAAACCGATGAACTGCCCCGGCCACATCTTCATCTTCGGCGACGGCCAGCGAAGCTACCGAGACCTTCCGATGCGACTGTCAGAGCAGGGTCTGGTGCATCGCCACGAGCCCTCCGGCACGCTGCACGGGCTCACCCGCGTTCGCCACATCACCCAGGACGATGCGCACATCTTCTGCACCCACGATCAGATCGAGGACGAGGTGATCGGCTGCCTCGAGCTGGCCGGCGTGATCTACGACACCTTCGACCTCGACATGCGGCTCGAGCTCTCGACCCGCCCCGCCAAGCGGATCGGCTCGGACGAGCTGTGGGACGACGCCGAAGGCGCGCTGCGCAAGGCGCTCGAACGTGCCGGGGTCGAGTACGAGCTGAACGAGGGCGACGGGGCCTTCTACGGGCCGAAGATCGACCTTCACATGTCAGACTCGATCGGCCGGTCGTGGCAGATGGGCACGATCCAGCTCGACTTCCAGATGCCCGAGCGGTTCGGCATCTCCTACATCGGCAGCGACAACGCCGAGCACCGCCCGGCCATGGTGCACCGCGCCCTGTTCGGCTCCTTCGAACGGTTCATCGCGATCCTGATCGAGCACTACGCCGGGGCGTTTCCGCTGTGGCTGTCACCGGTACAGGTGACGGTGCTGGCGGTCGCCGATCGCCACGTCGACTACGGAAACGAGGTCGTGGAGGCGCTGCGGGCAGCCGGACTGCGGGCCGAGATCGACGTCCGCAGTGAGTCGATGGGGCGAAAGATCGCCGACGCCGAGCACCAGCGCACCCCGTACATCCTGGTGGTCGGCGATCGTGAGGTCGAATCGGGCGAAGTGTCGGTGCGCCGCCGCAACGAGGGCAATCTCGGCGCGACCCCGCTGGTGGACCTGACCGACCGGCTCCTGGCCGAGGTCGCCGCTAAGTCCTGAGGTCGATCTCGAACCGTGCCCGATCGCCGCGGTAGAGGTCGATCGCGTACTCGACGGCCTGGCGGCCCTCGGTAAACGCGGTGCGGCAAACGCGGATCGCCGGCGTCCCCGGCCGGGTGCCAAGGTGGCGGGCGTCCACGGCCTCGAGCGTGGTCGGCTCGATCGCCTCGTGCGCATGTGCTGGATGTATGCCAAAGGTCGCGGCCATCAGGCCGTACAGCGACTGTCCAGCCAGGTCATGTACACCCAGGCCTGGGCAGACGGAGTCGGGAACGTACGACGTTTCCAGCAGCAACGGCTCGCCGTCGCCGAATCGGATCCGGCGAAGCAGCCATGCGTGCTGGTCGCCATCGAGTTCGAGCGCCTCGCGCACGTCGGCTCCGAGGTCATCGGTGAGCTCGAGGCAGAGCACCCGCCCGGCCGGCTCGATCCCCTGCGCGCGCATCTGTTCCGAGAACCCTGCCAGCCGTTGCAGCGTGTGCACAATCCGAGGCGGGGACACGAATGTGCCGGCTCCGGGGCGGCGGTACACGACGCCGCGACGCACCAACAGCTCCACCGCCTGGCGGGCGGTCATGCGCGACAGCCCGAACTCGTCGGCGATCGCGCGCTCGCTCGAGAGCCGCGAGTGAGGTGGCAGCTCGCCGGTGGTGATCTGCTGGGCCAGTTGGTCCGCTGCTTGGCGGTATCGCGGTACCGAGCGCGGTGTGACCCGCGTGGCGGAAGCGCACATCGTGAGATCTATACCACTTGTCAGGACACAAGATGTGCGCGTATCGTTCCCCGAATGCGGATTGCGGCGATGGTCGTGGCGGCGGTGGCGTTCGTGGCCGCCGCCGGCGCCCTTTGGATCGGAGGCCATGCGGGGCCGATCAAGCCGACCCCGTACTCCGCCCCCGACGTGGTCGGCATGCGGCTGGCCGACGCCACCGCGCGGCTGCGGCAGGCAGGAAACGTTCGCATCGACGTCCAGCGGGTGAGCTGGGCGCCTCGCGGTCGGGTGGCGCAGATCAACGGGGTCGGATTCGACGGCTACTACACCCGCGACTCTGTACTCGTGCTGCGGGTGGGGCGATGACGCCCCCGCCAATCCCGCTGATTCGCGTCGAGGGATCACACCGCGATGTCGGCCGCCAGATCGGTGAAGCCACCTCGGTGAGCGTGCGCGCCCGCGCGGCGATGATGTCGGCAGCCGATCTGGACTCGGCGCAGGCATACCGTGAGGTCACCGCGGCCGAGCTGCCATGGCTGATCGAGGAGCTCGACGGCGTGGCGGAGGGCGCGGGGGCCGAACCGGCGGCGGTGTTCGCGGCAGGCATTGAGGAGCTGAGTGGCGAGGATGGAACCGAGGGTCGCTGTACCGACCTGGTTGCATGCCCGCCGGCGACGGCCGACGGGCACCTGTGGGTGGCGCATAACAACGATCTCGATCCGCGGGTCGAGGACGATCTGGTCGCGATCGAGTGGCACGTTCCCGGAGATCCCGTGGTGCTGACCTTCGGCATCGGGCCGTGGATCAGCGTCGGCTTCAACAGTGCCGGGCTCGCGCTCACCGGCAACGAGCTGTCGCCCAACGACAACCGCATCGGGATTCCGCGGCTGCTGCAGGTGCGCGACATGGTGCGCTCTGCGACCCTCGACGCCGCGGTGGCGGCGGCGTTGCATCCCCGCCGGGCGTCGTCGTACAACAACGTGCTCAGCCACCGCGACGGTGGGGTCGTGAACGTCGAGGGCTCAGCCACCGATGCCGAGCTCGTCACACCCGGCGCATCGGGCACATTGGCCCACACAAACCACTACGTGAACGAGCGGATGCGGTCCTACGAGGGTGACCTCGAGTACGCATCCCGCTCGGATGTGCGATATCGTCGCGCACTCGAATGGCTCGCAGCGGGAGACATCACGGCTGGTCGTCTGCGCGCTGCGCTGTCCGACCATACCGACGCCCCCGACGCGGTCTGTCGGCATGTCAGCGCCGGCAACAGCTCGAAAACGGTGTTTTGGGTGATCGCCGATGTCACCACCGGCAGGGTCACCTACGGGCGCGGAAACCCATGCGATTCGCAGGAGCAGGTGTATGAGTTCTGAGGCCGCCGAGCTCTCGACAAGTCACCGCTATGCCCAGCTGACGTGGCCTGAGGTCGCTCAGTGGGCGCGGCGCGATCCGGTGTGTCTGATCCCGGTGGCCACGCTCGAGGACCATGGCTATCACCTCCCGATTGACACCGACGTTGTGATCGCCGAGACGCTTGCCGAGCAGGCGGTGTTGTCGCGCCGCGCTAACTCCTTGCTGCTTCCCACCGTCACACACGGGTATACGCCGCACCACATGCAGTTCCCCGGGTCGATCACGATCGACTGGAAGACCTTCGTCGACCATCTGCTCGATATCGGCCGCAGCCTGGTTCACCACGGCTTCAACCGGATCCTGTTCGTCAACGGGCACGGCTCCAACGTGCCGCTGGTCGAGATGGCGGCGCGGCTCTTGATGGTCGAGCATCCGCATGCGATTGCCGGAGCGTTTTGGTACCTGTCGGGGCCAGAGTCGGTCAAGTTGCTGGCCGAGACGCGCGACTCGCCGGTCCCCGGCGGGATCGCACACGCCTGCGAGCTCGAGACGTCGCTCTACCTGGCGATTCGACCCGAGCTGGTGCAGATGGACAAGGCCGTGCGCGAGATTCCCGACTGGGGCTCGGAGCATGCGTGGATGGATTGGAACGACGGTCCGCTCTCGATCAAGGGACAATGGAGCGGATGGACCGAGTCTGGGGTAATGGGTGATGCGACCGCCGGCACCCGCGAGAAGGGCGAGCTGTGGCTCGCCCAGGCGGTCAAGGAGATCGGTACATACATCGATGACATCGCCCACCGCGAACCGCGGCCCGGGCGTGACCACCATGACGGAGCCATGACCCGGCTTCGGCCAAACCAGCGTTCAACCGAGGGAGATCAGCTATGAGGATGCGCACCCTGTTACCTGTCGTTGGAATCGTCGTCGCGCTGTTTGCGATGACCGGCTGCGGAGGCGGTGCGGCCAGTGGCGGCGGGGGCGGGGGAGGCAGCACCAGCGGTGGCATCCTGCGCGTTGGCACGATCAACATCATCGACTCGCTCAATCCCTTCACGGCGATCGAGTCCCAGTCCTACAACGCCTTCGTGATGGAGTATCCCCAGCTTGTGCAGTACGGACCGGGAGCGACGGGTCCGAAGCTCGAAGGCGATTGGGCGACAAGCTGGACGACCTCGTCCGATGGTAAGACCTGGACGTTCAAGCTCAAGCCCGGCGCCAAATGGTCGGATGGCAAGCCGTTGACCGCCGAAGATGCGGCCTGGACCGGCAACACGATCCTCAAGTACAAGAACGGTGCGACTGCGCTGGTCGCCGCGGCGCTGACCCATGTCACCAGCATGGATGCCCCGAACGCGACCACACTCGTGATCCATTACGACACGGCGGTCGGAAACGTGCTGTCCCAGCTCGAACAGTTCTGGGTGTTGCCCGAGCACGTGTGGAGCAAGTACACCGGTAACAACGGCAAGAATCTGAAGACCTTCCAGCCTCAGGACCACCTGCCGACGGTCGCCGGGGGCGCGTACTACATCAGCTCCTACGCTTCCAAGGGCACCACGGTGTTCAAGCCCAACCCGTACTTCTACGGCCCGAAGTCCCATGCCCAGGCGGTCGCGATGGTGTACTACACCAACGCAACCACCGAGATCGCGGACATGGAGTCGAGCAACCTCGACTTCGTCGATCAGGTGCCCTATAACGCCGTCAGCTCGATCAAGGGCGATAGCCGGTACACGGTGTACAGCGCGCCGTCGTCGGAGGTCACGAACATCACGTTCAACTCCAACCCGGTCAAGCCCAAGAACCGCGAACTGCTCGATCCGAAGGTCAGAGAGGCCCTCGAGTACGCGACCGATCGAAACCAGATCGTGAACATCGTCTACGCCGGCTATGCCACGCCGTGGGCGAACAACATCTCGAGCCAGTCAACGGTCTGGCTCGATCCGTCGATCAAGCCGCTGCCCTACGACATCGCCAAGGCCAACCAGATCCTCGATTCACTCGGATACAAGAAGAATTCCGACGGGATTCGCGAGATTCCGGCCACCACCGGCAAGTACGCCCAGCCGGCGCACGAGATGTCCTACGACCTGATGGTGCCGGGAAGCCTCGACTTCAACAGCGACCGCCAGTTCCAGATCATCGCCAACGGCTGGCTCAAGGCCGGGGTGAAGATCCACGAGTTCGCCGGTGGTGACACTGCGGCGGCGACCCAGTACGAATACGCCGGCAACTACACCAAGTTCGACCTGGCGATGTGGGACTGGGCCGAGTACATCGATCCCGACGCCCAGATGTCGTACATGACCAAGTCGCAGTGGCTGAACTGGAGCGATACCGGCTACGACAATCCCCAGTTCGACAAGTGGTACACCAAGCAGGCGACGCTGGTGAACTTCAAGCAGCGCCAGGCCCTGATCTTCAAGATGGAGCAGCAGATCCACAACGACCGGCCGTATATCCAGCTGGTCGACGAGGACCTGGTCACCGCCAGCGACAAGCAGTGGACCGGCTTCGAGCCCGATCTGAACGCCTACTGCAAGTGCTACTACACCAGTCCACACCAGACGACCTCGTGAGCGAGTGAGGAACGCCGACTATCTGATCAAACGGACGCTGTTTGCGATCGTCACGATTTTCGTGGCGCTCACGATCAACTTCCTGCTGTTCCGAGCGCTGCCTGGCAGCGCAGTCTCCGGGCTGCGCTGCCAGCACTGCACCAAGCAGTTTCGCGAGACGATCGTCAAGCAGTACGGCCTCGACAAGTCCAAGTGGCAGCAGTATGTGATCTACCTCGACCGGCTCGGGCATGGCGATCTCGGCACCTCGGTGATCACCAACCGCCCGGTGTGGGACGAGATCAAGCAGCCATTGCTCAACACGCTGCCGATGCTGGTTGTCGGCACGTTGATCTCGGTGATCCTGGGGATCATCTCGGGGGTGATTGCGGCCTGGCGGCGAAGCACCTGGTTAGACGGGTCGAATACGTGGACCGCGCTGACGTTCTACGCGATGCCGACCCAGTGGATTGGCCTTTTGGTGATCTTCTACATCGCGATCCCGTTGGCTCTGCCGGTCGCAGGAATCCAGTCGAACACCCTCGGCATCCTTGGGCCGACGTCGCTTTGGACCACGATCTCGGATCGCGGTGAGCACCTCGCGCTACCCGCGCTGGTACTGGGGCTTGGGCTGTACGGCGAGTACGCCCTGGTGGTGCGCTCCTCGATGCTCGAGACGCTGGGCGAGGACTACATCCTGACGGCCCGGGCCAAGGGCCTCAAGAACTCGCTGATCGTGTGGCGCCACGCGTTTCGAAACGCGATGCTGCCCCTGGTCACCCTGATCGCGCTCTCCCTCGGGTATGTCGTGGCCGGTCAGATCGTCGTCGAATACGTGTTCTCCTACCCCGGTATCGGACTCGCCACTGTCGATGCCATCAACGCCCATGATTACGCCGTTTTGCAGGGGATTTTCTTGTTATTCACCATCATCGTGATCGTGGCGAACTTCATCGCCGATCTGCTCTATTTCAAGCTTGACCCACGGGTGAAGGCATGAGCACCGGCGCGTTTCCGATGCTCCCCGAGGAGGACCTCGAGGCCGTCGAGCCGACCTCGGGACACCGCACCAGTTTCTGGCGCGACATCGTCTTTGGCAGCAAGGTCTCGATCATCGGCGCGGTGATCCTGGTGTTCTTCACGTTTGTGGCGGTGTTCGAGCACCAGCTGGCGCCGTATAACCCACACGAGCAGGTTGGGCCTCCGTACGAGGCGCCGAACTCGCAGCACTGGCTCGGAACCGATGACGGCGGAAACGACATGCTCTCGCTGGTGATCTTCGGTGCCAGGGTGTCGCTGATCGTCGGGTTCGCGGGCGCGGCGGTCGCGATCCTGATCGGTGGCGCGGTGGGCATCCTGTCCGGCTATTTTGGCGGCAAGACCGACATCGCGCTGATGCGCACCACCGATTACTTCCTGGTCATCCCCGACGTGCCGCTGATGATCGTGGCCGCAGCCGTGTTCGGTCGAAACCTGGCCAACATCGTGATCATCATCGGCGTCATCTACTGGGCTTCGACGGCTCGCCTGATCCGGGCCCAGGTGATCACGGTGCGCGAGCGGATCTACGTCAAACGTGCCAGAGCCCTGGGCTCGGGCAGCTGGCGGATAATCAACACCCACATCCTTCCGCAGGTGATGCCGCTGATCGTCGCCAACACGGTGCTGATGGTGGCCACCGCGGTGTTCGCCGAGACCTACATCTCGTTCCTCGGCCTGGGCGACCCGTCCACGATCTCGTGGGGCAAGCTGATCCAGAACTCGCTCGAGGGCGATGCGGTGTTCCACAGCGCGTGGTGGGCGATCATCCCGCCGGGCCTGTGCGTCACCATCGTGATCTTGGCCTGCACCATGATGGGCCAATCGATGGAGGATTCACTCAACCCACGGCTCAAGGTCGGGCATCTTTCGGTGCGGCGATTCCGGATCCGACCGTTGGTGGGAAGGCCACCCGACAGCCTGTGACCACGCCCATCCTCGAAGCCCAGGATCTGCATGTGTGGTTCGACCTTGGAAACGACCGCGAGCTGCATCCGGTGCAGGGCGTGAACTTCGCGCTGGGAGAGAGCGAGCGGATGGGGCTGGTGGGCGAGTCGGGCTGCGGCAAGACCACCACCATCCTGGCGTTGATGGGGCTGCTTCCACCCAACGCGAGCGTTGCCGGGAAGGTGCTGCTCGACGGCGAAGACATCATGGCCGACGGCGAGGATTCCGTAAAGCCACACCGCTGGCACGACATCGCAATGGTGTTCCAGGGAGCGATGAACGCGTTCAACCCCGTCAAGCGGGTCGGCCAGCAGATTGCCGAGCCGATGCAGCTGCACGGCATCGCCAGCGGCAAGGCTGCCAAGATCCGGGTGCGGGAGCTGCTCGAGATGGTGGGCATCTCGGGCGATCGCGCCGATCGATACCCCCACGAGTTCTCCGGCGGCATGCGCCAGCGCGCTGCCATCGCGATGGCGCTTTCGTGCGAGCCGCGGGTGCTGCTGGCCGACGAGCCCACCACGGCACTCGACGTGATGGTGCAGGCCCAGATTCTGGAGCTTCTGATCGCCCTCTCCAATGACCTTGGGCTGGCGCTGATCCTGGTCACCCACGATCTGCCCGTCGTCGCCCAGGTCTGCCGCCGGGCCGCGGTGATGTACGCGGGCGAGATCGCCGAGAGCGGGCCGGTGTCGACGCTCTTCCACGATTCCCGCCACCCGTACACCCGCATGCTGTTTGCCGCCACCCCCGATCTGTATGGCGACGATGCCGTGCTCTCGATCCCGGGGGCGCCGCCGCGGCTCGATCGTGAGCTGACGGGCTGTCCGTTTGCGCCACGCTGCGATTCGGCGTTTGAGCCGTGCCGGTCTGTGCATCCACGCCAGCTCGAGATCGACGCCGGTCACATCGCCCAGTGTCACCTGAACGACGCCGAAGTGCGGGCGGCGGTCGTATGACGATCGCACCGCCGCCGGAGCCACTGCTCGAGGTCGAAGGGCTGGTCACCCGCTACCCGATCGCGCGTGGCCTGGTGGAGTCGCTTGCCCGCCAACCCAAGGAGTGGGTACACGCCGTTGAGGGCGTGTCGTTCAGCGTCGGGGCGGGGGAGATGATGGCGCTGGTCGGCGAGTCGGGGTGCGGCAAGACCACCACCGCACAGACGATCGTGCGGATGGTCGATCACGACTCGGGCTCGATCCGGTTCCAGGGCAAGGAGATCGCCGGGCTCGACACCAACGACATGCGGCCCCTGCGGCGCGACCTCCAGATCATCTACCAGGATCCCTACGAGTCCCTGGATCCGCGCTTCCCGGTGCGGCGCACGGTCGAGGAGCCACTTTTGATCCACGGGGTCGGTGCCTCGAAGGAGGATCGCGGCAAGCTGGTGCGCGACGCGCTCGTGCGCGCAGGTCTGACCCCGCCCGATCTCTATCTCGACCGCTTTCCACACGAGCTCTCTGGCGGCCAGCGGCAGCGAGTGGCGATCGCCGCGGCACTGGTGCTCGAGCCCAAGCTGCTCGTCGCCGATGAGCCGGTGTCGATGCTCGACGTCTCGGTACGGGCCGGGATTCTGGGGCTGCTCGACTCGCTGCGTAAGGGCGGCCTGGGGATCCTGATGATCACCCACGACCTCTCGACGGCGGCCCATTTCGCCGATCGGATTGCGGTGATGTACCTCGGCCGGATCGTGGAGGAAGGGCCGGCCAAAGAGGTCGTTCGTAACCCCCAGCACCCATATACCAGGGCGCTGATCTCGGTTGTGCCCAAGCGCGATCCTCGCGATTCCACCGAGCCGATCCTGCTCAAGGGCGAGACTCCAAACCCCGTCCACATCCCGTCGGGCTGCCGCTTTCACCCCCGCTGTCCGGTCGTGACCGACGCCTGCACCACCATCGACCCGGAACTCCGCCCGGCCAAGGACGCCGAGGCACCCGGGCACCGCGCAGCATGCATCCTCACCTGACCCCATGAGCCGCTGGCGTGACATCGGCGGTCCTGTCGGCCTTCTTCCCACCGGTCGTCGAAACGCGATCACCGACGTGCCCGGCATCCGCGTCGGCCACGCCCAGGCGTCGTCGGGCGAGGCCACCGGCGTCACGGTGATCGCGCCGCCCACGCTCCCGGTGCGGGCTGGCGTCTCGACGGTCAACGGGGTGGGGGAGCTCACCAAGAAGCTCGAGATCGACGAGTGGGGTGTGATCCAAACGCCGGTGTATCTGTGCGGCACGCATGCGGTCGGCACCGTGTACCAGGCGGCGGTGCGGGCAGCTGGGGGAGGCCCCGACAACACCGTGATCCCGGTCGTTGGCGAGTGCGACGACAGTGATCTCGGCGACGCCCTGACGGTGACCGAGGACGACGTCACCGCGGCACTCGCAAACCTGGGTGAGGAGGTCGCCGAGGGAACGGTCGGATCGGGCACCGGCATGACCTGCTTCGATTTCGCCGGCGGTATCGGCACCGCCTCACGAGTGGTTGACGGCCACACCGTGGGTGTGCTCCTGATGTGTAACTTCGGCGATCGCGAGCGGCTGACCGTCGGCGGCCTGCGGTTCGACCCGGTGCCGGGGCCACCGCCGCCGGAGGGCTCGTGCATTGCGGTGTGTGCGACCGACGCGCCTCTCTCGTCGCTGCAGTTGCGGCGATTGTCGCTGCGGCCGCTGCTGGGCCTCTGCCGGGCCGGGTCGTACGCTTCGAACGGCTCGGGTGAGATCGGCCTGGCCTTCACCGTGACCCGTTCGCAGGAGTTCGAGAACGAGGCGCTCTCGCCGCTCTTCGCCGCGGCCTACGAGGCCGCCGAGGAATCGGTGTACAACTGCCTGGTGGCGGCCAAGGCGGGCGTTCGCCGGGATGGGCGACCCCACGAGGCGTTTCCGAAGCATCTCGTCCAGAAGGAGCGTTGAGTATGAGTGAGGGACTGACGGTTGAACTGCGCATGCGGCTGTCTGCGGCCGATGCGCATTACGGTGGCAGCCTCGTGGACGGAGCGCACGGACTCGAGATCTTTGGCGACATCGTGACCGAGCTGGCGGTGCGCACCGACGGCGACGAGGGCCTGTTTGCGGGCTACGCCAGGGTCGAGTTTCTTGCACCGATGCACGCCGGTGACTTCGTCCGTGCGACCGGAACGATCGTGAAGATGGGTAACACCAGCCGAACGGTCGATCTGGAACTGTGGAAAGAGATCACCGCGCGCACCGACGTCAACGACTCGGCGGCCGACCTGCTCGACCCACCGGTGCTGGTGACCCGCGCCCAGGGCACCTACGTCGTCAAACGCTCCCACCACCGCGGCCCAGGCGGTGAATAAATGGTGCCAGGCACCATTTATTCATGGCAGCTGCACCTGGGCTAGGTGTGGAGCTCGAGGGCCGAGACGGAGCTTGCCATCAGTGCCGCCACCTCGTCTTCGGGGACTTCGTCGAAGTTGTCGTAGAACTCGCCGACAGCGGTGAATCGCTGGGGCGCGCGCAACGTGATCAGCCGCTCACATTCGCGCGCCAGCCGCTCGGCCTGGGGCCGCGGCAGCACGGGCAAGGCGATCACGATCTGACGTGCGCCGGCGTTTCGGATCGCGGCCATCGCCGCCCGGATCGAGGCGCCGGTCGCCGCTCCGTCGTCAACCAACACGGCGGTTCGCCCGATCAGCATCATCGGCAGGCCGCCTCGCAGCCGCTCGTCCATCGACCGGGCCTCGGCAGTCGCAGCGTCGTAGGCCTCATCGAGCTGTTCACGGCTCAGCAACGATGCAACCCGGCGATTGGTGAAGCGCTCGCCCATTGGAGCGACCGCGCCCATGGCCAGCTCGGGATATCCGGGCATCGGCACCTTGCGCACGCACATGACATCCAGTGGCAGATCGAGCAGCCGAGCCATCTCGGCGGCGACCTCGACCCCACCTCGTGCGAGACCTATGACAATTGTGTTGGATTTTCTTCGAAGCTCTGGAGCAGCCGCCGCCAATGCCGCCCCCGCTTGGGTGCGATCGCGGAACATGATCGCGATCATGCCTCACGGAGGGCGTGGGGGTCAAGCCTGGACGCCAAGGTTTTACTGAAGCCCGACAATTTGGCAGCGTTGCTATACTGCCCGGCGGCCAAGCAGGGGTGAATTTTGCCCCTCACCCGCCGCCCGGTTTCGGATCGGTGGGTTCAATCTAGGAGATTGAGCTACGCGTCTGCGATCGTAGGCGCGGGAAGTGGGTGCCGGACGGCGCCCATTTTGTCGTTGACGAGAGGGGATTCCATTTGAGCATGATCGTGACTAGGCAAGCGTCTTGAGGCCACGACGCCAGGTTGATCAGCGTCCTCAGGAGCCGACCACCCGTATCAATGAGGCTATCCGGGTTCCCCAAGTCCGCTTGGTGGATCAGGACGGCACGCAGATCGGGATAAAGGGCACCGAAGAGGCACTCAAGTACGCGTGGGACAAGAACCTCGATCTGGTCGAGGTGGCCGCGGAGGCACGTCCTCCGGTGTGCCGGGTCATGGATTACTCCAAGTACCGGTACGAGCAGGAGCAGAAGGCCAAACTCGCCCGCAAGCATCAGTCAACGATCACGATCAAAGAGATCAAGTTCCGTCCGAAGATCGGCGTCGCCGACTACGAGACCAAGAAGGGACACGTTCGCCGTTTTCTCCAAAACCGGGACAAGGTCAAAGTGACCATCATGTTCCGGGGACGCGAGATGACGCACCCCGAGAGGGGGCGGACGCTGCTCCTCAGGCTCGCCGAAGACGTCAAAGACATTGCGGTGATCGAATCGTCACCGCTGCAAGACGGTCGGAACATGGTCATGTTGCTCGGCCCGTCGAAGGCAGTGCTGGCAGCAGCGGCCGACGGTGAGGAGGCCGCGGCGGACAGCACCGAGTCCGCAGCGACCGACACCGAGCAAGCCGCCGATTCGCCGGCCAGCGAAGAGGTAGTGCCGACTACCGAAGCACCATAAGAGGAGAGCAGGATGCCGAAGGTCAAAACATCATCGGGGGCAAAAAAGCGACTGCGCGTGACCGGCACCGGAAAGGTGCTGCGGCGGCGTGCATTCAAGTCGCACCTGCTCGAGCACAAGAGCCCCAAGCGCCTGCGCAAGAAGCGCCGGGACACTGGTGTGGCGGCGGCCGACAACCGTGAGGCGCTGCGCCTCCTGGGTAAGCGATAACTTCAAAAGGAGGTGGTGGAGATGGCTCGCGTCAAGCGCAGCGTCAACGCCAAGAAAAAGCGCCGAGAGGTACTCGAGGCAGCCAAGGGCTACCGCGGTATCAAGAAGAACACCTACCGGCACGCCAAAGAGCAGGTCATGCGCTCGCTGTCGTATCAGTACCGCGACCGGCGCACTCGAAAGCGGGACTTCCGACGGCTGTGGATCATTCGGATCAATGCGGCTGCACGTCAGAACGGGATGTCGTACAACCAGTTCATGCACGGTCTCAAGCTGGCTGACATCACGCTCGACCGCAAAGTCCTGGCCGACCTCGCCGTGACTGACCCCAAGGCCTTCGGTGTGATCGCCGAGGCGGCCAAAACCGCTCTGGCCACCCCGTAGCCCCGGGCACAACGGTGGCTTCGTCGCCGATCACATCGCGCACCAACCCGCGGGTCAAAGACGCGCGGCGGCTGCATCAAAAAAAGCACCGTGTGACCACCGGACTGTTTCTCGCCGAGGGCGAGGATCTCGTGTCGGAGGCGCTGAGCGCCGCGATTCTGCCGGTTGAGACGTTCGTGTCGAGCGATCGCCCGCCGCCCGAGGGGCTGGTGGCGCGGTTGACCCGCGGAGGGCCCGTGCACGCTCTGGCCGACCCGGTGATGGCCGATCTCAGCGAACTCGGACACCCGTCGCGTGTGATCGGGGTGTTCAGCGCCGATGCCCTCCCGCCGCTACCCGCATCCCCGGCCGTCGCGCTTTTTCTGCACGAGATGGCCGACCCTGGGAACGTGGGAACGGTGATCCGGGCTGCCGTCGCGCTGGGTGGCTCGGTTGTGCGGCTGTCGCGTGGATGCGCCGACCCATTCTCAGGAAAGGCCGTGCGCGCGTCGATGGGCGCGGTCTTTCACGTGCCGATCGAGATCGGGGCGCGACTGCCCGACACCGGCCGCCGGCTGGCTCTGACGACATCGGCTGACACGCTGATCTGGGACGCGGATCTCACTCAACCGATCACGCTGGTGGTGGGAGCCGAGCGCGATGGGCTGCCGCACGAGATCGTGTCAGCCTGCAACGGCGCGGTGGCGATACCACAGACCGCTCATGCCGACTCGCTGAACGCGGCGTCGGCGGCGACGATCGCGCTCTACGAGATCGCACGTCAGCGCGCGATCCACACCGAATCGGTGTCGTCCCCGGCCGGCTGACGCCGGTCAAACCAGCCGTAGCGCTCCACCTCGGTGAACCCGGCCTCCGCCAGCAGGTCGGCCCAGGCCTCGGCCGTCGCCCAGTGGAGCTCCATCACCGCCACCTTGTCGCCCTCGCGCACCGTCAGCTCGAGCGACTGCGCCTCCGCGTCCCACAGGGCGCGCTCGAAGATCCCCGGCTCGCGTTCGAGCGGCCGGTCGTGGGTCTCCTCGATGTCGAGCGGGTGGGGATGGAAGACGTCGAACGCCAGCGTCCCTCCCGGAGCCAGCAGGTCGTGCAGACTCGACAGCACCGCCAGCCGCTCGTCGTCGGTCTGCAGATGCAGAAACGCCCGGAATGGGACGATCACGAGTGGAAACCGCCCGAGGTCGGGGATCGCGCGCATGTCGGCGTCGATCAGATGCAGGTCGACGTTGTGCGGCTCGGCCCTTGCCGCGGCGCGATCCAGCATGGTCCTGGAGGTATCGATTCCGACCACGGTGGCGCCGGTGAGCGCCACGGGAATTGCGATCCGGCCGGATCCGACGCCGATCTCGAGCACCGGGCCACCGCAGGAGAGGGCGAGTTCGACGTAGAAGTCGATGTCCTCGGTCACCGACACGGACCAGAGGTCGTAGGTCTCGCCGAGCACGTCGTAGGCGTCAGGGTGGGGCACCGCCACCGTTACACTACTGCGCTCAATGGACATCGATGCCCTCCTCACCGACGGACTCACCCGGATCGCCGCCGCCGCGTCATCCGCCGAGCTGGAGGAAATCCGGGTCGAGCTGGTGGGCCGGCGGGCGCCGGTCGTCCTGGCGTTGCGCGAGCTCGGCTCGTTGCCGGAGGATCAGCGGCGGGAGCGCGGCGCCGCCCTGAACCGCGCGCGCAAGGCGCTCGAACACGCTCTGGAAGAGCGCGCCGGGGCGATGCACGCGTCCGAGCTCGACGAACAGCTGCGCTCCGACCGGATCGACGTGACGCTCCCCGGCAAGGCCCGCCCACGGGGATACACCCACCTGATCGAGGAGACCCAGCGCGAGATTCTGGACGTGTTCGTCGGACTCGGCTACACGGTCGTCAGCGGCCCCGAGGTCGAGACCGTCCATCACAGTTTCGACGCGCTCAACACCCCCGCGACCCATCCGTCGCGACAGTACACGGACACCTACTACGTCGAGGGTGGTGCGGTGCTGCGCCCGCACACCTCGCCGGTGCAGATCCGGCAGATGGAGGCACAGACGCCGCCGATCTACGTGGCAACCGGCGGGCGCTGCTACCGGCGCGATACCCCCGATCCGACCCACACGCCGATGTTCACCCAGATCGAAGGGCTCGCTGTCGATACCGGGCTCACGCTGGCACATCTCAAGGGCACGCTGCTCGCCTTTGCACGAGCGATCTTCGGGCCCGATCGCGAGGTGCGCCTGCGACCGCACTTCTTCCCGTTTACGGAGCCGTCGGTGGAGGTCGACATCTCGTGCTTCAACTGCGCCCGTGACGGCTCTCCCTGCCGTGTGTGTCGCGGCGAGGGCTGGGTCGAGATCCTGGGCGCGGGCATGGTCGATCCCGCCTTGTTCGGCTATGTGACCGGTTATGACGCCGAGATTCACACCGGCTATGCGTGGGGGCTCGGCGTGGAGCGGGTCGCGGGGCTGCGCCATGACATCCCCGACATCCGGCTCCTGTGGGAGAACGATCTGCGGTTCATGGAGCAGTACGGATGAAGGTGCCCGTCTCATGGCTCCGCGACTACGTGGAGTTCGACCTGCCGCTGCCGGAGTTGACCGAGCTGATGTCGATGACCGGCACCAAGGTGGAGGCCCTACATCGCCGCGGAGTGCCGTCGGGGCTCGAGTTCTATCGGGTGGGCAAGGTCGTGACCCGCGACCGTCATCCCGATGCCGACCGGCTGTCGCTGTGCACGGTCGATATCGGCGAGGGCGAGCCGCGACAGATCGTGTGCGGGGCCACCAACTTCGCCGCGGGCGATACCGTCGCGGTGGCGCTTCCGGGCGCCGTGCTGCCCGATGGCACCGTGCTGCGCAAAGCCAAGCTGCGCGGCCAGGTCTCGGACGGGATGATGCTGTCCGAGCGCGAGCTCGAACTCTCAAACGAGCACGACGGGATCATGCGCCTGCCGGCCTGGCCGGTTGGGGATCCGCTGATCGATCATCTGGCGATCGCCGACGACGTGATCGAGTTCGAGATCACGTCCAATCGTCCTGACTGCCAAAACGTGTACGGAATCGCCCGCGAGGTGTCGGCGGTGCTGGACACCGATCTGGCGCCGTGGCCGGGTATCGACCCCCAGCCAACCGGCGGCGGCTCGATCACCGATCACGTCTCCGCCCGGGTCGAGGCGCCCGATCTGTGCCCGCGGTGGGCGGCGAGGCTCTTCACCGACGTCAAGGTGGGGCCGTCGCCCGAGTGGCTCAAGGCCCGGATCACGGCGGCCGGCATGCGTCCGATCTCAAACGTCGTCGACATCACGAACTATGTGATGCTGTGCCTCGGCGAGCCCACCCACGCGTTTGACCTCGACAAGGTCACCGGCCGCGAGATCATCGTGCGCCGCGCCACCCCCGGTGAGCACGTCACCACGCTCGACGGCCAGGATCGGGTACTCGATCCCGATGTGCTCGTGATCGGTGATGCCGAGAAGCCGTCGGCCATCGGCGGATTGATGGGATCGGAGTGGAGCGAGGTCACCGACGACACCACCACGGTGCTGATGGAGTGCGCCAACTTCGATGCGTTCTCGATTCAGTCGTCGTCGGTACGCCTGGGGCTTCGCACCGAGGGCTCGAGCCGGTGGGAGAAAGGGCTCGATCCGCACCTCTCGCCGCGTGCACTGGCGCTTGCCTCCCAGCTGATGGTGGAGCTTGCCGGTGCGACACTGGTTCCGGGCACGATCGACATCCACGGTGAGTTGCCCGAGCCGGCGGTGATCCCGCTTCGCCCCGCGCGGCTCGAGCAGGTGATCGGGATGGCCTACACCGAACAGCAGATCGAGACGTCTCTGACACGGCTCGGCTACACCGCCGTTGACGGCGGTTGGAGCGTGCCCACGTGGCGAGCGGGGGACACCACCCGCGAGATCGACCTGGTCGAGGAGGTCGCGCGCGTCGTGGGAGTCGAAGCCGTGCCGACGGTACTGCCCCCGCACGCCGACGCGATCGGGCGCTGGGGCGACGACGAGCGGTTCCGAAGACACGTGGTCGACGTGCTGTGCGGCGCGGGTCTGTCGGAGTCGGCCACGATGTCGTTTTGGGACGACGCCATGCCCGATCGGCTTCGCCTCCCTGAGGGTCATCCCGCGTTGGCTGCGGTGCGCGTCGTGAATCCGATGAGCGCCGAGCAGACGCACCTGCGCACGTTGGTGTTCCCGGGGCTTCTGACCTCGCTTGCGCGCAACCTGAGCGTCGGAGCCGACGCGGTCGCGCTGTTCGAGGTCGCCCAGGTGGTGCTCCCGTCCGACCAGCCGATCCCCGAGCAGCCTCAGCGGATCGCCGGTGTCATGACCGGCCCCGGAATCGAGTTCGGGGACATCCGTGGCGTGGTCGAGACGCTGTATGCGGCGCTCCACCTGGAGCTTTCGGTGAAACGCGCCTCCGAGCCGTTCCTGCACCCTGGACGCTCGGCGCAGTCCGCGGCCGGCTTCTTCGGCGAGCTGCACCCGTTGGTCGGCGAGGCCTTCGGCGTCGAGGTGCCGGTCGTCGTCTTCGAGTTCGACCTGGCCACCCTGGCCGCGGCGCAGACTTCGGTGGTGATGCATCGCGATGTCACGAGCTTCCCATCCCTGAGGCAGGACATCGCGGTGGTGGTCGGCGACGATGTCGCCGCCGGTGACGTGGTCGCCGCCGCCCGGGCGGCCGGTGGGGCATTGCTCTCGCGAGTCGAGGTATTCGACGTCTATCGCGGCGATCAGATCGGCGCCGGCAAGGTCAGCCTGGCACTGCACCTGGTATTCCAGGCGCCCGACCGCACGCTCACCGACGCCGAGGCCGATCACGCGCGCGGCGAGATCGTCACCGCGCTGCAGTCGCAGTTCGCGGCCGAGCTTCGCGGTTGAGCTAGACGACGCCCTGGGTGTGGACGGGCTTGATGTCCGACACCCGGCGGGTCAGCGTGAGCGTTCCAATCACGCCGACCGCATCGAGGGTACCGAGACGTTTTCGACACAGCTCCGGCGCTGAGCCGTAGCCAAAGTTCCGGGCCGACCGAAACCGGAAGACGCCACTGCGCCAGTCGACCTCGTGCCAGGGATTGAGCGGGCTGAGGGCGAGCGCGGTCTCCTCGGACTGGTTGGCGTCGCGCAGCTCCAGGTGGAGGTAGATGCTCGACCAGTCGTCGGGTTGCCGGGCGACGATCGCGTCCCACTGCTCGGTCAGGGTTGCCATGCTCGGACAATCGTACCCGCACCCGCAGTCAGTGCGGCGCCACCACCGGCGGGGCGGAGTTGAACTTACTCTCGTGCTGGGTCATGAAGTGCGCGGCGGTGATCATTCGCAGGTGCTGGACGAGGTTTGTGCGCGGGTCGACCCACAGCCGGAAGAACACCGAGGCGGGATCGGCGCGCGTTCCGGGGATGACCAGCGTCAGCACCCGCTGGCCGGGAGTCTCGGACACCAGGTGCGCGGCGATCGCCCGGGGCGCCCAGAACGGATCTGGCACCGGGCTGCCACCGCCGGGGCCGAGCGACTGCTTCTTCCACGAGCCGTCGGGCTGCTGGATGTACTCGGTGTTTCCGATCAGAATCTGTTGCGCACCGCCGTGGACATTGACCGATACGCGGTTGGGGGCCTGACTGACGAAGGTCGTGGTCACGCTGCGGGTCGGGCTGGATGCGAGCACCTGGTCGGACTGGACGCTTTTGAGGGAACGGTAGGAGCGAGCGGTGGCCCTGAGCTTGCCCGGGGCCGCAGGCGAATCGGCCGCCGGCAAATCAATCACTGCTTTGGACGCTGAGCCGCCCGGCCGCAGCACCTTGACCGTGAGTCGCGACCGACCGGCGGGTACCGCGGCCATGTAGCAGGCCGGCGTCTTCGCGCAGGGCAGCGCCAACCGGTGGTCGACCAGCACCAGGGCATTGGGCACGCCGAGACCCGACGGCGCGATCAGGATCACGCGCGCAGTGTGGCTGCCCGAGCGCTGCATGCCAACGGCGAGCGATCCGGCCTCCTCGGCGGCCACTGCTCCGGTGCGGGTCGGCTCGGGGGGCGGCACCGGCGCGGTGCTTGGCGGCCCGATCGGCGTGGTGGCGGTGCCTGTGGATCCGCCGGCCCGTACGGTGATGAGGGCCTGGCCCGGCCCGACATTGGGGAGCACGCCGGCGTAGCTGTCACCGAAGGGGGCAAGGGCGGCGGTCGATTGGCCGCCTCCGGCCGAGCGCACCGTCACCAGGATCCGCTTCGGGTGTCCGTTGGTGCGGACAGCGACCAGGTTCGGCCCGGCGGTGCCCGGCCACAGCGAAAGCTTGCCACCGCCTTCCAGGTCGAGCGTGGCCGGCCCGCCTGCCGGCGGGGGAGCCGCGGACGTTGCGGCGTAGCTCGGTGAATTCGCGGGCGGGAGGTTCGTGAGCACGGTGACCGCGACGATCAGCGCCGCCATCAGCCCGAGCTCGATCAACCCTCGGCGATGGATCTCCGAGAACCGCTCGAGTCCTTTTCGGTTTCGGTATCCCAGTGCGATCAATGCGATCAAAAGCAGCGTCTTTATGATCAAGAGCCGACCGTAGGAGGTCGTCCACACCTGTGACACCGATCCGACCTCCCACAGTGCCCGAACGCCGCCGGTGACCGCCAGCACCACCACCGATACCAGAGCGATCGCCGAGAAGCGGGTAACGATCGCCGTGCGGGTACGTCGCTGCTCGTCGCCGGTGAGCCCGCGAGTGGCGTGGGGTGTGACCCAGACCAGCTGGGCGAGGCCGCCGATCCAGACGGCCGCGGCGGTCACGTGGGCGGCGTCGATGATGATCGTGAGCAGCCCGTGGCCGGGATCGCCGGCGTGACCTGAGATCCCGGGGACGACCACCGCCCAGGCCCCGAGCAGGATCGCCACCGGTGCCAGCGCCAGCGCGGCGACCCGCGAACGGCGACGCACAAGGACGATCGTGGCGGCCACCACGGCAAACGCCGCCGTGATATCGATGCCGCGCCCAAACTCGCGCCCGAACCGGGTCGCCTGGAGGGCCGAGCCGACCGGGCCACGGTGATCAAACGCCTCCCAGAATGACACGCCCGCGACCTCAGAGCCCTGCACCGTCAGTGCGACCCACCCACCGCCGAGCATCAACACGGTGGCCAGCGT
The DNA here is from genome assembly GCA_963708725.1 of uncultured Actinomycetes bacterium. Taxonomy (GTDB): domain Bacteria; phylum Actinomycetota; class Thermoleophilia; order Gaiellales; family JAICJC01; genus CAVPTL01. Next base: position 10,978 of record CAVPTL010000001.1, on the reverse strand, counting down.
GAACAGCTGATTTGCGCGATTGGACTCGCGCAGGTCGGCCATCCGGCGGCGCTGGGGCTCGAGCCGCTCGGCGATCGGCGCGAACACCACCAACCGAAACACGATCCCCCCGATCACGAGGAGGAGCCCTGTGAAGTACGCGAATCGTGCGATCAGGTAGCTCCAGTCGATCGGTGTCGACTCGGTGGTCGCCGCCTGGGGCGCCGGCCGGCCTTTGCCGACCCCGAAGGCCAGAACGCCGGCCACGATGTGGCCATCGGTCGAGACCACGCGCCAGCGGATGGTGTAGTCGCCGTCCGGGAGATCGGGCAGCAGTCCGATCACGAGCTGGCGCGCATTTCCCGCGGCGGTGTGGGCCGTCCCTTGGGTGACCGATTTCCCGGACTGGTCGACCACCTCGGTGCCGTTTGCGACCGGCTGGACCGACTGATCAAAGGTCAGCACCACCTGACGAGGGGGCTGTGCGACCACGCTCTCGGCCTCGGGGGTGGAGGTGAGCAGGGTCGCATGTGCCTGCGCCGTGGCCGGCAGCAGCGCAAACATCCCAATCACGATCAGCACACGCGCGGTCACGCGCATGGCGGCAACCTCCAGTCGAGCCGAACTCCGAGAACGTCGTGGGTTCAGGCTCGCGCGGGCGGCGCGCGCGGCGACGCGGCAGAGGGGTGCAAACACCGGCGCGGCGCGGTCGAGGTCGCGGGGATGTGAGCGACGGCCTGGCCGAGTGCGTCGGCGAGCGTTTGTGCCATCGCCGCCAACTTCGAGGACACCCACGAGTCGGTCATGTGGAGTACCAATGCGACCACGAGCGCGAGCGTCGCGTGCAGCGCGAGCGCACCGGTGACTCCCACCCCGGAGTGGACGCCTGCGGCCACCAGCAGGAGGTGGGCTGCGATCTGGGCGGCCAGCAGCACCGCGGCGGTCAGCCATACCGCCGGTGGCTCGGGCGCCACCGTGCAGGTTCGCAGGTATCGGCCGACCGTCGCACCGACCATCGTCACAGCCAGCGCGGTCGCGCCGGCCACGATCGCCCAGCGTGGATCGAGAATCAGTGCCGGTCCGCCATGAGCCGCGATCGCAGCAGCCGTCGTGAGCGTGGCGGCCAGCGCGCGGCGGATAAACAGGGTGCGCTGCACGTGCGGAGTATGGCAGAGGGCTGTAGGGTTCCCGGGTGATGGAGCAGGGCACTCTCGAGCGACTTGCTGAGCTTGCGGTCAAGTTCGGCGCCAACGTTCAGCCAAACCAGCAGGTCGTGATCGCGTCTGAAGTCGGCAAGGAAGCGCTGACGCGGGCGGTCGCCGAGCAGGCCTACCGAGCGGGGGCGCTGCACGTCAGCGTCGAGTACGGCGACCCGTGGATCAAGCGGGCCCGGATCGAGCATGGGATCGACGAATCGCTGGGCTACGGCCCCGACTGGGTACGTGCTCGCGTGCGCGAGCTGGGTGATCAGCACGGTGCCACGATTGCACTCGCCGGTCCGGCTCAGCCCGGGGTGTTGGAGGGGCTCGACAGCGACCGGCTGGCCCGCGATCGGCCGCCGGCGGCCGAGGAGGGCATTCGCAATCTCACCGAGAGGCTGACGAACTGGTCGGTCGTGCCCTCGCCAACCGCTGGCTGGGCCGCCCAGGTGTATCCCGACCTGGAGCCCGAGGCCGCGCTCGAGAAGCTGTGGGAGCAGGTGGTGTACATGTGCCGGCTCGACAGCGCCGATCCGGTTGCGGCCTGGGAGGAGCGGTTCGTCGAACTCACGAAGGCCAAAGACGCTCTGGATGCACGCGGCTTTGACAAGCTGCACTTCGAGGCGCCGGGTACCGACCTCACGATCGGCCTCCTACCCTCGAGCGTCTGGTGGACGGGCAGCCTCGTGACGTCGTCGGGAATCGTGCATCACGCCAACATCCCGACCGAGGAAGTGTTTACGACCCCCGATCCGCTGCGGGTGGAGGGGGTCGTGCGATCGACCAAGCCGCTCGAACGCGAGGGTCAGATGATCCTCGGGCTCGAGGTCGAGTTCTCGGGTGGCAAGGCCGTGCGCATCGACGCCGATCAGGGTGCCGACGTGATCCGGGGCTACGCCGGGCGTGATGAGGGTGGTTCGCGTCTGGGAGAGGTCGCGCTGGTTGACGGCAGCGGCCGGATCGGGCCGCTCGACACGGTCTTTTGGACGACGCTGATCGACGAGAACGCCGCGAGTCATATCGCCCTGGGGCAGGGTTTCGATTGGGCGGTGGGCGAGTCCGACCGCGACCGCATCAACCGCAGCCACGTCCACATCGACTTCATGATCGGCTCCCCCGAGATGCTGGTCACCGGCATCACCGCCGACGGCGAGCGCGTGCCCGTGCTCGACCGCGGCGCCTGGCAGGTTTAACTCGTCGCGCTTCAGGGTGAATAAATGGTGCCTGGCACCATTTATTCAGGCGGCGCCGGTGCGCATGCGGTGGATGGTGGCGATCACTTCGGCGGGGTCGAGATCGCCATCGCCGCCGAACGCGCCACCGCGGAGCCGCATCGACGTGTAGGTCATGAGGTCGCGCATCGACACCAGGCCAATCACCGTGCCGGACTCGTTGACGACCGGCAGGTGCCGGAAATGTCCATCGACCATCAGCGCCAGCGCCTCGGGAATCTCGGTGGACGGCGTCGCGGTCAGCACATGCCGGGTCATACGGTCTTCCACCGGGGTGCCGGGATCCATGCCGTCGCTGAAACAGCGAAGCAGATCGCGCTCGGTGATCACGCCGACCAGCTCGTCGCCGTCCATCACGACGGTCGCGCCGGTCTCGGCCTCGACCATCCGGTGTGCGGCATCGCCGATCGCGCTATCGGGCGCCACGGCGACGATCTCGGTCGACATCACATCGGTCAGCTGCATGACTCAACTCTACCGGTGAAGCGGGATTCAGGCGAGCAGCATCGATGGCGCCTGGAGGTTGCGCTTGATCGATTGCAGCAGTCGCGCCCCGTCGGCGCCGGAGCAGGCACGGTGGTCACAGGCGATCGTCACCGTCATGATCTCGCGCACCACGATCGCGCCGTCACGCACCACCGGCCGTTCGACCGTCGAGCCGACCGCCAGGATCGCGGACTCGGGCGGGTTGATGATCGCCGAAAACGACGACACGTCCATCATCCCGAGGTTGGAGATCGTGAACGTGCCCCCTTCGATTTCGGTCTGCTTCAACCCACCGGAGCGCGCCCGGCTGCCGAGATCTCGGGTGGCGACTGCGATTTCGCGCAGACTTCGCATGTCAGCGCCCCGCAGGACAGGCACGATCAGGCCGTCTTCGAGGGCGACTGCGATGCCGATATTCGCGTGCGGATGATAGGCATGGCGTCCGTCGACATATGAGCGATGGGCCTGGGGATGCTCGATCAGTGCCATCGCGCAGGCCCGCACGATCAGGTCGTTGATGCTGATCTTCTCACCGGCCGCGGCGAGGCCCTCGTTCAGCTCGGCCCGGGTCTGCCCGGCGCGGGTCATGTCGATCTCCGAGGACAGGTAGAAGTGGGGGACGGTGGTCTTCGACTCGGACATGCGGCGGGCGACGGCCTTCAGCATCGGCGTCAGGTCACGCAGCTCATCCTCGTCGCTGGACGCGACGAACGCGGGCGCGCTCGGAGCGGGGACAGCCGCGGTCGCCGCAGCGGCCGGCGCTGCACCACCCGCCTCTATCGCGCGCTCGACATCGGCCTTGACCACCCGGCCGTCTGGACCGGAGCCGCGCCCGGCGAGGGTCGAGATGTCGATGCCGGCGCGATCCGCCATGCGGCGGGCGATCGGGCTGATCCGAAGCGTCTCGGTGGCGGCGTTTCCATTGCCGGAGGGGGCCGGCTCGGCGGCGGTCTGGGTGGGCTCGGGGATCGGCGGCTCGGCGGCTGCCTCCTCGGCGGGAGCCGCTGCTGCGGGCAGATCGGGGACGTCCTCGCCCTGCTCGCCGACGAGTGCGATCGGCGCGCCCAGCGCAACCGTCTCACCGTCGCCCACCAGAATCTTCAGGAGCGTTCCGTCGGCGTAGGCCTGGAACTCCATGGTCGCCTTGTCGGTCTCGATCTCGGCGAGCACGTCGCCCTCTTTGATCGCATCGCCCTCTTGCTTGAGCCAGCGGCCGATGGTGCCTTCCTCCATCGTGTCGCTGAGCCGAGGCATAACCAGTTCTTCCGCCATCATTCTCCCCTTACGTGATCCCGCATTCGCGCAACAGATTCCGCGCTGCAGCCTCGATTTTGGATTCCAGCGGCAATGCGGCCCGCTCCAACGGCTTGGCGTACGGCATCGGCACCTCGGCCGATCCGACGCGTTCGACCGGTGCGTCGAGATCGTCGAAGCACACGCGCGATATCCGGGCGGCGAGCTCAGCGCCCACCCCGTAGGTCGACCAGCCTTCCTCGGCGATCAGCGCACGGTTGGTCTTGCGCACCGAGGCGGCCACGGTGTCGACATCGAGGGGACGCAGCGAACGCAGGTCGACCACCTCGACGGCGAGACCGTCCTGCGCCAGTCGATCGGCGACCCGAAGCGCACGCTGGACGGTGTAGGAGTGCGCGACGATGGTGAGGTCGGCGCCCTCGCGGACAACGTTTGCCCGACCAAACGGCACCGTGAACTCGGGGTCATCGGGAATCGATCCGGTGACGTTGTACATGACCAGGTTCTCGCAGAACAGCACGGGGTCGTCGTCGCGGATTGCGGTCTTCAGCATGCCGTATGCGTCCGCGGGGTTGGCCGGTGCGACGACCTTGAGGCCCGGGCAGCCGGCGAACCACGCCTCGAGGCTCTGGGAATGCTGGGCTGTGAGCTGAGCGCCGGCGCCTCCGGGAGCGCGGATCACGAGCGGGACGCCGACCGTGCCGCCGAACATGTACCGGATCTTGGCGGCGTGATTGATCACCTGATCCATGGCGGTCAGGATGAAGTTGATCGTCATGATCTCGATCACCGGCCGCAGACCGAGCATGGCCGCCCCGATGCCGGCTCCCACGAAGCCTTCCTCGGAAATCGGCGTTTCGCGGACGCGGCGCGGGCCGTACTTCTGCCACAGCCCGGCGGTGACCTTGTAGGAGCCCTCGAACCGGCCGATCTCCTCACCCATGAGCAGCACCGACTCGTCGCGGGCGAGCTCGTCGTCGAGCGCTCGCCGCAGCGCCTCGCGGTAGGTCAGATCGGCCATGATTCGCCCTCGTCACGCTCACCGAACGGGGCTCCGGCAAGCATTCGCCGAAACTGCTCCTCGGAGGCCGGGTCGCCGTACAGATGCTCATACAGAGAATCGCGGTCGGGGTCGGCGGCGGTCAGCGCCTCGTCGATCGCCCGCTTGACGACCTCGTTGACCTCACGCCACACCTCTTCGATATCGGCATCGGTCAAGAGTCCCTGCTCGGCGGCGACCAGGCCGAACCGCGTGATCGGATCGCGCTGCTTCCACGACTCGATCTCCTCGGCGCTGCGATACACCTTGCCGGCGTCGGCCACCGAATGGCCGCGGAAGCGATAGGTGACCGTCTCCAAAAGCGCCGGCTTGCGCTCGGAGCGGGCGGCCTCGAGCAGCCGCGACGACGCTTCGCGCACGGCCATCAGGTCGTTGCCGTCGATCCGCTCACCGTGCATCCGGTATGCCGCTGCCCGCTTCCACAGGTCGGGCTCGGCGGCCGACTGCGCGACCGAGGTGCCCATCCCGTACTGGTTATTGATCACCTGAAAAACGATTGGGAGCTTCCACACCGCGGCCAGGTTGAGCGCCTCGTGAAACGCGCCTGTCGCCACCGCACCGTCGCCAAACTGGCACAGAACGGCGTTTGGCTGCTCGGTGTGCTCGAGCGCCAGTGCCGCCCCGGCGGCGATGGGTAGGTGGGCCCCGACAATCCCCCAGCCGCCGTAGAAGCGACGCTCGACGTCGAGCAGATGCATCGACCCGCCACGGCCGTGGGCCGAGCCGGTGACCTTGCCGAACAGCTCGGCCATGACGGCGCCGGGCGCGCTGCCGACCGCGATCGCCGTGCCGTGGTCGCGGTAGGACGCAAACACGCAGTCGCCCTCCTGCATCGCGTCGATTGCGCCCACGACCGAGGCCTCTTCGCCGATGGCCAGGTGGCAGTAGCCGCCGATCCGCGCCCGCGTGTACTGCTCCTCGGTGCGCTCCTCGAAGCGACGGATCAACACCATCTCGCGAAACAGCCTGTGAGCGGTGTCGGCGTCCAGCTGAAGGGGGGATTCAGATTGTGCGTGCGCCATGCGGGAACCTTATCGTCATCGTCGGGTAGGCTCTTGATCGATGGCCACTGCAGTCACCATCCCGAGCCTGGGCGACGGCGAAGCCGGCGCTGTGCTGATCCGGTTTCTGGTGCCCGAGGGCGCCACTGTCAAGCGCGGCGACCCGTTGTATGAGCTGGATACCGATAAGGTCACCCAGGAGGTCGAGGCCGAGGCCGACGGCACGCTTCTTCAGGTCGTGGCCTCCGAGGGTGACGAGTATCCCGCGGGCACGACGATCGCGTGGATCGGCGAGCCCGGCGAGCGGGTCTGACCCCGGCCGTCTCGCGACCGCTTTCCACTAGAGTTCCGTTGGACTTTAAGCGATCGTGAGGAGCGAGTTCCTATGGAGTGTGATGTCGCCGTTCTGGGCGGCGGACCCGGTGGATATCCGGCCGCCATCCGCGCGGCTCAGCTGGGCGCAAGCGTTGTCCTGATCGAGCAGGGTCGCATCGGCGGAACGTGTATCACCGTCGGATGCATCCCCACCAAGGCCTGGGTGGCAACGGCGCATGCCCTCAAAGAGGCGCACGAGACCTTTGCGAAGATCGGCGTCAACGTCTCCGGTGCCGAGCTGGACTTCGTCCAGACCCAGAGCAACAAGGACGGCATCGTCTCGGGCCTGGTCAACGGCATCACCGGCGTGGTCAAGGCCAACGGCATCACCGTCGTCTCGGGACGCGGCACCTTCCGCGACGCGAACACGATCGCGGTTGAGGGCCAGGAGGACATCACCTTCAAATCTGCGGTGATCGCCACCGGCAGCCATGCTCTGCGACCACCGGTCGACGGCATCGACGGGCCCCGCTGCCTCGATTCGACCAGCCTGCTCGAGATCACCGAGGTGCCACGGCGGCTGCTCGTGCTCGGCGGCGGGGTGATCGGGTGCGAGTTCGCATCGATCATGCAGCACTGGGGCGTTGAGGTGACGATCGTCGAGATGCTCGACCGGCTGATCCCGATGGAGGACGCCGACGCGTCCAAGGAACTCGCCCGCGCGTTCAAGAAGCGGGGGATCACCATGCACCTCGGCAGCCGCGCCACCGCCGTGGTCGAGGGAAAATCAGGGGTCACGGTCACCTTCCAGGACGCCGACGCCAAGGGCGGCGAGGTCAAGGCCGACCTGGTGTTGGTGGCCACCGGTCGCGGCCCCAGCGTGCACAACATCGGGCTGGAGGCCGCCGGGGTGGCATTCGATCCCCGAAGCGGCGTGGACGTCGACCGCCACATGCGCTCCAGCGTGCCGCACATCTACGCCGTAGGTGATGTCGCCGGCCAGTTCCAGCTCGCCCATACCTCGTTTCGTGAGGGCGAAATCGCTGCCGAGAATGCACTCGGCCACGATTCCGAGATCGACTACGCAGCCGTGCCGCGGTGCACGTACACCGATCCCGAAGTCGCCGCCGTCGGCCTCACCGAAGCCGAGGCGCGCGAGCGGTTCGGCGATGAGGTGCGCGTCGGCAAGTTCCCGTTCTCGGCCTCGGCCCGTGCCCAGATGAACGGCGAGACGTCCGGCTGGGTCAAGACCCTCCACGAGAATCGCTACGGCGAGTTGCTCGGGATCGTGATTGTCGGGCCACAGGCGACCGAGCTGATCAACGCGGGCGTCGTCGGCATCACCGCCGAAGCGACCGTCGATACCCTCGCCGACTCGTTTGCCGCCCATCCCACGTTGGCCGAGGGGTTGAAGGAGGCGGCCCTGGTCGCTCTCGGGCGTCCGATCCATCTGCCGCCGCCGCGCAAGCCCAAAGTCGCGGCAGCGGCGAGCTAGCCCGCCGATGATCACCCGTGCATCGCGGTACCTGCTGCCCACCCTGAAGGACGACCCGGCGGACGCCGAGGCAATCAGCCATCGGCTGCTGGTGCGCGCCGGCTACGTGCGTCAGGTGGGATCGGGCTTGTACGCGTTTCTGCCGTTGGGCTGGAAGGTGATGCAACGGATTGCCGCGATCCTTCGCGAAGAGATGGAGACGATCGCGATGGAGGTGTCGATGCCCGTGCTGAATCCTGCCGAGCTGTGGCGGGAAACCAATCGGTATGGGGTCAACAACCTGTTTCGGCTGGAGGACTCGTCGGGCAAGCAGTACGTGTTGGCGATGACCCACGAGGAGTGCTTCACGTTCATCGCAGCGCGTGAGATCCGTTCCTACCGAGAGCTTCCGCAGATCTGGTATCAGATCCAGACCAAGGAGCGGGACGAGCCCCGGCCCAAGAGTGGGATCCTGCGCACGCGCGAGTTCATGATGAAGGACTCCTACAGCTTCGATCGAGATTTCGCCGGGCTGGACGAATCGTACGACCGGCATATCAAGGTGTACAGGCGGATCTTCGAGCGGTGTGGACTCGATGCCTGGATGGTCGAGTCCGACACCGGCATGATGGGCGGCACCCAGGCACACGAGTTCATGGTTCCCAGCCCGTCGGGTGAGGACGAGCTGGTGCTGTGCTCGAACTGCGACTACGCCGCCAATCTCGAGGTGGCGCGCTCGAATCCCCGCGCTCCCGTCTTCCCCGAGCAGCTCGCCGCTCCCGAGGACATCGCCACGCCCGATGCGACCACGATCGAAGCGCTCGCCGATCTGCTCGGCGTCGATCCCGCCGCGACCGCCAAGGCCATGCCGGTGGTGGTCGGAGACGAGGTCGTGCTCGCGCTGGTTCGTGGTGACGACCGGCTGCATCAGCTCAAGACCCAAAAGGCGCTGAAATCGGATTTCCGGCCGGCGACCGCCGACGAGATCCGCAGCACCTTCGGTGCCGAGCCGGGGTCGATCGGGCCGGTCGGCGTGCGGGTGCGAGTCATCGCAGACGACGCCCTCCGCGACGGGCAGTTCGTCGCCGGTGCCAACGTCACCGGGCACCATCTGCGCGGCGTCCAGGCCGGACGCGACTTCGAGGCGGAGTTCCACGACCTGCGGGAGGTGTCCGGAGGCGAGGTGTGCCCGAGCTGCGGCGTCGGCACCCTGCGGGTCGAGCAGGCGATCGAGGTCGCCAACATCTTCAAGCTGGGCACCCGCTACGCCGAGGCGCTGGGGGCCACCTACCTCGACGAATCGGGGACCGAACAGACGATCGTGATGGGAAGCTACGGCATCGGCCTGGCCCGGATCATGGCCGCCACCGTCGAGCAGTCACACGACGAGAAGGGCATCGTGTGGCCGGCCGCGATCGCGCCGTTCGACGTGCATATGGTCGTGATCGGCGACGCCGGCTCACCTCAGGTCGAGGCGGCCGAGAGGATTGCTGCGGCGCTGGACGCCCGCGGCCTGCGAGTGCTGGTGGATGACCGAGACATGGGACCGGGGGCGCGCTTTGCCGATGCCGAGCTGATTGGGATTCCGACCCGCGTGACCGTCGGCAAGCGCACGGCCAGCGACGGTACCGCCGACGTTCAGGTGCGCCGTGGCCGCGAGCAGTCGTCACTGCCGGTGGCCGATGTGCCCGACGCCGTGGTGCAGGCACTCTCCGAGAGCTAGGGGCCGGTCGTGGTGGTGGGGGGTCGGACGATCACTCGTACCGGCCGTTGATCGGCCGACTGCGCTGCGTTGAGCTGCCTCCAGCGTTGCTCGGCAACTCGCAGCCGGGCCTCGACGGCGGTTCCGCCCGACGCCGGCAACCTGACAGTCACGGACGGGATGCCGGCGGAGCTCTTGGGTGTCTTGGCGTCGAACAACCGGCTCAACTGTTTCGGGCTGGATGTTCCAAGGATCGTCGCGGCCGTGCGAGCCGGCACCGTGTATACCCGGACATTCGCGACCGATCCCTGCGCTGACGCCCCCAGGGTGGACTCGGCGTCTGCGGACGCGGCGGCCGACGAGCTGGAGCCACCGGCGGTCGACGCGCCACCGAGACTCGAGAGGCCGATGGCCGCGCCTCCAAGTGCACAGGCCACCGCCCCCACGGCGAGCACGGGACGCCACAATCGCCGCGGACGCGACGGCTTGCGCCGCGGCTCGGCGGCGACCTGAACCATCACCTCGGACTGGAGCCCGTCAGGCGCCTTGGCGGAACCCTCCTCATGCAGGCGGCGGATCAGATCCGAGTGCTGGTCGTCGCTCACCGGGCACGCTCCGGATCCAGTTGCTGGGCCAGCTGGGCACGCGCGCGGTGAAGCCTCGATTTGACCGTGCCCGCCGGCAGCTCGAGTGACTTCCCAGCCTCATCCATCGACATGCCAACGATCTCGCAGGCGGTGATCACCGTGCGGAAATCCAGCTCGAGACCGGCGAGTGCGTCCATCAGATCGATGCTCTCCGACGAATCGATGGTGGTCGATACCGCGGGCACCTCGTCGACGGGCTGGGGGAGACGCTTGCGCCGCTCGATCACATCGTAGGCCTTGCGCACCACGATCCGATAGATCCACGTCGAGAACTGCGCGTCCCCCAGGAACTTGGCGAGCGCGCGCCATGCCGAGATCAGGCCCTCCTGGACGCAGTCGCGCGCGTCGGCCTCGGACGATGTGATGCGAAGCGCAAGCGTGTACAGTCGATCCTGGTAGCGCACGACCAGCTCTTCAAATGCGGCGGCATCGCCGCGAGCGGCGCGGCTGGCGAGCTTTTCGTCGGACTGTTCGCCCCGGCCGGATCGTATGCCCGGCGAGCGGGGTGGAGGGGAACGGCGATCGTTGCAGACATGCTCACTGGGAGTTTGACCGTCTGGGAGGTCTGCGGGTTCCCGATATACTCGGCGTTCTCGGGGCGTGGCGCAGCCTGGTAGCGCACCCGGCTG